>NZ_CP185865.1:0-1215000 GCF_044627595.2 Brevibacillus sp. TJ4 | reverse complement strand
AATCATCTGCTTCTCCTCCCCCGAATTCAGGTGACTTGCTTGTTTCTAAGATCCGTCCTGCTCTAAAAAAGATCGGTAGCTTCTTCCCGCCGCTTTGTCGTGATTTCTTCGATCACAGTGCCCTGCACTGCCCGCTCCACCAGTCCATCCACATCCAGCGACTGCTCAAAGCGCTCTGCGACGTACGGCTTTGGTCGGGTAACCGGATTTTTCGGAGTAAAGATCGTACAACAATCCTCATACGGCAAAATGGACAGCTCGTACGTATCGATCTTGCGCGAGATTTCGGTGATCTCCGTCTTGTCCAAGGCCACGAGCGGACGCAGCAGCGGAATGGAAATCACTTTGTTGATCGTGTCCATGCTCTCCAGCGTCTGCGAGGCAACCTGCCCCAGACTCTCCCCGGTCGCAAGCGCTTTTGCCTTGGTCTGTTCGGCGATGCGTTCCGAGATGCGCATCATAAAGCGGCGCATGATCGTAATGAGGTAATCCTCCGGGCAATTTTCCCGTATCGCGGTCTGAATCTCCGTAAACGGAACGACGTGGAGGTTGATCGTCCCTCCCCACATGGCCAGCTTTTGCGCCAGGTCGCGGACCTTTTGCAGCGAGCGTTCACTCGTAAACGGATAGCTGTGAAAATGAATCGCCTCGAGAGTGACCCCGCGCTTCATCATCATCCAGCCAGCGACCGGGCTGTCGATTCCTCCGGAGAGCAAAAGCTGCACCTTGCCGCTCACGCCCACAGGCAACCCGCCCGGTCCGGGAATCGTTTCGCAGCTTACATACGTGCCCTCTGTACGGATTTCGAGATTGACGACTGCTTCCGGCTGATGCACATCGACCTTGATTTGCGGCAATGCCCGCAAAATATGCGTCCCGACCATCCGGTTCACTTCCATGGAAGGGATCGGATAGCGCTTGTCAGCCCGGCGCGTCTCGACACGAAACGTGCGCGGCTGCGGATTCATCTGCTGGATCAGGGACAAGGCTTTCTCCTTGATCGTCTCGATGTCCGGGTCTACCTGGATCGTCGGACTGAACGAGGCAATGCCAAACACACGCTTGAGCCGCTCCATTACTTCGTAGGCGTCCTCACCGTGCAGCTCCACGTACATCCGCCCGTAGTTGCGCCGCACCTTCACTTTGTAAAAGGAGCGCAGCACATTTTTCACATTGCGCGCCAGCGTCTCTTCAAACAGGTCACGGTTGCGTCCTTTCAATGCCAGCTCCCCGTACCGAATCAAAATCACATCGTAATTCATCTATATCTATGCTCCTATCTGGTTCCGCTTTTTTGTTTCATGTACGACCGCAATTGAGCTACGCACTCGCGCAGCGCAACCACAAATTGCCCGACCTGCTCCGCCGTATTTTCCCGTCCCAGGCTGACGCGCAGAGAGGATAACGCACAATCGCGGTCGATTCCGATCGAGGTCAGGACGCGGCTCGGTTCATCCGCCTTGGACGAGCAAGCCGATTTCGTCGAGATCAAAAAGCCCCGCTCTTCCAGTGCGTGGACCAGCACTTCGGCTTTCACGCCCGGCACTGACACGTTGAGAATATGGGGTGCCGTCCCCGTCTGCGGCGTATTGATGATACATCCCTCAATGTCCGCAATGCCCGCGCGCAACTGCTCGCGCAAACCTTCCAGACGGGTGTTTTCGGCAGCACCCAGCTCCTGCATCAGCCGGATCGCCTTGGCCATGCCCGCGATACCCGGCAGATTTTCCGTACCCGAGCGCACTCCGCTCTCCTGACCGCCGCCCATCAGCAACGGCTGGATAATCAAGCCCTCGCGCTTGTACAAAATCCCTACTCCGCGCGGTCCGTAAAATTTATGCGCAGACACGCTCAACAAATCAATCCCCGCTTCTTTGATAGAAAGCGGCACCTTGCCGACGCCCTGCACAGCGTCCACATGAAACAGAACCTTGGGGAACTGCTTCAGCCACTTTCCGATCTCGGCGACAGGCTGAATCGTGCCCAGTTCGTTATTCACGTGCATAACCGAGACGAGAATCGTATCGGGACGCATCGCCCGCTGCACATCTTCGAGGCTCACACGGCCTTCCCGATCAACCGGCACATACGTAACGGAAAATCCGAGCCCCTCCAGCTGCTTGCACACGTCGTAGACGGCGGGATGCTCGATCTGTGTCGTCACAATATGCTTTCCCCGTGTCTGATATTGCAGGGCAACGCCCTTGATCGCTGTATTGTTGCTCTCCGTTCCTCCAGAGGTAAAAATGATCTCACTGGGCTTGCAGCCGAGAAATTGCGCGGCAACCGCGCGCGCCTGCTTGATGACCTGCTCCGCTTCTACCCCTTTTTGATGCAAGGAGGACGGATTCCCGTAATACGCCTCCATCGCCCGCCTCACCGTCTCGATCACATCCGGGTGAGGTGGCGTCGTCGCGCTGTTATCAAAGTAAATCACCAGTCAACACCTTCCTGGGGCGCATGCTCCCTAAATCTATGCTCCATGATACCATGACTGATCGCTTTGTACCTAGAGCAGAACACGTGCCTTTTGCTTATTTTCCCCTACTTTTTTGCCGGAATAGCAGCATGCAGCCTGTTTCCACACTTTGCTCCCATGCAATTTTCGCATGAAAGCGCTATATCCAAAATTAGGCACTTTACAGCTTCTACGCACCAGCTTACAATAGTCTGTAAATTTAGAAAAAGACAGCAGGGAGAGTGCAGCGATGACGACCAAAGCCATGGAAGAAAAAATACACCAGATGGAAGCAGAATTAAAACGCCTGCAAGCCGAGCTTCGCAACATGAACAAAGAACAGGACAAGGCGCCCAAAACCAGCGAACGATCTGATGTTGCTTGTCTAAACGAAGTATACAACGGGTAATATATACGCCAAAAATGCAAAAGCGTGCAGTGTGGCTCTTCTGGCACACTGGCACGCTGTTTTTGTATCGACGAAGCGTCTTTTATTTATAAGGAATAGGACCGTTGAAGACACCAGAAAATACTTCCGTTGCAGGACCTGTCATAATGACGCGATTATCGCTCTCCCGCCACTCGATGAAAAGGTCCCCGCCCTCCAGATGGACGGTAACCTGACGATCGGTCTTGCCGCTCAAACAGGCAGCGACCACTGCAGCACATGCGCCCGTGCCGCAGGCGAGCGTTACGCCGGAACCGCGCTCCCAGACGCGAAACAAGATTTCTTGCCGATTTTCGATCTGAATAAACTCCACGTTCGTCCGCTCGGGGAACCATTCGTGGAACTCGATTTTTGGACCGTAATAACGCACTGTCTCGTCACTTAACTCGTCCATAAACAACACTGCATGCGGATTGCCCATTGAAACAGCCGACATCGTAAACGTCCGGTCCTCGACTTCGATCACTTCTTCCAGGGCGTACTCCTCGGGGATTCCCGTCATCGGTATTTCGGAGCGCTCCAGACGCGGCTCCCCCATGTCGATGCTGACCAGCTCTACCTTCCCATCCGCCCCGACCTGCACGACCGGTGTCACGATGCCGCCCAGCGTCTCCACCGTGAACGTCGTCTCTTTGGTCAAGCCATGGTCGTAGACGTACTTGCTCACACAGCGCAAGCCGTTCCCGCAGTTTTTGGCCTCGCTCCCATCGTTGTTGAACACCCGCATGCGAAAATCAGCTCGCGTAGAAGGAAGAATCAAAATCAGTCCGTCGCCGCCGATGCCAAAATTCCGATCGCTCACTCTGCGGGCCAATTCAGGCAAGTCTACGCGGCTCATGTTTTCTTCGAAACAATTCACGTATACGTAATCGTTGCCCAATCCATGCAATTTCGTAAATTTCATGCCCCTGCTCCTACTCCCTCTTTATTTATACATATATCGATTTGCTTATAATGACTATCTTAACACAAGTTCGGCGTGAGTGGGTAAAACGAATCATGTGATATACTACGGATGCAAACTTTCATGGAAAAAAGGAGATTGAACATGATGTATTCACAATTTCGCTACGCCCTGGGGACGATGAACAAGGCGAAGCGTGCTGCAGTATTCCAGGCAACCGGCGTGGAACCGGAATGCTGTCAGGTTCCATCAGGCGTCGCGGATCAGCCGATGTCCGAGGAAGAGACAATCCGGGGAGCGATCAACCGCGCCAAGGCCGCCTTGGACCAGCTGCCGCACTGCCAGATCGGGCTCGGGCTGGAGGGCGGGCTCGCTTTTGAAGAGACCTTTACCGGACAGTGGTACCTGATCTCCATATGCGCTGCCTGGGATGGCGAGCGATTGTTTTTGGGAAAAGGGCTTGGCTTTCCCGTCCCGCAACAGGCGGTACAGCGAATCGTCCAGGAAGGAATCGCTCTTGGCAGCGTCATCGACGAGTGGAGCGGCACCACTGGCAGCAATCAGCAGGGAGGAGCGTACGGCTTGTTGACACAGGATCGCGTCCGCCGCGCAGACGTGTTTTGCCAGGCGGTGCTGGCTGCGACTACACCGTTTGTCTCCAATCTGTACAAATAAAGAGGAAAAAGGGGCATCCCTTTGTCCGGCAGTACATGGACGTCGGGAATACCCCTTTTTCGGGAAGGGATCGGCTGGTTAGCGGGCCGTAAAGAACGGGTAGATGAGCAGGGCGCCCACAATGGCAATAGCCCCGATAATCATCGCCCAGGCCCCAAGAGTTTTCGCATTGCGGCGATACGCCATGTAGCCAAGCACGATCCCTACGGCTCCCAACAGGTACGGCCACAGAAACAAGGACAGGATGGACAAGACCAGTCCTGTTACCCCGACACCGGACGTGCCGTTTTCCGGGCGTTCCCTTCTTTCTTCACGGTCAGCCGATTGACGCAGCGAGTAGTGAGGTGGCTCGGCAACCTCGGCAGAAGCCTCCACCCGGTCGTCACCGAGCGCGTCGTCGACACCCGGATTATACCCTCGATCTACTGCCTCCAAACGGCCTGGTACCGTATTGACAGGCTGTCCTGTCACTTCCGCTTCCTCACCTACCAGTTCGCCCGTGTAGCGATTCGTCCGGCTGTTCGAATCGTACCCGTTGCCTTTTTCCGGCGTGGTCCCCTCTGTATTGAACACAGCGCGGGTCCACGTATCCGCAGCAAATTCCGTATCCTCCAGATTTGCCCTCTCGGAAAAACCGGTCTCTTCCTCGCGCTTCGCAGTCATACGTTCGTCTTGGTCCGTCATGGCATGCTCAGCCCCTTTTTTGGAAAAGGATTTGTTGGTGAAGGAAGTAGCTTTAGTCTCTGCCTTGGGTGTACAATTTAAACTGGAGGCGAGAGGATGAAAGCGACGAAGACCCCAATCATTGGCATAGATATTGACGGTACTGTAACTTCACCCAGCAGTATTGTCCCTTTGATGAATGAATGCTTTGGAAAAGATTTGCGCTATGAGGATTGCTACGAATACAATTTAGCGAATGTTTACAAGATTACTGACGAGGAATTTGCAGACTGGCTGGACAAGTACGGCGAACGGCTGTACGACGAAGCACCAGTCCACGGTACGGCTGACCAAGTGTTGCGGCACTGGTTTTCGCTGTACAAGCTGGTCTACATCAGCGCACGGGAGGAGCGGCATATTCAGGTGACGGAAAACTGGTTCCGCCGCCACGACATCCCCCATCACGCCATCGATCTGGTCGGCACCCATGACAAACTGGCAGCAGCACAGAAATGGCAAGTCGATCTCTTCCTGGAAGACAGGCTGGAAAACGCCTTGCAGTTGTCCACAGAACTGGGAATTCCGGTATTTCTGTTCGACACACCGTACAACCAGGGCAGCCTGCCGGATCTCATCCACCGGGTCACGAGCTGGGATGAGGTGCGGGATAAGGTAAAGCTGTTGTTCCCTGAACAGACTTTCGTGTAACACGGCAATTGAAAAGGCGTATCTGCACCGCCTTCATGCGGGAGATACGCCTTTTTTCCAGGCAATTGCTATTTTTGTGCAGACTTTCTCGGCTTGAACGTCAGACAACAGGTCTCGGACGACGTGGAAGCCTTGTCCTTGTGATGAGTGTCCGTATCGTCTCCCCCGCCGTATTCACCGGCAAACTCCACGGACAGATTTTGCCTTGCATGCGCGTCGATCTCCACGAGGATTTCTTCCGCGGCACATTTGTTTCCCTGCTCCCAGAACGTACAGTTGGATACACTGCAATTGACTTGTGGCATGCGTAATCACCCCCTTGGGGCTATCCTTCACATTATGCCGAGCGGTTATACTTTTCCGGCGGGAGCCATTACCCGGTGGAACTAGCAAGCGATACCACCATAAAGAAAGGAGATAATCACGATGATCTCTCCCCGCATCGTCGTCATTACCGGCGCTTCCGGCGGTTTGGGACAAGCGCTGGCCCGACTGCACCTCGGAAAAGGAGATGTGGTCATCATCGCCAGCCGGCGTTTTGTCCCGGCGGATCTGTACGGCCACGAGCGGCACATCCGCGAACGGTTGCACCACTATTCCCTGGACGTCACGGACAGGGAGGCAATCGGGCAGTTTGCCGATTGGGTCCGGTCCCGGTTTGGCCGCTGCGATCTGCTGTACAACAACGCAGGCACAGCCTCCTTCAAGCCGTTTGCAGAGATGAGCGCGGACGAGCTGGAAGCGACCTTGCAGACCAATATCGCCGGCGTCCTCTATACGACACGGGCTTTTTTGCCGATGATGCTGGAGCGAGGGCACGGACATATCGTCAATATTGCTTCACTGGCGGGAATTGTCGCGACAGCGAAAGCATCGGTCTACGCGGCGAGCAAGGCGGCTGTGATCCGTTTTTCCGAAGGCTTGCGGCATGAACTGGCGGGGACGGGAATCGTCGTCACCTGTGTCATGCCCGGTCCGATCGACACGCCTTTTCTCGATCACGCCGATCAGACGGGCGCATACCGCGGCAAGGTAAGCCGCTATTTGCTGGACCCGGAACAGACAGCAGCGAAAATTGGCGAAGCAGTCGAAAACAAACAGCCGGAGCTGGCGCTGCCCAAATCGCTGGGCACCCTTTCGCTGCTCTACACGGTCTTGCCCTATCGGCTCAGGCAGCTCTTCGCTCCGTTACTCAACCGGAAGTGAAGGCGCTTGTTCTACCCCCCGCAAGAGGAAAAAAGCCAGCAGTCCCACCGCCATACAGGCGAAAGAACCAAGCATGAACAACCCTGAAACGCCAACGTACGGAATCAACAAGCCGGACACTGCTGCTCCCGCCGGCATGCCTGTTCCGGTAATCGTGCGAATACTGGTCAAGACTCGCCCCAGCAGTTCGTCGGGCACCTGCCTTTGCAAATAGCTGCGGTACAGGATGTTGTACGGTGAAAAGCTGAGACCGGCAATCCCCATCGCGACAAGCGCGATGTCCAGTCGCGTAAACAGGGCGAGCGGCAGTGTCGCAAGTCCCCAGATGACAATAATTGCTGCCAATGTCGTTCCGGTCGGAATTTTCCACGGGACGGCAGCAAACAGCATCGATCCGAGCAGCGCTCCGACTGCAAGGGAAGACCAGAGCAGCCCCAGACCTTCCGCGCCAACGCGCAGATCCTCGTTGGCGTACAAGGGCAGCGCCACCTCGAACGGCCCGTACGCCATATTGAAGAAAAACGTAAAGAAAATGAGCACAAGCATCTGCTTGCGGCCGAACACAAACCGGTAGCCAAAGCGGATGTCGCCAAGCAGCTCGCGCATGTATATGCCAAAGGACGGTTGCTGCTCCCCCGCTTTTTTCTGTAATCGATCCGGTACTTGTCCGGGCAGGCGGGAAAAACAGATTGCGCACAGCAAAAAGCCGAGAGCATCCAGCAGCAGGACATGGGCAAAGCCCAGCCACCCGATCAACACACCTGCTGCTGCCGGACCGACCAAGTAGACCATCTGCCACTGCGTCTCCATGACAGCATTTGCCTTTGTCAGCAAATGTCGCTCCGAGACAAGTGTCGGCAGCATCGTTTGCGCTCCTGCCGAACTGAGCGGCGACAGCATCCCGGCTAGCACGACGAGCACGTATATGACAAACAAAGGGACCGTCTCCATTTGCAGCAGGATAAACAAAACGGCGAAAATCGTTGCGCGCAGCACGTTGTCGATGACGATGAGCCGTCTTCGTTCGTAGCGATCGAGCAACACCCCCGCGACCAGGCCAGCAAACACCGCCGGCAGCGTGTAGGCGAGGATTATTCCACCCATCGCTGCCGGAGAGTTCGTCCGCAGCATAATCCCCCAGCTAAGCGCCATCCAGCCCATCTGATCGCCCAGCCCGGACAGGAACAACCCCAGCCAGTACCAGCGAAACGATCGTTTCCGCCACAGTTCCTTCATGTACTACCCTTCTTTCTGCTTCCTGTCTGTTTCCACACATTGTATGTAACTTTTTATACTTTTTCAATGATTAAGTTTTCAAAATAAAAAGAAAGAAACTGGAAAAATTGCTCTTGCCTGCACACGAGATTTACTGTTACAATACGTTCAAATAAAATTGAACGTATTGCTATGATCGTACGTTTAGCTATTTCAAAAAGGAGTTGTTCCCTGTGAAGCGCTACCTCGTGATCGAAACACTGGACCAGTTGAAAGCTATCAGCGATTCTCTGCGGCTGGACATTATGAACCGGCTGGTGCAGGCAGAGTACACCGGCAAGCAGTTGGCTACACTGCTCTCACTCTCTCCTTCCAAGGTCCACTACCATCTGAAGGAATTGGAGCAGTATGGCTTTGTCCATGTAGTCCGGACGGAAGAAAAAAACGGCATCGTGCAAAAATTTTTCCGCGCTGTCGCTTACGATTTCAAAGTCAGCGATGATTTGCTCCCGTCCCTGCAAGAAGATACTTTGCTGCTGCAGGAAGTCATGCTCAATCATTTGCGCAGCGGCATCACCCGCTTGTACAGCGCCCCGGAAGAATCGTTTTTGCAGTTTGCCGACAAGAGCAAAAGACCACCAGCGATTGCGGTCAGCTCGGAGATTGCAGCCCCGCGTGAAGAAATTCAGCAGTGGCTGGAAAAATACAAGCTGCTGCTCGATGAATTGGGAGAAATCGAAAAGCGGTATGATGCCCGGGTGCAGGCTGGCGAGGCGGAAGCGTTGGAAGAAAACTTTTACATGGTAAGCGTCGGGTTTATGACCAACGAGCGCTACTACGTCGCAACAGACGAAACATTGCCGGACGGCTACGAGCATCCGCCCAGCGACTACAAGCATTGGTCCGACAAATTCGTCGTAAAGCGAAAACAAGGAGGGGATCCGGAATATGACAAATAAGCCGGAGATGACAATGTCACTTTGGCGCAACCAGAGCTTTGCGCGGCTTTGGTGCGGCACGATCCTGTCTGCCTTGGCGGATGGCGCATTTATGATTCTGCTTTCCTGGTATATCGTCGATGTGACGGGTTCGGAAGCGATGCTCGGGACGACGCTCGTTTGTTTTGCCGTTCCCCGCGTGCTGTTCATGCTGGTCGGCGGAGTCGCGGCCGACCGCTGGAGCCGCAAATGGATTTTGTTTTCCTCGATGGCGGTGCGCGGTTTGATTCTGCTTTTTTTCAGTGCGGTCATGCTGACGGATACGGGCGGATGGCTTGCATATACCACGTACGCGACCGCCTTTTTGTTTGGTACGGTCGACGCCTTTTTCTGGCCGGCGCGCAGTTCGATCCTGCCCTCGCTGATTCCGCGCGAGCAACTGCCCGCAGCGACGAGCATGATGGAGATTTCCCAACAGTTCAGCATGGTCTGCGGCCCGCTTGCTGCCGCGCTGCTGATGCGCACGCAATCGTACCCGCTGATGTTCGCCGCACTGGCTCTGTCCTTTTTTGCCGGGGCGGTCTCCCTCTTCGCCCTGCGGCTGCGGACAGCTCCCGAATCAGCACAAGCCTCCCCTGCCAAAACGCAGCAGCCAACAGCCTTTTTGCAAGACATTCTGAGCGGAGTACGCTACTCGTTTTCCGTTCCCATCCTGTGCATTTTCCTCGGTACTACCCTGATGATCAACATGGTGTTTTCCGGACCGATCAACATGGGCCTTCCGCTGCTGGTCAAGGACTTGGACTGGAAAGGCACCGATTACAGCACGCTGGGCATGATGATGGGCATCGGCATGATCGCGGGAGGCGCCATCGCCGGCTTTTTCAAGGCATTCCGGGGAAAATTCATGCTGCTTCCCTTCCTGCTCTGCCTCGCCGGTTCGGCGACAAGCTCCCTGTACTTCATGGAGCATATGATGTTCGGCATGGTCGCCATGACCGTACTCGGCCTGATGATCAGCATGACCAATGTTCCCATAATTACCTATATTCAGAGCATCGTCCCCGGTCATTTGCTGGGTAGGGTGATGTCACTGATCTCGCTGATGTCTATCGGCATGGGACCGGTCAGCTACTCCCTTTGCTCGCTTTTATTGGTAAACAAATGGATCACTCCGGCCTTTTTGATGCTCGCAGGGGGAATTGCGATGAGTCTGTTTTCGCTCAGCTTGTACTTGTTCCGCGAGTTTCGGCGGGCTGAACAGCATCCCGATTGGACCGGGAAGACGAGTTCGGAGGCAAAGCAGTATACGCCCTTGTCATCCTAAGGCTTCCGAAAAATGCGAAACGACGCACCGTAGCAGCCTGTTGACTGCCTGTGCGTCGTTTTTTGCATTGCTTTGCTCCGGTTGGCTGGCGAAGCTGCCGGTGGTTGGTTACGGCCGGAAATTGGATGAGCGGATCACGTATTTGCCTACCGCCTGGTGATTGAGTTCGTAGCCAATACCCGGCCCATCCGGCACAGCGAGCTTGCCGGGCGCGATCAGTTCGATGCTTGGCGTGGTGATGTCTTCGTCCCAGTAACGGCTGGCCGCTGCGGTGTCTCCCGGGATCGTGAAGTTGGGCAGGGACGTAATCGCCACGTTGTGCGCACGTCCTACGCCTGCTTCCAGCATGCCGCCGCACCAGACGGGAATTCCATGGGCCTGGCAAAGGTCGTGCATCTCCTTTGCTTCCGCCAGTCCGCCGACCCGACCGATCTTGATGTTGATAATTTTACAGCTTCCCAGTTCAATCGCTTTGCGGGCGTCCTCCACCGTGTGGATGCTTTCGTCCAGGCAGATCGGTGTGCTCATCTCCGCCTGCAGCTTGGCGTGGTCGATGATGTCATCGTGGGCCAACGGCTGCTCGACCATGATCAGCCCGTACTGGTCCAGCTCTTTCAACAGATCGATATGCGCCAGCGTATAGGCCGAATTGGCATCCGCCATCAGGGGAACATCGTCGCCAAAGCGTTTGCGAATTCCTTCCACGACCTTCACATCAAAACCCGGCTTGATTTTGACCTTGATTTTTTTATACCCCTGTTCGAGAGCTAGTCCCACTTTTTCCAAAACGTCATCTACAGACGGCTCAATCCCGATACTGATACCCACGTCGATTTCCGTCTTGTCACCTCCGAGCGCCTTGGCAAGCGAAATCCCTTTTTGCTTGCAGTACAAATCCCAAAACGCGCCCTCCAGAGCCGACTTGGCCATGTTGTTCCGGCGGATCGGCGCAAAGAGCTCACGTACCTCGTCCGGAGTTTGAGGCTGTGCGCTGAGCAGACGGGGGATCAAGAACTGCTCCAAAATTCCCCATACTGTATCCGTCGTCTCTTCATTATAGAGAGGATCTGGCATGGCAACACTTTCTCCGTACCCGACTACGCCATCTCCATATACGCTAACCAGGATAAAATCCTTCATCTGTGTACTGCCAAAGCTGGTCTCGAAGCGAAAACGCATCGGCATGTTCAGGCGTTGCAGTTCTACACGCTCAATTTTCACCATGAACTCGTCCCTTCTAAAATGTAGTCATACGGAAATTGTACTTTATATTGTGCCGAATATTCAAATATTTTTGTCGAACATAGTCTGTTTTTGTCTTTTCATCCCATGAAAAAAAGAACTGCCTCAGTCCCGTTCAGACTGGAGGCAGCCCCTTTTTAACCAATCGTTATGACGTTTTCCACTTCGCCAGCTCAGCCGGGAACTTGTCGTTCAACACCTTGATGTAGGTGCCCTTCATACCGAGCGAGCGTGATTCGAGAACACCAGCGCTGGCCAGTTTGCGCAGCGCATTGACGATGACCGAGCGCGTAAGCCCCGCCTGATCGGCCAACTGGCTGGCGACGAGCAGCCCTTCTTTGGCGTCCAATTGCTCCATGATTTTTTCGATGGCGATCTGCTCGCTGTAGGAGAGCGAAGAAAGGGCGATCTTGGCGAAGGTTTTGTCGCGAACCTCGTTTTCAATCTGCTCGGTACGCTGACGCACAATCTTCATGCCGATCACCGTCGCGCCGATTTCACCGAGAATCAGATCCTCCGTCTCAAACAAGCCATAGGCGCGAAGCAATACCAGTGTCCCCAGACGGCTGCCTCCCGCGCTGATCGGTACGACAGTCGTCATCATTTGCGGAAATACGGAGCGAAGCTCGTTTGGCACCATGCTGTACGGGCTGTGAATCGGTTCGTTGGCCATCGTCTGATTGACCTCCAGAAGCCTGCTGTTCATCTCCTCCAACAGCACATTGCCTTTGCGCTCATCCTGATTGAGTGAAAACTCCTGGTGCATTCCGCTGCCCAGAATCGTTCCGTCGGCGGTAATGATGTAGACGTTGGCCATGATAACATCGGACAGCAGCCTCGCCAAATCCTGATAGCCGACGCCACTTCCTCCCATCGTTTTTTGCAACATTACATTAATTTTTCTTGTTTTTTCCAATAAATTCATCAATGATTTTCCTCCTTGGATTCTCTGATGCTCTCAGTATTGTCAGAAAAATCCAGGTATATACATCATAATCGAAACATTGGAAATGAAAGTTCCGACGAAAAAAACTGCCCGCTTGGCAAACAGGCAGTTTTCGTTTTCATACTATTACCGGATTTGCGAAAGAATGAGTCGTTCAATGTGATGAGCGATTTCGCTGGTAGAACGCGACAGATCGGCGTTGTCCAGACGAAAACGGACGTAACGCTCATCGAGGTTAAAGGCTTCCTCCAACACACCCAGGAAGCCGCGCGCCCGTTTGTCCACTTCCAGCAAAATCTCCAGGCCGTCTGCCCCGAGGAAAAAGATCGCTTCCAGTTCCTCGATCCGGCTGCGCAATGGTCCGACCGGACGGAACTCGAACTCCTGGACGAACGGATACACGCGACCCAGACGGCGGTTGTGCTCGCAATCCACCTTGTACAATTGGAACCCGATGGACTGAATCGCATCAAGCACCTTGCTCATCAGCGGATGGGGACGAACCTCGATAAAGTCGGAATCGCCCGGGTCGAGTGCATTTTTGATGTCGAGTCCAGTCCGCAGGTATACCGGTTGGCGTCCCATCGTAAGCGGCGTCTCGTACGGAAGTGTAAAAGAAAATGGCAGAACGACATGCTCTTTAGGCGCAAGCGAAATTCTTTCACTCAGGCGGTACTTGAGCAGGGTACATTCTTCCTTCACTTTCTTGTCCTGGTGCTCCCGCTCGTAATGGGTAATCACGTACATATAAATTTCGTCGATATCCTGGGCCACGTCGCCGCCGGTAATGTGGACCTCTCCTTTTACCAGATCGCCCGGAACAAAGCTGTCCTCTTCCATACGGGCGTCGACTTGTGCTGATCCGATGCCGACACTCGCCAGCATTTTCTTAAACAATGACATATCCAAAACTCTCCTTTTCCCGTATTCCATACTCAATGCGGATTCGATTGAATATACGGCTCAAGAAAAAGAAAGTTTCGTGCCACCTTGTTCCACGCTTCTTCTTTCTTTACTTCAGCCGTTACGAACAAATGAAGGGTGCGACCGATGACGACTGTCCTGACCCGCACCTCCGCCATCGTTCCGTCGGAGAGCACGTACTCACGCCGCCGCAGCATCTCGTGCAGCACCTGGTGCACCTCGGCCACCTGCTCAATTTTCTTTTCTTTCAGCGAGGCGAGGTCTTTCTCCATCTGTTCGACGACCTGAACCTCGATGGTCGGATGCGGTTTGGGATCGAGTACAGAGACGCGGATTTCCTCAATTATGGCCTCCTGCTTTTTCCGCGAGTCGTTTTGGCTTTGCTTGAGGCTCTGGTTTTCCTCGTACAGCTTTTTGTTTTGCATCTCCATGCTTTTGGTCAACAGCATCATTTCTTCCATCTCGCGGCCGTACACGAACAAAATCGTTGCACCGCCGATCAGACTGCCAATGACAAACATGGATATGTAGCCTTTCCATACCTTTCCGCTCATGAGCGCACCTGAATCAGCCACTGGACACAGATCGTCCCGATATGCGCGCCCCAGAAGGCGACTATGATCATCACCAGTTGTTTTACGACAGGCGAAAAATTCCCGACCAGTATTTTTTCTATTTGCAAAAACGAGTCAAACGTGCCTCCCAGCGCTCCTACGATTCCCCAGATTTTCAACTGATCTGCCAGTTGGTCCATCGACAAAAGCGGAGGTTTCGCGGTCAGAAACGATCCCAGTCCCCCGGAAAGAGAGCCACCCAAGACAATGCCAAAAGCGACGAAAAAGGTTAGCACAAACTGCGCCATCATTGCTTCACCTCCAGATTGTCCTGCGTATGGTACATCCCTACGCAGCTTGACCGGCAATTATGATGACCCCGGGCGAAAAACTGCGCATCGCGGGCAGCAAAAAAGGGACGGCCACCCGCCTCCTTTCAGGTTTGCCGTCCCCGTCTGTTCCGCCTTCTGGCGATTCTGCCGAGCTTTTTTTCGATCAGTGGTGAATTTGTCGCGAGGTAGTCCATGAACAGATTGACCATTTTCGGATTGCGCATAAGCTGCGAAAACACGTCGGGATTTTTTTGAAACCACTGGTCGTTCTGCCGGACCCACTCCTTGAAGCCCTCATTGGACTTGTAGTAGTTGCTCAATCCGCGAATACGCCGGTATGGGCTCATTTCAATCTACCCTTTCATCGAAAAATATGGAGAGGAGAAAGATAATGACAACGATCCAGATCACAACCTCAAGATCCTGGTTGAAATAACCTTTCATCTTCGTCCTCCTTTCGCAAGACTAGAACCTCTCCTTGTTTCCTCAGCCCCACGCCTTCCTAGCATAGGTATATGTCGAAAACAGCCCGTTGGATTGGATAGCTGCCTGTTTCCCCGATTTTCCACGCGTACCCAAGGCGATGCATAGAGTGACTCCTGTTCCATCCATACTACGTGAGAGATGAACAGAGAGGAGACGATCATGGAAGTCTCGACAGGTTCGCTGTGGCGCAACAAATCGTACATCCAGCTATTGGTTCTCGTTTTTTTCATGCATCTGGCCACCTATCTGGTCATCCCCGTTTTCCCGGTGCTTATGCAAAAGGTACGGATGCTCTCACTCTCTCAGGTAGGTCTTGTCCTCGGAGCGGGCAGCATCGCTTCTCTGGCAGGGAGCCTGCTCGGCGGCCCCTTGTCCGACCGCTTTGGACGGCGTCTCATCATCGTCTGGGGGGCGATTTTGCAAGGGGTCGCCATGACCGGTTACCATTTTTCCGACAGCTTTCTGCTGTTTTTGCTGGCTTCTTCGCTAAACGGCCTGGGCGCAGGGCTGCTGGCACCTACACTGAAAGCGCTGATTGCCGACAGGGTCACGTCAGCCCAGCGTACCGCCGCTTTCTCCTGGCGGGGAATTGCCGCCCATGCGGCGATCATTGTTGCCGGTTTGACCATTACATGGTTGACCTCGATGAACAGACAGCCCTTTCTCATCTCTGCACTCGTGTTCGGTATCCTCGCGGTGTTCACGCTGCTGCGCCTGCCCGCTGATCGCCTTTTGGCCAGACCCAACGAGCGGCGACGACCGTTAAGCGAGTACAGACGCATCGTAAGCCATCGCAGCTACCTGTTTTTTTCCGGGATCATGCTGCTCGTCTGGGCGCTCTACGGACAGTTCGCTCTCGTGCTGCCGCTGCGCGGGGAGCACGTACTGCATACAGCGACGATGATCGGTCTGATCTGGACGATCAACTCTTCGAGCGTCGTGTTGTTCCAGGGGTTGATCTCCCGCTTCGTCCTGCAACGAATCAATCCGTACCTATCGCTGACGATCGGCATCCTCTTTATCGGCAGCGGGTTGACTGTACTCGGCTGGGCGGATCACTTTTTTACGCTAAGCGGTGCGGGGCTGCTGTTTATTTTGGGCGAAATGCTGATGATGCCCGTACAAGACACCCTGGTCGTCCATTTTTCCCGGACAGAGTTGCTGGGAGCGTATTTTGGCTTCTCCAATTTCGTTGCGGGCATCGGTACAGCCCTGGGGACGAGCATCGGCGGCACGATGGTGGAGAAGCTGGGCGGAGTCGGCAGCAAAGGCCCGTGGATCACCTACGGACTGGCCACACTGTTCTTGGTGGCAGTGCTCGGCCTGTTTGCCCTCTACGCCATGCCTCGCCACGGCAAGGGAACTCCTGTCCCGGACAAGCCTCCGACCCGTCTGGGGAACCGGGCAGGCGCACGCTAGCACACGAATTCCATTGCAGCCGCCTACATACAGGAAGAAAGGAGGCAGACTCGTGAAAGAAGACAAGCAAAACCGTTCCGCTGGGACTCTCCACCAGGAGGAAAACCACCAGCCAAAATCGGTTCAAAATGATGCACCTGGCTACGGCGACAAAAAGCTGGAGGGACCGAACCGTCCGTCCACCTGATCGTTTGCGCACGCACCAAAAAAGCCGCGTTGCTCCTGGATGACGGAGCAACACGGCTTTTTGCTTACCTGTTACGGAATCGGGACGAGCTTGTACGGCAGAGAGAAATCGGACAGCCTGGCCAGAAACTTTTCAGCGCTCTTCTCGTCAGGCGCAATCAATTGCAAGTAGCGGCTGTAGTAAAATACGACTCGATCCGCCTCTCCCTCTTTCATCCGGTAATGCGGAAGCTGGGCAATATCGGTCATATTGTAGAAGAAGGCGTATTTCTCCTCCGTGAACTCCGTTTCAAAAAAGCGGCTGATGACGATGCCGTTTTCCTGATTCTCTCGCATGTTTTCCTGGGTGCCGCCCAATGAGCGCAGGATCTCTGCTGCTCGACGCGCTCCCAGCTTTTCTGCGAGCATGCTGTCGTTGTACTCGACCAGCAGCCGGTCCAAGCGCTCGTGCACCGCTTCCATCATCGACATCAGCACTTTGCGCACAGCCAGGTTTTCTGTCGCAAACTGGTTGTCAAACACATTGAATTCAAAAGATGTGGCCTCGTCGATTTGACGTGTGTAGAGCAAGACCGCATTCATGGCAAGCCACTCCTCTTCTATCCTCTCTCAAATACGTATTACGCTTCTATTATCACGTACCCGAACTGCGAGATGCAACCAACATGTCGGTTTTTAGCAGGAATCAGCGAACCCTGTCCCGAATGAAGGAATACATAAGACCATGTACAGCGGGAGGAATCACGGCATGACGATTACGTTTCGAGCATTGACAACGACACAAGATCTGGAGCAGCTACCGAAAATAGAATCGACTGTGTGGGCTGGCGAGGCACCCATTCCGCTTCAACTGACACTCACTTTTGCCAAATTCGGCGGCATCTTTCTTGGCGCGTTTGACGATGATACCATGATCGGTTTTTTGTACAGCTTTCCCGGCTATACCGACGGGCAACCGCATCTTTGCTCGCATATGATGGGCTTTTTGCCGGAATACCGAAAGCAAGGTCTGGGCGTGCAGATGAAATGGCTGCAGCTTGACGAGGCGATCCGCCGCCAGCACAGCAAAATCACCTGGACGTACGATCCGCTGGAGAGCGTGAACGGCTTTCTGAATATTGCCAAACTGGGCGGTGTCGTTCGCACCTACCTGCCCAACTGCTACGGCGAGATGAACGATGTCTTCAATCGCGGCTTGCCTACGGACCGTTTTCTCGTCGAGTGGTTTATCGACAGCGAGCGGGTGAAAAGCTATCGGGAGGGAGTCCCCTACACCTGTGACACGGCCGGGGCTCCTTCCCTGCTCCACTACAAGCTCGTGGGTGATCTCCCGCATCCGACCGGGATCGTGGACAGCGAGCAGGAACCTGTACTGCTCATCCCTGTGCCGGCTCATTTCCAGAAAGTCAAGCAGGCTGACTTCGGAGCTGCGACCGCATGGCGCGAGATGACGAGCGAAGTATTCCAGGCCCGCATTGCCCAAGGGTACATCGTCACCAATCTGCTCCGCGATTCCGACGTGGTCCATTACGTCCTCGAAAAACAGCCGCTTGCGACTGTACTGGAGCGTCGCTGAGCAACAGGCAGACGACTGCTGACGTATGGTACAATGGGAGCGAAATGAAGACCCTAGCAAAAAAGGACGATTGCGACAGATGAACCATACAGCCTACGACTACGATGTACTGATTATCGGCGGGGGAACAGCCGGCTTGATGGCGGCGATTGCAGCATCCGCCAAAAACACCCGTGTCTGCCTGGTGGAAAAAGGCGGCAAACTGGGACGCAAGCTGATTATATCCGGCGGCGGCAGATGCAATGTGACGAACGCCAAGGAACTGGACGAACTGATCAAGCAAATGCCGGGGAACGGCAGGTTTATGTATAGTGCCCTGTCCCAGTTTGGCAACCGGGAGATTATTCGCTTTTTCGAAGACTTGGGTGTGGCCTTGAAGGAAGAAGACCGCGGCCGGATGTTTCCCGTCACCGACAAGGCAGTGACGGTAGCCCAGGCGCTGATTGACAAAATCAAAGAGCAGGGAGTCGAGATTCGCCTGCACACATCTGTGGAGAAAGTGCTGTATCAGGACGGGAGAGTAGCCGGCATCCGGTTGCGTACCGGGGATACGCTGACCGCTCCGTGTGTGGTGATTGCCGTCGGCGGCTGTTCTGTGCCGCAGACCGGTTCGACAGGCGACGGCTACGCCTGGGCTCGGGAAGCCGGGCACACCATCACCGATTTGTACCCGACCGAAGTACCGCTCGTCGCCGACGATCCGTTTATCCGCGACAAATCACTGCAAGGGCTGTCCTTGCGCGAGATCGAGATGACGCTGTTCGCTCCGAACGGCAAAAAGATCAACACGCAGGAAGGCGACATGATCTTCACGCACTTTGGCCTTTCTGGTCCCGCTGCCCTGCGAATGGGACATTACGTATCGACCGCGCGAAAAAAGTACGGCGACATCCCGCTCTCTCTGATCCTCGATCTGATGCCTGACAAATCGGTTGACGAGATTGCAGCCGAAAGCTGGCGCATGCTCGAGGAAAACCCGAAAAAAGCGGTGAAAAACGTACTGAGGGGCTATCTCCCGGAACGGATGATTCCGCTCCTGCTCTCCCACTCCCGGATTGCCGAGGATACGACCCTTAGCCATATGCGCAAGCAGGATTGGGCGCTGCTGGCCAAACAGATCAAAGCGTTCCCGCTGACGATCACCGGGACTCTGTCACTGGAAGAAGCGTTTATCACCGGAGGGGGCGTCAGTGTGAAGGAAATCGATCCGCGCACGATGCAATCCAAGCTGATGCCTGGGCTCTTTTTCGCTGGCGAGGTGATGGATGTCCACGCCCATACAGGCGGGTACAACATAACCATCGCCTTTTCTTCCGGTCATGCTGCAGGCACCAGCAGTGCGCAGCTCGCCTTGGAAATGGGGAGTTTGACCAGGTAGGTACCCCCGTCCGTTCCACCCTATCCAATCCCCTGCTTCCGCTGTCCAGCCCGTTCGCTACTTTCCGAACGGGCTGGTCGCGTTACGGATGACCCGGATCATCGTTTCTGCGTTCGGGTATCCCGACTCCTCGTATTGTTTTGCAACCCGTTCCACATCATAGGCTACCCGTTCGATCGATACCCGGTGCCGATTTGCCTCTGCTTGCACGATCGCGTAAGAAGCCTGGGGCAGTCCGTCAAACGGAAGGCCGACACTGCCGATATTTACGAGACATTTTCCCCCGATATAGCGGACAAAGGGAAGATGGATATGCGCGTATATGTAGATGGACGCATCGTGAGCAGACATCTGTTTGTCGCGCAGTTCGTCTGTCGGTTTGTCGGGCAAAACAATCTCAAACAGGCTGTCCGGCGTCGCGTGGAAGGCGTGGATGGACTGTGTCGGCGAAACAGACACGACCAGCTCTGAAGGCAAGGCGTCCAGCCAGGCCACATCTTCGTCGGTCAATCCAGCGCGAGTCCACTGCTGCTCCCGATTCATCATCTCCCGCATCGTCTCCGGCACTTCTCCCGCTCGCACTCCCCGCACGGTCCATTCGTCGGCATTGCCCTTGATGACGGACGCTCCGAGTGCGCGGACCATGTCCAAGGCGCGCTTTGGTTCCGGTCCGCGGTAGGAGATGTCCCCCAGCACACAAATCCGGTCCACTTTCTGCTTTTGTATGTCATCAAGTACAGCCTCGAGCGCAACCGCATTGCCATGAATATCGGATAAAAATGCTATCTTCATCTGGATCGACCACCTTGCACGATTGTTTTTTCCCTCATCATACCATACCTGGTTTTCAGTGGCGTCTCGATCATGCAGGCTCGCGGCGAGTGTGCAAAAATGACATGGCAGACAGCTGTTGCAAAATAAAAACGGATGACGCGCCATCGATCAGCGCAACCATCCGCTTGCTCCTTTACTTGTTACGTGCCACTGTCAGACGACAAGCCTGTACAAATACGCCAATCCTGCCAAAACAAACGCGAATCCCAACAGAAAAAACGTATTCGCCCGCTGCTTCACCCGCTGCTCGTTGCCTTGAAAGTGGATTCGCAGCCGATTTTGCCATCGTTTGGTCCGAGGCTGCAGCATCAGCAGCACACCTACGGCGAGGAGGAAAAGGGGATAGAGCATGTCCCGCTGCTCACCCCTTTTTCTTGCGACGCAACAGCCAGCCAGACGGTTCCTCTTCTTCCGGCGCGCCCTCGATCACCA
Source organism: Brevibacillus sp. TJ4 (assembly GCF_044627595.2). Lineage (NCBI taxonomy): Bacteria > Bacillati > Bacillota > Bacilli > Caryophanales > Paenibacillaceae > Brevibacillus > Brevibacillus sp. TJ4. Next base: position 1,194,149 of record NZ_CP185865.1, on the reverse strand, counting down.
GGCGCGCTTCCTCCGCCAACTGGTAGGCTTCCGCAAAGGAAAGCTGCCTGAATGCCTGTTCTGCCTTGGTCAGCAATTCGTTCACTTGGCGGTTTTGGCGGCGGTAGCGATTGGTGTACTGGATCGCGCCTTCCGCCAACTGGCACGTAGAGATGATTCGCTCCGTCATTTGTTCGGTCTCCGCCAGTTGATCGGAGGCGTCCTGGACGAGAATCGCCACTTCTTCCAGATCGTAGCGGTATTGCTCCATTACGGCTTTGACGCGTGCCAAAGTCAGCACGACTTCCTCGAACATGTACTTCAATTGATCGGGAATGCCTGGCAGATAGCTTCGCTTGATCTGCTGGCGAAGGCGGACAAGTGAGTTGGAAATGCGCTCCAGCTCGTCAAGAGCGTCGTCCTCCGTTTCGATAATGAGTCGCTCCGGTTCTTCTTCTACAGGCTCTGTCGGTTCAGGCTCCACTTTTTTCGGGATGACCAGTTCGTACTCTTCCTCATCGAAGGCGTCGTCGTCCGCTTTTTCTTGTTCCGTGTAGCCGTCTGTCTCCTGCTGGATGTACGACTCCGCTTTTTTCTGGAGCAATTCATTTCGCTCATCCTGGGTTATCGCCGCCATCGGTACGCTTTCAACCTCGGTCAGCGCTTCGGGTTTTTCATCTGGCTGTACCCACTCTGGCTCTTCCTCGGCTTTTACCTCTTCCGGGCGATCAGATGTCAGCGCTTCGTCTTCATGCTTCGGCTCTTCGTGCCCGTCCAACGGCGTGGCCGCATCTTCCTCCAGCCATTTCGCACCGTCTGGCTGCTCGGCTTCATTCGTCGCACTCTCTTCCTGGACGAGAGCGTCACGAAGCTCCGGCTGATCGAGCGGTGGAAGCGGCGGCTCCACGGAAGCCGTCGGAACCGCTGCCAGTGGCGGCTCGATTTGCGCAGGGGCTGCCACAGCGGCTGCCTGGCGCTTCGCCAAAACGGTTGCTTCCAGCGCCTGATAGGTGTTCTCCACGAGAACTTCGAACGCTTTGACATGCGTGTTGACGGCGTTCAGATTTCCCTCTTCCAGGGCGTTGGCGGCGGCGCTGATGAGCTGCTTTGCTTGCAACAAGGAATTGTCCAGACCATCCATACTCAGGTCGAAGCCGTCGCGAATCGCCTGATCAATTCCTTCTTCCAACTGCTTGAACTCTTTGGGCAGCTCACGTTTGACCCGCTCTACCAGCTTGGGCACCAGTTCGAGCGACTTCGTCAGCTCTTCCAGCTTGCTTTGCGCCTGCAAAGCCGTCTCGTAGGCGTGGACATCGTCGCCTGCGGCGCGCGCCGTCTTGACCAGGCTGCGCATCGTCTCTACCTCATCCAGCGTGGCCTTCATATCATGGAACGACAGTCCGTATTCCAGCCTCATGTCGGACAGACGCCGCTCGACATGCTCTACCTGCTTGCCGATTTCCGGGATTTTGTTCTCCTGTTTGGCTACCGCTACCTGGGACGTATCGGATTTCAGCTCAGCCAGCTCCTGTTCGATTGCCTCCAGCGCTTCCTGTGCTTCTCCGAGGATGCCGATAGCAAGCGAAAAGCGGAATCGGTCACACGCCTCCTCCGCGTCCAGAATCATCATTTCCACGTCAGGTATGCGGATGCGCAACAGGTTTTCTTTCCTGTCAGCCATGTGATGGTAGCGCACTTCCGTCTTGCCAGTGGCGCGACGAAGCGGCTTCTCGACTTCGACCTCTTGAATTTTCTCGACCAGCTCGTCCTTCCAGTCCTCGACGTCGTCAACCTGGGCGAAAATGGAACGCCGGCGAATCATGGCGTAGACGAGCAAGATGGAAAGAGCAGCAAAAACGGCACCGATCAAATACACCCACCAGGGAATACCGCCGAGCAGCGAGGAGGACTCTGGTGCTGCTTCGGCTGGTTCCTCCACCGGCAACGGAGTCGCGCTTGCCTGCTGGGTTCCCAGGCGCTGAAGCTCCGCATTGATCTCGATAAGAAATGTTTCAATCCCATTTACGTATTGCTTCTGGTTGCGAAATGGCTCATAGTACGCGGCGACCTTTTCGTGCAGCATCTCCATGGTCGCGCCTTTCTCCTGCCATTCGTCACCGGCGTAAACTCCCAGTTCCTCTGTATTCATGTCGAGTACGACCATCAGCGCATCATCGGGCAGATTGTAATTGTCGTACAGCTTTTGGGCGTACTCGTCGGGACTTGCCGCTTCCGGCGACGTGCTCTCCACGACCACGATCTTGTATGTCCCCGGCATCCCGGACAGCGATTCGGTCAGGCTTGTCTTTTCCGTACTTTCCAGATAGCGATCCGCATCCTGTATGACCTGGTCCGTTTTGTCCGGAAATGGTGTTGCGTGTACTGGATTCGTGTATAGGAACATGCCTGCCAGGCAGAGCATGACTAGTTTTCGTTTCACTTCATAGTCAACCCCTTAGCGTATGTATTCACAATTGGGCATCGTCTGCAGACATAGGCAGCAAACAGGCGCGAAGGTATTTCATCACAGAAGCATGCAGCCACGTTGCGAACTCCTCCGAAGCCGGTTCCAGTTCAAATATTTGGCGAACCATCTGCGGATGCAAAAAAGGGTGCATGATTTGGCTGATGACAGCCAGCACGACCCCATCGACAAAGACGGGGAGAAACTCTCCCGAATGGATACCAGCATCTATCACATGGGCAATGCCATGATTGTAGCGTGTCATATACAAGGTGATCACTTCTCTGGACAATATCGTCTCCACGCTCAATTCCCGCTGAATCAGCCGCGTAATCGCAGCGTGCTCACACTGGAAGCGCACATAAAGTCCGATCACCTGCTCCAATTGCAGAAAGCTCGGTTGTCCCTCGATCTCTTCCTGCAGTTCCCTGATCAGGCGAAACAAGGTGTCGAAGTAGGAAGCCATCAAGGTCTCCAGCACGCCTTGCTTGCCTTGAAAATGATACGAGATCAGCGCCACATTGACTTGCGCTTCCTCGGCTATTTTGCGCACAGAGGTGCCTTTGTAGCCGTATATGTCAAACAGCTTGGCAGCGGCAGACAAAATTCGCAATTTTGTTTGTTCCATGCCCAACTTCCCCTCCCAGGACCGGCATGTGGCAGACCGTCCAGTCAGGTATCTATCCTCAGTAAAGTATAGATGGTTCGACGGAAAAAGATAGTCCTGATCTTTATTCGACAATGTTTTCCAGTATTCCTCCTGAAGATTGCAAGAGAACATAGATTTATCGCCAGGAAATAATCGCCAGCAAAAAGAAACAAGCGCCTGGCCTCTGCCGGGTCGTGGCAGAAAACCGGACGCTTTTGTCCGAAGCGATTACGGGTTTGGCACGGGCTTTACCCTGCCGTAGTTTTGCAGGTAGGTCTCTACCTGGGAATGCTCCTGAATGCGCTGATTGTTGTAATCGTAGGAGGAACGGATGGACATCGTGATACTGGTGGGGAGCCTGGTCGATTTTCGGTAGTAGATCGTATAGGCTGCCTCCACTTCCATCCGGTCGATCAGTTCGCCCAGATTCGCATTCGCCGACTGAATGGACATCCCTGCCCGCTCTGTCGCCGCACCGCCGCCAGTGGACAGAGCCCACGCCAGCTTGACACTTGGACGATGCCGCAGCGCGTTGGCCGACATCGACTGAATCTGTGTCCCCTGCTGTTCAGCCAACTGCGTCGCCAGCCACTGCTTGAGCTTGGCGGAGTCGAGCACGACCTGGATCGCTTCCACGTCATCATCTGTCCGTTCGTTGTGCACCCGACTGATGCTTTGTCTCATCTCGTCCATTTGCGTAAAGGCGTACGCCGGGTCCCAGTTGTTCAGCTCCTGCCTGAGCGCTGCTTCCTGCCCCTGACCAGACCTCCATGCCGTGTCCTGTTCCTGCTTGGCAAAAATTTTCTCGCTGCCCTGGGCCAGCAATGAAATCGTACGAACGCGGTTCAGCTCGGGCTCTGACAGCTTCACATTCATGTAGACGGCTTCTCCGTCTTTGCGCCCGGAAAAATTGACGACGTTGCCGTTGGCGCTGTTGCCTGACAACAGCTTCGTCCGACCGTAAAATTCATATCCAGGCTCGGCAGCGAATTGATCGCGAACCGCTTCGTACGTCGTGCGCTCGTCTTGCTGCTGTACGCCCATCTGGTTGCACCCGCCGATTGCGGCAACGGCAATGGCGAGCAGGCACAGCTTCCACCCTTTTCGCATGTTCGTCCTCCTTCCAGCTATTCCCCCTTTATCGTTTCCGGGGAGGAAGGGGCTTATTCTGCGGGCTGGTGCCACAAGCCAAACGAAAAAAGGTTGCCACCGTGCTGTGGCAACCTGCAAAAGGCTTTGAAGTCTGTACATGATGTGGCAGAATACGGATCGCATGCAAGAAACAGTTGCATCCAGGCACAGCTACAGGCAATGGCTTGGTCAGGCGGGATGCCGTCTGCGCAGGCTCCTAAGCCAATACAACCTGGTTGCGGCCGGAGTTTTTGGCTTCGTACAAGGCTATGTCTGCCTGGTGGAACAGTCCCTCTACGCACAGGTTGGCGTCGGTTTCCCGGCTCCATTTCGCCAAACCGGATGAAATCGTCACCTGCGGAGAAGTCTCCTCCTCGACGCAGCAGCGGATTCGCTCAGCGATCGCATGCGCTGTCACTTCATCCACGCGCGGCAGGTATATCGCCAGTTCTTCGCCTCCCCAGCGCGCTGCCACATCCGTGTCTCGGATACTCCGCCGGATCAGGTTGGCTACCTGGATCAGCACCTCGTCGCCGACCTGGTGGCCAAACGTGTCGTTTACGTGTTTGAAATAGTCGATGTCGATCAGGATGAGTGAACCGTAGCTGTCCTGCTCCAAGGAGGTGCGCACGCACTCATTCAAATATTTGCGCGTGTACAGGTTGGTCAGGTTGTCCGTGACGACCATGCGCTCCATCTCCGTATGAAGCATGGCATTTGTCATGGCGAGGCTGGTGTGCTGTCCGAAAATCTCCAAGAGCTTATAATCGTCAAAACTAAAAAAATGATGGCGCGAATCAGCAACAAGCAATACGCCACTCGGCTCCCCTTCCACCATCAGCGGGACACCCATCAGGGAATAGCTGGGAAATGGCGAAAACGCAAGCTCTCCTGCGCCCGGTTGAGCCAGCAGCAAGGTCTGTCTGTTCTCCATGATCTGCTGCAGCGTCTCCTCGTACTCCAGCGTTCGCCCGACCCATTCAGGCATGGATGAAGAGAGCACGCACAGACGCCCCGCTTCCGCTTCCTTGCGCAAGATGGCACAAAACTCGGCAGCAAAGGTAGCCCGCAGCATCGTCGTCACAAATTCGAGAATCTCTGTCAAGTTCAGGCTGCGGTTTAATTGTCGGGCCATTTCATTGATCAGCCGCAGCTCGCGAATCAGGTTGCGCGACTGTTGGTACAACTGCGCATTTTCAAAGGACTTGCCTGCCGTATCGGCGAGAATTGAGATCGCATCGGTGTCCGACTCGCTGGGCATAACAAGCTGTTCGGACGTGAGCTGCAACACTCCGTAAATGCCTTGCTTGCCCATCAGCGGAGCGGCGATTACCGTTTTCTCGCCATCCTCGGTCTTCTCCACGATCAGACTCCCTTCCAAATAGGCGCGTGTGCTGACCGATCCCGAATCTTCCTGGAAGGAGAGCTGTTTGACAGGAGCATTGGCATCCGGATCTACCGTGAGGAACAATTCGACGGAATAATCTGGAAAAAGACTCGGGATGCTTGACACAATCTCATGCAATACCTCGTTTACGTCGATCGAGGCCTGGATTCTCGACATCAACTGATACAGCATGCTTTTCTTCTGCGCTTCCCGCCGCAGCTCTTCCGCGTGCATGACGCGCCACAGGGCACTGCTCGTCTTCTCCGCTACTTCCTGCAAGAACGCGACATCGCCTTCATCGTAATACTCTTCCTGCTGTCCGGTCGGCAGATGAAGAAACAGGGCGTAGAGCAAGGTGCCGCGGTAGCCCATCGGTACGATTACTACCCGCTTGTCATGCAATACGGATGGCTTTACAGGGGCAGTCTTCAGTTCGGATATAAGCCGGACGATCTGGCTGTCCTCCTCCAACGGCTCGGTCGTCACCCGCTCGAATGGCAGGAGATAACCAGCGGCGTTCAGCCTGACAGCAGAGCAGTTCCCTTTTTGTACGACCTCTACAATCTGGCTGGTCAGGCTGCGCAGAAGCTCCCGTGCAGTCTCATGCACGCTTACCCCCATGATGATGCGGCTGGTAGCATGCTGGATGTAGGCGTCCAGGCCCATCCGGATCAGCGGCTCCAGGCCGCGCAGATAGGAAGCAAGGTCAAAGTCGATTTCAGCAGACGGGGCTACGATCCCAATGGCGATACGTGTGATCCCGTCACGCTCGGTCAGAGGAAATACGGCGGTAACGAGCGATTGCGATTCACAGCTGTGGATGGCAATCTTTCCGGTGCGAAGAGCCTCACCCAGAGGTCCCGCAACCTGCCCGGCAGGAACAGCATGCAGCAGGAGATCGATTCCCGGAGGTTCCCAAGGTCGGCCGACCTGCATGTCCATCTTGTTGATGAGACGGCCTTCGGAATCTGTCAAGAAAAGGATGCCTGGTCGCTCCTCCGGCCAAGATTGCAGGATAAAGTGGGCTGTATAGGAAAAGACCGTCTCTAACTTCCCCAACATTGAACTTGGCACGAGATATTCCCTCTCCCAACATCGTTCTCAAATTTTACAAATGGTCTGTATTGTTTACTTGCAGCACGTTCCAGCGTTGGTCAGAGTAGCGGAATACGCAAATTCCGGTGTTGTCGATTTTGGAAATTCCGGTTCCTTGTTCGCCTGCAGTCACGTAATGCAGGAAGCTGTTGATCAATCCCCCATGCGAGACGACCACGATCGCCTCGTTCGGATGGGACTTTGCCAGTTGGGTCAATGTCTCTACAGCTCGCTGCTGCATGTCTGAAAACGTCTCAATGCCATAGGATTCTTCTTCTTGTCCGTTGAAGCGCTCGCGGATTTCCTCGTAGCTCAGTCCCTCCCACTGTCCGTAACAGCGCTCGCGCAGCGAAGGAAGCGTGCCAATCTCATGGGAGAAAAGACGGGCAATTTGCGCTGCCGTGTTGCGTGCCCGGCTCAAGTCGCTCGAGTAGACAGCGTGAATCGCCTTGTCCTCGAACTGCTTTGACAGTCGGGCCGCCTGTTGATGGCCAAGCTCGTTTAAGTCAATATCACTATGGCCCTGTATTCGTCTCGCAACATTCCAATCTGTTTCACCGTGACGCACCAGGTATACGATCGTCTCCAAAACGCGAAGTCTCCTTTTATGAACTAGCTAACGTAAACTAGCGGGATAATATCTTATATTATATAAGATGGATTTGTGCATTGCCAGATTGTTGATTGAATATTTGGGACATTTTACCCATTTTTTACATTTTGGCGTTCCCGCGACTGATTTCAACTGTCGTAATAGCGCGCCAGTTCAACAACCATCGCGCCCATTCGCTCGTTTTCCGGAACGACGATCCGTCCTACACCCTCTTCTTCCAGCGCCTCGGCCGTTACCTTGCCGACGGCGGCTGCCACTGCACTGCCCGCAAATACCTGCCGTATTTCACTCGCGTATCCCTGTTCCCCGGCGTATCCAAACAGAGCGTGTACCTGAATGGCCGTCGTAAAGCAGACGGCGTCTATTTCACCTGCCAGCAACTCCTGGCACAAAAGCTCTACCGTCTCTCGCTTCGGCTCGATGTGCTGATAGGGAAGGAGCTCCAGCACAGATGCGCCGCTGTCTTTCAAAAACGAAAGGAGCGTCGGCGCTTTTTCTCCATGAAGCTGTACCACGACTCGCTTACCGGCAAAATCATAGCCTTGCAGCGCGCGAACCAACCCCCTCGTCGTGCCATCCTCATCGACTGCAACCGGTTTTACGCCAAGTTTTTTGAGAGCATGATGCGTCTTGTACCCTCTGGCAGCTACCTGGGTCTTTTGAACCAGATGCAGGAAGCGTTCCTCCATCCCGATTTTCCTTGCCATGTCCACGAGCGTCTCCGTCCCGATCCCCGTCGTGAACATGATCCAGTCGGCTCCCTCTTCTATGAAAGTTCTCAACTTCGGCTCGACCTGTTCGGCTGCCAAAAAAACGGTGCCTTGCAGTGAACGGACGAGCGGTATGCCGCCCTGCTTTTCGATCAATGCGCTGATCTCTTCTGTCTTCCGCGAACCGCCAATCGCAATTCGCTTTCCTCGCAATGCTGTACCCAAACGCTCTCTCCTCCCAACTTCCAGTATTTAGGATTTTTCTTGTCCATATTGTAGCATAGCAATCTCTTGCTGAGGCAATTGCTGGGGCGCTTTGAACTGCCGGCATCTGCTCTTTTTTTCCATTTTGGTGAAACAGGTGACTCCTGTCTGTCGTCAGAGGTAGTATGCAGGATCATTTTATTCACCTACGGAGGTTGTTTTCAATGAAACCATGGACATATCGTTCCACGGCTGTACTTCTCACTACCAGTCTGCTGGTTCCTCTCTCCTCTGCGTATGCTGCCAGTACACCGGCGGTACCACAGCCACTGCCTGGCGCAATCAGCGGGGAGCTTGCCGCAGTGGCAGCTGCGAGCAGCAATGTCAAATTTTCCAAGGACCGTGCACAGGCCATCGCCCAACGCCTCGTATCAGGCAGTGGAATGGAGCTGACCCATGTTTCGTTCCGTTCACCCGATCTGTGGCGGACTTTTCCGGAATGGTCCTTTACCTGGACGAAAAAAAGCGCGGATCAAACCGAGGAACAGGCCTATACCAATATCAGCATTCACGCCAACACGGGTGAACTGACGTCCTATTCCCACTACGACCAGAAGGCAGGTCAGGTAGCATACGCTCAGCGGATCAGCTATGAGGAAGCACTGCAAAAGGCAGAAGCATTCCTGAAGGCACATGGCGGCGACAAAGCCAATTCCACCAGGCTCTCGCTGCGCACGCCACCTCCCAAAACGCCGCTGAACGCCGACACACCGTACTACTTCAGCTTCGCTCGCGTTGTCGACGGCATCCTGTTTCCCGACAACGGAATCGACATTTCGGTCAACGCTGCGGGCACAGTGACCAGCTACAATATGAACTGGGATGACGAGATTCGCTTTGCCAAACCAGACAACCCGGTCTCGATCGAGGAAGCGACCGAGAAGTTGAGCGAAGCGACAAAGCCTGCCCTCTCGTACATCATGCCCTGGAACGGTCAAGGGGATCTGCGCAACAAGCCGCTGCTCGCGTACAATGATCCGTTTTCCTTCCTGATCAACGCTGCTGACGGCACTGTGCTGACGCAATCGCTCGTTCCTCGTACCCAGATCGAGCAACCGGAACCGGTAAGCAACCGCGCTCTGACCGCCAACCATCAAGGCAAGGCGCTCTCGCAGGAAGAAGCGGCAAGACTGGCTACGCGCCTTTTCCAATTGTCGGGATTCGAATTGCGCTCTGCGTACTACAGCGAGAACAGCTACCGCAAAAACCTGCCTGTCTGGGATCTGACGTTTGAAAAACAAAACGGAAAAGAAGTCGAATTCGCCAACGTCTCGATCGATGCACAGACCGGTGATGTCTACTCCTTCTCCAAGAACAGACCGATACCGCTGAAAGAAAGCGCAGCAGCAAGCCAAACCGACATCTCTCAATGGAAGGAAAAGGCGACGGAAACCATTCGCAAATGGACGCCTACCCTCGCCGACCAGTTCTACTGGAATGAACACTCCGCATCCGCCTTCAAGCCAGAGGTCTCGGAATTTACGCTTTCGTTCCAGCGCTATGTCGGGGAAGTCGCGGCTGCTTCAGGCTCTGCCTCGGTTACCTTTGACAGCGATTCCGGGGAAGTCATCTACTACTTCGCCGAAATCGGCCAAGAAGAGTATCCGGAGGAACTGCCCGAAACGATCACGCCGGAAGAAGCTGCCGACACGTGGTGGGCAGAGGCAGAGGTGGAAGCCGTCTATGTACTGCAACCGTACAGCCCGGCTGACAAGAGACGAGCAGAGACGTCCTCGGTATTGCCCAAACGCGATGCCATGCTGGTATACCGCGCTACTCCCGCAACCCACGAGCAACCGTACTTCCTCGATGCGGTCACCGGAGAATGGCGCTCGCAGAGCAGCGGCAAACCGATTGATCTGCACCGGGAAAATCCGAGCGATTTGGAAGGACATCCAGCGGCGAAAGAGCTGCTCTTGATGTACGAATACGACGCGCTTACGCTGATTGACGGCAAAATCATGCCGGAGAAGGAAATCACACGCGGCGAGATGATCGAGATGCTGATGATCAGCCTGAACAACGGCCGCTACTACCCGCTCTTCTCCTCGGAGCGGAAAGCCAGCTTCGGCGATGTGTCACATAGCTCCCGTTACTTCTCTGCGGTAGAAAATGCGGTCGACTACGGTTTGCTCGACAGACAATCCGGCAACCTGCGTCCCGACGAGCCAATTACGCGGGAGGAACTCGCTTCGATGATCGTCCGCGCTCTCGGGTACAACAGCCTCGCTGAATACTCCGACATGTTCAGCAGCAACCTGACCGATATCGCCAACGCAAAAGAGCGTGGCGCGATCATTATCGCCAGCCGCCTGGGAATCATTCCGACAACCGGACAACAGTTCCAGCCGCAAGCGACTGTCAGCAGGGCTGATGCGGCGATCACCTTCAGCCGTTTCCTGGAAAAACGAAGCGAGCTGCAGCCAAAATCTCCGCTGCGTTTCTAGTAGGTCCTGACCTGCTTTGCACTGGTTCTCCACAAAGAAGAACGCCATCTGCCAGCACGATCGCAGGTGGCGTTCTTTCTCTTGACTTTCTGACATAATGCCTAGTATTATAAAGTGTATGTGTACAGGGTAGCATTGATTGCAGGTAAAAACGAAAGGCTCACCCCTCTCTAGTTTCTTCCCTTTCAGACTGCGGCTGAACACTCTGCAAAGGAGCACGATGCGGAAACGCTACCGTCCGAAGTTCGTGTAGATAAAGAAGGAACTAACCTCTCGGAAGTAAACACCTGCGAATCCCATATTAAAGGAGACTGAAATTATGTCACGTTACACAGGGCCTCGCCACAAACTTGCTCGTCGTCTGGGTATCTCTCTCGATGGTACAGGAAAAGACATCAAGCGCAACTTCCCTCCTGGTCAACACGGCCACAACAGCCGTCGTAAAATCAGCGAGTACGGGGTACAATTGCAAGAGAAGCAAAAACTGCGCCACATGTTTGGCCTTAACGAAAAACAATTCCGCCGCACGTTTGATCAAGCCAACAAAATGGCTGGCGTAGTGGGCGAAAACTTTATGAAATTGCTGGAATCCCGTCTGGATAACCTGGTATACCGCATGGGCTTCGCACCGACTCGTCCGGCTGCGCGCCAACTGGTAAACCACGGCCACTTCCTGGTAAACGGCAAAAAGGTAAACATTCCTTCCTACCGTGTACAACCAGGTGATGTGATTTCCGTTCGCGAGAAATCCCGCGATGTGCAATTGATCAAGGATTCTCTGGAAAACCGCAACTTCCTGCCAAACTACATCTCCTTCAACGATGCTACAGGTGAAGGTACGTACACTCGCCTGCCAGATCGTGAAGAAATGCCTGCTGAAATCAACGAAGTCCTGATCGTTGAGTTCTACAGCCGTTAATCGTTTGAGCAGCAAAAGAGCAGTCCCGTTTATCGGGCTGCTTTTTTTTTTTTTTGCACGATTGTACTTTCCTAAAGTTATTGCCTTTACGAATACTAGCAAAATGACAGATAATAATGAATCGAAACGGCCAACCAGTATCCTCCAACCAAGCACAGGCTGTTTTTTCGAAATTGGGGAACCATGAAAGCGTGGTTGTCGTCTTCCCTTTTGAAAACTGGAGCAAAGGAGTGCCGAGTACGAGTATGAATGCCAAATACCAACCGCTATTTCAGCCGTTTACCTTTCGCAGCGGAACCACCGTGCAAAATCGCATCGTGATGGCGCCGATGACCAATTTTTCCTCGAATCCGGATGACACCGTATCCAAGGCAGAGGTTCGCTATTACGCCCGCCGTTCCAAAGGTCCGGGCATGGTGATTACGGCCTGCACTTACGTCACCGCAGATGGCAAAGGCTTCCCCGGAGAATTTGCCGGCCATTCCGATGAAATCATCCCGAGCTTGCGCGAACTGGCTTCTGCGATCAAGGCAAAGGGAGCCAAAGCGATCCTGCAAATTTTCCACGGCGGCCGTGAATGTCCCCCTGAACTGGTGCCGGATGGCCGAATCGTCAGTGCCAGCGCCGTCGCCTCCGAACGTGCAGGGGCAAAAGTGCCCGAAGCTCTCAGCGAAGAAGAAGTGCGCCACATCATCCGCGCTTTTGGCGAGACGACGCGGCGCGCGATTGAAGCCGGCTATGACGGAGTCGAAATTCACGGAGCAAACGGATATTTGATTCAGCAGTTTTTCTCCCCTCACTCCAACCGCCGGGACGACCACTGGGGCGGCAGCCTGGAAAAGCGCATGAATTTCCCGCTGGCCATCGTCGATGAGGTCAAACGCGTCGTTGCCGAGCATGCGAAAGAGCCGTTTGTGATCGGCTACCGCTTCTCCCCCGAAGAGCCTACGACGCCCGGTATCGCCATGGAAGATACGCTGGCCTTGGTCGATGTGCTGGCAAACAAAGAGCTGGACTACCTGCACGTCTCGCTGCAAGACTTCTGGTCTGCTCCCCGCTCCAGGGCTGTCGACGCGGGGAAAAAACGCGTCGAGCTGCTGCTGGAGGCAATCGCCAATCGCGTGCCGCTGATCGGCGTCGGTTCGATCCATACCGCCGACGAAGCGCTGCGAGCGCTGCAAACTGGCGTTGCCTTCATCGCGCTCGGCCGGGAATTGATCATGGAGCCGGACTGGGTGGAAAAAGTCGAAAACGGGCAAGAAGATACGATCCGCACGGTTCTGCGCCGAGGGGATCAGGCTCTGCTCGAAGTTCCCGACCCGCTATGGCAAGCGATCCTGAATACGCCGGGCTGGTTCCCTGTCGCCGACTGATCGGCAACAGCCATCCCGCAAGCCAGATGCACATACTGGAAAGCGATCACTCCCCTTTTCCAGACAAAAACGGGTGCCCTGCGAGCTGTACATGCAACTCGCGGGAGCACCCGTTTTTTTACAGGTTGATCTTGGCGAACTTTCTCTTCCCTACCTGGACGACCATTCCGGCAGTCAGCTTCACCGACTGGTTGATGTCGTCCACCTTTTCCTCGTTTACTTTTACGGCCCCCTGCTGGACCATGCGGCGCGCTTCCCCTTTGGATGCAGCCAGTCCGAGGTCAAATGCGAGGTTGACGATATTGGCTTCGCCGTTCTCGTAAGCGGACAGGTCGACCGTCACTTCCGGGATGTCGGTCGGCAGGGCGCGCTGCTGGAAGACGGTCTTGAAGTAGTTTTCCGCCTCTTCTGCCGCTTCCGCACCGTGATACATGCGGACGAAGGTTTTCGCCAGGCGCATTTTCGCGTCGCGCGGATGGACACTGCCGTCAGCCAGACCGGCACGCAGCGCTTCCAGCTCTTCCAGACTGAGATCGGTAGCCAGTTCGTAGTAGCGCATCATCAGCTCGTCGGGCACGGACATCGCCTTGCCGTAAATCTCGTTTGGCTCTTCGTTTACGCCGATGTAGTTGCCCAGGCTTTTGGACATTTTTTGCACGCCATCCAAGCCCTCCAGCAGCGGCATGGTGATGATCACCTGCTGCTCCTGCCCGTATTCCTTTTGCAAATTGCGTCCCATCAGCAGGTTGAACTTCTGGTCGGTACCGCCCAGCTCCACGTCGCTTTCCAGCGCCACGGAATCATAGCCCTGCATCAGCGGGTAGAAAAACTCGTGGACGGAAATCGGCAAGCCGCTGTTGAAGCGTTTTTCAAAATCGTCTCGCTCCATCATCCGGGCGACCGTCGTCTTGGCAGCCAATCCTACCACGTCGGCAAACGTCATCGGAGCGAGCCACGTAGAGTTGTAATGCACCGTCACGCGGCTGGAATCAAGCACTTTGCCGAATTGCTCCACGTAGCTTTGCGCATTATGCTTCACCTGCTCCTCCGTCAACTGTTTGCGCGTCTCGGATTTGCCGGTAGGATCGCCGATGCGTCCGGTAAAATCACCGATCAAAAGCTGGATCTCGTGGCCCAGCTCCTGGAACTGGCGCATCTTTTGCAAGACTACAGTATGACCGACGTGGATGTCCGGGGCGGACGGGTCCAGTCCGAGCTTTACCTTGAGCGGCTTTCCGGTCACCACGAACCGTTCCAGCTTGCGGCGCAAATCCTCTTCGGGGATGATCTCCATCGCTCCCCGGCGAAGAATCGCCAACTGCCGCTCCACCTCCTGCTTCTGCGCTTCCGTCAGCACCAGCTTGTCTGTCGCTTGTTCACTCATGCCTTGAAAATCTCCTTTCTTTTGACAAAAAAATACGCCCTTTTCAAAAAGGGACGAGTTATTACCCGCGGTACCACCCTAATTGAAAAGAAGCGTTTGTTCTTTTCCTCTCAGATACAGGGTAACGGCCTGTTCCGTCCGGCATATATTGCCAGAAGGCTCCCGACTTGTACTTCACGCCGTGCGACGGGCTGGTTTGCACCTACCACCAGCTCTCTGCCTGTCCCTCGATCACGCGCTACTCTAGCCGTTCAACGCCTGCTTCCTTATTCTTGCAAACATATAGCGTTATTCTTACATAACGAAACCGTGATGTCAACTTCGCACCTTCTATCCTCCGGGTTCCTCCTATGGTATAATCAGGCTGAATGTTAGGGGGGAGTAGAGTCATGTCGAACAACCGCACACCTTCCTCTGAATCAAAGAAGAAGCAAAAGCGCCGTCGGGGCCGCAACCGATTGTTTTGGGGCATGCTCCAATTGATCGTATTGCTGGGACTTATGGCTGCTGCAGGTGCCGGAGGAATTTTGACAGGTTATGTGGCCGCACTCGTAAAAGACGAACCTGTACGCTCCAAAGAAGAATTCGAGCAGAAAATCTTTACAAACTATTTGACCGGGTTTGCCTATTACAACGATGGCTCACTGATCGGTCAACTACGCGCAGAAGAAGGCGACAGGCGTTTGGTGAAAAAGGCAGATGTTTCTCCCTATATGATCAACGCAATCATCGCAACGGAAGACAGAAACTTTTTATACCACAACGGAATTGCTCTTCAATCCACGTTGCGCGCTGCATTCCAGGAGTTGACCAACCAACCTGTCGTAACAGGCGGGAGTACGATCACGCAGCAATTGGTGAAAAATACGATCCTCACGCACGAGGTCAGTCATGCCCGGAAAGCACGGGAAATCTTTCACGCGCTGCGCATTGAGCGAATGTTCTCCAAAGACGAGATTTTGGAAGCGTACATGAACGAAATCTACTTTGGTAAAAATGCCAATGGCTCCAACGTGTACGGTGTCCAAGCTGCCTCCAAGGGGATATTTGGCAAAGAGGTCAAGGAATTGAATCTGAGCGAGGCGTCGTACCTCGCGGGTATGATCCAAAACCCCGGGGCCTACACACCGTTTACATCGGAAGGGTACGAACGCGGCAAAGAGCGCCAGAAAATGGTGCTCGACCGGATGATGGAAAATGGCTACATCACGCAGCAACAGTACGACGAAGCCTTGGGAGCCGATTTGACGGCAAACTTGGCCAAGCCGACGCAACAGGCGTACCGCGAAGTTCCGTTTCTGATGATGGAAATTGAGGAGCGTGCTGCGCGTACACTGGTTAACGCGGAACTGAAAGAAAAAGGCAGAGACAGATCCGAACTCGGCAACAATGAATACCGGCTGCTGGTCGAGGAAAAGCGTCGCGACATTTTGCGAAATGGCTACAAGGTGTACACCACGTTTGATCCGAATGTGCAAGGAATTATGAATCAAATCGCTTCTGATCCGGACAATTTCGGAAAAAACCGCACCTATACGATCACGCGTGCCAACGGCAAAAAGGAAACGATCGAAGACGCATTGGAAGAAGTCGGCGCAATGATGATCCACAACCAGACTGGCGCCATCCTGGGAATGATCGGCGGACGCGATTTTACCGTCGAACAGACCAACCACGCTACCGCACCGCGTCAGCCTGGTTCCGCGATGAAACCGCTGGCGGCGTACGCACCGGCTTTTGAACTGGGACTGCTGCAACCAGCTTCTCCGCTGGATGACTCCCCGATCCTGCTCGCTGACGGGCAAAAAGGAGTCCATCTGCCGAAAAACTGGAACAACCAGTGGCAAGGAATGATGAGTGCGCGCGAGGCGCTGCGCATGTCGTGGAATATTCCGGCGATCAAGGCGTATCTGAAAGTAGGGATTCCGACCGCGCTGGAATACGTGAAAAAAATGGGGATCACGACGTTGGTCGACGCGGACAATTACGCGCAAACGGGTGTTATCGGCGGTCTTACATACGGGACTACTGTAGAGGAAATGACCAACGCATACGCCACCTTTGCCAACAACGGCACGTTCGTCGACGCCTATCTGATCGACCGTATCGAAGACAGCAAGGGCCATGTGATCTACCGCCACCAATCGCAGCCGGTACAAGTGTACAGCGAACAGACCGCTTACCTGATCACGGACATGATGCGTACGGTAGTCAATTCCGGTACTGGTACGCATATCCGCCGATTCGTACCGCGCAAGGTGGACGTGGCCGGGAAGACCGGTACGACCAACAGCGAGCACGACCTGTGGTTTGTCGGATACACGCCGGAAGTATCGCTCGGCGTCTGGGTCGGCTTTGACCAGCCGTATCCGATTCCGACTGCGGACAAAAACGTCCCGATGACTGTCTGGGGCAAAATTATAAATGAAATGATCGAGAAGCACCCGCAAATATCCCCTGCCGACGCCAGCTTTAAACGGCCAGACGGGATTGTCACGGCGACGGTGGACTCGAAGTCGGGACTGCTGCCCAGCGAGCTGTCCAAGGAAGCCGGGCACGTCATCACCGACATTTTCAACCGCCGCTTCGTCCCGACGAAAGTGGACGACAGCCACCAGAAAGCCCGGATTGTCACAATCGAGGGAGAGCGCTACCTGGCCAAGGAAGGAACGCCGGACGACTTCGTTACGGAGGGCATCTTCTACCGCTCGCCTGATCCGCTCCCGAGCAAGGCTGAGATTCAAAAGGCGAACAACAAGGTTGCCGTGCGTCCGCCGGATTGGGAACAGCGGCTACCCGACGAAGAAGATCCGCGTACGGAAGTGCCAGGTGCACCTTCCTCGCCGAGTTCGCTTACGGCGACCCGTGGCGAGGGCGGCATCGCGCTGACCTGGCAATCGGCGAAGGAAGCCGATTTGCTCGGCTACCGCATCTATCGTGCAGATACGCTAAACGGCTTTAGCCGGATCGGGACTGTGAAAGATTCCGGTGTACTGACCTTCACGGACGCCAATCCGCCACAAGGCGATACGGCGTACTACGTAACCGCGGTCGATATTACCGGACTTGAGTCACAGCCATCGCCAATCGCTTCAGTCGGTTCGAGCACGACATGGGAAATACCGGTGACTCCGCCAGGCGGAACTCCTGGAGATGGCAGCCCATCGTTGCCGAACACCGGAGGCGGCGACTGGATGAACCCAGGCGACAATCAACCGGGACAAAATACAGGCACGACTGCGACACCTCCTTCAGCTCCACAGTCGCTCTCGATCACTGCACAAGGAAGCGGCTGGGCACTGAAATGGCAGGCCAATCCCGCAGCAGATCAGGTGATTGCCTACAACATTTACTTTAGCCCGGACGGCAACAGCGGGTTCCTGCTGATCGATACGATTTCCGGCACTGGCTACATCCACGTCGAAGGATTGCCAAACGCCAGCTATACGGTCACAGCAGTCAACAGCTACGGTGAATCGCCGTTTTCCAACGTCGTTCGAGCCCAACCGTAATCAATAGCAAACGAAAAAAAGAGATGGAGCACGTGCCATCTCTCTTTTTCTACCAACAGGGAGGTGAATCTCTCCAGATGGAGCATATCAAGCGGTTTTACTCGCAAACCATGGTGGTCAACGGGAGAAATGTGACGGTCGAAGGGCCCATTTCAGGAGCGACCCTGGCATCGTACCGGTTTGACGAGGGACTCAAGGCATTTCGCATTCCCGAGATGCAACATCAGGCCCTGATTGAAATTGCCGACCTGCCTGAGGGACGTCTGATTGTCGCACGGGAAGAAGACCTCGTCCTCGGTTACGCCACATTCCTCCATCCCGATCCGTTGGAGCGTTGGTCGCAAGCAAAGCTCCCTGATCTGCTGGAGCTGGGAGCGATCGAAATCAGCCATCTGATCCGAGCAGGAGGTGTCGCCAAAAAGCTGCTGGAAGTCGCTTTTATGGACGACGCCATGGAAGACTACATCGTCATTACTACCGAGTATTACTGGCATTGGGATTTGAAAGGTACAGGACTAGACGTCTGGCAATACCGTAAAGTAATGGAAAAGGTGATGGGCAGTGTCGGCATGTCCTGGATGGCTACAGACGATCCCGAAATTTGCAGCCACCCTGCCAATTGTCTCATGGCCAGAATCGGGAAGCGTGTCCCGACGGAGAGTGTCGAAGCCTTTGACGCCATGCGTTTTCAAAACCGCTTTTTATACTGATCTGAACAATGGGGGTCTCTATGATGCGCATTGAAGATATCATGCGAAAGAACCTAGTAACGGTTGCACCCTCCACGACCATCAGAGAAGCACACCTTTTGCTGCGGGTCAACCGGATTCGCCACCTGCCCGTAGTCGAGCAAGGGAAGCTGGTAGGCATCATCTCCGACCGTGATTTGCGCGATGCCCTGCCTTCCCGTCTGTTGACCCATGAGGATGATGAACTGATTTTGCAAAAGCCGATATCCGCCATTATGCAAAAACAAGTGATTACGGCTCACCCGTTGGACTTTATCGAAGACGCTGCCTCCCTGCTGTACGAGCACAAGATCGGCTCGCTGCCAGTCATGCAAGATAATCAGCTCGTGGGGATGATTACAGAATCGGATTTGTTCATCAGCCTGATCGAACTGTTCGGCGTCAACAAGCCTAGTTCCCACATTGAAGTAGAGGTTGGCGACCGGGTCGGCTCGCTCGCGGACGTCAGCCAGGTTTTTCGCGAGGCACAGGTCAATGTTTGCAGTGTCGTCGTCTTGCCGGGGAAAAAAGAAGCGACAAAACGGCTGGTGTTTCGCGTCCAGAGCTTTGATACCCGTCCATTGATCCGGTTGCTGGAAGCGCGCGGCCATACCGTGATTGCGCCGACAAATGGAGGGGATTCGCGGTGAGTCGCAATGCACGCTTGATCTACTCTGCCGATTATACAAAGTACTATTTTCACGACGAACACCCCTTCAATCAGCGGCGGCTGCTGCTCACCCATGATCTGATGCGCGCATACGGACTGCTTCGCGACGAGGATATTCTCGCACCGCGCCAGGCGACTGACGACGAATTGGCACTGGTGCACGATCCGCGCTATATCGAGTTTGTGCGCGAACAGGGCCGAAGCAAAGACATCCTGCCGCTCGCAGACAGCTATGGACTGGGAACCGAAGATGTCCCGAGCTTTGTCGGCATGCATGAGGCTTCGGCATTGATCGTCGGCGGTACGCTTCAAGCGGTCGATACAGTAATGAACGGAGTGGCTCCGCATGCCTTCAACCCGGCTGGCGGACTGCATCACGCGTTTCGCGGCAAGGCGTCCGGCTTTTGCATCTACAACGACTGCTCGGTGGCGATCGCGTACATGCGCAAACATTGGGATGCGCGCATCCTGTATATCGACACGGATGCGCATCACGGAGATGGGGTGCAATGGGCGTTTTACGACGATCCCAACGTGCTGACAGTCTCACTCCATGAGACGGGAAAGTACTTGTTTCCCGGGACCGGAAACATCACCGAACGGGGCGACGGCAGCGGGTACGGATATTCCGTCAACATTCCCTTGGAAGCGTTTACGGAAGATGATTCCTTCCTCGAAATTTATCAGGAGTTGATTCCCAGGCTGGTGCGAGGCTTCAAACCGGATGTGATCCTTACGCAAAATGGATGCGATGCGCATGCCCACGATCCGTTGACCCACCTCTCCTGTTCGATGCGCATCTACCAGCAGGTGCCCAGACTAGCCCATCAATTGGCCCATGCCTATTGCGACGGCAGATGGATTGCCGTCGGCGGAGGTGGCTACGATATATGGCGTGTCGTTCCCCGGGCCTGGACTCTGCTCTGGAGCGAGATGAGCGACCAGCCACTCGCCGACCAACCGATTCCCGACTCGTGGAAGGAAAAATGGCAGCCGTTCAGCCAGCTTCCGCTCCCCGCCCAGTTGTTAGACGAGCCTTTTCCTCCCATCCCGCGCCGTACGGAAATTACCCAGAAAAACAAGGTGACGCTGGAGCGGGCGATCATGTATGCACCTGTCGCAGCAAATGACTGAAAACGATGACGCTTTTTCCTCTCCTGTCAAGCATGTTGGCAGGGGAGTTTTTTTGCACAAAAAAAACCAGCTTCTTTTACTGGTTAACGACCTTTTGGATATGTGCCTCCACTTCCAGCAGGCGTTTGTTTAATGAATCGATTTTATGCTCGTGGATCTCCGTCTTTCCCTTTACCAGCCTCAGCATGCCGACCACTTCATCCTGCTGGTGGTGTTCGATGCGATCAACTGTGTGCTGTAGCGCATCCAATCGGCTGCGAACATCGGCAAACTCGGAGCGCATTTCTTTCTCCATCGAATCCGTCTTCGTTTCCAGATTGCCGACGCGTTGATTCATCTCCTCCATGCCAGCTTCCAAATTGCCGACGCGTTGGTTCATCTTCTCCATGCCAGCTTCCAGATTGCCGACGCGTTGGTTCATCTCCTCCATGCCAGCTTCCAGATTTCCGACGCGTTGGTTCATCTCCTCCATGCCAGTTTCCAGATTGCCGACGCGTTGATTCATCTCCTCCATGCCAGCTTCCAAATTGCCGACGCGTTGGTTCATCTTCTCCATGCTAGCTTCCAGATTGCCGACGCGTTGGTTCATCTCCTCCATGCTAGCTTCCAAATTGCCGACGCGTTGGTTCATCTCCTCCATGCTAGCTTCCAGATTGCCGACGCGTTGCTTTACCTCTCTCATATCGGCTTCTAGATTGCCGACTCGCTCTTCCAGGCGATCGAGGCGCATGTTTACCTGTTGAAATCCGTTCGTCACCGCGTGCAAGATCGTCTCCAGATCAGACATCTGATCCCCTCCTCCGCATCTGCCTACCATTATACTAAAGGCAGACAGATGCTCCGGCAAGAAAAATTGCTAGCAGTGATGGACCAATCCGCAAAAAACGCGCATCGGGTATCCAACCCTCTGCGCGTTCTTGTTAGTTTTGCAAAAGCTGCTCCAACTCACCAGGATGAAAGCCCTTGACCGCTTTTTCACCTTTGACCGTTACCGGTACGCCCATAAATCCGAAGCGCTCTACCTCTTCCTGATAGGCTCTGCTCGTCATCACATCACGTACTTCAAACGAGACTCCTTTGGCAGTCAGCCATTGCTTCACCATATTGCAATCGATGCAGTTTTGCGTCGAATACACGATCACTTCCGCCGCCTCCGGAGCGAGCATATTGCGGATGATTTCATAGGAACGCTGCGATGCCAGCTTCGTGAACTCGACAAAATTGACGTGTGCTGAACCGTCAGCCTTGTCAGACATGGAGCGGACGATCACGAACGGGATGTCGTTCATCGCACAAACCTGTGCGACAGCAGCCCCTTCCATTTCCGTACAATGGGCGTCAAACTGTTCATACAACGCTGCTACCTTTTCCCGGCTGGCAACGAACTGATCTCCCGACAAGATACGTCCCGTCACCACTTGAATGTCTCCCTGCAACTTCTTGCCCGCATCTACCGCCTGCTGGATCAGCGCATCATCTGCTTTCCAGACCCACTGCTCGGTGTACGGAATCTGCCCTGGCGCAAAGCCGAGAGCCGTTACATCCATATCATGCTGAAGACAATCCGTGGAGACGACAATATCTCCAATGTTCAGTTCAGGATGGACCGCCCCTGCGACCCCTGTAAAAATGACCTGCTCGACCTGAAACTGATCGATCAAAATTTGTGTCGTGACCGCGGCGTTGACTTTGCCCACTCCCGATTTGCACAGCACGACCGCCTTGCCGTCCAGTTCCCCGCTGTAATAGGTGATTCCCGCCTTTACTGTTGTCGCGGTATCCTTCATTGCTTCCTTATATAGGGCGATTTCCTCGTCCATCGCGCCAATAATCCCTACTCGCATCGTAGCAACCTCCTCAAGCTAGCCTTCTGTTCCGTTCTCGTTGTCCTTTTGCCTTACGCCTTGGTGCTCTCCCGGTATTCGATGCGATGCGGCAGCAGCACGACATGCTCCTCGACGTGTTCATTGTTCATGTATTTCGTCAGCAGGCGCATGGCCACCGCGCCGATGTCATACATGGGCTGAACGACAGAGGTAAGCCGCGGGCGCACCATTTCCGTCAGACGAATGTTGTCGTGACCGATCACTTCAATATCACTAGGCACGTTGAGACCGGAGTCCTGCACCGCGTGAATCGCTCCGATCGCCATCTCGTCACTGGCTGCAAAAATGGCGGTAGGAGGTTCTTTCAACTGCAAAAAGCCTTTGGTCGTGGAAAGTCCCGATTCGTAAAAGAGATTGCCGGATGCGACCAGCCCCTCCTGCATCGCAATCCCCGCGTCAGCCAGCGCCTGTTTGTAGCCCTCGAAGCGCATCAACCCGCCGAGCGGATCGGTGAGCGGACCGGTAATCATCGCGATTCGCTTGTGACCGCGCTCGATCAGGTCCTTCGTGGCGTCATACGCTGCCTGGAAGTGGTCAATGCTGACCGATGGCAGCTTGTTGTCCGCATCTCGGGTTGCCGCCAGAACGGTCGGAACCGAAGTGCTGGTCAGCGCCTGCAAATGGTCTTCCTTGATTTCCGCACCCATGAACAAAAGCCCGTCCACCTGTTTCTCCAACAGCGTGTTGATCAGTTGCAGCTCCTTCTCCAGCCGCTGGTCGGAGTTGCACAAGATAATGTTGTACTTGTACATGGTCGCGATGTCCTCAATGCCGCGCGCCAATTCAGAGAAAAACAAGCTGGAAATATCCGGGATAATGACACCGACCGTCGTCGTCTTTTTGCTGGCGAGTCCACGGGCAACCGCATTTGGCCGATATCCCAATCGCTCGATGGCTCCCAACACCTTTTTCCGTGTCAACGGCTTCACATTGGGGTTCCCGTTTACGACCCGGGAGACCGTGGCCATCGAAACTCCCGCTTCGCGTGCTACATCGTAGATCGTAACTGGCATCACACACCCTCGCTTTCCCTATTAAATGGTTTTCATAATTGTTTTCAAAAATATATGCACCTATGATACGACAAGCCGTGTCGTGTTGCAATTGTTTTGATCAGCGAAAACCAGCCTTATTTCATCAGCTTGTTCATCGTTTTCAACAGTTCGTCAATCACTTCGTGGTCACCTTGCTGGATGCGCTCCATGACACAGCTTTTCATGTGCCCCTCCAGCAAAATTTTGCCCACTGCATTCAGGGCAGATTGGACAGCAGCGATCTGGTTGAGAATGTCATCGCAGTACACGTCCTTCTCTACCATTCCGCGAATTCCCCTGACTTGCCCCTCCACCCGGTTCAATCGAGACACCAGGTTGGACTTGATCTTGTCGGAACGCTCGGTCGACCGCCCCGGGGTACAGCATGTGTCATGCTCGTTCATCCATCTTGCCCTCCTCGCCAAAAACAACAGATACCCCTAGCTTACTTGACTCCTCTTCGCTTCGTCAAATAAGAAGAGACCTTTCCTCAAGCTCCTGCAGGAAAGATCTCTTCTACGTGGTGACAAAACGCGTTTATCTTCTCGTCGTTACGGCTTCGCCTTTATACAGACCGGAAGCGATCAACTCGTCCAGGAATGTGTTGAAATCCGGAATGTTCAACTGTTGTTTGGCATCGGACAAAGCGACGTCAGGGTCCGGATGCACCTCGACCATCACGCCGTCAGAGCCGACTGCAATTCCTGCTTTGGCAGTTGGCAGAAGCAGGTCTCGGCGGCCTGTCGAGTGGGTCACGTCTACGAACACAGGCAGGTGTGTCTCCTGCTTGAGCAGCGGTACCGCAGAGATGTCCAGCGTGTTGCGGGTCGCTTTTTCGTAAGTGCGAATCCCCCGCTCGCAAAGCATGACCTGCGTGTTGCCCTCAGCCAGGATGTACTCTGCCGCGTAGATGAACTCCTCGATCGTGGCGGAGAGGCCGCGCTTCAGCAGAACCGGATGGTTAAGGCGTCCTACCGCCTTCAACAGCTCGAAGTTTTGCATGTTGCGTGCGCCGATTTGGATTACGTCGATGTACTGGGTGGCCAGCTCCAGGTCGCCCGGAGTGACGATTTCACTGATCGTTACGAGATTGAACTCGTCGCCGATACGCTTGAGAATTTGCAGGCCTTCTTCACCCAGCCCTTGGAAATCGTACGGGGAAGTACGCGGTTTGTACGCTCCACCGCGCAGGACGCGCAGGCCGCGCTTGACGTGATTTTCCGCAACTGCCTTTACCTGCTCGTAGCTTTCTACCGAGCAAGGGCCGGCGATCAGCAGCGGGCTGCCGTTGCCAAACTCCACGCCTTTGACAGTTACGACCGTATCCTCCGCCTTCTTCTTGCGGCTGACAAGCAGAACTTTTTTCTTCTCGTCGTTTTGCAAATCGAGCGAGACCTGGAAAATTTGCTTGAACAGGTGACGTACCGTCGTGTCGTTGAACGGTCCCTTGTTGTGTTCTACCAGTTGGTTCAGCATTTGCCGCTCACGTTCCGGGTCAAAGCGATTGCTTCCCAGCTTTTCCTTTTCCTTGCCCAGCTCCTGTACGAGGGACGCGCGCTGATTCAGCAAATCGAGAATTTGCAGGTTCAACTGGTCAATTTGCTTGCGAATCGTTTCGATCTGATCGTGTGCCAATCTCTCCACTCTCCCTTTTCCATCATTCATGTATCAATCGCTTGCAGATAAATTAGGGTAATTATAATCGATTGATACTCCTCTGTCAGCAGTTTAACGCCAAAAAGCGCGAAAGTAAATGGAAAAGAGTGAAACATTCTTTTTTCGACAGGATTCTCATCTGCAAAGTCGAATGTTATAGAAAGATAGTTGCCGGAAATTTGTCCCATCTGCGAGGAGTGACGTAGCTTTGCTAGAAGATGTACGAGCAGCCGAAAATGAGCTGATCTTTGCTTTAGATATTGGAACCCGCAGCGTTGTCGGGCTGATCGTGGAAGCTGTCGGAGACACATACCGGGTAATCGACCAGGCGATCCAGGAGCACGACGAGCGTTCCATGCTGGACGGACAGATCCACGACGTCGTGGCTGTAGCCAAAGTCATCCAGCAAATAAAGGAAGAGCTGGAACAAAGAAACGGTCCGCTGCACAAGGTCGCCGTCGCCGCTGCCGGGCGCTCCCTGCGGACGCGCCGGGTGCGCATGGACATGCCGCTCTCCCGCAATGCCTTCATCACCCGCGAGGACGTCCTCACGCTGGAATTCGCAGCCGTCCAGGAGTCGCAGGCGCAACTCGCCAAGGAGCTGAACGAAGAGGACGCGACCCGCTACTACTGCGTCGGTTACAGCGTCGTCAACTACTACCTGGACGGCGAACTGATCGGCAGCCTGGTAGACCAGCGCGGCGACAATGCCAGTGTAGATGTAATCGCAACCTTCCTGCCTCGCGTCGTCGTCGATTCGCTGATCGCCGCCCTAAAACGCTGTGATCTGGACATGCAGGCACTCACCCTGGAGCCGATTGCCGCCATCAACGTGCTGATTCCGGTCACGATGCGCCGTCTCAACATCGCCCTGGTCGATATTGGTGCAGGCACCTCCGACGTCGCCCTGACCGAAGAAGGAGCGATCACAGCCTACGGCATGGTGCCCGTCGCCGGCGACGAGATCACCGATGCGTTGATGAACGCCTTTTTGCTCGACTTCCCGGTAGCCGAAGAAGTGAAGCGCCGTTTGACGTCGCAGGAGAGCGTAACCTTTACGGATATTTTGGGAATGGAGCAAACGCTGCCATCCGCCGAGATCATCGCCGGAATCGAAAAAGAGGTTCAGCAATTGGCGGAAAAAATCGCCTTTAAAATCGTCGAGCTAAACGGCAAAGCGCCGCAAGCCGTCATGTTGATCGGCGGCGGGAGCCTGACTCCGGGTCTGCCGGAGAAGGTAGCCCATGTCCTGAAAATCCCGGCTGCACGCGTAGCCGTACGCGGCGCCGACGCGATCCGGCAATACATCGGGGAGAACGACTTGTTGAGCGGCCCTGAGTTTGTCACCCCGGTGGGGATCGCCGTCGCTGCCCGTCGCCACCCGCTGCGCTATATCACTGCCCATGTAAACGGCATGGCTGTGCGCATCTTCGACCTGCGGAAAATGACGCTGGGTGATGCGCTGATTGCTGCCGGCATCGACATTCGCCGCCTCTACGGACGCCCCGGGCTGGCGATGAGCATCACGGTCAACGGGCGGATGAAAATCATCCCCGGCGGCCATGGCACGCCGCCCGTCATCGAAAAAAACGGCGAGGCTGCCAGTCTCGATGCCGCGATTGCCGATGGCGACACGCTCGACGTCACAGCCGGAACGGACGGGGAAAATGCCAGCGTGCAGGTCAAAGACTTGCTGGAGCACATCGAAACCTTGGATATTACCTACAATGGCAAGCCGCTCTCCCTGGAACCGATCGCCCGCGTCAACGGCGAAACCTGCCCGCTCGACACCTGGTTGGCTGACCGCAGCGAAGTGGAGCTGCGCCTGCCACGCACAATCGAAGAGGTGCTGCACGCCATCGGCGAAAAGATTGGCGATGTAGCAACAACTGTTCCGCTCCAATTTCAGCTAAACGGACAGTCGTACAGCTTCCCAACCAGCCAGACAGTGCTGGAGGTGAACGGCAGGACAGCGGCCATGACCGATACGCTGCGTCAGGGAGATGAGCTCGTCTATCGCGTGGAGCAGCTGCCTACCCCGACCATTCGCGACGTCATCCCGGTGGAGGAATGGGTGCAGGAGACGATTTCCGTCCACTTCAACGGACAGCTTGTCGTATTGCCTGTCACCGAGGTCGCCATTACACAGGACGGACAGCCTGTCCAGCCTGACGATCTGGTCATCGACGGAGCCGATATCCGCGTCAAGACAGCTCCTGCCTCGACACCCGTATTCAGCGATGTGTTTCGCTATGTGGACGTCTCCCTGGAAAAGCCGGAGCGCGAATCCGTCACTACTTTTGTCATGCTGATCAACAAAGAAGTAGCTACTTTCCAAAGCGAGCTGAAAAGCGGCGACCAGTTGGAGCTGTACTGGGAATAACAGAAGAAGAGCTGCTGATCGTGGTGCATCCACATCAGCAGCTCTTTTGTCTTGTGAGATCCCGTTTACCCTTTGAGGGCTTGGGCGATCGAATCTTGCGTGATTTTCCAATGGGACGTATGCCATTTTACCTGGCCGTCCTCCAGCAGGAAAATTTGCGGCGATTCGTGTTTGATCCCGAAGCGCTCTTCTACCGCATTGGAAACAGGGCGGTCTTCCCGCACCAAAATAACCGCAGAAGGCACGTCCTGCTGCTGCAGGGATGCCTGAAATTCTTCGTAAGCAGCCGTACTGATCGGGCAGATCGTACTGTGCTTGAACAACAGCCTCTTCCCTTCTCCAGCTATGAATTGTTCCAGTTCTTCTGTCGAATGAAGCTGTACTTGCGCCATTCCTCATCGTCTCCTTTTCATCCGGCTCACTGCGATTAGTATACGTCAACCCGGGCGAAGAAGTCCATGCCAGAAGCGCAGGTGCAAAAAAGCCACCCTGTAGCCAGGATGGCGTTTTCGATGATTACACCATGATTTGCGTGAGTCGTTTGCGCAGCTCCAGCATCCATTTTTCGTCTCCCAGCGACTGCGCCAGCAAAAACAAATCAAGCAATTCGTTGACGCGTTGCTCCAGTACGGCACGCACCGATGAATCGCCTTCATTGGACATTAATACCAATAAATTGGACAACTCTGACAATTCCTCAAACTCGATCGCCTGCCGCTGTGGATTTCCGCCGAGATTATCCATCAACGCCTTCAAGTCGTCTTTGACCACTTCCACCACCTGACAGTTGGCACAGTGATCGTCTACGCAGACGTGAACCGGTACATTCAATATTTTTACCCGTTTGCGATACACGACATTGCGCAAGGCGATCTCCATGTCATTGCCGCAGCGGCTGCATTGCTTCTGCATTTGTTCACCCCTATCCCCGTATGTATGCTCCTAATCAAAATTCGCCACATTGCCTTTCAATCCTGCTGAAAATTCGATGGTACATGGTGGAAGGCAAACAGAAAGACAGCGCCGTGCATTACGACGCCGTCCCTCAAAACCATGGCTGTGTTCAAGCGTAAATCGCGTTTACTTTTTCACAGTGCGGACATACAGCTACCTTGCCGGTTCGCCCCGCTTCATCCTCTACCCGATACCCCGTAATGCTCTCTGAAAAGCAGAAGAGACACTCCGTATTGAAATCCATGTCGTACTGCGCTTTCCAGACAATCGACTTGAAGTCTTCCCCTACGTTTATCGTGATCGGAATCAGTTCATGTTGCAGATCAGACAATGATCGTTGCATCGTCATGCCATCCTTTCGTTCTTGCTAAGTCATTTGTTATCCTCTAGCTTTTCCTGCTTTTCAGAATAATAAACATTGGGACGAGGGCGGACGAAAAAGAATCTTCCCAAAAATGGGCGTTTGCCCGTATCGGCTTTCCGCGAAAACCCATATGTTATGGGTGTAAGCACAACAGACCTTATCTGCAAAGGAGGATGTTTGGCATATGAGTAGCATCTTTAACGGCGGTCTCGACAGTTTTACCCTGGTGTTGATCCTGTTCATCCTGTTGGTAATTGTGGGCTGCGGTTGCGACAAGTAATGCATCTTCCGCACACAATCCTGCGGGAACCTGCATATATATGAACACCGGATCCTGTTAGGCGCGTATCATACGCACGGCTACCCGCTCCCCCGGGTAGCTTTTTTCCGTTAGATATGTATACAATACAAACGAACCAACCGCTTTTGACAAAGGAGGACATCCTTCAGATGAAAGATCCACGATTGGAAAAACTGGCAGACGTCTTGGTCAATTACTCTACGCGTGTCCAGACGGGAGACAATGTACTGATTTACGCGATTGGAGAGGTCACGGACCTGGTCCGGGCGTTGATCACCAAGGTATATGAAGCAGGTGGAAACCCGTACGTCCAACTGGTCGACCAGCGCATCCAGCGGGAGCTGCTGCTGGGCACAAACGAGAAGCAGCTCGAGGTCATGCGCGAGGCAGACGTGTCTTTTATGGAGAAAATGGATTGCTACATCGGTATTCGCGGCGGCGACAACATCAGCGAGCTGGCTGACGTCC
Source organism: Brevibacillus sp. TJ4 (assembly GCF_044627595.2). NCBI lineage: Bacteria > Bacillati > Bacillota > Bacilli > Caryophanales > Paenibacillaceae > Brevibacillus > Brevibacillus sp. TJ4. The sequence continues at coordinate 1,164,644 of NZ_CP185865.1, read as the reverse complement.
CAGGCGACAAAATGCAACTGTACTCCAAACTGCTCATGCGTCCGGTACTCGATGTGCGCGTGCCAAAAACGCGCTGGGTGATCCTGCGTTACCCGAACCCTTCGATGGCGCAGTTGGCCAACATGAGCACGTCAGCCTTCGAGGATTTTTACTTCAAGGTGTGTACGCTCGACTACAGCAAAATGGACAAAGCGATGGACAACCTGGTGGCATTGATGGAACAGACAGACCAGGTGCGCATCACTGGCCCGGGAACAGACCTGACCTTCTCCATCAAAGGAATTCCCGCCATCAAGTGCGCCGGCGAGTTCAACATTCCGGACGGCGAGGTATTCACCGCTCCTGTGCGCGATTCGGTCAACGGCACGATCGCATACAACACGCCGTCTCCGTACCAGGGCTTCACGTATGACAACGTCAAGCTCACCTTCAAGGACGGAAAAATCATCGAAGCGACCGCAAATGATACGAAAAAAGTGAACGAGATTTTCGATACGGATGAAGGCGCACGTTACATAGGGGAGTTCGCCATCGGCGTAAATCCATTCATCCAAAATCCGATGAAGGACATCTTGTTCGACGAAAAAATCGACGGCAGCTTCCACTTCACCCCGGGGCAAGCCTATGACGATGCCTTCAACGGCAACAAATCCTCGATCCACTGGGACCTGGTGATGATTCAGCGCCCCGAGTGGGGAGGCGGCGAAATTTACTTCGACAATCGCCTCATCCGCAAAGACGGGCGTTTTGTCATCCCGGAACTGGAGTGCCTCAATCCGGAAAACCTGAAGTAACGGAAGTCGAGCCGTCAGCAAAAAAAGCGAAGGGCAGCAGCATCGGCTGCATCCTTCGCTTTTTCATTCGGGATCATGTCATTAGCTATAAACAGGCTCTCTGACCAGAGCTGGCGCTTTTTGTTCCAGAAAGGCGATCGTCGCCTCGAGGTGATGAATCGTATACTCCCAGCAGAAGCGCTGATATTCGTCCAGAGTATCCTGCAATTTCTGATAGTTCTTCTTGCTTTGCGCAAGCATTTGCCGCTGGAACGCGAGACAATTGTCCAACAGTTGCCGCTGCTCCTCAACCGTATGACGGCCGCCGAAGAAAATTTTGATCAGCATGTCAGAGCGGACAACCGGCGGCAGGATCGGGCTTTGGATTTCCTGGCGGAACGCATCCGCCCCATCCTCGGTAATCCGGTACAAAATTTTGTTCGGTTTTCCTGACTGAATGACTTCCTGCTTTGTCACGAAACCGTCTTCCTCCAGTTTGCGAAGTGCCGGATAAATCGCTCCAAAGCTGGCATCGTAAAAAGAACCGACGCTGTTCGTAAAAGCCTGTTTGATATCGTACCCACTCATCTCTCCATAGCTGAGAAAACCAAGTATGATCGTCTTGACATCCATCTCTGCGCATCCTCCCATTCCCTTTTTTCTCTCTGTTTTTTTGTTGGTTTGCTCCACTTCCCGTCTCGGTGTGGAAACGGCGGGATCCATCGTTCAATCTTTATGTTCGAAATATTCTTTAACTAAACTTCATTATAAGACCTTTCTTATAAATATACCAATGCTATTTCTTTATTGTATCAATCAAAAATAATGATATATACGACCCGTAAACGAAAATGGGCTTCCCTTCCCTTTTGCCCCGCCATAGGATGATACATACCTAACTGCTGTAGGGGGAGAGATTGTTGAAAAGTAAAAAATGGTCCCAATATACGCGCGTAAGGTACCCTGTGAGCAGCAGCAGCACGTTGCATCCCTTCAATTTTTTCGTGCCGGTTGTGGAAAAGGTGCAAAGAGGAGTCGTCTCCATCGTTACCGAAGACAGCCCGCAAACGAAGAATGTAGATTCCATGCTCCGCAATCTGATTACTGAGGAGCCTATGATGCCGACGGAGCGCAGCTTCGGCTCCGGCTTCCTGTTTCATCCGAAGGGATACATTCTGACCAGTGAACACGTAATCGGAAAATCGAAACATATTTTCGTCAAGCTGTTCAACGGTCGTGTGTTTGAAGCAAAACGCATCCTCGCTGACCGCATGCGGGACTATGCCGTGATCAAAATTGACGCCGACTGCAAGCTGTACCCGCTGCCTCTGGGCAGTTCTGCGCACACCAAGGTCGGGGAATGGGTCATCAGCATCGGGTCCCCACCTGTCGCCATAGAGCCAACATCAGACAACCCGGCCTTACCTCTCGCCCCTGCCTACTGCCAGATAGCGGGCAAACTGGATCGGTCTGCGGACGGCCTGCTCGTAAGTCGCAATGTCCCCCATTTGCAAAAAGACGTCTCTTCCTGGCTTGGGGTTGACTTCAAGCAACCAGGGCTTTCCTGACTGATCGACCCCGATATCGAGCCCGAACTCCATCATCCGCCCGTAGCGCTCCTCCAGAACCGACACGACCTGATGGGCCATCTGCGCACATTCCTCCAGAATCTCCCGTACTCTCTTCTCACTGAAACATTGCATGAGAAAAGCGGAAACCGGCATAGCTCTTCCGCCGTTGTGCAAATTGGACGTAGCGCTCCCCTCCTCACCGATCCGCGCGCTCGCTCCTGTCACACTCCATTCGCCATGCCCGTCTCTTTGAATCAACAGGCGCATATCTGCCACACGACCGGCTGGGGAGATCAGATGAATCCCTTGTTGGACGATAAAATTGCCGTTCTTCAATCGTTCTTTCTGGACCCACGAGCTGACGTAGCGCTCCACCTGCTCTGTACTTTTCAGACGGGCGTGACGTACTGCCAGGTTGCGGTCCCGCCCGCTCAGTTTGTAGCAACCGTCCGCTTTTTCGATCCTCAGAATACTCCGGCCGCCTGTACCGTTTCCTGGCTTCAGGTAGACAAGCTGGTGCCGTTTCAGCATTGCGCGCACTCTTCCCGGAGCAAACAATGCGGTCTGAGGAACCCACTCCTTCACGCGCTTGTCGCGCGACAGCACCTGTGTCACTTTCCACTTTTTCCCGAATGGACTGTTGGCAAAAAAGAACATGTCGCTATTGCGCAGCTTCATGTACGCCGGTACCCGACGGCGATAGCGGTCAATCACGACCTTCGGCCAGGGAAACCACTGCACTTTCCAGTCGTTTTTTCCATGCGGAACAAAGCCCCTGATCTGTCGCTCACGGGTAAATACGTCCTGGTGGGAAAACAAAAAAACCAGAACCCCCTCTTCGCGGCCGGCCAAAGCGAGTCTGCGCAAGTATTCCGGCTCGGCGAAGCGCTTGCCTGATCGCCAAGTCAACACTCCGATTACCACTTGTTTTTCCACATGTCTCCCCCCGTATCCAATGTATGAGCGCAGCCGAACCGAGGAAACCGGGAAATAGGAACAATTTGGCCGGCAGGGGAGCGTATACATACAAGGAAAAAAGCAATAACTAGATGAGGACTCTACAGTTTCTATGCTTCTGTTGCTTACGCAATCGCACGTAGTGTGATAAAATGTATACAATCTAAGCTGTACAGAGGTGAATCCCTCGTGAGTCAGGAAAACAACAGCGAACTGGTATGTCCCAAGTATGAATGCGCAGTGAACGTGCTGGGCAAAAGATGGACCGGCTTGATCATACTCGTTTTGTTACGCGGTACTGTGCGGTTCAAGGACATTCGCGAATCGGTACCGCAGATGAGTGATAAAATGCTGTCAGAGCGGCTAAAAGAGCTGGAAGAACAGGACATTCTGGTGCGCAAGGTGTACCCGGAAATTCCCGTCCGTATCGAGTACGAATTGACGGAAAAAGGAAAAGAACTGCGGCCTGTGATTGAATCCATCCACGCATGGGGTCAAAAATGGATGTAAGGCTGCCCGAAGACAAAACCGCCATCTCCTGCGACGGAGCATGGCGTTTTTTTCTGTCCGGATGCGCTTTTCCTGGCATAAGCCAGGGCAGTATGCTGTAGACTCTAGCATCCTGTGTTGGTGGGGGGAAAGCGGATGCGAACAGCGATCTACCTTCGCGTCAGTACAGAAGACCAGGCGCGAGAAGGGTTTTCCATCGCGGCACAGCGAGAAAAATTGCTGGCCTATACCTACTCCCAAGGCTGGGAGGTCGCGGAGATTTTCGCAGACGAAGGAGTCAGCGCCAAAGATACGAACCGGCCCGCCCTGGCCCGGATGCTGGCTGCGATCTCCCGCGGCAGTATCGATGTCGTCCTCGTCTACCGGCTGGATCGACTCACCCGTTCGGTGCTGGATTTGTACCAACTGCTGCAAGAGTTTGAACGGCATGGCGTCCATTTCAAAAGCTGTACGGAAGTGTACGATACGACAACCGCGATGGGGCGGCTGTTTATCACACTTGTCGCTGCGCTCGCCCAATGGGAGCGGGAAAACCTGGCGGAGCGGGTCAAGCTGGGGATGGGGCAGATGGTGCGGGAGCGCAAACGCCCCGGCGGCCCGGCGCCATTTGGCTATGTACTGCAGAATGGACGCTTGCAGGTGCAGCCCGAGGAAGCCGAGCTGGTACGCTCGATGTTTGCCAAGTATGTATTCGGCAATTCGCCCAGGCAGATTGCCGAGGAAGCGAATCGCCAAGGATTTCGCGGCAAAAACGGCGCCCGCTGGACTGCCAGCGCCGTCCTGCGGCTGCTGAAAAACCCGGTCTACTGTGGCGCCCTGCGCTGGAATCACAGCCCTTCCGCACAGCGGCAAAAGCAGTCGGAACAAACGCTCCTGGAAGAAGCTGTCCACGCTGCGATCGTGGATGACGAGACTTTTCTCCGTGCCCAGAGACGAATTGCCGAACGGACCACCCATCACCCGCGCACACTCGCTTCCTCCTTTGCTTTTTCCGGCGTGCTTTTCTGCTCGCGCTGCCACTCCCCGCTTCGCGGCAAAAAGGCAGTGAGCCAGGGAACCAGCGGGAAGATCCACAGCCATGTGTACTATATGTGCAGCGGCAAGCGACAAGGCTTGTGTACGGCTGCTGCGATTCGCGAAGATCGGCTGGAGCAGGCGCTGCTTCGACAGCTGCACGGCTACCAGACGGAAGCGAAGGCGGCTGTGCGGGCATTGCTGCAAAAACGGCAAGCTGCCTTCGCTGCATCCGTGCCAATAGATGAGTATGAGTCTTTCCTGCTCGACTGGGAGCGGATCTGGGCTTGCGCTACACAAGAAGAACGCAAGCAGCTCATCAGCTGTCTCGTTTGGCGTATTGAGGCGGAAACAGTCCGCCCGGCTCCCGCCGCGAACAGCCAGGCTGAAGTTGTCCTGCACCTGCTTCAGTTTCGCTAGGTGTCCGGCGATCACGCGGGCTTGAGGCTTGCCTCCGTTTGCTTCTTTGTGAGCATGTGGTTCCCCACTCGGTTTGGAAAACTCGGTAACGGCAGGAATCATCAGCGCGAAAAACAGGCGATTGCAGGTTGCCAAGCGCATGTACGAAGAAATTTTCCAGACAGATGCTGCGATCAATCCCGGGAACAGCGGCGGTCCCTTGATCAATCTCAACGGGGAAGTTGTGGGGTTAAACGCTTTTATCATCCAGTCCAGCCAATGTCTGGGCTTTGCCATCGGAATCGATGCGCTAAAGCTGCAACTGGAGCAATTCGTCTTTACATGAAAAAACCCCCGTCACTGCGACGGGGTCTCTTTTTCAAAGGCAATCAAATAGATCGATTTGCCTTCCTGGTTGATTTCTTTTTCGGCCTGCTGCAACTGCTCAAGCTGCTGGGGCGTCAATTGTGCAAGGGGAAGCTCATCAAGGTGATGCTCGTTCATGTCACATACCTCCGTATGATCTTTCCTTTTCTGCCCCTATTGTTCCCGGCCGCAGCCGTATGTATGAGGAGCTAGGCAGTCAAGTCGAATGCTTTGGCGATTGCCGAGCAAGAACGCTTGCAGAAGACGATAGGCAGTTCGCGATCCTTGGCCTGGCTCTTGACGGTTTTTGCCAGGTTGTGGTTGACGAAATCGGTCAGTACGAGAATCATATGGACACCTGCGGGAATTTTCACCCCGGTCTGCGAGCTTTTTCTGCCCGTCACGTGGTGGATCTCACGAAAGCCCTGCTGCTGTAACAAATCAACGATATTCCCCAAGCGATCTCCGCCGATAACGAGTATGGATGACATTGCATGTTCCTCCTTCAAATTCGTTTGCTTCATCTATGATCGGACCACTGTTGACTTCTAATTGATAATGAATATCACTCTTATTGATAAATATTATCATTCCCAATTGCATTTGACAATACTCTCCTCCTACAAATTTTTCGGATTTCTCCTGGAACTGGAATTGTCCGTACATTGCCCTTGCCCTGCCTATTTTTGCAAAGGTATAATCAAGGAACAGATTATTGCGAGGAGGTGGCGAGGGTGCAAGAGATTTCCCAACTACACGCCATTTTTGAACGGACATCCGGGTACATCAATCGCTTCATGGGATTGATCCAGCCTGTCATTGACGCGGCCGAGGATGAACATACACGCTTGTACTATCACCACATTCTGGAGGAAGAGGAACAACGACTGGATCGGCTCAAGGAGCTGCTCCCCTATTTGCAATCGCTCTCGTCCGGCAAAAAAGCGGACGGGCTGAGCGACCGCGAACTGTCCCGCTTGCTGTCCGACGTCAACCTGGAGCGGTTCGGCTTGCACAATTTCCGTGAGCATCTGGAGCTCGCCCTGTATGAATTCCAGGACGAAGAGACAAGGCTTGATCTGGATCGCATGCGCGCGACGACACATGAGGATTACTTGACGGTAAAGGAGACCGTGGCGAAGCTGAGCGAACGCCTCTCCGACGTATCTCATCCGTCCCTGGTCGACCACGACGAAGGGCATGACGTTCACCAGGTGGATCATTTCAAAGTATCGGCTACTGCTCCAAAGGGCGTGGCAGCCGTCATCAATCGGCACACAGACGCTGCCCCTGCTGCCCAGCCGGCTCCATCCAAAAAAGGGCTGACCGTCGGCAGTTTGAAAGGCCAAAGCATGTAAGGATACTATCCCGTTTACTCTGGAGGTAATAAAATGGACAAGCTGAGCAAATACCCGGACTCTCCACTGACGCATCAGGAATGGAAGCAACTGGACGAAACCGTAATCGAAATGGCTCGCCGCCAGCTGGTCGGACGCCGTTTCATCGATATCTACGGACCGTTGGGGGAAGGCATACAGACGATCACCAACGACGTGTACGAAGAATCCCGCTTCGGCGGACTCAGCCTGCGCGGCGAATCGCTGGAGATGACCCAGCCAAGCAAGCGAGTGAGCATGACCATTCCGATCCTCTACAAGGATTTCATGCTCTACTGGCGTGACGTGGCGCAAGCCCGTACGCTGGGCATGCCGCTTGACATGGGAGCGGCTGCCAATGCCGCATCCGGCTGCGCCCTGATGGAGGACGACCTGATTTTTAACGGCGCTGCCGAGTTCGACCTGCCCGGCCTGATGAACGTCAAAGGCCGCCTGACACATCTGAAAAGCGACTGGATGGAATCAGGCAACGCCTTCGCCGATATTGTCGAAGCGCGCAACAAGCTGCTGAAAATGGGCCACAGCGGTCCGTATGCGCTGGTCGTATCACCAGAGCTGTACGCCCTCTTGCACCGCGTGCACAAAGGCACCAACGTACTGGAAATCGAGCATGTGCGCAATCTGGTCACAGACGGCGTCTACCAGTCTCCGGCGATCAAAGGCCGCTCCGGTGTACTGGTCGCCACAGGCCGCCACAATCTCGATCTGGCAGTGGCAGAAGACTTCGACACCTCTTTCCTGGGCGACGAACAAATGAACAGCCTGTTCCGCGTCTACGAGTGCGTCGTTCTGCGCATCAAGCGCCCAAGCGCGATCTGCACGCTGGAAGAGACAGAAGAATAAGCGAAATAGCAAAAGGAGCTGTCATTTCGTGCAGAAGACAGCTCCTTTTTCATTGGGCTTAGTATCGTTGAAGGCGCGATCAAAAAAACAGCCAAGCTGGGCGATCATCCCCCTGCCTGGCTGTTCTTCTATATGCTTTTTTTGATCTGTCAGGGAACAACGACCTTGCTGTACTCCTCGATCGCACTGCCCAGGCGCGAAATCGCCAGCTCGGTATCTTCGCGGTTGAGCAGCGTGTAGTTGAGTCGCAGCGTGTTCGTTTTCGTATCCGATGCGTAGAACGCTTCGCCGGGAACGAAAGCGACGCCTTTTGCCACCGCGACTTTCAGCAGTTCGGCAGAAATGATGTGCTCTGGCAGCGTGACCCAGAGGAACATCCCGCCCCGCGGCTTTTGCCAGGTGATCCCTTCCCACTGCTGGCGGGTCATCAGTTCGTGCATCCACTCCATTCGCTCTTTGTACGACTCCCGGATTTTCTCGATGTGGCTGTCCAGATCGAATTGCGACAGCAGCTGGTACAGTGCCACCTGGTCAATCGTACTGGACTGCAGGTCGACTGCCTGCTTCGCCTTGACCATCATCTGGATGACACGTTCGTCTCCGAGTGCCCACCCTGTGCGAAGACCGGGGGCGACGATCTTGGAGAAGGTGCTGGTGTACACAACACAGGAATTGTGCGGATGCTCATCCAGCGAAAAGAGAGAGCGATACGGCGGCTCGCCGTCAAACTGGATCTCGCCGTACGGATCGTCCTCCAAAATCAGAATATTGTGTTCACGGCACTGGCGGAGCAACCCCAGGCGGCGTTCCATGCTCCACACTTTTGCGGTCGGGTTTGCGAAGGTAGGAATGACGTAGACCATTTTCGGACGGTATTTCGCAATTTTGTTTGCCAAATCATCCAAGTCCATGCCCTCATCATCCCCATCCACCGGAATGACGCGAACTCCGCGGAATTGGAAAAGCTGAATCGCAGCCAAATACGTCGGATTTTCTACCAGCACGACGTCGTCTTTGTCCAGATAGACACGCGTAAGCAAGTCGACGGCCTGCTGGGAGCCGGTGGTGACCAACATATTGTCTACACTTACCTGAATCTGTTTTTGCGCCATGCGCTTTACGATCCACTGGCGCAGCGGCAAATAGCCATCTGTCAATCCGTACTGCAGCGAAGTCGAGCCTTGTTCGAAAGCGCGGTTGAACGCTTCACGCATTTCTGCGACGGGAAAAGAGTCAGCAGCAGGCAATCCTCCTGCCAGCGACAAGATGCTATTGCCCTGGGTGAGCTTCAAGATTTCCCGGACAACCGAAGAAGATAACGCTTCTGATGATTTTGAAAATGAATACTCCATGATCGGTCCCCCCTGATTTTGTTTAATCTTGTTTTATCACTGCCATGATAGAAAGTCCAATCACCGCTAGCTATCGAGGGATAGGTTTTAGCTATTTCGGGGCTTGGCTGGGGGGATGTTTTTTTACACAAAAAGCAATCGAGCAGCGTATTTGCTACAATTGACGTATACAACATCTTCATTCATGGAGTGAATATGCTATGGAATTTTTCGAATTGGATCAGAACAGGCTTGCTATTTTGGAACAGTGGTTTACAGATCACGAAGTTGCACAACGGTTAAACGGTATGCTGCCGTTACAAGAATGGTTTGACTACGTCCAACGAAACCCGGATTATTTTTCATGGATGGTGTATGTAGACAGCCAACCCGTCGGCAATATCGATCTGGAACGATATACAGACGGTACAGCCTCGGTCAGCCTGCTCACGAATCCTTCCTTGCGCAATCAAGGATACGGCAAGCGAATGATTGACGCCCTGCTCAAACGCCCCGAACTTTCTTCGGTGGAAACAATCGAAATTGGTATCGAACAAGATAATATCGCAAGCATCAAATGCTTTCGAAAAGCAGGCTTTATCGAGCATGGACTGGACGAGGATGGCTTTGTCCTACTGACCTATCCGCTCAAATAAAGGACGTTTACGCAAAGAAACCCACCAATTATGGTGGGTTGAAATATCAGATGGTCTCGTCAGGCGATACGCACGACCCGTGCATTGTCGTTGGTTGGCAAAAACGAGAGTGTGACGTGGGCACGCGCCAGCTCCAGCCCGATGTCGTACGCCAGTTGTGTCGCCTCTTCCTGGAACGTCGGGGTACAGCTTCCTTCGTTCAGTTCACACAGTCGCTTGAGGCGTTTGAGGCGTTCGGCGGTCTTTTCCGCGCGCATGTATTCATTGGTCAGCTCACAGACAGGGACATGGCGTGCATCGGCAATCATGCTCACATCGTCAACGTGGACGATGTACCGCTTGCCTTCTTCGGTCACAAAGCCGATCGAGCAAAAGTTCGTACCAGACATTTCCATACGAGTGAGAACCGCATTGGCAAATACTTCTCCCGTACGCAGACGAATCGTGCCTGCTTCGATGGCACCGCCGATTTTTCGCTCGTTGGCGATCACCGTATACATATCGGTGTAACCGTTGATCTGATAGCCCATAATGCCCTCCTGCCCTGGTATGTATTCCCTCTGAGAGTAATTATCATTAACAACAAACCCATCGTATAATGAAAATCATTATCTGTCAACAATGAGAATGATTTTTATTGAGAATGACAGCATCTGTTTTTTTATAGCCTCTCGCCCATGCTCCCATGCTATTCATCCTGTTGCAAAAAGGTGATTGCTTGGCTCTTCCATCGTGCCGAATACGGGACACAAAAAAACGCACCGGCTGTTCTCGCCGATGCGTTTTTTTATATTCTCCCTAGCGTGCCTTGGCAAACAAACTCAGACGCTCGATTCGCTGCACCGCTTCTGCCAGGCGCTGCTCATCCGAGAGCAAGGCGGCGCGCACGTATCCCTCTCCATGCGGTCCAAAGCCGATGCCAGGCGCGACTGCCACATGCGCCTTTTCCAACAGCAGATCAGACAGGCTCTCCGACGTGTAGCCCTCTGGCACAGGCAGCCAGGCAAAAAACGAGCCCTGCGACGGCTGTGCCTCCCAGCCGATGCGGTGCAAGCTGGAAAACAATGCGTTGCGGCGTCCTTCGTAGACCGCGACGAGCTCGCGCACACAATCCTGGGAATCCGTCATCGCCCGTGCCGCCGCCATCTGTACGGCACCGAACAGGCTGCAATAATAGTGGTCCTGGATGAGATTGATCAGACGCACCAGCTCGCGGTTGCCGACCATTGCCCCGACGCGCCAGCCCGCCATGTTGTAAGTCTTGGACAGCGTGTAGAACTCTACCCCTACCTCTTTGGCGCCCGGCACCTGCAAAAAGCTGACCGGCTTCTTGCCGTCGTAACTGATCGCTCCGTAGGCGAAATCGTGGCAAACGACGATTTCGTTTTTGCGGGCAAAGCGGATCGTCTCCTCGTAGAACTCATACGGCGCATTTACCGCCGTCGGGTTGTTCGGGTAATTGAGGAACATCAGCTTGGCGCGCTCCAAATCCGCCTGGGAGAGCTTGCTGTAATCGGGCAGGAATTTGTTCTCCGCCGTCAGCGGCATCATCACCATGCGCCCGTCGACGACCGCCACACCCGACCAGTAATCGGGGTAGCCAGGGTCCGGAACAAGCGCGACATCGCCGGGGTTCATCAGCACTTGGCAAATTTCCACCAGTCCCGTCTTGCTGCCGAACAGGATCGCCACTTCTTCCTCGGGGTGAAGATCGACGTCAAACTCCTGCTTGTACCAGTGGGCAACCGCCCGTTTCAACTCCAGCCGACCGGAAAATGGCGGGTATTTGTGATGCAGGGGATCGGCAGCGCTCGCCTGCAATTCTTCTACGATGTGGGCAGGTGTGGGCAAATCAGGATTTCCCTGGCCCAGGTTGATCACGTCATGTCCGGCGGCTACCACCTTGTTTACCTTCGCCACCAATGTGGCAAAAAATTGGGTCGGCAGTCGATCGATCATCTGGGATGGCTGGATGCGCATGTTCTTCAGATCCTTTCCTTATAACTAGAGAGTACCTCTTCTTGTCTGCTACGAAAAAAAGCCCCTGTTGTGGAAAGGGGCTGTAACCATTCCAAAAGTCGAAATACTAAGTAAAACACACGGAATGTAATGTATTGAATCTCCTTCATACTACTGGAGCTTGCGCCAGCATGTCAAGAACGTCTTCGCTCCTGCCCGCCTTACATTTTTCCGACGACCGTAACAGGGGGCTGCGGCTTGCTGCTGCGCTTTACGATCCGGTGATGCAGGGCAAAAAAGCCTACCGACATCAAAGCGAGCATCGTCATCGTATACAGCAGCCCTGATGCGCTGTACGCTTGAAACACCATGGCGCCACACAGCGGTCCGAGCATGCGACCCGCCGAGCTGGTACCCGTCACCAGCCCTTGGATAAAGCCTTCTTTGCCCGGCGGCGTAAACTGGGCAGCCACCGTCGGAACAGCCGGCCAGACCAGCATTTCTCCCAGCGTCATCACGAACATCGCGAGGAAAAATCCGGCGTACACTGTCGTCTGCGTGAGGATCAGCATCGACAGGGCGAAGATGTAGGAGCCAAGCAGCATTTGCGCGATCAGCGTGCGGGCGAACCGGCGGATCACCCACGAGATCAACGGCTGTCCGAGCAAAATCAGCGCCCCGTTCAGCGTCCACAGCAGGCTGTACTGATTCAGGGAAATGCCCAGTGACTGCATGTAGCTCGATAGTACAGTGGTCCATTGCGAATAGACGATCCAGCTCATCAGCAGACCTGCACACAAAAGAAGCAGCGCTCCCCAGATTGCCTTTCGCGACAAAAACGGCCTGTCGATGTCGGTCTGTTCTGCACTTTCTCCCTGCCCTTGCACGGCCATTTGCCCCGTATTGACCGCTCCCTGCCGGATATAGCGCGGCAGTCCGATCGTGAAAAGCAATAGCGCGATGACTTGCAACATGGAATTGCCGAGAAACGTCCAGGAAAACGAGACGCTGGCCAGCACTCCGCCCAGCGCAGCACCTGCGGCAACGCCTGCATTTTGCGCAACGTAAATCATGTTGATCCCTTTGCGTCCGCCCTGCGGCCACAGCACAACCGCGAACGCGTTGATAACCGGGGATGACATCCCGTAAAAAAGACCGTGCAAGAGCAACAGCACTGCATACGCCGTGAAGTTTTCGGTCACGGCCAAACCAATGGAAATCAGAATTACGCCGATCGACGCGATGACCAGTGTGCGGATTTTGCCCCAACGGTCAAACAGCAGCCCGCCGAGGACACTGCCGCCGAGAAACGCTCCCTGGTTGAGCATCAGCATCAATCCGGCGACTGTCAGCGATTTTCCCAGGTGATCGCTGATGTAAATGGTGACCAGCGGCCAGATACAAGCCATTCCGGTAGACGAAATAACAGCAGCAATAGCCAATAGCCGTATGCTGCCTGGATACGCTCTCCATTTTTTCTCCACGATTAGCGATCTCCCCGTCTGAAGTCTCCGCTTTTTCCGCCTGTCTTGCTGACGAGACCCGTCGATTCAATCGTCATTGCCTTGTCCATCGCCTTGCACATATCATATACGGTCAGCGCGGCTACACTGGCTGCGGTCAGCGCCTCCATCTCGACGCCTGTCTTGCCTGTCGTTTTGACAGCAGCCTCAATCTCCAGCGTCTGTTCATCAGCAAAGTGAAAACGGATGTCGATGCCAGTCAGCGGCAGCGGATGGCACATCGGGATGATCTCCCACGTCTTTTTCGCCGCCATCACACCGGCTACCTGCGCCACCGCCAGCACGTCGCCTTTGGCTACGCGTCCTTCGCGAATCCGCTCCAGCGTCTCGCGCTCCATGACGACTTTGCTGCAGGCGACCGCTTCCCGCTTGGTTACATCTTTTTCCGAGACGTCCACCATGCGCGCGCGATTTTGTTCATTAAAATGCGTCAGTTGATCGTTCATGCCCTTCCTCCACTTGTAACGGGTCTTGTACCCGCCTGTAATCTCTTCTCTCCTTACCATACTCTCGGCACATCAGAAAAGCAATTGGAATCTCGCTCCCATGCGCCCTCCTGCATTGGCATCTCCTCGCAAGTATGGTATCTTCTAGCCATAGAAGCAGTAGTTATCCTACGGGAAGCGAGGAGTTACCTTGACGATCACCATTTATTTGTTTGCCGGACTTGCCGAAAAAGCCAACCAGCGTGAGATTCAGTTGACCCTGCCAGAAAAGGCGACAGTCGCTGACCTGCTGCACGCTGTCGCCGAACAGTATCCAGTGCTTTCGCCACTTCTGGGAAGCTGTTTTGTTTCCGTTAATCACGAATACGCTGCCCACGACCAGCTCATTGCCGCCACAGACGAGATTGCCCTGCTGCCTCCGGTCAGCGGCGGAGAGGAGCCGCGTTTTGCCATTACGAGCGAGCCGTTGAGCGCCGACAAGCTGGTGCGGCTGGTCAGCAATCCGCACGCCGGAGCGGTCCTGACTTTTGTCGGAACGGTTCGCGAGTTTACCCACGGGCAGAAAACCGTCTACCTTTCGTATGAAGCCTACGCCCCGATGGCTGTAGAAAAAATGAAGCAAATCGCCGCAGAAATCGAGGAGCGCTGGCCTGGCACCCAGGTCGCGATGCACCATCGGATCGGCGACCTGCACATCGAGGAAATCGCCGTCATCGTCGCGGTGGCTACGCCGCACCGCAACGAATCGTTCGAAGCCGGACGGTACGCCATCGAGCGGCTGAAGCAAATCGTCCCGATCTGGAAAAAAGAGATGTGGGAGGACGGCAGCGAGTGGAAGGGCCACCAGCAAGGACCGTGGAACCCGCTTGCCACCTACGACGACAAAGGAGTGAAATAAGCGGTGAACACACGTTACTCACGGCAAATCCTGTTCGCCCCGATCGGCCGTTCCGGTCAGGAGAAGCTCTTGCAAAGCCGGGTCGCCATCGTCGGCATGGGCGCCCTGGGGACGGTGCTGGCCAATCACATGGTGAGAGCGGGGATCGGCTTTGTCCGGCTGATTGACCGCGATTTTGTCGAGCCGAGCAACTTGCAGCGGCAAATGCTGTATGACGAATCCGATGCGGCACAGCATCTGCCCAAGGCGATCGCGGCACACGCCAAGCTGTCACAGATCAACTCCGAAGTCGGCATCGAACCGGTCGTGACCGACTTGACCGCTTACAACGCCGAACAGTTGCTTTGCGATGTCGACCTGGTGCTGGACGCCACCGACAACTTTCAGGTCCGTTACTTGGTCAATGACGTCTGTGTCAAGCACGGCATCCCCTGGGTGTACGGCGGGGCCGTCAGCGCTACCGGGACGTTTACCGCGATCCGCCCGGGCCAGACGCCTTGCCTGCGCTGTCTCTTTCCGGAAGCGCCCAATCCGGGCGAGATGGCTACCTGTGACACGGCAGGCGTCATCGGCCCGATCATTCACATCGTCGCTTCCTACCAGGCAACCGAAGCGCTGAAAATGCTGGTCGGTGCAGACGATGCGCGCAATCCCAACCTGGAGCACTTCGACATCTGGAACAACCAGCATCAACAGATCAAGGTGGCCAATGCGAGACGACCTGACTGCCCAGCCTGCGGCCAACAGCAGTTTTCCTTTTTGCAGCCGCCAAGCGATGAGGGACAAGCGGTATCTCTATGCGGACGGGACACAGTACAAATCTCTCCGACCGCAAACCTCTCCCTCGATCTGGAGGCGCTGGCGGAAAGGCTGTCCCCGCTCGGCACGGTGGAACGCAACCGTTTCCTGCTGCGCTTTCACACGGAACCGCATACACTCGTCGTCTTTCCGGACGGTCGCGTGCTCGTTCAGGGGACGGACGATATCAGTCTCGCCCGCTCGTTGCACGCCCGCTATATAGGCGCATGATACAGTCGCTCCGAATGAAAAAAATCCTCGTTTCCTCCTTGGTCAAGACCCCAATTTGTAGACAGTAAGAAAAACCCGGCCGCTAGGCCGCAAGTTGACGCCTGTATTCTACAGGCGTTAGCTTTTTTAGGTTGATTTGAATCCGTTCCTCATTGTAGAAACGGATATATTCTTCAATTCGCCTTTGTGCCTCTTCTAAGCTTCGTATATCATAAGGATAGAGTGCTTCCACCTTGAGATGGGAAAAGAAGCTCTCCATAGAGGCATTGTCTAAACAATTGCCTCTACGGGACATGCTGATTTGGGCGCCAACCGTAGGCAGCATGTCATGGTACGCATGGGACGTGTACTGGAATCCCTGATCGCTGTGAACGATCAGTCCGGTCACGTCCTTTTGCATTTCAAAAGCTTTCTTAAACGTCTCGAGGACTAATGCATTGTCATTTCGTAAACTCATATGGTAAGCCACAATCTCATTGTTGTATAAATCTTTTATTGCGGAGAGGAACAATCGCTCATCTCCAATACGAAATTGAGTGATATCGGTGACCCACTTCTGATTTGGTTTATCTGCGGTAAAGTCACGTTGTAACAGATTATTGGCAACACGACCAGTCGCTTCAGCGACCTGATACGTACTACGATAGGTGCGCTTACGCCGAATGATGGCCTTGATCCCAAGCCCCTGCATGATTTTCAATACCTTTTTGTGATTCACTCGTTTGTTGTATTGCCGTAGCAGCTCTTCTTTTATCCTCCGATAACCGTAAATTCCTTTTCGCTGCGTATATATGGCTTGAATCTGCAGTTTGATCTCACGATCCCGGTTCATATGTTTCCGTCCCAAATAACGATAATATCCGCTTCTCGAGACCCCCAGAACCTTGCAAAGCTCTGTCACAGTGTACAGCGATGCAACTCTTTCAATAATGCGATACTTCCTACTTACACCTCCGGTTTCCAGATTTCCAAACACTTTTTTAGCATTTCATTCTCCCGTTCCAGTTTTTGAACGTACCGACTCTGGTCGATATACTCTTTGCGCCTCCCACGTTGATCGAGGAGTCCAAACTCCCCAAGCTGTCGATATTTTCGCATCCAGCTTTTTACTCGATCTTTATCTTGAATTTGGAAGTGTTCAGTAATTTGGCGATATGTCCATTTTTCTTGTACATGTAAACGAATCGCCTCTATCTTCATTTCTTCCGAATACGACTTAAACTTTTGTCCTTTGATTGCCATGAAAAATGCACCCCCTAAAGATACATCGGATTTCCCTAGGGGTTTTTCCAATGTCTACTTTAAGGGGTGCACTTCATCCTCTCGCCGGGACGGAAAACGGGGATTTTTTTCATCTACAGGAAGCTGATTCATTGCCGGGGAAGCCGCAGCGTGATCGTCGTCCCTTCCCCTGCTTCGCTTTGTACATGGATATGGCCGTGATGCATCTCGACGATTTTCTTGACGATCGACAGTCCCAGCCCACTGCCGCCACCGGTACGGTTGCGCGACTTGTCTGCCTTGTAAAAGCGCTCAAAGATTCGCTCGACGTCTTCTTTGGCGATCCCGATGCCGGTATCCGCAATCGTCACTTCCACTTCCTGCTCGCGCTGCAGCAGGCGAACGCAGATTTTACCGCCCTCCGGAGTGAACTTGATGCTATTGTGGAGCAGATTCGTCCACACCTGGCTCATCATGTCTTTGTCGGCAGCGATCTCCGTCTGTTCCAGCTCGCCCTCCATTTCGATTCTCTTGTCCAGCCACTGCGGTTCACAGACGAGCATCGCATTGCGCAGTTGCAGGTCGAGCCTGTAGCGGCTTTTTACCAACGGGTCCTGACGGGCTTCCAGCGAAGTGAGCCTGAGCAGATTTTCACTCAGCTTGGACAGGCGGCTGCTCTCGGTTTCGATGATGTCGAGATAGCGCTCACGCTCCGCCGCGCTGAGCGTATCGTCGCGCAAAGCGCGGGCAAAGCCGCTGATCGACGTCAGCGGTGACTGGATTTCGTGCGACACATCGGAAATGAACTCCTGGCGCATCCGCTCCATTTCGTTCAACTGCTCCGCCATGTGGTTGATTCCTTCCACCAATTGCGTGAACCGGTGGTCACCCTTCATCTCAAGTCTGACGCTGAAATCTCCGTTGGCGATCCGCCGGAAGGCATCGATCAATGTTTGAAACAGCTCCACATGGCGCTTCGGGATGAACAAAGAGGTGATCAAGCCAGTCAGTATAAATAGGAAGAAACCTGTCAGCAGACTGACCAGACCGCGGGCGAATTCCGACGAGAGCAGCCCTGTCTTGAGATGAAGCCAATTGGCGATCTCGAAAGCGGCGGCCCAGCAAAGCGTCAGATAGGCAAGGAAGGCAATCAAGCCGACCAGCCGGAGCCACTTTTTGTTTTGCGGACTTACTCCCACGGGCTCACCTCCAGCCGGTACCCGAGACCGCGCACCGTCCGGATGGAAACGCCGCTTTCGTCTTCCCGGAATCGCTCCCGCAGGCGATTGATGTGCACATCGAGAGTGCGTTCATTTCCTTCAAAATCGTAGCCCCATATTTGTTCGATCAACTGCTCGCGGGGCAAGGTCCTGCCTGCATGGCTAGCCAAAAGAAACAGCAGCTCAAACTCCTTGGGCGGAATCGCCAGCAACTCGCTGCCCTGCCTGACTTCATACGTGTCACGGCTCAGGTGCAGAGAGCCGACTTGCACGGTTTGCGACGCTGCGATCCGGTACCGCTTCAACAGCGCCTTCACGCGCACGACCAGCTCGGCTGGCTCGAATGGCTTAACCAGGTAGTCATCCGTGCCCAGCTCGAACCCTTTCACTTTTTGCGAGGTCTCCCCTTTTGCCGTCAGCATCAGCAGCGGGATGTCATAATGGCGCCGCAGTTCGCGGCACAGCTCCCAGCCATCCATGCGAGGCATCATAATATCGAGGATGACGAGATCGACCGGCCCATGCTCCAACACGGCCAAAGCCTGTTCACCGTCCTCCGCCTCGATGATCTCGAAACCTTCCTTGCGCAAAAACAAGCTGACCAGCTCGCGAATGTGCGGATCGTCGTCTACGACCAACAGTTTTGCCATCGGCTCACACCCTCTCCCGAATCCGCAGTTGCTGCGTAGCAAACTCGCGGTACATGGCATGGCTTTCGAACAGCTCCTCGTGCGTTCCTTTGCCCGTGATTTTTCCTTTATCCATGAAAATGATCTGATCGGCATCGACGACCGTAGACAGACGGTGGGCAATGACGAGCGTCGTCCGCCCTTTCATCAGATTGTTCAGCGCCTCCTGCACGATGATTTCCGATTTGCTGTCCAGACTGGAGGTCGCCTCATCCAGCATCAGCAAGCGCGGATCGCGCAACAGCGCGCGGGCGATCCCGATGCGTTGGCGCTGACCACCCGAGAGCTTGACGCCTCGCTCCCCGACCTGGGTTTCATACCCGTGCGGAAGCTCGTCGATGAACGCGTCGGCGTATGCCATCCGGGCTGCATGCCGCAGTTCCTCTTCGCTGACGGATCGGTCGAGACCGTAGCAGATGTTTTCGCGGATCGTGCCGGCAATCAGCGGACTTTCCTGGGAGACGTACCCGATTTGACCGCGCCAAGACGGCAACGTAAACGCGGAAATCGGATCTTCTCCCAGCCGGATCGTACCGCTAACGGGTTGGTAATAACGCTCGATCAGCGAGAACAGCGTCGTCTTCCCGCTGCCGCTCGGGCCGACGATGGCAGTCACTTTGCCTGGTTCGATCGTAAAGCTGACGTCGTCCAAAATCGTTTCGCCATTTTCGTAGGCAAACACCACGTGCTCTACATGAATCGGCAGGTCTGCCTTTTCCAGTGTACGTCCCGACTGATGATCCTCCTCCTCGGCCTCCAGCGTCTCGATGATCCGCTCGGTTGCACCCATCGCCTTTTGCAGTTGGGTGAAAAACTGCGTGAACTGGCCGAGCGGCATGACGATTTGCACGAGATACAAGATGAAGGCGACAAGCTCGCCGGCCGTCAGCGCACCCGTGGAGACGCGCATGCCGCCATACCCCATGATCACAACCAGCAGCAGCATGATAACGAACGAGACGAGCGGCCCGATCATCGCCTGCACGCGACCTTCCTTCAGCCCGTAACGGAACAGGTTGTTGATGCCGTTTTTCCCGTTTTCGTACTCGCGTGTCTCCGCGTTGGACGCCTTCACGAGCCGCACTTCAGACAGCACCTGGTTCATAACCGTCGTGAAGCTCGCCGTCTCCGCCTGCAAGCCTTTGGAGATTCTGTACATTTGCCTGCCCAGCGGAACGAGAATCGCTGCCGACAGCGGCACAGCGATCAGCATCGTCAAGGTCATCTGCCAATCGAGGTACAGCAGCGTCGCGATCGAGCCTACGATCGAGATGATCCCGGTAAAAAAGGTCGCCAGATGGTCGCTGATCAGCCCTTTGACGACCGAGGTGTCATTGGTCATCCGGCTGATCGTCTCACCCGTCCGATGGTTGTCGTAGTAGGTGACAGGCAGGACGAGCAGCTTTTTCCACAGCCGATCGCGGAGTGCGGCGACAATGCCCTGGCCGACGTGGTTCAGCAGGTAGATGGACAAACCGCTCGCCACCGCCTGTGCGAGGAATGCGACAGCCAGCAGGACCAGTTGTCCGCCGGTAATGGAAGCCATCGTGAAGCTGTCCACGAGATTTGCCGTAAACAGCGGGATGATCAGACTGACGATCGTAGTCGCCACGCTCATAAACAGCGCGATGCCGATTTTCAGCTTGGATGGTTTTGTATCACGAATCAACCGGACAAACGGACGCCAGTTGCCCAACGTGGATGGTTGTTTGGCCTGTTCTCTCATATCGATTTCTCCTTGTTTGCATCTTTTGTTAATTGTAACAAAATCACGGGGTTTCTCTCCTTCCCAACGTGCAGCCCGCGGTACGAAATTCGGGCGACGCGGCCTTTGTTTTCTCCAGAGAAACCATATCGCATGAATGTAAACAGAGTATAAACGGGATAATACAGGAAGTCTTGTTATTACTGCTCTCGCGAAAAAAAATTTTCCTGTTTGCTTTCGAATGATTTTGTATATAAATGATGAATTTAGGGTAGATGAGCACAAACAAATCGAGTATAATAAATTCGTAATCAATTCACGAAACTGAGTTTCGTCTGATGAAACTTCAAGTCAGGAAAGGGAGGTTGTTTTCATTGTCTATCAAAGATGCTTACAAAGTGAAATCTTCCCTTCAAGTAGGCGACAAGTCGTACGTGTACTATCGTCTGCAAGGGTTGGAAGAACAAGGCATTGGTGATGTATCCAAGCTTCCGTTCTCCATTAAAGTGCTGCTGGAAGCGGCTGTACGTCAATTTGACGGCCGTGCCATCACAAAAGAACACGTACAACAACTGGCGAACTGGACCAAAGGTCGCGACAGCAACAAGGAAGTTCCGTTGATGCCAGCACGTATCGTTCTTCAGGACTTTACCGGCGTACCTGCGGTTGTAGACCTGGCTGCGATGCGTATCGCCATGAAGCGTGCAGGTGGAGATCCAAAACGAATCAACCCGTTGGTTCCTGTAGACCTGGTTATCGACCACTCTGTCATGGTTGACGACTTCGGCAACCCGAATGCTCTGGAAAACAACATGAAGCTGGAATTCGAACGCAACCAAGAGCGCTACCGCTTCCTGCGCTGGGCGCAAACAGCGTTTGACAACTTCCGCGCTGTTCCTCCGGCTACCGGTATCGTTCACCAGGTAAACCTGGAGTACCTCGCATCCGTCGTGGCTACTCGTGAAGTAGACGGCGAACTGGTTGCATTCCCGGACTCTCTCGTCGGTACAGACTCCCACACGACCATGATCAACGGTCTTGGCGTCGTTGGTTGGGGCGTCGGCGGTATCGAGGCAGAAGCAGGCATGCTGGGTCAACCAATGTACTTCGTAACACCTGAAGTTGTCGGCTTCAAACTGACCGGAACACTGAGCCCGGGAGCGACTGCAACTGACCTGGCTCTGACTGTTACCCAAATGCTGCGCAAAAAAGGCGTGGTAGGGAAATTCGTAGAATTCTACGGTACTGGCCTGTCCAGCATTTCTCTGGCTGACCGCGCTACTGTCGCCAACATGGCTCCTGAGTACGGCGCGACGATGGGCTTCTTCCCGGTTGACGCTGAAACGCTCAACTACCTGCGCCAAACTGGTCGCGACGAAAAACTCATTTCCCTGGTCGAAGCATACACCAAGGAACAAGGCCTGTTCCGTACAGATGACACGCCAGACCCAGTCTTCTCGGAGACACTGGAACTGGATCTGTCCACTGTCGTACCGAGCCTGGCTGGTCCAAAACGTCCGCAAGACCGCGTAGAGCTGACCGACATGAAGAAAGCCTTCAACGAAAGCCTGCGTGCGCCAATCGAAAAAGGCGGCTTCGGTCTGTCCGAAGAAAAAATCGCGGCACAAGCGCCAGTTACCTATCCAAACGGCGAGACTGCTACGCTGAAAACAGGTTCTGTCGTCATCGCAGCGATCACGTCTTGTACGAACACATCCAACCCAAGCGTTATGCTGGGTGCTGGTATCCTGGCGAAAAAAGCGGTGGAAAAAGGCCTGAAAAAGCCTCCGTTCGTGAAGAGCTCGCTGGCTCCAGGTTCCCGCGTCGTTACGCAATACCTGCAAGACGCTGGCCTGCTTGACTCCCTGGATGCTATCGGCTTCAACGTAGTCGGCTACGGTTGCACCACTTGTATCGGGAACTCCGGTCCACTGCCGGAAGAAACCAGCAAGGCAATCGCGGATGAAGACCTGACTGTAGCGGCTGTCCTCTCCGGTAACCGCAACTTCGAAGGCCGCATCCACGCACAAGTAAAAGCAAACTACCTGGCTTCTCCTCCACTGGTCATCGCCTATGCGCTGGCAGGTACTGTCGACATCGACCTGGCAAACGAGCCAATCGGTACCGGCAAGGATGGACAGCCAGTTTACCTGAAAGATATTTGGCCAACGCCAGAAGAGATTTCCGCTGCCATGGGCAAAGCGATGAATCCGGAACTCTTCCGCGCTCAATACGGCCAAGTGTTCACGCAAAACGAAGCGTGGAACAAAATCGATGTACCAACTGGCGATCTGTACGAGTGGGATCCAAACTCCACCTACATTCAGGAAGCGCCATTCTTCAAGAACCTGCAAGGTGACGTAGGTCATATCGAAGACATCAAAGGAGCCAAAACGATCGCACTGTTTGGCGACTCTGTGACGACCGACCACATCTCCCCTGCAGGAAACATCGCGCCAACCAGCCCGGCAGGTATCTATCTGCAATCGAAAGGCGTGGAGCGCAAAGACTTCAACTCCTACGGCGCTCGTCGCGGAAGCCACGATGTCATGATGCGCGGTACGTTTGCCAACATCCGTATCCGCAACCAAGTGGCTCCTGGCACAGAGGGCGGCGTAACCAAATACCTGCCAACCGACGAAGTTATGTCCATCTACGATGCTTCCATGAAGTATCAGGCTGACGGCACTCCGCTTGTCGTACTGGCTGGTAAAGAGTACGGTACTGGTTCTTCCCGTGACTGGGCAGCAAAAGGTACCTTCCTGTTGGGCATCAAAGCTGTTATCGCAGAAAGCTTCGAGCGTATTCACCGCTCCAACCTGGTAGGTATGGGCGTACTGCCGCTGCAATTTGCTGATGGCCAAGGCTGGAAGTCTCTGGGTATCGACGGAACTGAAACCTTCAGCATCGAAGGACTGTCCGACGATGTACAACCAGGTCAACGCGTAAAAGTAACAGCTACCCGCACAGACGGCAGCACGTTCACGTTCGATGTGATTGTACGTCTCGACTCGATGGTAGATGTAGACTACTACCGCAACGGTGGTATTCTGCAAACGGTACTTCGTCAATTGCTGGACGAAGCTGCTCCTGTTAACGCGTAATTCACAGCTACCCGATTTACCAAATACGTTCGTTACAGCACCCACCCAATTACAAAGGCTTCCGTCGATTTGCTGACGGAAGCCTTTTTTCGTTTTGAGAGTGGGGAGAAGAAGATTCCCCTGCTTTGCCCAGGCTACGTCCCCAGGGGGAATAGACTGTCCGCTACGCCCCGACTGGCGGGGAATCGCAAAAGCAGCCGTCGCTTCGACGAATAGCCAAGGTTGCGATTCTTTCTCCCGCCAGTCGGCGCTCCGCTGGGCGCGAACTCCGCGATGGGCGGCGCATGGAAATATTCTTCTCCTAGTGGCTATCAAGGGAAAAAGCTCGCTGTGAAACCGAATTTCAGGCGAGCTTATTTCGGAGCCCAAACGAGCGGAGCTGTGCATGACGGGAAACAGAAGCGCAACCCTGATCAGGCTGCGGAGCGGTATCTGCTTTTGCGCTTCCCCGTCAGGGACAGCGGAGCGGGCAGTCCATGCTTCCATGCAGGACGCAGACCCGAGCGGAGGCTGGAAAAGCGGTTTCTCTCCCTATAGCCTCGAAGAAGCCTCCCTTCTCCTCTCCCGCATCATCCCGGTAACTCCCGAAGCCAGCACGACTCCTGTGATGACCAGCAGACCGCCCCAAATCTGCGCAGCCGTGATGCCCTCTCCCAGAATCACGCTGATCACCGCCGTAATCACCGGGATCAGATTGAGGGTGATCCCCGCCTTGTTCGCTCCCAATTCACGTACCGCCTTATTCCAGAAAACAAAGGAGAAAATCGAAGGAAACACGACGATGTAGAAAAAGCCGGTGATCCCGAGCGCATCCATTGCCGTAAAATCAACCCCTTGGGCGATGGCAAAGGGCAGCATGATCAGCACGGCGAGCACCGTCGAGGCGGCAGTAGCCGTAATCGGCTTGACGCCTTTGATCCGTCTGCCGATGATCGAATACAACGTCCAGACCAGCACAGCGCCCAACGTCAGCAGATCGCCGCGATTGTACTCCGCGGCAAAAATCTGCATCAACTCGCCTCGCGTCAAAACGACCATGACGCCGACCAGCGAAAGCACAAAACCGGCCGCCTGCACGCGGGTAATTTTTTCACGCAGCAGAAAAAACGAAAACAGTACGATGACCCCCGGATTGAGTGCTGTGACCAGAGCCGCGTTGGTCGCCGATGTATAGACCAGCGCCGAGTACAGGAACATATTGTAGCCGATCACACCGGTCAGCCCCAGCACCGCAAGCGGCAGCCACTGCTTCCCCACCTGCCTCCAGTCCGGCTTCTCCATCAGATGCGCCAGCGGAATCAGGACGATCAGCGCCAGCGCCCAGCGCGCAAAAGTCAGCCACAAGGGACTGAGCATCGTAATGACGTACTTGCCGAAGACGTAATTGCCCGCCCAAAACAGGTTGCAAAAGAAAAGCAACAGCCAGACGCGATTTTGTTTCACGTTCCCACTCCTCCGCAGCATGTAACCCGAGTCAAAAGGTTTGCCAATATTCCCACTTTACTTGATCGGCTCGTTTGCTGTAAAGGCGTCAGGCGTTCACAAAACCCCATAGTTGTATGAGCGGTTACTACAAATTGGAGATGCCCAGCTGATTGTATTGCGAAAAGACCACGCGACGACTTTTACTATTTTACTTACTGCGGGCTGGGAACGGCAGGCTCGTTGTCTCCCCCCAGTCTTCTTCTCGCCGTCTCCTTTTTGCCGACCGCAGGCACATGCTCTCCCGCCTGCGCCAGTCCCCAGACCGGCATGTTGGCGTACAGACACTCGTATTTTCCTGCTTCCACGAGGTACGTTTCATGGAAGACCCCGACACTGCCGTCCGTGCCGATGCGCTTGTTGAAATTTCGCCACGCCGTCAGATGCTGATGACCGTGGCGCGCATAGTTCTCCAGATGTTCGTAGGAACGCCAGTATTGAATCTGCGTCAGCTCCCGCGAATTCATGTGAAAGCTCGTGCCGAGGAAGCCCAGCTCCGGATGCTGGTACAGTTCCTTGACCATCCCGCCCATTGCCTTCGCCACCGGAACCCATTTGTGCACTGCCCAGTATCGATTGATGCGCATGCCAATGACAAAGACGACAAAAGGTCCGTCGATTTGCGCCGTAAAGCGCCCGGGGAATACGTTTGCCACAAAACAACACCTACCTCATCAGTGGTTTTAAATGCACTTCATACGTCGCCATCGCATCCGGCGAGCGCCAGAGATGGGCCGACAAATACCCGCCGTAAAAAATCGTGAACAACAGCATGACCGCCTCATCCTCAGTAATGCCGTCAACCAGCTCCCCAGCCTCTTTTGCCTCCCGTACACATTTGCGGAACAAATGTCCCAGGTTGCTTTCCGCAATCCCTGTCACATCTTCTTTTTCCGGAAACAACAGACGCAGTTCGGCCTGGGACAAGATCGGGACACAAGGGTGCATGCTTTGTTCCGCCAAAAAACTGATCAGGCTGAGCATCAGTCCTGGCTGCCGCTTGGCATTCTCCGTCAGTTTGCGCAAAATGTGGCGCACCGCTTCCCAGCCCCGCTTTTGCGATTCCTCCAGCTCTACGTAACACTCCGCCTGCCAAATGCTCATAAAGTAGACAAGCAATTCTTCTTTTTGCGGAAAAAATTTAAAGAACGTCACCTTGGAGACCTCTGCCTGCTGGCAAATCTCCTCCACCGACACTTGCCGAAAAGAGCCTTCTCCGATCAGCTCGATCCCGGCCTGTAAGAGAGCCAGCTTCGTCTTCGCCTTCTTCTTCTCGCGCAACGGAATCGTTTCCGCCATCATCATCCTCCTCATCAACGCTGGATTTTAAGTTTATAATAGTAAAAAAGCAAACCGAAGTAAAGTTATTTATTTAAGTAAATGAAAATCAGGCAATCATATCCTTCTGCTCCCTGAGAAAAACAAAAAAAAAAACCAGACTGCTCCCCTCTCGGAACAACCTGGCTCTCGCCAAACGCTATTTCATCATTTTTCCCATTCGATAGGCAGCCTCCAAAATATACGGAGCGTACTCTCCCATCTTTTCTAGTGTCAACCGGTTGGACGGTCCCGACGCTGCGATGGCCGCTACCAATTGCCCGTTGCGATTGAAAATGGGAGCCGCGACAGCCGCTGTCCCCAATTCCCGCTCCTCCACACTGGTGGCAAACCCCAATTCCCGGATTTGCTCCAACTGCTCCAGGTAGGACTCCCGATCCACGTAATCCGGCCACTCTTGCTCATGTAACAGCTCATGCAACACATGTTCCCCCGCATACGCCACCAGCACTTTACTCGATGCTCCTACAGTAAGCGGCATGCGTGCGCCCACTGGTGCCACCCGACGAATCGGCTGCCTGCTTTGGACTGCCTGAATGCGGATCCGTTCCATTCCGTCGCGGATGTAGAGGCTGATCGTTTCTTCGACCAGGTCGCGCAGGCGTTCCATTTCCGGCAGCAGCACCGTCGCCGGATCGTCATTATGGGTCAAATTCGCGGAAAGTTCCCAAACCC
Organism: Brevibacillus sp. TJ4; assembly: GCF_044627595.2. Lineage (NCBI taxonomy): Bacteria > Bacillati > Bacillota > Bacilli > Caryophanales > Paenibacillaceae > Brevibacillus > Brevibacillus sp. TJ4. The sequence continues at coordinate 1,137,538 of NZ_CP185865.1, read as the reverse complement.
GAAAGCCCAGACGGTATTTTTCCGTCTGCACATCGCGGATCAAAAAGCCCTTGTTTTCCAGTGTAGCCAGCAAACGATGCACCGTGCTTTTGTGCAAGGAGAGCCTGGTCGCAATCTCGCTCAGCCCCAAATCGGTCGAATCGGTAAAGCAGAGCAGGATTTCCAATGCACGTTCGACAGCACGTACGTTTGCTTTCTGTTCTTCCATCTGTCACACCTGCTTCCTACATGTTCCAGAAGTAGTTTCATCTGATGAAACGATTTTCTACTTTACAGTATACAAAAAATTGCGCGGGAGTAAAGAAAAGAATATTTGCCCGGCAGCGAACAACCCATTTTTCTCAAGCAGGACACCCCTACAGGCAAGAACACGCAGCAAACATAGAGTAAAAAGGAGTACAAGTACAGCCTGACAGGGGGATTGAACACAGTTGGCTAGAAAAAGTGAAACGAAACTGACCAAGTACCGCATTATGCGGTCCAGCGCCTCTATTGCCAAAGGCCTGCCATTGACCCGTTCCTTTTCCAGACGCTCGTTCTCGGCAATGGTGCGGAGCTATCCGAGAGTATTTGCCAAACCGATATCCGGGAGCGGCGGTGCGGGGATCATTATGATTTCCAGAGCTGGAGCTAACCGCTTCCACGTACACAGCGGAGCAGTACGCAGGACGATCCGCGGCAGCGACAATACGTACCGCTATGTGAAAAGGAAACTCTCCACCCACTATTTGCTGCAGCAAGGCATTCCGTTGGCGCGAGTCGGCAACCGCCCGTTTGACGTGCGCGTCATGGTGCAGCGAAAAACCGGCTCCAGTTGGATCGTCACAGGCATGCTGGCAAAGGTGGCAGGCAGAGGCTACATCATCACCAATATCAGGCGAAGCGGCGGGTATGTGCTCCCGCTCTCGACGGCCATCATGCGCTCCAATATTCGGCCGCTTGCTCCGTCCGCCATCATCTCCCGCTTGAGCACGGTCGCTCTCCTGGCGGCAGAACGCTTGTCGACGTACTACCGCTCGCAGCGCGTCTACGGCTTTGACATGGGGATCGACCGGAATGGCAGAGTGTGGATCATCGAAGCCAATCTGCGTCCCGACATCAGCCTGTTCCTCAAACTGCCGGACAAAAGCATGTACCAGACGATCCTTTCCTATCGAAGCTGATGTTACAAGGTAGAATTCCCCAAAACGAAACGAAAAAAGCAGCTTTCCAACGATTGCGAAGGAGAGCTGCTTTTTCATGGCTGAACATACGTACATTAGAAGTTGAACGTATCCGGGTCTGGCCCAAATCGCTTGTTTTCATTCAATGCGCTGATGCGCTCGATGTCCTGCTCCTCCAGGGTGAAGTCGAACAGCTCGCTGTTTTGCTGGATTCTCGCCGGCGTGATCGACTTCGGAATCGTCACCACTTTTTGATCCAGGTCCCAGCGAAGGACGATTTGCGCTGGCGTCTTGCCGTATTTTTCGGCCAGCTCCACCAGCAGCGGTTGATCCAGATTGTTGCCCTGCATCAACGGGCTCCACGCTTCCAGCTGGATGCCGTGCTCGCGGCAGTAGGACAGCAATTCCCGCTGCGTCAGAAGCGGATGGAATTCCACCTGGTTGACAGCAGGTGTGAGCTCGCTGGTGGCACGCAACTCCTCCAGATGATGCGTCTTGAAGTTGCACACCCCGACTGCCCGTACATATCCATCGCGGTACAGCTTTTCCATCGCCTTCCACACATCGGTAAACTTGCCTTGTCCCGGCCAGTGGATGAGGTACAGATCAAGCGTATCCACACCGAGTTTTTTCGTGCTTTCGTCAAACGCCTTCAAGGTCGCTTCATAGTCCTGGTGAACATTCCACACCTTGGTCGTCAGGAAAAGCTGGTCGCGGTCAATACCCGATTCGCGGATCGCTTCCCCGACACCCGCCTCGTTGCCGTAAATGGCAGCCGTATCAATGCTCCGGTATCCGGTTTCAATCGCAGTACGGACTGCATTTTTGACTTCGTCGCCTTCTTTGACTCTCCAGACGCCAAAACCCAGCCATGGCATCTTGACTCCATTGTTTAAAACGGTGCAATCCGTAATCTTTGCAGCCAAATCGATCTCCTCCATCCACCAAATTGTCATGTCCTTCCAAATGACAGTGTAGCACAAAGCAAAATAAAGTGAAAAGAGAAGAACTGCACTTCCCTAGTACAGGTTCTTTTTGTAGCTTTCCTGCAATCCCTCGGCGATTTCCTTCGCGCCCACGCCTGGCATTTTGATATGCTCAGCCAGCATCTTCGGCATGTCCGGCAGCTCTTCCTTGGTCATCCATTTGTCCGGCTGCCACAGCCCGGAACGAATAAAGGCCTTGGCGCAATGCACAAAACACTCCTCTACCTGGACGCCGATGCCGATCGTCGGCACTTTGCCGTTTACCTCCATCTTCTCAAGCAGATGCGCATCGCGAATGATGCAGGCACGACCATTGATGCGCAGCGTCTCCTGCAGTGAAGGAATGAGAAAGATCAGGCCGACATGCGGGTTGCTCAAAATATTGCGGATCGAGTCCATGCGCCGGTTGCCGGGTCTCTCCGGTATGACCAGATGGCGGTCATCAATGACATGGACAAAGCCGGGGGCATCCCCACGCGGCGAGGCGTCACACCTGCCATTGGCATCCGAAGTCGCCAAAATCAAAAACGGGGCTTGCGAAAGATAACGGCGGCAATGCTCGTCCAAATGATCGATTGCCTTTTTTTGCACGACCTCGCTAGGCTCGCCAAACATTTCCTTCAATTCCTCTGGCGCAGTTATGACATCCCGAAAAATTCCGAAATCAGACACGGCAAACACCTTCTTTTTCGTCTTTTTCTCTCCATCATAACACAAGACTCGCCGTAATTTTGGAAAAATCCGTACGCGCAAGAAAGCCGGTCCCCGCTATGGAGCCCGGCTGTACAGCACTTTCAGCATCGGTGGAGTGACGAGCGTAGTGATGATGACCACGATGACGATGGACGTGAAGTAGTCCTGCAGCAACAGCCCCGATTCCAGTCCAATCGCCGCGATAATCAGCGCCACCTCGCCACGGGAGACCATCCCCGAGCCGATAATCAGCGATGAGCGCGTGTCGAATCCAGTCAGCTTCGCCCCCAGACCAGACCCGAACAGCTTGGTTGCGATCGCGATCAAGGAAAGAATGACAATCAGGACAATCTGGCTGCCGATCCCGTCGAAGGATACATGCAGACCGACGCTGACAAAGAAGACGGGCACAAATACAGCGTAGGCGATCGGCTCCAGCTTATGCTCTACCTCTTCCTTGTACTCTGTCTGCGAGATCGCGATTCCCGCAGCGAACGCCCCGATGATCCCGGCGATGCCAAGTATTTCTCCGTAATACGCAAAGGCCAAACAGACGATCAAGCCAGCACTGATCACCGCCTCCGATACGTTCAACGGCGCCAGCCAGCGCATCAGCGGCGGAATCAGCTTCCAGCCAATGATAAAGATCGTGACGAAGAAAATGACTTTTTTCAGAATCACCATGCCGATGCTGGCATCCCCGCCGACGAACAGGCTCATCACAAAAGCGAGCAGGACGACTACCAGCACGTCGTCGACGACAGCTGCACCGAGTATCGTCGTGCTTTCCCTCGTGTTCGATTTGCCGAGCTCCTTCAAGGACTGAACGGTGATGCTGACGGAGGTGGCACACAGCAAAAGCCCCAGAAAAATGGCTTGTGGCTGATCCAGCCCGATCGCAATCCCCATCAAATATCCCCCGAGAAAGGGCAGGATAATCCCGCCGAACGCGACGGCAAGGGAAGCGTTTCGGTTGCGGTTCAGCTCCTCCACATCCGTCTCCAGCCCGGCCATAAACATCAGGAGCAGGACGCCAATCTGGCTGAAAATCTCAACGAACGCAGACGGATAAATCCAGCCCAATACAGCAGGGCCGAGCAAGATGCCGATGAGCAGCTTGCCCAGAACTGCGGGCTGACCGAGCCGCACGCTGAGGTCCCCTGCGAGTTTCGTACTGAGGACAATGATCCCTAGCTGCAATATATACTCCACACATCAACACCCTCTTATGTCTGGCTCGTTAGTAGTGTGGAGGGAAACGAAGAAAAGTATACGATTGTCCTTTCATCCTGCCTGTCCGTTCGGTCGTTTGCCGGCCGCCGCGATCTCTCCCCCTCGCTCCTGTGCGCCGCCCCACTCCTCCAGCCCTTCACTCGTCTGCTCTCTCCTGCCGAAGCTGTCGTTGCTCGGCTCTTTTGGCAGGGGTACTCCCGGCTTGCCGATGACGTAGGCTGCAAGCGAAAATTTGTGCAGCAGGCGCGCGGCAGCGATGGACAACAGCACGCTGCCGACGAACAGCACGATGAGTGTGAGCAGCGGCGGCAGGGCAACTGGCTGCCACATCGTCAGCATCTTCTGGATGCACATGAGAAAGAAAATATGAAGCAAATAAATGGAGAACGAATATTCACTGATGGTTCCGAGCAGGCGTGGGACTTGTCGGAAGCGCTGGACGAAGGCGAACAAGGACGCGATCATGCCACTGGCAAAGAGCAGCACATCGATTCGCTTTGAACTTTGCAGCGTGATGATCCCGCTGTGGTACAACATCAGCATGCCGCAGCCAAGAACGAGCGTGGCAAGCCAGATTCGGTGCTTGTAGCGATCCAACAGCTTCTGTACGTCAGCGTAATGACGCCCGCCGTAATAGCCCAGGCAAAAGTAAAACAGCCATCCGGGAAAGGGCAGCCACCACGTCTGATACTCGGACAGCGGATCATCGAAGCTGCGTACAAAGCTGAAAAAGCCAAGATACACTGCGTTGACCAAAAAAGCGGCTGGCAGTACCCATCTCCACGACAATCTGTGCTGGTAGCGGTCGAAGCAGACGTGCAGCAGGAAAAACTGGAACAGGATCAGGAGAAAATAGCCGTGGAATTTCCCGAGAAACAAGTTGGCGACAAGCTGGTCTGCAAATTGCGAAAGTGTCCGCTCGCCGGCAATGGAGGTGAGCAGGGCGTAGCATACGGACATCGCCAGAAACGGAACCAAAATGTACTTGATCCGGCTGCCAAGAAATTGACCGACCGACTTGCGCGTCTGTGAGGCGGACGCCAGAAATTCAGATAGAAACACAAACAGCGGCGTAGCAAACATCAACAAGAGCAGCGCCGAATCCCAGACCTTTTTTTCCAGGGAAACATCCGTCTCCCCAAATGTACTGTAGATCGTCATGCTGATTGCGTGTATCAGCACAACGCAAAGGCAGGCCAGCGAACGCAGCCAAAACACTTCTCGGATCATCCCGTACCCAGCTCCCTTAGTCCCGCTTCCTCTCCATCAGCCAAACGACTCCTCCCGCTCATGTCTGTCAGGCAGGACGACCTGTTTTCGCTTCCAGCCGAGCGCTTCTTGGGCCAATGCCCACAGAAACAGCGGATTTAGCACGACGTAGCGGCGCCAGAGCCGCCTCGGTTCGCAAATCAAGCGAAACAGCCACTCCAGTCCACTGCGCTGCATCCAGTGCGGCGCTTGCGGCAGGTGCCCGGCATGAAATGCAAAGGCGGCTCCAACAGCCAACAACGGCATCGACAGCTCCTCCCGGTATTCGTACACCCATGCCTCCTGTCGCGGGCAGCCCAGCCCGACCAGCACGATTTTCGCGCCGCTCTCCCGGATTGTCGCGACCACCTCCCGCTTTTCCTCAGGCGACAGTCGGCGAAAACGGGATTGACTCGCACCAGCGATCACCAGCCCGGGATACTTGGCGGACAAATTGTTGACGAGGGCTTCCAGCATCTCGCTCGTGCTGCCGTACAGATAGATGGGCATCCCTTCGCGGGCAGCCGCTTCCACTACGCGCAGCGTCAGCTCCGGCCCGTATACCCGTTCAGGCAGACGTACATCGTGCAGCAGCCGCAATCCCCAGCGAACCGGCTGTCCGTCGGGTACGATCAGGTCCAGACCGTTTAGTCTGCGCTGCTGCATCTCGTCGAGAAAGCCGCACATCACCCCGTGGACCGCCAGCGCCGAGACAGCGAGCGGCTTCTCCTCCCGGGCGTGGGCCATGATCTGCTGCACGGCGTATTCGTAGTCGACGGCGGCAATCCGAATCCCCAAAAGCGGGTAGATGCCGTAATTGATCATCGCGAATAACACCATCTTTCCTTGTTTTCCTCGACCATCTCCTCGATGATCGTCCTGATCGGATAGCGCACCTGCCAGTCCGGATACTGGCGCATGAATTTTTCCAGGCTGCTGACGTACCAGATGTGATCCCCGGTCCGGTGCTGATCGCTGTACTGAACGGCCATCTCCCGTCCTGTGATCTTCTCCGTAAGCTCGATCGCTTCCAGCACGGATATGTTGGAGTAAATCCCGCCGCCCATATTGTAGACCTCTCCTGGTTTTGGCGGATTCGCATGCACTGCGTGGATGGCGCTGACGACATCCCGGGCGTGGATGACATCGCGGACCTGTTTTCCTTTGTAGCCGATCACCGTGTACGGCGTCCCGGTCATCGCGCATTTTACCAGGTAGTTGACGAACCCGTGCAGCGGAACTCCAGCCTGTCTGGAACCGCTCAGGACGCCTCCGCGAAAGCAGACCGTGCGCAGCCCAAAGTAGCGGCCGTACTCCTGCACCAGCAGGTCGGCAGCCAGCTTGGACACGCCAAACAGCGAATGCAGGCTCTGATCGACTTCCATGTCCTCCGCAATTCCCGCCTGATACGGGTGGCCCGGCTCGATCTCCCATCTCGTGGCTCCTTCGCGCAGGGGCAGAAGATTGGGCCTGTCGCCGTACACTTTGTTCGTCGAAGTGAAGAGAAACACCGCTTCCGGTGCGTACGTCCGCATCGCTTCCAAAAGATGCAGCGTGCCTGTCGCGTTGACCGAGAAATCAGTGGTCGGATCTTTGGCCGCCCAATCGTGCGAGGGCTGGGCAGCGGTGTGTACGATCAGGGAAATGTCGCTGCCGTAGCGGGAAAAAATGCGCTCCAGCTCCGTGCGATCGCGGATGTCCGTATCGTAATGCGCGTAATGGTGCCGATGCGCAGCGAGCAGGCGGGAGCGATTCCACAGCGTCGATCCCTCCTCGCCAAAAAAAGTCTGCCGCATGTTGTTGTCGATCCCGACGACCTGGTACCCTTTTTCCGCATAAAACTGCGCCGTCTCCGACCCGATCAGGCCGGCCGATCCCGTGATCACTACGACTGCCATACTCCCTTTCCTCCTTCTGTTGGCGCCATGTCCCATTCTGCCGCACGCAGCGCACGGCAGATTCCATGCGCGAACCTGTCCGCCATCTCTTCTACCGTATATGTGAGGCTCGCCCGGCGGCAGCCTGCCTGCAGGCTGTCCAGCGCCTCCGCATCGGTCAAAAGCCGCACTACCTGCTCGGCGTACGCGGCGCTGTCTTCTGCGTCTTCCAGCATTACGCCGTTTTCCTGATTGCGCAAATAGGCGATTTCCGGGCTGTGGTAGGGAAGGCGTGTCGTGACCAGCGGCACTCCCAGCGCAAACGTATCCAGCACGGCCAGACCGACCAGTCCCGGCATGAGAAACAGCTTGGAAATGAGATAGTACGGGACTTTTTCCGTGTCGAATTTCGGTCCTGCGTAGTGAATCCAGTCATGGCGGGCCGCCGCTTCTTTCACCAGACCCTCATCCTCGCCCGCTCCGATAAAAATCATCTGAAAGTCGGGGACGCTTTCCCGGATGCGCTGGCAGGCCTCAAGCAAAAACGGAATGCGCTTCTCCGGGTACATCGCTCCTGTAAACAGGCATGCATGCTGGCTCTTGATCCCGAGCGATTGGGCAAACTGGCGCAACCGCTCCTCGTCCCACTTCGCCCTCTCCTCAACCAACTGGCGCGTATCGATCGCATTTTGCACGTCGCAGATGCGCTCTTCGGGAAATCCCAGTTCCTTGACTACTTGCGCGCTTCGCTGATTGTAGGCAAACCACCAGTGCACATGCCGCGACATCCAGGACTTCAGCCTCTCTCCGATCCAGCTCGCCCGGTGCGTCTGAAAGTTGATGCCATGTCCCCAAAATGCGAGCTTGCGGATGCCGACCGATTGCTGCAGCATCAGCCAGTAATTGAGCAAAAGTTTGCTCGCCTGCTCCACGATCACGAGATCTGTATCCTTGAGCAGCTTTGTGCAGGGCTGCCAGTACAGCTCTCGCCTTCCCAGCCGAAACAGCCTGTTTTGGATTTTGTGCGCCCACGGCAGTTCGATCGAGTCGCGCTTGCTCGCTTCCGTCTGGCCAGGCTGTCCGTAGATCAGCAAAAACTCGATTTCTTGCTCTTCCAGCCGTTCTTTCAGCAGTTCGTAGAAGCGACGCCTGTACTGCGGCAGCGACTTGTAGACGATCGCCACTCGCGGACGCTTTGTTCGTTGATTCAAGTCGTCTCCTCCTTGCGCGGGCTCCCCAGCAAGCCCGTGATTTGCCGCCACGCCTCATAGCCGTAATACGACCCGCCTTGCACCATTTTTTTCGCTATATACTTCCACCGTTTCCAACCCGACAGCGGGTTGACCTGCTCCTCCAAAAGCTCTGGCCACATCTGCCTGATCATCTCCCGGTACAGGCGGTTGCGCGCCCCGTACGGATGCTGTACGGCGAGCAGCGTGCTCAGCAACTGACGGTTGTTGAACGGGGCAAACTCCTCAACGGCAATATCCTGCTCGGAGACGTGCATCGCCCCCCAGTTTCCGGAGATTTGTTCCCACTCAAAGAGCGTTAGCAGCCTGATGCCCTTGTCCGCTGCAGGACTGATCTCCCTCAGCCACTGCTCGTAGTGGCGAATCGCGTACGGCTGCGCGCCCAACTGGATGTGTCTGGCCAAAAACCTGCCATCCAGCTTCCGGTTCGGGTGGTAGTCGCAGTACGTTTCCCTGGCAATCTCGCTGTTGTTGCCGCTGACATTGACCTTTCCCTGGGCGTGCAAAAAATGATGGTACAAAATATGTGACTTGGGAAGATCGCGCATTTGCGCATTGTACCGGTTTATCTCTACAAACGATTCGTCCATGTCCCCGGTGGCATCGTGAATGTGCAGGGTCAGCCCGACACGCGGCAACAGTCGGGAAGGGATCTCCACGTCTGGGGAACTGCGCGGCAATCCGGGATGAACGCTGATGTAGTAGTGCACACGATCGCTGATCTCCCTGCTTGCCGCCAAAAGCACCCGGCTGTCCCAGCCCGCCGTCACCGGAAGCATCAGATCAGCGCGATCGGCAATCGCCCTCATCGAGCCTTGCAGGATCGCGATGGCGCGGCGCACGGTTTCGCCTGGCTCCAGCGGCTCGAGCCGTTCTGCCGGCCAGTAGCGCGTGACCTGTCCGCTGCCCAGATCGAGTGCGTGATTCGGCTGCAAATGACGGATGCCGATGTAAGGCGATTCATCTCCTGGCCATATTCCTTCTGCCTTGCGATACTCTGGCGAAGCGAGAAAGGCTGCCAGCTCCGCGCTGTCGTCCCGCTTCGCGCCGATCTGGGCGGCCAATGTCCCCGCCTGCGAAGCGCACCAGACTCCGTCCGGGCAGACGGCGTAGAAAACCTGCCTCATCCCGCAGGCGTCATGCAGCAGTCTGAACCCGGTCTGATCGCGAGAGAGCACAATCCAACGACCGCCGATTGGTTCGAGCTGGCGGATCAGCTCCTCCCACGAACTGCTCTGGTCCGCTACGTGCTGCAGTATATCCCGGTCTCCCCACTGCGGATTACGCGGGTCGATCATGTATCCGAGCAGCGTAAGCTCCCTTAGCGGCGTCTGTACCTGTACGACCTCCAGATCGGGATGGGCGGTGAGGTACAGCTTCGGGGCAAGCGAGATACGCTGCCAACCAGCTTCATCCACGTACCGGGAGCCGATGACAAACTGCCGCCGGTAGCGAAGCCGTTCTCGTTCTTCCATCATCTGAACCTCTCCCTCCTACTTCACTCTCACCATCATCTGCTCCCTGTACGCCTTGATTGTACGCTCCAGCCCTTCCTCAAGCGAGACGACCGGCGACCAGCCGAGCAGCCTTTTTGCCTTTTCGATGACCGGACGGCGCACCTTGGGATCGTCAGCAGGCAAGGGATGAAACGTAATTTCGCTGTCGGAGCGACTCATTTTCTTGATCGTCCGGGCGAGGTCGAGGATCGCGTGTTCATCGGGATTGCCGATGTTGATCACCTGCCCGGTCGCCTCGTCCTTCTCCATCATCAACTGCAGGGCGCGTACACAATCATCCACGTAGCAAAAGGACCTCGTCTGGCTGCCGTCGCCATATACGGTGATCGGCGCTCCCGTCAATGCCTGGGTGACGAAATTGGAGATGACCCGCCCGTCGTCGTTGCGCAATCCGGCCGCGTATGTATTGAAAATCCGCGCTACCTTGACGCGCACCCCCAATCGATGGAAATACTCGTAGCACAATACCTCGCCCAGCCGCTTCGCTTCGTCGTAGCAAGCCCTTGGTCCCCACGTATTGACGTTGCCGCAGTAGACTTCCGGTTGGGGGTGGATCAGCGGATCGCCGTACGCTTCGCTCGTACTGGCAAACAGCATGACAGCCTCATAGCGCCGGGCCAGTTCCAGCATCTGCTCGGTTCCCCGCGTGTTGGCGTGGATCGTGGCGAAGGGGGCGTTTTGGTAAAACACCGGAGATGCAGGGGAAGCGAGGTGGTAAATTTCCCGCACATCGTGAAGTACCTCCATCCGCAGTACAGCCGGATCGGAGACATCGCATTGGTGAAACTGAAATGATGGATGGCTGCTGGCAAACCGGATGTTTTCCAGGCGCCCCGAAGACAGGTTGTCGATGCCAACCACCCGTTTCCCCCGGGACAACAGTTCCTTCAGCAGATGCGAGCCGAGAAAGCCGGCCACACCTGTAATCAGCGTTTTCATCCACGCCCCTCCTGTCAGCGATTTGACCCCGGTTTCAGCTTCCGTGGGTCTGTCTGTATTCCTCATAACGACGGCCCATGACCCCATTGACCATCCCTGCTCCCAGACAGATGCTGCGCAGGGATTTGATCAGCCAGACGCGTCTGCCGAACACGCCGGGTACGAGCAGCACGATCCCCGCCCCGATATGCGCGATCCCTTTCGCCGCCCGAAGCAGCGCAGTCAGCACGCCCTGCTGCAAATCCCGCTCGCACAGCGAGTACGTATTCCCGTAGCGGTAGGAGCGCTGCAACAGCCAGCTCATCGTCGTCCGGCTGGCAGGCACCCATTCATGGACGATCGCTTCGTCGGCCCAGACGATCCGATGCCCCTGCTGCCGGATGCGCAAAAAGAAATGGGTGTCTTCTCCGCCGGAAAGACCGTACCGCTCATCAAAGCGGTTAGCAGGAGAGGCAAACAATGCGGTGGTCAGCAGGACGTTCCCTGTCCTCGCCAGGTCCATGGAAAATCCCGTTGGGTAACGGGGCCGCTCGTAAAAACCGCCCTGTATGCTCCAGTCAGGCGCCTCGCTGCCAAGCACCGGCAACACCGGTCCTGTGACTACAGAAGCGCCGTAGCGACTCTGCACATCGAGCAAGTGATCCAGCCAGCCTGGCTCGGGCACTTCATCATCGTCCAGAAATGCCAGAAAATCGTCTCTTTCCCGCGCGAGCTCGATCGCCCGATTGCGTCCGTGAGAAATCCCGCGACGCGGCTCGTGATGCCATTCCAGCGGCCAGCGGTACGTCGCCTGCAAAAGTTCACAGCATGCGCGGGCCCCAGCCTCCGGATCGTTGTCGATGACCAGTACGCGCACGGTGGGGACGGGCATTTTGGCGAATACAAGCTGCTCCAGCCCGTTCAACAGGCGGCGCAAACCGTCCAGCCGCTTGTAGCTGAGTATGCAGACTGCCACCTTCACCGTCTCTATCCCTCCAGTCCTGCCGACGCTTTCGTTCGTCTCTTTTGTTCCGTCTGATACTTACCAGGCAGCAAAAAGCCGAGGACGAGAAATAGCGTCCAGAAAAAGCTGTTGTGGTCGATCAGCGTGGTTTCGGTCAAATTGCACAGCACCAGGTAGATCAGAAACAACTGCGGCCACAGCCCTTCCCAACGGTTCCTTTTCAGCCAGTATTGCGCCTTGACGATTCGCTGCACAAAGCTCAGCAGAACAATCGCCAAGCCGATCAGCCCAAGCTCGACTGCTGCGTCGAGAAAGCCGTTGTGCGCGTTGGGAGGCTCCCACATCGATACCATCCAGACGTAAGAAGAATCGCCCTCCCAGCCCAGCCAAAAGCCGCTGTACCCATAGCCGAGCCAAAGTCGCTCGCGCAGCAACTCAGCGACGATAGACCACAGCTCGGTCCTGCCCGTCAGCGTCAGGTCCCGGCCCAGGGATGCCAGCAAGCCTTCCGCATGGGGAATGACGAGCAGCACGAAAGCCGTCAGCGCAAAGCAGACCGACATCCAGATCAAAAGCTGCAAATACGGACTCCAGCGAAACGTACAGAGCACCGGAATCGCCAGCAGCAAAAACGCAAACACGACAAACGCAGTGCGCGATCCGGACATGAACAAAAGCGTCGTGCACAGCGCAAAACCGCCGAGTGCGATCCAACGCGGCCACTGCTGCGTCAAGGCTGCGATCAACGAGAGGATCGCTCCCAGGCACATCAGCCTGCCCAACTGATTTTTATGGGAAAAGATGCCGCGCCAGGCGTTGCTTCCTTCGTGCAGCATTACCCCTTTATCAGGCAGCAGAACGGCGACGAACAGGCTGCACAAGGCCCCGATCAGCAGCGCATTGACCACGAGGTGAAACAATTCCCGCATCGTAAAGCGCGCCGCGATGTAAATCGCCACCAGATTCGTACCGAGAAAAGCGACCGCCCGCCGCAGCGTGATGTCCGGCGCAGCCGACCAGAGCACCGACAGCAACACCATGAGCAACAAGGCGAGGGAAAGCTTGTCTCGATCGAGAATGGCCCGCGCGCTTTTGGCGTGAACCATCAGCAGCACGGCGGCAATTCCGTAGATCACTATCCAGATCATCTGCAAAAGACTGTTTCCTTCCGCCACGCTCTCCATTTGTCCCGCCTGGAAAAAAGGAAAAAACGCCTGTGCAAAAAACAGAAATACAACGATGACAAATAGCTGTTCCGCCTGTTTCAGCCGATCCTTTTTCTGCTCCGGCTCTCCCTTTCTCACTGCGCTACTCTCCAGCGTCACTTCAGCTTGCACGATCAGCCTCCCTCATTGGTCAAATGCCCCTTTTGCTGCCCGCTTCTCTCTCTTTTCAGCAAATAGCCGATCATCGCCCAGTACAAGCCGCACAGCATGACATCTCCGACAATGCTGACGGCAATCGCCCCGCCCCAGGCGTACAAAGGGACAATGAGAATGTGCAACCCTGTCACAACTACCGCGACCAGCACCTGGACACCTGTGCGCCAGCCCTGAAATCCCGCTCCGGTCAATGCGTCTGCGGCAAACACGTGCATCCCCTTGAGCAGCGGAATGATCGCCATCCACTGAATCGCTTCCACGGCAGACCGGTACTCGTCACCCAATACCCAGGGTATCAACGGCGCAGCCAGCCACAAGCCAAGCCATGCCAGCCCGCAGTAGACGAGCGAGAGGAGCAGCAACCTGCTTGCGTAGCTGACGCTTTTTCCAAGTCCGTGAACCCCCTCTTGAAAGAAGCGGGGAAAAGCAGCGTCCATCAGCGCATAGACCGGCGTCAGCGCCACGTCGACGATCCGGCTTGCCGCCGCATAGATGCCCGCGTGCTCGGCTGTAGAGTAGCGCAGCAGCACCGTTTTTCCGACGTCGGAGTACAGCGCCAGCGACGATTGGCTGATGGAAAAGGCGCTCCCTGCACGCAGCTCTGTGACCAGCTTGCGCAGCTTGATCGCCGGCCGTCCCAACTCCTTGGTCACGAGCCCAAGGGAGATGCTTGCTGCGACCACCGTCGACAAAAGGTAGAGCAACGCCCAGCTCTCCACGCCCTGATCCGTCACGACAAACACGAGCAGCACGGCTGCCAGCAGTCGGGTCGCCCCGATGAGAACATTGAGCTGTGCCGTACGCTGAAGCTGTTCGAATGCCTGATACGCTTTTCCGCTGATCTCCAGCAGACGGTATCCGATCAAGTCAGACAGGGCAATGCAGACAATCAAGAGCGGACTGATCGTTCCGGAAAAGAGCATCACGCCCATCCCAAGCGCGATTCCCGTCAATATCGTGCCCGACAGTGCCGTCATCACCAGTGAGTTGCCGAAATATTCGGGAAAGCATTGCCTGTCGCGCGAGACGTGCATGACCAAAAGCTCCCCTCTTCCCAGGCTGGAAAAAGGAGTCAGCACCGCGATCAGAGCAACTACCCCGATAAAAAGTCCGTACCCGTCAGCTCCGAGCATCCGGGCGATGATGACAAAGTAGGCCATCTGCATCATCAGCTTCGTGCCTTCACCCAGCAGCATCCACAGCGTGTTTGCTACCAGGATCCTATCCATCGTTCTCCAGGCCTGCATGCGCTTGATCCACGCCAACGCACTTGCTAGCACGTGTTGCTCCTGAACATTACGCCCGCTGTCCTGCATATGATTTTCAGGTCGGTACGAAAGGAAATCTGCTGCATATAGGCCAGATCGTGATGCAGGTTGGCATGGATCGGTTTACGCCGGTCCTCGCTGATTTGCCACAGCCCGGTCAAGCCCGGCTTCACCAGCAAGCGCTGCCTCTCCAGCCAGGTGTACTCCTGGTCGACGATGCTTTTTTGTTCCGGACGGGGACCGACAAAGCTCATCTCGCCGCGCAAAATATTGAACAGCTGCGGCAGTTCGTCCAGGCTGCTCGCGCGCAGAATGCGTCCGAGGCGGGTCACTCTCGCGTCTCGCGAAGAAATCGGGGAGACGCCTTGCTTGGGCACATGTTCGTGCATCGTGCGAAACTTGTATATCCAAAACTCCTTGCCGTGCTTGCCAACGCGTACTTGCCGGAACAGCACCTTCCCAGGCGAGTCGATGTACACCAGTAGTGCCAGCGCCAAAAATAACGGGAACAGCAGCACCACCAGCAGAAACGCAAGCGTGTAATCAAATCCGGCCTTCCCGTAGCTCGTGTAAAAGGTTTCGATCGGCATTGCCTGCCGTCTGTCTTCGATTTTCCCCTCTACCCTACCGGTTGTTTCCAAAGCTTGCTCACTTCCCTTTCCTTGACAAGGGCCAGATAGCGCCCAAACTCCCGGCTCAACTCGACGTTTTTCATCGCGTACTCTACTGTCGCTTTGAGAAAGCCGAACTTGCTGCCTACGTCATACATCACGCCATCGTAGCGGTACGCCAGCACTTTTTGCTCCTGCGCCAGCACCTGCAGCGCGTCTGTCAACTGGATCTCGCCGCTGGCGTCCGGGTTGCTGTGGGAAAGAATCTCGAAAATCCGCGGGTCCAGCAAATAGCGCCCTGTAATTGCCAGATTAGATGGCGGGTTCTGCTTCGGCTTTTCCACCAGTTGAAGCACCAGGTCGAGGCGATCGCTGAGCGTGACTCCCTGGATGACGCCGTAATTCTGCACTTCTTCCGGGCTGACCGCTTCCACCGCGATCACACTGGTCTGCTCTTCTTCATACACCTCGATCATCTGCTGCAGGCAGGGTACCTGGCTATCGATCAGCATGTCGCCGAGAAGCACGGCAAACGGCTCGTTGCCAATGAATTTGCGTGCGCACCATACCGCATGTCCCAATCCTCGCGCTTCCTTCTGCCGGATAAAGTGAATCTCGACCATATTGGTAAGTCCATCCACGATCTCATGCAGTTCCTTTTGCGAGCGCTCCATCAGCTTCGTTTCCAGCTCGTAGTTTTTGTCGAAATGGTCTTCGATCGCACGTTTGCTTCTCCCCGTCACGATGATGATGTCTTCAATGCCCGAGTTCACAGCCTCCTCCACGATATACTGGATCGTCGGCTTATCCACGATCGGCAGCATCTCCTTGGGCATCGCCTTGGTAGCGGGCAAAAAGCGTGTCCCAAGTCCTGCCGCGGGAATGACCGCTTTCTTAATCTGCTTCTTCACAATCATTGCTCCTTTCGGAATGAACTCGCTCTGTATTGGTATCTTGTTTTGCCAACTGCCCGTGTTTTCGAGCCTGCTTTTTTTGCATCGCCTCCCTTGCCTCCACGACGATCAGCGTAAAAGCCATGAAAAACAGGCCGACGAAAAAAGCGGCAGCCATGTTGAGCATCGGCTTGGGTGACGCGGGCTGCACCTCCTCGTAAAACTTTGCCTCATCGATGATGACGACGTTGTCCATGTTCATAAACAAGTTGACGTTTTCAGAAAAGGAACGGGAAAATTCGTTTACAATCCGTACAGCCATCTCGGGGTCCGGGTCAGAATACGTAAGTGTAATAATGAAGGAGATGTTGGAGGTGTTGACATCGAGCTTCTCCAGGAGGGCTTCTGGTGTGAGGGGTAAATCCAGCTTGCTGATGACGTCCTGGGCAATTTTTCGCGTCTGAATCAGTCCGCTGTAAGTCTTGATCAGTTGCTGATTGCTCAGAATGCTTGTATAAAGGTCTTGCTTCTCCAATGCCTGAGGTCGTACTAGAAGCGTAGTCGACGCTTCATATGTGGGAACCATGACAACATAGCTGATGAACCCTGAAACCGCAACACAAACGAGAGGGATCGTCGTCATTAGAATCCAGCGCTTGCGCAACGCTTGCAAGATCAGGAGCACAAACTCCAGACTCATCCGTACAGTTCCCCCTTTTTGAGGCTGACCATAGCAGCATTCACTCCTTGCTTTCCATCTGCGTTTGCACCGTTTTTCACCCTCTTCGGATCTGTATGGATTAGTCCAATTTCCCTATGCTATGCTCCATTTATATGTACAAAACTTCGGGTTATACGTCAGTTGGTACCGGCAAAAATAAAACTTTTTTATGAGTCTATTGCTCTTGTCGGACCGGTGCCCGCCTCATCCGCGGACCGTTGTTGGGGCAGCAGAAACTGGTCGATTCGCTGTTGTATCCGCTGGCGTTCGCTGTCCGGTACGATGTAGTAGTAGACCCCGCCAATCAGGGCGCTACTGCCCGTGATGTCGACCACTTCGATCGTTTCCAGCGAATCGCGGTAGGCAAACAGCATCGCTTTCATATCGTCATAGGTCAGATTTGTCTTCAGGTTGTTGGCGACGGTCGCAAGCACTTGATCCAGCTTTGTGAATGTGCCGGTTTGTTTAGCCTTGTCCATCAGCTGGCGAATGATCTGCTGCTGCCGTTTGTTCCGGCCGAGGTCTCCTTGTGGATCTTCATAGCGCATGCGCACGTACGCGAGTGCCGTATTCCCGTCCAATTGAATCATTCCTTGGGGGAAGTCGTAGCCCTCATACGAAAAGGCAAACGGGTTATCCACCGTGACGCCGCCAAGCGTGTCCACAATTTCGGAAAAGCCCTCCATGTTGACGTGAACGTAATAGTCGATTGGCGTGTCGAAAAAGTCCTGCACGGTCCCGACCGTCGAAGCGACGCCGCCCCAGCTATAGGCGTGATTGATCTTGTCCTCAAAGCCCCTGCCAGCGATTGTAGTACGTGTGTCCCGCGGGATGCTGATCATCAAGGACTGTTTTTTTTGCGGATGAAACGAAAGAAACATCAACGTGTCCGTCCTGCCTTTGTCGCCCTCCCGCTCATCTACACCGAACAGGAGAATGGTGATCGGCTTCTGCTCTGTTGTTTTTTTGCTCTTCTGGCGTTCGGGCGCTTCGGGAGGAACGGGCGCGGTACGGTCGGTTTGCGGCAATGGGGGCAGCGGCTCATAAATCTTGGCTGCCGTCTCTTTTACTTGTCCTACTGTCTGGTACAAGCTGATTCCCCCGATGATCGCACCGCCTGCCAGGACGACGAGCATGCCTTTTACGAACTTGTTCATGGGAAAGCATCTCCCCCTGCTTGTAATCGACGTGAGTCATTCCACTCACTACTAAGGTATTGCGCCCGGTCCACATTTACGAATGAAAAAAGACGATCCCCTCGTCTTTTCGACTGAGAGATCGTCCGTTTGTGTCCTGTATGGAGTTTGCCCGTTCAGACAACCCGTTTCAAATCGGGATTGTACCGTTTCACGTATTCGTAGATGTCCTCGCCGCGCAAAAGCATCTGCTCCAGTTCCGCCTTGCTCTTTCGCACGTGCTCCGCAAGCTGCTCCATGCCTTTGTCGATCCGTCTGATCGCCGCTTCCGGCAGGGTCAGGACGTGGGGAACGAGAAGCTGCACGTACCACGTTCCTTTTTCTTCTTCCGACACATCGATTTCGATCTCCATCTCCGGGGAATCGAATTCGTACAACAGGTTGAACAACGCTTCCCGGACTTCGCTGGCCATCGACGAGATGTTTACTTTTGCTACACCAAGATAATGCTCTTCGTTGAACAAGACGAGCTGGTCCGTGATCTGCTGATACGTTTTGAACAATGGGTTACCTTGCATGGGGTCATCCTCCATTTCGATTTGATCAGAGCAATGTCGAACCTTCCACGACGGCCTGGGCGTCTTCGGGCGTGATCAGCACAGCTCGCGCCTTGCCGCCGTTTTGCCCGGACACGTAGCCGTCCGCTTCCATCATTTCGATCAGCCGTGCCGCGCGGTTGTATCCGACCCGGAACCTGCGCTGCAAAGCCGAGGCAGACGCCTGGCCCTGCTCCGCCACGAACACGAGCGCTTCCAGGTAGAGCGGATCGTCGCCGGCATCATATGACTGCACCTGCTGCTCCAAATCTTCCTTGCTGAAGTAGTAGGAAGGTTTGCGCTGCTTTTTGATCATATGCGTGATCCGTTCAATCTCGTCATCGGAGACGAAGTTCCCTTGCAGGCGAACAGGCGTCGTTCCGCTTTCCAAAAACAGCATGTCGCCCCGTCCCAATAGGCGCTCCGCCCCTGACTGGTCGAGAATCGTCCGGGAATCGACCTGGGAGAATACAGCAAACGCGAGCCGCGTCGGCACATTCGCCTTGATGTTTCCGGTAATCACGTCGACGGATGGCCTTTGCGTGGCGAGCAGCAGGTGGATGCCGCAAGCACGCGCCTTTTGCGCAATGCGGATGATGCAATCCTCGACGTCCTGCGGGGACACCATCATCAGGTCGGCGAGCTCGTCGATGACAATGACGATATACGGCAGTTGGTCATCGGTAGTCTGGTTGTAGCGATCGATGTCACGCACTCCGGCGTCCACGAACAGCGCATAGCGCTTTTCCATTTCCTCTACTGCCCATTTCAGCGCGGCTGTGGCCTGTTTCGCTTCCGTCACGACAGGCGTGACCAGGTGAGGCAAATGGTTGTACGGTGCCAGCTCGACCATTTTCGGGTCGATCAGGAGCAGTCGCACCTGCTCGGGTGTCGCCTTGAACAGCAGGCTGACAATGATCGAATTGATGCAGACGCTTTTTCCTGATCCGGTCGCACCGGCGATCAGACCGTGCGGCATTTTTTTGATGTCGGCGATGATCGGCTCACCGCCGATGTCCATGCCCAGCGCGACTGCGAGCGGCGACGGATGCTTTTGGAATGTCTCCGAACCGATAATCTTCTCGATCAGCACCGGCTGACTGGACAAGTTGGGTACCTCGATCCCGATCGCATTGCGTCCGGGGATCGGCGCTTCGATGCGGATGTCCTTGGCCGCCAGGTTGAGCTTGATGTCATCCACCAGGCTGGTGATCTTGTTCACCTTCACCCCGGGCGCCGGCTGCAGTTCGAAGCGGGTCACGGACGGGCCTTTGACGATGCCGACGACCTGTGCGCTCACGTTGAAGTTAGCCAGCGTCTCCTCCAGCAAAATTTGCTGCAACTGCGTATGCTCGTCGTCATCTGCCTGCGGCGGCGGGCTCGGGTTGAGCAAGTCCAACGGCGGCAGTGCATACGCTGGCGATTCCGCAGTAGCAGGAGCCACAGACGTCGCCGCCACTTCCTCTCGCGCTTTTGTCACTGCCTCACGCACTTCCTCTTGTGCCTGAGCTTCCTGTACTGCCTCAGTGTCCGGTACTGCCTCCGCAACCTTCGTTGCTTCTGTATTCTGCTCATCTGTATTCTGCTCGTCCATCGTTGCTGCTTCCTGGCCTGCTTCCGGGGGAGTCATCATTTCACGTTCGTCGCGTTCAAAGTCAGCCTCTTCTTCTGCTGCCTGCTCCATCTCCCATTGTACGGCTTCTTCCTCCCAGCCGTGCTGCTCCTGCTGGATCGCAGAAGATGTCGGCGTTTCCGCCTCGTACGGCTCCGGTAGCCCTGCTTGCTCCGTCCAACCATCGTCCTGCGCATCGGGCTCGTCTTCGTCATGTGGCTCATTCTGATTCGCTTCAGACAGTTCTTCCTCTTCCAACTGCGCGCCAGCTTCTGGCACTTCCTCGGCCTGCATCACGACACCCGCTGGTGCTTGTACATCCTGACTGGAAAACGGGAACGCAGCTTCTTCCTCGTCGTGCGCTGATGTTTCCGCTCTTTCTGCATCGGGGTCTGTCTGCACGTACAGCTCGTTTTCTGCCTGAGGTGCAGCATCCGGCTCTTCGTCTTGCTGCCCGTATGCAGCCTCTGCTGCATCCTCGCCTGGAAGCACGTCTTCCCGCAACGCTTCCGCAGGCGGCTTGTCCTCCCGAATCTCTTCCTTCACCAGCTCGTCCGAAAGCCGCCCGGACTGCTTCGACTGCTCCCACTGCCTGATCTGGCTCAGCATCTCTTCTTGTTCCAATCGGGGATAGACGACTCCCGCGGTCGTATGTATGCGATGTTCCGTTTCTTTGGTAGAAGGCGTAATTTTCCCGTACACCGGCGAGACGATCTCCGACGGCGTGTATGCGCGCTTTTCTCCGGACGCGGGAACGGGCGGGATGCGCCTGGACTGTGTCCCCTGCTGGTGCTGCTCCTCAAAACGCGAGGGATTGCGCGGAGGGCGCACCGGCTGTGCAACCGCATCCTGGACTCGCGCGGCTTCTTCCTTCGCCGCAGCAGGCTTTGCCATCGGCTCGTATTCGGGAATCTTGCGCTCGCGCATCGGGCGCTCCGCCTCACGCTCTCTTGCTGGCGCATCTGTCCGGTTCGCTGTTTGCGCGCGCTTCTTCACCTGATAGTCGTCGGGTACGACCGGAAAGCGGAATTGCCGCGCTCTTTCCTCCCGAGATTCGTATGTCGTCCGAGCAGCTTCCCGCTCCTTCGGAAAAATGCTTTTCGTTTTTGCCTGGAGCTGACGATGAGAAGCCGGCAGTGGCCGAACATCCTCGCTCTCCCGCTGTTCTTCTTCACCGCGTATATAACTCATCAGCTTTTGCAGCCACGCCCACATGTTGCAACGTCCTTTCTCAAAACATTCCCTTTGTTTCCCTTTCATCTTACCATGAAACTGTATTCATTTAGGTAGATTCTGATTTTTTTACTGAATTTCGAAACCTTTTGCCTAGTTAACACGTAAAACTATGTGGGTAATACAACCATACACTTGGGGAGGTAAACTATATGTGGAAAAAGGGGAGCGCCCTGCTGTTGGCAGGTACGCTCGTATTGACGGGATGTGCCGGCGAGGCTTCGCTGGTACGCGATGCCATTGTCACTACGATTGAAAAACCAAACTATGATTACGAGGGCACAGTCAAACTGACCGGTGATCTCGACAAATTGCCTGAATTGATGGGCGAACCAACGGACGCCCAAGGATTGGCTCTGCTGGAAGCACTCAAAGCTGGCGTAACAGTCAAAGGCTCGCAGCTTGACCTCGAAAACGTCCAGGCGATCTTC
Organism: Brevibacillus sp. TJ4; assembly: GCF_044627595.2. Classification (NCBI taxonomy): domain Bacteria; kingdom Bacillati; phylum Bacillota; class Bacilli; order Caryophanales; family Paenibacillaceae; genus Brevibacillus; species Brevibacillus sp. TJ4. The sequence continues at coordinate 1,115,806 of NZ_CP185865.1, read as the reverse complement.
GAAGTAAACGATGACAAACTGCTGCGCGACAACAACCTGTGGACAGGAGACGACAAGGCTGCGGTCGAGTTGATCCTGAACGGCGACAACATGTTTGCAAAATCGCCACTCGACAGCAAGTACCTGATGATTTCTGCCAGCCCTACTGATTTGGCAGCACTTGGCGGCTCCGAGCAAGTCGACGCTGCGAAGCTGAAAGAGTACCAGGACAAAATCAACGAGCTGACCATCGAGTTCGTGAAAAATTACGTCTCGAAGTACGGCTACAAACTGAACAACGTGGAAAACCTGGGCGCCGCAACGGTAGAACTGCCAAACGGCGAGACAGCAGAAACCACTCATATCGCGATCAAGCTGGACGCAAAAGAACTGGTGAACATGTTCTTCTACACAGCGAACGACGCGGTTGCCAATGAAGAAGTGAAAGCATTTGCGATCGACCTGATGGTACTGAGCGCTTCCCTGCAGGAAGAGCTGTTCCCGGAAGAAGGTCGCACGACAGACGCTGAAAAACGCGCACTGGCTGAAGAAACAGTAGCGCTTGGTCTGGAATCGGCAAAAGCATGGTTGGCAGAAGTCGGCCCTGTATACACCCCTGACAAGATCGTAGAAGAAATGAAAGCAGCCGGACTGCATGCCATCGACTGGAACGTAGAGTTCTACGTAACAGAAGACAAGCTGCCAGTAAAACAAGTGAGCGAGCTGAGCGTCACCTTCCAAAACGAAGCGATGGAAGCTCCGATCACGCTGGGTCTGTACGCTGACCAATTCGCGTACAACTTTGACAATGCAACCAAGTACGAAATCCCGACAGCAGATGCCGGTGTAACCTTGGAGCAATTGTACGAAGATGAAGCAGCAATCAACGGTTTCAGCGACAAAGGTTTCTTCCGCACCTTCGTTCAATCGATGGTAGACGATTACAAGATGCAAAAAGAGTGGGAACTGGAATGGGAGAAAGAACTGGAAGCACTGGAAGCCGCAGAGGCTGAAGAGGTTGCAGAAACAGTTGAAGTTACGCAATAAGGCATCCGCAACAGCAAAAAGCACGAAGCCATGTACAATGGCCTCGTGCTTTTTTCATCGTTTCTCTCCTGCCGTCCTATTCCACGATCAGGCTGCTGATCTTTTCGTGCAGCGGGCCGTTGCTCGCGACCAGTGACGTATCGTCCTCGTCGCGAAACGGCTGATGGCGATACGGATTGCCCTGCCAATCGGTAATCGTCGCTCCCGCTTCCCGGGCGATGACGATGCCAGCCGCCACGTCCATGATGCCGGAGCGCTGCATGACGATGTAGTCCAGCCATCCGTTGGCGAGCAGGCACCAGTCCAATGCCGGTGCGATGTTGCGCATCAGCCGCTTGGTCTCGGTGACAAACGGCTGGGTAAAGCGAAACTCCTCTTCTTTTGTCACCGTGTCCCGACCGCGAATGTACGTGCCTACAGCCTTGCGAAGATCGGTGCGCCGGTTTACCGACAGCGGCTTTCCGTTCAGATAGGCGCCCTTGCCTTTTTGCGCCCAGAACAGTTGGTTCGCTACCGGATTGTAGATGACTCCCAGTACCAGATCACCGGCATGCTGCAAGGCGATGGAGACAGAGAAATACGGAAATCCGATAAAGTAGTTGTTGGTACCGTCGAGCGGATCGACCACCCATAAATACTCGTCTTCACGCGGGACCATCCCGACCTCTTCCGAAAAAATCGTATGCGTGGGGAATTGGCGCTGAAGCACCTCGATTATCCGCCGCTCGCTTTCTTTGTCCTCCGGCAATTTCACGTCATTGTGCAGTTCTTCATCCGGGACGTGCGTTTCGAGAAATCGGCTCTGCAAGTAGTCGCCTGCCTGCAACGCCGCTTCTTTTGCGATTTCCAGCATTTTTTCCATATCGATTACACTCTCCTGTGTCGATTTGGCTTGCGCGTATGTGGGAAACGTAACTATGATAGAGAGACACCCTACTACCGCTGATTGGAGGGGAAATGTTTGAACAATGATTTCATCCGTCTCAAGCAGCTTGAAGGTGAACTCAAGCTGACACAGATGAACAAGGACCTGGGCTGCTCCGTCACCAGCAAGGAGCTGGTGTTTTTTAAACCGCATATGACCTACCATCTGTTTTTGCACGATATAATCAGCGTCGTCCCGGCCACGCGGGAGTCTTTCCCCGTCGCCTATCTCCATCGCGGACAGGAGGCACGTCCCTTCTTTTCCGCCGACTCGTACAAGCTGGTCGCAAAATGGGTACGCATCGTCTCCCGCTCCGGTATCGTAGAGAGGGAGAACATGGAGTTCATCGTCCCTCTGTCTGACAAGATGCTGTCGTATATTTCCCAATACAGCGGACTGATGGTCATCCGCTAGCCCATCCTCCCGACCGGGAAGATGGAAAACCTCTATCCAACGCAAGCCTGCTTGCGGATAGAGGTTTTTTTATGGCTGTCTCGTCAGCACCATGAATGAGCCGGTTCCGTGCGCCAAGCGCTTGTTTCGCTCGTTGTAGACGCTACATTCGAGCACTGCCAGCGTCTGACCGCGATGGAGGAACCGCGCCTCGGCGCGAATACGCTCGCCTTTTCCCGGCCGCAGGTAGTTGACCTTGAGCTCGGTCGTCACAGCGTACTGATTGGAGGACAAAGAACGGTTGATCAACGAGCCCATCGTGGAGTCGATCAACGTAGCCACGATGCCTCCGTGAACCACGCCTCTGGCATTGAGCATAAAGGGCGTAAGCGGAATCTCAAAGCAGTATGTACTCTCGTCGAGAAATTCGCCTTGCAAGCCGAGGAAGCCTGAGATAAAGGCGCTGTTCCGCTCACGCTTCTGGCGGATCGCCTGGACGGCAAGCTGCAAAATCTCGCGCTCCTCCTCGCTTCCGCCTTCCCATAATTCTTGAATCTCTTCTACCATGTTCACTCCACTCCAACTCATGCCATTTTTATTCATTGTAGAGGAATTCACCCTCGATTTCCACGCTGCAATCTGCTGTGAAGTGCTGGAACAAGCAGGATACCGAACGAATGTTCAGACTTTTACGGTTGTTTCTACTGTACGAATAGTGATAAGATAATGCAAAATAGAAGACTGCTATTATGAAGTAGGAAGGGAGATTTTTCAAGTGGCTAAACTCCGTAGTGACATGATCACAAAAGGCTTTGACCGCGCTCCCCATCGCAGCTTGCTGCGTGCGGCAGGGGTCAAGGATGAAGATTTCGACAAACCATTTATTGCGATCTGCAACTCGTATATCGACATTATCCCCGGTCACGTGCATTTGCAGGAGTTCGGGAAAATCGTGAAAGAAGCGGTACGTGCAGCCGGCATGGTTCCGTTTGAATTCAATACAATCGGTGTGGACGACGGAATTGCCATGGGACATATCGGCATGCGCTACTCCCTGCCAAGCCGTGAAGTCATCGCTGACAGCCTGGAAACCGTGGTCGCCGCTCACTGGTTCGACGGGATGATCTGTATCCCCAACTGTGACAAGATCACGCCCGGAATGATCATGGGTGCGCTGCGCGTCAACATTCCAACCGTGTTTGTTACAGGTGGACCGATGAAAGCCGGGAAAACCAGCGATGGACGCTCGATCTCGCTCTCTTCCGTATTCGAAGGCGTCGGCGCGCATCAGGCCGGCTTGATCGACGACAATCAACTGGACGAGCTGGAGCGTTACGGCTGTCCGACATGCGGCTCCTGTTCCGGCATGTTTACCGCCAACTCGATGAACTGTCTCTTGGAAGCGCTCGGATTGGCCCTGCCAGGCAACGGTACCGTACTCGCCGTCTCGCCGGAGCGCAAAGAGCTGGTCAAAGCGACAGCCGAGAAGTTGAAACACCTGATCGCACAAGACATCAAACCGCGCGATATCGTGACGAAGGAAGCGATCGATGACGCTTTTGCCCTCGACATGGCGATGGGCGGCTCCACCAACACGGTACTGCACACGCTGGCGATCGCCCAGGAAGCAGGCGTCGAGTATCCGATCGAACGCATCAACGAAGTAGCGAAGCGCGTTCCACACATTTGCAAGCTGGCTCCCGCTTCCGACTACCATATCGAAGACTGCCACGCAGCAGGCGGCGTCTCTGCCATCCTGCGGGAGATTTCCAGAAAAGAAGGCGCGATTCACCCCGACCGCATCACGGTCACTGGCAAAACATTGGGTGAAAACATCGCCAACGCAGAAATCACCAATGAGCAAGTCATTCGCCGTCTGGAAAACCCGTACAGCGAATCCGGCGGCTTGTCGGTTCTCTTCGGAAACCTGGCCGAGCAAGGCTCGATCATCAAAACGGGCGGCGTCGATCCGTCGATCAAACGCCATGAAGGACCTGCGATCTGCTTTGACTCCCAAGAGGAGGCACTGGCGGGCATCGCGGCAGGAAAGATCAAGTCAGGCCACGTCGTCGTAATCCGCTACGAAGGGCCAAAAGGCGGTCCGGGCATGCCGGAAATGCTCGCGCCTACGTCGCAAATCGTCGGTATGGGACTGGGCAAGGAAGTAGCCCTCGTTACGGACGGACGTTTCTCCGGCGCATCCCGCGGGATCAGCATCGGACACGTCTCTCCAGAAGCTGCGGAAGGCGGCACGATCGCGTTCGTCCAGGATGGCGACATCATCTCCATCGATCTTGTGGAGCGCACCATCCAGCTTCACGTCGATCCGGAAGAGCTGGCTCGCCGCAAAGAAGGCTGGAAAGGCTTTGAGCCAAAAGTAAAAACAGGCTACCTCGCCCGCTACTCCAAGCTCGTAACCAATGCCAGCATGGGCGGCGTGCTCAAAATCTAATCGCCCGCTACCCAGACGGGACAAAAAAATGGCTATCCCCTGCAACAGCAGACGGGATAGCCTTTCTTGTTTTGCTTCTTTTTGACAGGACTTGTTTTTTCCTGAGAGCGAAACTATTTGATCGATACATCGTCATATATAGTGACAAGCAAAAACAAGTGATTTTCCTTCGATTACATGACGCGTTTTGCGGTTACGAAGCGTTTTTCCCAGTTCGTTCCTTTAAACTTGGTAAATGTGACACCAGGGCTTCCATATGTATGCAGAAGCTGGTTGTTGCCGGCGTAGATCGCAACGTGTGTAATTCGCGTAGACTTGGTATTCTTGCTCGCTTTAAAGAAAACCAAATCTCCTTTTTTCAGGTTGCTTTTCGAAACCTTCGTCCCGACCTTCGATTGCGAACGGGAATCGCGTGGCAGCGACTTGCCAAGCGCCTCTTTATAGACACGCTGTACAAAAGAAGAGCAGTCAAAAACGGCTGTCGTATTTTTGCTAGCACCGAATTTATATGGTCGACCCATGTACTTTTTCCCGGTAGAGATTACTTTATCTGCCTTGGACTGGCTCCATGCGGCATGAGCTACCTCTACAGGTGCTCCTGGCAGTGGTGCGACTACAGCCGTCACCCCGAGCGAAATCCCCATCATCAATCCCAGTAATGTTTTGCGCAGTTTCATTTGGTTGTCCTCCCCTTGAAAAGTTTGGTTGTTCTCTCTCTTTCACCCTACTTTACCACTCTGATTTTTTCGGTTACATTCCAAAAAGTTTCCAGATTGGCGCACCCACTTTTGGACATCATTTCCGGTTGACGCTCTGATTCCCGTTCTCATGGGCATACAACCAAATTTTCAGTTTATTCGCGTGCCAGAATCTACCTCGAAATCTGTCCAATTTCTTCCGCACTCTATTTTCTCTATCGCTTGTCACACATGACTTTTTTCCTAGTTTCCCATGCAGGAAATGCCAGGCTTCGCCTGAATGTCGGCCACAGGGATGCCCGCATGTATCCGTTGACTTTACTTGCAACCGGGACAGTCTCATCGTAAAGTAAATAGGAGTTATTTTTTAAGGAGGCACTTATGCGACTACGTAATATTCCCGGGGCAGAGAAGGCCGTGCGCGAATACCCCACGTTTGTGGACAACCCTGGACAGTACAAGGGACGGTGGCATGAACGCTTCGGCAACGATCGGCCTATTCACGTGGAGATCGGCTGCGGCAAGGGGCAATTTATCACCACTCTCGCGCAACGCAATCCGGATCTCAACTTCATCGCCGTCGAATTGAAAGCAGAGGTAATCTTGCGGGCCCTGCAGCGCACCGAGTACCGGGAGATCCCCAACCTGGCCTTTGTCCAGTTCAATGCTGCCGAGCTGAGGGAGCTGTTTGCCGACGATGAAATCTCCCTGATCTATCTCAACTTCAGCGATCCGTGGCCAAAGACACGCCACGCCAAGCGCCGTCTCACCTCTCCCAGCTTTCTTGCCACGTATCGGCACGTGCTCAAGCCTGACGGAGAGATTCATATGAAGACAGACAACGAAAAGCTGTTTGAGTACTCGCTCAACCAGTTTTCCGCCGAACGGTTTCAGATGCGCAACATCACTTTTGATCTGCACAACTCCAAGCTGGCTGCCGGCAACGTAATGACCGAGTACGAAGAGCGTTTTTCGGCGCGCGGACAGCGGATTTACCGGGTGGAGGCCAGCTGCATCATCAAGTAGAGTCGATATGTTCACTTTTTTCCCTTCGAGGCGTAAGCTAAGCCTGGCACGCCTCGAGGGTCTACTTCGGAATCATACCGGGAGTTGAACCGTACACGAATGAGTATATACAGTGAGGAATTCCTTCGCTCTCATCATCAGCTTTTGCTAAGTCGTTTGAAAATTGCATCTTTTGGGATGCTGGTACTGTATCTCTTCTACCTCTATGTCGACTTTTTTCTGTATTGGGACTTGTTCGCTACCTCGTTTCATACGACGCTTTTGCTGATCCATCTGACGGGCTTCGTCGCCTCTGTTCTGTACCTGTGCGTGTATTACGGGATGAGGCACAACGAACGCTTCTACGCCTCCTACTGGCCGACTTGCCTGGCCAACACGTATGTGACGCTCTACGTCGCCTCCAGTGCGCTTGCCTCGCTCAACAGCCATCGCCTGGTCGGTACGATTGAAGCGTATTTGATCGTCCTGTTTGCCGTCCCCATGATTTTGCCGATTCGTCCCAGGCACTTTTTCATCATCCTGTTGCTGGTTCATTCCCTCTTTCTACTTGGTCTTGGAATGTTCATCGACGATCCGGGCTTGCTCGTCTCCAAGCAGATTCACACCACCCTGGCTGTGTTTCTTTCCTTTCTCATCATGGTCATCCTGTACAATGGGCAGCGCAAAAGCTATCAGCACCACCAGCAGCAAAAGGAATCGGAGGAGAGCGTTCGCAAGCTGTTTGAAATCAATCCGTTTCCCCTCCTTCTGTCCCGCCTGCAAGACGGCAAGATCATTCTGGTGAACAACACCGCGCTCCAGCAGTACCCCGCGATCCGCGAGCAAGCAATCGCCACGGATGTGCGTTTCGTTTTTCACGATTGGGAGGAGCGGGCCAAGCTGGTCACACAACTGCAACAATCCGGCAGCATCAAAAATTTCATCATCAAGCAGGAAGGGCCCTCGGGCAGCAGGCGCTGGATGATGGTCAACTACGAGCTGATCGAATTCCACAACGAGACATGTATCTTGTCGGGTATTACCGACATCACACATTTGAAAACATTCGAGGAAGAGCTCGTCCAGCACGCTTCCATTGACGCGCTGACCGGACTGATGAATCGGCGCAGCGGTTTGGCCGTATTGGATAAAGTGCTGGCACAGACCTATGCGGACGGGATGGCATGTATCGTCTGTTTCATCGACATCAACAACCTGAAAGAAGTAAACGACACGCACGGCCATCTGGCTGGTGACGAGCTGATTACGACTGTTTGCCAGGTGATTGCCCGACACCTGTCCCCCGACGATCTGCTGTTCCGCTACGGCGGAGACGAATTTATCATCCTGTTTTTCGAAAAACCGCGCTCTGAAGTGGAATTGATCTGGGAGCGTATTCGCCAGTCTTTTGCCGAAATGAACCAGACAGGTGCAAGACCGTATGCACTCTCGGCCAGCTACGGACTTTTCCCCTGCGAATCCGGGATGTCTAGCGACGAAGTGATCAGAGGGGCGGATCAGGAAATGTACCGGGAAAAAATGAAAATGAAAGCGGCTTTCGGTAAACTGATGATATAGGTATCTTTATTTCGTAAAGGAAAGGCAGGTATTGGCGGACATGAGTTCTATCGCTACGTTTATCCCGATCTTGATTGCTCTGGCCTTCTACGCTTTTGTACTGTATCTGATCATCATGGTCCTTCGTTTTATGAAAGAAAAGACACTTCACGATCGGCAGCGAAACGAGAAGCTCGACCAGCTCATTGAGCTTTTGAGGGAAAGGGAGCGAAAGCAAGAATAGGCAGTCTCGTCGCAACATTCTTATTTTTCCCTTGCAATCTGTAAACAGAACAGATAAGCTGTATCTAGCAACACCAACACCGATATACGCGCGGGAGCTTGGGGAACCAGGCTGAGAGGACGGCTATTCTGCCGTCGACCGTTGAACCTGAACTGGGTAATGCCAGCGGAGGAATCGCCATAGATGACATGAAAGGATACCTGTATCTGTTTTTCGGGTACCCGTATCTTTTCTTCTCTCGCGTCTGGCGTCGCATGCCCTTGTGCGACGTTTTTTCGTGCCGCGAAAGATTCTTTCGCCTCCCCGAAAAGGTTTGCTTTCCGTGCGACCCAAAAAGGAGGTTTTTTTCATGCCACAATCCACCCAATCCCCCTTCCACCTGCCAGGCGTCGAGCCTTTTCCCGGCAGCCAAAAGGTGTACGTGAGCGGAAGCCGAGCCGATCTGCGCGTACCGATGCGGGAAATCTCCCTGTCGCCTTCCACCGGCACAAACGGCACCCACGCCAATCCGCCGCTGCGCGTCTACGACACAAGCGGCGCATACACGGACCCTGGCTACAGCGCTGACATTCGCAAGGGCTTGCCGCCGCTGCGGGCGAAATGGATCGCGGAGCGCAACGATACCGAAGCATACGAAGGACGGCAAATCCAGCCCGCCGATGACGGGTTGAAGGACGGCGAGGCACAAAAGGAAGTGCCTGTCTTCTCCCGCCCCGGGCACAAGCCGCTACGGGCAAAAACGGGGAAAGCCGTAACCCAGCTTCACTACGCGAGAAACGGAATCATTACCCCGGAAATGGAATTCGTCGCGGTCCGCGAAGGCGTGTCCCCTGAGCTCGTCCGCGACGAAATCGCCAAAGGCCGCGCCATCATCCCGGCCAATATCAACCATCCGGAAAGCGAACCGATGATCATCGGCAGAAAATTCCACGTCAAGATCAACGCCAATATCGGCACCTCCGCTGTCACCTCCTCCATCGGCGAGGAAGTGGAAAAAATGATGTGGGCCGCACGTTGGGGCGCCGACACGATCATGGATCTGTCCACAGGCAAGCACATCCATACGACACGGGAATGGATCATCCGCAACAGTCCCGTACCGATCGGAACTGTTCCGATTTATCAGGCGTTGGAAAAGGTAAAAGGAAACGCCGCCGAACTCACCTGGGAAATCTATCGCGATACGCTGATCGAACAGGCGGAACAAGGCGTCGACTACTTTACGATTCACGCTGGCGTGCTCTTGCGGTACATTCCGCTCACTGCGGAGCGAGTGACCGGCATCGTCTCCCGCGGAGGCTCGATCATGGCAGCCTGGTGCCTGGCGCATCACGAAGAAAACTTCCTGTACACGCACTTCGAAGAGATTTGCGAAATTTTGAAGGCATACGATATTTCCGTCTCCTTAGGCGATGGTCTGCGTCCGGGCTCGATTGCCGACGCCAACGACGAAGCGCAGTTTGCCGAGCTCGAGACATTGGGCGAACTGACCAAAATCGCCTGGAAACACGACGTACAAGTAATGATCGAAGGACCGGGCCACGTCCCGATGCACCTGATTCAGGAGAACATGGAAAAGCAGCTCACGATTTGCCACGAAGCGCCTTTCTATACGCTCGGCCCTTTGACCACGGACATTGCTCCAGGCTACGACCACATCACCTCGGCCATCGGGGCGGCGATGATCGGCTGGATGGGAAGCGCGATGCTCTGCTACGTCACGCCAAAAGAACATCTCGGACTACCCGACAAAGAAGATGTGCGCAACGGCTTGATTGCCTACAAGATCGCTGCGCATGCTGCCGATCTGGCCAAAGGGCACCCGCGCGCCAAGGAACGCGATGACGCCTTGTCCAAGGCACGCTTTGAATTTCGCTGGACGGATCAGTTCAACCTGTCACTCGATCCCGAGCGGGCACGCGAGTATCACGACGAAACCTTGCCTGCCGAAGGAGCCAAGTCCGCCCCGTTCTGCTCGATGTGCGGTCCCAAGTTCTGCAGCATGCGTATTACCCAGGACATTCGCCAGTACGCCCAGGAAAAACAAGTATCTCCCGAGTCCGCTCTGCAAATCGGCATGCAGGAAAAGGCGCGGGAATACCGCCAGCAAAGCGCGAAGCTGCCACAGCCATAAGGAGGATCGTTCGTGGAAGAAGCGATGTTCATCCAAAAAGAAATCGAGCGTCTGCAAGCGGCGATGGACGAATACAAAAGACGTCTGGCTGCGCTGCAGCAAGCATGCGACCACCAATTCGATGAATCGCCCTTGTCCCGCACATGCGTAAAATGCTTGTTGAGCGAAAGTCTGTACTACTGAATGAAGACGGCGCCATACGTATTGGCTGATCGGCACAGATGCAAAACAAAAAACAGAGAGCGGCAGGAATGATCGCCGTTCTCTGTTTGTTTATCGTTTATACATCGCGTTTTTGAAAAATCCGCATCGCCAGAAGCAGTGCTGCCGCTCCGTACAAGATCGTGTAGTAGATCATCGCCTGGCTCGGTGGCGACGTGGTGCCGAATATCCCTTGGGTGGCAAAGGACAGCGGGTTGTCTACGGATTCAAACAGCGAGACGGTCACCTGGCGAAACAGCGAGTCTGTAGGGAAGATCAGGCTGGATATAATGCCGATATTGATCATCGCCTGCTGTTCGATCAGCGTACCCAACTGCTCTACAAAGCCGCCGATAAATCCGATTCCATACAAAATGATCAGGACGATCCCACCTGTTACCGTCGATGTGAAACTGCTCATAAGCAGCGACACACATACGAGAATGATCGGCAGCAAAGCGAAATAGCCCATTCCGCTCAGCACTTGCCCCGTCGTCAGTTGGACAGCCATCACCCCTCCGCTCATCCACTGGTTGATCGCGATCAAGCCTGTAAACATCAGGATGGCATAGATGGCAAGCAAGCCGGCGAGACCGAAAAATTTGCCCAGCAAGTACGTCCGGCGCGGCATCGCCCGGGCCAGCCAGGTGTCGATCTGGTGACTGTCCACTTCCGAGGAAATGCTGCCGACGCTGCTCAAAATAGCCAACAGTGCGGTAATAAAGGACCCGAAGTACAAGCCCATGCCGAGCAGTTGGGTCGAGAACAACGCCTTCGTCAACTGAAAGTCGACGATATTGCCAGTCGAGTTAGCCGCCACTTCCCGTGCCATAAACCAGGTCGCCAGTCCAAAAAACAGCAGGAAGGCGAGCGACATCAGGATGGTAATCGTAAAAATCCGCTTCGATACCATCTCGCGAAAGGTGATTTTCATAATTGGCCACATGTCATTCCCCCTCCTTCTGCTTGATCCAGTGCAAAAAGACTTCTTCCAGCGACGGCTGCTTGCGCACTGCCTCATGTACAGCGACACCTCTGGCAATGAGCGCCTCCAGCAAAGCGGGCACACGTCCGTCGCGGTCAAGCGTGACCAGCCATACCCCTTGTCCGTCCTGCTCGCGCAACAGTTGCACCTCGGTGACGAATTCCGGCCATTCCGGAACAAGCCCTGCCGACGATTGCAGCGTCAGCTCCACTTGCGGCTTGACCGTGCTCAGCTTGCGCCACTCCCCCTGTACAACCAGCTCTGAGCGGTGAATGATCCCCACATAGTCGCAGACCGTCTCCATTTCGCTGAGCAAATGGCTGTTGAGAAAAATCGTTTTGCCCTGGTCGCGCAGCGCGGCAATCAGCTCGCGCACTTCTTTTCGCCCGATCGGGTCGAGTGCCGAGGTCGGCTCATCCAAAAAGATCAGCTCCGGGTCGGAGAGCAGCGCACAAGCCAGGCCAATCCGCTGCTGCATCCCTTTGGAATAGCCGCGGATGCGTTCCCGCTCCCGCCCCGCCAGTCCGACACGTTCCAGTACATTGCGGATGACCTGTTTTCGCTCAGTGCGGGCCAATCCGCATATTTCGGCGTGATGCTCCAGCAGTTGAAGGCCCGTCAGCCAGTCCGGGTAGCGAAACAGCTCGGGCAAATACCCTACCTTTTTGCGGGATTCCACCGAGCCGATCGGGTGGCCCAGCATCGTCGCACTCCCTCCTGTGGGATGAATCAAACCCAGCATCGTCCGGACGAAGGTGCTTTTGCCTGCTCCATTCTGGCCCAAAAAGCCGAATACGGAGCCGCGCGGGACCTGCAAGGTAATCTCCTTGCATCCGCCCTTCCCGTTGTATTGTTTGGACAGATTCCAGGTTTCCATTACGTGTTCTGCCATGATTGTCTTCCTCCATTTCCGAAACGGGAGAAAGCAGAGCTAGCCACGGACGGGCTGCTCTGCAAGGCTTCTTCCTTATTGTTTCAGCTTTTCGACCAGATTCAGAATCTGCTCTTCCTTCACTTCATAACCGTCTACGTAATGCAGCGTGCCATTTTCCTGCCACACCAGGTTGGTCCGATGATCGCTGCTGAACAGCAGTCCTTTGTTGCCGCCGACCTTGACTTCCTTCACGCGGTTGTCATCCGACTCCACGTACGGAATAGGAAGAGTTTGCTGCCAGTTGTCGATCGCGAGCATTTGCTTTTTCACGTTGTCGGGGATAAATGGCAGCGCGAGTACAGTCTCTCGCAGATTGTCCAGGTCTACACCCTCCGGTGCTTCGAGCTGCAGCGCACCTACGATCTGGTAGTTGAAGTGGTTGTCGCCTTCCGTAATCGACAGGCTCATACTCTCAGGCACGTGCATCGAGAAGCGCTCCCCGTTCAATCCCTCGTCAAATCGTTCCTTCATTTGCAACTGTGCGAAAAGCTGGTTGGCCTTCTCTACATCCAGTTCCATGTAAATCGTAAAGGCGTCGACGACATCCACACCTGTTACCTTGACTCCATCCGGCAATACCGGCAGCTTCACGCCAGCCTGCTCCGCTTCTTCCACACTGTCGTACCATACGCTTCTCTGCTCGGCCTGGTCGTTCTCGTCGATCCACACCTTGCCGATTCCGTTCAGATCGAATTCGCCGCCTTCAGCGCGGGAAATCCAGTATTCCGCTTGCCGCAAATCCTCTTCGCTCAATTTGACAAATTCCACTTTATTTACGCGGAAGATGGACAAAAGATCGCTCGCTGCTGCCTGCACTTGCGGAAACGAAAGCGATACAGCCACTACTGCCGCTGCCGACATGCCCATTACCCATCGTCTCGTCTGTTTTTTCATAGCTTTCCAACCCCTTTTTTCCGTTGCTTGATTTTTGTTAAATGCTTGCATCGTTACCGTCTTCTTGCTGGAGCCAATCTTCTCGGAAAAGCGCTGCCAGGCAGCGTCCGCATCGACTCGCAGCGGAGCAGTTGGTGTGGACAGCATCTCATCCAGCTTTTCTTTGCTCCACGCCTCCAGTCGTGCCAACTCATCCAGCTTTTGTTGGCACGATTCGCAGGAGTGAAGATGCTCAGTGAAACGCTCACCCTCTTCTGCCCCACACTCACCGTCCAGATACGCCTGGATAAATCCTTCCTCTCTGCACATCATTCCGCTTCCCCCCTCATCCGCATGTAGATGCTGCGAAATTTTTTCTTCGCCCGAGCCAGTATCGTCCCTACCGAACCCGTCTCTACCCCGGTGGCTTTGGCCAGCTCGGTGTAGGCATACCCGGAGAATTTCATCAACAAGAGCGTACGCTCCCGTTCGTCCAGCTCGGCCAGGACATCACGCACCTGGTCGATTTCGCTTTGCGCAAGCCAGGTCTGCTCGGAAGAAGGGATAGCCAGCGTTTGCTCGGAAGCGACTCGTTCCTCCCGCCTGTTTCTCCGTTTTTCCGACCGCACGTAATTGTACGCCGCATACAGAGATGCCTTGGACAGCCAGGCGGGAATATGGTCAATCACGGTACGATCCGTGTGATAAAACGAGAGAAAGACGTCTTGGGCAAGGTCCTCAGCGATTTGCTGGTCCTTGACGATCCGCGTGATTTGACGGACGACAAACGGATAGTAGGCTGTAAACAACTCATGGAAGCTTTCCAGCTCTTTTTCTGTCCTGTAGGAGCGAATCGCCAAATTTGCCTGTGCCTCCACCTGTTTCCCTCCTTTCGCTTCGTTCACCATATAGAAACCGCCGCCTTTCGTTTTGTGACAGGTTGGGAAAAAAATATTTGAAAAAATATTCGTTGGCACCTACATTCATTTTCCATTCTTGTCGATACACCCATAGAGGAGGGATTTTTGGTGTCAAAGCTTTCCTTTCTTCAGGAAAAAAGCTCGTTCCATATGAAACACCCTGAGCATAGCGATCTCGCTTTTTATAAATGGTACACCCAGCAATACCCCGATGAATCGATTGGCTGGTACCATCTCGGGCGGGAATGGCAAGCGCGCGGTGACGTCGAACAGGCGCTTGCGGCACATCGTCGGGCAATGGTTCTCCGCTCGGACCCGTACGCCGAGAGTGCGCGCGATGCCTATCAGGATCTGCTTCGGGAGCGCCGCCGGGATGGGTGGCAAAAACGGGCGCGGCTGCTCGTGGCATCCGCATTGTTTCTCTATCTTCAGTTTGCCCTTTTGCCTGGCTTGCTCAACTCTCCGCTCCCGGCTGCTGAACCTGCGACCGGAGCAACCGAAGCACCTGCGACCGGAATACGCGATCCCGATCCGCCAGCAGCCGCGTCGACCGGCGTACAAGCTGTCGAGCAGCAGCCGCACGTAGAGGTGATCGCCGTTCCATCATCGCTGGGTACAGCAGAATTGCGCGACCAGGTGAAACGCTACCTGGAGACGAGGCGACCCGGACTGAACCAGCCGTATACGCTGCTGATCGTACCGGAAGTGCCGGGTACGCCCTTGTTTACCCATTTGCCGTTTTACCGGCCGCAAAAAGTGCGCGCGCTGTTCCACTACAATCCGGCTACCCGTACGCTGATCCAGGAGCAATGGTTCGATCATGCCGAGAGCGACAGCCAGGATGCTGCCGTGCAGACAGCGCAGGGCAATCTGGCGAGAGAACAGGTCGTGATGCAGCATGTCGTAGCTCTGCGCAATGCGCTCTACCGCCACTATCAGGCAACAGGCGGGCTGCCTGCTACGCTCGACGCTCTGGCAGGGGCTTACCCTGCCAACAGCCTGCCGCAAATCCCGTTTCCGCCCGCCTGGCTGGGGCTGGATCGCTACGTCTACTACCCGGAACGATTCCAGTCCACACGCGCCTGGGACAGCATGCGCGAGGTATTGCCGCTGCCTGGCTATCCCGAGCCGGTACAGCCTCTGGAGCCGCTGCAGTTGTACCTGTACCAGGAGAGCCGCACGATGGAGCTGCGGAGCGGCCCGCACCTGATTCGCAGCTATCCGGTCGGTCTGGGCAAAAACAATGCAACTCCAGATGGGTACTACACCATCCTGCAAAAAATTAACAAGCCCCGCGGACACGACAACATTTTCGGCACGCGAGGCATGGTCTTCCGCGATGACGGCTACGCCATCCACGGCACGAACAACCCTGACAGCATCGGGACCTACGCCTCGCTGGGCTGCGTACGCCTGCTCAATATCGCCGTCGAGGAGCTGTACAGTCTCGTCTCGCTCGGCACGGAAGTAATCATCTCCGCCCTGCCAGCACCCGGTCCTGTCTGGAGCAATCCCGTCCCGTTTATTATGGAAGCGGGAGCGGAAGAAGAGACGCCCCAGATCGTCTACAGGTGGCTGCACTAGTCATCTGTATCTGCTAGAAAAGACGATCTGCGACCACTGTGGTTACAGTCCGGTAAAAACATACGCCCCAATCCGTTCGCTTGCGGATTGGGGCGTAACTATTTTTCGATATTGGAATATAACAGCTTGTCTATTTGCGCGATGCTTGTGGCGCAAACAGCTTTTGATGCCTTTCTTCGATCCGCCTTCTGGTGCGGTCCCCTTCTTTTCCGTTCAGCAATCGATCGAGAAATTGTTCGACGGTCAGGGAGCCTTCGTGATAGCGTTCGTACGCGCTCTTCTTTTTAGTAGCTTCCGCTTCCGTGCGTGCCATCGATTTCACCGCCTTTCTTCGATTCGACCACGACATCCATAAACATTTCGAAATGCAAGAGTATGTAGAGTGAGTTGGCAAAATAGGTCAGGTAGTCTACATCGTCCTTCGTGAAGGAATGGGGTTCCTCTCCGTCTACACTGAGCACCCCGAGGATATGGTCCCCGCATTTGATCGGGACGCAGATCAGCGAGCGGTACTGTTTCGTCGCTTTCGGATGCGCCCTGAACCTGTTGCCCGCAGTCAAGACATCGCCGGAAAAATAGATTTCGCCGGTAGTAAACGTGTACCCTGCCGACGAGTCCATCGCCAGCCGCAAATGCCTTTTTCCCTCCGAGCTGTAGCCGATTCCCTGGTGAATGCGCAGCGTATCCCCGTCCTGCACAAAAATCGCGACTCTGTGGTTGTTCCCTTTTTGCTTGGTGAGCACGATTCCGATCCCGGGCAGCAGGTATTCATAGATCGATTTGCGGATTTCCAAAAATTCTTCATTCGTCGCATTGCAAATGACATTGGCGATCTCGACTGTCAACTGGTTCAGCAGCTTGAGTATTTGCGTTTTTTGCTTGTCATCCTGATTGAGACTCTCGAAATCCCGCTTCAACTGTTCGACCGTCTCGTTTGGCTTGATCGTGACGATTCCCGCAATCGAAACCTCCGACCCTTTTTGGATTCTTCCCATCGTCATCAGGATAAACAAAGAGATTCCCAGGATCACGATTGCCGCGATAACAGGCATCGCCCACGGGACCTGCTCGATGGCATCACGCAAGCTCTTGCCGATTTCTTCCGCTATTCGATCCATTCTCGCTCACCGACTGTTAGAGGTTGTCTCCATTATCAATCTATCACCCATATATTGTCAATCGATAGAGAAATTTCTATCTACTGCCAAAAGAAAAAGCACGATCGCTTGACCGTGCTGATTCCCTCTTCCCCTGGAAAAACCGCTCCCTAAAGCGCCGAGATCGGCACGTTGGGCGGCAGGGCGTACGGGTTTTGCTTGTTGATGTGATCGTAAAACATAATGCCGTTCAGGTGGTCGATCTCATGTTGAAAGACGATAGCCCCGTAGCCTTTCAGCGAGAGCAGGACCTCGTTGCCCTGCGGATCGTAGGCTTTGACCTTGATCTTCTGGTAGCGCGGGACAAAGCCCTGGACGGGACGGTCCACAGACAGGCAGCCTTCTCCCGACTCGAGATAAGTCATCGCGACGGAATGGCTGACGATTTTCGGGTTGATCAGCATATATTCATGCTGCTCCCCTTCTTCATCGGTGTAATAGGCTGCAAACATCGACTTGTCGAGACCGATCTGATTGGCGGACAACCCGACTCCCGGCCGCAATTTGTAGCGCCTTGCGACTTCCTCGTCCTGGCTGTTCTTGAGATATTGCAGCATGCAGGCGAGTTCTTCGACGTCTTCTTCGCGCGGGGGCAGCGGTACCGGGTCTGTGACCTTCCGCAGGATTTTCGCTCCCTCCCGCACGATGTCCTTCATCCGGATCGTGTACTCACGGGTATATTTGCTCATCGACTCCAAACACCTCATCCCAGTCTTACGAAAAAGCGCATCCCCGTGTTGGAGACGCGCCTCTTCTTTATTTTTCCTCTTCCACTTGGCTATATGTCGTTTCTTGCTCAACTTCCGGGTTCCAATAATCCAGCACTTTACCCTGCAGCACTTTGCCTTCGATGAAGGCGATCTGCTGCTCGCTGAACTCGTTCTTCCAGTCGATCCCCAACTCACCGGCCAAGCGAACTACGGTCAGCAATTCAGACCAGGCTACATAGCGCTTATACCAGAAAAACTGGGGCTGTTCGTTCATATATGGGTAAAGATCATCAAAATCGGTATGCTTACAGTCGAGAGCTCGCTCAAAATTCACCTTGGCACGTCGTATTTGCTCGCTAAAAAAAGTGGGTAAATCCTTGTTTGCGAAGTCAGACATTGTCGAATCCCTCCCGTCTCCCGATTTATAGGTTATTGTACCACGTCGAGAAAGATGTGCAAATAGCCGAAACTGTGTGATAGCTCTGTTTTCCTTTACCATATACAGTTACTTAGCCATTTGTTCCATTTTGGAAAGGAACGGGAGGCGGAGGCAGCTCGATTCCAGGGGAGGAATTCGTGCCGTTGCCCGGGCTGAGAATGTCAGGCGGGAGGATGAATTCCTCCTCCGGGTTGCCAGAGGAGTCTCTTCCCGGTGCTTCTCCAGCCCCGCCTGCCGGGTCATTTGGCGATGACTGGCCAGGATTGGAATTCTGTCCGCCATTGCCTTCTCCGTCTACAGGCAGGTCTCCGAAGCCGCCGCCGTCATACCCAGGCGAATCTGCGTCATATCCGTCCTCGTGATGCTGATCCGCTTCATTCAACAAGTTTTCCAAGGTGCTCGTATCGATGTCGGTGACGTTGGACGGCGTCCCTTCCTTGCCATCGCGCGTGCGCGGCACGACCACGTATTTGTACATGATCGGACTGTCCAATATGTCCACGTACACTCTGTCTTCCAGGCTGCCTGCGATCAAGCGCTGATCGCCATCCGGAGAGATGCGGTACAGATTGTAGGTGTAATCATCCGCGCCGCCAATCCAGCTCAGTACGACCTTCAACTTGTTGTCGTCCATCGTCAGGTCCGCAGCCAGCTTGATAGGAGTGGACTCCTCTGGTTCCTCTTCCTCTGCCGGGGTATTCGTTCTGACACCAGATGGCGGAACGAAGCTCGTCGGTTTTACTCCTTCCAGGCCATCGCCGAGCACTTGGGCGAACAGTTTGGCTGTCATGCTGCTGCCCTGTCTCATCAGATGGTTTTTGTCTTCCGGATCAAAGCCCATCCAGACCGCTCCGACATACTCTGGCGTATAGCCGACAAACCAGGCGTCCTTGTTCACGTCGTTGCCGCCGGCGATCGACTGTGTCGTCCCCGTTTTCCCGGCGACGGCACGACCCGCGAGACGGGCAGAGCTTCCTGTCCCTTCCCTGACCGCTCTCTCCAGGATCGTATGCACTTCCCAAGCAGTCTCAGGCTTGAGCACTTCCGTTTGCTTCAACTGGTAGACATGCTCGACACCTGTATTTGTATTTACCATTTTGCTGATCGCGTGCGCTTCCGAAACGACGCCGCCATTCGCAAATGCCGTATACGCCTGGGCCATTTTCAACGGCGAGGTCCCTTTGTTCAATCCGCCCAGAGCAATAGCCAGGTTGCGGTCCTCAGGAGTCAGGTCGATCCCGAATTTCTCCAGGTACTCGAGACTCTTGTTGACGCCAATCTCATTGAGCAGCCACACTGCCGGCACGTTCATCGAGTCGATCAGGGCACGGCTCAAGGTGACCGTTTTGCTGTACTTGTTGTCGTAATTTCGCGGCTCGTAACCGTTAAAGCTCTGCCGCTCGTTGCTCAGTCGCGAATTGCTTCTCCATTTGCTGTCCAGGTCCATGGCAGGCGCGTACACTGCCAGCGGCTTGAACGTCGAACCGGGCTGTCGCTGCATTTGCGTCGCGTAGTTAAAGCCTTTGGCGACGTAATTGCGGCCACCGTTCATGGCGGCGATCCCGCCGTTCTTGGCATCGACGACAATCATCGAGGACTCTACCTTCCGCTCCGCCCCATCCTTCGGGAAGTTGGCCGGGTCGGCGTAGTTTTTCACCATTGCATCCTGCATTTTGATGTCCAAGGTGGTGTGCACGACCCAACCGCCGCGGTACAGTTCTTCCTCTGTCACCTCGTAGCGGGATTGCGCTTCGTAGAGCATGTAGTCAAAAAACGCGCGATACCCCGGCTTCAGCGATGTCGTGGAGCGGTTGGCGTGCTGCTCGGTTTCCACCGGCAATGGTTCGGCCTGGGCAGCTACTTTTTCCTCTTCGGTGATAAAGCCTTGCTCGGCCATCAAACGGATGATCGTGTCCCGACGCAGCTTTGCCCCTTCTGGGTCGTTGAAAGGAGAGTAATTGGTGGGCGATTTCGGGATTGCTGCCAGCATCGCCGCTTCCGCTACGGTAAATTTGGGGTCACTCACCGATTTGCCGGTGTAGTATCGGGCGGCGTCTTCTACGCCAAACTGGCCTTCTCCCAAATACACCCGGTTCAGGTACATCTCGAGAATCTGGTCCTTCGAGTACTTGCGCTCCAGACTAATCGCGATGCTGACCTCTTTCGTCTTGCGCCAGAATGTCTGGTCGAGCGTCAGGAACACGTTGCGCGCCAACTGCTGCGTAATCGTACTTCCGCCCTCCGCCAGCGAGCGCTTGCGAATGTCGTTGACAATCGCACCGCCGATCCGGATCATATCGATTCCCCTGTGCTCGTAGAATCGTTTGTCTTCCACGGCGATAAAGGCATTGATCAAAGACTGGGGCATCTCGCTAATCGGTTTATATTCACGGTTTTTTTCACGAATCAGTTTGGCGATCTCTTTACCGTTCTTGTCATAAATAACAGTTGGTTCTGTTTTCAAGTCCAACAATTTGTCTTCGTTCTCTTCAATCATCCGCTCCCCTGCGTACAACAGGGAGAAGTACCCCCCGATCACGCTCAGGAACAGAAATACGATGAATGATACGGCAATCATCAGCAAGCTGTTTTTCTTCCTGACTTTTTTCTTCGCTTTCGTTGCCATAACTAACCTCCTGGTTTTTCTCTCCCCCACATCTTATAGACGGTATAATCGGAAAAAAGTTTCTTCCCCGGCCATTGTCTATCATTCCATACAAACAAGTGTTTGTCACTGGAAAAAGCCTATCCCCTTGTCAGAGGATAGGCTTTTTGACGTTTCATTCCTTCTTATTTCAACAGCTTTTCTGCTTCTGCGACCACATTCTCGACCGTAAAGCCGTATTCCTTGATGATCCGATCTCCTGGTGCAGAGGCGCCGAACTGGTTGATTCCCAGCACTTTGCCGCCATCGCCTGTGTAGCGCTCCCAGCCAAGCGGAGAGCCCATCTCTACAGCCAGGCGCGCTTTTACGTCCGCAGGCAGGACACCATCGCGGTACGATTGCGGCTGACGCTCAAACAGATTCCAGCTCGGCATCGATACGACGCGCGTCTCGATACCGCGAGCGAGCAGCGCTTCCCGTGCCTGCATCACCAAAGATACTTCCGAACCGGTGGCAATCAGGATCAGTTGCGGCTTGCCGCTCGGTGCATCAGCCAGGACGTACCCGCCTTTGGCTACGCCGTCGGCTGCTTTTTCCAGCGTTTCGGAAAGCACAGGCAGGTTTTGACGGGTCAGCACCAGCACGACCGGCTCGTCTGTACGGGAGACTGCGTATTTCCATGCTTCGTTCGTCTCTACGGCATCAGCCGGGCGCAAGATTGTCAGCCCTGGCATCGCCCGCAGGGAAGCGAGCTGCTCGATCGGCTCATGTGTCGGGCCGTCTTCGCCGACTGCGATCGAATCATGGGTAAAGACGTAGACAACCGGCTGCTTCATCAAGGCAGACAGACGGATGGCAGGACGCAAGTAATCGGAGAAGACTAAGAAAGTTCCGCCGTACGCCTTCACTCCACCGTGCAGAAGCATCCCGTTCAAGGCAGCGCCCATCGCAAACTCCCGCACACCAAACCAGATGTTGCGGCCTGCGTAGTTGCCTGGCAGGAAATCTCCGCCTTCCTTGATTACGGTGTTGTTGGAATGTGCCAGGTCAGCCGATCCTCCGAGGAAGAACGGAATGGACTTGGCCAGTGCGTTGATCGCGTTGCCGGAAGCGACACGCGTAGCCAGCTTGGCACCTGCTTCGTAAGTCGGAAGCTGTTGTTCCCATCCGGCAGGCAGCTTGCCTTCGACAGCGGCTTTGAACTGTTCGGCCAGCTCAGGATACGCTTTGGCGTACGCCGCAAACGTCTCGCTCCAGGCAGCCTCCGCTTTTTGTCCTGCTTGCGCCAGCCCGTTGTACAGCTCTGTCACCTCGGCAGGCACGTGGAACTCGGCTTCCTGATCCCACTGGTAGCTCTGCTTGGTCAGCTTGACTTCCTCTTTGCCCAGCGGTGCACCGTGGGAAGCGTTGGAGCCGCCTTTGTTCGGGCTGCCGTAGCCGATGACCGTCTTGACCTCGATCAGCGTCGGACGTTCCAGATCCTGCTTGGCTTCCGCGATTGCCTTTTCGATCGCGGCCAGATCATTGCCGTCCTCGACACGCAGGTACTGCCAGCCGTAAGCCTGGTAGCGCTGTGCGACATTTTCCGAGAAAGAGCGGGACAGCTCGCCGTCGAGCGAGATGTCGTTGGAATCGTACAGGACGATCATTTTCCCGAGTTTCAGGTGGGCAGCCAGTGAAGAAGCCTCGCTGGAGACGCCCTCCATCAGGTCGCCATCCCCGCAGATGACGTACGTGTAATGGTCGATCAGATTGAACTGGTCGCGATTGTACGTAGCAGCCAGATGCTTTTCCGCCATCGCCATCCCGACCGCCATGGCAATCCCCTGGCCCAGCGGCCCGGTCGTCGCATCCACGCCCGGCGTATGTCCAAATTCCGGATGTCCCGGAGTCTTGCTGCCCCATTGACGGAAGTTGTGCAGGTCTTCCAGTGAAACATCGTATTTCATCAGATGCAGCATCGAGTATAATAGCATTGAGCCATGTCCGGCAGAAAGCACAAACCGGTCGCGGTCAATCCAACTCGGGTTGGCAGGGTTTACTTTCAAAAATCGGCTCCACAAGACATGAGCCATCGGTGCAGCTCCCATCGGCATGCCCGGGTGACCGGAGTTTGCCTTTTCGATGGCGTCGATTGCCAATGTGCGAATCGTGTTAACGGAAAGCTGATCAACTGATGCTTGCTGCGTCATCTCGCAATATCCTCCCTGATATGTACTAAATCTTTTCGTAAAACATGACTGTCCAATTATAGCATAGTTCCTGTTGGCAAAGCATGGTGCAATTATGATAAAGGAGGTACTTGTCATGTCCCCCACGATTTCGATGACATTGGGCGTGATTCTCGGTCTGGCCGGGTTCGGCATGCTGATCTACCTGGTCGTAAGCTCGCCGATTCGCAAAAAAAATCGGGACAAGCTGCGCAAACAGATGGCAGAAAAGCAGCAGTCCGAAAAATGGTAGGACGTCGTGTGAACGAAGCCTGTCGCGGCTCGTCTTCTGCCGTCAAAGCAGACAGGCACGACAAAGCGGACCGTAGGATGCTCTCCTGCGGTTTTTTGCTGTGACCGCCCCGCCTTTCTCCTACTGCTCTTTGGGGCGCCTGCTTTTGACTGCTGCCAACGCCTCCAGGAACTCGTCCTTGTCAATCACATTCAGCTCGTACAGCTCGCGGATTTCATCCTCCAGCAGCAAAATGTCCCCCTCGGGGTCCCCTGTGTAAATAAACAAGCCGTAGCGTTGCAAAAATGCGTTCAAATCGAATTCGTGCGGGCCTTTTCTCAATTACGCTCCCCCCAAATCGATTTCCATCCTGTCGAGGACGGCATCGTAGTCAAATTCGACGGCAAAACCGGTAATTACGATTATTTTCGCATGCGGATACGCGTCTTGCCATCTTTTTTCCTCTTCCGGCGACAAGCCGACGATGTACAGCGGATCGCGCGACAAGTGTTCATCGGCCATGCAGAGCTGCAAAAAGGCATGGCATCGCTCTTGCTCCTGTGCCGCATTGAGCACGAGCACAGCGCGCGTCACTTCCCCCGCTCGCCTCTGTTCGGCCAGCATGGAAAACGTCTTGGCTGTCGGCACGACCGCGTTCACCTCGGGAAACCGGTCGAGAATTTCATCCAGCCAGTCATCCTCATGCCAGGCCAGGTAGTACATCATCGCAGTAGACATCAATACGAACACCCCATGAACTAGAATTGACAACTTTTCGAACGATTCTTCTTCCTTGCTAAGTATACCACGTGGCAGCCCTTGGTGCGCGGTGCAGTGCCTTGACTTCACACTTTTGTTCACGTAAGGTGGAAAAAGCAAGCAGTCGATCTCCTGTGGAAAGAGGTATTTTCCGTGAATAAGAAGCACCTTGCCCTCCTGTTCCTGGTCGCGTTTCTCACCATGTTGGGCTTTGGCATTATCATCCCGATCCTTTCCCTGTTCGCGGACGAGCTGGGCGCATCGTCTTTTCAAATCGGTGTCTTGTTTGCCAGCTACAACGTCATGCAGCTGATCTTTGCCCCATTATGGGGAGCACTCTCGGATCGCATCGGGCGCAAGCCGCTGATCGCCTTTGGCTTGTTTGGTTTTTCCATTACCTTTATCCTGTTCGGTTTGGCGGACAGTTATGTTGAAATGCTCGTATACCGTATTCTCGGCGGAATCGTCTCTGCCGCAGCACTGCCTACGGTGAACGCGATGGTCGCTGATCTTTTCCCTCCCGAGGAACGGGCCAAAGGGATGGGCGTCGTCGGTGCCGGTATCGGACTGAGCTTTGTCTTCGGTCCGGTGATTGGCGGATTGCTGAGCGGCTACGGCTTTGCCGCACCGTTTTTCGCTTCCGGCGGAGTCGCTTTCCTCACCTTTATCGTCATCCTGTTTGCGCTTCCGGAAAGCCTGCCGAAGGAAAAGCGGACATCGTCGCGGCAAAAGGAGAAAGCCAATCCGTTTTCCGCCCTGTTCGGCTCGCTCTCCCTGTTGTACGGGATCTTGTTCATCGTCTCCTTTGCCTTCTCCGGTCTGGAGACGACGTTCGCCCTGTACATCAACGACTTGTACGGATTCACCTCCAAGGACCTCGGCTACATGTTCCTGATCATGGGAATCATCTCGGCATTGGTTCAGGGCGGGATGATCGGGAGACTGGTCAAACGGCTGGGAGAGCCGCGTGTGCTCACGCTGGGCTTGTGCCTGTACGGAATCGGCTTTTTTACCATCCCGATCAGTGGCAACTTCTGGGCGCTGTCGCTCGTCCTCTCCCTGTTCGGAGCCGGACAAGGGATGATCCGCGCCACGGCCACGGCCATGATCACGCAGCGCACGACGATTGGCCAGGGCGTGACGACGGGTGCGATCAGCTCGATGGACAGTCTGGGGCGTATTCTCGGTCCATTGGTTGGCGGTGCGATCTACGCCTTTTCCTACAGCGGACCGTTCCTGCTCGGAGGCGTGCTGATGATCATCGTCCTGCTCTGGTTCCGCACGCGTTACCACCGTCTGCCTGAGCAACAAAAGCAAGCGTAATCTCCCTCCCCGGAAAAAAGAAAGGGTCACAACAGCTGGTCGGATATGACCCTTTCCTTTTCCGAATGAGATGACAACAAAAATTCACTTCCAAAAATTCGAAAAATTCCTTATTTTTGTAATAGAAAAACGCACGCGTTTTTGCTTTCTTGACGAAAGGATGTGGTCTAACTATGGAACATCGCTCGTTTACGGAACCTCATGCGCCAGACAAATCATCCGAACTGCAAGAAACGATCAGAGAACTGGAAATGGTCTTCCAGTCGTCCCATGACGAAATTTTTGTCACAGACGCCCAAGGCATCTGCATCCGCGTCAATCCGTCTTGCGAGAGGCACTACGGGTTGGAAGGAATCAAGCTGCTCGGCCGAAACGTCTACGAAATGGAAGCAGAGAAAATCTTCTACCCGTCCGCGACCGTCATGGTTTTGCGAGAAGAGCGTCCTGTCACGCTCATTCAGTCTACCTCCACCGGCAGGCATTTGCATGTGACAGCCAATCCTGTCTTCGATGAATCGGGAAAACTGATCCGCGTCGTCTCCAACTCGCTCGACATTACGGAAATTCTCACGTTAAAACAGCAAATCGAACAGATGGAAAAGGTGATCGAGGAGTACAACGGCCAACTCGAGCTATTGCGAAAAGACGCCGGAAAGAACAGTCCGCTCGTCGCCAAAAACAAGCGGATGGTCAAAGCCATGGAGTTGTTGGAACGCGTCTCGCAAGTGGATACGAGCGTCTTGCTCCTGGGGGAATCCGGCGTAGGCAAATCCAAGCTGGCACACTGGCTGCATACGATCAGCAGCCGCCAGCAAGGTCCGTTTGTGGAAGTCAACTGCGGGGCGATCCCGGCAAGCCTGTTCGAATCCGAGCTGTTCGGATACGAGCCGGGTTCCTTTTCGGGAGCGTCGAGCACAGGCAAGATCGGACTTCTCGAAGCCGCGGATACAGGCACCCTGTTTTTGGATGAAATCGCAGAGCTGCCGCTGGAGCATCAGACGAAACTGCTCCAGGTCATCCAAAACAAGCATGTCATGCGCATCGGTGGCAGGAAGCCGATTCCCGTCGACGTCCGTTTTGTCACCGCTACGAATCGCAACCTGGAGCAGATGGTCGAGGAAGGAACCTTTCGCAAAGACCTCTACTACCGCTTGAACGTCGTGCCGGTCAGCATTCCCTCGCTCGCCGAACGTCCGGAAGACGTGCTGGAAATGATTTTTTTGTTTATGCAGCGGCTCAATGCCAAATACGGCTTCAACAAGACGCTCTCCCATTCCACCATTGAGAGCCTGCTCGCCTATTCCTGGCCGGGCAATGTGCGTGAACTGGAAAATGTGCTGGAGCGGCTGGCTGTAACTTCGGAAGGGAGCGTAATTTACGCCGAACAGCTCTATGAGATTCTGAATACGGGACAGCGCCGCTCAGACGGTGACGATCCGAAGACAGACTACCTCAAAAGCATGCTCTCTGATCCGCATCGTACGCTCAAAGACATGCTCTCCATGTTCGAGCAAGACATCCTCTCGCTGTACATGAAAGAGCTTCGCTCCACGCGAAAGGTCGCCAAGAGATTGGGAGTCAGCCAGAGCACGATCAGCCGCAAGCTGCAAGTGACCCAAAAATGAATCACCGACCCGTTTTTGCATCGAACTTCAGCAAAAATCGTGCATATTTGCATCGCCGTCTGTTTTTTATTTTCTGACTTGTTGAAATAATCGTATTTGCCTTACTTCTGGATGTTGGCATGCTCCTTGCTTTGTAGAAGCGTGACTACCATTCCTATGAGGTGATAACAGATGATCCAGTACATCAAGAAAGAAGCGGAGCTGCCCGTTCAGGAGCGAACCGATCTTGAAAACACAGTCGCGACCATTGTAAAGCGTGTTCGTGATAAGGGCGACGAAGCCCTCAAAGAATACTTGAAGCAATTTGACGGTGTCGAAATTGACGATCTCAAAGTGAGCGATGACGCGATTCGCAAGGCAAAAAGCCTGCTTCCCCAAACCTTGCTCGACGACATGGCGTTTTCCATCGAGCGAATCCGGGCATTCGCCGTCGCGCAACGCGGCACCTTGACAGAATTTGAACAAGAAATGATCCCTGGCGTCTTTCTCGGGCAGCGAGTGATTCCGATCGAAGCGGTCGGCGCTTATGTGCCGGGCGGACGGTACCCGCTTCTGTCTTCCGCGCAAATGGCGATCATCCCGGCAAAGGTAGCGGGTGTCAAAACGATCCGCGTATGTACGCCGCCGACCAAAGACGGCGAGATTCATCCGGCTGTGCTGTACGCCGCCCATCTGTCAGGAGCCGACGAAATTTTCCGCGTAGGCGGCGCACAAGCGATTGCCGCCCTGACCTACGGCACGGAGTCGATCGCACCGGTGAACAAAATTACCGGTCCGGGCAACCGTTTTGTCACCGAAGCCAAACGCCAGGTATCAGGTACAGTGGGCATCGATTTGCTGGCTGGCCCGAGCGAAGTGCTCGTCGTCGCTGACGAGACCGCGAAGGCATCCTTTGTCGCCTCCGACCTGCTGGCACAGGCTGAACATGATGTCGACACGCGGGTCATTCTGGTGACGACCAGCCGGGAGCTGGCGGATCAAGTCCTGGTCGAACTGGAAGAACAGTTGCAGACGTTGCCGACTGCCAGCGTGGCACGCGCTGCCTGGGAACGCAGAGGCCAACTGATCGTCACCGATACGCTGGAAGAAGCCATCGACGTTACCAACGATCTCGCTCCCGAGCACCTGCATGTCCAGATCAAGGACGCCCGTGACCACGCACACGCATTCATCAACTACGGCTCCTTGTTCCTCGGCGAAAACGCATCCGTCGTCTATGCCGACAAGGTGTGCGGCACCAACCACATTTTGCCTACGCTTGGCGCGGCCAAGTACACCGGCGGAGTCTGGGTCGGCACTTTCCTGAAAGTGGTCACCCACCAGTGGATCGAGCAGGAAGGCGTCCGCGTTTTGGCCGAGCATTGCGTCCGCCAGACAGAACGTGAAGGGTTGATCGGCCATCAGCGTTCAGCACAAATCCGCCTCACCGGCACGCTGAATGGATCACGATAGATACAAAAAAAGAACAGGGGGACGATTCACATGAAAAAAGGGTTAAAAATCGGTCTGATTGCTGTTTTGTCGTCGCTTATGCTCGCTGCCTGCGGCGGACAAGCCTCTACTCCGGCACAGGGCGGAAGCGCTTCGGGCAGCCAGGAAGCGGCAGGAACCTTGGCCCAAATCAAGGAAAAGGGCGTTTTGACGGTAATTACCTCCAACGATGCTCCTTTTTCCTACATCGACACGCAAACACAGGAATACACGGGTATTGACGCCGAGATCATTACCGAAATCGCCAAGCGCCTGGGAATCGAAAAGGTCGACGTGAAAATCGTCAAGTTCGAGAACATGCTGCTGGAGTTGAACAACAAAAACGGAGACATTGTCGCAGATGCGATGTGGGTAAAGCCGGAGCGCGAGAAAATCGTCAACTTTACCGATCTCTGGTACAGACAGGCTGACGGGTTGATCGTGCAAAAAGACGACGACTCCATCAAAGGCCTGGACGATCTGGCAGACAAAGTAGTCGGCGGACAAAAAGGGACTACCTTCCTCGAACTGTTGAACGAGATGAAGAGTGAAGGAAAAGTAAAAGACGTGGTCGTGTTTGGCTCGCAGGCAGAGCTTGTGCTCGCTATCAACACGAAGAAAATTGACGCTGCACTCACCGACATGGCTGTCACTGCCTTTACGATCAAGAACGACCCGAGCCTGAACGTCAAAATGGTCAGCCCGTACACCGCGCATTTTGATGGACCGACTGCAGCCGCCGTTCGCAAGGAAGACACCGACCTGCTGGAAGCAGTCAATGCAGAGCTGGCCAAACTCAAAGAAGAAGGCTTCGTCCTCGAGGTACTGAAGAAGTACGGCTTGGGAGAAGACAACATGGCTGAGTAATCGCCTACAGCCTGGATAGGGAAGTCTCTCCTCACAAGAGACTTCCCTCATCAACTGTCAAGGAGGGAAACGGGTGATACGATTAGACTTTCAAACTGCTTTTCAACAACTGACTCCCCTGCTGGTGGATGCATTATGGATTGTTGTCACACTCGTAATTTTTTCATTTGCGCTGGCATTGGCCGTAGGCATGCTGATTGCCCTGGGCAGGCTGTCTTCGAAAAAATGGCTGAACAGCATCCTCGTCGTCTTTTTGGAGATTGTGCGCGGCACACCCCTGCTCGTGCAACTGCTCTACGTCTATTACGTGCTGCCGGAAATCATCAGCATGATCGGATCGCTGTGGATGCCCGGTTTTCATATGAATTTCAGCGCGTACACGGCGAGTATACTGGGGCTTGGCATCAACTACGGCTGCTACTTGTCCGAGGTGTTCCGCTCTTCGATCCAATCCATTGACAAAGGGCAGATGGAAGCTGCACAGGCGCTGGGGTACACCAACCGCCAGGCGATGCGCCATATCATCATTCCCCAGTCCTTTCAGATTTCGCTTCCGCCCATCGGCAATTACTTTACCGCGATGGTCAAGGATACTTCCCTGTGCGCTTTCGTCACGCTGGGAGAAATCATTCTCACGACACAAAGCTACGCCTCGCAGACCTTCCTGACAATCGAGTCGTACACAATCGCAGCGCTGATTTACCTCATCATCAGCCTCCCTTTGAGCCAAATTGTGAGAATCCTTGAAAGGAGAGCTCGCCGCCATGTCTGAGACCATGATTGAAATTCAAGACTTGCGCAAGTCATTCGGGAACAACGAGATATTGAAAGGAATCGACCTAACCGTCCAAAAAGGAGAAAAAGTCGCCATCATCGGTCCTTCCGGCTCCGGAAAATCGACGCTGCTGCGCTGCATCAACTACCTGGAGATTCCCACTTCCGGCGTCGTTCGCATCGAGAACAAGGCGTTTACCGAACCGAACGGAAAAATGAACCAGGCCTACGTAGCCTCCCTGCGCCAGCAAATCGGGATGGTATTCCAGCGCTTTAATCTCTTTCCGAACATGACCGCGATCGAAAACGTGATGGCTGCCCCGGTGACGATTCGCAAAATGCCCAAGGAGAAAGCCAGGCAGATCGCGGAAACTTTTTTGCGCAAGGTCGGACTGGAAGATCGCATGAACCACTACCCCAGCCAGCTCTCCGGCGGCCAGCAGCAACGGGTGGCCATCGCCCGTGCGCTCGCGATGGAACCGAAAATCATGCTGTTCGACGAAGCGACCTCCGCTCTCGACCCGGAATTGGTCGGCGAAGTGCTAAGCGTCATCCGCGAGTTGGCCCATGAAGGAATGACGATGATCCTGGTCACGCACGAAATGAAATTTGCAGAAGAAGTCGCAGACCGGGTCGTCTTTATGGATGGCGGTGTCATCGTAGAGGAAGGTACTCCGCACGAAGTCTTCCATCAGACGAAGCAGCAGCGGACGAGAGCCTTTTTGAACAAAGTGGAGCATG
This sequence comes from Brevibacillus sp. TJ4, assembly GCF_044627595.2. Taxonomy (NCBI): domain Bacteria; kingdom Bacillati; phylum Bacillota; class Bacilli; order Caryophanales; family Paenibacillaceae; genus Brevibacillus; species Brevibacillus sp. TJ4. The sequence goes on along the minus strand of NZ_CP185865.1, from coordinate 1,084,963 downwards.
CCGCCCCCTAGGACTGCGCTTGTCTTCTCATACCGGCCCCGTTTTCATATGAAGTGGGGCTTTTTCCCCTGCGTTAACCCCCAGCCTCCCACTTAGTCGTCACCGAGCATCTGCAGCCAGGTCGCGTATTTTTCATCGATCATCTGCTGCAGTCTGTCCAGCTCCTCTTGCCAGGCGAGCAATTGCACGTAGTCCGCCTCGCTGCCAGTGAGAAGTGCCACCTGCTGATCCCGCTTCGCTTCCAGTTCGGCGATTTGTGCTTCCAGTTGTGCCAGCTTCAGCGGATTGGGTCGCTTCGCCGTCTCCGTCTGCTTTTCGGTTGTCTTTTTGTGCGGATATTCGCGCTTTGGCAATTCCTCCTGCGCATGGCTCGGTTTGCCCGCGCCTCGCTTCAGCAGCCGCTGCTTCTGCTTTTCCCGCGCTTCCTCGTAGCTTCCGGGATCATGCACCAGGCGACCGTCCTCGACCCACAGTACCCCGTCTACCATCTTTTGCAGGAAATAGCGGTCATGCGAGATGATGAACAGCGTACCGCGAAAATCGGCCAGTGCTTCCTCCAGCGTCTCCCGCGACTCGATGTCGAGGTGGTTGGTCGGTTCATCGAGGATCAACAGATTGATTTCCTGATGCATCATCTGCGCCAGGCGAAGCCGCATCCGCTCTCCGCCGCTAAGCTGACCGAGCCGCTTGAATACATGCTCGCCATAAAAGAGGAAGCGAGCCAACAGATGCCGCGCCTCTGCCTCTGGCACCAGCGCTACTTCGCGGAACACGTCGATCACGCGCCGGTTTTGATCTCCCTCCAGCGCTTGCTGGGAGAGGTAGCCTACCTTGACACTCGGACCGATCACGACCGTCCCCGCATCCGGCTCTGCTTCCCCCAGCAGCATTTTGACCAGCGTCGATTTCCCGCAACCATTCGGACCGAGCAATGCCTTGCGCTCCCCGTAGCGAAGCAGAAAGCTGGCATCGGCAAACAGCACCTTGTCGCCGTATGCCTTTTGCACGGATGAGGCTGCCAGCACATCCTGTCCGCTGCGCTCCGCCTGTTGAAAATGCAATCCGATCCGGTCCGCCTCCAGACGCGGCCGCTCGATCCGCTCAATGCGCGCCAGCGCCTTTTCCATGCTTTTCGCCCGGCGGTGAAACGCCTCGTTGGGCGGATTGGAACGGTTGCCCCACTCCTTTAGGCGCTTGATCGTCTCCTTCATTTTCTTGATCTTCTTCTGCTGTTCCTGATAGGCGGCAAATTGGCGCAGGAGCCGCTCCTCGCGCTCCTTGACGAACTGGCTGTAGTTGCCGATGTACTGCTCCGCCTCACCGCCGTCCAGATGGTACACCGAGGTGACGACCGCGTCGAGAAAATAGCGGTCATGGGAAATGATCAGCACCGTTCCCGGAAAACCTTGCAAATAGCTCTCCAGCCACTCCATCGCCTGCACATCGAGATGGTTGGTCGGTTCGTCCAGCAGCAGCACATCGCATGACTGGCAGAGCAGCCTGGCCAGGCCGACCTTCGTCTTCTCTCCGCCGCTCAGCCGGGAAAACGGCGTTTGCAAAAATGCTTCCGACAAGCCCAAGCCTTCTGTCACCTGAGCCATCCGCGTCTCCCAGTTGTAGCCGTCCAGTCGTTCCAGTCTCTCCTGCAGTGCCTGATACTGTTTCATCAATCGCTCCAGTTGGACCGTCGACTCCGCCGCGCTGCCCATCTCCTCCTCCAGCTTCCGCATCGCACGCTGTACCTCTCTCGCCTCGGAAAACGCCTCGGCAATCACTTCCGCTGCCGTCCAGGCAGGATCGTACTGCGGCGTTTGCGGCAAATACGCCCAGACGCTTCCTTTTGCCCGATACAGCTCACCTGCATCCGGGCTCTCCACGCCGGCCAAAATTTTGCACAAGGTCGTTTTCCCCGCTCCATTCGGACCGACGATACCGACCCGCTCTCCGGCCTTTATTTCCAACGTCACATCTTGCAGAACCGGGTCTGCTCCGTACGATTTTTGCAGTTGTTTTGTCGCTACGATAATCATGGGTAGATCCTCCCTGTCATGGATGAAATGTGAATGTCCAGCGGAAACGAAGAACGCAAAAAAGCCGCAGGCATGCACCTGCAGCTTGATCCGAAACGAAAATCATGCGAGTCAGGCCGGCACGAAGAATGCACAGACCTGCTGTCGTATGTTTCGCCTAATGCGAATGAGCTGTTCCCGTTGGATGTATGGTACGCCTGGTATTGTTCCGTTCAGTTGTATGACCAAAAATGGGCAGACGGGTCCCGTCGTTGCCTGCATCATGTGTCATACTGGTAATTTCTACCACAAACCATGCCTGAACGGCTACTAGCACGTACCTTCACCTCCCATCACAGGAATTCATTTTCCTACTCTCAACTATACTGTATCACGGGGAAACGCACAACCATTCTCCGCCTTGCAAGCGACTGTCAGCTACTCCCCTGTCTCGAACAGCGGCTTCTTGGTATCCGCATCGCGGAAGAGGACTGTCGTGTACGGCGGCAATTCCGCTCGCACGACCACGTACGGATAGGTAATGACTTGCGCGTACATCATGTCCGGGTCCGGCTCTGTCCATTTGACGTCAACGATCAGTTGCTCCCATGACCATTCGGTACCTGTCACCTTTACACCATAGCCGGGGTTCGCCGATTCACCGCGCGCGATGACGAACAAGTCTCCCTGCTGGTGAACGCCCCTCTTTTGATAGACAGACTGGACAAAAGCCTGCTCTTCCGCTGTCAGTTGATCGGGAGTCAGTACGGTAAGACCGCCTTCTTTTTGCGTCACGACGATTTCCACACTCTTTTCCTCAGCGTTCCAGACAATCTCATGCCCGGCTTCTTCGGTAATCCACCGCAACGGCAGATACACTTCCTGATTGGTGAGCAACGCGGCTTCCCCATTCTCGACCGCCTCGCCATTTACCTGTACGGCCCCTGTATCCAGCTGAAACGTCAGGATTCGATCTTCGCGAAGTTTCAACGTACCCGTATTGCCCGTTTGCGTCCATTCTGCGTGCAGCAATCTGGCGGCATCCTGGGCACCGACAAACGTCCGTCCGTCGCGAAGCACAATGCCTTTTTCCAAGGCAGCGGCCTGGCCGTTCACCTGCAAATTTGAAGCTTCCGCAGCATTTCCTGTCATTGCTGCCGGAAACGCAGTCAGCGCCAACTGGATTCCCAACGCTGCAGCCACAACCCATGCTGTCTGTTTTTTCATCCTTTCGTCCTCCATTCCATACAGTCTAGGATGTACCGTTCTACCTGTATGACTCTTGATCGGACAGATTCGTTTCATGCGAGTCCAGCTTCAGGAGGCGGGCAGGACAAAACGGGCGCGGTACTGCAACACAGCGATCCTGGCTACGCTTCGATCGGCAGCCACTTCAAACCGGCAGGCTCTCCCTTGTCACAGGTGCGAAGCACATCTCCGCAGACGGCAATCACTTGCTCCAGCGGCACACACCAGGACGCTGGAAACGGAACGTCCTCCTGCTCGATCGTCAGCGATGCCATCACTGCCGTCATCTCATCTGTCGCCAGGACAAAATGCCGCTGCGGGTCGTGTTCCTTCCATTGAACCAACACCTTGCCGTTGTTTCCTCCCGCTACGACCAGGTCGACGTGGTCCCCGTACGCAGCGTGGACCAGTGTGTGATCCTTGCCATTCAACTGGGCAATGGCCTTCAACGCCTCGTGCCAGGCTACATGTTTCTCCTCTGTTCCCGTTGCATCTGTATAGACGCGCCAATCATTCAACATCGGCGTCGCTCCTTTTCCTTCTGTCATGCCATCACAGCTTTTTTCATTGTACGATTCTTTCCATACAAGCTCAACTGCTGTCACGACATACTGTTATTCACTATTGGCAACGATAAGCAAAAGGGCAAAAAACACATCTCAAAGCATACAGATCGGAATTAAAAACTTTTTCGATTGACAAAGACCGTCCCAGCCCATACCATATAGCAAGAAAGCCAGATCAAGCAAAAGGAGTTTTCACGATGAAAAAGATATTTCTTTCGCTCTTATTGTCCAGCATTTTCGTAGGAATTGCAGGGTGCGGAACATCCGGTTCCGGCGCCCCTTCTGCTGATAACAACTCTGCATCACCTGCTCCTGCAGCCGAACAAAGCCTGCTGGAAAAGGTACAGGCTGAGGGCAAGCTGTTGATCGGTACAGAAGGCACGTACGCTCCATTTACGTTCCATGACCAGTCTGGCGCATTGACCGGATACGATGTTGAGGTCGTCACAGAAGTAGCGAAGCGGATCGGCGTCGAGCCTGTGTTTATGGAGACACAGTGGGACGCGATGTTCGCCGGACTCGACTCGGGCCGTTTTGACGTGGTCGCCAACCAGGTAGGAATCCGCCCTGACCGTCAGGAAAAATACGATTTCTCCACTCCGTACACGGTATCGACAGCAGTTCTCGTCACGCACAAGGACAATGAGACGGTGAAGGGCTTCGAAGATATTAACGGACTGAAAGCCGCGCAAACCCTGACCAGCAACCTGACCGACATCGCCCGCAACAACGGCGCTGAAATCGTCGGTGTGGAAGGATTCAACCAGGCGATCGACCTGCTCGTCTCCAAACGCGTCGACGTGACGATCAACGACGGGCTTTCCCTGCTCGACTTCCTGAAGCAAAAGCCGGACACGCCGATCAAAATCGTAGCCAAAGATCCGAACGTCGCGAAAAACGGCTTCCTCTTCCGCAAAGGCAGCGACGACCTGGTCGAAGCCTTCAACAAAGCGCTGGAGGAGATGGAAAACGACGGCACGCTGAAACAAATTTCCGAGAAGTGGTTTAACGAAGATGTCTCCAAATAACTTGTTTGCCAATCCCGAGCGCCTCGAGCGAATGATCAACATTGCACAAAGCTCCTTTCTCCCTTTGGTGAAGGGAGCCTTGTACTATTCGCTGACAATTGCCATCGTCGCGTTTTTCTTCGGTCTGATTCTTGCCTTTTTTACGGCGTTGGCACGCATTTCCGGCATCAAGCCGCTGGTCGCCATCGCCCGCGTGTACGTTTCGATTATCCGCGGTACGCCTTTGCTCGTACAGCTCTACATCATCTTTTACGGCCTGCCCAGCATCGGGCTGACAATCGATCCGATTCCTTCGGCGATCATCGGCTTTTCCCTGAATGTCGGCGCTTACTCCTCCGAGGTCATCCGCAGCGCGATCCTGTCTATCCAAAAAGGCCAGTGGGAAGCAGCCTACTCGCTGGGCATGACCTATTGGCAAGCGCTGCGCCGCGTCATTTTGCCGCAAGCCGCGAGAGTCAGCATTCCCCCCTTGTCCAACTCGTTTATCAGCCTGGTCAAGGATACGTCGCTGGCTGCCGTCATTCTCGTGCCGGAGATGTTTCGCAAAGCACAGGAAATCGTCGCCTCGACTTACGAACCGCTGCTCCTTTACATTGAAGCAGCCTTGATCTACTGGGTAATCTGCCTCCTGCTGTCGGCCATCCAGGATCGGCTGGAAGCAAGGCTGGAGAGGTATGTGTAATCACCGTCAGGGGGAAGGGAAAAGATGATAACCGTCAGAGATGTACACAAACAATTTGATTCCTTGCAGGTGTTAAAAGGGATCTCGCTGACCGTTGAAAAAGGCAAGGTAGTCGTCATCATCGGTCCGTCCGGCTCCGGGAAAACGACGCTGTTGCGCTGTCTCAACGCACTGGAGACTCCGACGAGCGGAAGTGTCCAGATCGGTCAGGTAAGCGTCGACTTCACGAAAAAAGCAGACCGCTCGCAGATCGCGCAGCTGCGCAAACAGACCGGAATGGTGTTTCAGAATTACCACCTCTTCCCGCACATGACCGCACTGGAAAATGTGATGGAAGGACCGGTCACGGTGAAGAAGGAAGATCGCCAGGCCGCGCGCGAAAAGGCGGCTTCCCTGCTGGCCAAGGTAGGTCTGGCCGACAAGCTCGACCACTACCCCTCGCAGCTCTCCGGCGGGCAGCAGCAGCGTGTCGGCATCGCCCGTGCGCTGGCTATGGAACCGCAAGTCATGCTGTTTGACGAGCCTACCTCTGCGCTCGACCCGGAACTGGTCGGCGAAGTGTTGAAAGTAATGAAGGAACTCGCCCAGGAAGGCATGACGATGATGATCGTGACGCATGAAATGGGCTTTGCCCGCGATGTTGCCGACGAAGTGATCTTTATGGATCAAGGTGTCATCGTGGAGAGCGGTCCGCCGCAGGAGCTGTTTGCCGCTCCGCGCGAAGAGCGCACCCGCCAGTTTTTGCAGCGGTTGCAGACGTAACAAAAAAGGCGCTGACCCCGTAAAGAGGTCAGCGCTTTTCATTAATAGTCGTCAAATACAGCAAAGATCAGCACGATGATCAAGATGATCCACAAGAAGCTGCCACCGCCAAAAAAGCCTCTGGTTTCCATGAACTCCCATCTCCTCTCTGGATGCATCAAAACTGGCCGCTTTACAGCAGCATCAGTTTTTCAGTTATCAGGATATGAGAGTTTTTCCACTTCTGCATGGATGCCTGTCTAGGTACGAGCTCAAAAAAAGCGTGCACCTAGTACATGGAATCGTTTTTCTCCCTGCCCATTCGTTCTGAAAATGGAAGGCAACGCTCCCGTTTGTAAGCAATCGGCGCGGAAATTTTTTGGAAAAATTAACAATGGCTTCACACGATCTTCACATCGTACGTCTATGCTAGTAGATGTCAGACCCTACGATGGACATATGTCCTTCCGTCATCCGCCCGTATGCGCCCTACAAACGGGCGGATTTTTTTGTTTACTGAAAGCGGCTGAACTTTTGTTCGGCAGGTGTTCGCGGAGCTGCTTTCGGTGCTTCCGCCTTATCAAAAAATCCAAGGTGAAGAAAACCGACGATTTTTTCACCCGGCTGCACCCCTAAAATCTTGTGCGTAGCAGGGTCCCAGATGTGCGGATTTGTTTTCCAGACCACGCCCAGATCGCGTTCCCAGGCGAGCAACTGAAAATTCTGGATCAGTGTGCTGGTAGCGGCAAAGTCTTCTTCCCACTGCTTTTGGCGCGGATCTTCCTTCATAATGACAATCAGGAAAGCGGACGGCTCGCTGAACAGGGCGCGCCGTTTTTCATGCTGATCGGCAGGGTACACGCGAAGCATCGCCTCGATAAAGCTCTGCTTGCTCTCGGTAGAGACAAAGAGAAAACGCCACGGTTCGCGCAGTCCATGATTGGGCGCGTACACCGCGTCATTTAACAGCTCCAGTACCAATTCTTCCGGCACCGGGTCCGGCTTGTATCCTTTTTTGATCGAGCGCCGCTCGCGGATCGTTTTTGCAATCGACATCTGGTTCACCTTCTTGGATTGGATTTATGAAAATAGGATCGGAATTATCGTGATAATGGTTATCATTATCATATGCTACCGTTTTCCAATGGAAAATGCAAGTAAAAAAAGCGCCTCTTCCAAAACGAAGCGGCCGCCAAACCTGAAGGGTTCGACCGCCGCTGCCAACATTTGATCTTTACCTGTTTGAAAATGCTTGTTTCATTCCTTAGCGTACATGGGCGTCAGGAGACTTGTCCGCCACGAATTGTGGCGTGACCCCGTGCTCGAGGTACATTTTCAGCCCGCAGAGGACGATCGTGTATCCTCCCATCGAATCAATCGCCTGGCTGACGATTTCGTCTCCATTGCCGACAAAGCCTGCGCTTGTAATCGTGACGAAAGTCTCGTTGTCTGCTCTTGCCGTAAAGACCCAGTCAATCGTACTGCCATCCGACGATTGCACGGAAATGCGCTTGTCAGGCTCAATTTCCTTGACGTACAGCTCATCTGCGACCCCGTACATCTCCCATTCCCACCGGACGTTCTTGCCTGCTTCCAACCTGCCGCTGCTTTTCGTAAACCAGAACTTCGTCGTGATCTGTGGGTCGACAAATGCCTCGAAGACCTCTGCTACAGGCATGCGAATCAGCATCTCCGCTTTTACGACCGGTATCTGATTGAGAAACATCCTGAATCCTCCCCTTACTCTACTTGGTATCTTGATCGTACCATAACGCAGATCTGATGATTTCTTTTCGATTGCCAGCTTGTCTTTTGCTGCGCACGAAAAAACCCGGGACATCCATCCCAGGCTTGTACGCGAGCTAGTCCATCATCCGCACCAGCACGCGTGAGATCGAAAGCAGGACCAGCCCCATGAGGATTGAAAGCGAACCGATCAGCGAGAACACTTCCAGATACCCCAATGTTTGCGTATAGGCAGCGAGCTTGCCCGCGATAATATTGGCCACGCCGGAGCTTGCCAGCCAGACTCCCATCAGCAGCGACGCCAGCTTGATCGGTGCCAGCTTGCTCACCATCGAGAGACCGACGGGCGAGAGAAACAATTCGCCCAAGGTGTGCAGCAAGTACGTAAATACGATGTACATCAGGTTTACTTTCGTGGTGATATTCGCCTCATCGCTTCCGGTTTGCAGCACGGCCAGCATGACGACCAGAAAGCCAAGACCGAGCAAAATCATGCCGTACGCCATTTTCGTAGGGATGCTCAGATCGCCTCGCTTGGTCGATGCCAGCTTTACCCACAATGCCGACAAGACCGGAGCGAGAATGACGATGAACAGCGGGTTGAGCGACTGGAACCAGGACGTCGGCACTTCCCAGCCGAACAGATGCTTGTCCACAAACGTATCCGTATACAGTGTAAGGGAGCTGCCCGCCTGTTCGAAACCCGCCCAGAAAAAGACTACAAAGCACGTGATGATAATAATGACCGCGGTGCGCTGCTTTTCCTTGTCAGTAAGCGGGGCATTGGCCGCTGCGGCTTCTTGCGGGTCAGGCGACCGCCCTGCCGGCTTTTTGCCGATGTCGCCGAGATAGCGATCGCCCAGCGTGTTGAAGAACACTTGTCCGATCACCATGCCGATGGCAGCGGCGAGAAAACCGTAACGGAAGCCGTATTGCACCACGCCGTCGACCGTCGTCCGGAACAAATCCTCCGCCAAATACCCGCAGATGAGCGGTGCGAAAAAGGCTCCGAGGTTGATCCCCATGTAAAAGATCGTAAAGGCTGCATCTTTTCGCTTGTCCTGGTCGGAGTACAACTCTCCCACCAGCGTGGAAATATTCGGCTTGAAAAAGCCATTGCCGATAATCAAAAGGGCGAGCCCCATATACAAGCCTGTCACACTGTGCATGGCGAACAGGACGAAATTCCCCAGTGCCATCGCGACCCCGCCAATGGTAATCGCCAGTCTTCTGCCCATGTATCGGTCTGACAAATAGCCGCCCACCAGCGGCGTAAAATAGACTGCACCTGTAAAAAAGCCGTACAAGCTCAGCGCTGATGCATTGTCAAAGCCAAGTCCGCCGCTGATCAGCGCAGTCGTCAGGTACAGCGTCAGGAGCGCCCTCATGCCGTAATAGCTGAACCGCTCCCACATCTCGGTCAAAAATAACAAGTACAGGCCAGGCGGATGTTTTTGTTTTCCCCCCTGACCCATCACAGAAGAGTCCGTCACACTTCCTCACCCTCCTTTGCTCACCAGGCCGGCTGCTGCACTTCTTGCTTCGTTCGCTTACTATCTGTAAAAATGCAGCTTTTATGCTTCGTTTTGCGTTCGCAGTTGCTTTTTTGCTGTTCACGTGTGACAGCGTGCAACGGCGCTTGGCATGAATAGCGGAGGCCTGGTTGAGCAAGGCTAGGCAGAGCAAGGTTGTGAGAGGAAGCAACGAGATGATCGGACAAGCGTTTACCCTCAACAAAGTCCCCCTGCCCTGGAACAAAGCTCTGTTGGCTGGCGTCTGTTCCGGTCTGTCCATCCTGGCGGGAGTGCTGAGTGGAGACTTGAACTTCGGGTTGCTCGCAGTAATTGGCAGCTTTACCTATTTGTACGTCGCCAACATTCCGTATGCGCTGCGGGCCAAAAAGCTGTTCTTTGTCATGGCGGGAATGACCTTTTCTGTATGGCTCGGCACCCTGCTCGCAGCCCATCCTGTGGCATCTGCACTGGCCGTAGGCGCGATCGGGGCTATTGTCACGTTTGTGTTTGGCTCATTGAACATCAAAGGTCCGGCGGCTATCTTTTTTGTCTTTGGCTTCTCACTGGCGACTGGCATGCCGCTCGAACCGGAGAATGCCCTCTACCGGGCGGGAGCAGTGCTGCTCGGCGGCGCAATATCGTGGGTCATCGGGATGATTGGCTGGCTGTACCGCCCGCACGGACCCGAGACGGATGCCGTACAGGACTTGTACAAAAAGCTGGCTGCGTTTCTCGATGCTGTCGGTACCGGGACGTTCCACCAGTCTCGCCAGGAACTGCTCGTTTCGTTGAAAATAGCGGAAGACACGCTGGTAGCCGCTTTTACCCCGTGGAAAAAGGCGGCGTTTTTCCACACCCTGCTTTCCTTGCACAAGCAAGCAAACACGATCTTTTTGGAGGCGCTCGATTACTCCGTCGAGAAAGGCAGAAGGCTGCCGCCCGAATTAGCAGCAGCCGTCCGTCACATCGCAAAAGGAATCAGGCATCCGCACCAATCCGCAGAGGCAGCACCACAGATCGCAGAGGACGCGGATGAGAACATTCGCCGTCTGTTTCAGTTGATTCAGCAAGCAGGAGCCATGCTCGTGGAGGCACCCGCCACCCGCAACTGGAAGACCACGTTCTCCAAGCCGGGGGTGGGGATCGTTTTTGGCGGGGCGTTCGACAAGCACTCGATCGTCTTTCTGACTGCCGTACGCTACGGAGTGGTCCTGATCGTCGCCGCGCTGGTTGCCTATTCGCTCGGTTTTAACCGCGCCTATTGGGTGACGTTGTCGTGTGCATCGGTGATGTCAGGGGCGACCATCATCGCCACCTTCCACCGTGCGATCCAGCGCTCCGTCGGTACGATCGTCGGCATTTTGATCGCGGCCATTTTGCTGCAAGCCGAGCCCGAAGGCTACGTGCTGATCGCCATCATCTCGCTGTTGACGGTCTTGACGGAGCTGGCGATCGTGGTGAATTACGCCATCGCCACTTTTTTTCTGACGCCAAACGCGCTGCTGCTGGTCGAAAGCACCATCCATACCCACAACATTTCCTATTTGGCTTCCGTGCGCTTCGTGGACGTTCTGATCGGCTGTGCGATCGGTCTGGTCGGCACACTTGTGATTAGCAGAAGGCACGCCTCCAGCCTGCTGCCCCATCTAATGGCCAAGACGATCCGCAGCCAGCAGCAGTTTTTGCTGGCGCTGTTTTCGGGCCATACGAATCGAACCAGCCTGCTTGATTCGGTAGAGCGCCGAAAGATGCACACCAATCTGACCAACCTGCAAGTGGTCTACGCCACAGCACTCGGGGAAATTCCCGGAAATAAAAAGCGGACTGCCTTTCTCTGGCCGGCGTTTTACTCTATCGTCCAGCTCGGCTACCTGCTCGAAGCATGCATGAAGTACGAGGAGCAGCGGACCTTGCCGGACACGACACTGTCCCGGCTGTTGCTCGTCTTCGAGACGATGGCAAAAGCAGCAGAAGATACGCTGCCGCTGCCGCCAAAAGAAATCCCGCATATCCCCGGTTACCCCAATATCGAAAAAGAAATTCGCGACCTGCAAGACGCCCTGCTGGTCAGCGCCAAAGGCAATAGGAGCTGACCGGCCTATCCACCCGCTTTCTCCAGCTCCGCAGCCAGCACCAGATACATCGCGTGCGACCAGAGCAGCGGCACAGCCGAAGGGCCTTCCCGCTCCAGCCACTGCGCATAGCAGTCCGGGGCCAACAAGTGATCCGCCACTTGTTCCGGCAATCCTTCCGGCAGTGCCTGCGACTCGATCCATTGCATAATTTCCCTTGCTTTGTCTGCCGATCCTGTCCGCGCGTAGTACCAGCCCAGCCAGGCAGACAAAAGCGGCCACTCCCCGCCGCCGTAATACGTATCCGCGGCATAGCGGTGAACACCGTGACCCGTGACCAGCTCCTGCTCGATCTGCTGGACGGTCCGCACCATGACCTGATCCCCCGGCTCGACTACACCAAAAGGCAGCGCGAGCCAGAGCAGGCTGGCATCGACGGCAGGATTGCCGATCGATTTGGCAAAGCGCCCCTGCTCCACTCCATGCTGCCAGATATATTTCCTGATTTGTTCTGCCAGCCTGCCCAAAGCCTCGGCGCGTTCCGGCAGCAGCGGCTCCATCGCTTTGACTCCGCCGTATATCGCCGAGAGGGTGGAGGGATGGACCTGATCCCCCGCCTCTTCCCAGCAGTCGAAAGTGGGAAGCTGCCAACACGCCTCCAGATAGTCCAATGTCAGCGCGATGGAGGTGGAGCACTGCTCCAGCAGACCGTTTTCCCCGCTCAGCCGGATGTGCTCCGTCAACCCCCACAGCCACGTGCCGAAGCCGTCCAGTTGGCTGCTGCCCCATTCTCCGCCTACTTCCTCGCCCCCGACTGTGTAGCGGGCGTGCAGCAGTAGACTGCGCAAGCCTTGCCTGTCCATCTTCTGCTCCCGCGCCTGGGCAATTGCCTGTCGCGCCTTGTCGGCATGACGGCGGATCGTCCTGTCGCACCAGCGGTAAAAACGGCTGGCACTCTCATGCCTGCCAGCGCGATTCATCGCATAGGCGGTAAAGGTACCGTCACGCAGCCAGGCGTATCGGTACGGGGCAAAGCCGGGGGAAGCCAGGTAGGCCCCGGAATCAGCCTGGTTGTGCAGGATGAGGCGGATGCTCCCTTCGAACAACGCTTCTCTCACGCACTTCCCTCCTCTCTTTCTCCACCCTATGCAAAAAACTCCGTCGGCTTTCCAACCGGCGGAGTTCTTGTCTGTTGCGCTTTACATGTTTTCGTTCATGCTCAGGTAATGCTGCAATTCCTCGTAAAAGGCCGGATTGCAGGCCATCACACTGCTTTTCTGGTCGAAGGGCAAGGGGGTTCCGCGCATGGTCGTTACACGCCCGCCCGCTTCTTCGACGATGATCTTTCCCGCACCAAAATCCCACGCATTGAGCGAAAGACTGACGTACCCGTCCAGGCGCCCAGCCGCGACGTAGGCCAGCTCCAGTGCGGCACTGCCGAGCAGCCGCATGCCGCGCACCTTGCCCGCCAGTTTTTTCACGATCTGGTCGATGCCGATTTGTTCGGCCCGCTTGTTCCAGAAGACGCTCGTACAGAGCAGCGCTTCTTCCAGGTGAACTTGCCGCTCCAGCCGCAGAGGCTGGTCATTGAGGTACGCACCCTCGCCTTTGACAGCGTGAAAAATCTCGTCGCGCGACGGGTCGTAGACGACTCCGATCAATCCTTCTCCCTTGTGGTAGACCGCAATCGAGACGGAAAAGTTGATCTGCTGATGGACAAAATTGGTCGTGCCGTCGATCGGATCGATCACCCACAGCGTCTCGTACTTGCCGGGATCACCGGTAAACGTGCTTTCTTCCCCCAAAATCCCGTGGTCGGGGTACCGCTGCAAGATCATGTCGACCACATGCTTTTCCACTTCTTTATCTACGGCCGTAACCAGGTCGGAGGCAGATGTCTTGTATTCTACGGTAAACGGCTCTTTCATCCGGGCCAGGCTCAGCTTTCCCGCAGATCGGGCACATTGCAGAGCCAGCTCTTTCAACGCCGTCAGTGATGATGTTTGCACACGTATCGCCACCCAAACTTGACTTTGCTTCTAGTGTACCATACTTTACCTGCGGTTACACCATCATGTCCTCCTTCCATGTGCATGAAACGAAGCCAGTGACTCGCCTTTGGAAACGGCAAAAAAGGCATCGGCTGACTTCGTTGGCCGGATACCTTTTTCGCGTTTTCTCTGATTCGAAATACGCCCGTTTTTCACGACTGTTAGCAGCAGCGCGTGACTCCGCCTTTTTCATACCGTTCACGCAGCGCATACATGTAGTATTCGCGTTCGGTCATCGGAAACAGACCGGGTTTGGCATGGGTTTCGTACCAGTGTTGCAGATAACGATCGTAGTCCGGCATTCCGAAGATGGTTTTGATCGCTGAACCGATGCGCCGCAGAGACTTGCGGATCGCTCTCCACTTCCTTCTCATGCCAGGTGATGACCCGTTCCGTCCAGGATGTCTCCCTTGGATTTGACGTAGGGGGACTCGTGGAGCTCGTATTTTTTCCCGCGCAAAATATTGATCCACAGACGCAAGCCGTCCAGGATAATCCCGATAGTGATGACCATGAAGATGGCGCAGACGACAGCGTCGATCTTGTCATTTACGATCATTTTTTGCGCGGCTTCGATGGTTGCTACCCCTGCTGGCAGCGTTCCCGCATCCAATGCTTTTTGGAAGGCGTCCGCATGCGAGAGGAAACCGATCTTCGGATCAGGATGAAACAGCTTTTGCCAGCCCGCTGTCAGCGTCGCGATCGACAGCCATGCCATCGGCAAGAGCGTCACCCAGGAATAGGCAGCCTTGCCCATCTTGAAAATAATCGTCGTGCCGACCGTGAAGGCGATTGCCGCCAGCATCTGGTTGGCAATACCGAACAGCGGCCAGAGCGTGTATATTCCGCCCAGCGGGTCCATTACGCCTTGCAGCAGGAAGTACCCCCAGCCTGCCGAAATGACCGCAGAACCGACGATGTTGCCCGGCAGCCAGGTGACGTCCTTGAATTTGGGGATTACGTTGCCCATCATGTCTTGGATCATAAAACGCCCGACGCGCGTACCCGCATCAATTGTCGTCAGGATGAAGACGGCTTCAAACAGGATCGCAAAATGATACCAGAACGCCATCAGCGCCTGACCGCCAAGGATGCTGGAAAAAATCGTCGCCATCCCGATTGCCAGCGACGGTGCTCCTCCTGTGCGGGAGAGAATCGTGTTTTCCTGGATGTCATGGGCGAGCGTCGTCAGCATGTCCGGGGTTACGACGAAGCCCCAGGACGAGATCGTTTGTGCGGCGGTCACGGGATCGGACCCGATCACTGCTGCCGGCGAGTTGATCGCAAAGTAGACGCCAGGCGTAAGTACGCAGGCCGCGATCATCGCCATGATCGCTACGCCGGACTCCATCAGCATCCCACCGTACCCGATCAGGGGCGCATGCGATTCCTTGGCGATCATTTTGGGTGTCGTTCCCGATGAGACAAGCGCATGGAAGCCGGAGACGGCCCCGCAAGCGATCGTAATAAACAGGAACGGGAACAGGTTTCCGGCAAAAACGGGGCCGGTACCGTCAATAAAGCGTGTCAGTGCAGGCATTTGCAGCGGCGGCAGGGTGAAAACGATTCCAACAGCGAGAATGGCGATCGTCCCTACCTTCAGAAACGAGCTCAAGTAATCGCGCGGCGCCAGCAGCAGCCAGACCGGCAACACCGATGCGACAAAGCCGTAGATGATGATCATCCAGGCCAGTTGCACCTTGCTGAATGTAAAGGCGGGTCCCCAGATAGGCGAGTTGGCGACAGCTTCGCCCCACCAGAGCGAGAGGAACAGCAGGGCCAGACCGAGAATCGACCCTTCCATGACGCGCCCGGGCCGGATGTAGCGCATGTACAGCCCCATCAGCACGGCGATGGGCAGCGTCATAAAGATGGTAAAGGTAGCCCACGGCGACTCCGCCAGTGCGTTTACGACGACCATGGCCAAAACGGCGATCAGAATAATCATAATGGCGATAATTCCGATCAGGGCAAGCGCTCCGCCGAACGGGCCGATCTCTTCCTTGGCGATCTGCCCCAGCGTCTTGCCGTTGCGGCGCATCGATCCGAAGAGAATTATGAAATCTTGCACGGCTCCGCCCAGTACGACCCCGACGATAATCCAGAGCGTCCCCGGCAAATAGCCCATCTGCGCCGCCAGAGTTGGACCGACGAGCGGGCCCGCTCCGGCAATGGCAGCAAAATGATGGCCGAACAAGACCCATTTGTTCGTCGGCACATAGTCTTTTCCGTCGTTGTTGACCTCGGCAGGGGTAGCCCGATTGTCGTCGAGCCCCATGATCTTCTTGGCGATAAACCGACTGTAAAAACGGTAGGCTACAGCATAAGTACAAACAGCGGCAGTCAGCAGCCAAAAAGAGTTGACCGATTCACCGCGAGACAGGGCAAGTACGCCAAAGCCAACTGCCCCGAGCGCGGCGATTCCCCCCCAGATCAAGACAGAGAGCAGCCATTTCTTCATCTGTTTCTCCTCCCGAAAAATAAAAATTCAGGCAATTCGCCTGAATTGAAAGTACCACAGGGTGTAGCCTGACCATATGGAATTTGGCTGGACGGTACAAAATGAAGCACGAACAGCATCATGCGAGTATGGATGAAAGCGGATACAGACGCTTCAAAAACCTAGCCGCCTCTTCAGTTCCTTGACCACCGTACGGCTTACCGGCACTTCCGTTCTCGCCTTGTCCTGCATGACGAGATGGATCGTTCCCTTGAACCAGGGCACGAGTTCGGATGTCTTGGCGAGATTGACGATATAGGCACGATGGGTGCGGAAAAACTGCTGCGGCGACAATCGGCTCTCCAGCTCCTGCAAGGTAAAGGAGGTGGCGAATTGCTCGCAGTCCGTATACACGCTGGCGTAGCGCCCCTCCAGCGTCGCGTAGACGATCTCATTGGGATTGATCAGCAAAATTTTCCCGTTCTTTTCCACGGGAACCCGGCATGGGTGCAGATTCGTCTGGACGTGCTGCAACAAACTTTGCAATTGCTCTTCCAGCGGCACCGCTGCCAGCGTCTCTTCTGCCGGAAGCGGCTCTGCCTGCCCGTCGGCAGAGACCGCCGCTTCTTCCCTTGATTTCAGCATTTTTCGCACGCGATTGATCGTCTTTTCCAGTCTGGCTTCGCTGCATGGCTTGACGATGTAATCGACCGCGTCCAGCTCGAAGGCGCGCACGGCGTGCATCTCGTAGGCGCTGGCAAAGATGATTACGGGCGGCTTGGCAACGGTTTCGATCAGCTCCTGCCCGAGGTCGACGCCATCCCTGTCGTGCAGGTGGATGTCGAGAAATACGACGTCAGGCTCCATATGGACGATTTGTTCCAACGCCTCTTCACCGCTTCCTGCCTCGCCGATGACGCAAACGTCGGGAAATTGTCCCAACAAGTAGCGAAGTTCCGCGCGGGCAGGCTCTTCGTCATCTACGATAAATACTTTTGGCACTGACATTCACTCCCATTGGCAGTTGGATTGTACACGTCGTTCCCTGCTGTATCGCACTGGAAATGACGATTCCGTACGGCGGACCGTAGATCGATTGGAGTCTGCTTTTCACATTGCTCAGCCCAATGCCGGAGAGACGCCGCTTTCTGTCCTTTTGCTGCTGCTCCGCCGCAGGCAGGTTCACATCCATGCCGACGCCGTCATCCCGGACGGTCAACTCCAGCACCTGCTTGGACAGGCGGCGGGCGGCAATCGTGACCGTGCCTCCTTCTTTCTTGGGCAGCAGGCCGTGTTTGACGGCATTCTCCACCAGCGGCTGGAGAATCAGCCCGGGAACGACAGACCTGTCTACCCCTTCCTCTATGTCGTACACCACCTTCAGCTTTTCCCCAAAACGCGCCCGTTCGATCGCCAGGTAGGCTTCGATGTGCTCCAGCTCCTCGGCCAGCGTGACAAAGCCGCCGGAATCATGCAGGTTGCGCCGGAAGTAGTCGCTTAGGTGAATCAGCAGCTCCCGCGCCTTTTCCGGACGAAAGCGGATAAAGGAGACAATCGTATTGAGCGCATTGAACAAAAAGTGCGGGTTGATCTGGGCGTGCAAAGCCTTGATTTCTGCATCTGCCAGCAGGCGCGACTGCTTCTCCAGCTCGGCGAGCTCCAGTTGCGTGGAGATCAGGTTGCCCAAGCCGCGCACCAGCTCCAGGTCTACCGCGGACAGCTTGCGCGAGCGGTCCTGGTACAGCTTGAGCACGCCGACCGTTTCCCGCTGCCGCAGCAGCGGCACGAGAATGGCGGAGCGCAGCGTACAAGCAGGCTGCTTGCAGCCGATCTCTTCCTTGTTGTGGGCGATCAGCAGTTGCTTGGTGTCCAGCACCTCCCGCGTCGCCTTGGTCGTGATCTCCTGGCCGGCGACGTGGTGGGAGGAGCCGGAGCCGACATGGGCCAGCACCGTTTTCGTATCCGTGATGGCGACAGCCGCGACCCGCGTCGTGCGCAAGATTTCCTCCGCGACCTTTTTCGCCGATTCGTGATTCAATCCCTGGCGCAAGTACGAAAGCGTCTTGTCGGCCACCTGCATCGTAACCTGTGCCTGCAAGGCTCCGATACGATCCTCCTCCTTTTTCGCCAGATCGATGATGATGACGAGGACGGCGATCCCTACGGCGTTGACCACCGACATCGGCACGCTGATCATCTTCACCAGCTCCAGTGCCTGTTCGTACGGCGTGGCTACGAGCAAAATAATCCCCATCTGCATCCACTCGGCGATAAACCCGACGAAGAGCGCAATCATCCAATTGATTTCGCGATTGCGGCTGCGGCAATATTGATAGACGAGACCGGCCAGCACCCCTTCGCAGACCGTCGAAATGGCGCATGCCACATCCGTAAATCCGCCCAAAAAATAACGGTGAATACCCGCGACAAGTCCGGTCAAAAGTCCTACCCACGGCCCGGCCAACAGCCCGGCCACGACCGTGCCGATCACCCGCGAATTGGCGATCGCGTCCTGGTACCAGATGCCGTTGTACGTGCCGAAGATCGAGATCGCGGAAAAAATCAGCACCATGATCGCATTTTCCTTGCGCGTGGCGCGCTGGTTCAAAATGCTGCGAAACGCGCGAACCCTGGTGAACAGCAGCGCAGCGACAATCAGGACGGCGGTCCGCTCCGCCAGCGGAACCATAAGTTCCAGATTCATCCGGATCCTCCCCGTACGATTTTACGTTTTCTTCCATTATGAAAAGGAAGGAAGGAAATGGTCAAGCATGAATATTCGACCTATTCGCGCAAAAAAACGCCAGCAAGCTGGCGCTGCGACTCCTTTTTCCTGCTGCCTGTCCAAGACGGGAACAGAAAACCCGTTCCCGCGTTTCATCCAGTCAGGTTAGCACACGATTCAAAAATTCCCGCGTGCGCTCCTCTTTCGGATTGTTGAACATCTCCGCGGGAGATGCCCACTCCAGAATCTTTCCACTGTCCATAAAGGCGACCCAATCCGCCACTTCCCTGGCAAACCCCATCTCGTGAGTCACGATGATCATCGTCATTCCTTCCCCAGCGAGCTGCTTCATCGTCTCCAGCACCTCTCCCACCAGCTCCGGGTCAAGCGCCGAGGTCGGCTCGTCAAACAGCATGACATCGGGTTTCATCGCCAGTGAGCGGGCAATCGCCACGCGCTGCTTCTGTCCCCCTGACAAGCTGGAGGGGTATGCGTCTGCTTTCTCCTCCAAACCCACTTTTCGCAGCAGGCGAATCGCCTCCGCTTTGGCTTCCTCCTTGTTGGTCTTGCGGACGATCAGCGGAGCCTCGATGATGTTTTCCAGCACCGTCTTGTGCGGAAACAGGTTGAAGTGTTGAAATACCATGCCGACCTTTTGCCGCACCTTGGACAAATTCTCCTTTTTCGGGTCAATACTCTTCCCCTCGATGAAAATCTCCCCGCCGTCCTTGAGCTCCAAAAAATTGATGCAGCGAATCAATGTACTTTTCCCCGAGCCGCTGGCGCCGATCAGCACCACGACCTCCCCTTTTTTCACTTCAAACGAAATATCCTTCAGCACTTCGAGATCGCCAAAGCGCTTTTTCAAGTTTTGCACGCGAACCATTTCTGCCTGCTTGCTACTCATCGCTATCCCTCCCCGGTCAATCCCCTTTTGCCAGTCGCAGCTCAATCCGTTTCACCAAATACGTAAAGAGCATCACAATCACCAAATAGTAAAAGGCTACGATCAAAAAGAACGTCATCTCGTCAAAGGTTTCCGCAGACAGACGGCGTGCCATCGAAAACAGATCATCCATGGCGATAAAGGCAGCCAGGGACGAATCTTTCAGCGAGAGGATGAACTGATTGCCGAGAGGAGGAATCGATCGTTTCAGTGCCTGGGGCAACACGATCCGCCTCATCGTCTGGACTGGGGACATGCCGAGCGACAATCCCGCTTCCATTTGTCCTTTGTCGATAGACTGGATGGCTCCCCGGAAAATTTCGGCGATATAAGCACCGCTATGGATGGCAAGGGCAAGCGCTGCCGACCAGAACTGACCGAGATCCACTACTTTGTAAAACCCGAAATAGAGAACAAAAATCTGGACGATTAACGGTGTCCCGCGAATGAGCGTGATGTACACGTCGGCCAGTATGGAACCCAGACGAAACTTGGATACCTTCAACAAAGCGACAAACAGTCCTATTATCGTACCGACGACGATAGAAGCAAACGTCAACTGAAACGTCACCAGCAGCGGTTTCATAAAAAACGGAAAAGTACGCAAGAATTCTTCGATCAGATGTGATATGCTCGGCACCCATTTTCCCCCCTCGTAACGCGATGAAATGAGCCTGCCAACCCGTTCCTTGCGGGAGGGGCTGGCAAGCACGCGAAAATTCCGAATTTGTTTTCGTTATTTGCTGATGTCGCGGTTGAAGTATTTTTCACTCAGTTGCTGGTACGTGCCGTCTTCATGCATCTGTTTCAATGCCTCATTGATTTTGTTCAGCAATTCCTCGTTTCCTTTGCGAACGGCGATCCCCTGTTCATCCTGGGAAAAGGCAATACCGCTCGCTTTGATGTTGAACCCTTGCTCCTGCATGGCAATATCACCCACGATAATATCGGTAATCACAGCATCGTGCTTGCCTTGCTCCAAAGCGCGCAGGGCCGTTACATCACTGTCGTACGTCATAATTTTGTCTGTATGCTCGCGGGCGAATTGTTCGTATACCGTGCCCAATGCTACGGCGACCTCTTTTCCTTTCAAATCCTCCAACGACTGAATGTCGCTGTCAGGGCGCGTAAACAGGTGGCCGCCCGAGAGGTAATACGAATCCGAGAAATCTACCTGCTGCAACCGCTCTTTCGTAATGGTATGGCTCGCTACTGCGGCGTCGTAGCGTCCCTCTTTTACCCCTGTGACGATGCCGGAAAACGGAGACGTGACCGGATTGGCTTCCAGTCCGAGGCGCTTGGCGATCTCCAGTCCGATCTCCACGTCAAATCCGGTAAGCTGCCCATCCTTGAAATAACTGAATGGATGGTACTCGCCCGAAGTGGCAAATGTAAATACTCCTTCTTCTTTGGTCATCGGTGAGTTGCTGGTTCCTGGCGCCGTTGTTTGTCCACCGTCCGAGCCCGAGCTGGGCGCAGCAGACTGTCCGCAACCAGCAGCCAGCAAAGCGAGTGAGAGAAGCAAAACAGCCAGACCATTTCTTTTTTTCGTCATGTGGAAATCCCCCCTGAATTCTCTTCGTTTGGACTTGATGATTCCTAGTCGGAAATAAGCACCTGCTCGGAAATTCGCAAAGGCGCCGCTGTCCCTTGGATAACATCCGCCAATTGATACGGGTACAGCACCTCGCGCAGCAATAGTCCTTGAGCGGTGACCTCGATCACGGCTCGCTCGGTAATAATTACATCGACACAGCGGCTCGCAGTAACGGGAAACGTACAGGCACTTACCAGCTTCGAGTCTCCTTCTCGGTTCAGATGGCTCATCAGAACGATGACTTTTTTTGCGCTTTGTGCCAGCTCGCTTCCCCCACCGATGCCGTACACCTTTTTACCGGGCAATATCCAGTTTGCCAAATCACCCTGAGCGCTGACCTGCAATCCGCCGCAAAAAGCAATATCCAGCATCCCGCGGCGGATGATCCCGAATGCGACGCTGCTGTCAAAAAGCGGACTTCCCGGTCCAACAGGCAAAGGTACTGTCTCTTCCCGTCGTAACGGCGGTTGCTCTCTTCGTTTGGGGAAGGAGCCAATACTTACAAATCCATGCGGAAAGAAATAGTGTACTTGCGCTCCGTCGGGAACAAAGTCAGCCACCATTTCCGGGATTCCTGCCCCCAAATACACCATGCTTCCCGGAGCGATTTCCTTGGCTGCCCGACGCGCAATCATGTTTCGTTCATGGATGTCCAGGCTCATGCGCCATACCCTCCGTCGGCTTTTACGATGTAATTGACAAAAACCCCAGGTGTCACGATCGTCTCCGGGTCGAGCTCCCCCAAGGGAACGATCTGGTCCACGAGCGCAATCGTCAGATCAGACGCCATCGCGACTAGAGGATTCAGATTCCTCGTCGATTTCTCATAGACCAGATTTCCGTACGGATCTGCCCATTTCGCAGCAACGATCCCGACATCTGCTGTCAAACAGGGCTCGATTACATAGCTCTCCCCGTCGTACTCGATGGTCTGCTGCTCTTGACCCGTGCCGCTCCACAGTTCCTGCCTTACGAGAAAACCGGGTAGCCCTGCCCCGCCCATCCTGATTTTTTCAGCCAAAATGCCCTGTGAATAAAAAATGACCTCCAGCTTCCCCGCCATCATCTGTCTGCCGGCCTCTGGATTGGAATCGATTTGAGATGTCAGGAGCCGCTTCACTCTTTCGTGCGCGATCAGACTGCCGATCCCCCTTTCCGGACTGCCTGCATCCATGCTGATCAGTGTCAGGTTGCGTACGCCTTTTTGCAAAATCGCTTCGATCAATTCGGTGGGGCAGCCCATTCCGTCAAAACCGCCGCACATCAGGCGTATTCCGCCAATGACATGTTGTAGTGCCTCTTCCTTGGTTACAATTTTGGAGAGCATCGCAACCCATTCCTTATCACGCTTTCACTTTCTGTCGCAATGTAATAGCAATTTGTATGCCAATGAACCAAATGCGATAGATTGAAGCAATATCTCATCGGTTTCGCTTCGTTTTGAATCGTTGTCGACTCAGTTGGAACGACTGCCGGAATAATATTCGGAAAATATTTTATTTTCGATGAATTGTTTTCGATTCACTTGTCTTCACAATCGACTCAATTTACAATTCTGGTATATGCTGGGGGGGATGTCTGATGGATAAGATCGAGAATGTTCTCTCCTTGATCCAGCCGGAAAGTTTCATCGACATTTTCAATGCACTGGCGGACGGGATCTACATTTCGGACGCTCAAGGCACTACAGTCTGGCTGAACAAGGCGAGCGAGAATTTATGCGGCTATCCCAGGGAAATGCTTATAGGGAAAAATGTCGTGGAATTAGAAAAGATGGGGGTATTTACCCCCTCTGTCACAAGGCTGGTCCTGGAGACGGGACAGACGACCACAACGGTTCAATACACCAAAAACAAAGGGAAATTCCTCGTGACGGGTCACCTCATCACAGACAGGCAAGGGAAAATCCAATGGATCGTGGCTCACTCCCGCGATATTACCGAAGCTGCTCGCGCCAGTTCCCAATTGGAGGAGACGATCGCGCTGCTAAAGCGGTACAGTGAAGAAATCCAGCTAATGAAACGCGAGATGAGCCATAGCCGCCCCCACCTGCTGATCGGCCAAAGCCGTGCCTATCACGACCTGCAAGACTTGGTGAAAAAGGCGGCTGTCGCCGATACCACGATTCTTTTGACGGGGGAGACAGGCGTCGGGAAAAGCCGCCTGGCCGAGCATATACACGATCTGAGCAATCGCTGCGACTCACCGTTCGTACCCGTGAATTGCAGCGCCATCCCCGAGTCCCTGGTCGAATCGGAATTATTTGGCTACCAGAGGGGAGCATTTACGGGGGCACATACATCCGGAAAGACGGGGCTTGTCAAAATGGCAGACAAAGGGACGCTTTTTCTGGACGAGATCAGCGATCTTCCCTATCATTTGCAGTCCAAGCTGTTGCTGCTTTTGCAAAACAAAACCTTCATGCCGCTTGGCAGTACCAAAACGCATACCGCTGATATCCGCATCATCGCCGCGACCAATGCCAATCTGCTCGAACTGGTGCGTCAGGGAAAATTCCGCCAGGACCTCTATTATCGGCTGAACATCCTGCCGATTCATGTCCCTGCGTTGCGTGAACGACGAGAAGATATTTTTCCCTTGCTGCATCACAATCTGCAGAAGTATAACGCCAAGCATGGGCATGACCGCCGTTTTTCTCCCGATGTCCTCGATCTGTTGCACCAGTACACCTGGCCGGGTAACGTGCGTGAGGTGGAAAATCTGGTAGAGCGAATCGTCATAACTGCCAGGCAAAACGAGATCCGGATTACCGATCTGCCCGAAGAACTGCGCGAGAGCTTCACTGGGGAGCGGAAGCTGGAGTTCCTGGACGACCAGAGCCGGCTAACCCTGCATGAGCGGCTGGAAAAAGTCGAGGTGGAGATGATCGTCTCTGCACTCAAGCTGCATAAAACGACGCGCAAGGCAGCTTCCGCGCTCGGTGTCACGCAGTCGTTGCTGATGCGCCGAATGAAAAAGTACGAGATTCAACTCGATGCGTTACAGGATGAGTGAAGTGCAGCCTACGAAATAAAAGGCCCGGAAATAGCCGTCATACCGACTATTCGGACCTCGTCTGTTTCCCTTGTCGCTTGCTCCCAGACCGAGATGTCACGGCGAGCCGTATGGGAAATCACAAGTTCCCGCGCCGCTCCTGCTCCCGTTCCAGCGCTTCAAACAGCGCTTTGAAATTGCCGTTGCCAAAGCCTCTTGCCCCTTTTCGCTGGATGATTTCGATAAACAGCGTCGGCCGGTCCACGATGGGCTTGCTGAAAAGCTGCAGCAGATACCCTTCGTCGTCGCGGTCGACGAGCACGCCGAGCTTTTTCAGCATGCCGATGTCCTCGTCGATGGTGCCGACCCGGTCCTGCAGCTCTTCGTAATACGCATCCGGCACGGAGAGGAAATCGACGCCGTTCTCTTGTAATCTGGAGACGGTCTTGATGATGTTCGTCGTGAGGATGGCGATATGCTGTACGCCCGGTCCCCGGTAAAACTCGAGGAACTCCTGGATTTGCGACTTGCGGCGTCCCTCGGCCGGCTCGTTGATCGGAAACTTGATCCTGCCAGTGCCGCTCTGCATCACCTTGGACATCAGTGCCGAATACTCGGTCGAAATATCGTCGTCACTGAAGTTTTGCGCGGACGTAAAGCCGAGAACTTGCTCGTAGTAGGAGACCCACTCGTCCATCGCTTCGACGTTTCCGACGATGTGGTCGATACCGATCAATCCGGTTTCTTCACAGTGTACCGGCGAATCGTACGGCGCATAGCCCGGGAAAAACGGCCCGCTGTACGCTGTTCGCTCGATGATGGAGTGGACGTTCTCGCCGTACGTGCCGATGATTGCCTTTTTTACCGTACCGTACGCGTCTGTGTATACGGTCGGCTCCATCACCGGGATCGCGCCCCGCGAGACGGCTTCGCGGTATGCTTGCTCACAGTCCGCAACGCGCAGCGCCACATCCTTCACCCCGTCTCCGTGCTTGTGCACAAAGTCGGCAATCGGGCTTTCCGGTGCCAGCGCCCCGCTCAACACTAGCGTAATATGGCCTTGCTTGAGCACGTAGGACACCTTCTCGCGCGAGCCTGTTTCCAATCCTGCATAGGCTACGGGCCGAAAGCCAAATGCTTTTGTGAAATAATGCATCGCTTGCTTGGCGTTGCCGACGTACAGTTCCACGTAATCCCAATCCTCAATCGGAAACACATCCTGATTGCCCATTGGAATACCTCCCTTGTCCTTCTCATTTTTGGAATTTTTTGTCTTTCTATGTAAAGCGTATATGGAAGCGTTTTCTCGCGCAAGAACACGGAATGACGCACAAACGCTACAACGCTTTTTTTCAATAAAGTCCCCGGGCTGCATCTACTCGATTGGGCAAAAAAAAAGCTGCCCTTCGTCAAAAGACGCGGGACAGCTCCTGCAAGTCAAATGCGGCTACTTGCATATCTTATCGATTGCTGACGTTGTTTCGGATCATCCAGTTGCGCTTGCTTTCCAGCAGGCGGGCGATCGTCGCCTCTTCTGCTCCGTACAGCTCCTGGTACAACTCCTGTGTCTCCAGCAGGTCGTTGTAAGTCAGGTACGGATAGTCGGGGCGGTCGAAGCTGCCGTCCGGAAAGTAGGCGTAATGCAGGTCGCCGTTTTCGCGGACCCACTTCTCCCCGAGGTTGACCACTCCTGTCAGCATCAAGTCGGCCAGTTCCCTGTCTATCTCACGCCCAAACCTGGAATAGAAGCGGTACAGGAAGTTCAGCTCGGCCAATTGGTGGTTCAGTGAGACATGGGTGTCGGCGTGCTCGTTCGGACCTGTATAGTCCGCGACCAGCCAGCCCGGTCGTTCGCCTTCGACCACATAGTGGTTGTCCCTGGCGTAATCATGGAAGAAATCTGCATACCGGCGGGCGGATTCGCAAAACCTTTCATCGTCGTACTGGATGCAACCTCTTAGCATCTGCAAGGCAGCACCCGTGTTGAAGCGGGTATCGTAAAAGCCTTCCTCGATGCCGTAATCCTCCCAGAGCCACTCGGAGCGAGGGAGCGTCTTCCAGTACCCTTCCTGCTCCTGCTGTTCCAGGCTGGTTCTGAGCATCACATACGCCATTTTGTCTGCCGCTTCGCTTCCGTCCATTTGCAAAAGCGACGCCGCAACGTAGTTTTCCGGGATGCGCCAAAAGCCGTTTTCAGCGGTCGGATCGTACGTTGTCGGGCTCTTGTAGTAATATCCGTTGTACAGCCACTTCGCATTTCTCGTCAAATCCAGCCGCAGCCAAGCCAGCTCGGTGCTCTGGTCAGCCCAGTGCACGATCGGCTCGCGGGACTCCAATGCCCATATTTCGCTCACGCTGTTTTCGACCTGCGGCAAACGGACCTCCAATTGCAGACCGTTTGGCGTTTGGCTGACTTCGATCGGCAGCACTTCCTCCGGCAAAGTCTCAATGGTCCCTCTGCCCAACTCCTTGTACACGACAGGCTCGCCGATCCACAAATACGTCCCCGGGGACTCGATAAATCCGGGTGTAACCGGCAATTCGCTCACATCGCGCAAATTGATGACCTTCCAGTACGGCTGGTTGTCCTCGGTAAGGTCGCGGTAGCGGAATGTGGCGTAGTTTTGGTTGATCGGTATGGTAAACCTATGCGGTTGTCCATTCTCTTCGGCTGTGATTTGGCGCATCCAGTACTTGTCGTTATCGGCAAATTGAAATTCCCGCTTCTTGATGACGGATTCGCCTACCTTCTGCTGCGAATCTCTTTGAACGGGCTCCTTCCATTGGCTGGCCTTGGTCAAGTCAGTAGGAAGAAAACTCCATCCCAAAACGGCTACAAGCAGGGTGAATACGATCAGTTTGCTTCTCGACATGTCATCCTCCTCTAGCAAAACAACGTGGTATCTCTCTATTTCTCGCAGGCAGATTTCTGCCTCATCTATATATGACGTAACAAATCGCAAAAAAAACGACATCCCGGGAAAAAAATTTCGCGGGATGCCCATTTTTTTATATACGAAAAATGAATAGATACGATTACGATGGCAAAACTTGTTTGATTTGATCGACACTTGCTTCCAGTTGTTTTTCCAGCTCGCTGCCTTCCTGGGTCATCTGGTCCATCTGGGCGTGGAGTTCTTCGAGCAACTGCTTCGCTCCGCTCACTTGCTGGGCGACCTCGTCGGCAAACTGCTTCTGATGGTCGATAATCTGCATGACGCCTTCTACTTCTTGCTGTGCTTCCTGGAAGCCTTGTACGATGCCTTCCATCTTCTCAGCCGCTTCCTTGCTGATCGTCAGGCCGCTTTTGATCGCGCTGCCGCTCTTTTCACTGTTGGCCAATGCTTCCTTGGTTTCTTCCTGAATCTTTCCGATCAACTCGGCGATGTCTTTGGTCGAATTCGCGGTCATCTCTGCCAGCTTGCGCACCTCGTCCGCGACGACGGCAAACCCGCGTCCCTGTTCCCCTGCACGTGCAGCCTCAATCGCTGCGTTCAAGGCGAGCAAGTTGGTCTGGTTGGCGATGTCGCTGATCACTTGCACGATGCTGGTAATCTCGGATGAACGATCCTCCAGCCGGCTCATCGAAAGCGACGTGTTCGTCGATTCTTTTTCCAGCATGGTCATAACCTCGACGACGTCATTGAGCGCCTTCTTTCCACCCTCGGC
The DNA here is from genome assembly GCF_044627595.2 of Brevibacillus sp. TJ4. Taxonomy (NCBI): domain Bacteria; kingdom Bacillati; phylum Bacillota; class Bacilli; order Caryophanales; family Paenibacillaceae; genus Brevibacillus; species Brevibacillus sp. TJ4. The sequence continues at coordinate 1,056,935 of NZ_CP185865.1, read as the reverse complement.
ACGCTCGAACGACTGCTGGCAAATCAGGGTCAGACGCTCTCCGCGCTGGCTCAGTTGATCCGCAGACTCATCGTCGCTCTCATTGATTTGCTGAATCGTGCCGACGATCTTTTGCAACTGGGCACCCAGCTCGGCGATTTGCTCATACTGCGATGTCGCAGCTTTCTTTTGTGTCAGGATCGTTCCCAACTGCTCGTAAATTGCCTCCAGCTCTTCCCGGACCGCATTCTCCTGCTCGCTTACTGGTGCAACCATGGTTTGGACCGAAGTAGCAGCTACCTCGGCAACTGCCGCTTCCTTGTTCTTCTTCCAAAACATCTTCCTTCCCCCTCTTTGCTACAACGAATTGTCAACGCGGTGGGCGAATACTCGTGATTCCATGATGCCAGGGTGTTGTTTCGCCAAATAAAGCAAGTTTTCCAAAAAGTAATAATGGCCCTCCAGCAATTCGACATCCTTGCGCTCGAACTGCTTTACCTGGAGGTACTGCTGCATTTCAAAGGCGTAGCGCTCCATCTTCTCGTGGAAGTCATTGGCCTTGATCATCTGTTCGACTTCCGGATACGTCGTCTTCAAGCGGGTAAGCTCGGCGTACACCTTGCTGCCTTCCAAAATCATCTGGTATGCCATCCGCTCCAGAGAGGCGTATGTCGCTGCCTCTTCTTCCTCACGCTGCGCGCGCAAAGCGGACAAGTACGTGATAAAATGGTAGACGGTGAGAAACAACGGGCCCAAAAACAAGATGATGCCAGCTTTGTAGACATGCTGATTCGATAGATTGCTGATCAACAGAAAGAGATGAAACAGGATTGCACCCAGCCAGGCGTAAATGATGACCTGATGGTTTACGGCACCCGCTCCTTGCTGACGGGAAAAGACAAACGTCAAGCCGAGCAGATAAAATGCGAGTAAAGTAAAGCTGGCTGAGAACAGAGCCATTTCCATCTCTTGCAGCCAGTCTGCGTCTGCGGGAATCTCGATAAAGAATTCGAAGGATAGCACCAACAGTGAGAAAAGCAACCCCATGAACCAAAAGCGGCTGACATCCGAGTCGTTTTTCCGCCGGACGCGATGACGTTCCGCACGGGATCCTTTCATACATTCTCACCTCACCTCCATTTGATTCGCCATCGTTTCCCAATTTCCCTTCACGATAGGACAAATTCTGACAACGGAGGCTACCATGAATCCTGTACAATTACCCACTGCTTTCACAGACCGTATGCGTACGCTCATGCCAGACGAATACGAGGCGTTTGCCGACTCGTACAGCCAGCCTGCTGCACAAGGCCTGCGCGTCAACACGTTGAAAATCGACCGTGAAGCGTTTGTGAGGCTCTCACCGTTCACCCTGGAGCCGGTCCCCTGGTGTCCAGACGGATTTCGCTACGCGCACGGAGAGCGTCCCGGCAAGCATCCTTACCACGCGTGCGGGCTTTACTACTTGCAGGAGCCTAGCGCGATGTCTCCCGCAGAGGCGCTGGACGTACAGCCTGGCGAGAAAATTCTCGACCTTTGTGCGGCTCCAGGCGGAAAATCGACACAGCTTGCTTCGGCTCTGGCAGGATGTGGTCTGTTGGTCGCCAATGAGATCCATCCGCAGCGTGCGCGTATTCTCGCGGAAAACCTGGAGCGCTGCGGCGTGCAAAACGCAATCGTCACCAATGAGACTCCCGAGCGGCTGATGGAGCGCTTCCCCGCCTTTTTTGACCGTATCCTCGTCGATGCCCCCTGCTCGGGTGAGGGCATGTTCCGCAAGCTGCCGGAAGCGGTCCTGGACTGGTCGCCTGACAAGGTCGAGCAATGCCATCTGATGCAAGTCGAGATTCTCGATGCAGCGGCGCGGATGCTCAAGCCGGGCGGTACCCTGGTCTACTCGACCTGTACGTTTGCGCCGCTGGAAAACGAGCAGTCCATCGTCGCATTTCTCGAGCGCCATCCCGAATTTTCGCTAATTCCGCTGCCGCACCCGGAGTGGTTCTCTCCCGGCCGTCCGGCATGGGCGCAGCCTGCCGACGACAAGCTCGAGCACGCCGCCAGATTGTGGCCGCATCTGCTGGCAGGTGAAGGACATTTTCTGGCGAAGCTGCAAAAAAGCACGGATGCCCCGGATGAACGACACAGCGAGAAACGGCGCAAAGAGAAGCGCGGCGGTAAGCACGAGCCCGCTGCACGAAAAGAGGCGATCGCGGCCTGGCGCAGCTTTGCCAAGGAAAACGTGCCAGCCTTGTCCGAGCGCTTTTCCAACGACTCGTCTTTCTTGCTCTTTGGCGACCAGCTTTACTACTCGCCTGCCCCGGAACAAAACTGGGACGGGATCAAGGTGCTCCGGGTCGGACTGCATCTCGGTACGGTCAAGAAAAACAGGGTGGAACCCGCGCATGCTCTGGCCCTGGTGCTCGGGCCGGAAGACGTGCTGCGTTGCGCCAACTACAATGCGGACGATCCGGCAGTCGTCCGCTATCTGCGGGGAGAAGCGCTGCCGCATGACGGTGCGCACGGCTGGACGTTGCTTGCGGTAGACGGATACTCGCTCGGCTGGGCCAAGCAGGCGGACGGCCAATTGAAAAATCACTATCCCAAAGGGCTTCGCTGGCTGTAAGCAATCACCATCACTTCTTCGCTGCACAAAAACAAGCCCGCATTCCCCGATGCTTCTGGCATCAGGGAAGGTGGGCTCTCCTCACCTTCATCAGCGATGTTTATGCGGGTCTCGGACCACTGTAAGCGATCCGTCTTTGATGAAACGCAGGATTTTGTTGATGGAGATGCCCGTCGCGTTGGCGATTTGCATCGCGTTTGAGTTCGGATAACTGCGTACATAATTGCGAATAATCGTATACTCCTCAAGCTCATTGGCCCCGCAGACGGTACAAACCAGCTCTCTTGGATGCATTGGACTTCCGCATGCCAGACAAGTATCCGTTCTATCGTTCATAGCCGTTTCTCCTCAGCTTTATTCTCTTTTCACAGGAATTACATTCCTGTGTAGTTACTATACTACCCCGTTTGGGCAGAGGGTGAAACCTCAATCCCCTGATTGACTCCGTTTTGTAACAAAAAAATGGAAAATCCGATGAACATGATCCCGAAAGCACAGGAGGACGCCTGCACCTATAACGCAAACAAAAAACTGCCCATCCCCTGTACATGACGGGACGGACAGTTTTGTATCGCGTTTGATGGCTGCAGCAAATGTGATTATCTGCTGCCTCGGTTGCCATTGCCTCTGCTGCCTGGCTTGCCTTTTCCCGCTTTTGACGGACCGCCGGATTTGGCTGACTTGCCAGCTTTTCGCGCAGCGATTGCCTCGGCGCGCTTGCGGTTTTTCTCGTATTGGGTCTGCAGCTCGGCCAGCTCGCGGGCCAGCTTTTTCTTGTATCCGGGCTTGACCTTCACTTTCTTTTTCAACGCTTCGCGGACAGGAGCGAACTCCTTCTCCTTTTGCTGCTGCTCTTCCTTGGCCTGCTGCTGGCGAAGCGCAGCGTAGTGGGCTTCCCGCTCCTCTGCCCGCTGGCGCCGTCCCGCATCGAGATGGCGTCCCGGCTCCAGAATCCGTTCTTCGATCGTTGCCTTCGTCGCCTTGGCAAAGCGGGCCATCAGGTTTTTTTGACGCGGCGAAATCAGCGAGATCGCCTTGCCCCTTTCCCCTGCACGTCCGGTACGGCCGACGCGGTGAATGTAGCTTTCCACGTCGTTTGGCAGGTCGTAGTTAATGACGTGCGTGACTCCTTCCACGTCCAGCCCGCGCGCGGCAATATCGGTGGCGATCAGGTACTGGAAGCGAATCTCGCGGAACTGTTTCATCAACTGCTCGCGCTTTCGCTGCGACAGGTCGCCGTACAAGGCTTGCGCCTGGAGCCCGTTTTCCTGCAGACGGGCGGTGAGCTGCTGCACGCGCACCTGCGTATTGGCGAAAATGATCGTCAAATACGGCTGCTCCTGCTCCAGCACATCGACCAGCGCATCTGTCTTGTCGCTTTGGTTGACGACGTAATAAAATTGCTCGATCCGTTCAACAGTCTTTTGCTTGCCCTCGATCTTGATGTGCGGCGGCTGCTTCATAAAGCGATGAGCCAGCCGTTTTACGCTATCGGGCATCGTTGCGGAGAAAAGCAGCACCTGCCGCTGGTTCGGGGTATGCACGATCACTTGCTCCACGTCTTCGAGGAAGCCCATCTCCATCATTTTGTCCGCTTCATCCAGGACGAGCGTGGAGATGCGACCGAAATGGAGGGAGCCGCGCTTCATATGGTCGAGTACGCGACCGGGTGTTCCCACGACGATCTGGACGGTATCCTTGAGCTTGCTCAACTGCCGCTCAATGTCCGTACCGCCGTGCAGGGAGAGTACGTTCACGCCCATGTGCTTGCCCAGCTTCTCGACTTCTCGCGCGATTTGCACGGACAGCTCCCGTGTCGGCGTGAGGATCAGCGCCTGGATGTCGCGTTTGCCCTCCTGCAGTCCGTTCAGGATCGGCAGCATAAACGCAGCAGTCTTTCCCGTCCCTGTCTGCGCTTGTCCGATCACGTCCTTGCCTTCCATAATCAGAGGAATAGCCTCCTCCTGGATCGGCGTCGGTTCTTTATAGTACAGGTCTTGAATCCCTTGCATCAGCTCTGGACGAAAACCAAATGTAGCAAACGATTTTGCCATACTTCCACTTCCTTTCAAAAAAGCGAATCACATTGCCCAAGCCGTGCCTGCATGGAAGACACGCTTTGGACGTTTTCGGTCATCAACCGTCATCCTACCTATACTATATGAGTGGTTGCAAAAACACAAGGAATGGAAAAAGCACCCCCAGACGAAAAAAGAAAAAGATGTCCTCTCCGTCATTTTCTCAACTTCGAGGACACCCTATCCCATCATTGCCTGTTCGTTTTCACATTCTTGCTCGTTATTGTCTATTTCGCCAGCTCGTAGATCGCCTGGGCGTATATCGCCGTCACGCGCACGAGATCGTCTACGAGAATATGCTCATCCCGTTGGTGGGCGGAGTCCGGCCGTCCCGGAAACAGCGGCCCGAAGGCAACCCCGACGTCCAGCGAACGTCCGTAGGTGGCGCCGCCAATCGCGATGATCTTCGCCTCTTCGCCCGTCTGCTCGGTGTAGACGCGCTGCAGCGTCGTTACCAGCGGGTGCTGGGGATCGACGCGATGCGGCGGCAGATGCTCCGCTACCTCCAGAGAGAAACCGGCTTCCTCGCCGTGCTTCTCCAGCACAGCGGACCACTGTTCAAACGACTGCGAGTGCGGGTAGCGAATGTTCAAGCGAAAGGAAGCATCGCCCTCTGCCTCGTACTGCAATACGCCCGTGTTGAGTGTCAGCGCTCCCATCTCCTCGTCGTGATGGGCGATATCCAGCGCCTCTCCGCCGTGCTGCCGGTACAGGTAGCGGTCGGCAAACCCGATGTACTGCTCCGCCCGCGCATCGAGCTTGAGTGTCGCCAAAAAGTGCAGCAGCTCCGTACCGGCGTTTACCCCTTTACCCGGGTCCATTCCGTGGACAGAGCGTCCTTCCATATGCAAAACGACCTGCTCCTCGCCGCTTTGCACCTCGCCGGAAAGTCCGGTTTGCTGCAAATAGCGACGGTAGCGCTCGGCGATTTGCGCTGCGGTCAGGACAGACGGCTGAAGGATCGCCTCTGCTTTGTCCGGCACCATATTCATGCGACGGCCTGCCGAGAAGGCGACGAGCTTCCCGTCGATCGGCGCAGAATCAACCAGATGCTGTGCCGCGTATTGATCCCAGCTTTGCCGCAGCGCCAGGTCGGTCAGTCCTTTCTCTGCGTAAATCAGCGGGAAATCCGCATCGGGCGTAAAGCCCATCGCAGGCATTTCCTCGCTTGCGAAGTAGCGTTCCACGCATTGCCAGGACGATTCCTCATCTGTGCCAAAGATCAGCCGGACGCGCTTGGAGAGCGGCAGCCCCAGTTCGAGGACGAGCCTGGCCGCAAAGATCGCCGCCATTGTCGGTCCCTTGTCGTCGATCGCGCCGCGAGCCACCAGCTTGCCATCGACGATTTCCGCCGCGTATGGAGGCGAGCTCCAGCCCTCCCCTTCCGGCACGACATCGACGTGGCTCAAAATGCCGATCAACTCGTCCCCCGAGCCAAACTCCGCATGTCCCGCATACCCGTCCACGTCCTTGACCTGCATTCCCGCTTGCCGGCACACCTCGAGAGCGTAATCGAGCGCCTGGCGAATACCCTCGCCAAACGGGGCGCCTTCCCGCGCAGTCTCGGGGTCCAGCACGCTTTTGATCCGCAAAAAGCCTTGCGTGGCAGCTATCAGCTCCGCTTTGCGCGCATTTGCTTCCTTGAGCCAATCAATGTTCTTGGTCATCTTTTTCGGTCCCTTCCTGCTCGCCCATCATGTCCATTTCGACATCGCTGTCCAGATCGATTTCGACCAGGGAGAGCAGCGATTCCATCGGCACTTCCTTTTTCTTGAATGCCACCTGCGCTTCCTTGATCTCGTCGCGAATGTTGTTCATCTCGCTGTCCAGCTTGTAGGATGCCTTCGCAGCCTCGAACAGACGCTGACGGACATTGGATGGGAGAACTCCTTCGTACTTGTAATTGAGAGAGTGCTCAATCGTCGCCCAAAAATTCATTCCCAGCGTACGAATCTGAATTTCTACGGGAATCGTCACCTGACCGTGCGCCATCATCAACGGATACTCTACGGTCATGTGATAGCCCCGATAGCCGCTCTCCTTCGGTTTGGAAATGTAGTCCTTTTCCAGGTAGACGCGCATGTCACCGCGCTTGCGAATCATCTCTACCACTGCGGGAATATCTTCAATGAACTGGCAAATGACGCGCACACCGGCGATGTCGCGAATCTCCCAGCATATATTTTCATCGATCGGAAACTGCAGGCGATTTGCTTTATTGTAAATGCTGGGGATCGATTTGACTCTCCCCATAGCGAATTCGATCGGGGAATGTTCCTTGCGCTTCCGCAGTTCATTGCGGATATTTTTCAGCTTTACCTTGATTTCTTCTACAGCTTGCTCGAATGGCAGCAGATATAGTTCCCAGTCCAGTTTGTGCACGATTACGTCCCTCCGGCCAATACTGCATCTTCCTTATGATTCAACATTTTGCCTGTAATATCCTCCCTTCATGGAAAAAGAGACCGGGTTTCGGTCTCTTTTCAATCCTATGAGGCAATGCGATTATTTGCCATTTTCGCTCAAGGTAAAAGAAGAAAGGGATGCACGCAAATCGTCTGCCAGAGCAGCCAACTGATTGGCCGAATAGACGATCAGCTCCATGGACGAGCTTTGTTCCTCGACGGCAGCGGAGATCGTCTGCACGCCTGCCGCCGCTTCCACCGACGCCGCTGACACCTGTTTGGCTACTGCCGCCATCTGCTGTGCTTTCGGGGCCATCCGGGCAAAGGCCTGGCTGACGCTCTCCATCTCCTGCGACACCCGCCTGATGTTGTCCTCGATCCGCTGGAACATCTCGCCCGACTGGCGAGCAGTCAGCATCCCCTGCACGGTCGTCTGCGCTCCCTCGGCCATCCGCTGCGCGACAAGCTGGGTATCCGCCTGAATATCACTGATCATTCTGACGATTTGCTTCGCCGCTTCATCGGTTCCCTCCGACAGCTTCCGCACTTCGCCTGCGACGACTGCAAAGCCTTTGCCCTGTTCTCCCGCGCGCGCAGCTTCAATCGCGGCGTTCAAGGCGAGCAGATTGGTCTGCCGGGCGATCTCGGTAATGACGGAAATGATCCGGGAAATGTCCTGTGAGCGCTGCTGCAGCGCCAGGATGACCTGCGTCGTGGCATCTACCGACCGCTGAATCTCTTCCATGCTGACGACTACTGCTGTCACTGCCTCTCTGCCCTGCTCGGAGTGCAGCCTCATCTCCTGCGAAGAGAGCGCCACCTGCTGGACGTTTGCTGTCACGCTGGCCACTTCGTTGGTGAGGTCCATGGTCAGATGGAGGGTATCGTCCATTTTTTCCCGCTGCTGATCGGCCGAGACAGCCACCGTATCGACGACCTGTACGATCTGCTCGCTGGACGAAGCGATTTCACTCGTATTGCCGTGGATATGTTGCACTGCCTCGGACACCGAGAGCGCAGCTTCGCGTACCTGCAGCAGGATCGACTGGAGCTGTTCGCGCATCGTGTAGAGAGAGCGTGCCAGCTCTCCCAGTTCATCTTTTCGCTTCAGCAGCTCCGGGGAAAACGAGCTTGCAAAATCACCGCTTCCGATTTTCGCGGCGATAGCCAGCAGTTGCCGAAATGATCTGTTCAGCCAGTTGGCCGTGTACGCGGACAGGGCGACGATGAGGATCAGGGCGATGCCGTTGACAACAATCATCGCGTTTTTGATGCGGTTTGGCCCTGCCAGTATCTCGGTCATATCCATCTCGGCGAGAATCACCCAATTATGCTTGCCGACATTGACCTTGGCGTAGGAGACGAGCACTTCCATGCCCCGATAATCGAGGCTTTGTACCGTTCCCTGTGCATCCGGGGTAAACAGCGCATCACGAACGACCGGCGTATCGACGCTTTGCACCAGCAGCGTTCCTTCCCCCAGCTCGGAGCGCATCAGCTTGTCTTCGCCGACCAGATAAATTTTGCCCGTCTCGCCCAATCCTTCACGCCGGTTCAACTGGCGGGAAATGTAGTCGAGCGAAACCTCCAGCGCCAGTTGACCTGTGACGTGCCCGCTCTGAAAGATCGGGACGGATATAAAGACGCTCGGGTTGTCTCCGGACGGCGCGTAACGGCCCAGATCGGACATTTCCGTGCTTTGTGCCTTGGCTACCCGCTGCACGACCTGTCCGAGAATCGTACCGCTGCCCGGTCCGGACAAAAGGTTCGTGCCAAAATCCTTCAAGGGGGTGGTCTGGTACACGATATTTCCCTGCTCGTTGATCAGCGAAGCGTTGGAAAAACCGTAACGGGAAACTTCCATCTTCAGTTCTGTCGCATAGGCTGAAGCTGCATCCTGGTACGCGCTCGAGTCCTGTCCCTGCATCCACACCTGATCGAAGTTCTGCAAAGCCTCCAGAACCGAATCGGATGCGGCCAGCGTCTCCGCGTTTCGCATCCGTTCCCGGAAGTAGTTTTCCACCTGCTCCTTGTTGCTGTTGCGCAAGGCTTCCAAAGTGGCGGCACTGCTTTCCAGCAGCTCCTGCTTCGACTCGTAGTAGGAAAAAATCCCTGCGGCGGCCAAAGGACCGATCCCGGCCAGCAGCAAAACGATCAGTACACGTACCCCCAGTTTCATGCGCAAGCCCCCTACACTGTTTTCTTTTCTGTATGTACGAAAATAGTAACAATATCCCTATACTCGATATGAATATAGTAACAGAAAAGAAAAAAGGAAGGCTATACCAATTTTCGCAGATTTATGTTTCGAAAATCATGGCGATCTCGTCGCACATGGGCAATTTGGAGCAATTTATGCAATCCTTCCACACTTTTTGCGGAAGTGTCTCCTTCGCTACGATCCAGAAACCGCACTTTTCAAAAAACGCTTTCTGATAGGTCAAGGCCAGTACGCGCTTGATCCCGAGATTCCCGCACTGCTCGACAAGGTGCAAGACGAGCTTTTTGCCTACTCCCATCCCCTGGGCCCGTTCCGAAATCGCCAGGGAACGGATTTCCGCCAAATCTTCCCACAAGATGTGGAGTCCCGCCACACCGACAACTGATTCGCCGTCATGGGCGACGACAAACGATTGCAAATTTTCGCAGACGGACAGTTTGGTCCGCGGAAGCATTAACCCTTTTTGTGCATATTCATTAATAATTTCCAGCATTGCATCTACGTCCTGCATCTTCGCCTGACGTACGGTCAGCGCCTTGGTGACACTCATCATTCATTCCTCCACTCCATGCTTTGGAAGCCTGGTAACGAGATAATATTTATTCATTATAGTATATAAATATACATTCGACTCCCGAATAAGTCTATCCTTTTTTTCGCTCCTTGTCCGTCACCCATGTTCACATGCTGGCAAGCAGAGCAGATATGCTATAATGGTTCGTATCCATATCACGTGGGAGGGAATATCTTTGACGACCCGACGAGAGCGAAAAAAGCGGGAGACGCGGGAAAAAATCTTTAATTCCGCGATCAAATTGTTTAAAGAGCATGGCTTTGAAGGTACTACTATCGATATGATCTCCGAGGAGGCAGACGTAGCCAGAGGCACGATCTTTCTCCACTTCACCTCCAAGGAAGCGATTCTGGCCAACTGGAGCTACGAACGCCTGCAGGAGGTAGAAGAGCGCCGCGACGAGTGGGATTACGATGACGATTGCAAAGCCAAGGTGCTGCGCATCTACAAAATTATGAACGAGGTAAATATTACCAACTACGATTTCATCAAGGTCGTGGTGGAATCTTCGATGAAGCATCGCAAAGTGTTCGAGACGGAGAAGAATATGTACTTCGAACTGCGCCAGTTGTTTGCAGATCTGATTGAAGACGCGCAGGAGAAAAAGCAGCTTAAAAGCAAGTTCAACCCGCTCGTTGCAGCCAACATGCTGGAAAACATCTACTACAACGCACTGTATGACTGGGTGCGCAGCGAAGGCGCATGGGCATTGGAAGAAATCATGGAGGAGAAGGTCTCCATCGTATTTGACGGGCTGAAAGCGGACTAATCCTCTGCGCCCAGCCCTGTTGCGGTGAGAGACTGCTCCTGTTCAAAAATGCTCCATGCCCACCCGCTCGCATGCCTTCGTCGATTCCCCCTCCCCTTCCCTACTGTCTGCAATGAACTCCTGTATGAATTTCCCCACTGCACCTCTTTGCCCCACCCATGATCTTTCGCTTGCCCTCACCAGTACATTTCCCTATGATGAGAGTAGCTTGTTTATCATGCCTGGAGGTTTTGACATACACATGCGAAATGGGATCAAGCGTGAAGATATTGAGTTGTTGGCTCCGGCCGGCAATTGGGACTGTTTGAAAGCGGCTGTCGCCAACGGTGCCAACGCCATTTTTTTTGGCGTGGAAAAGTTTAACGCCCGTGCCCGCGCGGAGAATTTTCAGATGGCCGAATTGCCGGAGATTATGGCGTACTTGCACACCTATGGGGTAAAAGGGTTTTTGACCTTTAACATTCTCGTATTTGAAGACGAACTGAGAGACGCCCAGGAACTGATCGAGGCCTGTATTGACGCCGGCGTGGATGCCGTGATCGTCCAGGATCTGGGACTGGTCAAGCTGATTCGGGAAATATCGCCGGACTTCCCGATCCACGGCTCGACCCAGATGACGATCACCTCGCCGGAAGCGGTGGAATTTACCAAGCCGTTCGACATCGAGCGGGTCGTGCTGGGACGGGAAAACTCGCTCAAGGAAATCCGGAAGATCGGAGAAAAAGCGAAGCTGCCGATGGAAGTATTCGTCCACGGCGCCTTGTGCGTCTCCTATTCCGGTCAATGCCTGACTTCGGAAATGTGGGGCGGACGCTCTGCCAACCGGGGTGAATGTGCGCAAGCCTGCCGCCTGCCGTATGATTTGATCGTTGACGGCGTGCAAAAAGAGATGGGCAACATCGCCTACCTGCTCTCGCCCAAGGATCTCGCTGCAATCGACCTCGTCCCTGAACTGATCGAGGCGGGCGTCACTTCCTTTAAAATAGAAGGACGGCTGAAATCGCCGGAATACGTCGCCAACGTGGTGAGCAAATACCGGGCTGCGATCGACCGCTACTTCGCGGGCCACGATACAGCGCCTACAGAAGAGGAAATCCGCGAGCTGCAGCAGAGCTTCTCCCGCGGATTCACGCACGGCTTTCTGGAAGGGACCAACAACAAGCAGCTGGTCGACGGCAGTTTTCCGAAAAGCCGCGGCGTCTACCTCGGCACGGTCAAGAAAAAGCTTTCCAACGGGCTGCTCGTAGAAATTCAGTCGCCGGTCAAGCGCGGGGACGGAATCGTGTTTGACGCTGGCGATCCGACGCAAAAAGAAGAAGGCGGACGCATCTACGACATCCTGGCGCGCAATAAAAAGGTGGAGGGCGAAGTATCGAACGGCTTGTACGAGATCGTCATGGGCCGAAACGACGTCAACCTGAAGCGTATCCATGTCGGCGACCGGGTCTGGAAGACGAGCGACCCCGAGCTCGACAAGCGGCTGCGCAAGACATTCGAGACGGAAAAGCCGTACCGCACCTTCCCGCTGGCCGTACACGCTAGCGGCAAAGCAGGAGAAAAGCTGAAAGTGACCTGGGTGGACAAGCTGGAACAGCACGCTGTTACCATCCAGTCCGACATCGTGTTGGAGAAAGCCTTGAAGCGGCCGCTGACACACAGTCTGCTGCACGATCAGCTCGGCAGGCTCGGAGGCACCATCTTTTCCTTGAGCGCCGATGATCTGACGCTCGAGCTGGATGGCGATCTGATCCTGCCCGTCAGCGAACTGAACCGGATGAGGCGGGAAGCGGCGGAGAAGCTGCTGCACATGCGCGCCGAGCCCCCTGTCTATCAAAAGCGACGGGTGGATGTGTACGCCGATGTCCCTGCCAAGCAGGCGGTCGAAAAACCGCTGCTCACGGCCCTCTGCCGTTCCCTCGAACAAGTGGAGGCGGCAGCACAGACCGACATCGACTTCCTGTACGCCGACTTCGAGTTCGTCAAGCAGTATCCGGCTGCGGTCAAGCTGGCCCATCAGTACGGCAAAAAAATCGGAATTGCCACCATGCGCATCCACATGCCGGATGAAAACGGCGTACTGGCGTTGATCGCAAAAGCCAGGCCAGATGCGATCCTCGTCCGCAACACCGGGGCTTTGTACTACTACATGTCCCGCCGCGATGAGATCGACATCCCCCTGATCGGCGACTTCTCCCTGAATATCGCCAATCACAAGGCTGTCCGTCTGTTCCTCGATTGCGGAATGGAACGCGTCACCCCTTCATACGACCTGAACATCCAGCAAATGGTCGACCTGTTGGGCCGCTCGGATGCAGCGAAAATGGAGCTGGTGATCCATCAGCACATGCCGATGTTCCATACCGAGCACTGTGTGTACTGTACATTCCTCAGTGAAGGAACCGATCACACCAACTGCGGGACGCCTTGCGAGACTTCCCGTGTCTCGCTGCAGGACCGCGTCGGTTTTTCGCATCCCGTACGCGTCGATACCGGATGCCGCAACACTGTGTACAATGCGATCGATCAATCCGGGGCAGAATATCTGGAAGAGTTCCGCAGGCTGCAAGTCGGCAGCTACCGGATCGAATTTCTCGAAGAAGAACCAGCGCGCGTGCAGGAGGTCGTACGTTTGTACCGCCAAGCGCTGCGCGGGGAAGTAAGCGGCACTCATGTCTGGCGCACCCTGAAAGCGACCAATCAATTGGGTGTGACACGCGGACAGTTGACCAAATAAAGCGGGAGCGCGAGAGGAGAGAGCGAAATGGCGGATTTGAACCAGCCTACTTTGGAGAACCTCGCCATCATCATCGAGGGAATCAAGGCGAAGCTGAACATGGCAAACACGGCAGTCATGCGCCCGGAAGACTTTGACCTGGAGCACTACGAGGACCTGCTCTATCTGTACAATATGGTGCAAAAGAAAACGTCGTTTGGCATCAACGAAATGACAGCGATCGTAGAAGAACTGGGACAAATGCGAAAGCAAGGGTAATCAAAAAAGAGTATGGACGCCAATGACATCGGCGCCCATACTCTTTTTTTGTCAGGTTGGTTGCGGCTCTTTTTGCTGATAGCTTACCCGGTCCAGCTTCTCACCGTCCCTTTCCTTGAGGAAGAACGCGAGAATGAGCGCACAGGCAGCGAAGACGACTGCTACCAGAAAGGCATCGTTGGTCCCCATCGTCATGCCTTCCATGGTCGCCCGCTGCAGGTGGGCCGGATCGGCAGGGTTGAGCTGATGCTCGCGGATAAACCGCTCCGTATGGACGGCACTGCGCGAAGACATGATGGAGACGAACAGCGCCGTCCCGATCGCTCCTCCCACGGCATTGATCGTATTGGACATCGCCGTTCCGTGCGAGTTCAAGTGCAGCGGCAACGAGTTCAGCCCGGCAGTCATCACCGGCATCATCAGCATGGAAAGCCCGAAGCTGCGAATCGTATAGATCGTCACCAGGTACAAGAACGTCGTATGCAACGTCAGCCTCGTCAAAAAGTACGTGGTGACAATCGTGATCGCCAGGCCAATGATCGCCAGCCAGCGGGCGCCGTATTTGTCAAACAGCCTGCCGGTGATCGGCGACATGATCCCCATGGCGATACTTCCCGGCAACAGCAGCAGACCGGACTGCATCGGACTCAAGCCGAGGATGTTTTGCACGTAGACGGGCAACAGGATCATCCCGGAAAACAGCGACATAAAGACCATCAGGCTGATCAGCACGGCAAGCGAGTACGTAGGCGTAGTAAAGATGCGAAACTCCAGCAGCGCATTGTCAATTCGCAACTGGCGGGTGACAAAGACTGCCAGACTGATCAGACCGACGACGATCGGAACGAGTACCATGCGGCTTCCCCAGCCGTACTCCCCGGCCGAGCTGAAACCGTACAGCAGACCGCCAAAACCGATGGTGGAAAAAATCACGCCCCAGACATCCAGCTTCGGATTGCGGGTCTCGGTCACGTTTTGCAAGACGAAAAACGAAACGGTCAATACGACTAGCGCGATCGGGAGGATCATGTAAAACAGCACGTGCCAGGAATAGTGTTCGACGATCCAGCCAGACAGCGTCGGACCGATCGCCGGGGCAAACACCATGGCGATCCCCACCAACCCCATCGCCTGGCCGCGCTCCTCTTTCGGATACAGAAAAAAGATTACATTTGTCATCAAAGGCATGAGGATTCCTGCCCCCGACGCCTGTACCGCCCTGCCCACCAGCATCAGCCCAAACACAGGCGCGATGGCGCAGATAAGCGTACCCAATGTAAACAGACTCATCGCCGCAAGAAACAACTGCCTCGTCGTAAATTTTTGCAGCAAGAAAGCTGTCGTCGGGATCAGCACGCCGTTTACCAGCATGTAGATGGTGATCACCCATTGCGCTGTTGATGTACTGATATGAAAATCTTCCATTAATCTCGGCAAAGCCGTGTTTAACAGTGTCTGATTAAAAAGTGCTACGATTGCCCCGGAAATAAGAACGGCGAGAATAACTCCTCTTTTCCTGTCCTGTGTAGCAGCTTCCTTCTGCACCCCGCTGCCCCTCCTTCACATCTTCGTCGAGAATGAATGGTCGTACCATCATCCAATCTCGTACTAGTATGCGTAGGAGCTTTGGCTGTCATCCTGCTTGTTACATCTTCTCCTGATCGACCCAGTCAGTTGTGCAGGTGGCAGGCGACAAAATGATCCGCTTCGATCTCTTTCCACTCCGGAACGACCTGGCTGCAGATGTCCGTAGCGTGCCGGCAGCGCGTACGAAAGCGGCATCCGCTCGGCGGGTCCATCGGGCTGGGGATGCTTCCCTCCAGCAAAATGCGCTCCCGCGTCCGCTCAATGCGCGGATCTGGCACGGGGATTGCCGACAGCAGCGCTTCCGTATATGGATGGAGCGGTCTTTCGTAAAGCTGGTCGCTGGAAGCAAGCTCGACCACTTTTCCGAGGTACATAACCGCGATCCGGTCGCTGATGTAGCGGACCATCGCCAGGTCATGGGCGATAAACAGATACGTCAAGTCCCGGTCCTCCTGCAATTCCTTCAGGAGATTGACGATCTGCGCCTGTATGGACACGTCGAGAGCGGCGATCGGCTCATCCGCGATGATGAACTCGGGATTGACTGCCAAAGCGCGGGCGATGCCGATGCGCTGCCGCTGACCGCCGCTGAATTCATGCGGATAACGGGTGGCATGCCTGTGACTCAGACCAACCATTTCCAGGAGGCGGTAGACGTTTTGCCTGATCTGCTCGGCGGTTTGTGCGGGCTCGTGAATCCGTATCCCTTCGGAGACAATCTCCAGCACGGTTTTACGCGGATTGAGCGAAGAATACGGGTCCTGAAAAATCATTTGCATGCTCTTTTGGAACGCCCTTTTCTCTTCGCTGCTTTTCATCTCCTGGACGTCTTTGCCGTCGTACACAATACGCCCGGAAGTAGGCTCGTACAGCCGGATCAGCGTCCTCCCCAAAGTCGATTTGCCGCAGCCCGACTCCCCCACGACCCCCAACGTCTCGCCTTTGTAGATCGTCAGGGAGACGCCGTCTACTGCTTTCAGCGATTTTCCCTTGCCGGCCGGAAAATGTTTGGTCAGCTCTGTGATCTCAATGAGTGGTTGTTTCTGCAACATATGCTTCCCCCTCTCCCACGGGCGGGACAACTTTTGGCGCCTGCTGATGCAACAGCCAGCAGGAAGCCGCGTGCGTCTGCGACAGCGGAGCCATTTCCGGATTATGGGTATGGCAAATTTTCATGGCGTACGGACAGCGGGCGGCAAATGCGCATCCTGCCTGCAGTTGGCTCACATCGGGCGGCGATCCGGCGATCGGGTGCAGCTTTTCATTGCGGTCCACATGCAGCTTCGGCATGGAGGAAAGCAAGCCCCATGTGTACGGATGCTTGGGCTGATAAAAAATTTCGTCGACCGTTCCGACCTCGATGATTTCGCCGGCGTACATCACGGCGACCCTGTCAGCCATATTCGCCACAACGCCCAGGTCATGCGTAATCAGGATGATCGAAGTCTTCATTTTCTGCTGCAAGTCTTTCATCAATTCGAGAATCTGCGCCTGGATCGTCACATCGAGTGCAGTCGTCGGCTCATCGGCAATGATGATATTGGGCTTGCTGGCCAAGGCCATGGCGATGACGACGCGCTGCCGCATCCCCCCCGAAAACTGGTGCGGGTAATGCTTCAGCCTGTCCTCGGGGTTGGGGATTCCGACCAGCTTGAGCATCTCCAGTGCTACAGCCCTCGCTTCTTTTTTGGAAATCCCCTGTTGCTCGCGCAAGCCTTCGCTGATTTGCTTTTCAATCGTCATCGTCGGATTGAGCGAAGTCATCGGGTCCTGAAAGACCATGGAAATCTCCGAACCGCGCAGCTTCCGCATCTCTCTTGTGCCCAGCGACACGAGATTTCTTCCTTTGTACATAATTTCACCGGCGTTGATTTTGCTGTTCTGCTTGGGCAGCAGCTTCATAATCGCCTTTGCCGTGACGGATTTGCCTGATCCCGACTCGCCTACGATCGCCAGCGTCTCGCCTTTGGCTACGTCAAACGAGACACCGCGCAAGGCGTTGAATTCTCCGGCATAAGTCCGGAAAGATACAGATAACCCGTTGACTGACAACACTTTTTCCACGCATATCTCTCCTTTCTTACTTCCGCATTTTCGGGTCCAGGGCATCCCGCAGCCCATCGGCAAACAGGTTGAAGCTGACCATGATCGTACTGATTACGATAGCAGGGAAAATCATTTTGTACACAAACAGCTTCATCGATTTGTAGCCGTCGTCGATCAGGATTCCAAGCGATGCCAGCGGCGGTTGCAAACCGAGTCCGATAAAGCTCAAAAACGCCTCGGAAAAAATCGCCGTCGGAATCGTAAACATGAGCGTAATCACGATCGCTCCAAGCGTGTTGGGAAGCAAGTGGTCGAGAAACAGTTTGCGGTTGGAGGCGCCAAGGGTACGGGAAGCGAGGATGAATTCCTGCCCTTTCAACTGCAAAATTTGTCCGCGGACGACCCGGGCCATCCCGACCCATCCGGTAATCACCATCGCCAGCGTAATCGACATGATCCCCGGTTCGAGCACGAGAATAAACAATATCACCAGAATCAGGTTGGGGATACCGACGAGCACCTCGATGATGCGCTGCATGATGTTGTCCACTCTTCCTCCGTAAAACCCGGAAATCCCGCCGTAGATGACGCCGAACACGAGGTCGAGCGTAGCAGCCAGCAGGGCGATGTAGAGCGAGATTCGCGTCCCGATCCAGACTCTCGTCCAGATGTCCCGTCCGAACTGGTCGGTTCCGAACCAGAATTGCTCCTCGACACCGCGTGCCGCGTACTGATCCACTCCGTTAAAGTCCTTTCCGTTAAATCCGAGCCATTCCAGTCCTGCGATCTTCGGGGGCAGGTTGGAATACTGAATGTTTTGCTGGTCGTATTTGTACTCGTTGAAGTACGGACCGATAAGCGCCATGACCATGATCAGGACGATCAGTGCAAGCCCGATGAGCGCTCCCTTGTTTTTGCGCAGGCGGATCCAGGCGTCCTTCCAGAAGCTGAGATGATTCGTCTCTGTCTGCTCGTCCTTCGGCTGGTTGACGATCGGGGCAGGCTCAAACCATTCATCGGGAAATTTCTGTTTGTAAACGCTCATTCACGATTTCCCCCTTTGCTCAACCGGATGCGCGGGTCCACGATGCCGTACAACAGGTCGACGATAAAGATCGTCACGATAAAAATCGCGCTGTAAAAAATGGTAATGCCCATGATCACGCTGTAGTCATTGATCAAAATCGAGCTGGTAAACTGCTCGCCAATGCCAGGTACCGCAAAAATTTTCTCGATGACCAGCGTTCCCGTAATAATTCCTACAGCCAACGGAGCGAGCATCGTCAGGACAGGGATCAAGGCGTTGCGCACGACGTGACGGAACAGGACCGTACTTCCTTTCAGCCCCTTCGCCTCCGCCGTCATCACGTAGTCCTGTCCCAGCACTTCCAGCATCTCTGTGCGGATGTAGCGGGCAACTGTCGCCATGACCAGTACAGAAAGGGAAATGCTCGGCAAAATCGTGTTCGCATAGCCCTCCCACAGCGCAGGCGGCAGCCAGCCCAGCTTTACGCCGACGTAGTATTGCAGCAAGGCCGCAAAGACAAACGAGGGAACCGACATCCCCAGGACCGCCAAAAAGACAGCGCCGTAATCAAAGATCGAGTTGTGCCTGACAGCGGAGACAATGCCGAGAAACAGGCCGACGACCGTGCCAAAAATCAGACCTTGTGCCCCGATCAGTGCCGAAGGTCCAATCCGCTCCGCGATGATCGTCGTGACGTCCCTGCCTTGATACTTGAAAGACTCTCCCAGATCTCCCTGCAGCAGGTTGGCGAAATACTTCAGGTACTGGATCGGTACAGGCTGGTCCAATCCGTACTTTGCGTTCAACTGCTCGATCTGGTGTTCCGTCAATTCCTCGACACCGCTAAAAGGCGTCCCCGGCAGCAACTGCATGAGCAAAAACGTCAAGGAGATAATGACAAACAGCGCGGCGAGCATATAGATGCATCGGGTAATGATATATCGTCCCATATCCCCACTCCTGACAGATGAATTGAAATGAGGATGCATAGTCTTTCATACATCCTCATACAGAGAAGCTATTTGCGAGCTTACTTGCCTTCGATTCTCACCCATTTGTACCCGTACTGCGGTGTCGCCGGGTAGGAAACAAAGTCTTTCACGTATGGTTTTTGCACGATCGAGTCGGCGCTTTGGTAGAGTGGAGCGATTGCCGAGTCTGCAAACAGAACTTTCTCCGCCTCCAGCATCAGGTCGTAGCGTTTCTCCATGTCGAGCTCTGCCTTCGCCTGGATTACCAGCTCGTCGTATCGCGGATTGGAGTAGCCCATACGGTTGAAGTTGCCGCCTGTCTCGAACATTTCCAGATAGGAGATCGGGTCGGAATTCAACGGGACGTAGGTAGAGATGGAAATGTCGTAATCAATCGCCTTTTCCAATTCCAGACGTCGCTGCAGCGGTTGTACGGAAATCTTGATCTCCAGTCCGTCGAGATTGGTTTCCAACTGGTTTTTCAAGTATTCGGCAATCGATTTGGACTCTGTCGTGTCAGCCGCCAAAATATTCAGGCTGACGTTGCTTGCTCCGATTTCCGTCAAGCCTTGCTGGAAGGCTGCCTTCGCATCTTCCACTGTTCCGGTGAAATCGCCGTTGATCTCACGGAAGTTCTTCCCGCCCGGAGATGGGTTTGCCGATTTCGGCACGAGGAAATACGTAGGCGAGGAGCCGTTGTTAATGACGATGTCTGCCAGTCCTTGCTTGTCGATGGACATGTCGATGGCCTTGCGGATATTTGCATTCGAGAGCGCCGGATGCCCGTGATTGAAGCGCAGGAAGCCCAGACCGCCCCTGTTTTCGATGCTGTAGTTTGGATCGTCTTTGTACTGGTCGACGTAGGCCGAGGAAATCTTGATCCGGTCTACCTTGTTCGTGTCAAACAGGTTTACCGCGGTCGATTCCTCTTTTACGACAAAGAAATTGATCTCTTCCATCTGGATGTTGTCTTTGTCCCAGTACTGATCGTTTTTCTTCAGCTTCCAGCCTTGCTCATGCTTCCAATCTTCGACTACGAACGGACCGTTGTACACGACCTGGTTGGATTCCAGTCCGTACTTGTCGCCCAGTTCGGTCACGACCTTTTCATTGACCGGATAGAAAGGGGTGAACATCAGGTACGATGGCAAAAGCGGGCTTGGTGCAGAAAGCGTGACGACGAGCGTCTTGTCGTCCTCTGCCTTGACGCCGAGATCGTCCGGAGACGCTTCTCCCTTGGAGATTTCATCGGCATTCAGGATTTTCGCATTGCTGAACATGTAGCCGTAGTAGCCGGTCTCGCGGAACGTGCGCTTCCAGGCGAACTCGTAGTCGCTCGCTTTCACCGGATCGCCGTTGCTCCAGACGCTGTCCCGGATCGTAAAGGTATGGGTGAGTCCGTCTTCGCTCACCTTGTGGTCGCTGGCCCCGGTCAAAACGGGCTGCCCTTGCTTGTCCAGGCCGTACAATCCTTCCATCGAGTTGCTCAAAATGTTGTTGGAATACGTGTCGTGGGCGGTCATAACATCGAGTGAAGCGATGTCAGAGCTCTCGACTAGATTGAGCACTTGCGGCGACGGTGCAGCCGCTTGCGGATTGGCGTCGGTGCCTTCCCCTGCGGATGGAGCCGGTGTGCTGCTGGAGCCCGTAAAGTTGCATGCAGAAAGCATCAGGGCGCAAGCGGCAGTCAACAGCATGAGTTTTTTCTTTCCCTGCAAGACGATTCCCCCTTGTGTTCGTTTTCTTGTCTGTATTTATTGCTGTCCTGTTCGGACGGACAACTGCTGTGAGACGAAATCCTGCACGGTTGTCAGGAATTTTTCGTATTCATCTTTCAACACCTTATGACTGCTGTTTTCAAATATGACCAGCGTGCTGTTCGGAATCTGCTCGTGCATGTAGATGGATGCCTCGATCGGCGTAATCCAGTCATGCCGTCCCCCGATGATCAGCGTAGGAATCGTAAAAGAGGACAGTGCGCTTGTCACATCAAACTGGCGCATGAATCCGGCAAACCCTTCGTTGAGCGCCTCGTGGCAGCGATTTGCGCGCTGCTTGGCATGCTCCCTGGCTTCCCGCGACTCGGGCGTATCCTTGTAGGTGTAGGAGTACAGCGATTCCATCACATCGTAGTACTGAAGCTGCTGCTCGTCAGAGACGAAGGCGCCATCCCACAAGATTTGCGCCATTTCCTGCTGCTCTTTCGTCCCCTTTTGCTTGACGATCTCCTTGGCCTTTTCGATGTACGCGTAGCTTGGAGAAGTGACGACGAGGATAAGTCCGCGCAGGTTTTGCTGGTATCGTCTCGCGTACTCCATCGCTACCATGCCGCCGTAGGATTGGCCAAGCAACACGATCTTCTCCAGTCCCAGATGCTGTCGCAAAGCCTCGATGTCCTCCACATTGTTGTCAAGTGAATAGGTCGATTGAGGACCTTTCGCCGAACGGCCGCTGCCGCGATTGTCGATGTAGACGAGCTGCATGTCCTCTGCAAGCGGGCTGAGCGCTGGCTTGAAGCCGGTGTGGTCGCCGCCTGGGCCGCCGTGCAGTACGAAGCATACCGGTTTTTCTTTCATCCGGGGACCGTCCGGGACGAAGCCGGCCCCTTCCACATCAAAAAAGATGCGGGTTCCGTTTATGTGTGCGTACAAAGCAATCCCTCCTGACACAGTAGTCATTCAAAGCAGAAACGCAGTAAAGATCGTAAGCAAAAACAGGATGACACCGGACAGAAGCACGGGCATGGTAAAGGCAAATGTACGAGAACGGGGAAGATGCTGCTTTTTTCCTTCCAGTTCGTCGAGAAATTGCTTGCTCTTGTCAAAGCTGCGAAAAAACCGTTTAAAGCCGACGACCAGGCGGTCAAAGAAGCCTTTTTCCAGCAAGAGCAGCATGATGCCTGCAATCAGCAAACAGAGGGAGCAAAAAAATACCGTATTCACCAGATGCAAGGCTGCAAGCCAGCCGGTGAGCAAAAGACCGAGCACAGACCCGATTGTCACCAAGCAAATGATCAGCGACACCTTTTTTGCCATGCCACTACCCCTACTACGCACTACTGCTCCTGTGAAACTTCCGCGATGAAATGGTACAGCAGGGCGATCGAATCGATAATATCGTCGATGGACGCCATCTCATGCGCATGCACATAGCGGGTCGGCACGAGAATGGCTCCGGACGGAATTCCTCCCCGCTCCAGATGAATGGTAGCAGCATCCGTTGAACCTGCCATGAACACTTCCATCTGGTGCTTGATGTCGTGCTTCTTCGCCGTCTGTTTCATCAGACGGACTACTTTCGGGGAAGCAATCAATCCGAGTCCGGTCGGCACCTTGTCGATCAGCTTGATCGCCGGTCCCTTGTCCAGTTCGGTAATCCGTTCATGTGCGGGAATTTGCGGCGTGTCATTGGCGACAGTAATGTCGAGCGCGACAGCCATATCCGGATTGAGCGTGTAGGCCGCAGTGCGCGCCCCGCGGCAGCCGACTTCTTCCTGCACGGTAAAGACCGGGTACAGGTCGACTGTTTCGATGCCGGTCTCTTTCAGCAGGCGCAAGGCTTCCAGCAAAATAAACACGAGCAGGCGGTCGTCCAGCGCTTTCCCCACCACTTTGTTCCCCAGGATGTCGAAGTCGTAATGGATGGCGACGGTGTTTCCGATTTCTACGCCGAGCGCTTCTGCTTCTTCTCTGCTGGAAACACCCAGGTCGATGAAAAACTCGCTTACGTCCGGGATGGTCGTCATCGCTTTTGGACGTCCGGGATTGACGCTGTTGATCAAGCCCTTTACCAGCCCCTTTTCGGTCTTGACCACGCATGTCCTGGCAAACAGATTTTGCGGACGGATTCCGCCGATACTGACGCCGTACAGGAAGCCCTTGTCATCGATATGGCGCACCATCAGGCCGATTTCATCGAGGTGGGCGGCAATCATCAGGCTCTTCTTGCCATTCCCTTTCTTTTTCGCCAGAATATTGCCGAGCGGATCTACCGACGATTCATCGACCAGTCCGTCCAGCTCCTGCAAGACATAGGTCGTGACGTCCTCCTCGTATCCGGCGACACCGTGCAAGTCGCAGAGGGTGCGAAGTTTGTCCTCGATCCTCTCTTTTATTTTCTGTCTGTCGATCGCTACCACGTGAATCCCCCTTCCTTGATTGCCGACACTTGTTCGGGTATTCGTTAGATCAAAAATTACTTTTCAAAAAAATTAAATTTTCATTAAAAATCTGATTATTTTGTTTATAATAATGTAACGGATCATATGAATTTATGCCAATTTAATTATTTGATTTCAGTTATGATAAACTCTTATATGAAAATTCTTACAAATATGTATAGAGTGAAAAAAGAGCATTTCTCATAAACTATTTTAGCCATAAACCAAATTGAGAATAAAAAACCCGATACTGCATCGTACCGGGTCATTGCTTGCATTTCCTGTCTAGTGATTGACGATTCCTACGCGCTCTTCTACTGTCGCCACCGGCTGCGGCGCTTCGCAGCCTTCCTTCCACAGCAGGTAACGGATACTGTCGGCAAGCGCCTCCCAGCTCGCTTCGATGACGTTGGTAGAGACACCCACCGTGCTCCATTTTTCCCCGTCACAGGCAGACTCGATCAACACGCGAACCTTGGCTGCGGTCGCGCCGTTCTCGTCGAGGACACGCACTTTGTAGTCAGTCAGGCTCATCCGGGAAATACAGGGGTAGTATCGCTCCAGCGCTTTTCGCATCGCGTTGTCCAGGGCGTTGACCGGACCGTTGCCGTCTGCTGCGGTATGGACCGTATCCTGATTGACGGTGATTTTGACGGTCGCTTCCGAGGAGATCGCCCGCTCTGCCGATTTCTCCATGAGAATTTTGAAAGAGTTGAGATCGAACAGGTTTTTCAGTTTCCCTGACGCTTCCAGCAGCAATAGGGTCAGTGACGCCTCCGCTCCCTCGTACTGGTAGCCCTGGAATTCGCGTTCCTTGATCAGCTTCATCACTTCGCGCGCCTCTTCGCGGTCCAGCGAAAGGTCGATATCGAGCTCTTCCATCTTGGCCTGAAGATTGCTCTGTCCGGCCAGCTCGGAGACGAGAACGCGCCGCTTGTTTCCGATGTCCTGCGGCTCCATGTGCTCGTATGTTTTCGGGTCGCGCAGCACGGCGCTGACGTGAATGCCCCCCTTGTGGGCAAACGCGCTGTACCCGACGAACGGCTGGTTGTTCGGCAGGATCATGTTGGCGATTTCCGCGACGTAGCGGGCCAACTGTGTCAAACCTTTGAGCTGTTCGCTGCTGACGCAGTTGTACCCCAGCTTGAGCTGGAGATTCGGAATGACCGAGACGAGGTTGACGTTGCCGCAGCGCTCGCCGATGCCATTGATCGTTCCCTGCACCTGTGTCGCTCCCGCCTGGACCGCCGCCAGCGCGTTGGCTACCGCCACGCCGCAGTCGTTATGCGGATGGATGCCCAAAGGTGCGTCCAGTTTGCCCCGTACGGCCTTGACGATGTCGTAGATTTCTGTCGGCAGGCTTCCGCCGTTCGTATCACACAGGACGATCCAGTCTGCCCCTGCCTGTTGTGCTGCTTCCAGCACGCGGAAGGCGTAATCTTCGTTTGCCTTGTAGCCGTCGAAGAAATGCTCAGCCAAAAACAGCGTGGTCAGTCCCTGTCCTTTCAGGAAAGAAACAGAGTCGGCGACCATGCGCACATTTTCATCCAATGTCGTCTTTAATGCGTCGGTGACATGCAAATCCCACGACTTCCCAAAAATAGCGGCAGCCTTGGCACCGCTGGCAATCAACGCTTGCAGGTTGGCATCTTCGGCTGCTGCCACATTCGGGCGGCAAGTGCTGCCGAACGCGGTGATTTTCGCATGCTGCAGCGGCACATTTCGTATTTGCTCAAAAAATGCCATATCCTTTGGGTTGCTGCCCGGCCATCCGCCTTCGATAAAATCGATGCCAAACTGATCGAGCCGTTGCGCAATTTTGATCTTGTCTTCTACGGACAGGCTGATTCCTTCTCCCTGTGTCCCGTCACGCAGTGTGGTATCGTACAAATACACCTTGCTTTCCATGTCTCCACCCCATACATGTCTTTATTCTGCTGTATAATTATCAGAATATTCTAATCATTATATCTCTTGACATAAGCCCAGTATAGCACAGCAAAAATAGAAAGAGAATGCAGAAAAATCAAGGTATTTTTCTTTTTCCTGGCTAGCGGCGAAGCACGAAATCAGCCGTCAGCCGGATCGCCTCTTCCAGTTGCGGTGTCGTGCCGGCAAACGGATGACGGGCGTTGAAGGTATGATCTCCTTCCTCGATCCAGTGCAATACGGCATCCTCATCCGCCTGCTTGAGTCTCTCCGCCCCTTTGACCAGGCGGGCGAAATCCTTGCGGCCCTGGATGATGCACAGCCGCTGGTTCATCTCCGCTACCTTGCGCAGCAGGTCGTACGCTTCCCGGTTTTGATCGACATCCTCGATGACGACACGGGTGACCGGCATGTCCTGTCCGGTCCGCGCATTGGAGATGTAGCCTATGCCATTTTGTGCGATCTGGCTGCGCAAAGCCTCGTCGAACAGATTGACATCCGCTACTCCATTCCAGGTAATGATCCCCGCCACTTCCGGATGGCCTGCGCCAAACAGGATGGCGTCGGCCCCGCCTTTGCTGTGTCCGAGTACGAACAGCTTGTTTGTGTCCGCGCACGCGGGCAGCACCAGCTTCCCGGATCGGATCGCTTCCCACAGGGCGTTCAGATCGGCGATTTCGCGGGCGTATGTATTGATCCCGAACTTTTCCAACTCGTCAAATTCGCTTTCACTCTCCCCCACTCCATTGCAGCTAAAGTTGAAGCGCAGGGTGACGATCCCCCGTTTTGCCAGCTCGTCTGCCACATAGGGAAAGCTGCCCCAGTCCTTGAATCCCTTGAAGCCGTGGCAAAACAGCAAAATCGGCTGACCTGCCCCTGCTGACGGGTCGGCGTGCCAATTGCCGCGCAAGGTCAAGCCCTCTCCCAGCGACAAGGCGAATGCTTCTCGTTGCACACTCTTCACCTCTTCTTCCATTGTCTCCTTTATTCATTATGCCTTCTTTCCGCCTGAAATGAAATAGTCCCCCAGGCTGCTGCTCGACCCGTGGGACTGAACCTTGCTTCTATTTCCGATCGTCTGCGTCCAGCAAATAGAGCGCGTATTCCAGCGGCCTGCGCACGGCCAGCAGATAGCGGTCCATCTGCCCGAGCTGGCGGAAAATCTCCCGTCCCGGCTTGGGATTCATCTCGATCAACCAGACGCGGCCGCTCACATCAATGCCGACATCGATGCCAAATTCGATCATCTGTCCAAAATGCTCTTCCACACGCGTCACTGCAAGCAAGGCCAATTCCTTGCACTCTTCCATGATCGCGCTGGCACGGGACTCTCCAAATACGCGCGTGAGAAACTTCCCGCAAGGCACGGCCCTGCCCCCACTGTGCAGGTTGGAAGTGGAAGATTGCAGCGAACCTATGCGCATGCCCATCCCGGTAATGCTCCACTCTCCTGTCCCGTCCTTTTGGACCAGAATCCGTGCGTCGACTGTACGCCCAGGCACCAGGGAAAGATTCAGCCCTTGCTGCAAAAAAAATTGTTCCCGGCCTCGCTTCTCCCTCGCCATCCAGCTTTCGACCAATTTGCTCAAGGCTTCGATCGTGCCCAGTTTCAGTGTGCTTTTCCGAAGCTCTTTGGTTCGTCCGTGCAGCAAAAACCCGCGATTTGCCCGTTCCATGCGCAGAATGCTGCGTCCGCCTGTGCCCGTAGTCGGCTTCAGATAGACGACGCGGTGCTTATCCAGCATGTCCGATAGCGCCTCCCGGGAATAGTCAGCCGTATGCGGCAGCCATTTGTGGATGACAGCATCCTGCTCGAGAATTTGATGGACGCGAAACTTGTTGGTAAACCGGTTGTTGGCGTACCGAAGCCATTCCTTTTTGCGAAAAGGCAGGTAATGCTTGTGTTTGGGCACCGGATAGTAACGATAGTGGTCGATGACAATGTCCGGCCAACCGTATTGTTCGCTCTTCCAACCGTTTGCACAAGGCGTGAACCCCCTGATTTTTCGTTCCGCGGGCATTACATCCTGCGGGCCAAAGAGAAACACGTGAGCTCCCATCCGTTTCCCTTCTGCAATCAGTCGGCGAAAAAAGTCGGGCTCCAAAAACCCGTACTCCCCTCGATACGTCAGGACTCCAATTCGTCTGGGCACCGTCGGCAACACCTCTCTTTGCTGCTATGGCGTTTCCTCTCCTTGTCAGTTTATGGTCGTCAGCATAAAAAAGCGCCTCCGCCGTGGTAGGCGAAAGCGCATATTGCTCATCTCAAGACTGGTGCTGCTCCAGGTAGCGAAGTGCCGTCCGACCGAGCACTTCCGAGGCGACCAGCATGGCGGACTCGTCAATGTCAAAGCGCGGATGATGATGCGGATACGTAGCGTTGTGATCCGGGTTGCCTGCACCGATGAACAGGTACGCGCCCGGCACTTTGCCCAGGTAGTAGGAAAAGTCCTCTCCGCCCATCACCGGCTTCATCGGCAGCACCCGCTCCTCGCCGAAAGCCTCCAGGGCAGCCTGGCGAGCGATCTCGCTTTCCTTATCACAGTTGATGACAGCCGGATAGCCGCGGTCGTACTCGACCTCTGCGACAGCCCCCATGAGAGCGGCGGTTCCCTTCGCTACCTCAATCAGCCGCTGCTCGGCGAGGTCGCGCGTTTCCGGCAAAAAGGTGCGTACGGTACCGCTCAGGCGGCACGAGTCGGCGATCACGTTGTTGTTGTCTCCGGCATGGAAGGTTCCCACCGTGACGACGACGTGATCCAGCGGGCTTACGTTGCGGCTGGCAATCGTTTGCAGGGAGCTGACGATTTGTGAGCCGACGACGATCGAATCCACCGTCTGTTCAGGCAGCGCTCCGTGACCGCCGCGTCCTTTGATCGTAATGACAAAGTCGTCGACGTTGGCCATGATCGGTCCTGCGCTGATATACACGTTGCCGACCGGAAACATCGACCACAGATGCACGCCGAATACCGCGTCCACGCCCTCAATGGCGCCATCCTCCACCATCTGGATGGCACCGCCCGGATTCTCCTCCTCGGCATGCTGGAACAAAAAGCGAATTTCGCCGGCGAACTGCTCGCGATGCTTGGCCAGGACGCTGGCCAGACCGAGCAACTGCGATGTGTGCGCATCGTGCCCGCAAGCATGCATCACGCCCGGCACTTTGGATTTGTACTCGACCTCTTTCTGGTCCTGGATCGGCAGCGCGTCAAAATCTGCACGCAACGCCACGACCGCTCCCGGTCTGCTGCCGCGCAGCACGCCTACGACACCGCGACCGCCCACACCTGTGCGCACTTCATCAAATGCCAGTTCGCGCAAAATGTCCGCAATCATGGCCGGGGTCTTCTCTTCCTGAAACGACAGTTCCGGATACTGGTGCAAATGCCGCCGCCAACTGACGATTTGCGGTTCCATTTGGCGCAACAGCTCTGGCAATTGATCTACAAGTTTCATCCTTACTCCTCCCACTTTTCCCACTATTGTAACGATTTGCGATGGACCGGATTGTTCTCCTTCATACGATGCGTTGACCAAGCGGGAGCGTCTGCCTCACTCTCCTGTCATACACGGCAATGCTATCAATCCCTGCCCTCTTCAGCACTTCGCTCGCCTCTTCCCAGTGCTGACCGAGCTGCTCGGGATAGCACGCCCCAGAAGCGACAGTGACCGCCACTTTGTGCTGGGCGAGAATTTCCAACAGTACATATCCGTTGCTCGGCTTGCGAAACGGGACGACTGCACCAAACGGCTGAATTTCTACAGCTACATCATGCCGCTTCAGCGCTCGAGCCAGCCGCTGGTAGTAGCGAAGAAACGAGGTCTGATCCGCCATGCCGCCGAAATAGCGAAGCCCGTCCACATCAGCCAGCAGGTCAAACAGTCCGCTTTCCACCGCCTGTTCCACCAGATCGAAGTAATCGCTGTACGAGCCGCTGCGCCCTCGCTGCGCGAATCTCTCCCGCACGTCTGGCAGATGAAGTCCCCGTCCGTCGACAAAGCGCACTTTTCCCAGACAAAAATCCCAGGGATATGCACGAATGACGCGGGACAGCTCGTCCTCGGCCCCTGCAAAGAAGTCGAGGGCAATGCCGATCTTCAGCGCGATCCCGTCTTCTGCCCAGCGCCTCTGCTCCTCCTCCATGAAGAGCACGTACGCGGACAAGGATTCGCAGCTCACCTGATCCAGCCAGCGGCGCTGCAAAAGTCCCACCCGATCGCCGCCAAGCTGCACATGTGCGGCGTACAAATCGCGAAACTCCACGAAGCGGTACAGATGCTCCACGACTCCGACCACTTGGACTCCCGACCCCTTTGCCCGATGCCGATAAAGCTCCAGCCACTCCCGGTTGTACGCGCCACCCCCGATTCGTTCCGCCAGCTTGCGGGCCAGCGCCTGCGCCCAGCCTGGACTGCCAGACGGCTGACTGGACACAAGCGGCTGCAGCGATTGCGCGGTGCGCTGCAGCCATTCCAGTGAATGTGATCCTTCTTGAAGCCGTACATGGAAGTCTACCTTCATCCCGATCCCCTCCATGGGCAACACTGCCATTTACTTTTCTTTTATGTGATCGAGACAGGCAGTATGTCTGCGGATGAGGCTTTGGTCACAACTTCCGATCGTATACGTAAAAGGTATGCGGATAGCGATTTTTTTCGTCGACGATTCCTTGCCGCTTGTCCACGAGAGTAAAGGCACTGCGGTCCCACTCCGGAAAGAAGGTGTCCCCTTCCGTCTCCAGGTCGATCTCCGTAATGTACATGCGCTCTACCTCGTCCAGAAACTGCCGGTAAATTTCCGCGCCGCCAAAAATGATGACGTCGCCCAGCGCCAGCACCTCGTCCTTGCTATGGACGACCTCTACTCCCGGCATGTGAAAGTCGCGATTGCGCGTCAGCACTACATTTCGCCGGTTAGGCAGCGGTTTGCCGATCGATTCGAGCGTTTTGCGTCCCATCACGATCGTCTTTCCCGTCGTAATTTCCTTGACGTGCTTGAGGTCTGCCGGCAGGTGCCAGGGCATGGTCCCGTCTTTGCCCATCACCTGGTTCTTCGCGTAGGCGACAAGCAGGCTGATCATACCGAGACCTCCCCTTTGATATGCGGGTGTGCCTCGTAGCCGACAATCTCGATATCGTCGTATGTGAAATCAAAAATACTGGTTACATCCGGATTCAGCCGCAGCGTAGGCAACGGCTTCGGTTCGCGCGTAAGCTGCAGCTTCACTTGCTCCAGGTGGTTCAGATACAGGTGGGCATCGCCGATCGTATGCACAAAATCGCCGGGAGCCAGTCCGGTCACATGCGCCATCATCTGGGTCAGCAGGGCGTAGCTGGCGATGTTGAAGGGAACGCCCAAAAACGTATCGGCGCTGCGCTGGTAAAGCTGACAGGAAAGCTTGCCCTCTGCCACGTAAAACTGGAACAGCAGGTGGCAGGGCGGCAGCGCCATCTTGTCCAGTTCAGCCGGATTCCAGGCGCTGACCACCAGTCGGCGGGAATTCGGATTTCGTTTTATTTCATCGATAACCCATTGGATCTGATCGACTGTTTTGCCGTCCGGTCCGGCGAAGGAGCGCCACTGTTTGCCGTACACAGGTCCCAGATCACCGTTTTCGTCGGCCCACTCGTTCCAGATTCGCACGCCGTTTTCTTGCAGGTAGCGAATGTTGGTATCGCCGGACAAAAACCAGATCAACTCATGGATAATCGACTTGGTGTGCAGCTTTTTGGTCGTCACCAGCGGAAAGCCTTCGCTCAGGTCAAAACGCATCTGATGGCCGAAAACGCTGATTGTCCCGGTGCCGGTTCTGTCTTGTTTTGTGACACCCTCATTCACAATTCGCTGGCATAAATCCAAATATTGTTTCATTCCCCTAGCACTCCTTCCATCTATGGTTTATATTAAACGAAAAAGCTGTGATTGAAAACGCAGACCTGTCTGCGTGCCGAAAGGATTGAATATTCCGTGTCCATCTTTCCTTTTATTATTGCCGTTATCGTCCTTATTTTCGTAGCACTACTTGGAACCGTTATCATCGGTTTGCGGGGTAAAGAGGAAAAGCAGCGCACCTTTACACAACGCTCGCGCAACTTGCTGGCGATCTATATAACGATCACCTTGATTCTGCTGATCGCCCTTGTGATCTATCTCTACCGCCTCTAGTACCTCTCTGCAATCTGTCGCCAAAAAACGCCACTTCTCCGATTGGAAAAGTGGCGTCTTGCTGTATGACCTCCGCCTTGCTACTCGATGCGTGAAACATTTGCCGCCTGCAGTCCGCGCTGTCCGGCAACAATCTCAAAGGTTACCAGCTCGCCTTCCTGCAAATTGCGGTAGCCGGTCCCGGTAATCGCGGAATAATGGACGAATACATCCGGCCCTCCATCCCGCTCGATAAAACCGTACCCTTTTTCCTTGCTGAACCATTTCACTTTTCCCTGCATCTTTCCTTTTCCTCCCTGTCATTTCAAACAGCAATCCGCTTACTTCAATGTATGCGGATGTCATGCAAGGGGAGATACGATATAATAAATAATGTATGTGGGATTGAAAAACAAACAAGCAGGGGGAATTCATCTTGCGCAAACTGGTTGTCGTTCTGCTCAGCCTCATGCTTACCGCCTGCGCAGAAATAAGCGAAGGCGTACAAAATGCCCAGCAAGCGATCGAGACGGGCAAGCAAGCCGTCGAAACAGGAAAACAGGCCCTGGAAGCCGGGCAGCAGCTCGTCGACGCAGGCAAACAGCTCGCCGAATCAGAATTGGCCCAGCAGTTGAAAACATATCTGCAGGAGAAGTACGATTCCTCGGAAAATCTGCGCAATGCGATGTTTAGCGGCAATGGAACACTGCTGCAGGAAGAGTTGCAAAATACGGAGCTGGCCAACTTCAGCCTGTACCGTTCGGAATTGTTCGGAGTGGAATACACAGGTCAATTGACCGCAGACGGAACCTTTCAGATCGAGAAAGTCAACCTGAACGATCCGTCGGCAGAACCTGCTGTCGTCAAGGAGTTCCGGGTCAATCTGGACACCAGCGGACAAATTCAGGTCGAAGAGCAGCAGTAGAAAAAAGGGAAGCCCGAGTCTTCATCACAGACTCCAGGCTTCCCTTTTTTGCTTACTGCTCCAGTTGGGCAGCCACACGATTGCGTTTGGCTTCCAGCTCTTGCAAGTCTACCTTCATCTCCAGCGCAGCAGTCAGTCCCGTGAAGTACGATTCGATCTGCTGCTTGGCCCGACTGCGCTCTTCTTCTGCTACACGTGCAAACAGCGAGGAGAATTGCTCGTGCAACAGCTCGCTTCCGCTCGCGATGTAGGCTTCTACCGGCTCCTGCAGGCGCTTTTCCAGCTCGTCGCGCATTTTCGCCCGGCCGTCCTGCTCGAAGAAATCCTTCGTGCTCTTGAACAGCGACAGGACCGGCTGCAAGGCGGCTGCTGACACCGGCAGCTCCTCGCCAAAGGAGAGCGTCTCTACCTTGTGCGGCTGGTACGGTGCAAGCGAAAGTCCCGTGGCATGTGCCTGTACGTCCTGCTGCAAGTGCTGTACCAGGGCCACACCCTGCCGGTTCACAAATTTCTCCAGCCGCAATGTGGTAGCGCGCAGCTCCTGAGCCAGATCGTAGCTGATCGAGCGCAATAGATCGGTCAGACAGCCTTGCAGGGCTTGCTTCATGTTGCGTCCGTCCTCTTTGAGTACCGCAGGGTTGAAGGCGAAGCCAAACAGCTCGTTAAAGCGGAAGAACAGGCGCTGTTTGACGTAGTACAGCAACTCCTCCCGCTCCTTGGCCAAATCCCGCTCCATCGCCGCCACCGAGAGTGCGTCCACAGCGGCCAGTGCAGCCGTACGCGCTTCGAGTGCGGCTTGCTTGCGCTCCACGCGCTCGCTTTCGCCAGCCTGCGCCATGCGCATAAACTCCTCCAGCGTATCGTACGCGCGGCGGATTTCTCCGACTGCGGCATTGACGGCGATCTGCGTCAGCTCCTCGATCGTAAAGCGCAGGAAATCCTGCTCAAAATGAGCCATACCGGACAAGGCGAAGCCCTCGTCAGCCGGCATCAGCTCTTCCCCTTCCGCCCGGTTCGTCCGTTGGCGGTACACCTTTTCCGAAGAGCCGGACAGCTTTCCTGCCTCGTGCATGCGGGCCAGCAAAGCGGTCTGGCTGGAGACGGGATAGATGCGCGGCAGACGGATTCCGCAGGTGAGCAGGTTCTTTTCCACGTGTGTGATGACGTCTTGCAGCTCATCAGGAGAAGCAGCGAGGTCAGCCGCATTGACGATAAAAAACATTTTGTCCATCTCGAAGGTGTCTTTTACCCGCCCCATTTGCAGCAAAAACTCGCGGTCCGCCTGGGAAAAAGCGTGATTGTAGTAGGTGACGAACAGGACTGCGTCCGCATTTTTCATGTATTCAAAGGCAACGCCGGTGTGACGGGCGTTGATCGAATCCGCTCCGGGCGTATCGACAAGCACGATCCCCTGGTCTGTCAGCGGACAAGCGTAAAACAGCTCGATGTACTCCGCAAAGCAGGCTTTTTCTTCCTTGGCGACAAACCCCTTGAACGCTTTCATGTCTACCAGCAGCTCGCCGCCGAGATGTTCGCCCATCTCGCCGAGCCCTTTGGTGACTGCTTTTAAAAACGTGTAGTGCGGCTTTGCCGTCGGCGGGATTTGCGAAACGTCGATCTTGTTCAGCTCATCGAGTGCGCCTTCCAGATCGCGAGCGCTCAGCCCGAATACGGCCAGCGAGCGCAGGACATCCTGTTCTACGGCTTCCCTGCTTTTCAGCACGACGCGGACGGTGCCGTGCGGCTGTTCGTCGGTCGGCGGCATGATCTTGTTAATCGCAGCAGTAGTCGGATTGGGCGATACCGGCAGCACCAGATCGCCCATCAAGGCGTTGGCAAACGACGATTTCCCCGCGCTGAACGCTCCGAACAACGCTACGGTAAAACGGTTGGCATCCAGACGGCCCGCCCGCTCCAGCATGGCTTGCGCCTGTCCCTGCATCCCGGGTACTGCTTCAATCTCCCTGCTGGCCAGCCGCAAACGCTCGGCTGCCGCAGACAGTTTTTCTCTCAACTGGTTCATGGTTGTCTGTTACGCTCCTTCTTGCAGGATCGCCTGCAGCTCTTCTCTGGCTTTTTCTTCGCTTCTGGACAAGGCTGCGAGCTTTTCGTGCAGCGCTGCCAGGCTGCGCAGGGCGGCAAGTCTCTCCTCAAGCTGTTTGCCCTGTTCGCTGGCTTGCTGTTCCAATTGCGCGACAATCTTTCCGATAAAGGAAAGCCCGGCCCGTCTGTACTCGAGCTTGATCGCATTGGATACATCCGTGCAGTAATTCATCACGTACTCGCGGGATTGCGCCCCTTCCTTGATATGTGCAGCCAAAAACGAGCCTGTCAGCTCGATTTGGGTAGCGTGCACCGCTTCGTTGTAAGCGTCGTCGCGAATTCCGTACTCTTGCGGCAGCTTGCCCATCAACTGCTTGAAGTGGAAATCGAGGTTTCCTGCCACTTTTTCGCGCAGGTCAGCGAGCAGCGCTTCTTCGCGTCGCGCCTTTTCCTCTTCCGTCTTTTTGCCCGCAAACAACAGTCCCATTTTGAAGCCGGGCTTGCGGCTCTCCAGGTAGGATTGTGCGGCTTCGTTCGTGCTGTAGTAGGTCAGCCGGGCATTGTCCAGCAGTGCGCCCAGTTCCTTTTCCATCTGCTTGCGCGCCTCGGCTGCACGGCTGTGCAGCGATTCGGCCTCGGCTTGCGCCTGTTGCAGCGCTGCCGCTACCATTTCGCCATCCGTGCTGTCGACGCCGTCTGCCTGGATCGCTGCAAGCTCGCTTTCCCATTGCAGACGATTGGCTTCACTGCCTGCTTTCAGTGCCTGAACGTGCTCCTCAACCAGGTGATGTGCTGCGCCGCGGACGCTTTCCGCCACCAGGCTCTCCCTGTCGGCAATGAGCTGCTGCAGCTTGGCGCGAAACTCCTCGTACTGGTTCTCCGGATGATCCGGTTCTGCCAGGGAGGTGTAAAAGATTCCGTCCGGCTTGATATTCCACGTATCAAAGGCTTCGTCTACGCTCTCCTTGTAGCTGTCGAAGTCGAGCTCGAAGTCGATGTGCTTGTCGATCATGTTGACGACCAGATAGACCGGCTTGCCGCGATCCTTGAGTGTCTTGGTAAAATTGAAGTTTTCCTCGGCCTGCACGTGGTTGTAGTCCATCATGTAGATAACCACATCTGCCAGGTGCAAAGCTGACTCCGTGGCAATCTTGTGGGCCGCGTCCGTCGAATCGATCCCCGGCGTATCCAGCAGGCTGGAATGATCGTCGAGAAACGTACCGGGATACTGGACTTCTACCCATTCTACAGTGTCTCCGTCCACAGCGAACTGCTTCAGCCGCTCCATCTCGGTGTCCGGGTCAAAGGTGACGACTCCGCCTTCCCTGGTGTAGACCCGGGCCGCTTTCTCCCCGCCGCGAATCTTGACCACATTGGCGCTCGTGGGGATCGGGTTGGAAGGAAGCAGCTTTACTCCCAAAAGTGTATTGATCATCGTCGACTTGCCTGCCGAAAAATGGCCGCAAAACGCGATGTTCAACTCCATCCGTTTCGTCTTGTCCGCCAGTTGCAGCATCTTGCCTGGCGTGCGTTCATCCCCGTTTGCCTTCATGTAGGCTGCAGCCTGTTCCCATGCCTGTGCCATTTTGACAAAAGCCGTCTGCGGCTCCAGCACTTGCGTCTCGGGCATCTCTACCATCCTCTCCCATGTTCCCTCTCTCTTCTCTTTCCTCGCGAATTCTACCAAGCCGAATGTATCATACCTGCCGGGGTAGTTCAATTCCCAGAATCGCGTTTGTCAGTGGAACTTTCCTCCGTATGCAGCGAAAAAAAAGAAGGATGTCCGGCAAGCCTTCTGTCCCCTCGCCGAACACCCTTCTCCTCAATTCAGCTTTCTGCCAACAGGTCAGCAAATGCCTTTGCATAGGCAGGCAGGTCTGGCGGACGGCGCGACCCGACGATGTGACCGTCGACTACGACCTCCTGATCTACCCAGATTGCTCCTGCATGCTCCATATCATCCTTGATTCCCGGTGTCGAAGTTGTGGTCACGCCTTGCAAGATTTTCGCCGATGCCAGTACCCAGCCAGCGTGGCAGATGTGACCGATCGGTTTTTTGGCCTCATGCATCGCCCGAACAAAGGAAAGCACTTGCGGATAGCGGCGCAGCTTGTCAGGGGCCCAGCCGCCAGGTATCAGCACGCCATCGTACGAGTCGGGCTGGACCTGATCGAGATCCTTGTCCGTCTCGCAGGGCACGCCGTACTTGCCGATGTAGGCCGTGTTTGCTTTCGGGCCGACGAGGTGGACCACTGCCCCCTCCTCGCGCAGCCGCAGGACCGGATACCACAACTCCAGGTCCTCGAATTCGGACTCGACGAAGCATACTACTTGCTTTCCACTCAGTCTCATGCAACACCCTCCCTTTTCTTCTATTGTACCAGTTGCCTGTGAGAAAGGCATGCTCTGGGCACCCAGGCAAAATAAAAAAGTGAGAAACAGGTATTCTTGCGCTGTTCCCCACCTTATAGCGATAGTGATGAAAATATGGTGCCGGTAGAGGGACTTGAACCCCCACGGTTTCCCTCACGATTTTGAGTCGCGCGCGTCTGCCAATTCCGCCATACCGGCATGTCGACAATTGTCGCATAGCAGCGATTTCACTTCAATACTATACAGGCAAATCGTTCGACGCGCAATACCGGATTTTTTTACCAGTTGGAGCGCTTTCCCAAATGAAGAGAAACCTTTTCTTTGCTCGTTTTTCAGCGTTGTTCTACCGGTGCATTGCACAGAAATGATTCCTTGGGCTGCAAATCATACCTTTCATCTCGCTGGCAAGTATTTTCGGCTCCTCTCAATCCTGTTGCCCCGCATCGCTGCTTGCTTCCATGTCGTGCCCCTCGCTGGATGCGTTCTCCCGGATTTTCCCGCGAATCCACGCCACGAGGAACAGGACAAGGCCAAGGGCGATGAAAAAGCCATCGAATATGATGTGGCTCGTCGACAAATAATGGTCAAAATCCACATCGCTGGCAGGGCCCCAGACATCAATGACCAGTATGAGAAAACCAATCGGAAAGGCCAAAACCCGATAATCTTCGAGTCCGAGCCATTGTGCGGCTCCCAACACAGCGCCGTATTGATAGGTCGCCAGTTGAAGAAACGTGCCGGGAAGCCATACTGCCAGCAGCAAGGCATCAATATGCTGGAAAAATTCCCCGACCCCGATATAACGAACGACTTCGATAAATGGATAATTCAGCGTCCTCGCATGATCCCCGAAGAGAAGAACGGAGACGAGACCGGACACGACAAGCGTCGCCATGAGCAAAAACCAGGTCAACAGCGTGTATACCTTTGCCGCCTGCTGATTCGACAGAAGCGGGTAGTACAACCCGACCATGATGTATCCTGCGAACCAGGAAAACGGGACAACAGCTCCAAGGATAGAAGGAGTCGCCCCTTTCCCCATGATTGGAAAAATATTCGTAGTATCCCACTCCGGAATCGACAGCACAACAAGCAACATAAAAATGAAAATCGTGACTGGCAGGAAAAGCTGCGCCAACCGCCCCAGCACCTCCGCCCCTCCCCTGACCGCATAAGACACCAGAAACATCATACCGCCTGTGGAGACTAGGTAGGGCGTCCTTTCCAAAAATACGGCGGAGATGAAATCTCCATAGATTCGCAAAATCGTGGAGGTCAGATAAACACCGTAAAACACGACTAGAAAGCCAGCCGCTTTGCCCAGAAACCTCCCCAACACCCGCTGGCTGTATTGAATGATCGTTTCCCTCGGATACATGCGTCCGAGGCGCAGCATCGCCAGCACAAAGAACAAACCGGCGAGATGGGCCCAGATGGGGGAGATCCATAAATCGCGACCTGCTTCCTTCCCGGTTATTTTGGGAATGAAGAGCAATCCGTCGTACGCGAGCAAAGAATACAAAAGAAACCCGAATTGCGCTGCGGAAATCTTCCCTTTCTCGATCATTGGAATGCCCCCTTATTTCAGCATGCTTGTCAGCGGCTTGCACAACCAATCAACCAATTCGATGGGCCCGGGCATTTTCGGAAAAAAAAGAAGCAACACAGCCGGGAGCCAACCGAGGACAGCTACAGCGATCAATGCCGTCCGCTCCTTTTTTCTCTCGCTGCTCAAGTGACGCCATTCATTTCCAACCATCAACGCAACGAATAGCGATACCCCTGCCACACTCAACCAAGTCATTTTCCTTCCTCCTCTTGCGGCAAACCGACTGGGACGATATTCATGCCGATGCGACGGATGTTTGCATCAATGAAAACCTTGACTTCCATCGCAGCAAACTCCTCTTTCCAGTGATCTTGCAACTTGTTCCATGCCTCGGGGCTATGACGGTTGATCGCTTCACCGAAACCGAAAACGTCGGTGCCCATACGCTGCACGTGCCTGATGGTGCGTTCAACCTTCTGCCGGATATGGTTTTCCACAGCTTTCTCCATTTCTTTGACGTTTTTCGGATTGGATGTTTTGAAGCGGGTCGTATTTTGGATAACGCCCAAATCTGTTTTTATGCGAACGTCCATATGCCATTTGCCTCCCTCCAAACGGGGAAGCAAACGGGTCTGTGCAGATATGACTGCAAGCGATACATGGGGAGGAGTCGTGCCCTTCAGCTTCACAGTCTCGATATCTCTGTTGATTTGATTTATCATCCATTTCAGTCCCGAGAACATATCCCCGGTCAACACCCCTGTCATCCGATCGCTGGAAAAAGCGGCGTACCCCTGAATATACGGGTTGCTTTCCTTTTCTTTGGAAGGGACATTCACATAGGGAACTTTCACCGTTTCCGTTACGTTGCCAAGGTTTTGTATAACTGCGTTTAAAGTCAATGGCTTGTGGAAGACGCGAACTGCTTCCCCTTGCAGAAAGTCCGCCTTGGACTGTTCCAGCGAAAAGGGGGAAGCGAAAAAGTCGCGGACTTTGCCCTTGCAAATGAAAGGCAAAATCCGCAAGCGCACTTCATTGTCACGTACCACATAATCCAGTTGTTCGCGGAACCCGTGGCGCGACAACCTCTCTCCTACAACCAGCACTTTCAATTGCCCCCAATAAATCGTGCGGGGCAGCATCAGTTGCAGTTTTGTCACTGCATCCCCCATCGTTTCCCCTGTCGCGAACCGTACTATAGTCGAACTCGAACCCCCTTGTTGCAAGTTTGCGCTCGTTTGGTTACCACGTTTCTCCTGTTCCGACGCGATAATTTCTACGGCCAGTTCGATGTCTCCGTTCTCCGTCCGGTCGAGACCGGCACTCGTAACGATGGCCAAGTCATTCACTTCCTTGCGATCCCAGCAGCCGGTTACAGACATACACGCCAATACCGCCACAAACAAGAGGAGCAGTCTGTGCGAACGCTTCCATAGGACTCTCCCCTCAGATGAAACCCAGTCATGATTGCCAGAACCCGTTCTTTTCTCCCCAGATATGACCGGAACTGTGCGTTTCACCATATCCTTTACTGTTCTCCTCCTTTTCCCGGCTCCGGCCGTTGATAGCGAGCAAGACGTTTACGGTTCCGACTGCTCGAAAAGCTCGGACGCATGATCATTTTCCACCATGGAACCCGGATTGCCGTATCCTTTATGTCGCTTGCCACAAACGGCGCAAAGGGCGACAAATAAGGAACGCCGAACGAGCGCAACGTGCACAGATGGATGGCGATGCCGATAATCCCGAACATGACGCCGAGAATCCCAAGTGTCCCTCCCATCACAATTAACAAAAGCCGCAGGAGGCGAATCGAGAATTCGACCGAATAATGCGGGGTCGTAAATCCGGCAATGCCGGTAAAGGCAATAATGATAACGATCGGTGCCGATACGAGTCCCGCAGAAACGGCTGCCTCTCCCACGACGAGCGCGCCGACGATGGTGATCGCCGAACCGATTTGCCGGGGAAGGCGAAGTCCCGCTTCACGGAGTACCTCGAACGTCAATTGCATCATCAAGACTTCCACAATCGTCGGAAAAGGGATGGCCTCTCTCGAGGACACGATGCTCAGCAACAGTTTCCCTGGCACCATTTCCTGATGAAACGTCAACAATGCCACGTATACGCCCGGCAGAGTCAGCGAAATAAACAAGGTGCAATACCGTAAAAAACGAAGGGTACTGGAATAAAAGGCGCGGTTGTAATAATCGTCAGCCGCTTGCAGCAGTGTCACCAGCGTCGTCGGGACAATCAGCACGTTCGGCGTGCCGTCGACCAGAATGACGATACGGCCTTCCAGCAAGCTGGCAGCGGCAATATCGACACGCTCCGTAAATTGTTGCTGCGGAAACGGCGAATACGGACTGTCTTCCGTAAGCTCCTCTATATAGCCCGTTTCCAACACGCTGTCCAACTCGATACGTCCAATCCGGGTGCACACCTCATTGATCATGGCCGGTTCAGCCAGACCTTCCATATACGCGATATAGGTCTCGGTTTGTGTATGGCGCCCGAGACGCATCGACTTCAGCTTTAAATCGACAGTCTGGATTCTTCGGCGCAAAAGCGACAGATTTGTCTCGATGGATTCCGTAAATCCTTCGCGTGGTCCTCGTAGCGCGGCCTCGGTCTTCGGTTCTTCCACCGGACGTTTATCCCATTTGGCGATTTTGAGCAGCAAGGCCCTGTCACATTCGTCAATCAACAGCAACGGAAATCCTCTGATCACCTGCTTGGCGGATTCTTCAATCGTGTCGACTTCCTCGACCGCCACGATGGACAAGACCTTGTTTTTTATTGACTGCATATCTCTTACGTCCACATCGCCGGATCGCATCAACGGATTCAGGACACTATCGTCGATCTCCCGCCTGTCTGACATGCCAGGTATGTAGACAAGCTCCGCCTTGACCTCCCCTCCTACCAAGAACGACCGGAACTGGACATCATCGGATGCGTCAAAGATTTGTCTGAAAACCTCTACGTTGCGATCCAGCGCTGATGAAAGAAGGGTGGGAGCCCCCGGCGAAGGTTCGCTGGAATCCTGAATCTGGTTTGAAAACCATTTTTGCATAGCGGCTCTCCTTGCCTGTCTTTTCGGCCTGAGGCCTGTCTATTTCTTCCTCGTTTCCG
Organism: Brevibacillus sp. TJ4; assembly: GCF_044627595.2. Taxonomy (NCBI): domain Bacteria; kingdom Bacillati; phylum Bacillota; class Bacilli; order Caryophanales; family Paenibacillaceae; genus Brevibacillus; species Brevibacillus sp. TJ4. Next base: position 1,015,402 of record NZ_CP185865.1, on the reverse strand, counting down.
ATATTTTTACCAATAGGCTGCATTTCATTAAAAAAAAAGCGGATTCCCATGGATCGCAAACCCGTAAAAAAAGAAGCCGGGTTGCCCCAGCTTCACTTCGTTGCGTTTTTAACGCGCTATTCGATTCACCGCTTTCCCACATGTGTTACAGCAACCGGCAACGACCCTCCTGATCCTTCCCTTCGGATTGAACGGATAGTCCAGCGGATGGCGGCCGACGACAATCCAGCCTCTGCCGGCAATTTTTCGCAACTTGTAAACGCGGAAAAAACGGTCGCTGCGGTCAAACGCAAACCAGACGGCAATGGTCGCCCGCTTTTTGGATTGGTCCAGGACTTGCGTTTTCACCAGTGGAGCGTGACCGATGCCATCTCCTACCGGAATAGCCAGCCGCCCTCTGATCCTCCGTAACGACAGATTCCCGATCACCCGATTTGCAAGACAGCCGGTCATGCTCTTTTTCAAAAACCGGCGAATTTTTGCTACGGAGTTGAATCGTCGCGGCAGCAGTACGCCCCGCTCTCCAATTCTCTTGTCAGCGGAAAATACAATCGTCCAGAAGGCACGCTCCGCATCAAGAATGGTCTGGATTCGACCCTTGGCCATAGCCGATCCCTCCTTCGTAAAAGTGTATGCAAGCCGTACAGGTAAGGTTTGGGCACTCTGCGCGCATAACTTGTTCCCCGTTGGAAACAGTAAGCGAGTAGATCATTTCGAAAAGGAGGGATCGTTGCCCATGTCTGGTCAAATCAACACCGACTCACTGAAAAAAGCGGAAGCAGCTGCTACGTTGGCAAAGAGCATGATTACGCAGGCGATCGAACAGTCGTCCGCCAATCAGCAGCTCGCAGAAGAGGCGCTGAAGCAGGCTTCCCAGGAGATTGCTCAGGCTCAAACACTCGTCTCGCAGGTTCAGTCCGCCATCCAGGCCCAACAGCAGCAGCAACAACAGCAAAAGTAGGAAACTGCCATCGTGCCCGGTTATACCGAACAGGTTTTGCAACGAAAAGAAGCTGTTATTGAAGTTCGCCGACTTCAATAACAGCTTTTTTCCATTCCGTTTTGCTAGGCGCGCCCTTTGCCAATCCGCCCCCGAATTTGCCGAAGCTCCACCTTGCTCAGCGAGCGGGTCGAAACGGTTCCTTTTTTTCCACGCGCAATACCAGCTCCGATCGGACGAATGCGAAATGCCTGTACTGCCCAGCGAATCGGAAAGGCGATCGACATCCGACCGTCGGCTGTCCCGGCAAAGTTGACCGCTGCGGCGTAATTGTTGCCTGTGAGCCAGACGGAGCCAGAATCGCCTGCCAAGGAAACAGGGCGGCTGCCGCGAATCACGGTCTGATTGCGGAAACGAATACGGCCCAAACCGCCGTAGCTGCCGTAGTCGACGATCACATCTGTGTTGACCGATACGACCTCGCCTCGGACAAACCCGGTCGTCCTGCCGACCTTTTTCAATCTCGCGCCCAGCGCATAGGAACGTACATAGCCGCGAACGCGCCCTACTCCTGCGTAGCGAGAAGCGAGGAGCGCATTGGAACGCGGGATGCTGATCGCCGCGTCCATGAGATTCGCCCGATCTCTGCGCAGCCGGACAAACCGGTACAGCCGGCCGATCGTATCCCTGGGTGCCACGCCGCCATCTGCGCCGCCAGGCTGAATCGTCTGGCTCAGACTGCTGCTGTTATTGCGATTCAATACGTGGTTGTTGCTCAACAAATAGCGCTGTGCCCGTGAACGGGCAGCGCGTACAATCAAGCCTGCGGTTCCCGATACGCCGGGAAAGCCGACACTGTACCCAGCTACTACCGGACGAATTCGCCCCCTGATGTTTCTCGGGCTTGCCGCCACAGTGACCCGAGGCTGGCAGGAGCATCGACCGGAAACAATTACTCGGACGGGAACCTTCGTCCCGAGCCGTTTTTTCTTCTTGAGCGCGACGCTTTGCGGACAGCTTCTCCTCACCGCTGTGCTGGCGTTCACGGTATACAACACGACACACAGACCGCCCCTGTGATTTTTTCCATTTGCATAACCGATCCCAATGCCGACTACTCCCGGCATGCTGTTCCAGCGTCTCACCAATCGCTCTTTTGCCTGCAAAGCCTCTTTATACGTAGCCATCGGTTCTCATCCCCTCTCTGCATGCTCTGTAGCCATCCTATGCCGGACTTGACCTACCGTCGTTGGACATCTATCCGCAGCAGGACAGCCTTTTTTTGAAAAGGGCGTCGGGGCGTCAAAAGTCCGTTTACCGCTCCTGCCCTGTCGATGGACGGGATCGATTTTGTACGCCAACTGCTCAAGCAAAACCAAACGATCAAACTGCGAGACATCGAGATATAGAGGTTCGCACCAATGCGCAACATACAAAGCCCACAAAAAAACCCCGCCAATCCATGGCGGAGCTTTTTGCTTGGTTGTCCTTATCCTTTTGTCACGGACGGGCTGACCTCTGCGGCTGGCGTCTGCCGCGCGTTTTTGTTCCAGTGGACGAGCAGCAGGTTCAGCGCTACCGCAGTCAGCGAGCCGGTAACGATGCCGTTTTGCAGCAGCATTTTCGCCATCGTCGGCAGTTGGTCGAACATGCTGGGAACAGCAGCCGAGCCGAGTCCGATGCCGATACTGCAAGCGGCGATGAGGAGATTTTCGTTTTGCCGCAAGTCGACCTGCGAGAGAATGTTGATGCCGGATGCGACTACCATGCCGAACATCGCGACCATGGCGCCGCCGAGAACAGGATTGGGAATGACGGTCGTCAAAGCAGCCAGCTTGGGCAACAGACCGAGGATGAGCAAAATCACGCCGGCGCCGATAATCACATTGCGGCTTTTGATTCCCGACATCTGCACCAATCCGACGTTTTGCGAAAAAGCGGTGTACGGAAACGCGTTGAAAATACCACCCAACACAATCGCCACGCCTTCCCCGCGCAATCCTTTTACGACGTCTTCCTTGCCGACCTCCGTGTTGGTCGCTTTGCCAAGCGCGAAGTATACGCCTGTAGACTCCGCCATGCTGATGATATTAACGAGAATCATGGTAATAATGGCAACAACACTGAACTGAGGAACACCAAAGTAAAAAGGTTCAACTACACTAAACCAAGAAGCGTCTTTTACCGAACTGAAGTTTACCATGCCCATCATCGACGCTACTACGGTACCGGCGATCAGGCCGAGCAGAACGGAAATGGCGCGCATAAAGCCCTTTGCAAAGCGATTGATCAGCAGGATCAGGACGAGTGTACCCAATGCGAGCAGCAAATTGCGCGGCTCGCCGAAATCCGGGCTTCCTTCCCCGCCCGCTACGTTGTTCATCGCGACGGGAATCAGCGACAAACCGATGATGGTCACGACGGAACCCTGGACGACCGTAGGGAAAAACTTGAGCAGCTTGCCGAAGAGTGGTGCGGCAAAGACGACAAAGAGACCGGAGACGATAATCGCTCCGTACACCGTCGCCAGGTTGCTGGCGGAACCGATGGCGATAATCGGACCTACCGCGGTAAACGTACAGCCGAGTACGACTGGAAGGCGAATACCCGTGTAGCGGGTCCCGATTACCTGCAACAGCGTGGCGATCCCGCACGTAAACAAGTCAGCGGCGATCAGGTAGGCGATCTGCGCCGGTGTCAGGTTTAGCGCTGCGCCAATAATCAGCGGAACGACAACTGCACCCGCGTACATGGCAAGTACGTGCTGCAAACCCAACGTGACGATCTTTTGTTTGGATAGCATGACAACCGATTCTCTCCTCTATGCGTTTTTATTTTTATTTGATGGAAGGGGTGGCTGGCTGCAAAAAGTGAATGCCTTCCGCTGACATCGATTGGATGCGCGCCAGCGATTCTACGCGAATTCCTTCCTGCTCCAAAAGCCCGCGTCCCTCTTGAAAACTTTTTTCGATCACGGCGCCGACTCCGACGAGATGCGCTCCCGATTCCTTGACGATTTTCGCCAGACCGATCAGAGCCGCACCTGTCGCAAGAAAATCATCGACGATCAGGATTCGGTCGTCCTTGCCCACATAGTGCCGGGCTACGCTGATCTGATACGTCTCCTTGCGCGTGAATGAATGAACAGGCGCCGAGTATACTTCGTCGGCCTGCGTGATCGCTTTTTTCTTTTTGGCGTAAATAAAGGGCACGCCAAGCGCATACGCAGTCGCCATGGCAAAGTGAATACCGCTGGCTTCGATGGTCATCACTTTGGTGATGCGCTCGCTCCGGAATATTTCGGCGAACGCCTCTCCGATCTTCATGGTCAACTGCGGGTCCACCTGGTGGTTCAAAAACGAATCGACTTTCAGGACAGACTCGGACAGCACTTTTCCATCACGCAAAATGCGTTCCTGCAATTCTTTCATCGTCTTCTTGCTCCTCCCTGTACGTTGGGCTACTTTTCGTCTCATGCAGGAGTCCTGCAGTAAAAAATAAAGCCCAGAAGAGACAGGTCACATCCTGGCGACATCATACAACGCCAAGTGAAACCTGTCCCTCTGGGCTTTTCTCCCTCGGGTGTAGCACAAACCATGTGCCAGCGCCGCTCGGACCAGCTTTTTCCCGTGAAAAACGGAACCCTAGGCGCTCTTTCACTCGTAGTCAGACGATTTACGGTCATCTGGTAGAAACTGCTGGGCCATATCCCCAAAATTATACGAGCACTCCGTTATGCTTTTTCGATATTGACCAATCTACCATACTCGATCATTCTCTATCAAGCGTTATTTTTTGAGAGAAAAAACTTTATATCGTCCAATCCCCCTCCATACAAGAAAGGACTGCCACATGTCAATCCAACCTGTGACAGTCCCGCTTGTTTAGCGCTTGTTTCGCTTCTTGTTTTGCCGTTGACTCATATTGATCTGCTTCCACTTGTTGCGCTCCGCTATCTGCAGGCGGGCGTCTTCCTTGCGCGCCTGGTGTGCCAGCTCCCGCTGCAGCTTTTGGTAGCTGGTATAGCGGGATTTGTCCAGGGTGCCATCTGCAAGCGCCGCCTGGATTGCGCAGCCCGGCTCGCGGTCGTGCCGGCAGTCGTGAAAGCGACAAGCCGCTGCCAGTTCCTCGATGTCCTCGAATGCGCCGTGAAACCCGGCTTGTGCATCCCAAAGCTGCAATTCACGCATGCCGGGCGTGTCGATCAGCAAGGCGCCCCCGGGCAACAGAAACAGCTCCCGATGCGTCGTCGTATGGCGTCCGCGGTCATCGCCTTCGCGAACCTCGCTGATGCGTTGGACGTCCACGCCGCTCAGCTTGTTGATCAGGGTGGATTTGCCCACTCCGGAAGAGCCGATCAAAGCGATGGTCTGCCCCTGGCCCAAATACGGCGCAAGCTGCTCCATGCCCTCGTCGTGTTCTGCACTCACCACGTGGATCGGTACGCCTATCGCCACCGCTTCCACTTCCGCGATGCGGGCAGGCCGGTCCTCGCACAAATCGGCTTTGCTCAGCACGATAACGGGAGTGGCGCCGCTTTCCCAGGCGAGCACCAGGTAGCGTTCCATCCGCCGGAGATTGAAATCGTTGTTTAAGGCATTGACGAGAAACACCGTGTCCACGTTGGCCGCGACGATCTGCTCCTCCACCGTGTCCCCCGCCGCTTTGCGGGAAAACTTGCTGATCCGCGGAAGCACGGCGTGAACCGTCGCTTTTTTCTCCAGCTCGCGGGGGGCGATCACGACCCAATCCCCGACGGCCGGAAAGTCGTCTCTGCCTGTCGCTTCATAGCGCAGCTTGCCGCTTACTTCTCCCAACAGCTCGCCGTATTCGCTGATGATGCGATAGAGACGTTTATGTTCCAGCGTGATTCGTCCCACGCTGTAGCCTTGCTCGGCATAAGGGGCGAAATGCTGCGCAAAATGCGGATTCCAGCCCAATTCTTCCAATGTTTTCGGTTCATTTTGTAGATGTGAATTCACCTGCGGATTCCTCCTGCGATTGGTTTTGTCAGCAACTCGCTACATGCAACCAGTCACAGTGTGAATCCTCATTTGGCAAACGGTATGTTACAGCCTGTTCGTAGCAAAGGAGGATTCCTGTGACCCGGCTTTCACAATTCTCGTTTTGTTCATGTTCATATAACATCGCTCCTTTTTCCTTCCATAACCGTTGCCCATCGGGTGAATCGTCTGGAGGTGTATTTCCCATATATTGTATCACGACAAGACGAACGATTACAGGGGGTCAGTCTCCCCCTCCTCCTCCACCGCCGTCACCGCCACTGCAGTCGCTCCCACCACTGCTGTAGAAGCCGGAGCTGCCGCCGTCTGCATAGCCGGACGAGCCCTTCCTCCTCCTTCTGCCTTTGCCGGAACCGAGGTTGAGGAGAACGATAAAAAGAAAGATCGCCCCAAATACAATGATGACCGTCAAACCTTCCATGTGCGCCAGCTCCCTTCAACATTTTCTTGCGTTTACCTGTTGTCTGCGCTGTGCTCGCTGGCTGTTTTCCGAAACCGCGTGCAGACAAACAGGATGGGTGACAACAACGCTGCCGCAACGAGCAAGGAGGCGCGAATGGACACGCGATTGCCCACCCAACCGACGAACGGGCCGCCGGCTGTCTGCCCCAGTGCGTCTGTCTGGCTCATCATGGAGATGACCGTCGCCCGTACGTTGCTGTCCAAATTGCGGTTGAGCCACGTGTCGTACACAGGCTGGACAAGCGAGCGAATCACATCAATGACGAGAACGAAGACAAGCGCCCAGGCAAACGAAGGCGACAGGGCGAAGGAGACGACTGCGCTGATATGCAGCGCTGTCAAGACAAACATCGAGCGGACTACGACGCGCTCCTTTCGCAGGTCCAGGCGGTTGTCTGCCCATTTCACAGCAACGATGCCTAACAGCGCAGAGAGTGCCGCGATCAGCCCAAACCACATCTGCATGGATAGCCCGCCAGCCTGGGGGAATCCGATCTCCATAATCATGTGCGCTTCCCACAGCCGGTCGTACCCCTCGGAAGCCGCCCCGATGCAAACCGTAACGAGCAAAATCAGGAGCAGAGCCGGTTTGGTACGGATCGCCCGAATTCCCTCCAGCCATGTTTTGCCCATCTCGCTCCAGTATCCGCGACGGTTCGGCTTGGGTCGGACGAACCGTGTTTCTTTCATAAACAGGAGCAAAAACAGCCCCAGTCCGATATACAAAAGACCTCCCACTACATAGGGCAGATGAGTCGCCAGCGTGGACAGAAGTACGCTGAGTCCAATCCCCAGCAAAGTCGCAAACAGCGACACCTGCTGCGCCCGCATAAACAGGTTGCCGAGATTGTCCGCCCCTACCTCATCGACAATCCACGCCTGATCCGCTCCGCTGATCAGCGTGTAGCCAATGCCGCACACTACCTGCCCTGCCAAAATCCAGGCAAATGCCGTCACAAGCGGCAGCACTGCTTCCGGACCAGGAGTCGCTCCTTGCAGGACAAATCCGATGCCCAGGACAATCATCCCGCATAGTACGGAGACCCGCCTGCTGTACGTATCGGCTACGACCCCGGTAATTCCTTCAAAGATCAAAACCGTGCCTTCCAGTACCATGCCGATGAGCAGAAGCTGCAACGGATGAAATCCCAGCTCCGCAATGTAGAAGATCGCGTAGGTGGTAAACATCGTGCTGTTGGCAAGCGATGTCAGAAAACGAATGATCATGTACACGCGCGGTGCGTCGATCAACATAGGATGGTATCCGCCTTTCGGGCAGGTGACAAGTTACGCTTTGGATGTTACGTCTGCAAGTGCCATTCTGCCATCTGTTTTTTCTCTCGTATGACATGCGTATTCCAGATTTGCTGCACTGTTTGCATCATCATGCACCTCCGAAGGCAAGTAATCGTATTGTTGCTATATGTTCAGTGTACTTTATTTTGCTGCAAATAAAAATAATGGAAAAAAGCAACTTTCAGCGAAAGGGCGAAAGTTGCCAGATGTTCGTGCCGCTTCTTTTCAAGTCGTATAACCCGTGACCATGCTACGCAACGATTCGGCAGTGCGGGCAAGCTGGCCTGCCATCTCCCTGATCGCCACAGCGGAGGCGAGCTGATTCTCGGTATGCCCTGCTACCCGATTACTGTGCGAAGAGACGGTTTGCGCCATCGACGTCAGCTCCTGGACGGAAGCGCTAGTCTGCTGCGCACCGGCGGATACCTGTGTCGAGTTCGCGGAAATGTCCTGCAAGCTCTCCGTTACGTCGCCGATGATCACGCCGATCTTTTCGAAGGCTTGGCCAGTTTGCACCGCCGTTGCCAGCCCAGTCTGCACTTCCTTGCTGACGCTGTCCATGGCAAAAGCAGCGCGACCGCTGTCCTCCTGAATCTCCCTGATCAACGCTTCGATGCGGTTGGTCGCGTCCTGTGACTCTTGGGCCAGTTTTCGCACTTCGTCGGCTACGACGGCAAACCCTTTTCCGTGTTCCCCGGCGCGCGATGCCTCGATCGCAGCATTCAAGGCGAGCAGATTGGTTTGTCTGGAAATGGCTGAGATCATCGTCAGGACTTCGACGATTTCCTCCGAGCGTCTGCCCAGGCTGGCTATCTCGTCCGTGGCGTGTCCCGCCATCTCGTTCATCACATTGATCTGCACCATCAACTCCTGCAGCATTCCGTTTCCTTGCTGCGTCTGCTCGGCCATGGTCGTGGAGGCTTCGGCGATTCCCGCAGTCCTGTCGGCAATGTTCTGCATGCCGCTCGCCACTTCTTCCATGACGGCAGCCAGTTCTTCCATATTGCCAAGCTGCGTCTGCGACAGCTCTGTCACTTGCCCGATCGCGTCCTGCACCTGACGTGCGGAATCCGATGACTGCCCGGCGCTCTCCAGCATGCCTTGCGCAGAAGCGGAAAGCTCGGCAACGCTCGCTTTGGTGGCATGGACAATCTCCTGCACTTTTTCGATAAACAGGTTGAAGGAACCGATCAGCACGGCGATTTCTCCGTTCGCCTTGACCTGGATGCGCTGGCTCAGATCAGAGACGCCGCTTGCCGTTTTTTCCGCGAAGAAAGTCACCCAGTCAGTCACGCCCTTGACCGAGTTGGCAATCGAACGTGCGATGGCGATGCTTGAAAGTAAGGACAGCAGGGAAGCAAGCAGCAAAATGCCGACCATGATGCCGTTCGCCGTCCCGGCGTTTTGCATGTTGTTCTGATAGCTGGTCAGTGCGTGGTTTTCCCTGTAGTCCATCAGTTCCTGGAAGCCGTCGTTGATCTGTGTCAGCAGCGGCGCCAGCAGCTTGTATTGCTCAAGCGCTTCCTGCGATTGCTGATGCAGTACCAGATCGATCGTCTCCGAGCGCTTTTTCTGGTACTCCTTCATTTTTTGCTTCATTGCTTCCAAGCTGTTTTGTTCATCCGGATCGACAAGTGTCTGTTCATAGCTTGCGAGCAACTTGTTGTTTTCGTCCACCAGCAGCAGGATTTGCTCGATCATGCCATTGTATCTGGAGCTGTCCTCCTCCAGCGTCAACTGGTAAAACAGGCTTTCGATCGTACGCAGGTTGGTCCGCACCTTGCCGATCTCCAAAATCGGCATCAAATCGCGATTGTACATCACCCCCATGCTCGCAGTGGAGGTGGACAGATAATAAAAACCGGCTCCCCAGATCCCGAGCATCGAGACGATCATCATGCAGACGACGACCATCATCTTGGGAAAAATCGTCAGCCTGTCAAACCATCCAGGTACAAGCCTGTTCCGCCTTCGTGACATTGACCCTTTCATTGCCCGTAGTTCCCCTCTCTTTTCACCCGTCGCATCGGCTATGGCCTGCTGTCAGAAAACGAGCGCCCGGGTGACAGTCATCCATTGCTGCCTGACTATACGACGAAAAAACAACGGATGAGGAAATGCTTTTCCCCATCCGCATCCTGCTCTCGGCGATTGCCTTACCCTTTTACCATTGCCACGCCATTGCTGGTGCCGATTCGGGTAGCGCCTGCCTCCACCATTTTTTGCAGCGTCTCCAGATCGCGAATTCCCCCGGATGCTTTCACGCCGAGTTTCTCTCCGACTGTTTTCCGCATCAGCCCCACGTCCTCTACGGTCGCACCGCCGCTGGAAAAGCCGGTAGATGTCTTGACGTAATGTGCTCCCGCTTCCTTTGAAAGCTGGCAGGCAATAACGATTTCATCCTTTTCCAGCAAGCAGCATTCCAGAATCACTTTGACCAGCCTGCCGTCTGCCGCTTCCACCACGGCGCGAATATGGTCTACTACCTCGTCTCTGGCATTTGCCTTGAGCGCGCCGATGTTGATCACCGTATCGATTTCGTCAGCGCCGTCTTTGATCGCCTGGGCGGTCTCGGCAGCCTTGCTCTCTTTGGTATTGGCCCCGAGGGGGAAGCCAACGACGGAGCATACCTTGACACCACTGCCCTCCAGCAGCGATTTTGCGTAGGCGACATGGTACGGATTGACGCACACGGAGAAAAACTGGTGCTCTTTCGCTTCCTCGCACAATGTTTTGATCTGTTCCCGGGTTGCCTCCGGTTTCAACAGTGTGTGGTCAATCAACGATGCGATTGCAGTTCCATTCATATGACAAGCCTCCTAGTTCATCTGAGCAAATACGTCTGCTTCGTTGTACACATCCGCGGCGTTCGAGGCGTCGATCAAGCCCGTGCCGGCGTCGACATAATCCGGAACTTGCTCGCCTTTTGCCGCTTTCAATGCCGTGTCGACAGCCATGGCCCCCATTTTGCCCGGATCGTTGAACACCGTGGCACTGTATTTTCCGTCCATGATCGCTTTGACCGCTTCGGACAAGCCGTCGATGCCGACGATTTTTACCTGCTCCAGCATGTTGTTTTGTTCGAGTACCTGCAGCGCGCCGAGCGCCATGTCATCGTTGTGGGCATAGACCAGATTTACGTCGGGATGGGCCTGCAACAAATCCTGGAACGCCTTGACCGCTTTGGCTCGGACATAGTCGCTGTACGGGCCTTCTACCACGGTGATGCCCGACTCTTTATCGACTGCAGCGTGGAAACCGTCATGGCGGTCCATCATTACTTTTCCGCCGGCGTCACCCTGGATTTCAATAATTTTTCCTTGCGCCTTGCCTTCCCCGCCCAGCAGGGCAACTGCCTGTTTGCCGGCGATTTCGCCCATCGCCTTGTTGTCGCGGCCGACAAACGATGTGACTTGCGCTTCCGTCGGACGGTCTACGGTGATCACCTGGATGTTGGCTTGCTTGGCCGCTTCCAGGGCGGGAGTTACCGCGCTCGGATTGGTCGGGTTGAGAATCAGCACATCAATCCCTTTGGTGATCATATCCTGTACGTCGGCGTTTTGCTTTTCGATGTTGTTTTGTGCATCCATCACGATGATGTCGGCGCCTTGCCGCTCTGCTTCCGCTTTTGCCGCATCAGCCAATGCCGTGTAAAATGGCGATTCGGAGGTCACGTTGGAGAAGCCGATGACCAGCTTCTCGTTTCCGCCTTCTGCCGAAGACTGTCCTCCGGTCGACTGTCCAGTGGAGCATCCGGCAAATACAAGTGTCGCTGCCAGCGTAGTGAGCATCAGCATGTTCCCTTTTTTCCATTTGTTCAACATCAAAATCCCCCCTGCTCTTTCTTTTGAATGACAAATTTGTTCAAGACCAAAGCCAGTACGATGATCATCCCCATAAAAATCGATTGGAAATATGAGGATAATCCCAACAGGTTAAAAATGTTGGTAATCATGCTCATCAAAAGCACACCGATGAAAGTTCCGCCAACACCTCCTACTCCCCCCATCAAACTGGTCCCGCCGAGAACAACCGCCGCGATCGCGTCGAGTTCGATGCCGCTTCCCGCAGTAGGCTGCCCTACGGTGAGCCAGGAGGCAAGCACGATACCCGCCAACGCGGACAATGCTCCACAGATCACATACGCAAACGTTATATATCGGTTAACCTCAATCCCCGTCAGGTGAGCAGATTGAGGATTACCGCCAATGGCGTACAGCTTTCTGCCAAACGTGGTGTAGCGCAGTACAAAAATGGCGATCAGCGTCAAGGCAATCCAGATCAACCCGGATACCGGAATCCCAAACAGGTTTTTGCCGAAAAAGCGAACAGATTCAGGCAGGTTGAATACCGGTTTACCGTCTGTCAGCAACAGCGCCAAGCCGCGAGCCGCGACCATCATCGCCAGGGTCGCTATAAACGCCGGAATTTTCAGTTTCGTGCTGACAACCCCGTTGATCCAGCCGAGGACAGCACCGCTCGCTATCCCGGCCAAAAAAGCGACGAACAGACCGGTATGCGGAAGCAGCAGCGCCATCACCATGCCGGCAAAAGCGAGCACGGAGCCGACGGACAGGTCGATTCCCGCCACGATAATGACGAAGGTGATCCCGATAGCGACGATTCCTGTTACGGCAGATTGTTGAAGCAGGTTGAGAAAGTTTTGAACAGTTAAAAACTTGGGTGATAACAATGAACCAATGACGATAAAGACGAGCAACAGCAGCAGCAAGTTGTATTTGCGCAAAAACTTTCCGAGTTGAAAGGAAGGCTTTGCTTGTGCTTTCTCGGTCTTCACGTATTCCATACGGCTGTTCCCCCCGTCACTGCATAATGAAGTATCTCTTCTTTCTGTTGCTGCGGGTCGCGGAATTCGCCAGCCACCTCGCCGCGATACATGACCAGGATGCGGTGACATATTTCCAGGAGTTCGTTGATTTCCGACGATGCGACAATCATGCTCGTGCCCTGCTCCGCCAACTCGCGCATAATCCTGTAGATTTCCTGCTTTGCCCCGATGTCGATCCCCTGTGTCGGTTCGTCAAACAGGATGATCCTTGATTCGTGAACCAGCCATTTGGAAATGATCACCTTCTGCTGGTTGCCGCCGCTCAAATTGCCGACGCTGGTAGCAAGCGACGGCGTTTTTACGCGCATCGCCAACACATGCCTGGATACCGCCTCCTGTACTTTCCGCTTTTGGATCACTCCCCAGCGGGCAAACCGGTCGTACGAGGGCATTACCGCATTTTCTTCAACGGATAGTCCTAGCACCGCTCCCTCCGTTTTGCGGTTTTCCGGCACCAACCCCATCCCCAGCGCGATCGCCTGGCTCGGCTTGCTGATTTTTCTCGCCTGCCCATCGAGATAGACGGTCCCGTTTTTTATCGGGTCTACGCCGTACAGCGCTTTCAGCAATTCCGTCCGTCCCGAGCCTACCAGCCCGTACAACCCGAGAATCTCTCCTTTTCCCAAGCTGAAAGAGACTTGTCCGATTTTGTCTGTGTGAATCGAGTCGACCCGCAACACTTCCGTGAATTGTCGCTGCTCCAGCGTCCGCTCCTTTTTCGCCACCTTGTGCCCGGTAATCAGCTCGGTCAGCGTTTCCTGGTCCAGTTCGCCGATGTCGCGGGTGGCGATCCATTTCCCGTCGCGCAGGACGGTTACCCTGTCACCGACAGTAAACAGTTCTTCGAGCTTGTGTGAAATGTAGATGATTGTGATACCTTGCCGTTTCAACTCATCGATGGTGGCAAACAACGTGTGAATCTCTTTTTCCGACAGCGTCGTCGAAGGCTCATCCATGACGATGATCTTCGCGTTTCCTTCCAGGGCTTTGGCCAGCTCGACAATTTGCTTGTGGCCCATGCTCAGTGCGGATACCGGCTGCTCCACGTCGATTGAAATGCCCAGTCGGGTGATTACCTTTTGCGCTTCCTCACGTAAACGCTTCCATGAAACGACGCCATAGCGAGGATTGGCGTAGCTGCCGAGAAAGATATTTTCTGCGACCGTCAAATGCTCCACCAGCGACAGTTCCTGATAAATGGTCATCACTCCCAGCCGTCTGCTGTCCGCAGGGCTGCCGGCCTCTATCTTCTGCCCATCCAGCAAAATCGTCCCTTCGTCCTTGGCGTAGACTCCGGCGAGAATCTTCATCAAAGTCGACTTGCCGGCTCCATTCGCTCCGATCAGGCAATGAACCTCACCTTGTCTGACGGAAAAATCCACTTGTTGCAGCGCTTTCACACCGGGAAACGACTTGCTGATCTGTTTCATCTCCAATATCGCGTCCATCTCTTCACTCCTCCTTCCCTTCTCACTTGGCTGTCAGGTTGTGCATGACGGGCAAGAGCGCTTTATGCAATTCGAGGTACATGTCAAAGTATTTGTCGTAAAGCTGTTTGTTGGACTGTTGCGGAGTGTAGATGCTCCCTGGCTCCACCATTGCCTTGGCTGCTGCGGACAGCTCGCCGTAGTGGCCCAACCCGTAGGAGGCGATCATCGCGCACCCCTTGATCCCTGCTTCCGTCTCTTCCAGCGTCTCGATCACCAGTCCTGTCACGTCGCTTAAAATCTGCATCCAGAGCGGATTTTTGGTTCCCCCGCCGCAGGCGATGATGCGGTGGATGGCAAGTCCGCTCTCCTGGAATGTCTCGATGATATTTCGCGTGCCGTAAGCGGTTGATTCCAGCATGCCCCGGAACAGATGGTAGCGGTTGTGTGCCAGCGTCAATCCGACGACAGCCCCGGTCGCCAGCGGGTCGCGGTACGGCGTGCGGTTTCCCTGCCAGCTGTCCATGATGACGATGCCCTCGCTGCCTGGGGGCAATTTTCCGGCTTCCCGCAGCAGCTCGGCGTACACCTCGTCCCGCTGTCCTTCCGGCACATGCGGGTAAAACTGCTGCAAGAACCAGGTAGTCAGCGAGCCGCATGTAAGCTGCCCGCCTTCGATCAGCCAGCTTTGCGGCAGGATTGCATCCTGGTACGGTCCCCACAGTCCGGGATGAAAGACAGGACGGTCGGCGTGCACCAGATGGACAAAGCTCGATCCCATGACGAGACTCATCACGCCGGTGTCTACCGCGCCGACGCCGAGCATGCCGATATGGGCGTCAATGCCGCCTTGGAAGACCGGCGTTCCAGCGGGCAGCCCGAGCTCTTGCGCAGCTTTGTCGGTAAGCGTGCCGACCTGCCCGCCGACCGGGACAACGCGGTCCGGCCAGTATGCGGCATAATCGGACAAGCCGATGGCGGCAAAATAATCCGGCGAAAATCCGCCGCCGCTTTTTACATAGTTCCACTTGCAGACGGCGTTGCACATTGACGCTGCCCACACACCGGTCAATTGATAATGGAGCCAGTCGAGCTGTTCCACGATTTTGTCTCCGGGCTTCAACTCAGCATGCCGTTTCAGCCACAGCGTCTTGGCCGTCATCCATTCTTCCGACACCTTGCCTCCCGCGTACTGCAGCACTTCCTGCACGTCCTGCTGCCGGTTGGCGTTGATCTCTTCCATCTCGGCGACCGCCCGCTGGTCCATCCACAATATCGCCGGCCGCCGGGGGACACCCTGGGCATCTGTGTGCAGCACAGTGGACGAGGTGGCGCATACCGCGATGCCGTCAATCTGCCGCAGGTCGATGTTGTCGGAAGCGGACTTTAGCACTTCGCGCAAAGCCTGCCACCAATCCAACGGCTCCTGTTCCGCCCTGCCCACTTGCGGGTACACGGTAGGATAGGAACGCTCGCTTTTCCATACCAGCTTGCCATCTGTGGTGAAGATTCCTGCTTTCAGACCCTGTGTGCCGAAATCGATACCCATCACGCACGGTTTGTCTGCAAACATTTCTTCCCACTCCCTTTTCATTCAGGAAAAAACATGATCTTGTTGAAGACCAGTTCTCGTTTTTTGATTTTTTCGAATACTTGCGGCGCTTCACTGAGTGAGAAGCGATGGGAAATGAGTGGTTCGGCGACGAGTTTTCCTTGTCCCATCAGTTCGGCGGTCAATGTCCACTCGCGGCCGGGAAACGGATGGGAAAACGAATTCCACGAGCCGTTTACGGACAATTCGTAGCGAAGCAGGTTATTGACCGCTTCCTTGCTCAGCGCAAGCTCGTTGTTGGAGATTCCCAGAAAAACGACTCTGCCCTTTTTCGCCGCCACGCATACAGCTTGGTTCTGCGCGATCGGCGAACCCGATGTATCGATCACGTAGTCGACGCCGCCTGTTTGCGCCAGCACTTCCTGTACTGCATTGCCCTGCGCTGAGTTGACCGTCACATCTGCGCCCAGTTGCACGGCGAGATCCAGTTTTTCCTGATGGATGTCGACCGCGACAATTTGCTTGGCGCCGAGCACCTTGGCAAACTGAATGACGAACAAGCCGATCGCCCCCAGCCCGAATACAGCCACTTTGTCGCCCTCCCGGAACTGGCCTCGCCACAGTCCGTGTATCGCGTTGGCGGCAGGGTCGATCATCGCGCCTGCCTCGTACGAGACATTGTCCGGCAAGCGCAGCAGGTTGGTCGCCGCCACCTTGATAAAGCGGGCCATCGCTCCGTCCGTCCGCGATCCGTAATAGCTGTACGTATCGCACAGCGAGTAATCCCCAGACTTGCAATACGTGCATTCGTAACAAGGCAGCAAAGGGGCCACCGACACCCGGTCGTTTTCCTGCCAGCCCTCTACCGCTGATCCGACTTGGACGATTTTGCCGGCAAATTCATGCCCCAGCGTCAGTCCCTGATAGTACGCCCCTTTGTACAATGCACGCGGGATGTCCGATCCGCATACCCCTACCGCTTTTACCTCTACCAGCACTTCGTCTGGACCAATTTCCGGTACTGCCACTTCTTCCACCTGGAGATTGCCAGGCTCGTACAGTTTCACCGCTTTCATGCTAAAGCCCCCTGCTCTCTTGAAATGTCATGCTGCTTGATCAATTCTTTTGCCGTCAGTTCGTCTGTAAACAAGGTGTTCACGTAATTACCCTGCAACGCTCCGAGGACCGCGAGCGCTTTTTCTTCGCCACAGGCTATGGCGATGGAATGTTCTTTCTGTTGCAGATCTGCCAGGTGAATGCCAATTGTTCGCTCATTCAAGGTCTCGTCGCAAATGTGCCCATCCACGGTAAAGAATCGGGAGCAAATATCGCCGACCGCACCTGCTGCGAGCAGCTTGTCGTATTCCCCTTCCTTGAAGTATCCGGCCAGATTCAGGACCGACTGATACGAGGTTTTCCCGATCCCGAATACCGCGATGTTCGCTTCTCGGCCCATGGAAACGATCTCGCTGATGCCGGAGTCGCGCAAAATGGCGGAGGCGATTTCTTTCGAGTCGACAATCGTCGGCACGGAAAGCATGTAGGGCTGGGCGTCGAATGCCTTGGAAAATTGCTCCAGAATGTTCATCGCCCCGGTGGAAAACGAGGTCGTGCTCACACCGCCATTCAATTGGACGACCCTTACATTGTTGCGCGCTGCCGAGCGCAGATGGCTGGCCACATAGCTGAGGCTCGTGCCCCAGGAAATACCGATCGTGTCGCCATCGCGTACAAGACCCGATAAATATTCGCCCACCGCTTTGCCTACGTCCGCCAGTACAAAGGCCGGCTCCGGGATGATGGCAGGAACGATAAATACCTTTTTTAACGAGAATCGGCTTTTCAACTCATCCTCCAGATGATTGACCGATTCCACCGGGTACTGGATCGAAAAGGTGACAATCCCCTCTCTTAGGGCTGCATCGAGGATACGGCTGACTGTAGGCCGCGAAATATTTTCCAGCTTGGCGATTTCTTTTTGCGTCAGCCCTTTTTCGTAATACAATTTGGCCACGCGAATCATCTCGTTTAAGGTATACACCGGCAACATTCCTTTGAAATTTTGTTCACTATGCTGTACGTAATTTCATTATAAGCACACCATTCCGAATATTCCACCGTAAGTTTCCATTTGTTCAAAACTTGAACAAATGTTCAGATCATTCGTGCTTCACTACTGAAAACACAAAAATCCCCCACCAGAACACATTTGTGTGTCCCAGAGGGGGGTTTTTGCGGATTTTCTCACTTATCGCGACATAGCTTGCTGGCATGCTTCCCGTAGCCTATCGCCACATCTAGCGACGGCGGAACAGCAACTCTGGCAACGATTCGTTCCACATTGGCCATGACCAAATCAAAGGGGAGTTCTTTTCCGGCGTGATCCCCATGCGCCGATGCCACAGACCGACTCCCGGCAGCGATTCCACCTCCATCGCACCTCCGGCGTCCCAGATGTTGGACAGATTATCCCGTTTCCTTTGCGATCTCATCGATTCACGCTCCTTTTTTCATGTGACAGCAACCATTCTTTTCGCGTCAAGCCGCCAGCGTATCCACCCAAATCGCCATTGGTGTTGATCACGCGATGGCAGGGAATGACGATCGCCAACTGGTTTGCTCCGTTGGCCTGGGCAACGGCTCGATACGCTGCCGGACGCCCGACCCGGTCGGCGATTTCCCGATAGCTACGTGTTTCTCCGTACGGAATCGCCAACAACTCCTGCCATACCCGGCGTTGAAACGGTGTGCCGAGCAAATGCAGCGGTGTGGTGAACGTATGCAGCTTTCCTTCAAAATACAGGCCGAGCTCCTGTTCGATCTGCTCGATCGGTCGGGTCCTGCCCGGGATGATCGCCGCTCCAGTCTTCTCTCGCAATCGCTCCATCTCCCGCTCCAGCCCGCGGCGATCCACAAATTCCAGCAAATACAGACGCTCGTCGTCAGCGATGGCGACCATCGGGCCAAGGCGCGTATCCAGCCACGTCGCGCGGAGTACCTGGCTGTGCTGTTCCATCTGGGTCGGTGCTGCCCCGAGCAATCGGGAAAACGCATCGCGAAACCCGCTGCTCGATTCATAGCCGGTCGTCAATTGCGCATCGATGACAGCAGCCCCTTCCCGAATCTGCTTCATCGCAAGCCCGATTCTTCGCGCCCGCGCGTACTCGACGAACGTCATCCCGAACCTCTTCTTGAACTGCCGGCGCGCGGTAGAGGCATCCACGCTCAGCTCCCGGAAATCTTGATCCCTCCACCTCTTCTCCGGATTGGCTTCCACCTCCTCGACCAGCTTTTGCACCAGTTCCGATACCTGATTGGGATGGGAGAGCGGTCGACAACGCTTGCACGGCCGATACGACGCCAACAATGCCTGTTGTGCCGTCTCAAAAAACTCGCAATTGGACAGCTTTGGTTTGCGCGCTGGACAGGAAGGTCTGCAGAACACTCCTGTCGTTTTCACGCCTACATAAAATACACCTTCATACTCCGTGTTTTTGTCGAGCAGCGCCTGGTAGTAGCGCTGCTGTTTGATTGTGTCTATCGGTTCCATACGTTTCCTCCCTGCCTTCGATCCATGTACCTTGATTATAGCGAGGTCGAGACTTTGGCGTCGCCGAAAATCAGGCACGAATTTTTACAAAAAAAAAGAAACGCAAAAACGTACCTGCTTGCAGCGAAACAGGTACGTTCCATTTTGTTCTGACTATTGCTGACGCTTGTTTTTCAACAATTTCACGTAGTTGGATATGGTGGTGACGTGCATCGTTTCGTGAATGACTCCGAAATTGACCAGTTCCGCAGTTGTCTCCATGCGGATCGAAGCCATTTCCACCGGATTTTGGAGTTTTACGTCCAGGGCTGCCGGGTCCATTTCCTTGATTTTGTCCAATTGCAGAGAAAGGTAGTGGACCAGTTCTTCTTTCGACGGTGGAGCAGCTTCCCATTGGTCCGGTTTCGTTCCCGTTTTGAAAAGCCCTGGGTACGATTCGGGAAGGTTCGTACTGAATGAAGCGCCAATCGAAAAGAAGAAATCGAGAGACACCACAATGTGCCCCAGATTCCAGCGGATCGTGTTGTTGAATCCTTCTGGCTGCACGTCAAAAAGCTCTTCCGGTACATCTTTGATTCTTTTCAGCAAAATCGAACGGACTGCTTGCGCGCTGTGCAAAATGGCAGATGACATGAGTACACCCTCCTCGCCTTTTACTCGTTGCTATTCTTTACCATCTTACAATATTTAATCGTCACGAGCACGAAAAAACCAGGACTGTTGTGACAACACAAGTCCTGGCTTCGTTTTCGCAGTTATTTATCTGCCGCTCTTCAGTTCTGTCCAGTAGCGATCGTACTCTTGCAGCGTTTCGCCTACATCGACCAGCCATTCGGCACGCGCGATATCCGCCGGATCGAGGAAGATCATCTTGTTGGCGCGATATTCTTCGCTGTGCAGCTCATATGCTGCTTCGTTCGGGTTGCTGTAGCCGATCCACTCGTAGTTTTCCACGCTCACTTCGGGGTCCATCAGGAAGTTGATGAATTGCTCGGCAATTTCCTTGTTCTTGGCACCTTTCGGGATAGCAAACGTGTCCGCCCAAATCGTCGCCCCTTCTTTTGGAACGACGTAGTCCACATTTTCATTTTCCGCCTGGATATACGCGGCATCCCCAGACCAGACAGTCCCGATCCACGCTTCCTCGGCGATCATTTTTTGCTTGATATTGTCTGTGTCAAAGGCGATCACATTCGGCACCAATGTTTTCAAATCGGCAAAGGCGGTCTCCAGCTCTGCCTTGTCGGTCGTGCTGTTGGAGAAACCGTTCTTGATCAGCGACATCCCGATTACTTCACGCGGGTCGTTGAGCAGGATGACGCGATCCTTGTACTCATCCTTCCACAAATCACTCCAGCTTGTCGGCGTCTCTTTCACGTAGTTCTTGTTGTACGCGATCCCGGTAATCCCCCAGGTGTAGACGATCGAGTGCTTGTTGTCCGGATCGTACGGAGGCGTCTGGAAGGAAGAGACGATGTTTTTCAGGTTCGGAATGTTTTCCTTGTTCAACTCTTCCAGCAAGCCCAGTTCGATCATGGTAGCGACCATGTAATCGGAAGGCTGGATCAGATCGTATCCGGAAGCGCCAGCCTGGATTTTGGCCAGCATCTCTTCGTTGCTGCCGTATACGTCGTAATTTACCTTGACGTTGTACTGTTCTTCAAACTTCGCAATCACATCCGGGTTGAAGTTGTCAGCCCAACTGTAGATGTTGAGAACCTTTTCCCCTCCCTCGCTGGAAGAAGAACAGCCTGCTGCAGTCAAAGCCAGAGTGGCGGCCAGTGCGCCGATTACCAGTGATTTGAATCGTTTCATTCTCTATCTCCCCCTCTATGAATCAATACGTGGTCGTCTTGGAATCCTTGCGACGCAGGAGCTCCGCCACGATCACCAATAAAACCGTACTTACAATCAACAGTGTAGACAGCGCGTTGACCTCAGGCGAGACGCCGCGCTTGACCAGCCCGTAAATATACAGCGGCAGTGTCGTCGAGTTGGGGCCTGCCACGAAAAACGAAATGATGAAATCGTCCAATGACAGCGTGAAGGCCATTAAAAAAGCAGCGACAACGCCCGGCATAATCAGCGGAAGCGTCACATAGCGAATCGTCTCCCACGCTGTCGCGCCCAAATCTTGTGCCGCCTCCTCCAGCTCTTTGCCCATATCGGCCAGTCTGGCGGAGATGATGACCATGACAAACGGAATGCTGAACGTAGTGTGCGCCATGATCAAAGTCGCTTTGCCCAGCTCGACGTTGGCCTGGCTGAACAAAATCAGCAGCGCCAACCCCAGCATGATCTCGGGAATCACAATCGGCAGGTAGATGAGGCCGTTGATGACCGTTTGCCAGCGGATGGAATAGTGCTTGATCGCAAGCGAGGCCGCCGTCCCCAAAAGCGTAGCCAGCACACTGCTGATCAGTCCGATCGTCAGGCTGTTGCGCAATGCTTCCAGTACGTGGCGATTCTCAAACAAGGAAACGTACCACTTCCACGTAAAGCCGCTCCAGACCGCATTGATTCGCGCTTCGTTAAAGGAATACAGAATCAGGATGGCGATCGGCAGGTACAGGAAGACGAGCATGAGCCAGGAATAGCCGGACAAGGCATTTTGCCTCCAGTTTTTCACGCCCCTCCCTCCTTCGCCTCTCCCGCTTTAGTCGCGCGGAAGTACAGATAAATCATCAGCATGGACAGGAGCATGAGCAAAATCGACAGCGCAGAGCCGAATGGCCAGTCACGCGCGGAGAGGAACTGGTTTTGGATGACGTTTCCAATCAGCGCTGACTTGGCTCCTCCCATCACATCCGGAACGACGAACATGCCGATCGAAGAAACAAACACGAGAATCGAGCCTGTCACTACACCTGTTCGGGTCATCGGCAGCGTCACATGCCAAAATGCCTTCCATGGCGTCGCTCCCAGGTCGTAGGCAGCTTCCAGCTTGCGGTGATCCATCTGCTCCAGCGATACGTAAATCGGCAGTACCATAAACGGCAGCAAGGTGTAGACCATGCCGAGCAACACGGAACCGGAATTGTACAACAGCGGCAACGGCTCGTCAATCAAACCGAGCGATTGCAAAACTGTGTTGACGACTCCTTGCGAGCGCAAGATGATGACCCAGGCGTAGGAACGAACGAGAAAGTTGATCCAGAAAGGAATCATCACGAGCAACAGCCAGATTTTTTGTGACGATTTTTCCAGCCGCGATATGTAATAAGCGAGTGGATAGCCGCACAGGATGCAAAAAATGGTAGTAAGCACAGCGACAATCAGCGTATCCCAAAAAATCAGGGCGTACAGCGGATCGGCAAGCCGTGCGTAGTTTTCCAGAGTGAACTCGTAGACAACTTGCCCGTATGTGCCTCTTTTCAAAAAAGAAAGAACCAGCATCAGGAGCATGGGCAAGACGAAGAGCGCCCCCATCCACACCAGTGTCGGAAGCGCGAGAGGCTTTATTCCCCACTTTTTCAGCAAGAAAGCATCACCTCGTCAGTCTGTGACCAGCCAATTGCCACTTGTTGATCTACCTTCCAGTCAAAGCCGTCACCTGTATTTTGATGGGCCATCACGCGTGTATCCTGTCCGTCCAGGTGGATGTACAGCTTGCATACATTCCCCAGGAACACGACATCCGCGATACGGCCGGTATGCCTCACGTTGTTGGTTTCCTGATCGAGCGGATACAGCCTGATTTTTTCAGGACGAACCGCAATTCGCGTATCCCCCTGCTGAAAGATGTTGTTTTCCCCGATAAAGGTCGCTACAAACATCGTTTGCGGATGGTTGTAAATTTCTGCGGGAGACGCAATCTGCTCGATCCTGCCCTGGTTCATGACAGCGATCCGGTCGGACATCGCCATCGCTTCCTCCTGATCGTGCGTCACGTAAATAAAGGTAATCCCTAAATTTTTTTGCAAATTTTTCAATTCAAGCTGCAGGCTCTTTCGAAGCTGATAGTCCAGCGCCCCGAGCGGTTCGTCCAGAAGCAGCACCTTGGGATTGTTGATGATCGCCCTGGCAATCGCCACGCGTTGCTGCTGACCGCCAGACAACTGTTTGGGCGTCCGTTTGCGCAATTCGCCCAACTGGACGTAGTGCAGCACTTCTTCCAGCCTCCGCTTTTGCTCCGCAGCATCCACTTTCTTCATCTTCAGGCCAAACAGGATGTTCTGTTCGACTGTCATGTGCGGAAACAGCGCGTACTGCTGAAACACCATGTTCATGTCCCGTTGATAGGCAGGCACTTTGCTGAGCGGCTTGCCGTCGAGATAAATCTCCCCGGAGGTAGGCTCCTCAAATCCTGCGATCATACGTAACAATGTCGTTTTTCCGCAGCCACTGGGACCTAGCAATGTCAAAAACTCCCCTTCTTCTATGGAAAGAGAAAAAGGGGGAATGACGACTGAGCCGGCAAACTGTTTTTCAATCGTATCCAAACGGATGATCGTTTTCATCATGTCATCTCACCAAAAGTAGGAATACACATCTCAATCTAGGTAAATATACCGTGTCTATACCGTTTTGTAAACAGATTGCGGACAAGTTTACAAAAACTCCGATTCATGCCGAGGCTGACAGTGACAGCATGTAGAAAAACACCGGAGCTTTCACATCCGGTGTTTTGAACAAGCGCTCGTTTACGAGCGGGGAGGAAAAATTCCATCAAGCGCGATAATAAAATTCAGGCCCAGGTACGGCTGCATATTGTTATGAGGGGCACTGCTTCCTGCAGGCTTGATCGCTGACGGGCTCATCGGCGTGGAACTGCCACCTCCTGCTGCATACGCTGCGATGGAGCCTCTTACGCTTTGTGTGCTGCCCCAAACCCCCCCTTCAGGACTCGTCGCATTTACTGTGGAAGCGGCTATCGGTTGATGGGTATGGGACGGCATTTCATTTACCATCAATGCTACATTGCTCGTACCTCCCGTCTGTCCAGGAACATACGTCGTTAATCCAGGGCCTGCTCCGGCATGAACAGGTGCTCTTCCGCGAAAATCAGGCAAGGCGAAAGTGGTCTTCCCATCCCCGCCATACACAGTGCCCAAAATGCTGTACAACTCTCTATATTGGCTAATAGACAAGCGTGAACCATCGCACAAAGCCCACCCTCTTGGCGCAAAGCTACCCGCAAACAATCGGATTTCACCTATAAATGGATCCATTTTTCATCCCTCGCTCTCGATTAGTTTCTTGGCGGAAAATATCCCTGAAGCGCAATGCAAAAATTCAGTACAGCATACGGCTGCATATTCGTGTGCGCCTGGTTTCCACCAGATGCACTCAAGGCTTCGGAGCTCATGTCAGCATCTGGCGTATTATTGTAAATATGAACCGCGTCACTGGTCTTTGCCCAAAAAAGACCCTCTGGATTTCGCTGGTCTGCCAAGCTGCTTGTGGTGAGGACATAGTGATTATGCGCTGGCATTTCCCCTACTGTCAGGGTATGCGTCTCCTCACCGCCGCTTTGCCCGATCCTTACCTGAGATCCATCCGGATGGATCGGCACGCGGCCACGCAGGTCGGGAAGAGCAAATGTAGTCTGTCCATTCCCGCCATACATCGTTCCCAAAATGGAATATAACGCCTGATTCTGGTGAATAGTCAATAGACGTCCATCGCACAAAGCCCAGCCTGTCGGAACATTGTTCCAAGCAAACAGACGAATTTCACCGATAAATGGTTCTGCCATCGAAATCTCCTCCTTTATTCACGCATGATTCAATCTTGTGGCGGCCAATTCCCATCCAATGCGATGATGAAGTTAGTGGCGAGAAACGGCATGATATTGTTATGGGGTTGGGCTCCTCCGGTAGCGCTAATGCTGCTGCCCATCGTAATGCCAGAGGACTGGACCCCGTTGTAAAACAACTGTTGCCCGCTCGCCCACACATTGTTTTCAGGATTGTTCGAAGTTCCCGCCTGGGATGATGCTTGTACAACGTGAGTATGGTGGGGGAGCTGGTTTTGTGTCAGCGCGACCGTCTCCACACCGCCCTTTTGCCCCAAGCTATACGCGGTATTCGTGCCGGGATTGGTGCCCATATGAACAGGCAGACGTCCCCGCAAATCTGGCAAGGCAAATGTCCCCACTCCGTCTCCTCCATAGGTAGTTCCGATGAGGGCAAACAGCGCTGGATATTGATCGGGCGACAAAAGCTGACCGTTACAAAAAGCCCAGCCTTGAGGCGCATAATTCCCGCCGAACATTCTGATTTCTCCGACATATTGATCCATAAGGTACCTCCTCCGCTTCTCGGGTGGATAGACTCCCTCCCGTTCCTTCTTCCTGCTACACCATGTACGCCATCTTTACATACAAACCAGATGCATCGACGACCTGAAAGCCAAGGCGTTCGTACAGTCGCTTTGCCGTATTGACCTGAAGAACCTGCAACAACAAAGGCAGTTGCAACTCGCATGACTTGTCCATCAGAACTCGAATCAGTTCACTGCCAATCCCTTTGTTGCGATAGGGCGGCAGCAGCGACAGATCAACCAAATGGATCGCCTCGGACGTGCACGCTGTCAGGATTCTGCCGATTCGCTCTTCTTCAGCCAGGATGATTCGGGTCTCCAACTCCGGATACTGGCTGGCATAGGAATGTTGTTGCATGCGAAACTGCATGTGCAAAAATTCCCGCTTGTCCCATTCGCTCCACCCCCACAGGGCCATTTCCTCCTGCCTGGTGGAGGCGTACAATTCGAACTGAAAATCATCGTCCTGATTCAAGACAGCCAGTCTTGTCGTGTACATATTCACCCCGTACAAACTGTGACGTCATTTCGTTCCCGTTTCAATACCCGTGAAAAAAGTAGAGGGAAAGTGCCAGCGAGATGCTGGCACTTCCTCTGCAATTAGCGGACGGTGACCGGAATCGTGTCTTCTCTGCCCTGATAACGTACAGTGATGACCGTGCGCCCTTTTTGCAGTGCAATTACCTCTCCGTCTTCGACTGTGACGATCTCGGGATGCTGTACGTCCCATTCCACCTCTTCCTCGAGCAAGTCAAGGTAGCGGTTCCCGTAGTCCGCGTACACGACGATTTCTTGTGTATCGCCTACGTCCAGGCGCAGGAACGCCGGAGAAGCGACGATCCTTTGCGGTTTCTTCTCCTCCATGACCCGCACATGCGCGATCACGATCTTGCCGCTGAGCCGGGCGGTGATGACTGCCGTTCCGGGCTCATGGGCAATCAGTCGGCCATCACCGGTCACTTCCACGACGTCCGTATCACTGGAGTCCCAGGTAGCGAGTTCGCTGACGTCCTGCTCTTCGCGGTTGCTAAAGGTGCCCGTCAGTTCCAGCTGGCGCTCTTCCCCTTCCTCCAGCACCGCGTAAGGGTTGGACAGGGTCAGTGTGCGAAGGAGAGAACTTGATACCGTAACCGGAACCCTCAGCTCTTCTCCCTCGTAATGCACGGTAACGATGTCCTCGCCCGGCTCTTTGCCGGCTTCGATCCTTCCCGAACCTACCGTGACCAGATCGTGCTCTGTGCTGTACGTGATCCCTTTGTCTCTGGTAATGTTCGTACGCTCCCTTCCCTCTACCTTGTAAATATAGAGGATCGTGCGCTGTCCTGTTTGCAGCCAGTAGGCAGATTCGGATGCTTCCAGATGGAAGGATGCTTCACGGTCACGGACAGTTACCTCCGCCGAATCCGTTTTCCCGCCGTCACGGGTAGTGACGGTAATCGTCGCGGTTCCTGCTTGTTTCGCTGTCACCTTGCCCGTATCGTCCACCTCGGCCACCCGCGAGTCGCTGCTTTCCCAGGAGACAGTCTTGTCTGTGGCGTCGTGCGGCTGAATCGTAGCTGTCAATTCTCTCGTTTCACCCGTACGCAATGTGAACGTGCGTACGTCCAGTTGGACATCCGTCACCGGAATCTCGGCTGGCGGTTCTGGATTCGGATTTGGATTCGGGTTCGGATTCGGGTTTGGATTCGGAGCTGGCGGCGTTGGCAAAATCAGCTCAATCGTATCCTCCCATGCCGATACATTCCCTGCCTCATCTCTCAGCTCCAGCAGCACTTTTTTCTGACCATTGCCGCTTTCCAATGTCCACGGCAGGCTGTTCGTCCACGGCTGCCAATTGCTCCATGTGCCGTACTCGTTGGAGACACGCATCTCGATGCTGCCGAGATTGTCTGTCGCGTTGATCGTCAGGGTCACATTGCGTGACGTAGCAGTCGCTGCTCCGTTGTTAATCGTTACGCCACCTGTCGGCGCGGTTCGGTCGATAACAAACGGAATCGTGGTGGTATTGCCAACCATGTCCGTGACGATCAATACGTACTGGTCTTCTGCCGATACTGTCGTCCCACTAGTGAATGGTAAACCGTTGAGCGTAGCTGTACCTTCGTTAAAGGAGATAATGACATCTTGATTGTAGAATGAGCCATTCGTCACACCCGACACGACAGGTGGAATCGTATCCAGCGTGATGGAACCCGTAAAGCTCTCTGTATTCCCTGCCTGATCACGCACTTCCATCACTACCGTCTTGGAGCCGTCCGCACCTGCCAGCACCCAGCTCAGCGTGCCGTCCTGGGGCGGGGAAGCCCAAGCTGTCCAGTCCGTACCATCGTTGCTGAAACGAACCTCCACCGGGTTTGCATCAGCAGCCTGTATACCAAGAGTCACCTGGGGCGAGCCGGTGACACTGGCACCGTCATTGATGGTAATGCTTCCGGTAGGTTTGATTGTATCCAGGGTGATCGTGGCGGGCAGGATTCGCTCGTTTCCTGCGCGATCCTTCAGATGCACCTCGACCGTTTTCAGCCCGTCTCCCGCAGAGAGCGTCCACGCTTTGGTCGGGGCATACGCTTCATACGTCGGAGTGCCTCCCGCTTCTGTCACTGCCATTTGCAGTCCGTCCGCAGAGCCGTTTACTGTGATTGCCAGCGTCACATTTCGCGTGTTGGTGTACGCCGCTCCTCCGTTAATCTGCAGCCTGCTTTCTGGCAGTGTTCTCACAATGCTGAAGGACACAGTGGCGGCATTGCCTGCCTCATCGGTGACAATGAGCGTGTATTCGCCCTCCGTCGATACAATCGTCCCACTGGTGAACGGCTCACCGTTCAACGTAGCTGTACCTTCGTTAAAGGTGATAGTGATATCTTGATTGTAGAATGAGCCATTCGTCACACCCGACACGACAGGTGGAATCGTATCCAGCGTGATGGAACCCGTAAAGATCTCTGTATTCCCTGCCTGATCACGCACTTCCATCACTACCGTCTTGGAGCCGTCCGCACCTGTCAGCACCCAGCTCAGCGTGCCGTCCTGGGGCGGGGAAGCCCAAGCTGTCCAGTCCGTACCATCGTTGCTGAAACGAACCTCCACCGGGTTTGCATCAGCAGCCTGTATACCAAGAGTCACCTGGGGCGAGCCGGTGACACTGGCACCGTCATTGATGGTAATGCTTCCGGTAGGTTTGATTGTATCCAGGGTGATCGTGGCGGGCAGGATTCGCTCGTTTCCTGCGCGATCCTTCAGATGCACCTCGACCGTTTTCAGCCCGTCTCCCGCAGAGAGCGTCCATGCTTTGGTCGGGGCATACGCTTCATACGTCGGAGTGCCTCCCGCTTCTGTCACTGCCATTTGCAGTCCGTCCGCAGAGCCGTCTATAGTGATTGCCAGCGTCACATTTCGCGTGTTGGTGTACGCCGCTCCTCCGTTAATCGACACCGACCCGGTCGGGGCGTTTTTCAAGATCGAAAAGGAGATCGTCGTTGTATTGCCCGCGTTGTCTGTTACGACGAGGGTATGATTTCCTTCCGCACTGACAAGGCTGCCATTGGTAAACGGAATTCCGTCCAGCGTAGCCGTTCCTTCATTGAAGGTAATCTCTACATCCGTGTTGTACACTCCGCCATTTACGACACCGCTGACCACAGGTGGAGTCGTATCGAGAGTGATCGTGGCCCGAATCGGATCAGAGATATTTCCTGCCGTATCGCGCAGTTGCATCCACACTTCTTTTTCTCCGTCTCCTGCAGGCACAGTCCATGTGACGCTGTCCGTGGAATAGGGGCGGAACGACTCCCACACATTCCGATCATTGGTGAAGCGCATACCCGAAATCCCGTTTGCATCACTGCCTGTTGCGAGAAGGGAAACCTGTGCAGAACTGGTGTACAAAGCTCCTTGATTGATCGTAAGACTACCTGTCGGCCGGGTCTTGTCGAGCGTAATCGTCAGTTCCGACTCTGCCCGCAGACCGTCGCGATCTTCCGCCAGCACATACACTGTTTTGGAGCCGTCCTGCCCGGGAGCAGAAAGCGTCCAGTTTGCAATGGTCGGAGTAGTCGTGTAGTTCTGCCAGTTGCCGTCCCACGTATCTTTCGTATTGCTGAGCTGGTACCTCAGCGAATCGCCCGCATCAGGATCGGTGATTGAAAGGGAGAGCGACACTTCTTCATCGTTTGTGTATGTGCTCCCGCCAACCAACTCGAAGGATGTGATCTGCGGAGCCTCGTTTACATCGGTGACGGTGATGGTGAACTGTTCCTCCACTATATTGCCTGCCGAATCCGTGACCCGTACCTTGATGGAGTACTCGTTCTTCGTCTCGTAATCAAACACCGCATTGGAGAGCAACTGGTCTCCCTCGATGCGAAATGCAGCCGTATCCCCGTCTGCCAAGCTGTACGTCAACGTATCGCCAACATCCGGATCAGTGGCGGAAAGCGTGCCGATAACCGTTTCAGTCGGACTGTTTTCCGGGATGATATTGCTGGACAATGTCAGATTGGTCGGAGGTTGGTTGGGTACATAGGTTACTTCCAGGTAGGTATTGTAGAGAGGATTATCGATGAAACTATCGGTGATGGTGAACATGCTGTCCAAGTTTGGGTGTCCTTCCAAACGAAAGTTGACCCTTTGATCGCCTGCTGCGATCTTCGTCTTCACAAAATTCGTTACGTCAACACCGATTCTCTCATTCGCACGGATTTGCTGGATGTTATGGGGGATCAACACAGAATTTTGATCAGGCAGTGTGCGGTCGGTCTCAGTCCAAAAGTTCTCGTCGGCTCCATACACGTTGAGAATCGGCTCGGTTCTCGCGCCTTGCCTGCTCCTGACGTACATACTGAGGACAACGGACTGGATCTCTTTGTTTTGATCAATCGCACCCAGCGGAAAACGAAACGCTACTTTCATGGAATTGAAATCAGGAGGTTGAAAACCGATGTACAGCGCATTCTGATTACTTAAATCCGCACCATCGACTTCACCATTTGGATATGCGCCTAGGTCATCCACAAACTTGTCTGCCTCTGGACGAATGGACACATCTCCTTGATACGGTCGCACCTCCTCCGCACGCGCCTCCTGCGGCACACCCACGGACGGTATCAACCCAACCAGCAACAGGACGACCAGCATGCGGGCGATTTTGCTCCTTATCGTACTCCCTCCCTTCATATTGATTTGTTCTGTAGCATGCAATGCACTTCACCCTTTCTTGATAAACAAAATTCGAACAAGCAGGCCTATCCGAACAGCCATATTTGGTCTTTTGCCCTAGATGATCCTTGTCGTTACTGATGTTGTGATTATTAGGAAAAATACAATTAAGAAGACAGACCTGCATATATTTTACAACTATTCTCATGCTTGCGTAAAACAAAAAATACGAAATAAGCCTCCTGACGTATAAAAACAGCCAATCCTGGTAGTTATTTCTTCCCGTACCATTGGGAATTTGCGGAGATGAAAAAAGTGCCAGCGAGATGCTGGCACTTCCTCTGCAATTAGCGAACAGTGACCGGAATCGTGTCTTCTCTGCCCTGATAACGTACAGTGATGACCGTGCGCCCTTTTTGCAGTGCAATTACCTCTCCGTCTTCGACTGTGACGATCTCGGGATGCTGTACGTCCCATTCCACCTTTTCCTCGAGCAAGTCAAGGTAGCGGTTCCCATAGTCCGCGTACAGGACGATTTCTTGTGTATCGCCTACGTCCAGGCGCAGGAACGCCGGAGAAGCGACGATCCTTTGCGGTTTCTTCTCCTCCATGACCCGTACATGCGCGATCACGATCTTGCCGCTGAGCCGGGCGGTGATGACTGCCGTTCCGGGCTCATGGGCAATCAGTCGGCCATCACCGGTCACTTCCACGACGTCCGTATCACTGGAGTCCCAGGTAGCGAGTTCGCTGACGTCCTGCTCTTCGCGGTTGCTAAAGGTGCCCGTCAGTTCCAGTTGGCGCTCTTCCCCTTCCTCCAACACCGCGTAAGGGTTGGACAGGGTCAGTGTGCGAAGGAGAGAACTTGATACCGTAACCGGAACCCTCAGCTCTTCTCCCTCGTAATGCACGGTAACGATGTCCTCGCCCGGCTCTTTGCCGGCTTCGATCCTTCCCGAACCTACCGTGACCAGATCGTGTTCTGTGCTGTACGTGATCCCTTTGTCTTTGGTAATGTTCGTACGCTCTCCTCCCTCTACCTTGTAAATATAGAGGATCGTGCGCTGTCCTGTTTGCAGCCAGTAGGCAGATTCAGATGCCTCCAGATGGAAGGATGCTTCACGGTCACGGACAGTTACCTCCGCCGAATCCGTTTTTCCGCCATCACGGGTAGTGACGGTAATCGTCGCGGTTCCTGCTTGTTTCGCCGTCACCTTGCCCGTATCGTCCACTTCGGCCACCCGCGAGTCGCTGCTTTCCCAGGAGACGGTCTTGTCTGTGGCGTCGTACGGCTGAATCGTAGCTGTCAATCCTCTCGTTTCACCCGTACGCAATGTGAACGTGCGTACGTCCAGTTGGACATCCGTCACCGAAATCTCGGCTGGCAGTTCGGGTTTGGATTTGGATTTGGATTTGGATTCGGGTTCGGAGCTGGCGGCGTTGGCAATATCAGCTCAATCGTATCCTCCCATGCCGATACATTCCCTGCCTCATCTCTCAGCTCCAGCAGCACTTTTTTCTGACCATTGCCGCTTTCCAATGTCCACGGCAGGCTGTTCGTCCACGGCTGCCGATTGCTCCATGTGCCGTACTCGTTGGAGACGCGCATCTCGATGCTGCCGAGATTGTCTGTCGCGGTGATCGTCAGGGTCACATTGCGTGACGTAGCAGTCGCTGCTCCGTCGTTAATCGTTATGTCACCTGTCGGCGCGGTTCGGTCGATAACAAACGGAATCGTGGTGGTATTGCCAACCATGTCTGTGACGATCAGCACGTATCTGCCTTCTGCAGAGACATTTGTAGTATTTCGAATCGACATCCCATTGAGTACAGCAGTGCCCTCGTTGAACTCAATGACGACATCCGTGTTGTACACTCCGCCATTTGCGACACCGCTGACCACAGGAGGAGTCGTATCGAGAGTGATCGTGGCCCGAATCGGATCGGAAATGTTTCCTGCTGTGTCGCGCAGTTGCATCCACACTTCTTTTACTCCGTCTCCTGCAGGCACAGTCCATGTGACGCTGTCCGCGGAATAGGGGCGGAACGACTCCCACTCAATCGCGTCATTGGAGAAGCGCATACTTGAGATTCCGTTTGCATCACTGCCTGTCGGGAAAAGAGAAACTTGCGCAGAACTGGTGTACAAAGCCCCTTGGTTGATCGTGAGGGAGCCTGTCGGCCGGGTCTTGTCGAGCGTAATCGTCAGTTCCGACTCTGCCCGCAGACCGTCGCGATCTTCCGCCAGCACATACACCGTTTTGGAGCCGTCCTGCCCGGGAGCAGAAAACGTCCAGTTTGCAATGCTCGGAGTAGTCGTGTAGTTCTGCCAGTTGCCGTCCCACGTATCTTTCGTATTGCTGAGCTGGTACCTCAGCGAATCGCCTGCATCAGGATCGGTGATCGAAAGGGAGAGCGACACTTCTTCATCGTTTGTGTATGTGCTCCCGCCAACCAACTCGAAGGATGTGATCTGCGGAGCCTCGTTTACATCGGTGACGGTGATGGTGAACTGTTCCTCCACTATATTGCCTGCCGAATCCGTGACCCGTACCTTGATGGAGTACTCGTTCTTCGTCTCGTAATCAAACAGCGCATTGGAGAGCAACTGGTCTCCCTCGATGCGAAATGCAGCCGTATCCCCGTCTGCCAAGCTGTACGTCAACGTATCGCCAACATCCGGATCAGTGGCGGAAAGCGTGCCGATAACCGTTTCAGTCGGACTGTTTTCCGGGATGGTGTTGCTGGACAATGTCAGATTGGTTGGAGGATGGTTTACATAGGTGACTTCCAGATGAGGAAGTTTAGTGCCATAGTACACGCTACCTATGAACTCAACAAAGTTGCCTGGTGTGTTTCCTTCCAAACGAAAGTTGACCCCTTGATCGCCTGCTGCGATCTTCGTCTTCACAAAATTCGTTACGTCAACAACAATTTTCTCATTTGCACGGATTTGCTGGATGTTATGGGGGATCAACACACAATTTTGATCAGGCAGTGTAAGGTCTTTCTCAGTCCAAAAGTTCTCGTCGGCTCCATATACACTTAAGCTCGGCGATTCGCTAAACGTCGAAACGTACAAACTGAGGACGACAGACTCGATCTCTTTGTCTCGATCAGTGGCGTTCAGTTGAAAACGGATGGCTCCTTTGGCATTGAAGATATCGCTGGATATTTGATCCCCCACGATTATGCTGCCTCCGCCGATCACATCTCCATACACAAACTTGATATTAGACGCAGCGATTGCCACATCCACCCTATTCGGACGCATCTCCTGCGCGTAGACTTCTTGCGACACCCCCAGGGAAGGAACCACCCCGACCAGCAACAGGATCACCAGTATGCGGGCGATGATACTCCTCATCCGGCGCCCTCCTTTCGTATTCATTTTCTCCACACCATACACCGCGCTCATCCTTTCTTTACGCCCTCTGGTTTCACATAGTCGTATTAGTTGCGATTATTAAGAAAAATAGGAACAATAAGGGCAGACATGCCCTATCTTGCCACTATTTTCCCATCAGAAAAAACAAAAAATGAGAAAAAAGCCCCCTGATTCCCTCAGGAGGCTCTTTCTTCTCAATTATTACTGTCCTATTGCTTGGTCACCAGTTCCAGCTCGACCGGAATGTTGGCTTCCACTTGTTCGCCATTGGCTACCTTTACAGCGGTTTGCAGCGCGGTTTCCCCGATCAGGTCAGGCTTTTGCGCTACCGTCGCCGCCATCTTGCCGTCGTTTACCGCTTTCACAGCATCGTCTGTGGCATCGAAGCCGACTACGAGGATGTCTTTTCCTTGTGCTTCGATCGCTTGCAAAGCACCGAGCGCCATTTCGTCGTTGTGGGCAAACACAGCTTGCACGTCAGGAGTCGATTGCAGGATGTTTTCCATGACGTTCATTCCTTTGGCACGGTCGAAGTCAGCAGGCTGGGAGGCGACTACAGCAACGCCGTCCTTGTTGTCTACTGCCTCGTGGAAGCCTTGGCCGCGATCGCGGGCCGCAGACGTTCCGGCGATGCCTTGCAGCTCTACGATGTTGCCGGCTCCGCCCAGTTTCTCGAGGATGAACTCGCCGGCCATTTTGCCGCCTGCGATATTGTCGGAAGCGATATGGGAT
Source organism: Brevibacillus sp. TJ4 (assembly GCF_044627595.2). NCBI lineage: Bacteria > Bacillati > Bacillota > Bacilli > Caryophanales > Paenibacillaceae > Brevibacillus > Brevibacillus sp. TJ4. Next base: position 980,764 of record NZ_CP185865.1, on the reverse strand, counting down.
ACGACTTGTCCTCCTTCGGAAGCGCGGTCAACGGTAATGACCGGGATATTGGCCTGGTTGGCCGCTTCTACCGCAGTCACAATCGCCGCACTGTCTGTCGGGTTGATCAGCAGCACGTCTACTTTTTTCTGAATCAGGTCTTCTACGCCGCTGATCTGCTTCGCGGTATCATCCTGCGCATCGACGACGAGCAGTTCCACGCCAGCTTCGTCTGCCGCTTTTTGGGCACCGTCTCGCAATGTAACGAAGAACGGGTTGTTCAGGGTCGAGACAGCCAGACCAATCGTCAGCTTGCCGTCGCCCTCACCTGCGTTGCCTGTCGATTGTTCCGGCGTGTTGTTTTCCAGGTTGGACGATGTGGAGCAGCCCGCCAGCATCGCGAGCACCAAAGATGAAGTCAACGCCATTTTCAAAACCTTTTTCATGAAAACCATCCTCCTTAATAGCATGCATCTTTTTTCTTTATTTTTTTGCTTTAGATCGGTCAATCAATACTGCCAGCAAAATGACTGCCCCTTTTACCACTGCCTGGTAGAAAGAAGAGACATTGAGCAGATTGAGACCGTTATCTAACACACCGATGATCATCGCCCCGATCAGGGTACCGACGATCCATCCATTGCCACCTGACAGGCTGGTCCCGCCGAGTACGACGGCGGCAATGGCATCCAGTTCATACGAGGTTCCCGCAGTAGGCTGCGCGGAATTGAGACGGGAAGTCAGGATGATCCCGCTCAGTGCGGCAAACAGGCCGCTGATCGAGTAGACCATGACTTTAACCCTGCTGGTGCTGATCCCGGACAGTCTCGTCGCTTCCTCATTGCTGCCAAGCGCGTAGACGTGCCGGCCAAACGTAGTATGGCGAAGAATGAAGTACAGGATGGCAAAGGAAATCAGCATCCAGATGACCGGCATCGGAATCTCCAGGAAGAAGCCTTTTCCGAGCATGCCGAAGTCTTCGTTCAGTCCGGTGATTGGCTTTCCTTCCGTATACACGAGCGTCAGCCCGCGGAAGATCGTCATCGTCGCCAGGGTGGCGATAAACGGAGCCACTTTTCCTTTGGCTACGATGACACCGTTGATCGCCCCCATGACAGCACCGGCGAGCAACCCGACCAAGACAGCGAGGCTCGTATCCATCCCACCGGTCATCAACCCAGCGGTAACCGCGCTGGAGAGTGCGAGGATCGAGCCTACAGAAAGGTCAATCCCGCCCGTCAGGATGACAAAGGTCATCCCGAAGGCAATCAGCGCGTTGATCGAAATTTGCCTGAGTACGTTAAAGATGTTGCTTACAGTAAGAAAGTTCTCCGTCGTCACCGACAGGACGATGACGATCAACGCCAGCCCAAGCAGCGGGCCCATTCTTTTCAAAACATTAAACTGCATGGCTCTTCCCTCCTGTCGCAGCATGCATGATCGATTCCTGTGTCGCCTCTTCGCGGGTAAACTCGCCGGTAATGCGCCCTTCGTGCATGACCAGCACCCGGTCGCTCATTCCCAGTACCTCCGGAAGTTCGGAGGAGATCATCAGGATGGCTACCCCTGACTGAGCCAACTGGTTCATAATGTCGTAAATCTCTTTTTTGGCTCCGATGTCGACGCCGCGGGTCGGCTCATCGAGAATCAGAATCTTCGGCTTGGTGGCGAGCCATTTGCCGATAACCACCTTTTGCTGGTTGCCGCCGGACAGGGAGCCGACGATCTGCTCTCCACCCGCCGTTTTGATCAGCAGGCGGCGGATGGTTTCGTCGCTTAGCTCCTGCTCGGCTTTCGGCTTCAAGACGCCTACGGACGAGACGTTTGCGAGATTGGGCAGGGAAATGTTTTCCCGGACGGGCAGCGACAGCACCAGCCCTTCTTCTTTTCTGTCCTCCGTGACGAGTGCGATGCCCGCGCGGATGGCGTCAATCGGGCGATTGATCCGCACATGCTGCCCATCGACGTAGATGTCTCCCTGCTGTATATCCTCCAAGCCAAAAATCGCTTTGGCCATCTCCGTGCGTCCCGCTCCCATCAAACCGGCGACACCGACGATTTCTCCGCCTTTTACAGAAAAACTGATGCCGCTCAGTTTCCCTTTGACGCTCAGGTTCTCGACACGAAGCCGCTCCGCCCCCTGCTCGATTTCCACTTTGGGGAAACGGTCGGTAATTTCCCGTCCTACCATCATCTTGACCAGTTCATCCATGGTCGTCTCGGCGGTTCTCACGGTCCCGACGTACTGACCGTCGCGCAATACGGTAATGCGATCGCTCACCTGAAAAATCTCTTCCATCCGGTGCGAAATGTAGATCATCCCGACCCCTTTTTCCTTGAGCGAGGCGATTACCTGGAACAAGGCTTCAATCTCCCTGTTCGTCAGCGCCGCTGTCGGCTCATCAAGAACGAGGATGTCTGCCTGCATGGAAAGCGCCTTGGCGATCTCGATCATTTGCTGCTGACCGACGGACAGATCGCCGACCAGCACGTCCGGGTCCATCTCGATGCCCAATTGTTCCAGCCAGTATTTTGTCTCATGCCGCATCTTGCGCCAGTTGACAAATCCTGACTTGCCATAGGTAAACTCGCGCCCGAGGAAAATGTTTTCCATCACGGACAGGTGGGGAATCAGGTTCAACTCCTGGTGGATAATCGCGATCCCCAGCTTGCTGGCCAGATCAGGCGTCATGTTTTCCTGGACGGCTCCCTTGACCACGATCGTCCCGGAATCCCGCTCATAAATGCCGCCGAGAATCTTCATCAAGGTAGATTTGCCCGCACCGTTTTCCCCCATCAGTGCCAGCAGTTCGCCGCCGGACAAGGATAACTGGACGTTGTTCAGCACTTTGACACCGGGAAACGACTTGCTGATTTCCTTCATTTCCAACAATGAATCCGACATGCTCTCTCCCTCCCTTGCTCGTTCAGCCGTCTAAAAGGTTACACCGGATTGCAAAATGATATTGGCATACGGAGAACACTCTCCGGTACGAATGATGGCAACTGCATCTTTGGTCAGCAGCTTGAATTGTTCGTGGCTGACAGCCTCCTGCCGGGTGTCGGCAAAGGTCGACTGGATGTGCGCAAACAACTGCGGCTGTGCCTGCTTCAATTCCTCCGCGTAGATCACGCGCTCTACCTGCATCTCCAGAAGCACTGCTTCCAGAATGTCGGCAAACGAAGGCAGGCCCGGAACGACAGCGAGGTCAATCCGCTTGACCCCGGCGGGAATCGGCAAGCCCGCATCGCAAATCACAATGTGCTGGGTATGTCCAAGCTGACTGATCACTGTGGAAATGTCACTGTTTAAAAGGCCTATTTTTTTCACCAGGTCCACCTCTTATGCATGGATGAATTGATTGACTTCTGCGAGGGTCGGCATTCCTGCCTGGGCACCCAGTTTGGTTACAGCAAGCGCTGCTACTGCCGTCGCAAAGGCTGCTGCCTCTGCCACGCTGCTGCCGCTGGCCAAGGCGTAGGAAAAGCCTGCGTTGAACGAGTCGCCTGCGCCAGTAGTATCGACGACATCGACTTTGTGGCTGGATACGAAGCCGAGTGGCTCTTTGTCCGTCAGGTAAGCCGCTCCTTTTGCCCCCAGGGTGGTCACGACTGTGCGCACCCCTTTTTGCAATAACGAGCGCATCGCTGCCTCCAGCTCTTGACCTGCTGCGCTGTCTGCCAACAGGTACAATTCTGATTCGTTGGGAATCAGGACGTCTACGTGCTGCAGCAGTTCATCCGGCAATTCCCGTGCAGGTGCCGGGTTGAGTACGACCGTTTTGCCCAGTCGCTTCGCCATTTTGGCCGCAAACAGGACGGTCGGAAGCGGTATCTCCAGCTGCAAGAGGACTACATCTGCCTCGGCAATCTGCCTCTCGCAATCCGACAGATCGGCAGGCAGGCAGTGATCATTGGCACCGGGAACGACGATAATCTGGTTGTCTCCTTGGGACAGGACAATAGAGGCAATACCGGTATGGGTTCCTTCCACTACTTTGACGGTATCGGCGTCGATGCCCTCCTGCCGCAGCGCCGCAAGCAGCGACTGCCCGAATGCGTCAGTGCCGACCGCGCCAACCATTCGCGTATTGGCCCCCAGGCGTGCAGCAGCAACGGCCTGGTTGGCTCCTTTTCCGCCGGGAATAAAATGGACCTGCTTCCCTGCGACGGTTTCGCCGAGCGCCGGAGGTCTGTCCGCCTCCACGACGACATCCATATTTAAACTGCCGATGACGACAATACGAGGAATTTGCTTCATTCATCTCGCTCCCATCTGTTTCAAGTATCGCTTGCCTAGCGCTTGCTCGATTCGCGCTCAATCAAGGTTACATCCAGTTCATACAGCTTCGGCTGCAGTTCCCCGGATGTGATCGCGGCAATCAATACCTGGGCTGCCAGCGTGCCCATATCGTAAATCGGCTGCGCTATGGTAGACAGCTCCGGCTGTGTAATCTGCGTCAGGCTGATTCCGTCAAAGCCGATCAAGGCTACCTCGTCGGGAACGCGAATCCCCAGTTGATGCAAGCCTTTGAGCGCACCGATGGCCATCAGGTCGTTGCCGCAAAAAATGCCATCGACATCGCGGTGCCTGCTCAACAGCTCCTTGACCGCTGCGATGCCGCCTTCCACGCTGAAATACCCGGGAACCATCAGGCTGGGCGAATACCAGGGAAAGTGCATGACCGACTCTTCAAAGCCAAGCATCCGCTCTTTGGCGGTAATCATCTCCTGCGGTCCGTACAGATGGGCGATCTTTCGGCAACCGATTTGCAGCAAATGCTCAACTGCCAGCTTCGCTCCTTCGTAGTTGCGGGAGCGGATCACGCTGCATGACCCGCTGGCCAGGGCGCGGTCGAGGACAACGAGCGGAATTTTGTTCGCTTGCATCTGCTGCACGTCTTCTTCGCGGAGCGTGTTCGATGCAAAGATGATCCCGTCGATATACTTTTTCCGCAGCATCTCGATGTAGGTCTGTTCTTTCTGCCCCTGATCGTCGGAATTGCACAGGATGACCGTATAGCCTTGTTTTTGGGCGACATCCTCTACCGCCCGGGCGATCTCCGGAAAAAACGGGTTGGAGATATCGGGGAGAATCAGCGCGATAGTCCCCGTCTGTTTCCCCGCCAATCCTCGCGCTACCGAATTTGGCATGTACTGAAGCTGTTCGATCGCTTTGCGTACCTTTTGTTCCGTATCTTTATTGACGTATCCGTTTTGATTGATAACGCGTGACACAGTGGCGACAGATACTCCTGCCAGCCTGGCCACATCTCGAATCGTGGGCATGCGCACTTCTCCGTCTCATCGATTTCCATGAAAATGTGTAACCGGTTACACACAGGTGAAAAAAATAAGGCACAAAGACATGCCATTTTCTTACCTGTAACCGGTTTCATATCCTGAACACACTATAACTCCGATTTTCGTCTCATGTCAATACTTTTTCGAAAAGCGAAGCGGTGACGAAGATGCTGTGCCATCTCCCTCACCGCTGTGGTTTTCGTATGGATTGCCAGTTGGTCAAGCTGTTTTTGCCACTAAGTTGCACGACTGCCCATCATTTGGAGGACAATTGCGCAGCCCGGTACACTTCCCTTCCCCCGACGACCGTCAGGCTGACCTCAAACTGCGGGTCGAGGACGACCAGATCAGCGTCCCAACCTGCCGCCAGACGCCCTTTTTTCTGACCCAGCCCGAGGATGTCCGCCGGCGTTTGCGATGCCATGCGTACCGCATCGGCCATCGGTACGCCGCTCAGGCGCACCATGTTGCCGACAGCCCGGTTCAAGGTTAGCACACTGCCTGCCAACGTCCCGTCTGCCAGCTTGGCTTCCCCGTTTTGGACATGTACCTCCTGGCCGCCCAGATCGTAGCTGCCTTCGCCCATCCCGGCAGCCCGCATCGAATCGCTGATCAGCGCCAGCCTTTCTGCCGTTTTGACCCGATACAGGATACGCATCACTGCCGGATGGACGTGGATGCCGTCGGCGATCAGCTCCGTGCTCAACTGTTCGTGGTACATGGCTGCACCGACGACGCCCGGTTCGCGGTGATGCAGGCCCGTCATTGCGTTAAAGCAGTGGGTAAAGTGGCGAATGCCCGCATCGACCGCCTGCTCCGCCTGCGCGAAGCTGGCACCCGTGTGCCCGCAGGAGACGATTACGCCCTTCTCCCGAAGCCAGGCGATCGCCTCCAGCGCTCCCGGCTGCTCCGGCGCGATCGTCACCACCTTGAGCAGCCCCCCGGCAAGCTCGTACAGGCGACGTACATCCTGCAAATACGGCTTGGCGATATGCTCTTCCTTCTGCGCTCCCTTGTAGCGCGGATTGATCCACGGCCCCTCGAGGTGGATGCCTGCCGCCTGCGCACCAGGAAGTCTGTTTTTGCTCTCTTCAACGATCGTTTGCAATGCCCGTTCGATCTGGTCGTAGGCTGCAGTCATCGTCGTCGCCAAAAATGACGTGACACCGTAGCGAGCGAGCGCTGCAGAGATCGCCTTGAGCGACTCCGGCGTGGCGTCCATCGTGTCGTAGCCGTCAATGCCATGCATGTGAATGTCCACAAAGCCGGGACAAATCCACCCCTGCTCCACTGTCATCACCTGCTGTGGCAGCATGCCGCCGTACCGTCCGGCAGCTCCCGCGTAGTGAATCGTCTCGCCGGAAACGACGACCAGACCATCGTCAATTTCTTCTCCATTGGCGATCATTTTCCCCCGAAGGGCCCATTCTTCTGCCATCCTCGTTTCCCCCCGTGTTGCTCTCTGCTTGTCGTTACAGCAATCTGCGGCAAACCTGCTCTGTTTCCTGGACGAGCTGCTGAAGCAATTCCTCCGCTGTCGTCTCCCTGCCAAGCGATGCGGCCTGACCCGCCCACATGGACAAATACTCGCTGCGCTGCTGCTTGGCCGCCGCCGCGCGAATGTCCCGCGTCAACGCATTGAGGATCGGGTAGGGCGGCAATTCCTGTTCATAAGGCGCAAGCAGGTTCATAAACCGGTTCTCAACTCCCCGCGCAGCCTTTCCCGAAAACGCACGCGTGATCACCGCCGTCTCGTCGCTCGCCTCGCGAACCGCCTGCTTGTGCAGCGGATGCGCTCCGCTTTCGACGCAGGGCAAAAAGGCAGTACCCAACTGGGCCGCCTGCGCTCCCAGGGCAAACGCCGCTGCAATGCCCCGTCCATCCATGATGCCCCCGGCGGCGATCACCGGTATGCTGACCGCATCTGCGACCTGTGGAACGAGCGCCATCGTGCCGATCAGATTGCTCGGAGCGTCCTGCAAAAACGCCCCGCGATGTCCGCCCGCCTCGCTTCCTTGTGCGGTCACCATATCCACGCCGCTTTCTTCCTGTGCCTGCGCCTCGCGCACTGTGGTGGCGGTCCCGATCACGACAATACCCCGCTCTTTCAGCTCCGCCATCCACGATTGCTCCAGCAAGCCAAACGTAAAGCTGAAGACAGGCACCCGCTCCTCCAGCACGACTTCCATCTGCGCGGCGAACGACTCGACGATCTTCGTCATCGGCGGATCGGCCGGGATGCCGAGCTCCTGGCGCACTTCGTTCAATACCGCCGCTACAGAAGCAGAGACGAAAAAGTTCGCATCAAAGGCTTCCGGGACAAACAGATTGACAGCAAACGGCTTGTCTGTACGCTGACGAATCTCCCGGATCGCTGCGCACATCTGATCCGGACTCATGTAGGCTGCACCAAGCGTGCCCAGGCCGCCCGCCTGCGAAACCGCTGCGACCAGTTCCGGCGTCGTCGAGCCCCCCGCCATGCCTGCCTGAATGATCGGCCATTCGATTTGCAGCCGTGCCGTTACTTCGTTTTTCCCCCACATGTTGCCTCTCCTCCCGTTCCTCACTATCGTGCATCCAGACCGTACTCGTCGAGCAGTTCGAGAAAATGCTGGAGAACCCTGGCTGTCATCCCCCAGATCACCCGCCCTTCGATCACGTAAAACAAATGCTCCATCTGTCCGGTGCGCCAAGGAGAACGCCTGCCGCCAGGAATCAGATGGAAGGGAAAACTCTCTTCTGCTTCCATATAGATGTTGACCCGATGGCGGGAAGGCTGCGTGGCGCGCAAAGTGTCCAAAGGAATGACAAACACTTCTTCTACCTCGTGCGGGTTGGGCTGCAAGTCGTGGATTTTTTCCAGGTACCCGATAAACGGATAGACACAGGCAGCTCCCGGACCCAGCAGAATGTCCAGCGGCCCGACGTAGGTAATGTGCTCCAGCGCAATGCCCAGCTCTTCGCTTGTCTCACGGCGGGCAGTATCCCAGAAGGACTGGTCCTCCTCTTCCTTGCGCCCGCCCGGAAAACAGACTTCTCCTGCCTGACGGCGCATCGTGCTGGCCCGCTTTTCAAACAAAACCCCCAGGCGGCCGTCTCCCATCGTAACCAGCGGAAGCAGCACGCTGAAAAATCCCAGCCGCTGATGCCCCATGATCCCTTGCTGCCTCTCTTTGAACAGGCTTACGATTTCACTCGCTTGCGGATGTACCTGACTCTGTGGCTGGTCTTTTTTCTCGTTCATGTTCCATCATCCCTCGTTTTTCATACGCTGCTTTCATTATAGCAGAACGCAAACGGGAAAATCGCCTGCCGCTGTCTCATCTCTCCCGCAAGCGAAACACAGTACAGGGGCTAACCCGCCATCTGGCGATTACTCCTGTTCGAGCTTCCTATCAACAATCGTGGCAATCCGGGCAGCGGCGTCCCATTCCACCCGCATGCCCAGCGACTCTGCGACAGCCCGCAATGGAACCATCGGCGTGTCGGCAATGATGCGCGTAAAATACTGCGGCTTGCCAGCAGGCTGGACCCCCAGCTTCTCCACGATTTCCTCGGCCGGTACGTACAGGCTGCCCTGAATCAGCAGCGGCCCCTTCGAAAAGACGAGCTGCTGTCCGCCCTGCACCACCTGAACCGGAGCTGACTTGCGCGTCGTCACGACCAGTGCATTGCTCAGTTCCCTGCCCGGACGCGTCAGCAGCTTTCCGTGCGCATAGAGCCCGGAGGAAGCGCCGCCGTCCAGATTCATCGCTGCCGTCAGGCCCATGCTTTGGCAAATTTGGGCCAACTGCGGCAGCGTGACATTGGAGACAGTTCCGAATACGAGATAGTTGTCGGCCGTGTAGCCGATAAACGAACGCTGCCCGCCGAGCGTAGTCAGCTTCGGATCGTTCATTCCTTCCGCTTGCGGGTTCAGTACGATCTGGCCATTTTGCAATAGTGTCGGTCCGGCGCTCGTGATATGCTCATAGTGATCCGCTCTGATCAGACTCGTTGTGGATATGACCGGAAGACTGTTTTGGTTAAAGCCGATGGAGGCCCCGCTTGTCCCATCGTGTTTTTTCTGGTAATCGATGACGATCAGTCCCCAGGGCGGCTTATGCTCCCCTTCGTTGTAGGCCATGAAAAAGCTGCCGTTGATCGCGGCCAATGCTCCGTGCTGACTGGCCATCCCCTCGAGACTTTGCGTCTTCCCGATCTCGCCATGCGCCAGTACGGGGCGCACTTCCAGCCGGGTGTCATTGAGGTTTACCTTGACGTACTGAACCGTCCGTTTCCCGCCTGCGACACTAACGACCTGGCTGCCCGCCACGACGCTTTTGCTCACATCCTGCTCTGCCCCGTACACTCCGATGGCGGGCAGCAGCAAAAAAGCGAGCACTATGCAAATAAATCCTTGGACTCTCCGTTTCATGTCCAACCCCCGTCTTTTTTATGAATCATCACTCTATTATCTCACAAGAAAGAAATTGATGAAAAGGAGGAATCTGGATGCAACTATGGCTGTTTCTCGTCATCGTGATCGGCGGATTGCTGTTGTTTGGCGTCTGCTGCGAAGTCATTTCCAGGAGAAGAACAAAAAAGCGGCAAAAGCCGCCGGGAACATACGATCAGGTATATATGGAACAAGTCTTGCAAAATACACGCGATCAGATCAACCAGTAAAAAGGATGCCCCCCTCCTGCCGGCTACAACTCAATCAGCGGAATACCGTCCACTCCTGCGATTGGCTCGACCGGCTTGCCTTTGGAGCGCACCAGCGTGTAGTACTCGTAGCTGCCGATCACCCCAAAGTCGCCTTCGATAACACCGGGAAACGCCCGGTTTAGCGAGTACACCTGGCTTTGGTGCGCGCGCAGCGCCTCTCCTTTTCGCTGCCGGTACTGCGTGATGTCTACCTTGCCCGTAATCGGCACGGCAGGCTGCGGCCCCTGGTCCTGGCAATGGTCGTAATAGTTTGGAATCGAGACGTAGTACAGGTCGGGGTACTCCTCCTGGGCGAGCTGCTCTTCTGCCCACATCACGGCCTGCGTCGTCGCGTGACAGGTGACGATATGATCGCGGTGGCCCGTCACTCCGTCCGGCGGAAACGTAATCACCACAGTCGGCTTCCAGTCGACGATTGTATCCCTGATGCGCCGCGCAAGCTCGTCCTGCTCCTGGGCAGCGAGCGAACCGTCGGGATAGCGGAACAGTTCGAGCCGGCTGATGCCCAGCACTTCCGCCGCCCTGGCAAGCTCCCGTTCACGATGGCGAGCCAGCTCCGCCCGGCCCGGAAATGAAAATGCACCCGATTTGCCGCCGCATCCCGAGGTGAGGCAGAGCAGGCAGGTCGGCACCCCCTGCTCGTGGAAACGGGCAAGCGTCCCCCCGCACGCAAATGACTCGTCATCCGGATGGGGAAACACCGCCATGATTTTTTTCATCGCTCAAACACCTCCAGCACTGTCATCGGCTTGATCCAGATACGCCCAGCCTTTGGCGATGACACCGTAGATCGGATCGTGATGGGCGGACTCGTGGATGACGCCAGGAGCGTATTCGCTGATTTGCTGCATGACCATCTTGCGGACACGGCTGTTGTTTTGCAGTACGCCCCCCTGCAATATCATCTGAAATGGCTGATTTCTCATCGCCAACTGGTCAATGACAGCTCGGGCAGCATGATACAGCTCTTCGCCTGCCTGCCGGAGAATGGCAATCGCCACCTCATCGCCTGCCTCCGCCGCCACTCCGACCAGCTGCGACAGCTCCCCGACCTTTTCAATCGCATACTGGCGTCCGTACGTCCAGTTGATCAGTTCATCCGCCTGCTGCAAGCCGAGGTAGGGCAGGATCAAGTCTGCAAGCTGTGTCTTCTCTCCCCTGCCGTCCGCTGCCTTGACCACTGCGATCAAGGCTTGCTTGCCGATCCAGTATCCGCTCCCCTCGTCACCGATGCGATGACCCCAGCCGCCGGCACGCGCCGTCTGCTGATCCTGATTGAGCCCAAAGGCGATCGAACCCGTCCCCGCGATCACCAAAATGCCGGGCTTGCCGCCAGTCGCACCGAGCAGTGCGGCGAAACCGTCGTTTTCCACAATCAAATGGCGGACGCGCAGATGCAGTCCGGCGAGTACACGCTCGACCATCCGGGTAATGATACGGCGGTCGTGCTCCGTATCCAGCCCGGCGATGCCGAACACCCCGCACTCCACCTCCCAGGGCTGTGTTTGGGGGTCCGGCAGATCAGCACGATTGCGATACTCTTCGATCGCCCCGCGAATCGCCGCTGTCAACTCGCGGGCAGCTGCTTGGGTCCCGATTCCCTGGTAGTTGCACGAGCCGGAACGCCCCGACCCTACCACCTGTCTGCTCTGGTCCAGCAAAACGGCCAGGCATTTGGTCCCGCCCCCGTCTACGGCGAGCAGCGGAATCCGCACCGCCTTCATGGCGCCACACTCCATTCGGCTGTGATCTGATCCAGCCTGTCCATGGCTGCCTGGGATGTCTGCTTCTCTTGTTCGAGCCACGCGCGCTCCGTCTCCAAAGTTTCCCTGCGCCGTTCGATCGCCCGCTTGATCTCGGACGGGGCTGGTCCTCCAATCAAGGTGCGTATCTGGACAAAGTGGACCGGATCGAGCGCGAGGCGAAGCTGCTCTGCGGTTATGCCAAGCTCTCTTCCAATGATCGACCGTGCCGCTTCATTGACCAGCTCCAGGCTGATTTGATCGGCCCTAAGACCAGACTGCGTCGCGTGTTGGACGACGCGGCTGACGATGTGATGAGCGCTGCGAAACGAAAGCCGATCCGTGCGCACCAGCGTATCCGCCAGCTCGGTTACAGTGGCGAAACTTTCCCTGGCCCGCTGCAGCAAGCCTTCCCTGTTGACCTCCATCGTCCCGACGACGCAGGCCATCAGCCGGTACATCTGCTCCAGCACGCTCAAGCCGCGCCAGGCGTACGGCTGCATGTCGTCCTCTGTATCGACGATATCGCCAAACGGCGTGTTGTGCATCATCTGCAACACTGTCGCAGCATTGCCTGCGCTGCTGGACAAAAGCGAGCGCATATGTTCAAAAGAGACCGGATTGCGCTTCTGCGGCATGATCGAGCTGATCTGCACATAGGGGCTGGCTACTTTCAGCACACCAAACTCCTGTGTGCACCACTGCAGCATGTCCTGTACGCTGCGCCCGAGATTGAGCGCAGCAAGCTGGGTAGCCGTCGCCACCTCGCCCAGATAATCGGCTCCGCAGACCGCGTCGTAGGAATTTTCCACCAGCTCGGCAAAGCCAAGCAGCTCTCGCATGCGCTCGCGGCTGATAGCAAAGCCGGAAGTGGTCAAGGCTGCCGCTCCCATCGGACTGCGATTGCACGTCTGGTAGGCACTGACTAGCCGTTTGACATCCCGGCCGAGCACGTCGGCCATGGCGATGATGTAGTGCGCCAGCGTGGTAGGCTGGGCCTGTTGGGTATGCGTGTAGCCGATCATCACGGTATCGATGTGTTCTTCGGCAACATGCAGCAGATGTTCTTTCAGTGAGAGGGCCGAAGCCAGGGTAATGAGCAGCTTCTCCCGCAGCACCATGCGGTATATCGCAATCCCCATGTCGTTGCGGCTGCGCGCCAGGTGCAGGTTGCCCGCGACCTCGGGAGCCAATTCCAGAAGGCGGCTCTCTACCTGAAAGAACAAATCTTCAAATTGCCCGCTATACGTGCCGCTGCGCAATTTTTCCAGCTCGATTTCGGACAGCGCACGCGCGATCGCCTTGGCTTCGCTGTCTGTGATCAGCTCCTGTTCGCGCAGCATGATCAGATGGGCTTTGTGAATCGCCATCATCGGCTGCAGCAAATGCTGCTTCGCCTCGTTGTACGCAGGCTCCAGTACGGCCTCCACGTACGTTTTGCCGGGGAAGCTCGCCCCTTCCTGCTGAAAAATTTTTTCTCTCAAATCCATGTCATGTGCCTCTCCTCTCCTGCTCGTAGCCGACTGATGCGGTGAATGTTCCTGAAAAAAGCGGGCTGAGGGAGGGGCATCCACGCAATGTAAAACGCCCGTCCCCGCTCTCCCGAAACAGTTGTTGCGCACGTACAAAATACCTTTCGCTTATACTGCTTGCACGTCTGTGCTACTGGTTCAGGCTGACCATGTTGACAAACATCCGGATCGCTCCCGGCACCAGCTCAGGAATTTCGCGATACCAGACGAGCGAGCTGTAGGTGTAGGTGCCCTTCCCGTAGGTAGCTGTCAAGTACGTCCCGGTAAATTCCTCCTCGCCAGGATCGCCGTTGGAAATCAGCTCGGTGTACTGTTCTCCCCACTCTGACGGATTGTAGGCGGAGCGGTCCTGAACCCAGTGCTCCCAGTCTTCGGCGGTAATCTTGTTGGGGGTGTTGAACAGCGGATGATCAGGAGCGAGCATTGTCACGGGCGAGTTTTCATCCGTGACCCGCCACTGGATCAGCGGTGTCCCGATCTTGATCGGATAAGGCGCCAGCTCCGGCTTCCAGTTGTCCTCCGGTTTGTGGTACTGTACGACGAGGTTGCCGCCGTTTTCCACGTATCGCAGCAGACGGTCGTTGCTCGCCGTCAATTCGGGACGGAAGCCGTATGCGCGAATTCCCAGCACGATCGTGTCATAGGCGTCCAGATCGCCCGATTCGATGTCCTTGGCCGTCAACAGCGTCACATCGATGCCGAGCTGCTGCAAATACTTGTCGATATCGTCGAAGCCGCTAGAGACGTATCCTACCTTCAATCCTTCCGGCACCTGCAAGTCAAATGCCTGGATGGTCAAGGTGGCCGGCTTGACAAAGTAAGTGGTTCCGATATGCGGATAGCTGATGACTTGCGCTCCGTGGTTGCTCACTTTGCCGCCGCCGGATGCGACTGCGGTAATCCCGTAAATGCCGGAGCGAACACCAGAGGAAGCGGTGACCGTAAAGGCTGCGGACAGCGTCTGCCCTTTGGCGGAAAAGGCGAGTGGGGTCGTCTGCGGCTCCACCTTCCAGCCGTCTGGCACTTGCAGGGAGATGTTTGTCTGAACAGAGCCGGGCGTGTAATTTCGCACGGTCACTTTGACCGGAATCGGATCTGTTGGTTTCAGCGTATTCAGAACGGCTGCTTCGGGGCTCAGCTCCATGGCAAACGCGGGCAAAACGGCGACGGGATTGTCGGAGCTGAACGTCGTTTTCGAGGCGGTGCCGGCAAAATGGTACGCGACATCTGCCGTCACTTCCGGTGCGGCGTACGGTTGGAACAGGGCAGCGTTGGCTGGTACTGTCACCTCATACTCCGCCTTCACCGTCTGGTTGTAGCCGAGACTGGAAAAGCTCGTTGCGCCCAGCGCTTTTGCCTGCCAGCCGCGTGGCAGGTTCAGGTTCAGTTGCACCTGCTCGACAGACGCGCTTCCGCCGTTGTACGCCGTAACGCTGATTTTTGTCGTTTGACCGGCCACCAGCTCATGCGTATCCGGCCGCAGCTTGACGACCAGAGAGAGCGCCTCGAGACTGGCCTTGTTCAACTGCTTTTCCTTGATCGCCAAACGGTGCAGCAAGTCTTGCTTGACGCTGTCCTCCAGCGCTGATGCCTGCACTTTGGCCGCTGTGCTTTGAACCGTAGCCAGCATCTTGTGCACCTGCTCCGCTACGTCAGGGAAGCTCGGGAAGGCAGCAATGACCGCATCTGCTTGCCGCTGCAGCTGGCGCAGGTCGGAGACGATCGGCCCCGCTCCCGGCTGCAAGGTCACTTCGCGGGCCAGGTCGTCGAAGGTAAACGCGATGCCGTCAAAGAAATCGCTCTCCTGTTCGTTTACGAGCGATGCCGCCGTTGATTGCTCCAGCTTGTAGTAGCTGTAGCGCGGCCCTTCGTCGTAATGGCGTCCCATCCCCTGGCTCTTGTGCATAAACCGCGATTCCTCGCCAAGCTGCGTGTAGGAAGCGCCGTATACGACGTCGTAGTCACCGACGGGAACGCGTACCGAATACGAGTTTTCGCTGGCCGGCACATACAGTTTTTTCGGCTGCCACGGGGCGAGACCCTCCCTCAGATGGGCGGGAAAGACAGTGGGATCTGCGGCGTCCGCAAACGCCCGGACCGTCATAATATTGATCGCGCGATGGTGGCCGTGGGTCGATGGTTCATTTAGAAAGGAAGGAATCAGCACATCAGGCCGCAGCGTGCGAATGGTGCGAATCAGCCTCTCATACGCCACCTGCTCTCCCCATTTTTCAAGCGTTTCGTCGGGACTTTTGGAGAAGCCAAAATCGTAAATCGGATCATCAATCTGCTGGCTCAAAAGCTCCAGATGCACATTCGTCACCTTGGAGGCTTCCTGCAGCTCGCGGGTGCGGATAATGCCCAGCGCATTCCCCAGCTCGCTGCCGATCTCGTTTTGACCGCCCTCGCCGCGATTGGCGATGACGCTGCTCGTCTCCACGCCTTTGCCCAAAGACAAATACGCCAGTGTAGCGCTGTGCTCGTCGTCAGGATGCGCCCCGGTATTCATCGCGGTGGCGATCGTAGTCAGCGGTTTTATCGCCTTCCACAGATCGACGACTCCCCTGTCGGCATAGGCTGGCTGCGGGCTGACTGGCAGCAGGATGCTGCTCGCCAGCGCCACGGTAGCGGCAAGCGTGGACAGCTTGACACGTTTCCCATTCCTCATGTGCAATCCTCCGTTCCCTTTTCAGATTGGTATTTATCTCAATCACGGCATCTGTTGCAGCAGAAGCCGTGGATTGAACGAAAAAGGAAGGCCACAAAACGGCGAACACCCGACGGCGGGCGTCCTCAGACGGCTGTTCCTGCCTTGTCGCCAGCAAGTTTTCGCGACAGGAACAAGACGATGATAATGACCAAAATCTGCAAGACCCCATACGCGCAGGCGGTGCCGAACTCAAAGCTGTACATGCGCTGGAAAATCGCCACAGAGAGCGGTATCGTCCGCGTGGTAAAAATCAGGATCGAGGCGACAAACTCCCCGATACATTGCACGAATGCCAGCAGTGTGCCCGCCAGGATGCCGCCCCACGCCATCGGAAAGACGACGCGGCGAAAGCTGTACCACCACGACGCCCCCAGATTGCGCGCCGCTTCCTCCACAGACGGGTCCATCTGCATCAGCGTCGCCTGCGTCGAGCGGAAGACGAGCGGCAGATGGCGGACAAAGTAGGCGAGCGGAATGATCCAGAACGAGCCGATCAGCACCTGGTTGAAGCTGAAGACGTTGGGCGTGCTGAAAGCTGCGATCAGGTTGACTGCGACGACGGTTCCCGGCAATGCCCAGGGCAGCATGATCAGGGTGTCCATCAGTGCCTTTCCGCGGAAGTTGAGGCGAACCATCGCATATGCGGCGGCGACCCCGAACAAGACGATGCCGACGGAGGCGACGGCAGAAAGCTGCAGACTGTTGGCGATCGGCCGCCATGTCTTGCTGTCGGTAAACAGGTCGACGTAATGCTGGAAGGTGTACTCCGGCGGCAGCACCTGGACCGTCCACGTCCCGTCGACGGAGAAGGAAATCAGCACGATGACGAGGATCGGCAGCATCAGAACAAGCGTCCCGACAAACGACAGGACAATCGTCGCGTAGCGGCCGACTTTGCTGCGGATTTCCGTGCGATGGACGCTCACGCCTTTGCTCATGTTCTGGTAGTTGCGTCTGCCCTGATACCAGCGCATCACAAGCAGGAAGGCGACAGAGACGATGGACAGGATCGTCGACTGGGTGGCTGCCATGTCCAGGGCTCCGTTGGTGCGGGACAGGTAGATCTGCATCGTCATCGTCCGGTCAATGCCAAAAATAAGCGGAGCGGTATACGATGCCATCGAGACCATGAATACGAGCAGCGCGGAAGCCACCATCGCCGGTGTCAGCATCGGCAGGATGACGCGGCGCCAGACCGTAAAGCGATTGGCCCCGAGGCTTGCCGCAGCCTCTTCCAGTGAGGGATCAAGCCCTTTGATCGCCGCGCTCGCCGTCATAAAGAAATAGGGGTACATGGTAAAAGTATGAACGACGACTACGCCCCAAAAACCTTTGAGCGAGAACGGAACCTGAGACAGTCCAAACAACTCCTTGATCGCTCGCGGGAAAATGCCGCTCTCCCCGTACAGGAACGTAAACGACAAAACGCCGATCAGCGGCGGCAGCGCCATCGGGACCAAGGCGAGGACAGAGAGAATTTTGCGTCCCGGAAACTCGTAGCGCTCCAGCAAAAACGCCATGCTCACCCCGACAATGCCGCAGGTGATGACGCTGAGTACGGATATGTACACACTTGTCCACAGCGCCTCGAGATTGGCGGTATGCTCCAGGCTGAAAAAGCGCGCGTAGTTTTTCCACGTGAATTCCTCATTTACATTGACGCTGGATAGAAACGTCTCATACAACGGATAGATGACATACGCCAGCAAAATGATGTAGAGCGGCGACACCAGGACGTAGACAAAGGCAGGGGAAGCGGTGATCGATTTTCGCCTGGTCGGTGCCGAAACGGGTTGCAGTTCGGTATTCATCGCTTCTCCTCCTCACTCGGCAAAGTAAATGCTCTCTTTGGGAATATGCCAGTGGATCGTGGCACCACGCTGTTTGATCGGCCTGCCGAGATTGATCGACATGCTGCGCAATTGCTCGCTGCCGACCGTGGTGACGTAGTTGACGCAAGCCCCGGTAAATTCAGCCAACTGCACGGTTCCGCTGACGGTATTCTCTCCCTCGGCGGCCGTTCTTTCCTCCACAGACTCCGGCCGGATCGACATGACGACTTTGCTGCCCGTCGTCAAATTGGCGCGCGGAGAGGCGTGTTTGCGCATACCCGTGAGCATTTGTCCGGCAGCGAGCTGCACGCGCACCTCCTCCCCGTCTACAGCAACTACCGTCCCTTCCCACAAATTGGTCTCGCCGATAAAGGAGGCGACAAAGCGGTTGACGGGGGCGTGGTAGATTTCGTAGGGCGTTCCGACCTGCTGCACCTCGCCGTTTTTCATCACCATGATCCGGTCTGACATGGACATCGCCTCAGCCTGGTCGTGTGTGACGTAGATCGTGGTGATTCCCAATTCCAGTTGCAGCCGCTTGATTTCAAAGCGCGTCTCTTCCCGCAGCTTGGCATCCAGGTTGGAGAGCGGCTCATCCAGGAGCAAAATCTGTGGCTCGATGACCAGTGCCCGGGCCAGTGCTACACGCTGCTGCTGACCGCCCGAGAGCTGGTCGATGCGGCGTTCGCCGTAGCCTTCCAGCCGGACGCGCTTCATCATCTTCTCCACCCGCTCGCGTGTCTCTTCCTTGCCCATTTTGCGCACCTGCAAGCCGAATGCGATGTTTTCAAATACGGTCATATGCGGAAACAGCGCGTAGTTTTGAAACACCATGCCTGTATTTCGCTTGTGCGGCGGCACGGAGGTCACATCCTGCTGATCAAACCGGATGCTGCCCTGCGACGGGTAGTAAAAACCGGCGATCATCCGCAGCGTGGTCGTCTTGCCGCAGCCGCTGGGCCCGAGAAAGGTAAAAAATTCGCCCGATTCGATGTGAATGTGTACATCCTCTACCCCCTTTGCCGTGCCAAACTGTTTGTGTACGTGATCCAGTGTGACGCTGCTCATCCAGTAGATGACCCTCCTTTTGTGAAAAAATTGCTGTGTCCAAGGACGGCAAGCGATAGGACGGAGGGGATCGCTCCTCTCCGTCCGCCATCATCCTGCCCTTAGCCTTTCGGGCAGTCTTGCTCTCCCGAATCGTTTACTTCTGCGCTTTTCCCTTGATGTTTTCGTCCCAGTACTGCATCCATTCCATCTCTTTTTCCGCCATGACGTCCCAATCCAGCTCAAGCGGCTTCAGCTCCAGGTTTCGCATGATATCCGGTAGCTGATCCTTGCCGATGTCGGTGCGGGACGGGAACTGGAAGCGCTCCTTGGCCAATTCGGCCGCCATCTCCGGGCTCATCAGGAATTCCATGAACTTTTTCGCGGCATCCGGATTTTTCGCTCCCTTGATGATCGCCACGCCATCGACGAGAATCGGCGCCCCGCTCTCGGGATAAATAAAGTCGTACGGGTGGTTGTTTTTCAGCCCCTGAATCAGCACGTCCTGCAGGTTCCACAGGGAGATCAGCCCCTCCTGGCGGTCCAGCTTGAGGTAGAGGTTGGTCGGGTCCTGGGTGTACTCCTTGGTGTTGGCGTCCAGCTTCATCAGCCACTCATACCCTTTTTCCGGCGTATCCGGACCCTGGCGATAGATCATTGCCGAGTAGATGGTGCGCATCGTTCCTGATGGCAGCACGTTGCGGATGACGATTTTGTCCTTGTACTTGGGATCGAGCAAATCATCCCAATCTTGCGGCGCTTCTTCCCGGCTCATCGCATCCTTGTTGTACATGATTACTTCCGGGAGCAGCATTTCCCCGTACCAGCGATCCTGCGGGTCTTTGTAGAGATCAGGGATCTGGTCGGCAAACGTAGGCTTGTATGCTTCCAGCAGGCCTTCATTGGCTGCCGTGCTCAGCGCGGACTGTGTGCCACCCCACCAGAAATCTGCCTGCGGATTGGCCTTTTCGGCGCGGACACGCTCAAGAATTTGCTGTGCCCCCATCTCCAGCGTCTCGACTTCGATATTCGGGTATTTGTCGTTGAATTTCGGAATTACCAGTTCAAAGATGTTCTTGTCGCGCCCCGTGTAGATGACCAGCTGCTGTGGTTCGTCGGATGGAGCCGGCTGCTCCGCAGTCTGTCCGCCCGTCCCGCTGCCCTGGCTGTTTTCGGGAGGTGCCGGCTGCTGCCCTCCGCTTGAACATGCAGCGACCATGAGCGCCAGCGAACCGGCAAACAGTCCTCTTATCCATTTGCTTATGTGTGTACTCTTCTTTTTCAAAGCGTTCTCCCCCTTATTCTTCTTTTACCTTGTGAAGCAGGCTCATCGATGGGAATGACTCCAACACGGAATGTACGGCGCCAATCAGTCCTGCCTGCTCGCCGAGTACCGCCTTTTTCAGAATGGGCACTTCCGGCACCCATTCCGTGAGCCAATCTGCTATTCGCTTCACCCCTTCGTCATCGATATGGACCATCTCTCCGCTCAGGATCAAAAGTTCCGGGTTGACTACGCTTGCGATGTTGGCGATCCCATACGCCCAGTGGCGGTATACCTCGTCGAGCAGATTGCGCGCTTCGAGGCTGCCTGCCCTGGCGTGACGGTTCAGCTCCTGTATGACACTCGACCCTTCCTGAAGGTCAGAGAGAACTCCCTTGGCCCGCTGCAAAATGCCGGGTACGGAATAGTGCGACTCAAAGACGCCGGAAGCGCTGTCACGACGCTTGTGATCAGGACCGATCAGCATGAATCCGATCTCTCCGGCAGCGTCCCGGCTGCCCCGGTAAAATTGTCCGTCCAGGATCACGCCGGAGCCAATCCCCGTACCGACGTACATGTAGACGACATGGGAATGGCCGACGCCGACACCCCGCACATACTCGCCCAGCGTCATCAGGTTGACGTCGTTGTCGATGATCACCGGGACGCCCAGACGCGCTTCTATCGTCTGCTGGATCGGCGACCCCATCCAGCCCGTACTCGGAGAAAAGCTGACGGTGCCGCTCCCGCGCTGTGTCACGCCCTGCAAGCCGACGCCGATTCCCAACAACCGCTCCCGCGCCATTCCGCTCTCTTTTAGCAAATGTTCCAAACCATGCGCCAAGTCGGCAATGACGGCCTCTCCATCGGCAGGCTGGGCCAGCTTTTTCCGGTAGCGGGCGAGGAACTCACCCTTCAGGTCGGCTATCGTCATGTCCAGCGAAGTGCCCTCGAAAATCGCTCCGGCGATGACAAAGGCCTGGTAGTTGTACTCCAAGAGGATCGGTTTTCGCCCGCCTTTGGAGTCGCCCATTCCCACTTCCTGCAACAGCCCTTCGTGGATCATTTCTTCGACGAGGGCGGAGACGCAAGGGCGGCTGAGCTGTGTCCGCTTGGCGATGTCGGCCCGAGACATCTGACCGTGCTGGATGACCTGCTGCAAAACCTCTTCCTTGTTCAACAGCTTGACGAGCTTTCGGTTACCTGCTTTGTTGAGACCATGCACGTCTCATTTCTCACCACCTAGTAGTTAGTTATATTTACTAACAAAGTTATCCAAATTATACCTGCCGTTTATTAAATAGTCAAATAATTGCTAATACTCCATTTTCACTCAGCTTGGTTGCTTTGTTTATATGCTTGCACTTTGCCTCCCATGACAGCAAAAAGACCGCCTGGCCGTCTATGGCTCACGTGCGGTCTTTTTGCTTGCGGGGCTGTTCCCCTCGTTTTTGCCCAGCTCATGTTTGATGTACAGGTAGTTTTCGATCTCGCGCAGCAAATAGAACAGCGCCGCGCGCGTCTCAAATTCTTCGCGTGTCTTCGGCAAAGGCGACGCCTGGATCTCCTCGCGCATTTCCCGAAGCTGGTCCAGGTAGCGGTAGGCGGTGTTGCCGGGGTGGACCGAATCGCTGAGCCGCTCCAAAAAGTCGGCGATCTGCAACCCTTGCGGAACCTGGGCGTCGAGAGTAGAGACGATCGGCATCATCCGCTCCAACAGCTCAAATTGCTTTTCCCGCATTACAAAGTAGGAGCGATACGTATCGTCTCCGCGTCCGAGGCGGTTTTCGACGTCTCGCGAAGCCAGCTTGACGGCCTTGTCCAACAGGCTGGTCAGTTCGATCAGCTCGCGACCGTCCCATTCGTTGTCGCCAAAACGCAAGTAGTGGCTGTACTCGCGGAGAATTTTGCTGAAATGCTCCTCCACTTTTTCCTGCATCGCCTTCAGTTCCTTTTCCAGGCTGGGCATGTACAGGTTGACGAGCAGCGCCACCCCGATCCCGATCGTCAAAAGGGCCAGCTCGTTGGCAATAAGCGCCAGGTCCATCCGCTCCTCCGCGTAGAGGTGCATCAATACGACCATGCTGGTCACAAAGCCTTCCTGAATCCGGACGCGGACGGCGATTGGCATAAAGACGAGAATCGTCAGCAACAGCGCAAGCGGTGTGAAGCCGATCAGGTAAAACCAGGCAGCACCCAGACCCAGCCCGAGCAGGCTGGCCAGGAAGCGGTTGAGCGCTGTCCTGACCGACTGCTTGACTGTCACCTGGATGCACAGGATGGTAATGATCCCTGCCGCTGCGTAAAACATCAATCCCAACTGCTGGGCGATCAAAATGGAAATCGCTGTGCCGATTGCAGTCTTGATTGTTCGATTTCCGATGCGAAAAGAGTAAAAGCTCAGTCTCGTTCCCCTCCACAGTGCGTGATCTTCATGTTGTATCTGTCCTCGCTCTTATCACTGTTTAGAATAGCAAAAACGAGACCATATCCAAAGCAAAGAGTTTGTTACGTTTTTATCTCTTTTCTTTATATTGCACCAGCGCCTGTGCGATTTGCGCCAATTCAGCCCGGGTCAGCGAGCCATTCGGATCAAAGCGGTTGGCCGATTTTCCCGGGAAAACGCCTTCGCCGTGCAAAATGCTGACGGCTGCGACCTGATGGCTCTGCAAATCCGTGAAAGGCGAATTAAAGATTTCCGGATTGTCGAGCAAGTCCTTGTAGCCGAGCAAGCGGGCGATCATGTCGGCAGCCTGGGCGCGCGTCACCGGCTGCTCCGGCTCAAAGCGCTGCGCTGTCTTTTCGATGTAGCCTTGGCGCAGATTTTTCTGGATGACGCCGTAGAGCGGATGCGTCTCGCCAATGTCGGCGAACGTCACCTGCTCGGTGTCGTCGTAGCCGAAGTAGACCGCTCTGTGGAATTCCGCCATGTCAGACAAGCGCGAAATAACTTGTGCCATTTCCCCGCGCGTCACTTGCCGCTCCGGTTCCAGTTTGCCGTCGGTCACCTGCAAAAGGCCGTATCGAACCGCCCATTCCAGCGCCTCCTGCTGCGGGTGGTCGGCGATGTCCTGCGGTTTCGCTCTTTCCTCAAGCTGGCTGTAGCTGATCCACTCCCCTGTCGTGGCGTCGACAAAGCCGGATTCGCCGACGTAGCGATAGACGAGAAGCGGTCCATTCGCGGCTTCGGAAGGTTGGAAATAGATTCCCGGCTGGTAATACGTAAGCATCAGCTTGTGTTCGTCCCTCAAGGTCGCTCTCACCGTATCGAGGTCGACGGCCTGTTTGGGCTCTGCCAAAGTCCGGCGCAGGTCGCGCAAATTCACGCGCAGTTCGACCACCTCTCCCGTTTTCGGGTCTACATCAACCGAAAATTCGGCGTTTTCGATCGGCACACCTGCGTGCAGCCAGCCAAACGATACGCGGTACGAGCTGCCTTGCTCCAGCGCCCATTTCACTTGCCCTTCGCCTGGATCCGGCATCAGGTAGATTTCTCCCAGCCTGTCTGCCAAGAGCGTTTTCACCAGCTCAACCGCACTTTGCTGCGCCTGCTCCCATGTCACCGTCTCCCCGGTGATCGGGCCGGTACTGCCGAAGCGGCGATTGGAATCGAGCTGGTATTCGACCAACTCTCCCCGGTCTCCGATCGAGATTTCCACTGGCACGGCGTCCTCGCCGCTCCCGTGCAGCGGCTCGTATGCAAACACCCAGTAGCTGTACTCGATCCCGTCGGAACCGGAGCTGGAGCCGCTTCCTCGCTGCCCTTCCGACTGGTAGTTTCCAGGCAGCCGTTTAATGACCTGATCCGCGATTTTCTGCGCTTCTTCCACCGTAATCCTTTGTTGCTGCACTGTGGAAACGGTGCTGCCCAGCGGCTCAATCGTTCTGGCTTGGGACGGTTTGCCCAACGCGTTGATGACTGTCCCGTCAACAGCGTTTACATACTGCGGATCATGCGGCCCAAAACGGTAGATCATTGCTGTCTGGCTGTTCGAGGCGATAGTCGGATACATCGACGAAAGCGATTGATGCATCAGGGATGGCGCTATTTCCTGTGCGAGCAGCTCCGCCGCTTCCTCCTCGGAGATGACCTCGGCAGGGTCGGGAAGTTCTCCCTCATACCAGTTGCGCCAGTACGATTGAACTTCACCCGTCTCGTCCAGAACGATTTCAAATCCGTTTTCGAGGAAAGGCAGGCCGTTTTCTACACGGGTAAACGTAAACTGGTTTTCCCGGACACTGCCATAATAGCCAGAGAAGCTCGGATATTCATTTGCTTCTGACAATTTGGCCCGTTCCTCGGGACTGGCCACCTTTTCCAAAAACCGCACTGCCGTCTGTTTTGCTGCTTCTGCATCCAGCTTGCCCCCTGCAACAGCAGAGCTGGGCCGTTCCACGTAACGGAAGAAGCGCTGAAGGACACCCGTCGATGCGTCCAGATCGATAGAGATCCTTTCATTGCTGTCATTTTTCCAGGTCATGGTCCAATATACCGATTCTGTTGGATCTACATAGTGGTTCGCTCGCTCCAGCTTGTAGCCCGCCAGAAACTCCAACTGCTCCTGAGCCCGCTTGATCGCGTCTTCCCGGCTCAGTTCGCCGGCGGCTTGCTCCGCAGCATACGCAGCCGGCAGCACACCGGGTGCCCCGACGCCAGCCAGTGTCGGGCCCAGCAATATCGCAGTCGTCACGCCTGCCGTCAGTCTCCAAGGTTTGCTCCGTTTGTTCACGTAAACATTGCTCCTCTCTTTGATAGATTCGGTTTGGCATATCTCATCGATGGTACCATTATCTGGCATCCAAAACAACCTTGCCCCCGGTAGTGCGATAAGCACAAAAAAACGGCTCACGCATCAACTCGCGGGAACCGTTTTTTCAAAAACTCCGTTATACGTGCAAGAGCTTCTTCAGCGACTCTTCGTTCAGCACATTGCCGACCAGGAAATTGCCGAATTCGCCGTAGCGTGCGCTCACTTCGTCGAAGCGCATTTCGTAGACGATGTGCTTGAATTCCAGTGGATCATTGGCAAACAGGGTAACTCCCCACTCCCAGTCGTCAAAGCCGACCGAACCGCCGATAATCTGTTTGACTTTTCCTGCGTACTTGCGGCCGATCATGCCGTGGGAACGCATCATTTCCTGGCGCTCCTGCATCGTCAGCATATACCAGTTGTCTTGCAGATTGCGCTTTTTGTTCATCGGATAGAAGCAGATGTGCTCCCATTTGGGCAGAATCGGGTAGAGGCGTTCGCGCACATGCGGATTGGCCTTTGGATCTTCTCCCGGGTTGTGGACGTAGTTGCTCAGCTCCACGACCGAAACATAGGAATACGGCGCTTCTGTGTATGCGGCAAAACGCGTCTTGTTGAACGCGGTCTTGATTTCGTCCAGCTCTTGCATCGTAGGACGCAGGAACATGAAAACGAGATCGGCCTTATGTCCCAAAATGGAGTAGACAGCCGTGCTGCCTTCCTGTTTCTCTTCATTTTCAGCCCAGACGTGCAGCAGTGTCGAAAGCTCGTCCAGCGCAGCCTGGCGCTCGTCCGCCGAGGCAGCCTTCCACTTCTCCCAGTTGATCGTGCGGAAGTTGTGGTACGTGTACCAGCCCTCCAAGGTCAAAAGCGCTTCGTTCGTGCTCATGTATCGTCAACTCCTCATGTAAAATCTGGATTTCCTCTTGCGACATTTCCAGTATAACACAAGCACAAATCGATATTCCTACACAGATTGGTGAACAAGTGTCCTGACGGATCAGTCCGCCGCAGTACCGGCAATCGTCGCCGCGGGAAGACGGGAGGCAGCCTGCCGATCCATGACCACCGTCACGTCAGCGTGCTGGCGCAGGAACGAAGCAGGCAGCTCTGGCGTCAGCTCGCCTTCCAGCATGCGCTGTACAGCTTCGGCCTTGGAAGAGCCGCTCGCCAACAGCAGGATTCGCTTTGCTGCAAGAATCGTCCGGATGCCCATAGATATCGCTTGTGTCGGCACTTCATCGGGCGAATCGAAGTAACGGGCGTTTGCTTCCACGGTATCGCGCGTCAGTTGCACCACCCGCGTCGCCGTCGCAGCAGTGGAGCCGGGCTCGTTAAAACCGATGTGACCGTTGCGCCCGATGCCCAGCACCTGAATGTCAATTCCTCCGGCACGGGCAATCTCCCGCTCGTATCGCGCACACTCGGCTTCGAGATCAGGCGCGTCACCGCGGGGGATATGGGTCATACGGGGATCGATATTGACCTTGGCAAACAGGTTTTCTTCCATGTAGGTGCGATAGGATTGCGGATGAGCGGCAGGCAATCCGACGTATTCGTCCAGATTAAAGCTCGTAACCCGGGAAAAGTCGAGACCTTCCTCCCGGTGCATCCGGACCAGCTCCTGGTACATTCCGACTGGTGTCCCGCCGGTAGCCAGGCCCAGCACGCTATCCGGCTTCCTTTTTATTTCACGGGCGAGAACATCTGCTGCCCGACGGCTCATCGCCTGATAGTCTTCAACCACCCACAGCTTCATGTCGTTTCACTCCAGATTAATATTTTCGCTCCAGCACGGCCTTGGCCGTCCGCTCCTTGTACAAGAGCGCCGTCTCCCTGATCTGCATCGCGAGCGCGGTGAACAGCACGTCGATTACGTGCAACTGGGCGATTTTGGCGGCAAGCGATCCGCCTTGCAGCGGTCCCTCCTGTGCAGCCGTCAGCAAGGTAATGTCCGCCTCCTGTGTAATCGGCGAGCGTCGGTAGTGCGTGATGCAGATGACCGTGGCTCCAGCTTCCCTGGCTACCTTCAGGGCTTCGATCGTATCTTTCGTGCTGCCTGAGACGGACAGGCCGACCGCCACATCCCCCTCGCCCAGCGTAGCCGCCGCCATCGCCTGCAGGTGGGATTCGGAAAAGGCGTCCACCCTAAGCCCCAGCCGCAGACAGGTGTACTTCGCATCCTGCGCGGTCATTGCCGATGTTCCCGCCCCGTAAAAATGGATCGTGCGGGCATTGCGCAGCAGCTCGACGCAACGCGCCAGCTCGTCTTCCCGAAACAGCGCAGTCGTGTCTTCGATCGCTTTCTGGTTGGCAGCGTTCAGCTTTTGCGCGATCGTCTGGAGCGAATCGTCTTCACTGACCTCGCCATGCAGGTTTTTGACCGGAGTGACCAGCTCCTGTGCCAAAGCCAGCTTGAACTCCTGATAGCCGCGAAACCCGATCTTGCGACAAAAGCGCAGCACCGTCGTCTCCCCCACCCCCGCCTTTTCGGCGAGATCGAGCACGGAGAAATAGATCACATCCTCTGTCTGGGCGAGAACCGTCTGCGCTACTTTTTGCTCCGACTTGGTAAAGGACGGCAGCAAACTTTGTATCTGCAATACGATATTCACTTCCGTTTGACACCTCCTTGTGCGCGGGAAAAAATGGCCGCAATCGCATCATCGTTACCACCATTATACAAGAAAAAGGAGTAAACCTCCACGATATAAATAAAAAGCGGAGTTTTTCTCCAATTCCATCCATAAACGAAAAGACCTTCACCCGCCACTGCTCCCAACACGTCAGTCCCAAACATGAAAAGAGGCTCTCGCCCGCAAACGATTCGCGGACAAAAGCCTCCTGCTGCACTTCCTACTACCATCGGAAATTTTCGTAACCGAACAAAATAACCACTACCATCAGTACGATCGCCCCGATGAAAAAGCCGAGGCTCGGCTGCTGTCTCGATGCGCGTCCCAGCGACATCTCCATCAGTCCGAACACGACCAGCGCGAGAATCGCCTTGATGTAGAAATAAACGTCGGTCGCATGGTAGCTGAAAAGCAGACCTGCTCCCGAAACCAAAATAATGACGATCATCAGGCGCAAGATCATATGCAGGATCTTCCCGGCCTTTGCCTTTCCCATTCGGTGCAAAATATAAGCTATGATCAGCAGTACGAATGCCACTTCCCAACCGCCGACGTGGGATTCCAACAACATGTTGTACATCGTCCCTACCTCCATCCAAATTATGCTTATCCCGATCATTATACCAGAAGTTGACTTGAAAAGCAGATGGCTTGTCATTTTACAGTATTGTGACATTAAAAAAAATAATAAAGTTTCAACCGTATCCAAAATGGGTATCTCTTGAGATAGATAGTCATTCGAACATCATGGAGGAACGAACATGCCAATCAGACGAAAGGTGCTTCTGGGTTTTATCACACTCTTATGCTTGCTGGCCGTAACCGGGGGGATCACCATCCTGCAAATGAGCCAAATGGGCGACAAGGCAAACGAGATTAAAGACAACTGGCTGCCCAGCGTTACGATGCTCGGCGAAGTAGAAACCCAAACGGTCTACATCCAAAGGTTTTTGAATGCGCTCGGCATGGAAAGCAATGAATCGGAAATGACCAGATATGAGAACAACATTACCGATGCCGTAAAGAAATAGACCAGCTACTCTTACAATACGAAGCACTGATCTCTACTGAAGAAGAGCAAAATCTGTTTGCACAATTCAGCCAGTCCTGGCAAGACTACAAGCAAAAACTTCCAGTGGTCATCGAAATTGCCAGAGGGTCGGACATGGACCGCACTCTCCAGGAAGTCAAAAAAATCAACGCAGAATGGGAATCGGCAGCACAAGTGCTCTCCACACTGATTGGCGTAAACGGAGCCGGCTCCGAGAATGCTGCCACCCAATCCGTGAATATTTACTATACTTCCTTTATTATTGTCGTCGTTGTCATTCTCGTCGCAATCGCAATCGGTATTCTTTTGGTCGTTTTCATCACCCGAGACCTGCGCAACGTCTCCTTTAACATCGGTGCTTCAGCGCAAACCTTGGCCAGCTCGTCTGAGGAAATTACCGCGAGCGTGCAAGAAGTGGCGAACGGCAGTGTCCATCAAAGCAACATGGTAAACAACATCACGGAAATGATCACACAGATGAACATCGCCATCAGCCAAATCGCTACCCATATCGATCAGACCAGCACGCTCGTAAACCAGACCGCCAGCGCCGCGACGAACGGTGGAGACCTGATGAACAACGCGATGGACGGAATGCGGAACATTTCGCAAAAAGTGCACTATCTGCTGGATCATTCGCGCAAGATCGATCTGATTGTCACGACGATCAAAGACATCGCCGACCAAACGAAGCTCCTCGCCCTGAACGCTTCGATCGAAGCTGCACGCGCCGGAGAGCATGGACGCGGCTTTGCTGTCGTCGCCGACTCGGTCGGAAAGCTGGCCAACCAGAGCAGTGAAGCGACCAAGGAAATTATCCAGCTCGTACAAAATATGCAGGAAAGCACGCAAGACGCAGTGGAAACCGTGCGTTCCGGAAATGAGCTGATCACGAGCGCCGGTGAATCGTTCACCGAGATCATCCGCTTTGTGAGAGACTCTTCGGAGCGCATCACCGAAGTCGCTGCCAACAGCGAACAGCAAGCAGCGCAAGTAAATGAAATCCTGCATGCGGCACAGAGCATCGCCGCGGTAACCGAGCAGACTTCAGCCAGCACGGAAGAGACGGCTGCCGCCACCGAGGAATTGGCCAGCATGGCAGAGCGCCTCAACCAGCTCATCACGAAGCTGTAACGAGATCATGGATACAATTCACGCCTCGACTGGCAAAAAGGGAAACGTGTCATCGCCCCCCTTTCTGTCAGGCGGGGCGTTTTTTGTCGAGGAAACGGGCGAAGAAAGGGTTGACGATCGGGCGCAAGAAAACGATAATAAAAATTATATAATAATTATTTTAAAAAAGAGGTGAGCTGCGATGGATCCACAACTCTCCAGTGTCACGCAGCAAGTCAAGCATCTTGGCAAACGGTTGACCGTACAAAGAAGAGCGGTTTTGCTCCACATGCTGAGCGCCGTCAACCCGCCTACAGCCAAGGATGTCTATCTCGCGCTCAAAAGTGATATGCCCAACATTACACTTTCTACCGTCTACACCGCTCTGCGTTTTTTTGTCAAAATGGGGTTCTTGAAGGAGCATGTTTCTCCACATGCAGCGAGCCGCTTTGAATGTCTGATTCCGTCCCATGCACTCGCGCTGCAGGAGGTTATGTAAAGCAAAAGAGGCGTCCGTTGATCCTGATCGATCGGACACCTCTTTTTTGTGAGAAGACAGACCTACACCCGCTTTGCATACTCGTAGACTGTTCTGCCCAGTGAGCCAAGCGTCGCGAGCGCTCCTTCCGCTTCTACGTCCCGGGACAGGGCCACGATGACAAAGCAGCGTCCATTCGTGTACAAAATTCCCGCGTCGTGCTGCCGCCCTGTATCCCATCCCGATTTGCTGCCCATTTCCCAATCGCAAGCCTGCTCTTCCTTGCCCGTGGAAGAGACGGCTTTCGGCAACAGCGAGGGCAGCCCGTCGCAAAACTGCTGTTTTTTCAAAATCGCGATCATTTCCTCGCAGGCACCCGCCGACACGTATCGTCCTTCGGCCAGCATCTCCAACATTCGCGCCACATCTCCCGCCGTAACGAGGTTGTTGTCCTCGCAGTCTGCCGGATAGATCATCAGCTTGCGCACGAAGCGACTGCGTTCCATGCCCAGCTCCTGCATCGTCTGCTCAATCTGGGCTGTGCCGACCAGGTCGATCAGGACATTTGTCGCCGTGTTGTCGCTCTGAATAATCATCAGTGTGACCAGCTCACGGATCGTCAGCAGAAGGCCCGGCGTGAGCCTGTACAGCACCCCGGAGCCCGCGACCAGATCCTCCTGGCGCAGCGCAACCCGCTCGTCCAGGGAAAAGCGTCCCTGGGCGGCTGCGGCGAATACAGCAGCCATGATCGGAAGTTTGATAATGCTCTCGGCAATGAACGGCTCATCGGCCCGATGCGCATAGTACGTCTTGCGCCCGATCTCCGAAACAGTCACGCCCCAGCTCCCTTCTGCCCCGGATATGATCCGGGAGAGATGTGCTTGCAATGTGTCAGTCTGCATCTGCCAACCCTTCTTCCCATTATCACGAATATTGTTGCAATTTTCGTCGCTTTACCTTCAGACCCATTTCCACTCTGTCGGCTAGATCACAGACAGATCAGATACCGTTCTCTCGTTTTCCACATTGCCTGTATTGCGCGTCGTTTTCGGCTCCAAAAGCAGAACGTGCACCTCCTCCTCAGCTACAGGCATATGTTCTACTCCTTTCGGGACGATCAGAAACTCGCCTTCTTCCAGCCACACATCCCGATCGCGGAATTTGAGCAGCAGCCTTCCTTTTACTACGAGAAACATCTCATCCTCATGCTCGTGGTGATGCCATACGAATTCGCCCTTGAGCTTCACCAGCTTGACGTGGGTATCGTTGATTTCACCGGCGATCTTGGGACTCCACAAGTCGGAAAACAGCGTAAATTTCTGTGCGATATTTACTTTTTCCACAGCAAACACCCCTTTCTTCCATTATATCCGAGCTTTACGGAAAATGGAAAAAAGGGGTGAATGATCGCGTATTTCCAACTCAATGTTCTTACAGGCAATTCTCCCGGAACCAGGCGGCGGACGCCTGCACTTCCCGCTCGGTCAACTGGTGGCCGTACGCTTCCCAGTGAAGCGTCACCGCAGCTCCCGCACCCTCGAGCAGCCGAGTCAATTCTTCTGTCTCCTGCGGCGAGCAGATCGGGTCGTTTTTGCCTGCTCCGATAAACACCGGGGTACCCTGCAAAGCGGGCAGATCCACTCCGCGTCGGGGGACCATCGGATGGTACAGAATCGCTCCTTTAAGCGCGTCCGTGTAGTGGAACATCAGACTGGCGGCGATATTGGCACCGTTGGAATAGCCGACCGCCACGATATTGTTGCGGTCAAAGCCATGCTCGACAGCCGCCTGGTCGAGAAACTCGTACAGTTCCTTCGTCCGAAAGATCAGGTCTTGCTCGTCAAAGACGCCTTCCGCCAGGCGGCGAAAAAAGCGGGGCATACCGTTTTCCGATACGTTGCCGCGAACGCTGAGGACAGACGAGGCGGGATGGATCATCGCGCCAAGCGGCAGCAAATCGCGCTCATTCCCCCCTGTTCCATGCAAAAGCAGCAAGGTCGGGGCCTTTTGGTCGGTTCCTTTTTGAAACAGATGTATCACGCTTTGTCCTCCTCCAATACGCGCACTTCAAAGGGCAGCAAGCCGTTCTCGATTTGTGCCCGATGCGGTTCGTACCACTCAGGCAGCATCAGCTTTTCACCCAGATGCTCGACGCTCTCATCCGTCGCAAAGCCCGGCGGGTCGGTGGCAATTTCAAACAGGATGCCCCCGTTCTCGCGGAAGTAGACGGCTGTGAAATACTGTCTGTCGACGATGTCCGTCGGGCGCAAGCCGTAGCTGCTCACCGCTTCCTGCCAGTGGCGCTGATCTTCCAGATCTCTGGCTCTCCAGGCGATGTGGTGGACTGTTCCGGCACCATCCTGTCCGCGCGGAATCGGTTTGGCGTTCATGTCAATGACATTGCCCAGGTCGCCACTGGCACGGAAGCGGATCAGGCTGCCCTCTTCCGCCACTTTCGTAAGACCCATCAGATGCTCTAACGTATGCATCGTCTTTTCCGGATTCATGCTGTACAAAATCGCTCCGCCAAAGCCCTTGATCGCCTTGTCTGCGGGAACTCCGCCAAACGCCCACTTGCTGTTCGGCCCTTCTTCACGCTCGACGATTTCCAACTGCATGCCGTCAGGGTCACGGAATTGCAGGAACGTCTCGCCGAAGCGCTCGATGCGGAAGTAAGTCATGCCGAACTTGCGCAGCCGCTGCTCCCAGAAGCCAAGCGATCCCGGCGGTACGACAAACGTGGTGTAGCCGACCTGTCCACCCCCTACCTGACCGTGCCGTGCGCCTGGCCACGGGAAGAACGTGATCGCCGTACCCGGGCTGCCCAGCTCGTTGCCAAAGTACAAGTGGTACACTTCCGGGGCGTCAAAATTGATTGTTTTTTTCACCAGACGCAGACCGAGAAA
The DNA here is from genome assembly GCF_044627595.2 of Brevibacillus sp. TJ4. Taxonomy (NCBI): domain Bacteria; kingdom Bacillati; phylum Bacillota; class Bacilli; order Caryophanales; family Paenibacillaceae; genus Brevibacillus; species Brevibacillus sp. TJ4. Next base: position 947,709 of record NZ_CP185865.1, on the reverse strand, counting down.
ACCGGCGTAAAAATCGACGTTTCGCTGCGGATCGGTAACAAATGCGGTGATGTGATGAATTCCTGCCGTTTGTTGTGTCATATGGTATCCACTCCTTTTTTGTATGTAGTGTTTACGCCTGATAGCCATTGTAGCTGACAAATTCGCCCGCTGGCTTGCGATAGCCGCGCACGCGCTGGCTGGACACGTCTTCCTTCCCGATCGTAATCATCATCACAGGCACGTAGCGATCCGGGATGTTCAGTATCTCCTGCACTGCCTGCGAATCAAAGCCGATCATCGGACACGTGTCCCAGCCCTTGTCCTTTGCCGCCAGCATGAACAGCATGGCGGATAGACTGGCGTTGCGGATGGCTTCCTCGCGTTGAAAACCTTCTCCACGGCTTTCGTAAAACGAGCGAACCGAGGACGCCTCCCGTTCGAATTCGTGCTTGGTGATGACACCGAGTTGCAGCAGCCCTTCGTTTACTTTCTCCACGTTCTGGTATGCTGCCGTATCGCCGAGGACGAGAATGACCGCCGATGCTGTTTTGACCTTATATTGCCTATATGCTGCTTCGTACATGCGGTCTTTGATCTGCGGGTCATCCACGACGATATAGTGTTGATGCTGCAGGTTGAAGGCGGAAGGCGCATACTTGACCAGAGAAAAAATCTCGTCCAACTCTTCTCGCGGAAGCTGTGTATCCGGCACAAACTTGTTGGCAGAACGACGTTGCTTGACCAAATCAGAGAAATGACCCATCAGTGTGACACTCCTTTTGCTTACATATATTTCAAATTTCGATATCTCTAATTAAAGATTTATACCAGGAAAAATTCCCCATCCGGGGAGTGCCGCCGTGTGCGACAGTAAAATATCTTGAATTTAAGATAACTGTACCTCAACATCGTTTGCCTGTCAACAAAAGTTTGCCGATGTCCTTTTCTCTTTCGCTCCCTGTTAGCCCATCTCGCCAAAGCGCTCCGGCACGTATTCAATCCGCGAAGTGCCGACAATCGTCAGGCGCTGCTGCTCGCTGTCGTAGGAAACAGCCCCCTGCTCGACGTAAAACCAGATTTTTTTCTCCGGCTCACCTTCCTCCCGCAGGAACAAAAACAGGTTTAACTCATCCTTCCACTTGCAAATCTCTGCCATGATCTCGTCATAGTTCCGGTGCAGTACGAGCTTCCAGCCATGTTCCGACTGCTCCAGTCGATAGTCGGCCGGCTCAATGGACGTATCGATGAAGGTTCTGCCTCCGACGGCGTGTTTGATTAGCAGCCTTTCTTGCAGCATCGCGATTCCTCCTTAATTCTTACGGCAAATCAATCAACATGAAATAGGCATCTTCACCAGCGACGAGCGACAAACTCGGCTCGCCATGCATCCGGACCGTATCCCGTCGTTGCAGCAGCTCTCCGTTTACGCGCAGACTGCCTTCAAGCAGAAACAGAAAAACGCGGCGCGACGCTTCCTGCTGAAAGGAAAGCTCCTTGCCTGACTCCAGCCTGCTCAAGTAAATCGTCAAGTCCTGATTGATCGAAGCGGCTTGTTCGCCGCCCGCAGGGGTGACGACTGGCAGCAGAGTATTGCGCATCTTCGCCGGATCGTAGCTGGCTGTCTCAAACGAAGGGGCTCCACCGCGCTTGGTGGGCATAAACCAAAGCTGCAGCAGTTGAAGCTCTTCCGTCTCGGAAGCGTTGTATTCGGCGTGAATGATTCCGCTGGCCGCCGACATGCGCTGCACCTGCCCTTCACCCGTTACCTCGATGTTGCCGAGATTGTCCTCGTGCCTGATCGCTCCGCGCAGAACGATCGTGACGATCTCCATGTCGCTGTGCGGATGCGGACCGAAGCCTTTTCCTCCTGCGATCCAGTCGTCGTTGCAGACGCGCATCACGCCAAACGCCGTATTGTCGGGATCAAAATACTCGCCAAACGAAAAGCTGAGTCCGCTTTTCAGCCAGCCCAGATCGACTGCATATCTTGAATTTGAGGGATATACCTGTATCATGCCACTCATCCTTTCAGGTTGGGTACGGAGAAGACCTGACCTTATTCTAAGACTTTCCACGAAATTTCACAAATCCTGAATTTTCTGCTCGACGGGAAAAGGAAGAGCATGTAATATGGTAAATGTTGTAATACTTGTCACAAAGGGGGGAGATCGTGAAATACCATCTGACAGCCATGATATTTCTCCTCATACTCTCCCTGGGGAGTATCGTCTATACAGTCGCCTACGAACGGGTAGATGCCCCCCCGACACCCGAACCGATCCAGCACTCCGAAGATTATCAAAAAGGCTTGCAGTTTGCCCGAACGTATCATTCGGCTTACGCGAACTATCTAGCCGCCGATCCGGCCGTCGACGAAGAATTCGTCAAAAAGGTCGCTTTCTACAAAGCCTACTCCGAGCTGTATTCAATGAAGCTGACGGAAGAGCAGGCCATTGAGAAATTGCGGGAGCGGAAGCTGCTCGCGGAATACGCCAAGGAAAATGACCTCTACCCGAGCGAAGAGGAAATTCGCGCCTACATCCAGATTGTGGCCGATACCTTTTTGCACGTCTCGTATGATTTGAAAGAAGGGGTTAAAGCAGGGCTGGGAATTACCGAGAAACAGTTTTTCTTCGATTTTCAGCGGGATCAGTACGAAGAAGCACTCGTCCGGACGAAGATCGTGGAAAACCTCAAGAGGACCAATCAAAAGCGGGAAGACGAGAGTGACAACCAGTACCACAACCGCATGCTGAACGAGCTTGACAACCTGCTCGTGGCGCTAAAAGCAGAAAGCCAGTAAACAAGCCAAATGAAGCAAAAAAGCCGGGATAACCCGGCTTTTTCTTTATTCCTCGAACCAGCCTGTCGGCTGTACCTGCAGATTGATGTTGATCTGTTTGACCTCGGTGTACTCCTCGTATCCATACGTCCCGAGCGCACGACCGATCCCGCTCTGTTTGTAGCCGCCCCACGGAGCTTCGTTGTAGGTCGGGTTGAAGCAGTTGATCCAGGTAATGCCCGCCCGCAGCTTTTTGATCACACGCAGCGCTTTTGCCCCGTCCTGGGTAAATACGCCGCCCGCCAGTCCGTACGGGGTATCATTGGCCATGCGGATCGCTTCCGCTTCATCGGAAAAGCGCTGAATGACGAGCACAGGACCGAAAATCTCGTCCTGGACAATGCGCATCTCGGGCGTTACGTCGGTAAAAATCGTCGGCTCGACGAAGTACCCTTTATCCAGTCCGTTTTCGGTAATGCGATTGCCTCCGCACAAAAGCGTCGCCCCCTCCTCTTTGCCCAGCTCGATGTAGCGCAGCACTTTTTCCATATGCGCCTGGCTCACCAGCGGACCCATCTCGGTGGCGGGATCGTCACCCGAGCCGATGCGGATTTTTTTCGTCCGCTCGACCAGACGCGCGACGAAGCGGTCATAGATGCTGTCCTCCAAAAGCAAGCGGGAACCGGCCGAACACACTTCGCCCTGGTTGGCAAAAATGCCGAACAGCGCGTAGTCAACCGCCGTCTCAAAATCAGCGTCGGCGAAGACGATATTGGGCGATTTGCCGCCCAGTTCGAGAGAGATTTTTTTGATGTTGCCGGCAGCAGCCCGCATGATGCTGCGCCCGGTGACGGTTCCGCCAGTAAAGGAGACCTTGTCGACCAGATGGCTTTCCGCGATCTCGTTGCCCACCGTAGGCCCGGCACCCATCACCATGTTGGCTACACCTTTGGGAATACCGACCTCGTCGATGATGGCAAACAGCTTTTGCGCTGTCACAGGTGTTACTTCGGACGGCTTGAACACGATCGTATTGCCTGCCGCCAATGCCGGGGCAATTTTCCAGACCGCCATCAAAAGCGGGTAGTTCCACGGCACGATCAGCCCGCACACGCCGACAGGCTCGCGCACGACGAGCGTCTGCATCGGATCCGAGACGTGATAGGTCTGGCCGTCCGGCTTGGTGACGATCCCGGCGTAATAGCGAAAGCAGGCGACAGCATCGGCTACGTCGAAGGCGGATTCGCGCAGCGGCTTGCCGTTGTCCAGTGTCTCCAGCCGCACGATCTCCTCCGACTGCTGCTCCAGCTTGTCGGCAATCGCCAGCAGATAGCGACCGCGCTCGGCAGCCGGCAGCTCCGACCAGATGCCGCTGTCAAACGCCTGACGCGCTGTCTGGATAGCGTCGCGGGCATCTTCCACATCGCCTTCGGCAGCGAGCGCGATTACTTCGCCAGTAGCGGGATTGAGCACCTCCCGCGTCTTGCCGGAACGGGCATGAACCCACTCCCCGTTGATGTACATGTTCAGCTCCATCATCTCAATCATCCTCCCTTGTCATATGTGAGAAATTCGCGTTTGCCCTGCTTCTTCCGTCTGGCTGCCCAGGGCGACCAGCGCGGCAAAATCATGGATCAGGGTAGCCGCGAGAAGCGACGTCGTCTGCGCCGGATCATACGGCGGCAAGACCTCTACCAGATCAAAGCCGATGTAGTTGAGCCCGCCAAACGAGCGCAAAAGCTCCAGCGTCTCGGAGCTGGTAAAGCCGCCGACCTCGGGCGTCCCCGTCCCGGGCGCAAACGCCGGATCGACAAAATCGATATCAAAGCTGACAAAACAAGGCGAATCGCCAATCGTTCGCTTGACCTGCCGGATGACATCCTCGATGCCGCGCTGGCGCAGCTGTTGCGTGGTGATGACGTGAAAGCCCAGCTCCAGGCTCGCTTCCACATCGCCCGGATGGTTCAGCGTGCCGCGAATCCCCAGCTGGAACACCTTGTCGGACAGCAGCAGACCTTCCTCCTGGGCGCGGATAAACGCCGAGCCGTGCCAGTATTTCTCGTCGTAATAGCTGTCCCAGGTGTCCGTATGGGAATCGAACTGGATCAGCGCTACTGGTCCATACACCTCTTTTGCTGCCCGAAGCGTTGCCAGCGTGATCGAGTGGTCGCCGCCCAGCCCGATCGGGACGATGCCTTTTCTCATCAGGTCCAGCATCGCGGCTGTGATGCGCTCGTAGCTGCGGTGGATATTGTGCGGGATAATCGAAACATCCCCGATGTCGATCGCCCGCGTCTGTTCGAACGGGTACACCTTGTGTACGGGATGGTAGGGAAACAGCAGCATCGAAGCCTGCCGGATCGCCTGTGGAGCAAAGCGTGCACCGACGCGAAAGGATGCCGCCGTATCAAAAGGCAGACCAACGATCGCAAGCCTGGCCTGCTCCCGGCTGGACGGCAAACGCATAAACGATCCGGTCGTACAAAACTCGGGTTGAATATCGGGCGTAAGCGGATATTGCATGGTCTCTCCTCCAGACTTTGCCTTTTGCCGCAAAAAAGCAGCGCGCTGCCAGACAAGCAGCCAAACAAGCGCTATCTTTTGCGGCAATGGCTGTTTTTGGGTTTTATCATCGACGATCAATCCGGGGAAATCCCATGCGGCGGCAGAACCATGGAAAGCAAGACGGCAATAAACAGCTTTTTATCAAATCGTGCCATACCCTCTTTCCCTCCTCTCCTCCGGCCACCTGCCGCCTCGCTTTTTCTTGTCGAACTATAACAAAGCAAGAACGATGCCAAGGAAGAAACGCCGATCTGTCCCGGGATGCTCCCCGTTTTTCTTCTCAAAAATGAGAAGTTGATGTCATTCCTGAGAATCACATCCTGCTTTTTCATGCCCCCGTCCGGGCTGAAATGTAGTATAATGACCACGGGCAGCCTGCACGCTTCCCGCAATTGCATACAAATCCATGCTGCGGCATGGGAGAGGTTCGCGAACTCCCTCTATAAAAAACTAAGGTGGAAAACAATACCCGTACCTTGGTATTGTTTTGTTTTTTTACAGGAGCAAGTTCAAGAACTCTCTTTCTTCCCCACATTTGAAAAAGGAGATGGAGAGCATGAACAAGGAAAAAGCGGTTGTTGTCTTCAGCGGCGGACAGGACAGTACGACCTGTCTGTTCTGGGCGAAGCAGCAATTCGCAGAAGTAGAAACGATCACCTTCGATTACGGCCAACGACACAAGCTGGAGATTCAATGCGCCCAGCAAATCGCCCGCGACCTGGGCGTAGCCAACACGGTGCTGGACATGAGCCTGTTGAACCAGCTTGCCCCCAACGCATTGACCCGCACAGACATTGCCATTACCCAGGAGGAAGGACAGCCTCCCTCCACGTTTGTCGACGGACGCAACCTGCTGTTCCTCTCGTTTGCCGGCGTTTTCGCCAAACAGCGCGGTGCACGCCACCTCGTCACCGGCGTGTGCGAGACGGACTTCAGCGGTTACCCGGACTGCCGCGACTCGTTTGTCAAGTCGCTTAATGTGACGCTCAACCTGGCGATGGATTACCCGTTTGTCATCCACACGCCGTTGATGTGGCTGAACAAGGCGCAGACGTGGAAGCTGGCCGATGAACTGGGCGGCTTTTCCTATATCCGCGAACATACCCTGACCTGCTACAACGGAATCAAAGGGGACGGCTGCGGCGATTGCCCGGCCTGCCACCTGCGCAAAGCCGGACTGGACGCGTACCTGGCAGAAAAACAGGAAACCGGGACTGATGCCCGATGAGCGCCCACTTCGACTTTCGCATCGTAGACCGCATGCAGAAGCTGGGGACCGACATTGACAAATCACAGCTTCGTTACCATGGCAAACGCGTATTGGTCAGCAAGGAATTTACCTTCGACGCAGCCCACCACCTGCACGCCTACGAAGGAAAATGCAAAAACCTGCACGGCCACACGTATACCGTCGTCTTTGGCATCAGCGGCTATCCCGACGAGATCGGTCTGGTCATCGACTTTGGCGACATCAAACAGATTTGGAAGGAACACATCGAGATCTACCTCGATCACCGCTACCTGAACGAAATGCTGCCGCCGATGAACACAACAGCGGAAAACATGGCAGTCTGGCTGTTCGAGCAGATGGAGGCACAGCTTCAATCCGACACGTACCGCGAGCGCTACAGCGGGGCACGCGTGGAATTCGTCCGCCTGTACGAGACGCCGACCAGCTACGCCGAAGCGAGACGGGAGTGGATGAGCGAATGAGCATGATTCCCGTATTGGAGATTTTCGGGCCGACCATCCAGGGAGAGGGCATGGTCATCGGACAAAAGACGATGTTCGTGCGCACGGCTGGCTGCGATTACCGCTGTAGCTGGTGCGACTCCGCCTTTACCTGGGACGGCAGCGCCCGCGACGAAATCCGGCAGATGACGGCGGAAGAAATCTGGCAGGAGCTGGTCGGCCTTGGCGCGGACCGCTTTGCCCACGTCACCATCTCCGGCGGCAATCCCGCGCTGCTCGCAAGCATCGGATCGCTCGTCCGCCTGCTGCGGGAAAAAGGCATTCGCACCGCTGTCGAGACACAAGGCAGCAGATGGCAGGAGTGGCTGGCTGAGATCGACGACGTGACGATCTCGCCCAAACCGCCCAGCTCCGGGATGGAGACGAACTGGGAGGTGCTGGACCAGATCATCCAGCGTTTGGCCGATCACGGACACAATGGCACCAGCCTGAAAGTGGTCGTCTTTGACGAGGCTGATTTTGCCTATGCCGCGCGCGTGCACCAGCGCTACCCGAAGCTGCCTTTCTACCTGCAGCCGGGAAACGGCGATCTGGTCAATGCAGATACGCACGAGCTGCGCAGCAAGCTGCTGGAGTCGTATTCATGGCTGATCGACAAGGCGATGGCTGCCCCGGAGATGAACGACGCCAAAGTGCTGCCGCAACTGCACGCACTCGTCTGGGGAAACAAACGCGGTGTGTAAATTTTGACAGAAACGAGGGAATACCAGATGGCAAACCATTCGGAACGCGACCTGTCTTCGCTGACGCTCTTGGGCAACCAGGGAACGACCTACAGCTACACCTACGATCCGGGCGTCCTGGAGACATTCGACAATAAACACCCGTATCGGGACTATTTTGTAAAATTCAACTGTCCGGAGTTTACCAGTCTCTGCCCGATCACCGGACAGCCTGACTTCGCCACGATCTACATCAGCTACATTCCCGACATCAAGATGGTCGAGAGCAAGTCGCTCAAGCTGTACTTGTTCAGCTTCCGCAACCACGGCGATTTTCACGAGGATTGCGTCAACATCATTATGAACGACCTGATCAAGCTGATGGAGCCTCGTTACATCGAGGTCTGGGGCAAATTCACCCCGCGCGGCGGCATCTCCATCGACCCGTACTGCAACTACGGCAAGCCGGGTACGAAGTACGAGGAGATGGCGCAGCACCGGATGATGAATCACGATCTGTATCCGGAGAAAGTGGATAATCGCTAGATGGAAAATGGCGGTGCAGGAAATCATCCTGCACCGCCATCTTTGTATGCATCAGAAAGCACATTTTTTCAATTGACGGCGTACCCGCCTGGGAATAGAATGAAGAATATTTCCAAAACGGCGTATGACGAGGAGCGCGTATTATGGGAAAAACATTTTCATCGATTCATCCGGAGCACGAGCAATTCATCCGCAACCAGCGAATTTTCTTCGTGGGGTCAGCACCATTATCGGCAGACGGACATGTCAACCTCTCCCCAAAAGGATATGACACGCTGCGCATCTTGTCGCCGAACGAAGTCGCCTATTTGGACCTGACCGGCAGCGGCAACGAGACGAGCGCCCATCTGAAGGAAAATGGACGCATCACGTTTCTGTTTGTCGCATTTGAAGGTCCGCCCAACATTGTGCGCCTGTACGGGCGTGGAACAGTCGTTCTGCCGGATACACCCGAGTGGGATGAGCTTTCTGCCCATTTCGAGCGCGTGCCCGGTGCCAGGCAAATCATCCATGCGCACATCGAAACGGTCAAAACGTCTTGCGGGTACAGCGTGCCGTTTTTCTCGTACAACGGCGAGCGGGAGACTCTTCAGAAATGGGCTGTCCAGAAAGGCGATCGAGGGCTGGAAGAATACCGGAAAACAAAAAATACGGTCAGCATGGACGGAGTCATTACGCCAATCGGGGAAAAACTGTCTGACTGATGCTTTGGCAGCCTACTGTCCGTTCTTTTGCTTCTCCATGTTTTCCAGTATGTTTTTCAATGTGCCGTGGATGCTGTTGAGCGCCATCAGGATAAAGCCCAGCATGACGAAGGTGATGATCTCACCCGTAAAAACCGAGACGACTGCAAGGATAATGACATAGAAGATATTCCAGCCATTGGCGAGGAAATTCATCGATACACCTCTCCTTTTTTCAGATATTCCGGCCAATCGTTTTTCCTGTAATCAAACACGTCATCCGGTACGCGGAGCGCGCGTCCATTAATCAGCACGACATCGCGATCGAGCCACGTGAGCAGGGCAGCATGTTCCTTATTCTGGAAATAAATTGTCTTTTTCTCCCCGCTCTCGTTGTCAATCAGCTCCCCGACAACGGAAAAAGACGTCGTCGCTCCGGCATCGGACACATAAATCCGAACCGTGTACATACCGTCGGGAGACTGCTGCTCTGCAAGCAATTCTCCCCGGGGAATTCGCTCCAGGTCGTAGAACAGCCAGTAGGCAGCATATGCGAGCGATCCGAGTAAGACAAGGACGACAGCCACAAGAAACAGCGCCACTTTTCGTTTCACGCGTCTTTGTTCTGCCCGTGCCCGATTTGCTCGTGTACGATCAACTTCCATACGGCTGCTGGCTTCCATAGCTCCTCACTCCTGTCCGTGCGAACCGCCTCGAATCCAGAATCGAAATCTTGCCTTCTGGATGAATATACCATATTTTCGAAACAGTTACGAAATCGTGCCATGAGCATGACCCGCTGCTTGTTCTCAAAAACGGGAAATCCTGTACCAATTGTACACGTACTAGCATGACCATTTCCAGGCAGCCAGGTATGAAAGGAGCAAACAAACGTGCCAAGGGCATTAGTGGTCGACGACGAACCGCACATCCGGGAATTGGTCGCACTGTATCTGAAGGATGAAGGTTTTGACATCGTCGAGAAAACGAACGGAGCGGACGCGTTGGCATACGCCGAAAATCACCCCGTGGACTTGGCGGTGATCGACATTATGATGCCGCAGATGGACGGCTGGGAGCTGTGCAACAAACTCCGCGAGCTGGGTGATATGCCAATCATCATGGTTACGGCAAAAGGTGAGGCACAGGACCGGATACATGGCTTCAAACAGGGAACCGATGATTATCTGGTGAAGCCGTTTGATCCCGTGGAACTGGTCCTGCGCGTAAAGGCACTGCTCCGGCGGTATCGCATTGCCGTATCCAACACGATCACCCTGGGTCATCTGTCGTTGGACCGTTCGCGCTACGAAGTGGTCTACGAAAACGGCCACACCCGGACAATCCCCATGAAAGAATTTGAATTGCTGTACAAGCTGGGCAGCTATGCCGGGCAACTGTTTACCCGCGATACGTTGATCGAGCAGATTTGGGGACTTGATTACGAAGGAGACGAACGGACGGTAGATGTTCACATCAAACGGCTTCGCGAGCGTTTTCCCGAAGAGGAGTCCGGCTTTCGCATCGTGACGATTCGCGGCCTCGGCTATCGCCTGGAGGTATCACCGTGATCAAGTCGCTTTACACACGTGTCGTACTCGTATTCGTCAGCATTGTCATGGTCAGTCTGGTGACGGCCTTTTTCCTCGCCACCTGGCTGTACGAAGAGCGAGCCAAAGGAATCGTACAGGATATGCTGCTCGAAAATGGAAGACAGATGCTTGCCGCCTACCACTCCACCCCTGGCGCCGAGCTCGTCCCGTTCATGCAGCACTTGTCTGGTCTGTCTCTGACTCATACGCAGCTCTACGACGCAGCAGGCAATCCCCTGCTCGACGGGGAAGAAATTCCGCTGGATGTAGAGGCTGCTGATGTCGCCCGCGTCCTCGCCGGTGAACAGCGAACCGATCTCCAGCGGATCGACACTGCTTCCTCCCACGGCGTTTCCCTGCCTGTCGTTGGCCTGCCAGTTCAGGTAGACGGGCAGCCGTACGCCTTGTTCGTGACGATGAAGCGGAACAAAGCCGACGAGGAACTGATGGATTCGATTCATGTCATGTACGCGTTGATCCTGTTTATCGGGAGTTTTCTGATAGTCGTCGCTGCCCGCTATCTGGTCAAGCCGATCGTCCAGTTGACCGAAGCCACCCGGCGCATGGCAAAAGGAGAATTCGCGGTGGAGGTCCCGGGCAGGCGCAAGGACGAGATCGGAATTTTGAGCGCCAGCTTCAACCAGATGGCAAAAGAGCTCGCCGTGCTCGATCAAATGCGGCGGGATTTTGTCTCCAACGTCTCGCATGAAATCGGCTCTCCCCTCACTTCGATTTCCGGTTTTACAAAGGCGTTGAAACAAAAGGAAGTAAGTGAAGAAAGCCGCCTGCGTTATTTGACGATCATCGAGGAAGAGAGCGAGAGATTGTCCCGATTAAGCCAAAATTTGCTGCAATTATCCCGTCTGCAGCAGGACAACATGCCGTTGCAGACCAGAACGTATCGGCTCGACGAGCAGCTTCGCAAGGTTGTGATTGCACTCGCTCCACAGTGGGAAGCCAAGCGAATCGACATCGATCTTCATCTGCAGCCGCTCGTCATCGAAGCAGACGAGGACCAGCTCAGCCAGGTCTGGATCAACTTGCTCAGCAATAGCATCAAGTTCACACCCGCTGACGGCACGATCCGCATACAGGCTGCCATGCAAGACAAGATGTGCGTCGTCACCCTCTCCGATAGCGGGATCGGGATACCCGAAGAAGAAAGAAGCCATATTTTCCAGCCTTTTTACAAAGTAGACAAAGCGCGCCATTCCGCTGTAAAAGGAAACGGTCTCGGTTTGTCGATCGTGAAGCAAATCATCGACCGGCATCACGGCGACATTCGGGTCAGAGGCGAAGCGGGCACGGGGGCGACGTTTGACATTACCTTGCCGCAGTGAAGAAACCGCCATGCGCGGTTTTTTTCTTTTTTTGTTTTTTGTTCATATTGAGTTCACAATGCTGCATTATATTTTTCCTGCAAGCAAGTTACCCTACAGGGGTATTGTAAAACAGGAGGAATACAAAGTGAAAAAAGGTTTGTTGCGTTTGATGGTGTATGTTCTCAGTTTGGCTGTATTTGTAGGCGGTCTCGGTTTCCTCGGCTTTTCCCAGACACAGAAGGAATTTTACGCGTCGTTGCGTGAAGAGCCCGTTCCTGCCCTGGATGGAATCACAATCCCACCCCATGATCCAAAAAAGCCAACCGTGGCAGTCATATTAGGACCTTCGTCGATTACGACAGAGGATTTCGATTTTCTCATTCCCTACACGCTGTTCTCCATGACAGAGGCGTACAATGTCTACGCTGTCGCACCCGACCATGACATCAAGTCACTGTCAGGAGGTCTCGATGTCATCCCGCATTACACGTATGCGGAGCTGGATGCGCTGCTGGCGACAAGCCCTGACGTCATCATTATCCCATTCATGCCCATTCTCGACGATGCGGCGTATGCACCTACTCGGGAATGGATTCAAAAACATTCGTTCAACGAAACTACGACGTTCCTGAGCATTTGCGGAGGTTCGGGCAACATGGCTGATGCAGGCCTGCTGCAAGGAAAATCGGCCGCGTCTCATTGGCAAGCCATTCCTTCCTTGCGCACATTCTATCCGGATACAAACTGGGTAGAGGACGTTCGCTATGTCCATGAAGGAAACACCGTGGCGACTGCCGGTCAAACGGCTGGCATTGATGGAGTCCTTCATCTGATCTCGCAACAAGTCGGTGAACCCATGGCTGCCAAAATCGCGAAAGACATCAGCTATCCCAACTACGAATTCGTCGCGAATCCAAAAGTGGAACCTTTTGTTCTGGACTACAAGTTTTCTACCTACATCCTGAACAGCGCGTTTCGCTGGAACAAGAAGCAAATGGGCGTTCTGCTCTACGACGGCATGGAAGAACTGGCTCTCTCCTCGATTTTCGATACGTATGCGGACACAGGTACGACACGAGTACGGACCATTTCCAGATCGGATGCTCCGCTTGCGACCAAGTACCACCTCAACATCGTGGCCCGGCACACGATCGAGAACGCCCCGGCTCTGGACAAAATGATCATCCCCGGTGGCGATGCGGCTGCACTGGCTCACGACGACATCCAGCTCTGGAACGAAACAGGAAAGGCTGATGTGACACTGCTCATTCACGCCGATTCTCCCGAGCGCTATGTGTTTGAAGCGCCATTGGAGGACTTGGCCAGACAAGAAGATCTGCTGACTGCCCGGCATGGTGTGAAGCGTCTGGAATACCGCGCCGACAATATCAGGCTGGAGGGCAGGGCGCTTCCTTACATGACCTATGTACACCTGCTGCTCTCGCTCGTCCTTGGCTTCGCCGCAGCCTTTTTGATCGATCGCAAGTTTATCGCCAAAAAGCCGTTCTACCGCTTGCACAAGCGCACCTTGTAATCCCTGCCGCCCTCGGGCGGCTTTTTATATGCGCAATTTCTTATATCTTTACAGGCCCTTGCTGGCTTCGTTGTGGTACGATAGAAAAAGCACATTTACCGGATGGGGTGACGTTCATTGAGCCAATTTGAAACAGGCACGTTTCTTGCCTTTCTCGCCTTTTTCATTTTTTTCCTCGTAGCCTACAAACTCCAGCAGATCTCCCTCTTTACGCTGATCCTGCTGCTCGTCGCGACAACGGTCGGGATCGTGGTCTTTTACGTCCTGTCGATGCAATTCTGGTTCGGACATGCATAAAACGGGTGACGTCACAAAGCGTCACCCGTTTTTGCCGTTACACAAACATGTTGGCGATCAGCAAGCAAACCAGTCCAACCGCCCAGCAGATTGTCGTCGGCACAGACCAGACCATCATTTGCTCTTTTACATCCTTGATGCCGAGCAGGCGGTTTACGACCCAGAACAAGCTGTCGTTGAAGTAGGAGAAGATCATCGAACCCATGGCAGCGGCTTGCGCAGCCAATGCCATATTGACTTCCAGATTGGCCAAAATCGGTGCGGAAATCGATGCCGCTGTTACCATCGCTACGGTTCCGCTGCCTTGTACGAGACGTACCAAGGTAGCGATAAAGAACGGGATCAGGACAGCCGGCAATGGCAAGTCGGCGATTTTCCCGGCGATAAAATCTCCTGCGCCGCTTTCGCGCAGCACGGCACCAAGCGCGCCACCTGCACCCGTTACAAGCAGGATAATCCCCGCCGTCTGGATTCCTTCTTCCATCCGATCAAGCGCCTCGGAGCGGCTCATATGGCGGCCAAGCGAATAGATCGCTACGAGCAAACCGATGCTCACAGCAATAATCGGTTTCCCCAGGAAAACCAGCACGCCGAACAATCCTGACGTCAGTTCCATAGCAGAAAGCGTCGTGTTGAGGAAGATCAAAATGATCGGAACCAAAATCGGCAAAAGCGATCTTCCCAGAGAAGGAAGCTCAGACGCCTTTTGATCAGCCAGATCCAAAAACTCCTGGTAGGCAGCTTTGGCGTCAGGTCTTGAAAATCCTTCTTCGGAATCATCGGGAATTTGATAAATCCGGTTGCCCAGCCACTTGGCGTACAGAACCCCCACAATCATGATCGGAATCCCGAACAGCAGACCCAGCCCGATCATCAGGCCGATATCGACTTCAAAAATACCTGCTACACCGAGCGGTCCTGGAGTTGGCGGCACCAAGGAGTGCGTGATCACGAGACCGACAGCCAAAGCGACACCAAGTGCAATAACCGATTTACCGGTCTTTCTTGAAAGCGCTTTTACCAATGGGCTTAAAATAACGAATGCAGAGTCTACGAAAATCGGAATCGACACGATATAACCGGCGATCGCCATGGCCCATTCCTCTTTTTTCTTGCCGACAAACTTGATCAGGGAATACGCCAACGTCTCGGCGGCTCCTGAAACTTCCAGAATCCGCCCGATCATCACGCCCAACCCGATGACAATCCCGATCGAGGCCAGTGTACTCCCAAATCCTGACGAGATCGTGTCGGCTACTTTGGCAGGGTTCATGCCTCCAACGATCCCTGCGATCGAAGCAGCGATAATCAGTGCCAGAAAAGCGTGGATTTTGGTACGCAACACGAGAAAAATCAAAACGATAACTGCCAAAACCAAACCAAGCACCATTTGTGTTCCTGAAACCTCCACAAGTCACTCCTCCTTTGCTTGTAAGCATTTTCATTTACTTGAATGTCGCAATGAAGGATCGACTCGACCCTTCATTGCAACAAGTACTGCCATCTTTTTTCTCAAGAAACCGCCTGTGATTACAGCGTGTTGCTCGTAAATTTCGGCGCGTATTTGGCTGCCAGCTTGATGCACTCTTCCATGCTGATGCTCTCCGCGATGTTTTTTCCGGCAATGTCAAAGGCTGTACCGTGATCGACAGAGGTGCGCAGGAATGGCAACCCGTTTGTAATCGAAATCGTTCTGTGGAAGTCTGTCATTTTCGCTGCGATATGGCCCTGGTCGTGATAGAGGGACAATACCGCGTCATATCTGCCTTGCAGCGCCTGGAAGAAGACGGAGTCTGCCGGAACAGGTCCTACCGCGCTGATTCCCGACTGGACGGCTGCTTCGATGCCCGGTTTGATTTCCTCTACTTCCTCCATGCCGAACAGGCCGCCTTCTCCGCTGTGCGGGTTGAGACCGGCAACCGCGATTTTCCGTTGCTCGACACCCAGACGCTGAAGCGCTTTGTCGCAGCGGATCAGGTAGTCGTGCACGCGTTCCTTGGTCATCTGCCCGATAGCATCCTTCAGGGACAGATGGCGCGTCAGGAAGAAAATACGCATGCCGTTTACTTCGAACATGGTCAGCGGATCTTTGGTGTTTGTCAGCGCCTCAAGCATTTCCGTATGGCCGATAAACGGTACGTTCGCCGCTTTCAGCGACTCCTTGTTGATCGGCGTAGTCGCCAGTGCCTTCACTTCACCATTCATCGCCAGGTCAACGGCTTTTTTGATGTATTCAAACGCTCCCTGACCGCCTTGCGCAGAGACTTGTCCGTACTCCAGCTTTGCCATGTCAATGTTGTCCATATCGATGACATCTACCGTGCCCAGTTCGTATTTCCCTTCGGCTGGCGATGTGACTGTATTGATTTTCAGGTCAGCTTTCACGATCTCGATTGCTTTTGCCAAAACTTTGGCGTCGCCGATTACGAGCGGTTTGCAGACATCGTAAATCTCTTTTTTGGAGAGCGACTTCATGGTAATCTCAGGTCCGATTCCCGCAGGGTCTCCCATCGGAATTGCAATAATGGCTCTTTCCGTTGTCATGTTGGTGTTCCTCCTTAGCATTTTGCCATCAGATATTGAATGCTTGCGTAAATCGCTTTTTTGTCGCCAGCCATGCCGCCTTTGGTCACGAGCGGAATGCCATCCAGGTACCCGCCGATCAGGTGTCCGTACGCCACCAACGGCAGCACCTCCACCTCCAGCTTGATACCTTCCGCGCGAGCCAGGGCACACAGCGAAGCCGTAACGTCTCCGCCGCTGGTAAAGCACCCGCCGATTTCATACGGGCTTTTCTGGATCGCGAAGCGGGTGATTTTCCCCAGGCCGTCGGCGATCCGTTTTGCCAGCGCATCCTGGCTGGTTCCTTGCTCGCGCGCAATCTCCTTCAGATTAAGCGGATCTGCATACGGAGAGTTCGTCGTAATGACGAGAATCGATTGGCGCTCCATCTCGTCCAGGACGGTCTGGATCACGCGGTCGGTCTCTTCTTCCCACGATTCCCCAAAACTGGCCAGTTTTTTCGCGTCGACGTAAATCGGCTGGGCATTCGTTTTCTCCGACACGTACTGCAGTTGGCTGGCGGCGTTCGAGGTAATGCTGCCCACCGTCACGATGATTTTTTTATCGCTTGCGTGCTGGCGGGTGTAGAACTTGGCATAGGCGGAAGTCAGCGGTCCCGGATCGACGGGAATCATCTGACATTCCTTGATCGCCACCATCGCCCTGGCGATCGATTCGATTTCCTCGTCCGTCACCGCATCGAGCACGATGATTCGTGTGCCCGCAGCAATCTGCTCGCGCAACGCTTGCTCCGTTTCCTTTTCACCAGCCAGGACAGTATCCAGCCCAATGTAGGAGACGGGGTAGCGGCTCTGCTTCTGGACGAGCGCCGGGACGTACGACTGGGTGAGTGGTGCGACCGGATCGTGGGCCACGTCGGTCACCTGCAGCGGAATGCCGTTTACGAGCAGATAGCCGCCTGACGTGATGCGTCCCGAATCCGGAAAGGAGGCTACGACCACAGCGACCGCATTTTCCCCCAGTTCGTTCAATACTGTATCGATTTCAATGCCGATATTTCCCCTGACGGTACTGTCGATTCGTTTGCAAATGACGTTCGCGCCCCATTTTTTGAGGTTATCCAGCACTGTCTTGACCCTCGTGCGGGCCACTTCTTCGCTCGCGTATCTGCTGTCTGTGTCGATGCATACAGCGTTGTAGGAATCGGACTTGGGCAGATCGGAATAGTGAACCATTGTCGCGGCTTCAAAGCCTTGTCTGGCCAGTCTTACGCCAGTGGCGTTGGAACCTGTCAAATCATCGGCAATAACTCCAATTTTCACGTGGCATCACCCGCCTTTTGCTGTTACAACTTTCAGATGTTCCCGTGCCTTGGCTTCATCTTCATCGGAAAGTTCGTCATCTGTGATCCATCCATCGAGGAGGGAGAGGTCGCACACTTTCGTAAATGACTTCTGGTCAAACTTGCTCGAATCGGCAACCAGCCAGGTTGACTCCGCTGCTTCTAGCATGCGCTGTTTGATGGAAGCCTTTTCAAAGGTCGGTGCAGTCACCCCTGCTTCCAGATGAATGGCGTGTGCCCCAAGGAAGAACAGATCGACGTGAATCGTCTGCAAAAGCAGCTCGGTCATCGGGCCGAACAACGCCCCGACGCTGTTTTGCAGCTCCCCGCCCGCGACAATCACCTTCACCTCGCTGTCCATCAGCTCGGCGGCAATTTTTATGTCATTTGTCACCACTGTCAGATTGTTTTTTTCCTTGAGCAGTCTGGCAATTTCAAGTGTCGTCGTGCCAGAATCCAGCAGTATGGTGGAATGGTCCTGAACCAGTGTCATCGCTTTTTGGGCGATCGCCTTTTTCTGCCTGCTGTACTTGCCTTCTTTGGTGAGAAAGGGTGTTTCGTTGATCAAGGGCTTGTTTAGTATTGCCCCGCCGAGCGTGCGAATGATTTTGTCCTCTTCTTCGAGGTAGGCCAAATCTCTTCGGATGGTCATGGCTGACACATTAAGCTGTGCGGCCATTTCGTCGATGTCGATCTTTTCATCTCGGCTCAACTGTTCCAGTATCCATTTTCTGCGCTCGTTTGGTTGCATTTATTCATCACCCTTGTTATTCTCGAACATCTTATACTATCATTATGTGAACTTTGAACAACAATGTCAAGAATGAAAACGCATTTTTGAAAAAACTGAACATGTCATTGTGATTATTTCACACATACAGATTGCCCCTTTTGCAAAGCAAAAAAAGCCGTTCCGCAGTCAACAGACGTCGGAACAGCCTTGTGTTTCGTTTGCACAAGCATATGTGATTCGCTTCGTAAACGGGTTAGTTTCGCTCTGTGCGGAACAGCTCATTGCCTTCTGCGTCCAGGTAGCCGAAATGATGTGTCGTCGTAAAGACAAACGGCGGAGCTTCCACGCCTGGACGCTGGTTGAATACCTGGTCGGTCGCCTGAATCGACGCATACAGCGGCTCGGTCAGCGGACGCGCATCTGCGCCGAGCAGTCCGTACAAACCGGTTTTTCCATCCTGGTACACGAATCCGCTGCCCCCCGCCTCGCGCGTCGTTGCCAGCTCCAAGGAGCTGTAGCTGCCTTCGCTCAGGCGCTTTAGCCCAAAGCTGTAGACATCCCAGCCCGCAGCCGACTTGACCAGCAGGACGTCGCGGGATTCGGGCGTCTGGAACGCGACGACTTCATTCAATTGCGCAAGCTCGCGGTTTTCCCCCAACGCCCACAGGTCGAATATTCCGTCCATGCGGGTCAGCACCAGCAGTCTTTTGCCGTGAAGCTCACGAACAGCGAAATCCCGGTAGACAAAGTCGCTGACCGCCGAAAACTGCCCATCTGCCAGCTTGACCAATGCCCAGCCTTCCTGACCGTCTTTCTTGCCTACGGTGTAGACCGCCTCTCCCAGCTTGGCAAACACGACAGGCGTTCCCTCCTGGACGCCCGGCAACACAGGAA
Source organism: Brevibacillus sp. TJ4 (assembly GCF_044627595.2). NCBI lineage: Bacteria > Bacillati > Bacillota > Bacilli > Caryophanales > Paenibacillaceae > Brevibacillus > Brevibacillus sp. TJ4. The sequence goes on along the minus strand of NZ_CP185865.1, from coordinate 928,500 downwards.
CCTGAATCTCGCCTGCCACCGGCTTGCCCTCGGGAGTGTAGAGGTCTGCGGTCTGCCCGCCATCTTGGGTCCCCACGACCAACCCAGCCTCGGCATCGAGGTAGAGTGCGCCGCTGTAGCTGTCAATCGTCCGCTCGGTCTGCCGTTCGATCAGCAGCGCATCGCTGCCTGGCAGAAAGGAGGCATCCAAAGCGTCTGTCACCGGCATCCGCGCAGATTCCTGCGGGTCGACGCGCGTACCGTCCATTCGGAAGTACAATGTTTCCCCGTTCGGCTCGGTCACCTGTACCAAGTAACCCGCATCCGCTTCATGGCGAATGACCCTGCCGGCTTCGGGGGCCAGCAAAAGTCCCTTGCTCTCCGAATACAGACCGATCTTTTTGCCGTCCTGTATGCTCAGCATGCTGTACGTACCGAGCGTCGTCACCGTGTCAAACCAGACGGTCGGCTCCTGCATCGGCAGCCCATTGGCGGGGATCAGCCCTTTTTTCCCGTCGGAGCGGATGAACAGGCGCGCAGCAGGCGGTCCTTCGATACGCGGATACTGAAACGGGATGACCACTTCACCGCCCGCCTCGACTACGCCGTACAGACCAGTCTTCGGGTCCTGGCCCAGAACGTAGCCGTGCAGCAAATATTCGGCTCCCGTTTTCAGCGGAACAGTACCTTGCTTCTCCACTGTGTGGTAGGTGACCGTACTGCTGTCGGCGCTTTTCGTATGGTACACCTCGTCCGTACTGGACTCGATCCCGACGTCGGCAAAGCGAGGCTCCGCCAGCATCTGTCCATCTTTCCACAAGCCGACTCCCTGCTCGCTCTCTACACGGACATATCCGTGATTCCAAAAGACGAGACGGTCGTATACAGGCTCAAGCACGAAGTTGCCCCTGCTGTCTACAAGGCCTTGTTTAGCGCCCACCTGTACCCGGATATAGGCGGTACGCGCGCCATCCTGGGGGAGATACCGGGCATTTTCCAGCGAGAAGATCGGCTTCATCGCAGCCGGGTCGTACAATGTAAACTTCGTAGCAGTCTGTGTCGCCACGAAGCGCATGCTGTCTCGCATGCCCTCCTGTTGTGCTCCCTCTCCAGTTTCTTCGCTGTCACTCGTTGCCACCAGGTCGACGAACATGATCGTTCCCGCAAACGGCGGCAGCAGTATCTCGCCTGCGGGATCGAGCAGCATCTGCATCTCTCCACCCATCGCAATCACGGCCGGATAGGCAGCAGACAGGAAGTATGTGTGCGCCCCGACGAACTTCGTGTCCGAAAGCTGGCCTGTTTGCAGATTGAGGTGCTGGAACCACCCTCCCCGCTGGAGGATCGCAATGTTTCCGTCGCTCGGAATGTCGATCGAATCCCAGATCACAGGTGTCAGTTGCTTGCCTGTCCGGGCGTCAAGAATTCCTTTTTTCCCGCCTGCGGAAACTATGATGCTGGTCGGGTACTGGATGCTCTCGTCGTAGATTGCATTCGTCACTCGTTCCTTTCCATTGCTAAAGCCGATCTTGCCGTTCGCAGCCAAAAACGGCTGGATCGCGGAATAGTCGGCAGCGTGTACGGGAAACGAGCTGCTCTGTGCGAGCAATAGCACAGCCGCGCCGATTCCCAGGATGTATTTGTTCATGCACAGCTTCCTCCTCGTGCAGCATCGTGGCGTAATACTGCTTAGACGGAGGAAAGTGGAAAAGGTTTCGCTCAATCAGGACAGCACGTATTTTCACAAAAGGTTTGAATCAAGCAGTCCAGTTCCCGCAAGTGAGCATCCTGGACATCACCGACGAACAATTGGAAAATACGTACCGTACCAATATTTTTCCGCACTTTTACATGACCAAGGCCGCACTCCCCTACCTCGGACAAGGGAGCTCCATTATTTCAACCGCTTCCGTCACCGCTTATGCAGGTGCCCCGTTGCTTGTCGATTATTCCTCGACCAAGGGTGCCATCGTCTCCTTTACCCGTTCCCTGTCCCTCCAACTGGTCAGCAAAGGCATTCGTGTCAATGCAGTGGCACCTGGTCCGATATGGACCCTTTCGGTTTGGAAACACCCATGAAACGTGCAGGGCAGCCGTTCGAGCTGGCACCGGTGTACATTTATCTGGCTTCCGACGATTCGTCCTTTGTCACCGGACAAGTGCCTCATGTCAACGGCGGGATTATGACAGAAACTCGAATCGCAACACGGCAAAACAAGGTCACTCTCGAGGTGGCCTTTTGCTTTTTCAGTCCTGAAATCATACAGCCGCACATCGAAATTTGACAACGGTTGGCAGTACCCGTAGTGTGTAGGTATAAAGGAGGAACAGACTATGAGCGAACAGGCAAAGAGCTTCGAAATTGGAATCAGCACATTCCTGGAAACGACACCAGACCCGGCGACTGGAGAAGTAATCAGCCACGCGCAGCGTTTGCGCAATGCGGTGGAGGAGATCGTCCTGGCCGATCAGGTCGGCTTGGATGTATACGGTATCGGTGAGCATCACCGCCCTGACTATGCAAGCTCCTCGCCCGCTGTCATCCTGGCTGCGGCTGCTCCCATGACCAAACGAATACGCCTTACCAGCGCCGTCAGCGTCTTGTCCTCAGACGATCCGGTTCGCGTGTTCCAAGATTTCTCCACCCTGGACGGCATCTCCAACGGCCGGGCCGAAATCATGGCCGGACGGGGTTCGTTCATCGAATCCTTCCCGCTCTTCGGCTACAGCCTGGATGACTATAACCAATTGTTCGCGGAAAAGCTGGAGCTGCTGCTGGCTCTCCGCGATTCGGAAAAAGTGACGTGGCGCGGGGGTCTGCGCCCGGCAATCGACAACCTCGGCGTCTATCCTCGCCCCGTCCAAAACCCGCTGCCGGTATGGATCGCAAGCGGCGGTACCCCGCAATCGGCGATCCGGGCGGGGATGCTCGGGCTGCCGATCGCATTTGCCATCATCGGCGGTTCGCCGGAGAACTTCGCGCCGCTCGTCGCCCTGTACAAGGAAGCGGCTGCAAAGGCTGGCCACGATCCAGACAAGCTGCCAATCGCCACACACTCGCACGGCTTTGTCGCGGATACGACCGAGCAGGCAGCCGACCTGTTTTTCCCGCCGACACAAGCGCAGATGAACGTGCTCGGACGCGAACGCGGCTGGGGACCGTACACCCGCGCCACTTTCGACTCGGCGCGCAGTCTGCGGGGAGCGCTCTACGTCGGCGATCCGGAGTTCGTCGCCGAAAAGATGATTTTGCTGCGCAAGCAACTGGGAATCAACCGGTTTTTCCTGCACATCAACGTCGGTACGCTGCCACACCGTGACATCCTGCGTGCGATCGAGCTTCTGGGAACAAAAGTCGCTCCGCTCGTGCGCGATGAGATCGCCCGCAACGGCTAAACATACGAACCACCAGGACCGAAGAGCAGAAGTTTTGGCTTCGGTCTTTTTCTATGCCGCCTTTTTTCCCTTTTTGCACGTATTTTCTCTATAATAAAAAGGAAGAACGGGTTTGGACGAACCGCCGCAAAGGAGAACACACAGATATGAAACTGGTATCATGGAACGTAAATGGCTTGCGAGCCTGTGTGAATAAAGGCTTTGTCGACTACTTCAAGGAAACGGACGCCGATGTGTTCTGCATCCAGGAGACGAAATTGCAGGAAGGGCAAATCGAAACCGAGTTCGCCTCGGGCTACCACCAATACTGGAATTACGCTGTCAAAAAAGGCTACTCCGGAACGGCGGTATTTACCAAAGCCGAGCCGCTCTCCGTCCGCTACGGCATCGAGGAAGACAGCGAGGCGGAAGGACGGATTCTCACGCTGGAATACGAGGCGTTTTACCTGGTCAACGTCTACACGCCCAACGCCAAGCGTGATCTGTCGCGGCTGGACTACCGGCTGGAATGGGAAGACCGCTTTCGCCAGTACCTGCTGCGGCTGGACGCGGACAAGCCTGTCATCGTCTGCGGCGATCTGAATGTCGCGCACCAGGAGATTGACCTGAAAAACGCAAAGTCAAACCGGAACAATTCCGGCTTTACGCCCGAGGAACGGGGAAAAATGACGCAACTGCTGGAGTCAGGCTTTCTTGACACCTTCCGCTACTTCTACCCGGACAGCACCGATGCGTATACGTGGTGGTCGTTTATGCCGAAAGTCCGCGAGCGAAACATCGGCTGGCGCATCGACTATTTTCTGGCTTCCGCCAGACTTGCCCCTTCTCTGGTCGACGCCCAGATTGATGCCCATGTCATGGGGAGCGACCACTGTCCGGTCGTTTTGAAAGTGGACACCAGTAAAACGCTATGAAACAGGGGAGGAAACCGGAGACGGTATGGTGGCTCAAGGCGAACACTCTCACGTTGGACTGACCCCGTAACATAAGAAAAATCAAAACACCTACAAGAGAATCCGACCATGCATAAGATATGGGACAGCTTGGAGGTGTTTTTTCTATGACCACGGTACGTATCCTGCGTATAAAAAGCACAGCGCCCGAATCCTCAAATTCGGGCGCACATCTTTATTTGTTGACTTCCAACATCCGAAGCAGCATCACCGTCGCTTCTGCGCGGGTTGCGATTTCGTTTGCTACAAAACGGTTTCCTCCCCGCCCATCGACAATGCCAAGTTTGCGGATCGCTTCGACTGCACCTTTCGCCCATTGTGGAATCACTTCATCATCGGCAAAGCCGGTTGACATGCCGGGATTCGTCTGCAATGTAAGGGACCGGGCGATCATCGCCGCCATCTCTGCACGCGTGATGCGGTTGTTCGGCCGGAAACTGCCATCATCGTATCCATCGATAATTCTCGCCTCTACCGCCTGTGCAACGGCTTGTTTTGCCCATTCGCCGATTTGTTCGTTGTCGGCAAACGTAAGTGCTGTACCTTCACTTTTCAGTTTCAGAGCGCCTGCCAGCATCACGGTAAACTCGGCGCGAGTGACCGGATTGTTCGGTTTAAATGTGCCGTCTGGATAACCGCTAACGAAGCCTTTCTCTACAGCACGCAGGATGTAGTTCTTTGCCCAATGTCCGGCGATATCGGAAAATTCAATGGCCGGTTCGGACGGTTGTGGCGTTTCGCGGTAAATGGTCAACGTATAGTTTTTCTCCGCATCATTTTCTGCTCGTACCGTTAATACGAACGTATTTTTGCCTTCCTCCAGATCGACTTTCGCCCTGTCGGCCATGACTTTATCCTGTAGAATGACTTTGGCTGCGGAGTGCGCTTCTTTTACTACAAGCTCCACTTGTTCGGATGTTGTACGTGCCGTATATGCCGTTGTTCCAGAAGCAAATGAAGGGCTTAGATTCAATGGTTTGCCTCCCGCCCATACTTGCAGATCCGCAAGATCCGCATTGTTGGACAACCCGCGACCTCCGCCACCACCACCGGAACCGCTGTTACCTCCTGATGCTCTTGGGGTCGCTGTCGCTACATTGGAGAAATCACTGGTTCCTTCTGCAGAGACAGCCTTCACTGCGAATGCATACGTTTTTCCGTTCGTTAATCCGGTGACGATGTAGGAGTTCATTGCAATATTCGATTGAACGAGCCTCCAGTTCGCCGGATCGACCGGAGCTGATGCGCCTTCTGCTTGGTAAACCGCGTAAGTCACGCTGCCTGTTTCCGTGACCGCATCCCACTCCAATGTAACGGAACGATTAGCTGCCGAAGCTGTCAGATTCGCAGGTGCAGGTATCGTTTCAATCGTATACTGTTCCTCCATTAGTTCGCTGTCGAGCATGCCGGACTTCATCGCGATTGCCTTGATCGTCATCTCTGTTGTCACTTCGATGGGCGCAGTATATTCGGCACTGCTGCTCGTCGGTTCGCTGCCATCTGTCGTGTAGTAAACCGTCGCTCCTTCAGTTGGCGTACTCAATGTCACCTTGGTGCCGGAAGGAACCACACCACCGGAAGGATCTGCCACCGGCCTGGCGACTTGCTCGGGAGACAAGATCGTGTACGACTCGGTCATTACTTGGCTGTCGAGCATGCCGGACTTTATAGCAATTGCCTTGATCGTCATCTCCGAAGCAACTTCGATTGGTGCGGTATATTCCATACTGCTGCGGCTCGGCGTGCTGCCGTCCGTCGTGTAGTAAATTGTTGCTCCCTCGGTCGCCGTGCTCAATGTCACCCTTGTACCAGACGGAACCGCACCGCCTGAGGGATCTGCAACCGGTTTGGCGACTTGCTCGGGAGACAAGATCGTGTACGACTCGGTCATTACTTGGCTGTCGAGCATGCCGGACTTCATCGCGATTGCCTTGATCGTCATCTCCGAAGCAACTTCGATTGGTGCGGTATATTCCATACTGCTGCGGCTCGGCGTGCTGCCGTCCGTCGTGTAGTAAATTGTTGCTCCCTCGGTCGCCGTGCTCAATGTCACCCTTGTACCAGACGGAACCGCACCGCCTGAGGGATCTGCAACCGGTTTGGCGACTTGCTCGGGAGACAAGATCGTGTACGACTCGGTCATTACTTGGCTGTCGAGCATGCCGGACTTTATAGCAATTGCCTTGATCGTCATCTCCGAAGCAACTTCGATTGGTGCGGTATATTCCATACTGCTGCGGCTCGGCGTGCTGCCGTCCGTCGTGTAGTAAATTGTTGCTCCCTCGGTCGCCGTGCTCAATGTCACCCTTGTGCCAGACGGAACCGCACCGCCTGAGGGATCTGCAACCGGTTTGGCGACTTGCTCGGGAGACAAGATCGTATAATGCTCCTCCATCACTTCGCTGTCGAGCATACCGTCCTTCGCGGCAATCGCCTTGATCGTCATCTCTGTTGTCACTTCGATGGGCGCGGTATATTCGGCACTGCTGCTTGTCGGTTCGCTGCCATCTGTCGTGTAGTAAATCGTCGCTCCTTCAGTTGGCGTACTCAATGTCACCTTGGTGCCGGAAGGAACCACACCACCTGAGGGATCTGCAACCGGTTTGGCGACTTGCTCGGGAGACAAGATCGTGTACGACTCGGTCATTACTTGGCTGTCGAGCATGCCGGACTTTATAGCAATTGCCTTGATCGTCATCTCCGAAGCAACTTCGATTGGTGCGGTATATTCCATACTGCTGCGGCTCGGCGTGCTGCCGTCCGTCGTGTAGTAAATTGTTGCTCCCTCGGTCGCCGTGCTCAATGTCACCCTTGTGCCAGACGGAACCGCACCGCCTGAGGGATCTGCAACCGGTTTGGCGACTTGCTCGGGAGACAAGATCGTATAATGCTCCTCCATCACTTCGCTGTCGAGCATACCGTCCTTCGCGGCAATCGCCTTGATCGTCATCTCTGTTGTCACTTCGATGGGCGCGGTATATTCGGCACTGCTGCTTGTCGGTTCGCTGCCATCTGTCGTGTAGTAAATCGTCGCTCCTTCAGTTGGCGTACTCAATGTCACCTTGGTGCCGGAAGGAACCACACCACCGGAAGGATCTGCCACCGGCCTGGCGACCTGTTCCGGCACTTCAAGTAGAAATGCTCCGGAATGGACTGTAAATAATTCCTTGCCATCTTCATCTTCGGCATAAATGTGCACATACCAGGTACTATCTGTCGTTTGCGCATCATCCAGGGAGTGATTAAGGGTATCTCCGCTTTCAAACGCCGTCCAGCCGTCGCCTTCCGGTTCGGTTGGCAAAGCCGGAGTCTCTTCAGTTGTTGTCCACTGATATTGCAAGCTGAACGTTTTGCTCCAGAGCGCCTTGACAGTCGTCGCCGCTTCCTTTTGCTCCTGTCCGCCGCTGCTCCATGGATCGAAATTCAGAAATAGAATGTCATTATTTTGGGCATAGTCTTGTGCCTGAGATTCAATTTCCCCGATGATCACTTTAAGGGGATTGATCGCAAATGCGTAAGTCCCGATGTTCGTCACACCGTTCCCGATTTGTACACTTTGGAGTCGGTTGTTCCGAAATGCCCACCCCCCAATACTCGTCACACTGTCCGGGATCGTCACACTCTCGAGTTGGTTGTTTTCAAATGCCCCATTCCCGATGATCGTCATACCGTTCCCGATTTGTACACTTTGGAGTCGGTTGTTTCGAAACGCCCACCCCCCAATACTCGTCACACTGTCCGGGATCGTCACACTCTCGAGTTGATTGGATGCAAATGCGGAAGTCTCGATGTTCGTCACACCGTTCCCGATTTGTACACTTTGGAGTCGGTTGTTTCGAAATGCCCCCTCCCCAAGGCTGGTCACACTGTCCGGGATCGTCACACTCTCGAGTTGGTTGTCATCAAATGCCCCATCCCCGATGTTCGTCACACTGTCCGGGATCGTCACACTCTCGAGTTGATTGGATTTAAATGCGTAATGTCCGACGTTCGTCACATTGTCCGGAATCGTCACACTCTCGAGTTGATTGGATGCAAATGCGGAAGTCTCGATGTTCGTCACACCGTTCCCGATTTGTACACTTTTGAGTCGGTTGTTTTGAAATGCCCACCTCCCAATACTCGTCACACTGTCCGGAATCGTCACACTCTCGAGTTGATTGGATGCAAATGCGGATTCCCCGACGGTCGTCACACTGTCCGGAATCGTCACACTTGTCAGATCTTTATTACGAAAAGCTGTATTTCCTATTCGTATAACGCCCTTACCGCCTAACGTATCCGGAATCGTTATATCTTTCGCCGTGCCCACATATTTCGTAATCTCTACACCACCGGCAATCTCCTGATATTCATAATCACTTTCACTTGCTGTTGCCTCTTTAGTGTCTGTACCCAACCATGCGAAAAGTATAGTCAGCATGAGTAAACCAATCCTGGTCACGTTGTAACGCTTCGGTATGTTCATTTGCCTTATCTTTAAAACATTCATCTCCTCATCATCCTCCTGCCCTCACTTCATAGCTTTATCCAACTCATTATACTAACTTCCAAATCCCTTTGTGATCAACCCTGCCTGGCACAAAAGATCAAAAAGGTTGAGCAGGGAGGTGGAGATGATTTATACAAAAAAAGAGGAACGGGTCAGAACAACTGTAGTGTTCTGGCTCGTTCCAGCGCTTGCAATCGATTATTCGTCTGTAATTTCCCATAGATATTGTTAATGTGGGTTTTTATGGTTGCCAGGGAAACATTCAGTTTCAGTGCTATTTCTTTATTGGACATCCCTGTTCCCATCAAACGAAGCACACATTGTTCTTTGGCTGTTAAAGCAACCGCCGTTCTTTCTGGGGGAATGCTGGCTTCCTTTTCAAGTGGCGGGAACAGTCTGAGCAATCGTTTCACGTAGGATAAAGGCACCTTATGACTGGGGCGGCGATGTTGATTTTGACGCAGTCGGATATATCGATCCAATATTTGCCCAAAGGCATTCCCTTCGTCAACAAAGGTTCGGATGTATCCTTCGGGCCACGCCAATGCAAGCGCTTCTTCTAATACATCCATACATTCTGTAATCCTTCCTTGAAGAAAAAAAATTCTGCTCTTACGAACGAGAAGGCGAATGTAATCGCTTTGCCGTCTTGTTTCTCCAGCAACAAAGAGGAGACGCTCCGTTAAAGATGCAGCTTCCTCGATTTTTCCCTGCTCTGCCAGTATAGCAGCCAGCAGATCATATTCCTTGATCATGGATACCGGAATCTCATCCTGAAATCGCAAGCCGCTCTTTCTCAGCCATTGTCTCATCGGTTTCTCTTCCCCACGCATCCAGCCTTGCATGGCTCGGAACAAGGCCATTTTCCCGGACAAATTGGGATTCGCCTTCACAGACGCTAGTTTGGCTAACTCTTGTAATCTGTCGTCTGCCATCTCCTCGTCTCCCTGCACGGCGGCAATGCGAGCAAGCCATAGCGCCGCGATGGTCATCAGGCTTATATTATGATGCGTTCTTCCAATATCATAGGCTTGGCGCATCACCTTTTCCGCTTCGACCAAGCGATTTCGTTCGTACTGCATTTTTCCAAAGTCGATATACAGATGAGCAACAAAATACACGTTTCGGGTTCCGGACCAAATCGACAGCAAGGGCGTTACCACCTGTTCCGCCAGTCGAAGGCCGTCATCCGACACATAGATGTCCCACAGCGGATGATAGCCATCCCGGTCGCTTCCGAATCCAATGAAGAGATTGCCTTCCGGTTGTTTCTCGACATATTCCTTTGAAAATTGAACGGCATATTCAAAATCCCGATCCAAAAACGTGCGAAATGCGGTCAGAAAAGCGAGTCCGGCATGCAATGTTTCGGCTTCAGAAGGATGAAGGGAAGCTGTGTCCTCTTCCAGCCTGCGAACCGCTCGCCAATACCCGACTGTGGCCGCTTCGACATGCCCGGACATGTACTGGGAAGCGAGCTTTGTCAAAAGCATCATCGGCCTAGCAAATAACAGTGAATCGGGAATAGCGCTGAGCCACGTGCAGAGCGTCGTCCATTCATTGGCCATCAGCTCTGGTGTAATCGCCTCTATTAATGAAAGCGCATGTTCGTAACTGGCAGCCTCCAGGTAATGATTCACCGCTTCACGAGGATACCCGTTCGCTTCTAGCCATTCTCCCGCTGCCATGTGAAGGGTTTGCCATCGCCGCGGCTCCCGCCTTTTCAGGTGCGCCTTCAAAAACTGCTGAAACAAATGATGGTACCTGTACCACTCCCGACGCTCGTCCAGAGCCACAAGAAACAAGCTTTCCCTGTCTAACTGTTGCAGGTAGGCATCGCTTTCGGCTATGTGAGTTACCGCCTCACAAAGTTCGCCCGTCATCCGATCTAAAATCGACGTTTGCAGCAAAAATTGCTGCATCGTTTCAGACTGATAGGATAACACTTCATCGAAAAAATAATCCGATATGTCACGTTCCGTTCCCGCCATCTTCCGGACCAGCGATGCGGGATCAGCATGTTCATGCAACGATAAGATCGCCAATCGCATCGCCGCTACCCATCCCTCCGTCTTTTTTTGTACGACAGCCACGTCTTCGATGGCCATGTCCATACCGCCGCACTTCGCAAAAAATTCAGTCGTTTCATCCGAAGAGAAGCGGAGATCGCTTGCATCCAGCCAGTTCAACCCATTTCCCGCCCGTATTCTCGAGAGGGGCAACGATGGGAAGTTTCGGCTTGCGAGATAGAGATGAACATGTGACGGCAAGCGTTCCAGCAGATAAGTGACTCCCTTGAATATGGACGCTTCCTCGATGTGATGAAAGTCATCCCATACGAGCACCGTCGTTTGCGGTATACGATGAAGCCCGTTGACGAGCGTGGCAATCAGTGAGAACCCCGATGGATCTTCCACGGCATGACGAAGCACAGCCTGTTCGTCAAAAGACGGATAGGCCTGTTTTAGCGCCGCAATGGTATGTGCCCAGAAGCGCATGCGATCATTATCCGCTTGATCAAGAGAGACCCAGGCGACGGGATTTTCCAGCGTCGTCACCCACTCGCCCAGCAAGGTGGTTTTGCCATACCCGGCAGGCGCTGTGATCAAGGTAAGCGCACGATCCAGCCCTTCATGCAAACGATGGGTGAGTCTGGAACGAACAACAAGCGGGCTTCGTGATCGGGGAATATGAAGTTTCGTGGCTATGATCACGGTTTGCTCCCTCCTTCCCTATCATCTTACCAAATATGTACTTATTTGGGAGCGCCGCGTGGTGCCATTCTTTTGATTCGCAAAGAAAATGCTTGGCTTGCTCAAAGCCTGCAGGAGCAGGCGATAACCATCGCTGCAGGTACAAAAAAAGTGCTGGAACACCGCACTCCAGCACAATCCAGATCAAGATTTTCCCAACTCAACCCCTGCTTCCCCAACTACAACCTCAGCGCTCAATTCCCGGTCCGCCCTCAGACTCCTGGTCGACTTCCGCACCACTAGCTTTGGTTCAAACATGAACGACTCGATATCCATCCCTTTTCGGGAACTTTTCCCTTTTGCAACCATTTCCAGTACCATTTTCGCAGCCAGCTTCCCTAACCCGGATTTCGGATGCTCAATCGTAGTCAGCTTGACTTCCGATACTTCCGCGAATAAAGAGTTGTCAAATCCAACGATGGAAATATCTCTCGGCACCGCCAAATCCATTTCTCGGATGACATCTAACAGCCTCATCGCCAACTCATCGTTGTAACAGACGATTCCGGTTGGCTTTTCCTCAGCAGAATGCAGTAATTTGCTTAAATACTCTGCTGGCCGCGTCATTTTTTCCGTTGTGGAATAGGTGAGAATATGTTGCGGTTTAATCGGAATTCCATAATCCCGCAGCGCTTTAATAAAGCCTTTCATCCGCTTGGAACCTTGTATGTCATCCGTTTTAAAAAAACCTACGATCCTCTCGTGGCCCAATTTGATCAAATGCTCTGCCTGCATATATCCGCCCTTTTCATCATTCATAACGACACTGATCGGTTCCAGCTCATCGTAACAGGCATTAATCATCACATAGGGGATATGGAGCAATTCCAAATTCAGGTAGTAGTTGATATTGGGATTGGAAATCGCGCTTTTCGTCGGCTCGATAATCACACCGTCAAACCGCTGTGACAAAATCGTTTCCAGAATCCGTTTTTCATTTTCATGATCATTATTTGTGCTGAACAAGCTGACCTGGTAGCCTTCGCGGCTAATTTCCGCCTCGGCACCCCGGATAATAGAAGGAAAAATATAATCGGAAATATAGGTAGTAATGATCGCAATCTTTTTATCACCCGGATTTTTCCCTTCCTGTTCAACCGCAGAGCGATTGGCACAAAACGTCCCCGCTCCTTGCTCCCGGTAAAGCCATCCTTCATTGACGAGCTCACCGATGGCAATCCGGACGGTATGTCGGCTAACATCAAACTGCTTCATCAGTTCGGTTTCCGAGTTAATTTTTTGGTTAGGGGTGTAGGTGCCATCCAAAATCTTGGACTTGATCCACCCTTTGACTTTGTTGTACTTCGTTTCTGCCACTAAACGCACCTCATCATTCATCAAGTTATGCGATTCGATTTCCAGATCACTTCGTTTATCTTCAGCTCTTGCCGCAGCCTCCGTAATTCCGTGTTTTCATCTATTATCACACATTCTACCTGAGCCATATCAGCAAAATCATAAAGCTGATCCTTTGTGACGGCAAGGGAAAACACGGTATGATGGGCGCCTCCTGCATAAATCCAGGCCTCTGTGGCAGCCGCAAAGGAAGGCAGCGGTTTCCATAACACCTTGGCTACAGGCAGATTGGGCGTTTCTGCCCCTACCTGGACAGCATCGACTTCATTGACGACCAATCGAAAGCGTCCGCCCGCATCTATCATAGAAGCCACAATGCCTCGACCGCCTCTCCCGGTAAACACAAGCCGGGCCGGGTCTTCCTTCCCGCCAATTGACAATGGCCGTACCGACACGCGCGGCTTTTCCGAAGAAATTGTCGGACAAACCTCCAGCATATGGGCACCAAGAATCATTTCATTTCCAGGCTCCAGATGGTAGGTGTAGTCCTCCATAAAAGAAGTCGTCTGATTATCGCTCATAATTTTCAGCAAACGAGTCAGGGCCGCTGTTTTCCAATCCCCTTCGGCGCCAAAACCATACCCTTGCGCCATTAACCGCTGTACAGCCAGCCCAGGCAATTGCTTCATCCCATGCAAGTCTTCAAAATTGGTCGTAAAAGCCGTATAACGACCCTCTTCCAAAAATGCTCTCAGCCCTAATTCAATTCGGGCTTGCTCTTTGATCGAATCCTGGAGGGAACCGGGCACCAGTGCTTCCGCATCCATTTCATACAATTCTGTATATTCTTCAAAGAGCCTATCAACCTGCTCATCCGAAACAGTCTTCATCCTCTCAGCCAAATCGCCGATTCCATGATAGTCGACGGTCCAGCCAAATTTGATTTGTGCTTCGATTTTATCGCCTTCCGATACCGCTACATTGCGCATATTGTCTCCGAACCGCGCCACTCGGATCTGACGGCTCTCCCCGAAAGCGACAGCCGTTTTCATCCACGCACCCATTTTCCGCTGCAATTCACTATGCTCCCAATAACCGACCAGCACTTTTCTGGGAATATGCAAGCGCGTTACGGTATACCCAAACTCCCGGTCACCATGGGCGGACTGATTCAGATTCATATAATCCATATCAATGGACTGCCAGGGGATATCCCGGTTGTACTGGGTATGCAAATGAAGCAGCGGCTTCTGAAGGGATGACAAACCCGCGATCCACATCTTCCCAGGCGAGAACGTGTGCATCCAGGTCACAATTCCCGCACAATTTTCATCGGCATTGGCTGCCAACACAAGCCGGGAAACCGCTTCAGCATCCGTCAGTACCCCTTTAAACTCCAGGTCAAAGGGGAGATTTCCTCCGCGATTCAGCCCTTCCGCCATCTTCCGCGAATTCCCCTCGACCTCTGCAAGCGCCTCTTGTCCATATAAATGCTGGCTTCCGACGACAAACCAGAACCGATAAGGTCTCAACCTAAGCATCATTGCCCCTCCTATACGGCTGGCGAACCTAGAGGTGAATCAATCGAGACCGTCCGAAGTGATTTCAGTCTTTTCATCACATCATTTTCACCACGGCCAAAATAATCGTGCAAACGCTTGTATTCCTCATATATTTTAGCATACAGGATAACATTCTCGGGAACCGGCTTTATCACTTCATCCTTCACACGAGCCATTTTTTCCGCAGCCTCCAATATCGTATCATAGCCGCCTCCCTCTTTTCCGGCTGCCACCGCAGCAAACATCGCTGCTCCAAGGGCCGGCGTATGTTTCGAGTCAGCTATTTTAATAGGAAGATTCGTGACGTCAGAAAAAATTTGCATCAGCAGTTTATTTTTTTGCGGCAGTCCGCCACATGCATAGAGTTCGTGAATCTCAATCCCATTTTTCTGAAAGGCTTCTACGATCATTTTTGTCCCGAATGCAGTCGCTTCCAGTAAGGCCCGATAGATTTCCTCCGGTTTTGTCTGCAAAGTCATCCCGATCAAAAGCCCGCCAAGCTCAGTATCGACCAGCACAGACCGGTTGCCGTTCCACCAATCTAAGGCGAGCACTCCGCTTTCGCCTGGTTGTAACGCAGAAGCCTTTGCTTCCAAATAGCGGTGAATATCAACTCCCTGTTTCTGAGCTGCTTTTTGCGCATACGCTGGAACCGCTTCTTCCACATACCATTCAAAAATATCTCCGACAGCAGACTGTCCTGCTTCATAGCCGTAAAATCCAGGAATAATCCCGTCCTCGACCACTCCGCACATGCCCTCAACTTCCTTTTCCTCGGACCCGAGGACCATATGACAGATTGAAGTTCCCATGATCATGGCCATCTTTCCCGGTTCGACCACGCCCATTGCCGGTACAGCCGCGTGTGCATCGACATTGCCGACCGCCACTGCGATGCCTTCTGGCAGACCGGTCAACGCTGCCATTTTTTTCGTAAGTCCTCCAGCCTTCGTTCCGAGCGGTACCACCTTCCCACGCAATTTTGTTTCAACGAAACGCTCAAGACGCGGGTCTAATGCCTGAAAGAACTCCTTGCCCGGATAACCTTCCTGCTTATGCCAAACCGCTTTATATCCGGCAGTACAACTGTTGCGCAAGAAATTCCCGGTCAATTGTGAAATCACCCAGTCGGTCGCTTCGACAAACATATCCGCTTTCTCATAGATTTCAGGGGCCTCGTTGAGAATTTGCCAGGCTTTCGCCAACATCCACTCGGAAGACAGCTTGCCGCCATATCTGGACAAAAATGTTTCCCCTCTTTGTTCTGCAATTTCATTGATTCGATTGGCCTCCGGCTGAGCGGCATGATGCTTCCAAAGTTTCACCCAGCTATGAGGATTGTCTTTTACATCATCGCGAAAACACAAGGGCTGGCAAGAAGCATCCACGGGCAGCATCGTACATGCCGTAAAATCAATGCCAATTCCAATCACGTCCTTCGGATCAATTCCCGAATCGTTGAGTATGGCAGGAATGGAGGTGGCAATCACTTCAAGATAATCATTTGGGTGCTGCAGGGCCCACTCATGTCCCAGCTCAATCCCTGAATCCGGAAGAACGGTATCTATGACACCATGCTTGTATGGAGTGACATGATCGGCTATTTCTTTTCCGTCTGCAAGAGAAACGAGGACCGCTCGCCCCGATTGTGTTCCATAGTCAACCCCAATTGTATACTTTGTCATTTATGACCCCTCCGTTACTTTTGACCGTAATACGCATTTGCCCCGTGTTTTCGATAAAAATGCTTTTTCAGTAACATGTGATCCATCGCTCTCAAGCCAGGATGTAACTGGCAAGAATAAAACGCCATTTTGGCACATTCCTCCAGGACGACCGCATTGTGCACAGCTTCAGATGGGTCTTTCCCCCAATTAAACGGTGCATGGCTGTGAACCAGAACGCTCGGGACTTCATTCGGATTTTTGTCCCTAAACGTCTCCACGATGACCTTGCCCGTTTCCAGTTCGTAATTTCCCAATATTTCTTCTTTTGTCATCGGTCGCGTACACGGAACCGCGCCGTTAAAGTAGTCCGCATGTGTCGTTCCGAAAGCAGGGAGATCATATCCTGCCTGAGCCCAGGCGGTTGCCCATGGCGAGTGTGTATGCACAATCCCGCCTATATCCGGAAAATGCTTGTAAAGGACCAAATGGGTCGCCGTATCAGAAGACGGCTTCAAATGTCCCTCTACAATATTTCCTTCCAGATCGAGAACAACGAGGTCATCGGTCTTCATTTCCTCATAAGCGACACCACTCGGCTTAATTACCACTAACCCTGCATCTCGATTGATACCGCTTACATTTCCCCACGTAAACGTAACCAATCCGTACTTCGGCAGTGAGAGGTTGGCCTCCAGCACTTGCTGTTTCAATTCCTCCAACACAATGGCATCACACCTTTCTTGCATCAGTCGTTTTTCACCCAAACCAACTTGTACGTAAGAGTACATCTTTTATTTACAGTTTATTTTAATTTGTACGTATATTCAATGAATTAAAGAAATTTCATATGCGTTCCGATTCATATGCTTGTCGCTTATACATTCCTGTATGTTCAAAAAAAAGGAGGAGTGCTCCTCCTTCTCCGCGTGATATTCATGTAAAACACCAATGTACGTCAGTCACGAAACCTTACTCGATCACAGGAATCCGTTTAATGCGCGGGTCCGTAAACACATCACTCTCATCCGTACTCCTGGTTGAGAATTCAGAAACAATCGCTCCCTCACTCCCTGCTTTAAACCAATGAAGCGTATTCGGATAAATCGTGTACTGCTCGCCCGGGCGCAAAATGATTTCTGTAAAAGCCGTATAGTACGCTTCATCACCTTCAGGCGGGTTCATCACCCGATCCTTCGTTTCTTCTCCCTCCACATACAGGTAGACCGTTCCGTAACGGCAACGAAATGTTTCTTCCTTGCCATCATCATAATCCCTTTTCGGGTGCTTGTGTTCCGGACAAGTTTGAAATGGCAGCAGCGCCAACTCTTTTGCGCACACTTTCTCGGTATTCACATACGTAATCAATTGCAGACCGGTATCTTCAACTTTGTTAAGCCCAAAGTCCGCCACTTCAACTGCTTCCTTCTCAGCGTCGGTTAACACAATGTTGGCTTTCGCAAATAACTCCAGCGCCTTTGCCTTTATCTCTTCATGCTTTTCGCGATTCATTGGATTCACCTCTTTACATGCATTATTGAAAAACGCTGCTCTTGTTCGAGAAAATCTGCATCGCCCTTCTCAAATCCTCTTTAATCGCATTCTTGCCGACTACCGCCAAATCGTGATAAAAGATATTCGGTTCCTTTTCGATCATCTCTTTTACAGCGTGCGCGCCTGCTCTGGCAGCGTAACTATAGTAGTTAATCTTCCGAACTCCGGCATTGATCGTGTTGATATAGTCTTGCTCGCTCAAACCGGAGCCGCCATGCATGACGACCGGTTTTTGAATGTTTTGATAGATCGCGTTCAGCCTGGCAATATCAAGCTTTGGCTCTTTCAAATAGATACCGTGAACCGTCCCGAAGGAAGCCGCCAACGCATCGATCTTGGTGCGTTCCACGAAATCTTTCGCAATGTCAGGATCTGTGTAAATGTCCTCCCCGTCATGGTGCGCCCCGCCCGCCGTTTCTTCGCCGCCAATTTCCGAAGATGTAATGATGCCCAGTTCCGCTTCGACCGAAACATGATGATCGTGTGCGTACTCGACCACTTCTTTCACGGTTTTCACATTGTCTTCATAGCTCATATGGGAGGCATCGATCATAACGGAGGAAAAACCAAGCGCAATGGCCCGTTTGACATTTTCGAGACTGGAGCCATGGTCAAGGTGCACGGTTACCGGGACGCTTGCCTGTTTCGCCAAATGCACGAGAATCGGGCCCATAATCTCAAGCGGGGTCACTTCAAAATGAACTTCCGCATGGGACAGGATAATCGGCACTTGCAGTTCTTCGGCCGCTTCCACTGCGGCTCGCGCAGACTCCAATGTGGGCGAATTAAACGCTCCCACCGCATAGTTTCCTTCGTCTGCTTTCGTCAGAATTTCTTGCAACGTAACTAACATAACGGATGAACCTCCTTCATATGTTGATTTCAGGCTGTTTCGCAAACTCCTGATACATCCGGACAAGCTGTTCATATCTTTGGACACCAGAAGTACTGTCCTCTGCCAGCAACGAAGAAGCGGCTGCAGCCGTCCCTACCTTCATCGCCTCCGGAAGAGTCAACCGCTGCAATGCCCCGTATAGGACGCCCGTTACGTATGCATCGCCGGCTCCCACTGTTCCTTTTATCTTTTCGGGTTCAATCAGCAGGGAAGGGATGCTGTAAAAATCACCCCCATCGAAGCCAAAGCTGCCTTCTGGCGCATGGATGGCGACCCAATCCTTGACGCCCAATTCTTTCAACCGAACAAGCACGTTCCTGACATTGCTGCTTATGAAAGCTCCTGATTCATCACGCAACTCGATCCCTACGCTTCGCCCCGCTTCCAGTTCATTGATGACACAATAATTCGCGTATCGCAGGCTTGGCGGGACTAGTTTCTCGTATCGGCTGCTATGTTCACTGACAATGTCAATCGACGTTTTCAAGCCGAGATCCTGGGCCTGTTTTAACAGCTTTGCCATCTTGGTTCCGTACTCGGGGTCTTCCTGATCCAGTGAATCCAGCAAAAGAATATAGCCAATATGAAGAATTTCAGACTTTACGTTTGCGAGATCAATCGCATGTTCATCAAACAAAGCCATATTCCCTCTATCACGTAAAAAATGTCCGCGTATGGCCCGATTCTTCCTGAATGACATCGGTGAACGGGGTTTCTCCAGCATATTTGACCTGGGTCTGATCGATATTTGGATAGCTCGAAAGCCTTTCTTTCAAAAACTGACCCTTGTCATCGTTCCCAATCAGCGCGATCACTTCAATCGGCAGCTCGGGGTCGATTTTGGCCAGCGAAATCGCACAGTTGGAAACGGCCCCGCCGTTTGACCTGGAAATGCTTTTGATCGTTGCCAATTCAGATTTGCCAGGGTACTTGTCTATTCGCTTTATTTCATCAACGGCGATTGTACCCGCAAACGCGATTCCCTTTTTCAAACTATCACCCACTGTCTTTCAGACTATTCTTTCAAAGGAAAATAAACAGGTTACGCCATTCTCCTTCTCTTGATCACGTCAGCGTAGACGGCTGCCATAATCACTGCCCCTTTTACGATATACTGCCAGAAGGAACTGACACCCATCAGGTTCAATCCGTTGCTTAACACCCCGATGATAAGCGCTCCAATAATGGTGCCGCCAATTTTCCCGACCCCGCCGGACATACTCGTTCCGCCCAACACAACGGCAGCAATCGCATCCAGTTCGGCCGCTTCGCCCGCAGTCGGCTGTCCGGAAAACATCCGTGACGCCAGCACAATCCCCGCGACAGACGCCATAAATCCGCTGAAGACATAAGCAAAGAATTTTACCCGTTTGATATTGATTCCAGAGAATTTTGCGGCTTCCGGGTTGCCTCCTACCGCATAGATATGGCGTCCCAGTTGGGTTTTATTCATAATTACATAACAGACAAAGATAAAGACGATCAGATAAAGAACCGGTGTCGGCAAAAAACCGAACACATAGCCGGACCCGATAAAGTTAAAGGAATCCGACATCACCCGGACCGGCTGCCCGTCGGTTAACACATAAGCCGCACCGCGGGCTATATTCATCGTGGCTAACGTAATAATAAATGGCGGGATCACTGTGGTCGCAGCGACATAGCCGTTTATCGCTCCAATCATCATCCCTACCAAAAGACCAACTGCAACCGCTACGGCAACAGGCAGGTCAAACGAAGCGATTCCCATCGTCGTGACAACTCCGGTGACGGCAACAATAGAGCCGACCGACAAGTCAATTCCACCCAAAATAATAATCATCGTCATCGCCAGGGCGAGATAGAGGTTTGTAGATGTTTGGCGCAACACGTTCATCAGATTGTTCGATGTTAAAAACGCCGGATTGGCAATGGCTACGACAACACACAGGATGACAAGCCCGATCAGAATCCCCATATTTTCTTTTAGAAAGTTTTTACTGGCAGAACGAAAACGAAAAAGGGCCGTATCGTGTTTCGGTTGTACCGATAATTGAGCCATATTAATTCCCCCCAGTTGCATAATGCATGATCGTTTCTTGACTAAAACGATCTCTATTTAAAATGGTCTGAATTTTCCCTTGGCACATTACCGCGATCCGATCGCTCATGTTAATGACTTCCGGCAGTTCAGAAGAAACCATGATAATCGATACTCCTTCTTGGACCAGCCGGTTCATAATCGCGTATATTTCGGCTTTCGCTCCAACATCGACACCGCGTGTTGGCTCATCTAAAATGAGGACCTTTGGCTTCGTCGCGAGCCACCTCGAAATTAATACCTTCTGCTGGTTTCCGCCGCTTAAATTCCCCACAGTCTGCCCGGCACCTGGAGTTTTAATCGACAAATCGTTGATATACTCTTGTGTTACCCGATCTTCGTATTTCGCATTTACTTGAAAGAACCTCATAAACTCATGCAAAATTTTTATTGTTACGTTGTATTGAACGGATTTGATCAAAAACAAGCCTTCCTCTTTCCGGTTTTCCGTTACATAAGCAATTCGGTTTTTAATCGCATCATTCGGATTTTTGATCATCGCTTTTTTCCCGTTGACGAACACCTCACCCTGATCAAAAGGGTCCAGACCAAAAATACATTTCATCAGTTCCGATCTACCCGCCCCGACAAGACCGGCAAATCCCAGAATCTCGCCTTTATGAAGCTCAAAACTGACATCATCCAGGACACCTTTTCTGGATAAACGCTCCACCTTTAATACGGTCTCTCCAGGTGCAGAAAAATCTCTAACATAATAATTCGTCAGCTCGCGTCCGACCATCATCGAAATTAAACCATCAATAGTGGTTTCTTTCGTCACCACGGTTCCGATGTACTCTCCGTCGCGCAGGACTGTTATGCGATCGGTAATCTCAAATAATTCATTCATCCGATGCGAGATGTACACAATCCCAACACCTTGCGCTTGCAAATCGCGAATCGTCTTAAACAGGAATTCAACCTCTTTTTCACTAAGAGAAGAGGTAGGCTCATCCATGATAATAATATTCGAGTGAAACGAGACTGCCTTGATGATCTCGATCATCTGCTGCTGGGCCACCGTTAATTTTCCGACGAGTGTTTCGGCAGATAAGCCCAAATCAAAATCATCCAAAAACTTTTGTGCATTCCCATACATCTGTTTGCGGTCGATCAACCCTGCTTTCGTCAGAGGCTCTCGGCCAAGATAAATATTTTCGGCAATCGATAAATAAGGCACTAACACAATTTCCTGGTGAATAATGCTGATCCCGTACTGCTGTGCATCTTTTACACTGTTGATCTTGACCTCTTTGCCTTCTATCACAATCTTTCCCTCGTCTATGCTGTAGATCCCGCCCAGGATTTTCATCAAGGTTGATTTACCTGCGCCATTTTCGCCAAGGAGAGCATGCACCTCACCTTTTTGTAAGGTAAAATCAACCCCTTTTAACGCATAAACTCCGGGAAATTGTTTGCTTACTCCAGTCATTTCCAGCAGTTTGCTGCTCATTTGATCCACCTCGTTTACGAATAAAGGGTGACTCATAAGCGGCTTCCTTGATTCTGGACGAAGTATAGCGCCTCCATTGAACCGAACACTATATGTCGAATCAAAAGAAACACTACTGCCACGAGTCACCCATTGTTCCTTACTGCCTATTGCCAGCCATCTGTACCGTACTCTTCAACATTGTCCTGATTGATCAGGAATGTTTCGACAGGCGTTCTTTCTTCAAACTGTTCTTTATTGAGAATCTTGTAAGCCACTTTTACTGACTCTTTTCCGATCGAAATGGGCGATTGGGCACCGGAACCTTTGAATGGTCCACCCTCAGCCATAGCAGCCTTGGCATCCGGTGATCCGTCGACACCATAAATCGCAATATCGTTCCGGTTCGCTGCCTTTACGGCTGCTAAAGCACCCAATGCACTTGGATCGTTACCGCCAAAAATCGCGATTATGTCAGGATGTGCCTGGAGAATATCTTCCGTAATCCCCAGAGATGTCTGCAGGTCGCCTTTACCATCCTGTTGCGCGACAATTTCAAAATTCGCTCCTTGGATTGCTTCCATGAAGCCGGCAACACGGTCATTGATCGAGTTCATCGTCGGACTGTCCAATACGGCAATCTTTCCGCCATCCGGGAATCGCTTCACCAGGTCTTCCCCTACGACTCTGCCCGCGTTCTTATTATCCGAACCGACGTAAGCTGTTACATATTCAAAATCTTTTACCTCAGTATCGTAGTTAATAATCGGAATTCCTGCTTCTTCAAGCATAACGAGAGCAGGCCTGATTCCTTCCCAGTCAACCGGATTCAAGAAAATTCCATCAATTCCCTGAACAATCATATCTTCAATTTGGTTGATTTGAAGCGCCACGTCCATCGCCGGGTTCATCGTGATCAGCTTGTCGCCATTGGCTTCCACTTCCTTGCGAATCGATTCTTCCAAAACGATGAAGAAAGGATTGTTTTGCGTCATGGACGTATAGCCGAATACCAATTGATCGTCCTCGCCCCCTGAACCGCCATTTGTCCCGGAGCCGCCGCCTGTCTGCTGATTACAAGCAGCCAATGTGAAAACCAGAGAACTGACAAGAAGTCCGTACAAAAATTTCTTTTTCATTTCAATCCCCCTCAAAGGTAAGTGGTTAAATAAAGCGCTTACATTTATATGCCCATTTTATATTTGTCCGTATAAGTTTGCAACATCATTTATTGAATTTTTAAAAAAATCACTCGCCAACCAAAATTGGTGTGACATGAAGCAATCTCCGATCCCCGGTTATTTTGCCTCTTTTCGTTGTTTGAGCAGGAACATAAGCAAACGGAACGAAAGAATCTTCCCTGCTTCAAGGAGGCAACCGACTCACATGGAGCCCTCTAGCATGCTGATTGCGATCGGTTGGAGTTATACGTACAAGGTGTGCCGATATGCATCGCCGTGGTGTGCAGCAAAAAAAGCTGTCCCAAAGTCGTGTGACTTTGAGACAGCCCCTTTTTCAACGGCTCACCAGCATAACCGTACATCATCCCGTTCCCAGCCGGAACCAGCCGGCGACCTGTTTCGTTTCCTCCGCCACCTTTTCCAGGGCTTGCGTGGCGGCGCTTACTTCTTCGCAGGCGCTTACCTGCTTCTGCGTGGCTGCTGCGATATTTTCGGTCTGCTCGGCCCCTTCCTTGACGACATGCGCCGTCTGCGCCGCAGATGCGGCCAGTTGCTCGATGCTGGCTGACATTTCTTCGGTGATCGCGGAAATCTCCTGTACCTGGCTTGCGATCTCGCCCATCCCCGTCGTGATTTGCGCGAACGCGCTCTCCGCTTCCTTGACGACGGATGCTCCGGTATGGACGTCTTGTGCCATCGCCTGGATCGAATGTACAGCCTGGTCGGCTTCGCTGCGCACGTTTTGGCTCAGGACAGCGATTTGCTGGGCAAACTGGTCGGATTGTTCGGCCAGCTTGCGCACTTCTTCGGCTACGACAGAGAAGCCTCTGCCCTGCTCCCCTGCACGGGCAGCCTCGATGGCGGCATTGAGGGCGAGCAGATTCGTCTGGGATGCGATTGCGGTGATCATCTCTACGATTTTTTCGATCTCCTGCGAGCTTTCTCCCAACTGCCGAATCACTTTCGCCGACTGGCTCATGCCTGCGGTGATCGTGTCCATCTGCGCGCTCGCCTCGCCCAAAGCGTGAATACCCTGCTTGGCATCCTGTTCCGCAATGAGCGATGCCTCCGCCAGCGATGACGCGGACTGGGCAACTCGTTGAATCCCCGCGGCCATCTCTTCCATCGCCTTGGCGCTTTCTTCCGCACCTGCGGCGATCGCACTGGAGCCTGCGGACATTTCCTTGAGCGATGCGGCGATGTCATTGCTGGCTGCCAACGTCTCCTGCGCGTGGCCGCTCACCTGCACAGCCGAGCTGGCGACATGCTCTACCGTGCGATTGATCGTAGCGGAAAACTGGCGAAGCCTTGAGCGCATCTCGTTGATGTGCGTTGCCAGCTCTCCAATCTCGTCCCGGTTTTTCACAGCGAGATCGGCAGAGCCGAGCTGCCCTTCTGCGACTTGCCTGACCGCCTCTGCCACCTGCAACAACGGCTTGCGGATATGTCTCGTCAATCCGAACGCGAGCAGCAGACTCGCGACGAGCGCGGCAGCGAGACTGAGCAGGGTGCTCATCCGCCCCGTCTCGTGCAGCAGAGCGGCTTGTATGGTCGCCTGTTCGGCTCCGCGCTGGCTCATCTGCACGAGATTGTTCAAGTACCCTTCCATCACCTGGAACATCGTGTCTGCTTCGCGCAGCAGATCACTGGTGGAAACCTCGCCTGACTGCTGCAAGAGCGACTGGTACGCTGCCTGGTAATTGGCCCAGGACGCCTTCAGCGACTGGAAATACTTCCTTTCTTCATCGCTGAGCGGCTGCTGTTCGTACAGTGCAAACTGCTCCTGAATCTGTGCCAGCGTCTGTTCCGCTTCCCCGTTGATGATCGTCTGCTTGCTCAAATCGCGGGTCGTACTGTACTCAAGCTGCAGCGCGAAGAAGTGCTCCGTCAAGTATTTGACATTCATAATCGCCATGCTTTTCGGCAACCAGTTCCCATTGATCTCCTCGGCTTTCTCGTTGATCTGGTCGACGGTGTGCAAACTGAACCAGCCCAAGCCGCCCATCAAGAGCAGCATGCAGGCAAAACCGGCAAGCAATTTCGTACCGACTGTCCTTCTCATCCTTCACACCCCTGATATGCCCCTGCCTACAGTGCTGTTCTCGCTGTCTTCGGGCTTGATCCCTGCGCAATCTCATCCTCGTTTTCCGGCAGGTTGTAGATCGTATCCAACAGCATCTGTACACTGGCACGCTCCCGAGCCACTTCCGTATCGCTCCAGCCCAGCTTTTCCCCCATGATGCGAATGACGGCCTCTGCCTTTGCTTCGGCCTTTTTCACCTGAAAATACGTCCAGCCCGTGCGCAGTCGCAAGAAGTCCACGGCTGTGACCGTCATCTCCTCTTCCAGCGCGTACGACAGCTGCGCGTGCAGAAGCTGCTCTTCGGTGAAGGCTTGCCCGTTTTCCCGGATCGCTTCCAGACGTGTGTAAATGCGCTGTGCATTGGTCCCGTACGTCTCGACCCACTCCGCAGCGGTAGCGGCATCTACGCCCAGTGCCACGCCTGCTTTCAGCAGCTCTTGCTTGCAGGCTGCGTAATCGGTATGCCCCAGCCGCTCGCCGCCGCTGACGACGATCTGGTCGGTCTGACAAGGAGGGAAGTGGGTTGCGCTGGCTTGCGCCAATTGATCTGCCACCAGATCCACGACTTTTTCCGCCATCTTGCGGAAGCCCGTCAATTTCCCTCCTGCAATCGTAATCATTCCGGACGAGGAAAGGATGATCTCGTCTTTGCGCGACAGCTCGGACGGACCTTTGCCTTCCTCGTATATCAGTGGCCGCAGTCCTGCCCAGTGCGAGACGACATCGGCGGGCTCCAGCTTGACCTGCGGAAACATGGCGTTGACGGCGCGAAGCAGGTAGTCCCGGTCCTCCTTTGTCGTGCGCGGCTGATCGATCTCCAGCTTGTAGCTGGTGTCGGTCGTACCGATGTACGTGCTGTTTCCCCGCGGAATGACGAAGACCATGCGTCCATCCGGAGTGTCGAAGTAGGCAGACTGTCTGATCGGCAGACGACTTTTCGGCACGACCAGATGCACCCCTTTGGTCAGGTACAGACGCTTTCCTTGCAGCGAGCCATCGAGCTTGCGTACGTCATCCACCCACGGACCCGCCGCATTGACGATTTTTTTGGCGTATACTTCGTACGTCTCCCCGCTGCTGCGATCAGTCACCTTTGCCCCGACAACCTGCGAGTCGCGGTAGAGAAATTCCGTCACCTGGGCGTAGTTGACGATGCTCGCTCCCTGGCTCCACGCGGTCTTCATAATGTCCAGCGTCAACCGGGCGTCGTCTGTCCGGTATTCGTAGTAAAAGCCAGCTCCTTTCAGTCCTTCCGTCTTCAGCAGCGGCTCATGCCGAAGCGTCTCCTCGCGGCTCAGCATTTTGCGCCGCTCCTTGCGTTCGACCCCTGCCAGCCAGTCGTAGATGTACAAGCCGACCGAGGAAGCCAGATAGCCATATGTCCCGCCCTTGTAGATCGGCAAGAGCATCGGGGCTGCTTCGACCAGGTGTGGAGCGTTTTTGTACAAAATCGCCCGCTCCCGGCCGACCTCTTGTACCAGCTTCACATCTCCCTGCTTCAAATAGCGCAAGCCACCGTGGATCAGCTTGGTGGAACGGCTGCTGGTCCCTGAACCGAAGTCGTTTTTCTCCAGCAAACCGACGCGAATCCCGCGCTGGCTCGCATCCAGGGCAATCCCTGCGCCGGTGATCCCCCCTCCGATGACGAGAAGGTCCAGTTCCCCTTCCGCCATGCTGGAAAGGATCGCCGACCGATTGGCAACCGCAAAATGTGTGTTCATTCCTAGTCATCTCCTCTTCCGGCGTCTGCCGGTCCTGTGCCCACATACAAAAAACCCCCATGGAAAAGAGCAACTTGAATCGGTGTACAAGTTGCAGCTTCTCCAAAGGGGGTTCTCCTGATCTCTTCCCTGTTGAAAAATGCTATGAAATTAATACCACAATTCGCTCGTACCGACGGATACCGCTAAGGCACCGGCAGCCAAGGCATCGCCGATTTCCTTTTTCGTGTCGATCAAACCTCCGGCGATGATCGGCAGCGGCGTCAGATTGGTCATCTCCTGAATGACGCGGGGCATCACGCCCGGCATCACCTCCACGGCATCGGGCAGCGATTGTTCGATTACCCGGATTCCCTTTACCACTGCGTTCCGATCGATGAGGAAAATGCGTTGAATAGCCATCAGTTGCATCTCTTTGGCGACCCGAATCAGGTTGCTGCGAGTCGAGATGATTCCTGTCGGGACGATGTTTTGTGCCACGTATGCCACACCGCTTTTGTCTGCGGCGATGCCTTCAATAAACTCCATATGCAAAAAGACGTGTTTATTGGCGGCTTTGACGCGGTCCACCAGCTCCTTGATGTTGAAAATCGACCCCGTCAGCAAGAAGATGATGTTCGGCTCACCCGCGATGGCACTGTCTAAATCCTGTTCGTTCTGAACGGCTGCAATTGTCTGGCATTCAACAAGATCAACAATCGGATACATGCGCAAACCTCCGTAAAATCACATCTGGCATCATTATAGCACGCCCATTACAGGTTTACGATTTCTTTAATACTATTCAGGATATAGCGTGGCTGATGCTCACTTGTTTCCGCCATTTCCCGCGTCGTGATTCCGGTCAGTACGAGAACAGAATTCATGCCAGTGTCATTGCCCATTTTGATATCGGTTTCCAGGCGATCACCGACCATGTAGCACTGGGAAACATCCAGCCCGAGATGCTCGATCGCTGCCTGTGCGGCGATCGGCGACGGCTTGCCGACGACGAGGTCGATCGGTTTTCCCGTCGCCCCTTCCAACGCTCCGATCAACGCGCCCGTATCGGGAATCTGCCCATCCTCCAGCGGGCAGGTCCGGTCCGGATTGGAGGCGATCACCACGGCTCCGCGAATCGCCGCCTGATACAGGTCATTCAACCGGTCGTACGTAAAACGGCGATCCCAGGAGAGCACGACGTACTTTACTTCCTGCGGATCGTGACTCAGCGCGATGCCGTGGTCGCGGAGTTCATCGCGAATCGGCTCTTCGCCGATGACCAGCACCTTCTCTCCCTGCTGGCATACCTTCTGCAAATAGCGGGCGACGATCAACGAAGAGTTGAGCACTTCGTTGACTCCCGTCGGAATCCCCATCTTCGTCAGCTTATGTGCATAGGACTGACGGGTGGCAATCGGCTTGTTGGAGAGGAATACGACCTTGTCGCCCCTCTCTCGCAATGCCTGTATCGCTTCCCCGGCGCCCTCGATCAGCTTGTCGCCCAGGTAGACGGTTCCGTCCAGATCGAAAATAAATCCTTTCATGCTTGTCACACTCCTGTTCGGTCCACATTCTGTCTTCACGCTTAGTAGAGCTGGTCTTTGGTAATTTTCTTCGCAAGAGACTGCAGCACGATGACGATGGCGATGATCAGAATAGCCATCGCGCACGCTGTATAATATTCACCGCGCAACAAATTCTGGAAGACAGCCAAACTCATCGGCGCCCAATCTGTCGGAGCGAGCAGAATGGAAATACTCGTCTCCTTGATGACGGTGACAAAGACCAGAATCGCTCCGGCAGCAATCCCCGGAATCATCAGCGGGCCGATGACCGTAATCGCTGCGACCAGCGAAGACGCGCCGAGACTGACCGCCGCTTCCTCGATGTCCTTGCGAATCGCCATCATCGAGCTCATCGTCGAGCGGATCATGTACGGCATCCGGCGAATCGTGTAGGCGATGATCAACAGCAGCGCTGTACCGGTCAAATGGAGCGGCGCCGTGTTAAACGTCTGGATCAGGGCGATCCCCAACGCGATACCAGGCACGATCAGCGGGATGGACGACACGAAGTCAAGTCCGCCCGAGCCGCGACGAACGACAAAATAGGAAACGAACGTAGAGATGACCACGCTGAGCACCAGTGTCCCGCCAGCGAGCACCATACTGTTGACGATGTTTTTGCCCGAGGTGCCGAAAATCGTTTTGTAATGATCCAGTGTGTAGCCGTCCGGCAGCGCATGATGCCCCCACGTAGTGGCGATCGATGACAGGAAGACCGAACCTACAGCGAGCGTCGGGATGAGCATGATCAAAAACGTGTAAACAGTCAGCACCGAAACGACGCCTTTGTTGTCGTTGAGCTTTTGCTTGGTCGGCTTGCCGGAAATCGTGCCGTACTCCCTGCCCTTGATCACCAGCCGCTGCAGCCAGAAGAAGAAGGCGGCGACCAGCAGCATGATGACCGTCAATACGGCAGAGCCAGCCCAGTTGAAAAACCCGGCAATCTCCCGGTAGGATTCGACGACGATCAGGTTCAGGTCTTTTGGCGCCAAAATAATCGGCGTCCCGAAGTCCGAGAAGCTGACCGTGAAAATCAGCAGCATGCTCGATACGATCCCTGGAATCGCCAGCGGGAAGGTCACCCGGCAAAACGTGTACCAGCTTTTCGCACCGAGATTTTGCGAAGCCTCTTCCAGCGTCACATCGCTGATTTTGAACGCTGCCACCATCGGCCACAATGCGTAAGGAAAGAAGAAAAATACCTGCACCAGCACGATGCCCAGCATCGACTGTACGTCAAACAGCACACCTTGTCCGCCAAAATACTGGTAAATATGCGTCACCCAGCCCGTCTTCCCGAACATCAGGACAAAGGCGTGGGAAGAAATAAAGGTCGGCATGACCAGCGGAATCGTGCAAAGCGCCGCAAAAAAGGCTTTGAACGGCATCTTCGTCCGAGCGAAGGCATAGGCGATCGGCAGCACGACCAGCGTGACGAGAACGGCGACCCCGGTCCCGAGCTTCAAGCTGTTGATCAGCGCGTTGAAATAGCTGCCTCCCTCTTTAAAGACGGATGCGTACGCTTCGACCGAAAACCCGGACAGCTTCTCCAAGGTAGCAGACAAAATTTTCGGATTGGTCAGGCTGCCGAAAATATTGATCGGCTGGCCGGTAAAACTGACAAGCAAAATCGAAAAGAGAGGTACGAGCAAAAATACAAAGAAGAACAGATAGATGAGCCATTTGAGCACCGTAAATCCATTCAACGCAAAGGATGGCCGCTTTTTCATAGAACCACCACGCGATTCGGATCGATTTGCAGCTTCACAGAAGTCCCTGATGGCAGGATTGGACTGCCCGCTTCAAAAACCGTATCAACCTCAAAGCGCAATTCGCCAACTTTGACATCATAGCGGATCGTCGGGCCCAGATAAGTGGATAGTTCAATCGTTCCATCCAAGATGTTCTCATCGCTCGTGGCTGCCTCGCCGGCGAACAGGCGGATGCTTTCCGGTCGGATGATGACTTCGACGTCCTTTTGCTTCGCCGGATAGGCCGAGCGGAGCTGCTGGTGATCCGACACCTGGATGACCGTCTCCCCGGAATCGTTGACGCGAAGGACCGTACCCGGGAAAATGTTGGACGAGCCGACGAAGTCCGCGACAAACTTCGAAGCGGGATTGCTGTACAAGGCTGTCGGCGTGTCTACCTGCACCAGACGCCCGCCGTGCATGACAGCAACACGGTCAGCCATGCTCATCGCTTCTTCCTGGTCGTGCGTGACAAAAATCGTGGTGATGCCCACTTTTTGCTGAATCTGCCGAATCGTTACGCGCATGACGTTGCGCAGCTTTTTGTCGAGGTTGGAGAGCGGTTCGTCCATCAGCAGCACGGCTGGCTCCATCACGAGTGCGCGAGCCAGGGCAACACGCTGCTGCTGACCTCCGGACAATTGACCCGGAAGACGGTCTGCGAGATGGCTCAGCTCGACGAAATCGAGCGCGTCCCGCACCTTTTGTTCGGTAATGCGGTCGACCTTGCCCAGCCTGTGGTTAAGCATATGGGCCAAGGTGGCGATCTTCGTACCGATGCCCCCCTGGTAAAAGCGGCGAATATTCAAACTGTATGCGACGTTTTCAAATACATTCAGATGCGGAAACAGGGCGTAGCTTTGAAAGACCATGCCGCAGTTGCGCTGGTTGGCCGGAACATCGTTGACGATCCGGTCGCCGATG
Source organism: Brevibacillus sp. TJ4 (assembly GCF_044627595.2). Taxonomy (NCBI): domain Bacteria; kingdom Bacillati; phylum Bacillota; class Bacilli; order Caryophanales; family Paenibacillaceae; genus Brevibacillus; species Brevibacillus sp. TJ4. The sequence continues at coordinate 897,237 of NZ_CP185865.1, read as the reverse complement.
TAGATGTTGCCGGAAGTCGGCGTCTCAAAACCGGCGATGCAGCGCATCGTTGTCGTCTTGCCGCAGCCGGATGGACCGAGAAGGGCGAAAAACTCGCCCTCCCGAATCTCCAGGCTGACATCTTCCAACGCGGTGTTTCCGTTAAACTGCTTGTTCAAGTGTTCAATTTTCACCGATCCCATCGGAAGAGCCCCCTTTATTGGAATTTCTGACGCCATTCGTTGCGGACGCGGTCATAGTTTTCCACGACCCAATCGACATCCAGCTCCTGCGCGTGCGGCAGTACATTTTCCAGCGTCAGTGGAGTCTTGGACTCAACCTCTTTGGAAATCGGAATATGATACCAGTTGGCGAGCGTTTGTTGTCCTTCCTGGGACAGCAGGTAGTCGATCAGCGCCTTGCCGCCCTCCGGGTTAGGCCCGTTTTCTACCAGCGACACAGGGTTTACGATGATCGGCGTTTTTTCGGGAACGATGAAATCTACCCGCTCGCCTTTTGCTTTCATTTCATATGCCATAAAGTCAAAGCCGATTCCGATCAGGGCCTCGCCTTTTGCAACCGCTTTCCCCGGAGCGGAACCTGAATCCGGCATCGCGCTTGTCTGGTCTACCAGCTTCTCAAAGTATTCCCAGCCCGGCGCCTCGCCTTTTTCCATGAGCTGGCTCAGTACGAATAGCGTAGCCGTACCGGATGCAGCAGGGTTTGGCATTTGAATTTGACCCTTCCATTTTGGATCGAGCAGATCATCCCATGTTTTCGGCAGGTCTTCCGGCTTGACCAGATCGGTGTTGTAGATAAAGCCGAGAACGAATACCTCAGTGCCGATCCATTTCCAGTCCTTGTCGCGAATTTTGATGCCGTCCTGCACTTCCGGCCAATCCTTGATCGATTCCGGAATATACGAAGTAATGATGCCCTTGTCTTTGGCCGATTCAAACGGCAGGAATCCACCGCCGCCATACCAGACGTCTGCCATCGGGTTGTCTTTTTCGGCAATCATCCGGTTTACGAGCACGTTCGTACCTGCATATTGCACGTTTACAGAAGAACCAGCGTTGGCCTTCTCGAAAGCCAGTCCGAGTTCCTTGGTCATATCAGGCGTTTCGGGTGAATAGAAGGCGATCGATCCAAATCCGTCCTTGCCCCCGCCTTCACCGCCGCTGCCAGAGCCTCCAGCAGCTGAGCCATCCGATGACCCGCATCCTGTCAACGCAACTGATGTCAGCAAAACTGCTGCCGTCAAGCCATGAAACCATTTTCTCTTTCTCATTTGTCAGACCCCTCTCTATTTTTTTGAATATTGGCGCCAATCGACACATAGCGGTCCTGGAACAACAAAAACCCTTACACAACATAAACACACTTCGCCCTTTGGGTGTGTTTACGGGTAAGGGTTTTCTCCATGTTCTCCGCCTAACCGTATAGAAAAAACGATCATTGTCGATTAACAAGTGAATCTAGTAGAAATTATAGAGAGTCCATCTGAAATTGTCAATGAAAACACTTACATAGTTTTTACTGGTTCACTCCGAGCTGTTTTTCATACCATTTGATCAGCGCTTGCGTGCCACTGTTTTCCTCGCCATCGGCTGCAAGCTCCTCGTACAGCGACTTGGACAGCTCAAGCCCCGGGGTCAACAGTCCCATCTCCTTGGCGGACTCCAGAGCGATCGCCATATCCTTGATCATGTGCTTGACGTAAAAACCGGGCGCAAAATTGCCGGCGATCATCCGCGGCGCCAGATTTGACAACGACCAGCTTGCTGCCGCTCCCGTCCCGATGCTGTCGAGCACTCTCACGGGATCAAGACCTGCGCGCTTGGCGTAGGCGATCGCTTCGCACACACCGATCATGTTGCTGGCAATCGTAATCTGGTTGCACATCTTCGTATGCTGACCCGCCCCCGGACCGCCTTGCAGGATGACGTTGGTGCCCATAATTTTGAGCAATGGTTCCATTTCGGCAAACGCATCCTCATCTCCGCCGACCATGATCGTCAGGCGGGCATCGCGTGCCCCGATGTCACCGCCCGAAACCGGCGCGTCCAGGGAATACAGGCCGCGCTTCTTCGCTTCCTCATACAGCTTTTGCGCCAGCGTCGGCTTGGAAGTGGTCATGTCGATCAGGTAGGAACCAGGCTTGGCATTGGCAATGATGCCTGCCTCCCCGAGATATACTTCCTCCACATCATGCGGATACCCGACCATCGTGATCACGACATCTGCTTCACGCGCGAGAGCAGCCACGGTATCTTTCCATGCCGCACCTTGCGCCAGCAGCTCTTCTGCCTTTTCCTTGCTGCGCGTGTACACCAGCACCTGATAGCCTGCCTTGAGAAAATGACCGGCCATGCTCTTGCCCATCACGCCGGTCCCGACAAATCCGATTATGCGTTTAGCGTTTTGTTCAGCCACGTCTGACACTCCCATCGTATTTGCTATCTGCTCTCTTTTTGTTTCTCGAAGGGAGGGCCGATGTCCTCTCTCTACTCGAATTTTCCGAAGTCCTTTATTTTGGCCCGGACGTTTACATGTATGGGTACTTGCGGGTAAACACTGTGCCAGTCCAGCTTTTTCCACTCCTGATAACTCATGCTGTTGCGCACGTACTGCCCAATCCCGATGCTGTCCACCTGATGTCGCTGCATCTGCCGGATCATCAGCTCCGCTTCTTTTTCGAGGTATTCCCCGACCTCTTTTTCCATCCTTTTCTGGTCGTCGTAGCTCTCCAATCGGGACGGACCGATGTATTCCCGCACAGTGCCGCGAAGCTCCAGTTGCAAATACACCTCAAATCGCGATGTGGGATGCTGCGTTTTTTTCACCTTTACCTTCCGACCGCTGGCAACCGAACTGACCTGGAGAAACTTCTTTTCGTTGCCCTTCGATAAATCGAGGCTCATCTCGCCCTGCTTGATAATGCCGCGAAGCAGCGTAAAGATGAGCGATTTTTCGTGTGGAATTTTCGTGATGTACCGATCATCTCGAAACAGGCCGATACCGTCCATACTGATGTGTTTTTCCTGCCCTATGATGACGGGAGCAACGGGATCAATGCCATCGTCGAGGTAGTCTCTGGAGAAATTATACATATTCACTTCCGGCAACGCGCTTACAGCCGCTTGCTTGTCCAACAGTTCGCCAATATAGTACCCGATCACACCATGCTGCGGATACTGCGAATTGAGCAGCTTTGCCGCATTCCCGTTGACGACAACGACCTTTACCCTCTGTCCGATGCTGGGGTCCCGGACAAAAGTATCGATATGCTTCCAGACGCCGTCTCTTGCCAGTTCCGACCCGAACATGATATTTCGCACTTGTCCGCTCACCAGCCTGCGGCTCGTCTGGCCGGAAATGTGAATTCTTGCCTCTTTGAATGTTCTGCTCGTCGTGAAAATCGTTTCCCTCGGTTCCTTTGCCCGGGGATCTATTTTCGGAATGCTGACCCCGATCATCAACAAATCCTGGTCATTTTCTTTTTCCGCTTTATCCGCACTGATTGTATCGATTAACGCCAGTTCTTCGATCACTCTGCTGTCCCGACAGCCCGTGACGAGGAGGAGCAGGCAAAATAGCCAGATGCAGCACGATTTACGCATTCGGCGTTTCCTCCTTGTGGTAAGCCCTCTGCAGGAGCAAACAAAGCAGCAACAGCAAAGGAAGCCCAAAACCGATGCAAATCTGCATAGCCCCAAGCCTTCTGAGCCAGAGTTCCACGTCTGCCAAAACCTCCGGGTAAAACCCCGCCAGGTAGGCCCCCGCTATGACGAGAAAACTGACTCCCGATTCACTCGCTCGCGGGAATATCCTTCTCAAGACTTCTACCGCCACCCAGCTGTACAACGTGATGGTAATCAGAATTTTAAAGATAAACAAGGCAAACAGCAGGTTTTCGATTCGCTCGACAAACGGCAGCTCAATATAGGACAGCAGATCAATTACCGGGTACGCCAGGTTGGCAACCTGCTGAAAACTGAAAAAACCGAAGCAAATCATCGATGTCGCCGTGTAGATCAGCGTCACCAGCCAATTGCCCGTGTACACGGCAGCCATGAACTTCGTCTTTTCCGCGACATAAGGGAAAAAAAAGAGACTCAGTTCGTATCCAAGGAAGGCCATGTACACCTCCAGCCAGTCTTCCAGCTGATGAGTGCCTCCTTGGAACAAAAAGGGAGTGAGCCGCACCCAGCGAAACTCTCCTAAGAAATAGGGAAGCAAAAAAAACAGCCAGAAGGTGCAGTAATAAAAGATAGTTGCTGCTTTGGAGATATTGTAGAGTCCTTTTCTCATCAACAAGAGCACGAGGATGTCGCACAGAAACTTGAAGACCATCGGATTCGTCGTCGGGAATGCGACCATCTGGAAAAGCAGGACGTACTGCTTCATCACGAGGCAGCCAAACAACGCGCTGACTGCTGCCATGCCAAAATAGAAGGGAACCAGAATCCATTTGGGGATGGATTGCTCCAAAATGGCAAAGATCGACCTCCCCCGTCCATGTCGGTAGACGAGCGAGATCAAAAAGATGTTGACTGTGGCAACCGCGCTGCAGATCAGCAATGCTATCCAACCGTTTGTCCCAAAGTTTTCGGCGAGCAAACGGGGGAGGTTAAAAAACATAAACGCGGATTGGATCATGTATACAAGGATGGCAATATGATACTGATTGAGTTTTTCTCTCACACGATTCCCGTCCTCAACGTCTCATTTTGTTCTTCACCGCATTTTTGGCTCTTGTTTGCGCAGGTCTTTTGCGGAGAGCCCACAGCGGTCCGCGGATGAAGGTATCCTTCCAGTCTGTGAATACCATCGGGGCAACCGGCGTCAAATACGAAGTCCCCAGATTGGTCAACCCCGCCAAATGAATAATGATCAGACCCAGACCCAGCAAAAGGCCGAGATTCCCCCAAATCCCCGCCATGATAATCAGCCCGAAGCGCAGCAAGCGAATGGATGCGCTCATAATGTAGCTGGGTATCACGAAGGAGGCAATGGCCGACGAAGCAACCGCGATGATGAGAATGTTGCTGGTCAATCCGGCCTGCACCGCTGCCTGCCCGATGACGATACCGCCAACGATACCGATGGTCTGCCCGATCTTCGACGGCAGCCTGGCTCCGGCTTCCCGCAAAAGCTCGATCATCGTCTCCATCAGCAACGACTCGATGAGCGGAGGAAACGGCACTCTGCTTCGCGACTCCGCCAGGTTTAACAGCAAGGACTGCGGGATCATCTCGTAGTGGAAGGTTGTGATCGAGACGTAAAATGCGGTAAAGGCGACGGTAATCATAAAAGCGATAAAGCGCAGTATGCGCAGCCCCGATCCGAGTGCCCAGCGTTGATAATGGTCGTCGGGAGATGAAAAAAATTCAAAAAAACCGGTTGGTGCACAAATGACGGATGGGCTGCTGTCAACAAATACAGCCATTTTCCCCTCCATTAGCTTCGAAGCGACCACGTCTGCCCGTTCCGTCGTCAAAAACTGGGGAAAAACAGAGTTCGGATTTTCGTCTATATACTGAACGAGCATATTCCCCTCGAATACGCTGTCGACCTCAATGTCCTGAATCCGCTGCACCATCTCGTCGACCAAGTCCTGGTCCGCAATTCCCTGGATGTAGAGCACAAAAATATCACTTTTGGTAATTTCCCCCACGCTCAGTTTGATCGATTTCAAATGAGGGCTTTTTACCCTTCTCCGAACAAGGGAAAGATTGGTGTCGATACTCTCGATGAAGGCATCGTGCGGACCGGTAATGACCGATTCACTCTCAGACGATTCGACGGAGCGCGAGGGTGGACCATATACATTGACCACGTACGCCTTTTGTCCGTAAAAGATCGCAGCATGGCCGTCCAGGATCGCCTTTACACACTCCTTGGCGTGGTGTACCTCCATAAATTGCGATCGCTGCAACAGGCTGTCCATTTCATCGGCAGACGCATTGGCCAACGGAATCAGGACGTCCCGGTTAAGATCGGTGCTTGCTGTCAAATGCCCAAAATACAAAACATCTGTGGCATTCCGCGGATATGTACGATGTACCAGATCGGCGCAGCCTGCAAACTCAGTCTGGATGTGGGCGAGTGTCGGAGCGATATGTTCTTCCAGGCGGTGCTGCGCTCCTCCTGAATCCTGCTGTTTCACTTTCCTTTTCTGTTTTTCAAGCCAATGTGAAAAGGGGCGCATTCCAGCTTCCTCACGTTTCCAATGTCGATTTGCTGTATAGTCTGGATAAAAGGCAGACATTCTATGCGAATGATCCCGATCTCCGCAACTTCTCCAGCATGTCTCGACAATCCTTTCCATTCTTCCTATAATGGGTAGGAGCAAGGAATGTTAGTGCCAGGAGATGATTCAGATTTTATACGTACTTTCCTTTGTAATCTCGCTGTCGATCGTAATGCTGCTGATTCCGCCGTTGCGCAAGCTGGCGTTCAAGATTGATTTTGTAGACAAGCCCCGTAAAGACGTGGAGCGAAAAATTCACCGGGAGCCGATCCCGCTGACGGCCAGCTATGCGATATTCGTCGGGTTTGCCGTCTCCTTTCTGCTGTTTTCCAAAGAGTCTGCCATTCAGACAGCAGCGGTGCTCGCCGGCTCTCTGCTGCTTCTCGTGATCGGCACGGTAGATGACTGGTACAAAACGCAAGGCAAGGACTTTCCGGCGCTGCCGAAGATGATCGTGCATATCACTGCCGCGGTTCTCGTCTACTTGTCGGGCATTACCTTCTCCGGCTTTTACAACCCGCTGAGCGGCGAGTACTTGCTGCTGCCGGTCTGGCTCCAGTTCGTGCTGACTATCCTGTGGATTTTCGGTGTGACGACCGTGATCAACTTCTCCGACGGAATGGACGGGCTCGCTGGCGGACTGACTGCGATCTCGGCCGGTACGCTGTTCATCGTCGCTTTGACAAAAGGGCAAACGACGTCGGCGGTAATGGCAATCAGCCTGGTTGGCGTGTCGCTGGCCTATCTGCGCTACAACAAGCCGCCCGCCAAAATTTTTATGGGCGATGCCGGAGCGACTTTCCTGGGCTTTATTCTCGCCGTCATTGCGCTCGACGGAGCGTTCAAGCAGGCGACAGTCCTTTCCCTGTTCATCCCGATCCTGGCGCTTGGTGTGCCGATTTTTGACAACCTGTTCGTCGTCATCAAGCGCGCTCTCCAAGGAAAGCCGATCTATCAGGCGGATGCCAGCCAGGTTCACTACCGCCTGCTGCGGACAGGCCTCAACCCCAAGCAGGTCGTCGCTTTTCTCTGCCTGATCAGCATGTGCTTCAGCCTGACTTCGATCATTCTGCTGTTGCTAGGCGTATAGTTTTCATAAAAAAATGCCGTTCGAGCGCAATGCTCGCGGCATTTTTTTGTTGTCGGCAGCCCGCCCTACTGGTTTTGCTCGGCGAGCGCCGCCTCTTCCGCCTGCTTCTTCTTGCGTTTTTGCTGCAGGCAGGAAGCACACACCTTTGACTTCCGGCCAAAGCTGGTGTAGTATTTCGCTTTTTTGCAAGAACGGCAGTTGATGTACAGCGGACTTGCCATCTGGTAGTTTTCTTCCGGCATGTTTTTTTGCAGCGGGATGATGTCATTGTATTTGACCATCAGATGCGCGGTATGTATCGCGTCTACGAGCGCAGAGTGCAGCCGGCCCTCTTGTTCGATTCCGGCCGCGTCGATGGCGTCCTTCAATCCCATCTGCTTCCTTCCTGCGAGAAGCATGCTGATCGGCGGCTGGATGTCATTGTAGTTTTGCAGCCAGGAGAAAGTCAGGCCAAAACGCGCGCAATGCTCGATCAACAGCCGCTTGTCGTCCTTCCCCCACGAGCAGAGATAGGAATCAGAAGAAGGGCCGATCCACTCCATAAATTGCGAAAAGGCTCGCGGAAACGGAATAAACTCCGGCATGTTTTCCTTGTCGAGTCCGATAAACTCCCGCGTGCGCTCGCTAATCCTGCGCTCGATGGCGGGAAAGGTGTATCGTTGAAAGGTGTCCACGTCGACCCCGCTTTGCCCGGGGACGAGCTTGGCCGCCCCAATTTCAATGATTTCCGGTATCTTGTCCTTTTGGTGTGTCAGTGTCGTCTCCAGATCAAATACGACGATTTGCATGTCTCATCACTTCCTGCGTGTAATACTCTTATTATGACGGTTATGGTCGGAGAAAATCAAAGGCCACTCGTACACGGGCAAAAAAACGTGCACGAGACTGCATCCTCATGCACGTTTATTACCCGTCATGGAGCCATTCGAAACAATTGCCGCAACGCGTAGCTGACACGCTGGACTTCCCCATCCGCAGACCTGAAAAAGTCGATCCAGACGACAGAATTGCCCCGTTTGAAAACAAAGGCGTCTGTATCTGCCGGAATCAGCGGGTACGACTGCCCGTCAACAGTGAGAAAAAGCGCTGCATCCCGGCTCTCGATCGAAAGCTCCATCCATTCATCGGATTTGTACGTGCCGACGTAGTCGGCATGCAGCCGCGGGTCAAGTGCGCGGGCCTCGATCGGATAAAGCTGTGCGTCAGGTTCTCTGCCCGCCATCGCATTGAGCAGTCCGACCGCCAGCTCGCGCACAGGCACGCCGTCAGCATTGCACAGCACTACGCCGGTCAGCCCTTTTTGCGGCAGGAAGAAGATGTGGGAGCTGACCCCTTTCAGCGAACCCCCATGCTCGATCAGCACACCATCGGGAAAAGCGGGGGATACCATCCAGCCGTACCCGTACGACCGATAGCCGTCGCATCGGGCGTGCGGCTGTGTCATTTGCTCCAGGCTGGCATCCGCCAAAAGCGCTGCTGCGCCGCGGTACATCTCCAGGTAGGCCAACAAGTCGCGGGCGGTCGATTTGAGCAAGCCGCAAGCCCGCATCGCCGGAGCGTCACGCCAGAAGGGAGCGGCTACGACCTGTTCTTCTCCGTCCCGCTTCATTCTTTTGTACAGGACGGTGACATCCTCCTGGTCGTCCAGCTCGGCTACATGAAATACGGTCCGCGACATTCCCAGCGGCCGCAGGATATGCTCGGCTACATACGCTTCATACGTCTGTCCGCTCACCTGTTCGATGATCGCCCCGAGCAGGCCGTAACCGTCGTTGTTGTAGCTGAACGCCTCTCCGGGGGGCCCCAGCGGTTTTCCTTTGTAGCTGGCGATCGCCTCCATCACGTCTGCGTATGTATCCAGATAGGGCAGTGGCTTGATCTCCTCTTCCTCGACCGTGCCAGGGACGATCGGGTCCTGCTCCATGCTCCGCTTCAGCGCCCCGTCCAAAAACGGAAAGGGCGGCATGCCGGGCGTGTGCGTCATCAGGTGGTGAATCGTGATTTCCTTCGTCCAGCGTTCGTCGAGAAAAGCAAACTCCGGGAGGTATTGCAAGATCGGGTCAGTGACGGCGAGCTTGCCTGCTTCCTGCAGCTTCATAATTGCCGCGCAGGTAAACGATTTGGTCACAGACGCGATCCCGAACACCGTGTCCAGAGTGATCGGCAGCTCTTCTTCGCGATTGCGCCAGCCTACTGTCTGGCTGTAGAGCAGCTTTCCGTCCTGGGCGAGCGCGACAATCGCCCCCGGCGCCTTCGCTTGCTCCAGCAGCTTGCGGGAAAAGGCTTCAAATGCCAACGTCCATTCGCTCATCTGATCAGCTCCCCATTACCTGTTCACACAAGGCTTTTGCCAATTCGGCAATCTTGCGCTCGGCGTACTGTTTTTCTTCGATCTTGCGCGACAGGACGGACACGACGAGCGTTCCTTTGCCTTCTGGCAAATAGATGATCCCGGCGTCATTGACCACGTTGTTGACCGTTCCCGTCTTGTGCGCCACCTTGGTTCCGTCCGGCAACAGAAGCGGCAGACGGCTGTTGTACTGCTGGCGCAGCAGAATATCGAGAATCTGGTCGCACGAACGCTCACTGAGAATTTGCTTCGTCGCAACCAGCGTGAGCAGTTTGTTCAGATCGGCGGGAGTCGCTACGTTGTTGAGCGGAGTCGGCTCGCTCACGTCGAACAAAAGCTCGAAATCGCCTGTCTCCTCGCGCCTGTTGTACTCGTTAAAACCTGCGATCGACGGACGAGGCTCTTCCATCCCGACACAGCGGTTGAGAAGCTGCCAGCAGGTGTGAGGCAGCGAGACGCTTTCCAGACCGAGCTCGTGCATGTAGGCTTCTACTTTTTCCAGACCTATCATGCCAATCAGCATGTCTGTCGCGAAGTTGTCGCTCACAATCGTCATCAGCATAGCCAGGTCCTTGACGCTTAGGACCGCTCCTGGGTCCAGCTCCTGCAAGACCCCGGAACCGGGGACGCGCTCTTCCTCTTTCAGCGTCACGCGCTGATCGAGCCGGATCGTGCCTGTTTCCACTTCGCGCATCAATGTCACAAGAATCGGAATTTTGAATACACTTGCAAGCTGGAACAGCTCATCCTGCCGATTTCCGGCTCTTTCCCCTGATTCCAGATGGAGTGCCGACACGCCAAACTCCCCCGACGCCTCTTGCAATACTGCTTCAATTGCCTGCTGCAGCTTCATATACTTACCTCCCCAGTAAAATTTGACCCTGTTCGTCTATTATAATAATCTCGCGGGCTCATTCCTATCTTTTGTTCGGTTTTTCGTGTTCGTTTTGTTTTGGTGGGCGCCGTCACTTCGAGTCTATCATTCGACATACTCAATAATCACTACACAATCTGCATGTCTTTCATCCGAACTCCAGATTCGGATCGAATTGCGTCTGATAGAGATCATCGGCATCCGCTTTCTTTCCCGCCAGCTTGTAACAAAACCCGTACACCGTCTTCCCGTGACTTTTGATCAACTCGCAAAATTCTTCAATATCCAATGAGTTACTCCCCTCCGAATGGCCATTCACCTCTATATTGTCATGGCCTTGCGAACAGGTTCAGTGTTTTTTTCAATTTAGCAAAAACAAGAACGAACGAGAACAAGGTGCCCTGTGGAGAATCATTCTCCCAAAAGGCACCTTGTTCGCCAGGTTGTATATAATCCGCTTCCTAATAACAATACTTTCTCTCTATTCCGCCTGCTCACTCGCGGTCCGGGTCAGCTCCTGCTCGCGCAGCGTGCGGCGCAGGATTTTGCCTACGGCTGTCTTCGGCAGAGCGTCCCGGAACTCGATGAAGCGCGGGACTTTGTAGGCGGCCATGTTGTCGCGGCAAAAGGCGATCAGCTCCTCTTCGCCCACATTGCTGTCCGCTTTGGCGACGACGACGGCCTTTACGCTCTCTCCCCGATACGGGTCGGCCACGCCAATCACGACGGCTTCCAGCACGGCCGGGTGCTGGTACAATACCTCTTCCACTTCGCGCGGATAGACGTTGAACCCGCCGGAGATAATCAAATCTTTCTTCCGGTCCACGATATAATAGTAATCTTCTTCGTCCCGGTAGGCGATGTCACCCGTGTACAGCCAGCCGTCACGCACGGTCTGGGCTGTCTCCTCGGGCAAGTTCCAGTAGCCGCTCATTACTTGCGGACCGCGAACGACCAGCTCGCCTGCCTCCCCTGGCGCCAGCTCGCGTGTTGCGTCCTGCAAATCCACGATCTTCGCCTCCGTGTACGGGACTACCTTGCCGACCGAGCCTGTTTTTTGCCGGTCGAGCGGATTGAAGTGGGTAACGGGCGATGCTTCCGACAAGCCGAAGCCCTCCATGATCGTGCTGCCCGTCTTCTCGGCAAACTCCTTGATGATCTCCACCGGCAGCGGCGCAGACCCGCTCAGGCAGATGCGGATCGAGGAAATGCCGTAGTCGACTGCCTTGGGGTGGGCGTTGACTGCCACGTACATCGTCGGTACGCCGGGAAATATCGTCGGCCGGGTGTCGCGGATCGTCTCCAGCACTTCCTCCCGATCAAAACGCGGCAGCAAAATCATCTGCGAGCCGTCCAGGACGCCCATGTTCATGCAAACCGTCATGCCATAGACGTGAAACAGGGGAATGACCGTCAAGATGCGCTCCTGCTCTCCATTTGGGTTGGACTGTTTCAAAATTTGCGAAATTTGCCAGGCGTTCAGGACGAGGTTGCGATGAGTGAGCATCGCCCCTTTGGAGCGTCCGGTAGTCCCGCCGGTGTATTGCAAGACCGCAATATCCTCCGGTGCCAGTGGCTGGCGCGGCAATGCTTGGCCGGACGCGAACAGCGACTCGAACAAGACCGTATTTCCATTGTAGACCCCACCACTGGGAGGAAGTTCGACGACGATTTTGGTGACTTCCGCCAGATTGCTTGCCTTTTCAGCGACCGGAAGCAACGGCGCGTAGATGACCAGCGTCTTGGCACCGGAGTCGCCGATAAAATGCTCCAACTCGCCGGGCACCGACATCGGGTTGATCTGCACCACGATCCCCCCGAGGTGCAGGATGCCGTAGTAGGCGATGGCAAACTGCGGGCAATTGGGCAGCATGATTCCGACCCGGTCTCCCTTTTCCACGCCAAGCTCGGACAGACCCGCAGCGAAGCGCCGCACATGCTCGCCAAATACCGTGTAATCCATTTCCACTCCCTTGAAATGAATCGCCGTTCTCTCTGGGTAGCGCCCGCAGGTTTGCTCCAGCACTTCTGGCAGCGTCATCTGCTCCATGTCGAGGTAGGACATTACTAACACTCCCTTTCCATGTGATAGGATCATTCTTCATATATAGTTCCATGATATAGGTTTACATTCCTTCAAGATAGCGCTTACATGACAAAAAAAAAGCATCCTCGCAGACCCTCCTACTGCTCCGGCCAGAAGGGACATGCATCTGCGACGATGCTTTTATGTATATCATGTATGAACCGTCGTGACACTGCGAGGTGACGAGACGGCGAATCGGAAAAAATGGCAGAAAGAGTAGCGCAGCCGACATCACCAGCTCGTCTACAATGCCAGGGCAAGCGACTCACAGGAGCGGCGGCAAAAGACAATCGGTACCTGCCTTTGCTTCGCCAGCTTTTTGATGTTGCGCGACAGATTGTGGTTGACGAAGTTGATAAAGACGATGATCAATGCCGTGTCAGCAGGAATGTTCGCCTTGACATCCGACTTTTTTCTGCCCGATACGTGATACACCTGCTCAAAGCCCTTATCGTACAGCATCGATTCAATTTCTGCTACCCGATCTCCTCCGACGACAAGCACGTTGGCCATTTGCGTTTCCCTCCTTGGCATTGCCTTGTTTTATCCTTATTATTCCTACCTAAATAGTATGTTTTATAGACATAATGGTAGCAGCTTCCAGCCCGTTTGTCAACGTGTCCTGCAACGAACAAAAACCGCTGCATCAAGCAGCGGCTTTGTCGCACTCTTGTTCCATTGCCGACACATTACCGGGCGTAGCCGGACAAGGCTTTTGCCGTTTCGACGACTGCCGGGATGATGTCCGTTTCCATGATTTCCGGGCGCATCACGCTGACTGGCGCGGCGACGTTGATCGCTGCGACGATCACGCCGTCGCGGTCAAAAATGGGTACGGCGACCGAACAAATGCCGATCTCAAACTCTTCCTTGCTGATGGCGTATCCGTTCTGCCGGATTTCCTCCAGCTCCTTTTTCAGATCGTCGATCATCGTCTTCGTCTGGCTTGTAAAGGAGGGGAGGCTGACGCTATCGTAAAAACTTTTCAGTTTCTCTTCGGACAAAAAGGCGAGCAGCACTTTGCCCATCGAAGTCGCATGCGCCGGCAGGCGGGAGCCGATCATTACGTTCAATGCGGAAAAATTGGTACTGGTCGCTGCCCTGGCGACGTAGACGACTTCGTTCCCGTCCAGGATGCCCATGTGTGCAGAGGCACCGGTCTGATCGCGCAGCTTTTCCAGATAGGGCCTGGCCAATTCGGGAAGCTGCATCGTATTTAGATACGCGAAGCCCAGCTCCATTACTTTGGGCGTAAGCTGATAGCGCTTCGTGACCTCGTCCTGCTGCAGGTATCCCAGATATTGAAGTGTATAGAGAAAGCGGAAGGGAACGGTACGGCTTACTCCCATTCTGGCTGCAATTTCGACCAGGCTCAACGTCGGTGTCGAGGCATCGAACATTTTCAATATTTCCAATCCTCTGATTAAGGAATTAGAAAGATAGCGGTCTTTTTCAGGGTTCGACATGAACACTTGTTACTCCTTTCACGAGGGGTATGGGCTCCTCTCACCCTATTGTAGTCTTTTCAGCCACGTTGTAACAAGAGCCAACTGGAACCCGATTGGAAAATAACAGCTTCGCCCCCCGCTACTGGCGAAGCTGTCACTTGTTTTTGCGTCAGCCGACAGAAATGTTTTCGGTTTGCTTTTTCAGCGTAGACAGGACGCTCAGAGCCGCCAAATAGCTCGTTTTCGGGTTGGCCGGCATCGGATCGTTTTCCAGTTGGATCGTCATTTTGCCAAAGGCGCCGACAGCCTCGATGCAATGTGTATTTTTCACCGTTTGCGGGTCGGCGACGATTCTCACTGTCGTCTTGTCGCTTCCCAAACCGGCGAGCGAGAGGACGATGGCGACGTTGATGTTCTTCGGGAAGCGGGCGATCGCGTCTGTCGCCGTCCCCTCGAATACGACTTCTTCCTGTTCTACTTCCCGTCCGATCAGGGACAGCGGTGGCTTGCGCGTGGTCAGCTCGACGGATTGCAATTCGCCGGCAGCCATCGCGGCGTGGATGACGTCCAGCCCGCCAATCGCCCCGGACGGCAGCAGCACGCGGGTGCCCAACTGACGACAGGTCTCGTTCAGCCGGCTCACCAGATCTTGATCGACGAGCGCGCCGACGCTGATGACGACCAGGTTTTTGCGTTTGGCGACGACCTTTTCCGCGTAATCCTGTACGGCTTGTACAGTTGCCGCCTCGACTACGATGTCAATCCCGGAATCGAGAAAGGCGTCAATGTCCGTGTATACGTGAACGCCGTAGTCACGCTCCCACTCTGCCCCAGCCTCGGGCCGTCGCAGCAAGGCGGAGCGAATCGCCACATTGGGCAAAAGCCGCTCGACGTTGATGCTTTTGAGCAGGTACTGGGCGACGTTTCCCCCGCCGATAATGCCGATTTTCATTGCGCATCCCCCTTTTTGGCAGCCGCTTCGCGCTCCTGGACGAACGTGCGGACAAACTCGTTGAACATCTCCGGCTGCTCCATGTAGCAGAGGTGACCTGCTCGCGGAATCAGCTTCAGCGTGGAGCCTGCGATGCCCTGTGCCACCTGCTTCGACTCTGCAACCGGCGTCACACTGTCGTCTTCGCCGCACAACAGCAGCGTCGGGACCTTGATCGCAGCCAGGAAGCGAGTCTGATCCGCGTGGAACAGCGAATAGGCAACAGAACGGTAGCCTGCCAGCCGCACCTGGGACATGATCGCCTTGCCTTCGGCGATCAGCTCTGGCGACGCGTACGGCGAGAACATCGCCGGGGTACGCAGTTCGGCGAGCTCCTGGGCAGGCAGGTTTTCGATGTTGTGCAGGCGGTTTTTCAGTTTCTTCTCATTGGTTTCCGGGTTGGTCGCGCCGCCTCGCGTGCTGGCAGCAAGAATCAGCCCTTTCAAGTATTCCGGGTACTTGGCGGCGAATTCCATCGCCAGCGTACTGCCCATGGAATGACCGAGCAGGTAGACCGGTCCAAGGCCCAGTTCATCGAGGAAACCTTTGAGTATCTCCGCGAGCTCCCCGAAGGTGCGGAATTCCGGTTCGGGATCAGAGCTTTTGCCGTAGCCCGGGGTATCCCAGCCGATCACGTGAACATGCTCTTGCAATCCGGCGTATTGTCTCGACCACGACTGCGAGTTGTTGCCGAGACCGTGGAGCAGGACCAGCGGGGCACCTGTGCCAGCCGACTGGTAGTGGATGGATAGCGAGCCAACTTGAACAACTGACATTGCGTTCACCTCATCTAGGTCAGAAAAGTATCATTTCTGCGCGAAACATATGTGCTGAAATGAAAAGAGCCGGCGGATTGAAATGCCGGTCTTTTCATGTTTTCCTGGCGGTTGCCCGCTTTTATTTTTGTTGTTCGGCCGCTGCTGCCGCTGCTTTTGCCTTGGCGCGCTCGACGCGGATTTTTTCCAGTTCGCTGCCTTCTGGGTAAGTCGGGATTTGCGGTTTCGGTGCACCCAGCATAACAGCCATGATCGCCTCTTCGTCGCCGTCGTTGCGAACGCCGCGGTAGTAGCCTGGAGGAGTCCAGATGCAATCGCGCTCGCTCAGCTTGATCTCATGCACTTCTTCGCCGATTTGCACCAGCGCGGTGATGGAGCCTTTGATCACGAAGAATACTTCTTCTACGTCACTGTGCAAGTGGAGCGGTCCTTGTGCGCCTGGCGGCAGGTACATGTTGCTCAGGGTGAAGTGACCAGCCTGGATGACGTTGCTGTCAGTCGTTGCGACACCGCCTGTACCAACGTAGCGGCATTGCGCGCGACGGTAGGACGGGTCTACCTGCTCCTGGAACGAGAGTGCGTTATAGTCGATTGTCCGTGTTTGCAGACGTGCCACATACTTTTGTTCGAACTCTTGAATCGAAATGTTTTGTTCACTCATGGGAATGCCTCCTTAGAAGTGTTTGTGTTTTAAATATAAAACTTTGTTTTGTATTTAAAATTATAGGGCAATTTCCGATGGAAGTCAATATTCGAAATGGTAAGACGATTCTCGTTTCATTGCCAATATACGTATTTGCGCTGAATCGCCTGGATGAACAGGTTCAGCAGGTAGCCGACAATCGTGATGAGCACGACGCAAGCCAGCACTTTCTCCTGCATCAGCGACGCCGACATGTACGTCAGCATGTACCCCATTCCGGCAGTCGCACCAATCATCTCCGTGAGAATGGCAATAATGAAGGCCATCGGCAGCGCGATTTTCAGGCCGGTAAAAATGGACGGCATCGTCGCTGGCATGAGGACGCGCCAGAATACTTGCCGCTTGTTGGCTCCCATGTTTTCCGCTGCCCACAGGTACAGCTTCCCGACCCGTGTCGCGCCATAGTACGTGTTCAGCACGATCGGGAACAGACACTCCAGAAAAATCAGCGTGATTTTGGAAGCAGAGCCAAGTCCGAGAATAAACACGAGAATCGGGTAGAGCGCCACACGTGGAATCGGGAACCCGATCGAAAAGACGGGCTGTACGAGGTCGTTGAACAGCTTCGAACGGCTCATCATCAGCCCCAGGGGAATTCCGACCACTGCTGCCAGCGCGAAGCCGGCAAAGACGCGGAACAAAGTGACGGGCAAGTTTTCTATCAACATTCCGTTTGCGATCAGTTCATACGAAACGACTACTACTTTGGACAAGGACGGGAACAGCCGCTCCGGCATCACTTGCAGCAGGACGATCAACTCCCAGGCTACGACGATCCAGATCAGCGACTGGTATTCGACTATCAGCTTCCATGCTTTGTTCATGCCTCATCTACCCCCTGTTCTCCGACCACCAGAGCATCTTCGCGCGGATGGCCAGCAAAATTCGATCAAAGACAAAGCCGAGCAGGGCAATGATGAAGATGGAGACAAACATCAGGTCGGTACGTCCCGCCATATCCGCTGTCAAAATCATGAACCCAAGCCCCAGGCCGTTGGAAGAACCGATCATTTCCGAAGAAAACATCATAACGAAAGTAAGTCCGAGGGATACGCGCAAACCGTCAAAAATTTTCGGCAATGCAGCAGGCAAAATCACTTTCCACAAAATCTGAAAGCGGTTTGCGCCCATGTTTTCGGCCGCCCAGATGAACACCTGGCGAACGGCCAGCACTCCATCCTTGGTCGCAATAAAACAGGGGAAGAACGCGGTCAAGAAAATCAGCAATACGCGGGTCGTATCGCTAATGCCAAACCAGACGAGCAAAATCGGCAGCAGCGCGATCTTCGGAACCGGGTTGAGCACATCCACGATCGGCTGCAAAAAACTGCCCACAGGCTTGAAAAATCCGGCGGCAATTCCCAGCACAATCCCCAGCACGATGACCAGCAAAAAGCCGATCAGGGAACGGTACAGGCTGGCCGCCGCATTGGTGAACAAATCGCCGCTGACCACCAGTTTCCACATTTCCGCACCGATTACAGCGGGGCTGGACAGATAGCCCGGTATCCACTGCAAGCTCGCCAAAAGCTGCCAGATCGCGAGCAATGCAGCAATCTCGATCACGGCAATTTTGTACATGCGTTTGTCCATCAGAGCCCCTCCTCGCCCGTCTTTCCGTGTTCTTGATGGAGCAGATCCCAGATATGGCTGCGAATCTTCATAAACTCCTGCGTTTTATGAATATCAAGCGTACGTGGACGCGGGAAGTCGATTTCAATGATTTCCTTGATCACTGCCGGCCTGGAGCTGAAGACGACGACCAGGTCGCTCAAAAAGACGGCCTCATCAATATCGTGCGTGACAAACAGGACGCTCTTGTTGGATTCTCGCCAGATGCGTTGCAATTCCACCTGCATTTGCTCCCGCGTCTGGGCGTCGAGGGCGCCGAACGGCTCGTCCATCAGCAGTACATCGGGATTGAATGCGAGGACACGGGCCAGCGAGATGCGCTGCTTCATCCCCCCGGAAAGCTCGGACGGCAGGTTGTTGCGGAAGTCCCACAAATGGACCATTTTCAAATAGTGCTCGACGATTTCGTCGCGTTTCGCCTTCTCGACGCCTTGCACTTCAAGGCCCCAGGCGACGTTGTCAAAGACGTTTTTCCACGGGAACAGCGCAGATTCCTGAAACATCATGCCGCGATCCGGCCCCGGCTTGTCTACTTCCTTGCCGCGAATACGCACCGTGCCGCTCGACTTGGGAATAAAGCCGCCGACGATGTGCAAAAAGGTACTTTTTCCGCATCCGCTGGGTCCGACGATACTGACAAACTTTCCTTCCGGTATTTGCAGACTGATCTCCTGGATAGCAGTGACTTCCTCTTTCCCTCTTGTGTAAACTTTGCCCAACTTTTCAATGTCCATGGCTGGTGTCTTATTATCCATCACTGATTCTCCTTCACTATAAGGTAAGAGACAGATAAGCGACCCCTATAGTGGGGAATAGGGGTCGCTACTGTTTAGCGCGTATGCGTTAGTTTGGCAAGTACGACATGTCGATGATGGTGTTTGGATCTACAGGACTGTCTACCCATTTTTCCTCTACCAGCATCTCTTGCAGTTGGCTCCAGGCCTCGATGTTTACTTTGCCGTCGACTGCCCGGTGGCTGTCGGTCATATTCACGTACAGTTCCGGATCGGCCTGTACTTTATTTGCGTCAATCAGCTTTTGGCGCGCTTCGGCACCGTTTTCTTGATAGTATTTGACGGCATTCGTGAAATCGCTCAGGAAGTCTTTCACCGCTTGCTCGTTGTTCGCCAAAAAGTCAGGGTTGGCCATCATCACGAGGAAGTCTTCCTCGACAGGTACGCCTGTTTTGGAGTTGAATACTTCGACGAACTCGCCGCTGGCATAGGCTGTTTCATAGAAAGGCTGCGGGAATACGCCAACGTCGATCTTTTTCGACTTCACCGCTTCTCCCATCGACGGGATCGGAATGACTGCGTACTTCACGTCCACATCCGGGTCCAGACCGGCGGAGCGAACAGCGGAGCGAGCCCACAGGTCAGTCGGTGCCTTGAAGTCCGGGATACCGATGACCTTTCCTTTCAGATCAGCAATGCTCGTGATGCCGGAATCTTTCAATGCCATAAACTTGGTGTTGAATCCTTCATCAGGAGAGTCTTTCACCACGGAGGCAATCACCTTGAGCGGAATGCCTTGGGATGCAGCCAGCATCGTCGCGCCCTGGCCGATCGATGCGATGTCAATCTGATTGGCTTGGTATGCATTCAGCCTGTCAGCGTTTGCCCGGAACTGAGTGAGGTTCAGGGTATAGCTCTTGCCCTGATTCGGCGTCAGAGAAGGATCGATTTGCATCAGCCAAAATGTTTCTTCAGACGCAAAGCCGCCACCCAGCCTGATCTCAACCGGCTGATCGCCTGCGGCCTGTTCTCCACCTTGTCCAGGTGTCGCTTGCGGCCCGTTCGATTGCCCCGATCCACAGGCTGCCAGAGCTACAGCCATGCTCAAGATACATGCAAGTTTTCCTAAGCCCTTTTTCACGATGATGCCCCCTTGTTTTCAAATTTATCAGCAAATTGTTGTTTTACATAAAAAACGGTGTTTTCTATGTATATCTTATCTTACTCAG
Organism: Brevibacillus sp. TJ4; assembly: GCF_044627595.2. Lineage (NCBI taxonomy): Bacteria > Bacillati > Bacillota > Bacilli > Caryophanales > Paenibacillaceae > Brevibacillus > Brevibacillus sp. TJ4. Next base: position 877,089 of record NZ_CP185865.1, on the reverse strand, counting down.
ACTGTCATATCCTTGTCAATATTTAAAAGGATGTAAATAATACGAATATTGTTTTTAGATAAACTAATTAGATACCTAAATAATCCCCTATTCTCCACTGGTATAAAAAGGGAAAATAGGGGTAAAAGTAGCGCGCCGATTATGACAAAACTTTATTAAAAAAGTTTAATGTCCGCTCCCAGGCATCACGGGAGGCTTGGACATGATAAGCACCCCGACTGTCGTTGAAAAAGCCGTGATGGGCTTCCTCATATACTTTATAGATAAATGTTTTTCCGGCTGCCTCCATCGCCTCGGCAAATTCCGGGACGAGCGAAGTGATTTTCGGGTCTTTCTCTCCGAAGAAGCCGATCACCGGACATTGGATGGCGGCAACCTCTTCTTTGGATAGCGGCATCCGTCCGTAGTAGTTGACCGCTCCCGCCAGTTGCGGCAGCGCTGCAGCCAGCATCGTGGACATCGCTCCACCCATGCAGTAGCCTACGGACGCCACCTTCTGTCCTTTGCTCCACTCGTACGCGGACAAAAACGAGACGGTCGCCTTGACTGTTTCCAGCAGCTCGGGCAGCTTGGTCAACGATGCGAACAGCTCGGGAAATGTCTCCCGAACTCTTTCGCGAATCGCTGCGGGCTGCTGCTCCAGTGCCGCTTCGCGAGCAGCCGGATCGTGCCAGGACGGAGGAGCCAGCGTGTCGAGGAACGACTTGATCTCTTCGATCCGCTCTTCTGAAAGAACGTCCCGGCGCTCTCCGTTTTCCGCGAACAAATCCGGTGCGACCGCCAAGTAGCCTGCCTTGGCAAAACGCTCGGTGAGATCGAGGATGTGCGCGTCCGTCCCCCAGAGCTCCTGAATGACGATAACGGTCGGCAGCGGTCCCTTCGCCCGGGCAAGACGAGCGGCATACAGCCGATGCCGGACGCCATCCTGCTCAAACTGAATCCATTCCGTATGCAAGGACAACCTTAACTCCTCCTTTGTTTGACTTTTTTGTAGCCGAAAAAGGTGGAAAGCTCGCTGGCTGCATCCTGAATCGCAGGCAGTACGTAATCGGCTACAAACTCTTCCGACAAGCTGCTCTCGGGAGCAGCTACGCTGATCGCCGCAATCAACTGATCCTGCTCATCGAAGATCGGTGCGGCAACCGAGCGTATCCCTACCTGAAATTCGCCGCTGCTGATCGAGTAGCCCTGGCGGTACACCTGCTCGAGCTCCTTGAGCAGAGCGGTGATCATAATTTTTGTTTCATTGGTATACGTCTGCAGGTCGGAGACGAGCAGCAGCTCCTGCCATTTCTCCTTCGGCTGGAATGCGAGCAGCGTCTTGCCGACTGCGGTGGCATGTGCGGGCAGGCGGGAACCTATCGATACATTGATGTTGGATACATTGGGAGCGGTCTTGCTCGCAACGTATACGACCGAGGTGTCATCGAGGATGCCGATGTGGGCAGAACCGCCGATTTCCTTGCATAGCCTGTCCAGATACGGTCGGGCCAATTCCGTGATCGGCTGCGAACTCAGATAGGCAAAGCCCAGCTCCAGCACTTTTGGCGTCAGCTCGTAGCGCTTGGTGCTTTCATTTTGTTTCAGGTACCCCAGATGCTGCAGGGTAAACAGCAGGCGAAAGGGCGTCGTACGGCTGACGCCCAATTCATTGGCGATCTCCACGAGCGAGAGCGTCGGCTGCTCCGGGCGGAACAGCCGCAAAATTTCCAGTCCTCGCACGAGGGAGCTTGAGCTGTAGCGTGTCTTTTCTTCATTTTTCACCGTTTTGCCCTCACTTTCCTAGGAATTAAGAGCATACCGGTCAAAGCTTAGTTGTTCGCAAACTTCTCCAGGAGCTCGATGATGACGTGATATTCAGACAGCGTATCCATATAAGCGTACTTTCCATTGCCTGTAAAGAAATACCCTTTCTGGATCAGCGGGTAACCCATCGCTTCCAGCTTGGCTACCGTTTCATCCAGGTTTTGGACATGGAAGGCAATGTGATGCACGCCCTCGCCCTTCGTATCCAGATGTTCTTTCCACGTGCTGGGCGAATCACCCGGCTCGATCAGTTCGATCTCGATCAGCGGCGTCTTGATGAACATAAAGCGGCATTTGCCCTCTGTCGGCTCGCCGCGATAGACGACCTGCGTCACCTGTGGCGCTCCTTCCTTGAGGACAGTCGGCTTTTCTACGCCCAATAGCGAGCAGTACGCTTCCGCAGCCGCGTCGAGATCGCGGACGACGATCGCAATCTGCGATACGGTATCGGAGCCGAGCAGCGGTGCGAGTCCCTCCGGCTTCTTCGCCGCGGGCGGGATCGCCTGCGGCTCGTCACGCTCAAGAAGCTCGATCATGGTCTTGCACGCAGGGACACTGTCCACGTAGGCATAGCGCCCCTTGCTGGAAGTAAACTCGCCTGTCTGCACGACCGGATAGCCGTGTTCTGCCAGGACTGCCAGTTGCTTTTTCATGTCGTCTACATCTACGGCGACATGGTGGATGCCTTCACCCTGGGTGTCGAGAAATTCCCGCATCGTGCTAGGCTCTTGGTCCGGCTCGATCAGCTCGATCTGAACAGACGGTGTATTGATGAAAATCAGTTTATTTCGCGCACCGGTGGGCTGGCCGTTGAAGACGATTTGGGAAATCGAGCTGTCGCCTGTCAAAAACCAGTCCGGCTTCGGCACACCCAGCAGTTTTCCGAACGATTCTGCCGCTTTTTCAATATCGCGTACGACGAAGCAGATCTGGTTGATCTCGCTGGTCCCAAGCAATGCTTTATCCATTTGTGCGTCCACTCCTTTTAGCTCAGTCCGCGCACGGCAAGTCCCCCGTCACTGGAAATGACTTCTCCCGTGATCGCAGAGGCTTTGCTGGACGCAAGCAACACATAGGCGCCGACATGATCCTCCGGCATCATCGCAATGCGCAGCGGGTTGCGCGTCTTGATGCTTTTCGCCTTGGTTTCATTGTCTACCACGGTGACAAAGGGGCGCAGCGGAGGGATGACGGAGAGTGCCGTCAACGTCCCGCCTGGTGCGACCGCGTTGACACGCACATCCGGAGCCAGCTCAAACGCGAGCTGTCTCATCAGACCGAGCTGTGCGTGCTTGCTGGCGGTGTACCAGACTCCTCCGCCGTCCGGGTAGAAGGCTGCTCCGGACACGGTGAAAATCATGTTCCCCTGTGTCTTTTTCAGTTCGTCGACTGCTGCCTTTGCAGCGAAAAAGGAGCCTTTGACATTGATCGAAAACAGCACATCGTACGCATCGGCCAACGCTTCCGGGGTGACGTTGACAAATTTGGCAAAGGCGTCGAACACGCCCGCGTTGGAGATCAGCACATCCAGCTTGCCGAATGCGGCTACAGCCGTCTCCACGGCGCGCTGATGGTCTTCGTACACCCTCACATCGCCGACGATCGTGCGAATTTTCTCGCCAAACTGCGCTTCAAGCTCCTGCAGTCCTTCTGCTGAACGGTCGAGGACAGTAACGACAGCTCCCTGTTTGACGAACTCCTCCACCACTGCCTTGCCGATCCCGGAGGCACCGCCCGTTACGTAGACCGATTTTCCTGTAAGCTCTGCCATTGCTGTCTGCCTCCTCACGTAGCTCTCTATACGAAAATAGCCAGATTGCGCGTATTGATCGTCGTCTGGTCGATCAGGAAAAAGCGCTTGGACAGCTTCCACTCTCCATCCACGAAGCGAAACTCGTCGGTCCGCTCTCCCGATACGAGATCGTGGAAAATATCCGTCGAACGGCTGCGGTACAACAGCAGGTAGCTTTTGACAACTGCCCGCTCGTTGGCCACATACTCCATCACCCGCACGTTGTTGACCGAACGGCGCGTCCGGGATGGAGGCATTTCCGCCCAGGCATAGTCCGTTTTCAAGCGCTCAACGCGCAGCTTCATCAGCTCGTAGTCGTCGTTGAAGGCAAACATGTCCGTAGCGTAATCAGGGCGTTCCATCCCCTCTTTGTTCACGCGCACAGGCATGACGTATTTGATCTCGGGGTGCAGCAGGGCAAACCAACCGTCAAAATCAATTTCGTCCAGCAAATTCGCTTCACGGTACAGCCATTGTTCAAATTCGTGTGTAGCCAGCATCATTTCCATGCTCATTACGCCCATCCTCCTTGATCGCAGATTACGACTTCATCAGGTCCAGCCAGTACCGGTAAAAGTTGCGGGAGCTTGCTTCCGAGAACTTGTCAGGATATACGACGCCAGGACCCGGGAAGTCCTTGACCTGCTCGCGGTGCATCCCCATCGTGTAGTTGTAGGTAAGCTGCTTCGTAAACGGCATCGTTCCAGTCGCCGCAGCCGTGATGTCGGTGAACACCTCTGTGTCGTCCTGTTCAAAAATACCCGATGGACTGAAGGTGAGAACGTACGCCTCGCGGGAGCGCTGCTTCCAGTCTTCGGTCGCGTTTTTCTCCACCAGGAACCACGTCATTACTTCCATTTTGTCCGGACCGATCGGCTTCCACAGACGCATGGTCGTGTTGGAGATCAGTTTGTCCTTGACCTTGGTGTGGGAAATCAGGATGGACAGGTTCGGGAACAGTGTACCGATAAAGTTTTTGATGTTGGACATCAGATCGAACTGCTCAGGGCTCAGGTTCGCCTTGTACTCGTCCATCAGCTCTTCCGGGAAGGCGAAATCAGGGTTTGGCATCCCGATGTTGCAGCCGTGTCCGTTTTTCGTGTACACCTGGTACCCTTTTTTGGAGTACGTGGCACTTGGCACCATCCCGAGCGCTGCGATCGATCCGTGCGTCACCATCGTGTGGTAGGAATCGCTGACGAAGTTGTCGGAGCCGATCTTCCAGTTGGAGTGTACGACGAACTTTTGCGGAGGGCCGACGACTTCCATCTCGGTGCGTCCGAAGACGATGTCCAGGTACCATTTGTAATCGCCCAGGAATTCATCCAGCGGCTGCGGATTGTCGTTCCACGTTCCAAAGATCAGTCCTTTGTAGGTGGCGATCGTCACCTGGTGCAGGCCCATTTTCGATTTGTCCATGCCGTCGCCGTAGATGTCGTTTTGCAACGGAACACCGATCAGTTCTCCGGTATTGCGGAAGTTGAAGCCGTGGTACGGACAGACGAAGTTCGCCTTGTTGCCTTTGTCGGCGCGGCACAGCTTCATCCCGCGGTGGGTACACATGTTGTAGAAAGCACGCAGTTCCCCGTCCGCACCACGCGTAATGATAACGGAATAGCCGGCCAGATCGCGGGTCAGGTAATCGTTTTTCTCCGACAGCTCCGACTCATGTCCCAGGAGGACCCAGGTTTTCATAAAGATCTTTTCGTGCTCCAGCTTGTAAATGGAGGGGTCTGCCAGGATGTAGGCAGGAATCGCTCCTTCTTCCGGACGAACCGTGTCGTTGAGGTGTTGAACGACCTCTTCACGCGTCATTTCATGCAACAGCGCTTGTGGCTTGTTCATACGTGATCACTCCATTTCCGATGATCTTTCTAGGCTTGCTTGTACAGTCTCACTTCGGACGCTTCTTTTTTCAGCGTCGTGACGTAGGCGATAAATCCGATCAGGGCGACGCCAATCAGCATGAGAATGGACGGACCGAAGTCTCCGCCGGACGCATCCCGCATCCAGCCCATGATGTAGCTGGCGAAACCGCCGAGAATGTTGGTAAAGCCCATCAGCCCCGCTGCGCGGCCAGCCGTTTCAGGCGTAGAGAACTTCACGATAAACAGATTGCTCAAATGGAAGACTCCGCCCTGCGTGCCCATTGCCAGGCCGAGACTGACGCCGGCAACAATCGGGTTGGTCGAATTGGAAGCAATCAGCAGGAAAATGGCGCTCATCCCGAACATCATGCTTGCCAAAAGCGAAGGCCGCTGTGTCTTGTCAGACAAGTATCCGCAAATCAGTACGAAAAACAAGGCGAACAGCCAGGACAGCGAGGTGATTCCCGCCATCTCTTCGACGGCAAAACCTTTGCCCTGCGTCAAATACGTCGGCAGCCAGATGCTGATTCCAAAGAAAAGGAAGGAGGAAGCAAGCATCCCTACCCACACCATCCAATAGCGGTAATCCTGGGTAAAGCGCTGTTTCGGAGCGTCGGAAGGCTCGTCGTTTTGGCGAATGTAGGCGATCTCTTCCTTGCTCATGCCCGGATGCTCTTCTGGTCTCTCGCGCGTCAGGAAGTAGAACATCGGGATGTTCAGCAGCAGGTTACATGCCGCCAGCAGGTAGAATGCGTACTCCCAGTGGACATTGGCGATCAGAAGCGTCAGGACGAGCGCCCCGAGAGCAGGTCCCAGGTAGTTGCCGGAAATCCAGGAGGCTTGCGCTTTCCCGATCTCCTTGCGATTGAACCAGTTGGCGATAAATTTGCCGGAAATCGGAATCATAATCCCTTCCCCGATCCCGAGGATAATTCTCGATACGACGAACATCTCATACGAAGTAGACATCCCGGCCATAATCATCGTCAAACCCCAGACGCTAATGCCCAGCATCGCTGTTTTCCGGGCGCCCAGCTTGTCGATAATTACGCCCCAGAACAAGTTGGACAGAGCGTACGAAACGGTAAAAATAAAGGTCAGAAAACCAAGCTTGGCGTTTTTGTCAGGTCCGGTAAGCCCCATGTCCGCCAAAAATCCAGGGTCGGTTTGAATAACCGAGATTCCCAGCTTGTCGATTTGGCCAAAAAACCAAAAGAAGAAAATCGGTATCGTGATGTAGACCCATCGCATGTTTTTGCTAAGCATTATCTGCGCCTCCTGGTGTCTTGACTCTCTCCTCTAGGATGAGAAAGGTACCCAATATTCACATTTAGTTGGCAAAGCCGTATTTATCTGCGAACAAGTCGATGCTGCACCATTCCGTTTCCCGGCTCAGACCGCTTTCTTTCAGGCCAGGGAAGTCGTAGTGCAAATCCTGGAAAATCGTGTGGTTGTTGAAGAATACGGCTCCTGCCTGCAAACGGTCAGCGAGATTCTCCGCCTGTGCCTGGTCAGCCGTCCAAACGGATGCGCGCAAGCCGAATTCCGTGTCGTTCGCCATCGCGACCGCTTCGTCCAGGTCGCTGTACGTCAAGACGGGAATGACCGGACCGAACTGCTCGGCACGGACCAGTTCGCTTTGCTGTGTTACACCGGTCGCGATCGAAGGGAGCATGAAGTAACCGTTTTCCCACGTTTCCTCATCCAGCTTGATGCCCAATGTCTCTACATGTGCGCCGGACTGTCGGGTCCGCTCGATCAGGCCGGCGACGTAGTCGAACTGGGCCTTGTTGTTGATCGGACCCATCATCGCGTCAGGCTGGATGCCGTTGCCGACGATCATGCGCTGAAATTCCTTGGTCAGTTTGCCCATAAACTCTTCGTAGCGGGATTCGTGCACGTAGACCCGCTTGATCGCCGAGCACACCTGCCCTGCGGCGCGCAAGATTCCCATGCGGATGCGCTGCATCGCGGTGTCATCGAGGACGGCATCAGGCAAGATCAGTGCCGGATCGTTTCCGCCCAGCTCCATGTACAGCTTTTTCACCGTTCCAGACGACATGCTCATAATCCGCTTGCCTGTTTCCGTACTCCCTGTAAAGGCAATCGTACGCACGCGAGGATCGTTGCAGATGACTTCTCCTACAAGCGAGCCAGAGCCAGTGACGATATTGATGACACCAGGCGGGAGCGCTGCCGCTACTACCTTGAGTGTTTCCAGAACCGTCAGCGGACAGTCTGTCGCCGGCTTGACGACGACGCTGTTTCCGGCCAAAACGGCAGGAATGACGCGTTTGAAGGTGAGAATCATCGGCGAGTTCCACGGCGAGATGACAGCCGTTACACCGCGCGGGCGGCGACGGATTTGCACCATTTGCGCTCCAGGGAGCGTCTCGGTTTGCCACCATTTGACCAGTGCGTCCGCACCTTTGCTCATAATCTCCACACAGCGCAGCATGTCTTTTTTCGCTTCGACCAGTACCTTCCCGTTCTCGCGCACAAACAGCGGAACGGTCTCTTCGATGATCGCTGCCAGCTTTTCGGAGGCCTGTTTTACCAGTGCCGCTCTCGTTTCCGCCGGGGTGCTGGCCCAGGCAGAGAACGCCCGCTCAGCTGAATCGATCGCCTGAGCCACTTCTTCCTTGCTGCACAAGGCGACCTGGCCTACGACTTCCTTGATGTCGGCAGGGTTGGTCACATCTGTGACCTTCCCGCCTTTGATCCACTCGCCATTTATCAGAAATTGGCCGGAAATGCTTGGGTATACGCTCATATGGTGCGGCCTCCTTACAGTTTTTTCGGCTTGAACGCGTCGGCTGCTCCCGGAGGGCCACCAAACGGCTTGGCCATCGGTCCGACCGCATTCATGTCTACCACGATCATCGTCGGTTTCCGTTTCGCTACCGCAGTCTCCAGCTCTTGCACCAGTTCGTCAGGGGAGCCGATGCGGCTCGCTTCGTAGCCCATCGCTTTGGCCAGCATTACGAAATCCGGGCTGACGAGATCGACTGCGACCTGGCGTCCGTAAGCGTTTTGCTGGATGTTGCGCAGTACGCCATATCCTTGGTCGTCGAACAAGAGTACGATCAGCGGCAGGTTTTCCTGGACGGCAACCGGCATTTCGCCGACGTTGAGCATGTAGCCGCCATCGCCTGCCATCAGGACGACGACGCGATCCGGTTGCCCCAACTGTGCACCGAGCGCAGTCGGCAGACCTTGTCCGATACCACCGCCGGAAGCGTGGATCGACGTGCGCGGCTCGTAGATTTCAAACAAGCGGCTGCCCCATACGTTGGCGGGCACGGTCACGTCGCGGACGAGAATCGCGTCTTTTGGCAGCACCTTGCGCATGCCGTCGACAATTGCCTCATACGGTCCGAGAGTTGCTCTAAGCGTCGCCCGAACTTGCTCGCGGACTGCCTTCACCTCTGCCACGTATGCAGCTTCCGGTGCTTTGCCGCGCGCGTTCAGCGCTTCGTTTATGGCGTTCAGGATCGGCTTGGCGTCACCCAGCAGGCCGTGTGTCACTTCGTAGTTGCGGTTGAAAGCCGTGTAGTCGGCATCGATGCTGATGTGCGCTTCCGGTGCCGTCACTTTCCAGTTGGATGTCTCGTTGCCGCGGAAGCGAACGCCTACACTAACCAGCAAATCCGCGTTTTTCAACAGTTCCTTGACTGCTTCATAGGCTGCAAAATGGCCGATACACTGCGGATGATCCTCCGGAATCGAGCCTTTGCCGGATTGGCTGGTAATGACAGCCGCGCCGGTCAAATCGGCCAGTCTGGTCAGTTCCTCGGAGGCTCCGGACGTAATCACGCCGCCACCAGCCCAGATAACCGGACGGCGCGCTGCCGCGATCTGCTCGATGACCTCTGCGGGAATGACAGGAGCGATCTCGTGCGCAGCCTGTACCGTTTGCACTGCTTCGATCTTGCTTTGCGGGACGATTGCCGATTGGAAATCGATCGGGATTTCCAGAGAGACCGGGCCAGCCGGAGCTGCCTGCGCCATCTGGATCGCCTGGCGCACTACGGACGCAGCCTGTTCAGGCTTGCGCAGACGGTACGCCTCTTTACAGCAGCCTTTCATCATCGAAAGCTGGTCTTTGCACTCGTGGATATACCCTCTGCCTGTTCCCAGGTACTTGGAGGATACTTCACCGGTCAGATGCAGGACCGGCACGCCGGCAGCCCATGCCTCGACGAGCGAGCCTGCTGCGTTTCCGGCACCGCTTCCGGTACTCGTAATCACGACGCCCAGCTTCCCGGTCGCACGCGCGTAGCCATCTGCCATGTTCGCCGCACCGCTCTCACCACGGGAGCAGACGATGCGGATGCTTCCCTCGCGCAGCAGCGCATCGTAAATCGGCATATTGTGAATACTGACGACCCCAAACACTACCTCTACGCCGGCGCGTACGAGCTCGGCGACTACAGCATCCGCTGTCGTATATTCCATTTGCACATTCGTTGTCATGGTATACTCCCCTCCCATTAGAGCGCTTTTCCCAAAGCCCCCGCTACTTCAATGGTAGACCCCGATACATAGCTGGCCTGCTCGGAAGCGAGGAACAAAATGACGCTTGCTACCTCTTCCGGCTGTCCGACTCTGCCCATCGGTATGTTCCGTTTTTTTGCCAAATCGTTGTAGTATTCCGTCGGGTCCATATCCGGTGCATTTTTCAAACGTCTGCGTTCCCATTGATCGGTAGCGATCAGCCCCAGACTGACCGAGTTGACGAGAATGTTGTCTGGCGCCAATTCCTGTGAAAGGGTTTTGCTCAGGTTCAAAAGGCCTGCGCGCGTTGCCGCCGTTGCGACCATATGGCGTTCCGGCTCCTTTGCCAGGGTCGCGTTGATGTTGATGATCCGGCCACCGCCCTGTTTCTTCAAGTGCGGATAGACGGCGTGAACAGCGTAGATGATGGCGAAATACTTCAGGTCAATCTGCTGTCGCCACTGTTCGTCCGTAATGTCGAAGAAATAGCCCATCACGCTCTGTCCGGCGGCGTTGACCAAAACGTCGATACTGCCGAAGTGAGCTGCCGTGCCGTCGATGAAGCGATGCACATCTTCTTTGCTGGTGACGTCACATGTCTGTGCGAATACTTGATCTGCAGGAGCGAACTGCAGCAAATGCTGACAGGCTGCTTCCATCCGCTTCTGGTCGCGGCCGCAAATGGCGACGCGCGCGCCTTCCTGCAAAAACATCTCAGCGGTCTTCAGTCCGACACCAGAGGTTCCCCCCATGATGATCGCCACTTTGTTTTTCAGACCCAGATCCATCTTGTTCAACACTCCTTCTTCTGCCCTGGCTCGTTGTGGGGGTTCAGCCTTTGTTTCCGAGTTTGCTGGCCCAGCCTTCGTCGGGATCGCCTTTCATCGAAGCGCGCGCTCCTGGCGGCGGCGGTCCTGCCGTTCCCCAGCGGTCCATCAGATGCGGCACGCGTTTCCACACGAGCGCTTCCCATTTGTCGTCGTCTTCTACCGTAGTCAGGTAGCAGGTGTACTCCATTACATAGCCTGCCGGGTCGCGGAAGTAGCAGAAGATGTTGTTCCCCGGACCGTGGCGGCCTGGTCCCCACATCGGCTCTACATCTGCCTTGCGAACATTGCTGATGCCGCGCATGACTTCATCCACGCTCTCCACTTCGTAGGCGATGTGGTTTACCGAAGCGTGCTCATCCTGGTTGAAGGCGAGCGAGTGGTGGTTTTTGTTGCAGCGCAGGAACACCATTTGATGCTCGCTCCAGTCGGTTACTTTGAAACCGATTACTTTTGTGTAAAAATCGGTGATCATGTCGATGTCTTTCGTGTTCATAACGACGTGGTTGAGCTTGATCGGATCGACGTTTTTCTTGCTCCAGTCGGTCGTGTGAATCTCTACCCAACAGGACAGCTCGATGCATCTGCCCTCGGGATCGAGAAAGCGAAGACCGTAGCCCGCTCCGAACTCGTCCAGATAGCCGGGCTCCTGTACGAGCGGAACACCCAGTGATTTCAAGGTTTCAGCCGCTTTATCGACGGCATGCTTGTCAACCATCCCAAACGCGATGTGATGCAATCCGCGCTTTTCGCCGCGCTGCAGATGCAGAATGTGGTTTTCCGAGCCTGCACCGCGGAAGTAGACGTTATTCTCGTCTTCGTGCAGCTTGTCGAGACCCCACACCTTTTCATAAAAGTCGGCTTGCTCTTTCAACACGGGGCTGAACAGGCTGATGTGACGCAGATGGGTAATACCCAACATAGGAAATCACCTCTTTTTCATTTTTTGAATACAGGGATCATTTTGTGAAGCAGATTGTTTTGTATATGAAACAATGTTTACAAAAATCAATAAAAAAAAGAAACGCAACATCCTACCTGCTGATCCTCTTTTTTGTCATTCATGTGAATGATTGCGTTTTGTTTCATATAGAAAACAAAGTTTGTTTTTAAGTTGTACTCTTATTTTAATTTTTTCGTAATGATGGTGTCAATACAAAAGATTTTGATAATTTTATTGATTGGAACTGGTTTGGTTTTTTTGTTAATTCCCAATTATTGGTTTGCGAATATCCCTGACAATCCGTATCCGGACAAAAAAAGACTGCCCGCAGTCGAGCGCAACCGACCTTCGGGCAATCGTTTATTCGCAAAGAAAGGGCTATCTCGCCTGCATCCGAATCCCGCCGTCCAGGCGAATCGTCTCTCCATTCAGCATCGGATTTTCCACAATTTGTGCGGCAAGCATGGCGTACTCCTCGGGTTTTCCCAAACGCTGCGGAAACGGCACCATCGCTCCCAGCGCATCCCGTGCCAAGCGCGGAAGCTGGTCAAACATCGGCGTATCGAACAGCCCCGGCGCAATCGTCATCACGCGGATTCCGAGCTGGGCCAGATCGCGTGCGACGGGCAGCGTCATGCCGACAATTCCCGCCTTTGATGCACTGTATGCTGCCTGCCCGACCTGTCCTTCAAAAGCGGCAATGGACGCAGTATTGACGATCACTCCACGCTCTCCGTGGACGTTTGGCTCGTTGCCCGCCATCTGTTCGGCTGCCAGGCGAATCACATTGAAGGTGCCGATCAGGTTGACCGACACGACCTTGGTGAAGTGATCGAGACGATGCGGCCCGTTGCGCGAAAGCGTCTTCTGGGCCATGCTGATGCCTGCGCAGTTCACAGCGACATGAATCGTGCCGAAACTCCCGGCTACATGCTCGATCGCGGCCTGCACGCTGCCCTCGTTCGTCACATCTGTCTGTACGTACATCACGCGCTCGCGCCCCAACTCCTTTGCCAGCGCCTGCCCTTGTTCCATGGCGAGATCGAGAATCGCTGCCTTGCCCCCACGCGCAGCCACCTGCCTGACGGTGGCTTCTCCCAGACCCGAGGCACCCCCCGTTACGATGACAACTGCATTTTGCATATCCACGCCGTTCCTCTCCTTCCTCGAACCATGCCGAGATGGGATGCAAGGAAGATACCAAAGCGTGAAGTCATGGCTCGCGCCTGCTCGCTTGCGTTCTTGCCGATGAGAACTGTACATAAGAAGACACCCGCCAGACATCAGTGTCCGAAAAACCGGACATTCTGTGCAGCAAACGGCTGGAACGACTGGGACACACCACTCGCTGTCAGACGCCATAAAAAAACGAGGCCGCCCCAGCGGAGCAGCCCCGTCATTTATCGTACTTATTCCTGAAGCCCAGGGTGTCCCTAGCCCTTGACCGTCTCCGTCATCCGGGTCAGCGCTGCCAGCGCCTGCTCCTCTACCTGCAAGCCCAGACCGGGGGCTTCAGACAGGCAAATGTGCAAGCTCTCATAGGGAAAAGCGGCGACATCGCGGGAAAACATCAACGGACCGACCAATTCGTTGGAGCGAATCGTTTTTTTGGCGACAGCCAGATGGGCACCCGCCGCCGTCGCGACAGCAGACTCCACCATCGAGCCGACCTGACATTCGATTCCCGCCATCTCCGCCTGTGCCACGAGCTTCAACGCCGGGTACAAGCCCCCGCATTTCATCAGCTTGATGTTCAGCTTGTCGGCAGCCTGCCGGACGATCGTCTCCCGCATTTCCCGGTCGCCGTGGACGCCTTCATCCACCATGACCGGAACGATCGACTGCCTGCGAATTTCCGCAAGAGCAGTCAGATCGTCCGCGATCACGGGCTGCTCGATCCAGTCGATGTCACATCCTTTGACCTGCTCCAAAACCCACATGGCGACGGCTCTGTTTCTCCAGCCCTGGTTGGCGTCGACGCGCAGCGGCACCGACTTGCCAATGGCGCTGCGCACAGCGCGAATCCGCTCGACGTCGACGTGCGGGTCGGTACCCACCTTGATCTTGATCGAACGATACCCTGCTTTCACCGCCTGGAGCGCCTCCTCGGCCATGACGGCAGGTTCGAGAATACTTACCACATACGGTACAGACAGCTTGTCGTGGTAGCGTCCGCCCAGCAGGTTGTAGACGGGCTGCCCCGCCGCTTTGCCCATCACATCGTAGCACGCAATGTCGATGGCCGCCTTGGCACTCGGCGCTGCGTAGACCGTCGTCGCCATTTTTTCGTGAATCCGCTCGATCTGAAACGGATTCTCTCCGATGACTGCCGGAGCCAACTGGTGCAGCAGGAGACTGAACGTCCCCTCCCATGTCTCCCCTGTCACATGCTGGTCCGGAGTCGCTTCTCCGTATCCGGCAATCCCTTCATCCGTCTCCATTTTCACGAGAATCGTCGGCATGTCCGCGTAGGTCTCATACGCCACGATAAACGGACGTATGAGGGGAAGCCGCAACCCGTACAGCGTGATAGACGCAATCTTCATACTCGTATTCTCCCGTTGTCAGCCGTTTTGCCTTACTGGTAGCCGATGATGTGGGCGATCGTGACAAAAACCGCACCCAGCGTGTAGTGAATGAGAATCAACGGCCAAATCCACTTGACCCATTTGATCCAGGAGATTCCTGCCAGGGCAAGGCCCGCCATGAAATAGCCGGACGTAGGCGTGAAAATATTGGAGATCCCGTCGCCCAGCTGGAATGCAAGAACGGCTGTCTGCCGCGTCACACCGACGAGGTCGCCGAGCGGAGCCATAATCGGCATCGTAACCGCAGCCTGTCCGCTTCCCGATGGAATAATGAAGTTCGCCAATGCCTGGACGATGTACATGCCGATCGCCGTCAATGCAGCCGGGAGCGTCCCGACCGCGTTGGCGAGGCCGTAGAGGATCGTATCCAGAATCTTGCCGTCTTCCAAAATGACGAGGATTCCTCGCGCTACCCCGACGACCAGCGCCCCCATGACGATCGTGCGGCAGCCTTCGATAAACGATTCGGCAATCTGGTTAAACGACAGCTTCCCGGCGATCCCCGCCAGTATGCCCATCAGCAAGAAAAGTCCGGCAATTTCCTTCAGGTACCAGCCCCACTGGGTCACGCCGACAGCCAGCATCACGATCGCCGCAAGCAGGATGAACAAAACCAGCTTTTGTCTGCCGGACAAGCTCGCTACCTGCTGTTCCCCGTTTTCCGCATCCTTCAAGGCGCGATCGCTCTCAAAGGTGTGACTCGCCTCGGGGTTTTTCTTGATCTTGCTCGCATAGCGCATCACGTACCAGATGCTGATTACAAGAAACACTGCCCACATGATAATCCGAAAGCCCATCCCGGAGAACAGTGGCAGCTCCGCGATGCCTTGCGCTACCCCGACCGTAAAAGGATTCATAAACGCAGTCGTAAAGCCGACCGATGTACCGACCAGCACAATCGCGGCTCCCGTCATCGAGTCAAATCCGAGACGCAGCATGAGCGGAATCAGGATCGTGATGTACGCGATCGTTTCTTCTGCCAGACCGAGCATCGCACCGCTCAGGGCAAAAAAGATCATCAGCACAGGGATAATCAGCTTTTCTCGCCCTTCCATTTTCTGCGAAATACTCCCTACGGCGCCTTGTACAACATTGGTGGAAAGCAAAATCCCGAATGAGCCGCCTACGACAAAAATGTAAAAAATGATGTCAGATGCCGCGACCATTCCCGTATAAATCGATTCAAACACACTCATAAAGCCAATGTTTTCAGCCTCGACAGGATGATAGCTCCCATCAACCGCAATCATCCTGCCGTTTGCATCCGCAGCGCGATCATACTCACCAGGAGTCACGATATACGTCGCAAGCGCAGCCAGCAAAATGACCGAGAACAAAATCACGAATACATGAGGGACTCTCGACGCCATTTGCTTCCACCTCTTTCATCAATTTAACGACAATTGTCGCTATTCTGTCGTCAATTATCGATAAATATACGGAATTTTGAATCCTCCGTCAAGGCGCAAACTAGAAATGAATTTGATAGACGGCACGCGGTCGCCCCTGCTGGTACGGCTGTTCCTCGCCTACGCGTGAAGCTGCATGTTTATCCGCCAGTTTCTTCAAAATCCGCTCCGCGCTGCGCCGGCTGACTTGCAAGTATTCCGCGAGATCGGTGGCAGTAAAGCGGTTATCCCGCCGCAGCCGGACGAAGGAGAGCAGTTTGTTGATCGTCGCGATGCTGATTGCGGTCTGTTCGGCGATCTCCAGCAGTCCCTGGTTTTCGCTTTTCAGGTGATACGCTTTGGCTCTGGCACCGAGCGGGCCGATCACCTCTTTTTCATGGGTGACGAGAAACGCGCTGCTCTCCTCCTTTTGCTGGCGGGCCGAGAACAGGGCGATGCGGGCGTTGCTCTCCGCCTCTCTGGCTGTCAGCCCGAAGCCAAACCCCATGCTGATCGTCACATCGTACAACGAGGAGATGTCGCCGACTGCGGGCATGTGCTGGAAGTTATGCGTCATGTGCTCGACGCTGCCCCGTGTTCCGTACATGATGTACTGGTCCAACCCGAGTTGCTGCACGGAAGCATCGGCCTCCTTGCCCAGTTCGAGCAGCCTTTGCTGCAAGGCAATCGAGGCTTCCGGCGCGGCTGCTGGTCCCTCTTTTCCACGCTGTTCAATCGCGGCCAGACCGATGGCGATTTGCGCATTTTCACTGATCAGCATCTGCCCGAGCGAGGCAGCTTTGGCGACCGTCTCGCGGATGCTTTTTTCCGGCACCAGCAGGTTCACACAAGGTATGCCATCCTCCCGAAGCTGTTCGTATACGTAATCGACACTGGTCAAAACCAGGTTGCTGCGGCCGCTTTCGTAGTTGCTCCGGTGAAAGCTGAGCAGAGCGTCCAGATCAAACTCCGTTCCTTCTCCATCCACGATGACGCTGTAGTCGCGTATTTGCCAGCGGGACGTATCGAGCTGCAACTCCTCTGCCGCCCGCCGGATGTAGTCCTTGTGCGGAATATCGACGGACAGCCGCTGCAGGCCCTCGCTGCGATGCAAATAAATAGCCCCAAGCGTCAAGGTGAGCGAATACTCGTCCGAGGGGATGTAGACAGATGGGATCCGTCTCGCAGCGGACAGCTCGCGCGCGAAATAATAGGGCAGCGGACCGGCAAACAACAGCACGTCACAATCCTCGATTTGCTCCACGATGCTGCCGGACTCCCGGGGATGTCTGTAATAATAGGTAGAAAAACGCTTGTTGCCGGATGTTTCGGCATAGGCTGTAATGCGTCCGGCAAAATCCTCTGGTGAAATGACAGCTATCTGTATCCACATGCTCTGCACCTGCTTTCACGTCTTCATCCAGTACCCTATGTGTTCGTTTTCATCCTACAAAATTCCTTTTTCTCCATATAAAAGAGCAGCCGGGCAGGCTTTCCTCCCGACTGCCTTTTGCTTACTTGCGAATGCCGCTTTTCGTCGCCAGCTCGGTATAGTACGCCGTCTCCTCGATGACGTCCTGGGTGAACGTGGCGCTGTCCGCGTAGTCCGGCTCTACCTGGATCGTCTCCAGATGCTTGATGAAAGCCGGATCGTTCTGCATCTTGGCGATACCCTCTTCCCATTGGCGGATGATGTGGGCAGGCGTGCCCTGGGCAAAGGAAACTCCCGTCCACCAGAACACAGAGAGCCCTTCGATGCCCATCTCCTCCGTCGTCGGCACGTCTGGCAAAAACGGACTGCGCGCAGAGCCCGACACAGCCAGCACCTTGATCTTGCCCGCCTGCAGCATGGGCATGACTTCGCCGACCATATGAACGGCCAGTACAGCGTGTCCGCCCGCCACTTTGGGCAAAGAATCGGAGCCTCCCTTGGTCACGATCATTCTCGTCTTGGAAAAGTCGGCGTCGATGGCGTCCAGCCATTCGGCTACGCCAAAGGCGGAAAACCCGGCAGGCCCGACAGACGTCCAGGTCAGCTCCTCGGGATTCTCCTTCACCCATTGGGAAAACTCGGCAAAATCGTTCCACGGCGCGTCAGCTTTGACCGCAAAGGCGAGCTGCCCCTTTCCGATCCGTGCCGTGTAGATTTGATCTTCATTGGCGACCGGGGGATTTTCCATCCCGGCGGTCAGCATCGTCGTGTTCGAGACATTGACGGCAAGCGCGGTATAGCCGTCGTTTTTGGCTTGCTTCAGGGCGTACTCGGCACCGATCGCGCCGCCTCCGCCCGGCTTGTTGACGACGAGGATCGGCTGCCCCCACTCCTTGCTCAAGTAGTCAGCAGCAGCCCGCGCGACCAGATCGACGCCGCCCCCGGCCGAATACGGCACGACGTATTCAATTTGTCGCTCCGGATACGCTGGCACCTCGCCTGTGCTCTCACCGGCTCCACCCGCTCCGCAGGCGCTGGCCGTGACGGCAAGCCCCAGGGACAGCAGCAGCTTTCCCCATCTCCGATACCCATTCAACGCAAATTCCTCCTTATGACTTTCTCTCTATGCTATGTCCAGCCCCCGGCGCCGCTTTTCTTCCCGTACCCGCGCCTGCGTCCGTTTGTTCAGCAGCGTGGAGACAATCAGCAGCGCTGCAGCTACGAGCAGGATCGTCAGCGAGATCGGACGCGTCACGACCAGCGACAAATTCCCTGAACCCATCGCCATGCTCTGAATAAACGATTCTTCCAGCAGTGGCCCCAGAATAAAACACAAAATCATCGGCACCACAGGCCATTTGTATTTGTTGAACAAAAAACCGATTCCGCCAAAAACAAAGGCGACCAGTACGTCAAACATGCTGTTGCGCACGCTGTACGCGCCAATCGTGCAAAACATCAAAATGATCGGAGCCATGATGCCGTACGGTACTCTCGTCAGCTTTACCCAAAACCAGACCATCGGCAAATTGAGCACAAGCAGCATCGCATTGCCGATAAACATCGAGGCGATGACCGTCCAGACAAAGGAAGCGTTCTGTTCAAACAGCACCGGTCCCGGCGTGAGCCCGTAGATCATAAACCCGGCGAGCAAGATCGCCAAAGGCGGCGAAGACGGAATACCCAGCGAGAACAGCGGAATAAATCCGGCGCTGGACGTCGCATTGTTCGCCGCTTCCGGGGCCGCTACGCCGGCGATTTCGCCTTTGCCGAAGTTCTCGGGGCGCCGGGATACCTTTTTCTCCACATCGTAGGCGAGAAACGACGTCACCGCTGCCGAGCAGCCTGGCAACAGCCCGAGGAAAAAACCGATCAATCCGCCGCGCAGTGTGGGACCGGCGCTTTTTTTCAAGTCCTCTTTCCCCGGGTAGACGCTGCCCGGCTTGCCGACCGCCGTATGCAGCCGTCTCTCCGCAATCCCCTTCAGCACTTCCGTTATGGCAAAAAGCCCGATGATGATGCTGATCATGTCCAAACCTCCGACCAGGGGGGCAAAGCCGAAATCAAACCGCGGCATCCCCGAAGACGGGCCGAGTCCAACCATCGCCAGCGTGTAGCCGAATGCCCCCATCAGCAGCGACTTGATCAACGAGCCACCCGACAGGCTGACCATCAAGGTGAGGGCCAGGATCATCAGCGCAAAGTATTCCGGCGGCCCGAACTTGAGCGCCTGATCAGCGAGGATCGGGGCAAACAGGGCGAGACCGACCACCCCGAGTATGCCTGCTGCAAACGAGGCGATGGCGGAGATGCCAAGCGCCGGTCCGCCCCTCCCCTGCTTCGCCATCGGGTAGCCGTCCAGACAGGTCGGAACGGAGGACAGTTCACCCGGAATATTGAGCAAAATCGCCGTTGTCGACCCGCCGTACATCGCGCCGTAGTAAATGCCGGCCAGCATGATAATGCCTTGGGTCGGCTCGAGTACCGCTGTCACCGGCAGCAGGATGGCGATCGCCGAAGTCGGACCGAGTCCAGGCAGTACGCCGACGAAGGTGCCGATCAGGGCACCGAGCGCAGCCATCAACAAATTTTCCAGGGAAAGCGCCGAGGCAAAACCGGACAGAAGCAAATGAACTGTTTCCATATGCAGCCTCCCCCCTCAAAACAGCGAACCGTTGGATAATGGGATTTGCAGCCAGTAAATGAACAGTATGTACTGACATGCAGTCAGCACAGCAGCGTACAAAAGGGAAACGGGCCAACGATAGCCGCCGATCAGGCGAAACAGCGCCACGCTGGTCGCAAACGTCGCCAGCACGTAGCCTGCCAGCGCAATCAGGGCCGCATACAAAAAGAGCACAGCGAGACAAAGAAACAGACGCATACGGCTCGGCGCCGCACCGGCAGGGCGGGCTGCCGCTTCTGCTCTCCCCTTGCCTCTCCAGGACTGGAGCAGCAGCAGTGCGCCCAAGACGACGAGCACCATTCCTACAATCCCCGGAAATGTATGGTCGCCCACGTAAACAGAGGAAGCGTAGGCTTGCAGCCGATGCGCCTCCCGCAAGACCAGGAAGCCGAGTCCGACAAAGACCAAAGCGCCGAAGCTATCAGGCACATTGCCCGGGCGAATCACGCCATCACCTCCATGCCAACAGCTACCATCAGCCTATGGCACACCAGCCCATTGTGTGAATTGCAGCCTGAAAATATGACAGCACCTGTCATAGTAAGCGGATATACTGGTCATAACAGCAAAAAGCGATTTCAGAAATGAATAAGGAGGAGTGGTACTCGTGCGGGCTGATCGTCTCATCTCGATCTTGCTTATTTTGCAAAACCGGGGACGCATGACGTCAAAGGAACTGGCGGAGAGGCTCGAGGTCTCGGAGAGGACGATCCACCGGGACATGGAGGCGTTGAGCATGGCTGGCGTGCCAGTATACGCCGAACGGGGAAGCGGCGGCGGATGGTCGCTGGCAGAAGGGTATCGGACCAATCTGACCGGTCTGAAAGCAGAAGAGATCAAATCGCTGCTGCTTGCCGCTCCGACGAGCGTATTGCAGGATCTGGGCCTGGGCGCCAACTTCGAAGACGCCTTCCAGAAGCTGGTCGCCTCTACGCCCGATCCGCTGCGCAAAGACGCCGAGTACGTCCGGGAACGCATCCATATCGACGGTGCAGGCTGGCATCAATCCGGCGAATCGGTTCCTTATTTGCCGACGGTCCAGGAAGCGATCTGGCAGGAGCGCAAGCTGTCCATCTCCTACCGGCGAGAGGATGCGGTCGTAAAACGAATCGTCCATCCGCTTGGCCTGGTCGCAAAACGAAGCATCTGGTATCTCGTCGCGCAGGCAGAGGGAGAGTTGCGCACCTACAGAATATCCCGGCTGGAGGATGCCAGAGTCTCTCCGGAAACCTTCCAGCGTCCTGCTGATTTTGACCTGGCTGATTACTGGGAAACCTCGATGGCACAGTTCAAGTCCACGCTGCCCCGCTATCCCGCGCACATCCGTGCGGCAGCAGAAATCCTCCCCCGGCTGAGGCAGGAGCGTTTCCTGCAAATCAAAACGACCCAGCCGGAGCAAAACGGCTGGGTGGTCGCAGAGGTTCAGTTTGAGACACTCGACTCGGCGTGTGAAATCGCGCTCGGCTACGGCGCACAAATTCAGGTGCTGGAACCGGAGGAATTGCAGACGCAAATCAGGCAGACGGCCGCAGCGATCCTTGCGCTGTACAAAACTGCGCCTGTTTCTGCAAAAAAATGAGCGCTGTCAGTTCAAGACCGGTCCCTTTTCCTCCTTGGTCTCCCTGCCGTAGAACAGCAGGACCGCTGTGCCTAGCAAGAGCACCACGGTAAACAGGCCGAAGATAAAGCCGTAGCCGTACTGATGGCTGGAGTAGTATCCGACCAGATACGGTGCGATGATGCTGCCGATCCGGCCTGCCGCAGAGGCAAATCCCGAGCCGGTGGCGCGCAGCGGCGTCGGATAGTTTTCCGGCGTATACGCGTAGAGCGCCCCCCATGCCCCCAGATTGAAGAAAGAAAGCAGCGCGCCCGTCACCAGCAGAGTCCCTGTCCCGCTGCTTTCCCCAAAAGCGTACGCCATGATCCCTGTCATAAACAAAAAGGAGGCAAGCGTCTGCTTTCTTCCCCACTTCTCCACCAGGTAGGCGGCCAGGAAATAGCCGGGAAGCTGGGCCAGCGTCATAATCAGCACGTACTGGAAGCTCTGGATCATCGTAAAGCCTTTGTCTACCAGCACCGACGGCATCCACAAAAACATCCCGTAGTACGAAAAGGCGATGGCAAACCAGACCGACCACAGCGTGATCGTCTCCCGCTTGTGCGAGGTCAGCAGCTTTTCCAGCGGGACGCGCTCTGTACTGGGCTTGAAAGCAGGCGACTCGGGAATATTTTTGCGGATGAGCAAAGCGTAGAGGATCGGAGCTGCCCCCAACAGCACAGCGACGCGCCAGCCGTACTCGGGGATAATAAAATACGCAATGACTGCGGCGATAATCCATCCGACCGCCCAGAAACTTTCCAATAGCACCACCGTTCGGCCGCGCTTTTCCGCAGGCGCGAATTCATTGACCAGCGTGGAAGCAACCGGCAGCTCAGCTCCCAGCCCCAGTCCCATTACGAAGCGCAAGAGCAGCATGGCGATGAAACCCGTGGCAAAGGCGCTGGCCAGACTGGCGAGGCCAAACAGCACCAGAGTGAGCAAAAACACGGGTTTGCGGCCAAGTTTGTCGGCCAGATATCCGCCCGCCATCGCCCCGATCGCCATCCCGACGAGATTGCCCGTTCCCAACAAGCCCGCCTCTTCTCCAGACAATCCCCATTCCTGACGGAGCGCTACCATAATAAAGGACAGCAGAGCGACGTCCATCGCATCGAACATCCAGCCGAAGCCAGCCGCCCAGAATACTTTTTTGTACGGTGCAGACATTGACATTCCATCCTTCCACTCATCCAAAATGAAAAATACCGGCTAGAACAAAAGTGAGACAAACGACTCCCGATCGAGCTTGCCGAAGTATGCCTGCACATCCACCTTGGCGATCAGCTCCGTCAGCAGTGTCTTGTCGTACGGTTGGTCGCGCAGCAGCTCTTCCAGCTCCGCCACGTCTCTGACGCCGAAAAAGTCGCCAAAGATGCGCGCCTCCCGGATCTTGCCCCGTTCAATGTCGAGCTGTACCTCGACCGTCCCGATGTCGAAGCGCTGGGAGTGGCGAAAATTGCTTTTGGGCGACTTTCCGTAGTTCCACTCCCACTGCTGGTAGCGCTCCTTGGACAACTCGTGAATTTTGCGCCAGTCTTCTTCTGTCAGCCGATACTCCGCGATCTCTTTGCCGCCGAATATTGAATGAAGAATCGCCAGACGAAATTCATCGATGCTCATTTCCTCTTGCAAAAACTCGGTAATATTGGCGACCCGGCTGCGAATCGATTTGATCCCCTTCGACTTGATCTTGTCCGCATTTACCTTGAGCGCGGAGACGACATTCTCCAGTTGCGAATCAAACAGCAGCGTGCCGTGGCTGAACATGCGCCCCTTTTTGGAAAACTGGGCGTTGCCCGATATTTTTCGCTCGCCGACCTGGATGTCATTGCGCCCGGTCAGCTCTGCCTCTACCCCCAGCTTGCGCAGCGCCTCCACGACCGGCTGGGTGAACTTGCTGAAGTTGTGGAACGATTGGCCATCATCGTTGGTAATAAAGCTGAAATTGAGATTGCCCAGGTCGTGGTATACCGCTCCGCCGCCGGACAGCCTGCGTACGATGTGGATGCCGTGCTCGTTCACGTAATCGGCATTGATTTCTTCGATTGTATTTTGGTTTTTGCCGATGATGATCGACGGTTCATTTATGTAAAACAGCAGATAGTCGTCCACAGTCGGCAGAGATGTAAGCGCATACTCCTCAATCGCCAAATTGATTCGCGGATCTGTTATCCCTTTATTATCGATAAATTTCATTTCGATCCCCCTATGCGGCATTTTTGTCATCATACCATGTTTTTTGATTGAATCACTAGAACACAACCGTTTGCGGCCAACATAAATCAGACTTTTTTCAAAACACTGTTTTATATACAAAATTTCCTCTAATCTAACTACTATATTTCGACGATACATAAAGAAGGGGGGTCAAAAGTCGGGGTTGCAAATTACCCAATTGGTTTGCATACCACTCCTGCCAGCATTCTTCCGAGATACTCATCGCGACACCAGCTCCCGAATTTCAGACAAAGAGGTGTTTCCTACCAGATGAAGAGAAAATTGCATTCCCGGTTTCAATCACTTCGTTTCAAGCTGATGACAGCGGCATTGCTTTTGCTGATCATTCCTTGTCTATTGATCGGCCTCCAAACCTACCAAGCCGCCACCAGCAGTCTGGATGAACTGGGACAACGTGCGTTGAAAAACAACGTCCGGCTTACGATGGAAATGATCAAGTCTCTGCAAGAGTACGTAGAACGCGGAGATATTTCCCTAGAAGAAGCACAGGAGTCTGTAAAAAGCAGAATTTTGGGTCCGAGAAAAGCAGATGGTACACGTGACATCAACCCGAATATCGACGTCGGTGCGTCCGGCTATATCTTCGTCCTCGACGAAAAAGGCGTCATGCTCGCCTCTCCACAAATTGAAGGCGTAGACACATGGGAAACGGTCGGCCCTGACGGAAGCCTGTTCACACAGGAAATCATTCACAAGGCGATGAACGGCGGCGACTTTACCTACTACTACTGGCCGAGCATGGAAAACCCTGATGTTCTCGCAGAAAAAGTAACCTACGCCGAGCAAGACCCGTACTGGGGCTGGATCATTTGCGCCGGCACATACACAAGCGACTTCAACAAACCTGCAGAAAGTCTTTTGTATCAGGTACTGATCGTGACAGCCGTGTTTATTTTGCTCGGTATGGTGTTCGTATCGTTTGCGTCTGGCCGCATCTCCAAACCGATTGTCGCCATCGCGCAAAACGTCAATCGCGTCGCAGAAGGCGATTTGACTGTCGAAAAAATTCAGGTCAAGAGCAATGATGAAGTCGGTCAGCTCGCTCAGGATGTCAACGTCATGGTAGCCAATTTGCGCACCTTGATCCAACAAGTGGGCAACAGTTCCGACCACGTCGCGGCCACATCGGAGCAACTGTCGGCTAGCGCCCAGCAGACGAGCCAGGCAACCGAGCAGATCGCCACCGTCATCCAGGACGTGGCTCAAGGAACGGAAAGCCAGATTCGCACATTCGAAGAAAACTCCCGGACGGCGAGTGCCATGTCCGCGAGCTTGCAGCAGATTTCGGCCAATACGGAGCAGTTGTACACCAATGTGACGAACTCCTCCTCCACTGTCAATGAAGGAAATGCAGCGATCCAAACGACGATCCAGCAAATGAATTCGATCAACGCCACCGTCAGCGGATTGTCTGACTCGATCCGCTCGCTGGGAGAGCGTTCCCGCGAAATCGGCCAGATCGTTGAAGTAATTACCGGCATCGCCGAACAGACCAACCTGCTGGCGCTCAACGCAGCGATCGAGGCAGCGCGGGCTGGCGAACACGGCAAAGGATTCGCCGTCGTTGCAGACGAAGTGCGCAAACTGGCGGAGCAGTCCGCAAACTCCACCCAGCAGATCGTCGAGCTGATCGCTACGATTCAGGCGGAGACAGGCAGCGCCATCACTTCGATGCAGACGACTACGGCAGAGGTCGCCGCAGGAATCGACGTTGTCAACAAGGCAGGCCGCTCCTTCCAGGAAATCGATCAGAGCATCAAGGAAGTCGTCCTGCAAATCCAGGAGGTTTCGCAAGCCACATCCCATTTGAGCAAAGGTACGGAGCAGTTCGTTCGTTCCATGGAAAGCGTGTTTGAAATGGCTTCTACTACATCGGACGCCACGCAAAACATCTCGGCAGCCGCTGAGGAACAGCTCGCTTCCATGGAGGAAATCTCGTCTTCGGCAAACGCCCTGTCGCAAATGGCAGAAGAGCTGCAAAACCTGGTGCAAAAATTCAAGGTATAGCCTGCTCTTTTTATACGAAAACAAAAGCTGGCAGCTTCCTCCGCATTGTCCGGATGAAAGCTGCCAGCTTTTTATGTAGTTCCGAAAGCCATACGCAGATGACTGCTTCGGAAAACGATTTTCCAGTCTCTTGAGTTCCACACACATTTCTACTAACATCGAAGTATGATATACAAACGAAAAACAGGAGGGAAATCCATGAACGCCATGCCGGATATCGCCACAGTCGCCTCGCTGATCGGCGAACCATCGAGGGTAGCCATGCTCGTCAGCCTGTTGACAGGGAAGTCGCTGCCCGCCAGCGAATTGGCCCGCGTCGCCCGCATCACTCCGCAGACAGCCAGCTCTCACCTCGCCAAAATGGTAGAGGGGGGACTGCTCGTCAGCGAAGGAAATGGGCGCCATCGCTACTACCGGCTGGCCAATGCCGAGGTAGCGCACGCCATCGAGTCGCTGCAGGCGATTGCCTCTCCTGCACCGGTCCGCTCCTTGCGTGAGTCCGATCAGTTGCGGGCGATCCGCTTTGCCCGTACTTGCTACGACCATCTCGCCGGAGAAGTCGGCGTCGCCTTGACCGAACAGATGCTGGCCCTGGACTGGATCGAGAAGGGAGACAAAGAGTTTCACCTCCGTCCAGAAGGAAAGGAAAAGCTGCTCGCCCTCGGAGTGGAGCTCGAACAGCCTGCCAAAAGCCGGCGCAGCTATGCCCGCCAGTGTCTCGATTGGAGCGAGCGGCGTCACCACCTGGCAGGCAGCCTCGGCGCAGCCCTGACACGACGTCTGCTGGAGCTGGGCTGGATCGAGCGGTATCCCGAGCATCGCGGAGTGCGCATTACCGCAGCCGGGCACAAGGGCTTTGGGGAAACATTCGGCCTGTCTTTCAACTCGCCCCACGCTCCGCGCTGAGCTGCTTGCTGCCCCTCCCCTTTTTCGCGAACGTCCAGTTTACGAGAAAAATCCCCACGAAGATGCAGAATCCACCCGCGTAGGTATGCCATGGAATGACTTCTCCGAGCAGGAGCCAACCGGAAAGGACGCCAAAGAACGGAGCCAAAAACAAGAACGCGCTCGTCCTTCCGGGGTCTCCTTTTTGCAGCAAGGCAAACCAGGTGGCGAACTGGACGACCGAAGCCATGATCGCCAGCCACAGTACGATCAGTACCGAGGCAGGGGTGAGCTCGAAGCGGGGCGTCTCCAGTGTCACACCCATGAGCAGCAGCACCAGTCCCCCGAACAGCATCTGATAGGCAGTCATCACCCAGATGTTGAAGCGCTCACCCCATTTTTTGACTAGCAGCGTCGCGACTGACCAGGCAAATGCCGAACCGATGCCAAACAGCGTACCCGTCTCCCACTCCAGATGAAACCCCAATGTTACGAACACGCCAGCAATGCCGATCACCACTCCCAGCCACTGTGAAAAGCGGTAGCGCAGCCCCAGAAACACCGTGCCCCAGATGACGACGAGCAGCGGGTTCATAAAGGTCAATATCGACGACTCGCTCGCCGGAATCGTCCGCAAGCTGAGAAAAATGCAGCCCATCACGCAGGCTGTCTGAAAAAAGCCGATGAGCAGCACCTTGCCCCAGTCGCGAAGCGAGGCGGGCAGCGGCTTTCTCCACACCCAGAGAGCCATCAGCACCCCGGCAAGCGTAAAACGGAGCCCGACCAGCAGGAGCGGGGACACGTAGTTCAGTCCGATTTTGCCGACTGCAAACGAGGAGCCCATCAGCGAGGTCGTGACGACAACAAGGATTGCAAACCAGACACGATTCAAAACGGTCATCCCCCATCTCGCAATTTCCGGTATGTGTCTTAAGTGTACCTGACGAATTGTTCGATGAGGGACGAAGTGTTGTCACTGATTTTTCGTTTTATCTGTTTTCGATCTCTATCTCCATTTCCAGCAGAGCAAAACTCAGGCTTTTTCC
The DNA here is from genome assembly GCF_044627595.2 of Brevibacillus sp. TJ4. Lineage (NCBI taxonomy): Bacteria > Bacillati > Bacillota > Bacilli > Caryophanales > Paenibacillaceae > Brevibacillus > Brevibacillus sp. TJ4. The sequence goes on along the minus strand of NZ_CP185865.1, from coordinate 849,486 downwards.
GTGTGTATCCATTCCGAGCGAAGTGGTCACCCCGCCCAGCAATGCGCGCTGACACACAAACTGCAGCGCGCTGATTCCCGGAAGTTCGTAGCGCACGATCTCCCCGGTCACGATCTCCTTCAAATGCTCTTTTACCTTTTCTGCGGTCACCAGACGGCACAACATCTCGTAATCCCGCTCGTCATAGGGGATCAGGGACACAATCAAGGTGTTTCCTTTGTCGCCTGCTCTGCTGTGTGCCAAATCGTACAGCTTTTTCTTCATGCGAAACACTCCCGGATGGTTACTTGCGGACGGACGCTTTCGCGCGGAATCATTACCGAAACGATGCCGACCACCTCGTGTACGTATTTGCGTGCCCCTCCGCCACCTGCCGGACCGTTTGTGTACAGAGCCTCGACTTCTTCGCCGATGACCGCAGCCATTTCCTTGCTCGCCGTCTTCGCTGCGACCCGCAGACGGATTTCATACGGCTGACTGATCTCGCCAAACGACGTGCGGTGGGTAGAGTTGCTGCCGATGTAATCGACGCGCATATCGGGAAAGGACGCGGCAGACAAGCGTTCGCTAATAATCGCACCGGCCAGCTCCGCTCTTGCCCGGGCGTTGGTCCCGGCGTAGGAAATCTCTCCTTCCCCGATATATCCCGCGTGGTAGCCGACACTTACTTTCAGGTGGGACGGTCTTGGCCTGCCTCGTCCTCCCGTCACCTGTACCCGGTTTGGGCCGAGCTCACGCAGGCGAACCTTGGTAAAATCGGCTGTAATGTCCGGAGTGAGGTACGCAGCCGGGTTGGTGACTTCATAGAGCAACTGCTCCTTTACTGTTCCCAGGTGTATGACGCCGCCAGTGCCTTCGAGCTTGGAGAGCACAGCGGTGCCGTCCTCGGCTACATCTGCGTACGGAAAGCCGAGCTGGGAGAGGTCGGGTATATCCTTTTTGCCCGGATCGGCATAATAGCCGCCGGTGAGCTGTCCGGCACATTCCAGCAAATGACCGATCACCGTTCCCTGGGCGAGTTTGTCGGCATCATCGAGCGACCATCCGTAATGATGGATCATCGGTGCCAGAAACAGCGATGGATCAGCCACGCGTCCGGCCACGATCACATCGGCGCCTGTCTGCAGCGCCGGCAGCAGCGCGTCCACCCCGATATAGGCGTTGGCGGAAATGAGTGCGCCGTATGAAGCAAGCGGATCGCCCGACTCCAATGTTGGCTGCTGCAAATCGAGTTTTTCCAGAACATCGTCCCCGGTCACGGCAGCGACCTTGACCGAAAGCCCCTGCCTGCGGGCAATCTCCACGATCTTTTCTGCTGCCGCTACCGGATTGGCTGCTCCCATATTCGTCAGCAAGCGAATGCCATGTTTTTTGATCGCCGGCAACAGCCGCTCCATCCGTTTCTCCAAAAGCGGGTCATAGCCCAAGCCCGGATCTTGGCGCTTGCGCTTCTGGGCTAACGCGATCGTTCGCTCAGCCAGACATTCCAGCACCAGGTAGTCAAGTTTTCCTTGTTCAGCCAGTAGTACGGCTGGTTCCAGCCGATCTCCGGAAAAACCGGCTCCAGAACCGATTCGAATCATAGATGATCACCTCAAATTGTAATTGCCCCTGTAAGCAGCGCGACGATTGTCATCACGATGGTAGTGCCAAACGCCCATTTGAAAATAAAGCGCTGATGCTCGCCCAGACTCACTCCCGAAAGACCGACGAGGATAAACGTGGAAGCCGTGAGCGGACTGAGCGGGAAGCCTGTCGTCATCTGGCCGAGGATTGCCGCCCGCCCGACCATCAGCGGATCGATGCCGAAATTGCTCGCCGTCTCGCTGAGAATCGGCAGGACGCCAAAGTAAAAGGCATCAGGCGTAAACACCAGGCTGAGCGGCATGCTCACTAATGCCACCAGTACAGGCAAATAGCCAGCTATGGCGTCCGGGATAACCGAAACCATCGCGGATGCCATCGCTTCGATCATTTTCGTTCCCGTCAAAATCCCGGTAAAAATCCCTGCGGCAAATATCATCGTGGTCACCAGAACGACATTTCCCGCGTGGCTGGCAAGCCTCTCCTGCTGATCCTGCACTTTCGGGTAGTTGACCAGCAGCGCGATCGCAAATGCGACCATGAACAAAATCGGCAGCGGCAAGACCGCCTTGATCAAACAGGCAATCAGCACGATCGTCAGCACCAGGTTGAACCAGAACAAATGCGGTCGCTTGCTGTCTTCCGGACCGATCGGAACAGCCAGCTCATCTCCCTGAATGTTGAGAATTCCCAAGCGATTCCGTTCCTTTTTGCCCAGCAGATACGAGGCAAAAAGCACCCACACGATCCCGGCGATCATCGCGGGGATAACCGGATTGAACAAATGCGTCGCGTCCGTATTCAGGACGGTCATCGCTCTCGCTGTAGGACCGCCCCACGGAGCAATATTCATCACACCAGCTCCCAAACAGACGATTCCAGCCAGTACGAGCTGACTCATGCCCAGCCGTTTGTACAGCGGCAGCAGTGCCGAGATCGTAATCATAAACGTCGAAGCGCCGTCGCCATCCAGGGCGACGATCATCGTCAGCACCGCTGTACCGACCGCCACTTTCAACGGATCTCCCTTGACCAGCCGAATCATCCGCCTGATAAACGGATCAAACATGCCTGCATCGATCATCAAGCCGAAGTACAGAACCGCAAAGCCGACCATGATCCCCGTAGGAGCCACCTTCTGAATCCCTTCGAGCATCATTTGTCCCATTTCCGGTCCAAAGCCGCCTACCAGCGCAAACACCAGCGGTACCAGGATCAGGGCAACGGCCACCGACATTCGTTTGCTCATAATCAATACAAGAAAAATGCCAACTGTCAAAAAACCGAGAAGCGCTAGCATAGCCTACCTCCTATCAAAGTACGGATAAATACCCTCCCTCTTTTCTCATTGCAAAGACCGTACCAAAAAAGAAAGCGCTTTTATGAAGCGCTTTCTCTTCCTTCGTCATTCCAACTTTGTAAAATAACCGGGGGATATTCAGCCAAAAAACAGGCGAATACAGGCATTGCATGGCACGTTTTTCATTTTTAGAACGAGATTCTAATTATTTGGAATAGTGGGAGCCCCCGAGATTGTACCTTTTCATCTTGTTGTACAGCGTCGCCAGAGAGATTCCCAGCGTCTGGGCTGCTTTCTTCCGATCCTCCAGATCGTTGCCAAACTGCGCCAGCGTCTCGCTGATCCATGTTCGCTCCGCATCGTCAACCACTTCGCGCAAGGTAGGACGCGCATCGTGGGAGAGAATACGCGGAGCTTCACGCGCAGCCGAAATGATGTAGTCCGGCAAGTCGTGCAGGCGGACTTCCGCACTCTCTGCCATGCAGACGCCGTAATCCACCGTATTTTTCAGTTCGCGTATATTTCCCGGCCAGTGATACTGTTTCAGCGCATGCAGCGCTTCCTCCTCCATCGTCCAAGCCGGCTGGCCCCTGTCGGCTGAGGCGGAAAGAAAGGCGGTAACCAGCTCTGGAATGTCTCCCCTGCGCTCCCGCAAAGAAGGAATCCGGATCGTCAACACATGGAGGCGGTAGTACAAATCCTCGCGAAAGCGGTTTTTTTCGACGAGATGCTGCAAATCCCTGTTCGTGGCCGCAATCACGCGCACATCGATCTCTCTTTCCCGCACTTCTCCCACTTTGCGGATCGACCGCTCCTGAAGCACGCGCAGCAGCTTGGCCTGCAAGTCGTAGGGCAGTTCCGCGATTTCATCCAGAAAAATCGTTCCGCCGTGGGCGATCTCGAACAATCCGGTTTTCCCGCCTTTTTTCGCGTTCGTAAAAGACCCTTCCTCGTAGCCGAACAGCTCGCTCTCCAGCAGGGACGCAGGAATCGCTGCGCAGTTGACGGGAATAAACGGTCGATCGGCCCGTTTGCTTGCATTGTGGATCGCTTGGGCAAACAGCTCCTTCCCCGTGCCGCTTTCTCCGGTAATCAGCACGGGAAGATGAGAATCTGCTGCCTTTTTGGCGATGTGGACGACTTCTTTTAGCCCCTGATCCGCTCCGACGATCTGTGCGAAGCTGTATTTCGCCCTGTACAGCGAGTCTACCGTTTTTTCCAGTTGAAGCAGTTTTTCCTTGTTTTTCGCAAGTTCCCGCGCCAGCTTGTGAACTTCTGTCAGTCCCTTGCAGATGGAGACAGCGCCGATGATTTGCCCGTCGATATGGATCGGAGCCATGTCCACGACATATTCTGTACTCCCCTCCCGGCGGTAAATCCCGACTCTCGTTTGTCCGTCCTTGAGCGTCTCCACCAGTTGCGCACCCGGCCGCACTTCACGCAGCGGCTTGCCGATGATCATCTCCGGCTTTACCCCGGTGATTCGCGTATACTCTGGATTGATCAGACGGACAATCTCATCGCGATCAATGACCAGCACTCCATCGTGGATGGAATGAATGATCGCCTGAAACCACTCTGTTTGCAGATTGAGGTTATGCTGTATCATGCAAATCGCCCCTTCTTCGTCGTGATCTTGTTCAGAGAATTCCGTCTCTCCTGATTATTCGTCTAGTGTAGTGCGTCCGGTCAAAAAAGGTCAAGGGCAATGCCGATACAGCCCTGCATGAAAAAAGCACGACAGCCGATATGCCGTTTCCTTAGTACGCTGTGCAAGTGTGGCGCGATCGGATCGCTTGACCTGCCTGGCCGCACACAAAAAAGCCTGACCCGAATCGGATCAGACCTTTTTTGTTGGCGATCAATCAACCGCGAACGTGTGTGGCTACTTGCCCGCCCGTCCTGTACTTACGCGAAAGCTGGCTCTCTTTTCGATCCGGCCCATCAGCAGATCGACGAGAATGACGATGACGACTGCCGGAATCGCTCCGGCGAAAATCTTGATGTCATCGGTCGTCGCGATACCGCGCATGATCATTTCTCCCAGACCTCCCGCCCCGACGAAGGTGGCGATCGTCGCTGTCCCGATCGCTACCACCGAGGCGACCCGTATCCCGGTCAGGATCACCGGCAAGGAAAGCGGGATTTTCACCTTGAGCAAAAGCTGCAGCGGGGTCATACCCATTCCCCGTCCTGCCTCGATCATGTTTTTATCCACATTGGCCAAGCCGGAATACGTGTTTTGCACGATGGGCAAGAGCGAGTAGAGCGCCAGTGCGGTAATTGCCGTACTGTACCCCAGCCCGAGAAAAATCATAATGATCAACAGCATCGAGATCGCAGGAATCGTCTGAATCGTATTGATGACGTTTTGGATGGCAACAGCAAGCGTCTGGTTGCGGGTCATCAGGATCGCCAGCGGAACCCCCACTGCGATCGCGATCACGATTGCGCTGGCGCTCATAATCAGATGCTCCCCGGTGAGCGAGGCGATCTGATCCCAATATCTCACCATGTACTGAATCGTTCCCATCAGGGTCTCCATCGCATCTACCTCCCCTCCGTAAATTTGCTTGCTTTATTCACTCAACAGCCCTTGTTCGAGCAGAAACTCTCTGGCGATTTCAGCCGGATCAAGCTGTTCAATATCCCCTTTGTAATTGAGCTCCGTCATTTTTTCCGTATCGATTTTGCCGCTCAGCATGTCGATTACTTCAGCCAGCTCCGGATGCTTCTCCAGCGTATCGTTGCGGGCTACCGGAGACGCTCCGTACGGCGGGAAAAAGTGCTTGTCGTCTTCCAGTGTGACGAGACCGAATTCCTGCAAGCGGGCGTCGGTCGAATACGCCAGGACGACGTCGACTTCGCCATTCGCTACCGCTTTGTACACCAGTCCGATGTCCATCGGAGTCGTTTTTCCAAATTTGATGCCATACGCTTCCTGGAATGCAGCATATCCGTCATTCGGGCGCTCCAGCCAGGCTGTGTCCGTACCCAGATTCATCTCGCCAGCGACCGCTGCCAGATCGGAGACGGTTTTGAGATTGTATTGTTCGGCAATCTCTTTTCTGACGGTGAAAATATACGTGTTGTCAAACCCGTAAGACGGGAACCACATCTGGTCAAACTTTTCTGCCACGCCGTTTTTCACCAGTTCAAACGCTTCTTGCGGGTCTTTGCTGAACTCCTCCAGTCCCAGGCTGCTCGTCAAGTCCGTACCGACGTAGCGGGCCGAGGCAATCTGGATGTCGTCGTTCTCCATCGCTTGCAGTACGATCGGCGTACTTCCCAATCCACCGACAAGCTGGGTTTTGATATCAGTCTTGTCTTCGATCAATTGCTGCAAAATATGGGCGAGGATCGTCCCCTCCGAAGTCGGCTGATGGCCGATCTTTACCACGTCACTCGATCCGCATCCAGCCAATAACGCCAGGCTGAACATGGATACAAACATCATCTTTATCCAGTTTTTCTTCATCTCTGTAGTCCCCCTCATTTTCAATCGGCGCGCTTTGCCCGCAGTCCTTTCGGCGTGCAGACACCTTGTATCTTTCTCGTAATGAAATCAGCGATCATCGCCAGCATTGCGGTTGCGAGCGCACCGGTAATCAACATGTTGTTGTTCGCAACCCCAAGTCCGGTGAAGACGAAGTAGCCGAGCCCACCGCCGCCGATGACGGCCGCCAGTGTAGCCCAACTGATCGTGTAGATCGTCGCCGTGCGAAACCCGCCCATGATGATCGAGATCGCCATCGGCAGTTCGACTTTCCACAAAATCTGCAAGCTGGTCATGCCCATCCCGCGCGCTGCCTCGACCAGCGCAGGATCGACCTCTTTAATCCCCGTATACGCGTTCCGGACCATCGGCAGCAACGAATAGAGAAAGAGAGCGAAGATGGCCGGGACCGCTCCGATCCCCAGCAGCGGAATCATAAAGCCAAGCAAGGCAAGGCTGGGAATCGTCTGTAAAATGTTGACAAATCCCATTACGTAACGGTTGATCGTTTTCGTCCGGGTCAGGATGATCCCGAGCGGAACAGCGATCAAAAAACCGCCCATGACAGCCAGAAAAGAAATATAGCTGTGCTCCCAGACCAGGGTCAGGATTTGTTCACGTCGCTCCACCAAAAATTGCATAAAGTCATTCATGTCATCACCCCGCTGTTAGGATATACCCAAGCGCGGTAGCTGCACCGTCTTTTTCGCGGCAGTTGCGGCGGCACCGCGCTCCTGGGCTGTGCGCAGACGCTTGGAGCCGATAAAGCTGGCCACAAACTCGTTAGCTGGCCGCTGCAGTATTTTTTCCGGCGTGTCAAGCTGGACGACCTGCCCGTCTTTCAACAGACAAATGCGGTCGGCGATCTTGATCGCTTCATCCATATCGTGCGTCACAAAAACAATCGTCTTGTTGATCGTCTTTTGCAGATGGACGAAGTCATCCTGGAGCTGCTCCCGGCTGATCGGGTCCAGAGCGCTAAACGGTTCATCCATCAAGATAATCGGCGGATCGGCGGCCATCGCCCGAATCACGCCTACACGCTGTTGTTGACCCCCGCTCAGCTCGGCAGGATAGCGGTGCTTGAACACCTTGGGATCGAGTCCCACCATATCCAGCAATTCATCGACTCGCTGTTCGTATTTGGCAGCGTCCATTTTTTTCAATTTTGGGACTAGTGCGACGTTTTGACCGATAGTCATATGCGGAAACAAGGCGATTTGCTGAATCACATATCCGATATTTCGCCTCAGCTCAACAGGGTTTGCCAAAGCGATGTCTTCCCCGTTGATCTCGATCTTGCCCGAAGACGGCTCGATCAGGCGGTTGATCATCTTCATCGTCGTCGTCTTTCCGCAGCCACTCGGGCCAATCAGGACGAACAGCTCTCCTGCCTTGATCTGCAAATCCAACCCCTTGATGATCGACACATCCCCGATGCTCTTCTTGACTTGGTGAAAGGTAATCATCTTCATCGCTCCTTTTTTGATTTTTTCCAAACAAAAAGACGAAGCATGCTCTTGGTCAGGGCCCTTCCCGACTAAAGCAGTGCTTCGTCTTCACTTTCCAAATTATGGAAAACGAACGCTTGAATGACTCCCAGCAGATAGCCCAAAGAGAGCTGTTGCTGCTACGCAAAACAAGCGGATGATGAAACGTAATATGCAGATCCTGCTTTAGCCGACGAGGTTAGCTGACGGGTAGGATGGCAGTTTGCACCCCTTCTGTTTACACAGAATTAACCCCAAAAATGGTTCCCCCGCTTCCGTCTGTGACGGAACTAGGCCCGATATGAAGTTTGATGGTCCCTCTTCCTTCATCTCCTCTGCCTCATGTACGAGTCTGTACGTAATAAGTTACCATAATATCGGATACCCCTCAATTCTGAAAATTCATCATATACGTGAGCTAACCTGCCTCAGAGCGAGTTAACCGGAATCAAGGGACACCTTTCAAACGTATCCTCCCATTTCCTTGCATATTCACGCTAAGCGGTCCCGAAGTGCCTATCTCAGCCGCGCCGCTACAGCTATTGCAGGATGTGCAGCAAAAACGTCAACGTCCCGACAGACATCACAGTCGTCACCAGCACGCTGCTGGAGACAAATTGCGGCCTGGCGTTGAACTGGATCGCGTACATCGCCGTCGTCGCCGCAGATGGCATCGCCGCCAAAATGATCAGTACATTCTGCAAAAGCGGGTCGATCGGAAACATGAGACAGATCAAATAGGCGAGCACTGGGGAAGCGACAAGCCGAATCACGCTGGCGACACTTAGCTCCCGCCAGTTCAGCTCTTTGGCTGACACGTTGGCCAACTGCATCCCGAGAATCAGCATGACTACAGGAATCCCCGCCTGCGCCACGAGGTCAATCGCCTGGTAGTAGCTGTCCGGAATGACGATGTGCGCCTGCTGGAGCAAAATCGCAACGATAAACGCGTGGTTGGACGGCTGCTTCAGCACGTTGCGGACGGCATCCTTCACCCCGCCCTTGCCGCGGGAAGCAAAATAGACGCCGAACACACCCATGATAATCCCGTGGAACACCATAATTTGCACCGCGTAGTCAAACCCCGCCTCCCCGTAGGCGAACAAAATGATCGGGGTTCCGTAGTTCCCGCTGTTCATAAACGCTGTAGAGAGCATCATGGCACTCTCCTGCTGCCTATCGTACTTGAAGCACTTCGCCGTCAGGTAGGTGATCCCGATCAGCCCCAACGTCAAGAGCATCGAGATGACGATAATGTAAAAAAGCTGCATGTCCAGCGGCGTCTTGTAAAAGGTGCGAAACACCAGCGCCGTCGACAGGACGTAGATGGCAAGCGTGGAAATCGGCTTGAGATCGAGTTTGTAAATCCGCTGCAAAACGTAGCCAGAAAAAAATATCAGCAGTACCGGCATGATGACTTCCAAAAAAATCATGTCTCTCCCTCTTCCGCATTCGTTCATTCATACGCTCCCAGTATACCAGAGAGCGAACAGAAAAAAGCCGATTCCCGCATCTTTTCATCGGGCAACCGGCTTCGTTTTACTCGTTATGCGCATGTCATTTTCACCACAGCCAGCTCCTCCGGACGCCGTCATTCCTGCTTCACCCGGACCACGAGCAGCATCAAGAAGGAAATACAGACAATCGAAATCACCCACAGCCAGGCCATGTGCATGTTCCCGGAATCCATGGCGACGTAAATGGCGGTCGGGATGGTTTGCGTCTGTCCGGGAATATTGCCGGCAAACATCAAGGTAGCGCCAAACTCCCCCAGCGCCCTGGCAAAGCTCAATACGCATCCGGTGAGCAGGGCGCGTGACGCCAATGGAATCGAGATGAACAAAAACACTTTCCATTCCCCCGCTCCATCGACTCTCGCCGCTTCCTCAATATCCGGGTTTACTCCGAGAAAGCCGGATTTGGCGGATTGGTACATCAGCGGAAACGCCACTACCACCGCAGCCACGACAGCCGCCCACCAGGTAAAGATGATCGGCCGCGAAAACAATCACTCGATTGCTTGTCCAGCGAAGCTGTTGCGGCCAAAACAGACGATCAGGAAAAACCCGACGACCGTTGGGGGCAGCACCATCGGCAGCATGAGTATCGTCTCCACCACGGCTTTTCCGGCAAAATGCGGTCTGGCCAAAAGCCGCCCCGTCAAGGTTCCCAATAGCACGACGGCAAGTCCCGCCACGACCGCTACCTGTACAGAAAGCCAGATGGGACTAATGAACTCCGACAAAAAGGCATCATTGCGCAGCAGTAAATCCATACTTCTCGAACACCTGGATTGCTGCGTCGCTCTGCAGGTAGTGGTACAAGTCTTTGGCTGCTTCGTAATGAGCCGACTGCTTGATCACTCCGACCGGATAAATCACCGGCGAATGGGTAGCCGGATCGGCGGTGGCGACGATGCTCACCTGTTCGGAGGCAATCGCGTCGGTCTTGTAGACGATTCCCGCGTCCACGTTCCCCGTCTCGACGTAGGACAGCACCTGGCGCACGTCCTTGGCGTACACCATTTTTGCCTCGACATCCTGCCAAATCCCGAGCTTCTCCAGCGATTCCTTGGCATATTTGCCTGCCGGCACCGACTCCGGCATCCCGATCGAGATCTTGTCCACTTCCTCTTTGCCGAGATCGGCAAACCCTGTCACTGCCGTGCTGTCTTTCGGTACAACCAGCACGAGCGCATTGCCCAGCAGGTCTACCCCGTCTTCTTCCGCAATGATCCCGTCTTGCACCAGCTTCGTAAACGTATCCTCTGCTGCCGAAACGTACACGTCAACCGGCGCTCCCTGGGAAATTTGCTGCTGCAGCGCACCGGAGCTGCCAAAGTTGAAGCGCAGTGTAACTTCCGGTCGCTCCTGCTTGTATGTACGCTGAATCTCATCCATGGCATCCTTCAGGCTCGCTGCCGCAGAAACGATCAGCTCGACTTGTTGCCCATTCCCCGATGCGCCGGGCGCTTGTGCCTCGCCCTGCTGATTGGAGCAGGCTGTCAGAGACAAAAGTAGAAAGAAAAAACCAGAGAGAATTGCCAAACGCTTTTTCATACGACTCCCCCACATTCAGAATATAATTAATTATAACTAATTATATCTTATTATAACATTCTCTCATCATCAATGACTTTTCTTCTCTGCCTTGAGGATCTGCTGCCCGTTCATCTGTGCCGGGCTGATTCGCGGGCATAAGCACGTGATCCGCGTGTGCTGTCACGACTGGCGAAAAGCGAACCAGACAGCCGCTTCGCTGTTGATCTCGCCAGAAATCTTTGCAGCCATTCCGGATTCGTATTGTCGTTTTTCCCCATGTGTTGTACCTTTAATTCAGCCATTGTTCTTCGTCATTTGCCACAACGATACCAGGCACCCGTTTTTATCATTACCTATATCCCGTTATAACAAGATAAAACAGGAAGTGATGATATGACTTCGAATTCCTCCTATACCATAGAAGAGGTTGCCCAACTGCTGAAAATATCAAAACTGACCGTCTACGACCTGATCAAAAAAGAGGAGCTTTCCGCATACCGCGTAGGCAGGCAGATGCGGGTGGACCACGCCGATCTGGAGAGGTACAAAGCGCGCAACCGGACGGGGAGTGCCGCTGGGGATCAGCCTGCTGGCAGAGAACTGCTGCTGCGGGAACCTGCCAAGCCTGCCAAGCAGAACAAACAGCAGGCGATCATCAGTGGACAGGACATCGTGCTGGACATGCTGAGCAAGTACATCGAGACGCACACCTCGATAACGCCGCTGCGCCAGTATACGGGCAGCCTGAACAACCTTTGGTCGATGTACAACGGCGAGTGCGACATCGCCAGCGTCCATCTGTACGACGGAGACACGGGCGAATACAACCTCCCCTACGTCAAACGCATATTGGTCTGCCAGCCATTCATCATGTTGAATCTCGTCTGCCGCACTGCGGGAATTTACGTGCAGCGCGGAAATCCGAAAAAGATCCAGACGTGGCGCGATTTGGCCAACCCGCACACAACTATCGTCAATCGCGAAAAAGGGGCCGGGGCACGCGTGCTGCTGGATGAACAGCTACGAATCAACGGAATCGCCAGGGAAGACGTAAACGGATACGAGCACGAGCTGACCAGCCATTTTTCCGTCGCTTCTGCTGTCGCCAGCGGGCAGGCCGATGCCGGTGTCGGGATCGAAAATGCCGCCAAAATGGTAAACGTCGATTTTATCCCGATGATCAAAGAGCAGTACGATCTTGTCATTTTGAAAAGAAAAGACAACCTGGAATTGCGCAATGCCATCCAGAAAGCTCTCCAATCCAGCGATTACCTGGAACAGCTCGCACAGTTAAACGGCTACGACCTGAGCCTGACCGGCACATTGATTTACGAGTCGTAAGCCGCGAAAAAGCGTCAACGGATCGTTTCGATGAGGAACGAATCCTTTGACGCTTTTCTTTTCTGTTGCCTGCAATGAGCCAGCAAATGGTGCGACTGGGTGAACTATGCCGCCAAAACCGCTGTTTTCTGTAAGTCTGGCTACGAGTCCGAACTGCTCCGATCGAGAAAGCGGAAGTACGGCAACGTAAGACCGAGCAACGACACCAGGCAAATGATGCCCCCGATCAATACAAACAGCGGGCGTATCCCCCAGATGTCCCCCAAACGGCTGCCCAGCACGATTCCCAGCGGCATCGCGGTGCGGATGATCAGCAGACGGACGGACAGGACACGACCGAGCAGGTGGTTGGGAACGATTTGCTGAAACAGGCTGTTGCTATGCACGTGGAAAAACGGAGCGGCCATCCCAGCGATGACCTCGATTGTCACGGCAAGCCAGATGTTATCGGTAAAAGACAGCGCAACGAAGGTACTGCCGCCAACAAGCAGGGAGCCTAACATGACCAGTCGGCGTTTTTTCAACTGTTTTTGCCGGCCAACAAGCAACGAACCGAAGAAATAGCCAAGCGGAAAGCCGGCGATGAACAAACCGTATTGGTATGAGGTGCCAAGCAGCTCGTCAGCGACAAACGGGAGATTCAGCACGGAGGTGACCCCGAGAGCGAACTGGACGAATGAAAGAAAGATTCCGAGCCAGATCAGGATCGCCTGCTGCCGAAAAAACGCGATGCCTTCCCAAAACTGACTGCCCCACGATTGCTTTGGCGAGTAGTCCGCGGTATCGACCGTTGGCATCCGGCACGAAAGCAGCAGCAAACCGCTTAGTCCGTAGAAAAGTGCGACCAGCATCAGCGTGTACTCGCCACCGATTGCAGCGACGACAAGGCCTCCCACGGGCGGGCCGAGCACCATCATCAGCCGCGACGAACCATCCAGCCAGGCATTGGCTGAGGTGATTTGTTCCTTTTGCACGAGCATCGGGATCAAGGCCATGCTGGACGGCACATAGAGCGGCTGGATCAAGCCATTCGCCAGCGAAACGAGGTACAAGGGCCAGACTACCGGCTGTTCATGCACGAGCAAAAGCAATGGAGCGAGCGCAACAATACCCCGTGTCCACTGGGAGAAGACCATTACATTGCGCCGGTTCCAGCGGTCGAGGTAAGGACCAATGATGAGCTGCATGAGCAAAGAAGGCAAGAAATAGATCAGCAGCATGTCGCCCATCGCGGTTACCGAATCGGTAATCTGGTAGACGAGCCACGAGCTGGCCAGCGTGCTGAAGCTGCCACCCAGTGTCGAGACAGTCTCGCCCGTCCATACGGCGACAAACGGCATATTTTTGAGCAAAGTAGTACCCTGAGTGGTGGCGACAAGTTCGGCAGGCTTACTCAGGCAAATCGCCTCCACGCTCAAGGTAGCTTTGCCACGCCGGGAAAAGCGCGTTCACGTTGGCGTGCTTCAATACATACCGCTGTCCCTCGACGCCGACTAATTGCACAGAACGCAGGATGGACAGATGGTGATGGACCGTCGATTTAGCCAGGCCAAGCTTGTCCGTCAATTCCTGCAAAGTATGGTCCTTACGATACAGCAGCTTTGTCATGCGCATCCGATGCTCGTCGCCCAAAGCACGGTACTGGAGCACCAGCATGTGAGGAGGACGGTCCGGGTCAGGCTCTGTGGAGATGCTTTCATCGGATACCGGGTAGTAGAGGATTTTCGTCTGTTCCATCTCTGCCTGAATGCTCCACGGACGGTACACAAATTGCGGAACAAGCCGTACCTTATCGATATGCGGCTCCGGCAGGTAGCGGATTCCCCCCGTCGCCCATTCAACGAGTTCCTCCGCTTCCAGCTTGGCAGCCATCGCCAGCTTGGCCTCGCAGTCGCGCTCGAGAATGCCTTGCACCCGTTCCTCCTCCGGCGCGATGATCGCCTGATACCAGCCTGCCATAACCGTGACGAGATGATGTTTCAAGGTATCGATTTCGACTTCGCAGAGAAAACGGATGTAGTCCGGGAAAAATTTGTGGTCACGGCATGCCTGCTGCAATGCGGCAACAGCGGTTGTCTCCCCTGCTGCCGCCTTTTCTCTCGTCTCTTGCCAGGCTTGTCCCAAAAAGGGCAGTGATTCATAACGCAGCTGTTGCGCATCGCTGTTTTGTATGTACGAAAGAAAGTCCTCCAGATCCGCAAACGAATGCCTGTCCAGCAGGTTCAACAGTGTTTTCCACGTATTGTTGCGTTGGAGATGGGATACGTGCTGCTGAACGTCGGCAGGCAATTTTGCTTTCAGCTCTGCCCAGTAGGCCGGCGGTCTTTCCAGCGTGTGATGAATGTCCGGGTAAGTCGCCGCTGCAAGCCCCAAGGCTGCTTCGAACAACGTCGAAAAGCGAAACTCTACCTCGTACGTAGCTCGTCCATTGGTGAGATCCATTAGCCTCATCGAAACACCCCTCGCGAAGATTGTCTCCAAATTCTAACATTATCGAATTTAATTTTCTATATTTTTCGAACAAACTTTGTCTGGATGTACCAGCACTGCTCGATGGGCGCCATTTTACGGTCCCCTCGGCTTCATTGTCAGGCAGTCGGTCTATGTCCCTAACAGAGGCAGGCTTCTCTCACATCCGCTATCTCAACAAAAAAAGCAGGACGATGGCCGCCCTGCATAGAAGTCTTTCCTAGATTCCCGAACGATGGTGGGGTATGCAGGGATCGAACCTGCGACCTGATGATTAAGAGTCAACTGCTCTGCCAGCTGAGCTAATACCCCTTGCTTCACTTTCGTATCTCAATTCTAGCGCATCTCGCATCGCAGATATATACTAACTTTTTGGTAGTAAATAACCTATCTTCTTATATTGGGAGATTGCAGTTCTAGCGCCGCTTCTCTCCACATAATTCAATATATGGAAACAGTTCAACCAATTCGCCCGTTACAGAATGTATACGCTATGAATGGAGTGATTCAAAACTTGAAGTTCCTTCGATCTGCCTTGCGCCGACGCATTTGCCGCACAGTTGCCACCTCTGTACTTCTTGCTGTATCTCTCGTCGCCACCAGCGCGATTCCAGCCCTGGCTGCAAGCAATCCGTCCGCGAAACCGTTGACACCTCAAACAGCCGAAGCGTTCCTGGACGACTTTTTCGCTTCACCGTATGTCGAATCCGATTATGCTGGCGCATCCGTCGTCATCGTACAGAAAGACCGGATTATCGCCCAAAAAGGGTACGGTTATGCCGACCTGGAAAAGGAAAGCAAGGTCAATCCGGGCGAGACCGTTTTTCGCGTCGCTTCTGTATCCAAAACCTTTACTGCCGTTGCGATCATGCAATTGGTCGAACAAGGCAAGGTTGACCTTCAGGCAGACATCCGCACCTATCTCGATTCATTGGAATTCGAAAATCCGTACGCCACCCCTGTTACCGTAGAACATTTGCTGACACACCGCAGCGGCTTTGAGATTCGCGACCCGCAGCCGGGCGATTTGCACGTCGATTTCTCCAAGCAGGTTTCCATCGAGGCATTTGCGAAAGAACACATGCCGCCCGTCGTGCGCGAGCCTGGCTCCTCTTATATGTACGACAACTTCGCGTATTTGCTGCTCGGGCTGATCGTGCAGGAAGTGAGCGGCGAACCGTATGAGGCATACATGGAAAAACACATTTTCCAGCCGTTGCAGATGGAACATAGCGGCTTTTTGTTGGAAGGCGAGCTGCTTGAACATCTGGCGACCGGGTACGATTCCGACTTCGAGCCGATCCCGGCGTACGCGACGACACCTACGGTCATGCCGCATGCAGGAATGGTTTCCTCCGCCGGGGATATTGGCGCCTTGATGATTGCCTTGCTCAACGACGGAAAAGCTCCGTCTGGCCGCATCCTCTCCAAAGAGTCGGCGGAAGCGATGTTTGTCTACCGCTCGTCCATGCACGCCGTGCTGCCGGACACCACCTACGGGTTTGAAGCCGCATTCCAGCTTCCCGAGGCCGGAAGCAGCCCCTCTGTCCTGACCAAAGCGGGAGACGTCCCCGGCTACAGTTCGTACCTCGTGCTCATACCCGAACACGACACCGGTTTTTTCCTTACGAACAGTGGGCAAGGAGGGGTGCGGCATACGTTCTACTCCATGTTTATGAACACCTTTTTCCCGGAGTACAGCCAGCCAGCCAAGCTGCCGCCCGTACAGCCGACGCCCGTCGCGGAGCTGAAAAAGCTCGACGGTCTGTACTACGACTTGCGGCTTCATTCGTTACTCTCGACCGTCGCGGCAAAAGGAGACGGTCTGCTGACGATCTCCGACGGCTACCTCGGCGAGCGTACCTTGCGCCAGGTTGGCGACAATCTGTTTATTGACGAGATCAGCAAGCAGTTTACCGCCTTTCACTCCGACGGCAAGACAGTCTACATGAAGGAACCGTACCTGAATACGTTGGGCTACTCGCACAAAACCGGGCAACCGGCGGGATTTTCCGATATTGCAGCGGATCATCCGTACGCCCCCTACATTCACGCGCTCCAATCGCTGAATCATTATCCCAATCAGCCAGGTGGCCTGTTCCACCCCGAACAGCCGGTCACAAGAGCGGAATTCGTCCGCAACTTCCTGCACATCAACGGGGTCAGCAGCATCCCGCCGGAGAAGTACGCCTTCTTTGATATCGAAGGACACCCCGATGCGGCGTACATCCAGCTCGCCTATGAGTTGGGCATGCTGCCGCCAAGCAATGACGGTTACTTCCAGCCGGAACGCCCGATCACTCGCCAGGAAGCGGCGGCGATGCTCTGGAACCTGTACCGCTGGACCTATCCCGAAGAATTGTTCGAAGACGTGAAGCTGGCAGGGAAAACGAACGACTGGGCGATTCCGGGGGTCAAGATGATGGTCGCGTTTGGCTATCACGGACCAGAGGTGGAGATCAAGGAAGACGGCGCTGCCGATTTTCATTCCCTCCGACCGATGAATCGGCAAGAAGAAGCGGCCCTGTTGTACCAGGTGCTGCTGCAACCGATCGACATTATCGCATCCGAGTTGATGCAGGAGCACTAACACGAAAAGTCCCCCTATAAGCCAAGGGGGACTTTCTTTGTCGGATCATTCATTGTGCGCCTTCTTTTATGCTTTCTACAACTTCTTCGGCATCGAGTTGAGTGTGAGGAGAGAGCTTTAAAAATGCAGCAGCGCGTTCATCGAGCCACAAATGTTCTTCTCCCTCGCTATCAGTTGCTACGAAAGCAAACCCGCCTGCATAGCTAAAGTACTTGATGTCTACATCTTCACCGAGCGTATTTTTGATCTCTTCGTAAAGGTCAAACAACTCAGGACCCGATTTTTCACCACCGGCCATGATTGGCTCTGAATCGGTTGCTATCACGATGCCTTTTACTTCGTCATCTTCCATAATGAACGATAGCTTCTCATCGGACGAAGTTAGTAAGTCCTCGATATTTGAACCTTTGTATGATCTGATTTCGTCTACTTCTGACAATACAGCTCCCGGAATTGAAAAGTCTGACAGGGTGACATGACTACTCGATTTCTTGAAAGATTTGTTGTCTTGGTTTCGTGCCTGTTCCATCTTCAAATAGGCATGTAGTGCTTCCTTATCCCCTTTGTTAGCCGCGCCCGCCCAAGTAGCCAACGATATTCCAGCAACAATTACTAAACCGAAAACTATCCAAACGTATTTATTCATAACTAACCCCCTACGTTAATTTGCTTCAAAGCCCACCAATGAGTCAAAATCGGCTGAAAGCGTGGGGTACCTTGGATTTCATTGTTAAACAATTGGATTTTGACCATATTGATGGTATCGTGGAAAGTGACGAGACCTTTTTTCTTGTACTCTCAAAAAGGACAACCCTCCCCAACGCGGCTTCTATGGGAAATGGAAAAGCTCTTCATACCTTGCTAGGTACATTCTTTTACCATCATTTGTGTCTGAAATGACGGAAACATTGTAAGGGGGTGTCAATTGTGCCTATAGGTGTTATAGCTATAGCGTCCATTGTGATTTGGATTGCAGTGTCCAGAGAACTTGTGAAACCTTCTGAAGAGACGAACAGACGGAACATCATCACTTTACTGTTTGCTGGTACCTTATCAACATTAATAATTACCGTTTCCCTTTTTCAAACTATCCCATTTTGAAAAAGGATGGTATAAAGCCTCTACATGGGCAACGACACCGGATTGGATCAACATGTTGTCCGTTCCGATCAGGGTCGGCCTCCTCTCATTTTGCAAAGGATTTCCACACATCACACAACAACCTGACTCCCTGACGGATCTCCTCGGGCTCCAAATGACCGTAGCCAAACAACAGCTTGTCTCGATGCCTTCCTTTTTGGATACAGTGATATTCGACGGGCGTAATGCGAATCCCGCTCTGTCGGCATGCCTGCGCGAATTTTTCGTCCAGGCAAGCACCGGGAAATTCCACTGCGAGATGCAGCCCTGCCGCGTCTCCCCAACTGCGGCATGTATCTCCAAAATGCATCGCCAGCGCTTCCAGCAGCACCTGACGACGCTCCCGGTAACGCTTTTTCATCTTCCGAAGATGGTGGTCGAATTTTCGCGTTCGCAAAAATTCAGCCAGAACCGCTTGTTCAAACGGGGGGTTTTGCACATCCGTGTGCGTACGCAATTGCCGCCACTGATGATGCAGTTTGCCGGGCAGGATCACATAGCCGATGCGCAGCCCCGGGAACAAGACCTTGCTAAAGGTGCCGACGTACACCACCCGCTCCGGGTCCATGGCGAACAGCGGCGTGACAGGATCGCCGTAATACCGGAACTCGCTGTCGTAATCGTCTTCCACGATATAGCAGTCCTGCTCGCGGGCGTAGCGGATGAGCGCCGCACGACGGGCAGCGGGCAATATCCCTCCCAGCGGAAATTGATGTGAAGGCGTGACATAGACCGCACAGGCGCGTTTTCCCTGCAAGGCTTCCGTCTGCAGTCCGCTCGCATCCACAGGAATCGGCGCGATCGGGTAGCCTTTGTTTTGCAGTGTCTGCAGCATTCCGCGATTGCAGGGGTCCTCGACCAGCATTTCTTTCCCTTCCTGGTGGACCAGGTCGGCGATCACGTGCAGGGCGTGGGTAGCACCTGCCGTAATGAATATATGCCGGGCGTCCACCGTAAGTCCTTTGCTGCGAAACAGCCAGGCGGCGATTTCCTCGCGCAGCTCCGGCAATCCCTGCGGACCGCTGTAGTCCAACAGGTCCAGCGGCATATCGCCCAATGCCTTTTGCGATATCTGCTGCCATACATAGCGCGGGAATTGCCGCAAATCGGGACGACCGGTAGCAAAGTCGGCCTCCCAAAAGCGTGCTGTCTCACTCGGTCGCTTCGGCCTGCTTACCGGGATCTGCTCCAGCGAGATTCCCTCGGCTACACGTGTCGGCGCTCCCTGGCGGCTGGCGACAAAGCCTTCGGCAAGCAGCATGTCGTACGCTTCATTGACCGTGTTGCGCGAGACGTTCAACTCCGCAGCCAATTCGCGCGTGGAGGGCAATGCTTCGCCAGCCCTCAGCCTGCCGCTCACAATCTGCTCCCTGAACATCTGGTAAATCTGACGTTTTAACGGAACTTCGCTTTGTCGCTGCAGTTCGATTCCCCACATAGGTGCCCTCCAACTGGTCTGGATCAACTAGCGCTGAACTGGTGCTTTTCCCATACCACTTTCTTTTTTACGATTGTAGCATGATTTTCCAGTTCCTATGGGAGCGATTTTTGGCAAAAGGATGTGGCTGTTGGTGGAGCAGTGGAGAGGTATGGCGTATTTGATCGGCGCGTTTACGCTGGCAGGCAGTTCGGTGATCGCCGCCAGTTTCATTCCGGCAACGCTCGGAATATTTCGCATAACGGCAATGAGCCTGTTTTTGGCGATCCTGTGCTTGCTGCCGCTTAGCTGGCGGTTTGTGATGGGAGCAATTCGTCAATTGACGGTGCGCGACTGGGGGCTGCTCACGTTGCAAGCGCTGTTTGGCATCGTGTTGTTCCGCATGTTTTTTCTCTACGGCCTGCCCCTGACGAGCGCCGCAGAAGCCGGAATCCTGACCGGAGCGACTCCTGCTGTCACCGTTATGCTGGCAGTGGCTTTGCTAAAGGAGAGGATCACGCGAAGCGCATTTATGGGAATTGCAAGCACCATCGGAGGGATTTTGCTTGTACAAGGACTGTTGACACCTGGAGCGGGCGATGCGTTTTCCCTGAACCATGCCGCTGGAAACATTCTCGTGCTATGCGCGGCGGTGAGCGAATCGCTGTTTAACGTCATTTCACGCAGCAGCGCCGTACAGAACGCTGTCGGTCATCGCAAACCGCTTCATCCGTTGGCCCAGACGACACTGGTCACGTTCATCGCCTGGCTGCTCTGCCTGGTCCCGTCGTACTTTGAGCAACCGCTGTCAGCCCTCTTTCTCATCGGCTGGCGGGAATGGCTGGCACTGTTTTGGTACGGGCCGATTGTGACCGCGCTCGCCTTTCTGTTTTGGTATGCGGGAATCAAACGATGCCACGCCTCGACCGCAGCGGCTCTCTCCGGGATGATGCCGTTTACGGCCCTGTTGCTGTCGGTTGTCGTACTGGGAGAAACCGCGGGCAGGCAGCAGTGGACGGGCGGGGGTTTGATTGTGTTAGGTATGGCATTGATCGGAGTCAGTCAGGGGCAAGTGCGGAATGTCCGGGAGGGAATAAATTGACGAACAATCGAGACTTTTATACAAATCTTTCGTTCTCATTCTCCGATAATTGGTAAAAGGGGAGTGAAATCATGCCAGAAATTGAATTGTTTACGGAATTAATCCTAGGAGGTCTATTGACCTTCGTCTTATGGACTTTGGTTCCTCTTGTCGTTACCATGTTCGCACTTGTCATCTTTTTTCCACGCATAAACAAACGTCTAGCTACTCTCATTTCATTCTTGGTTGCTTTCGCATGTTTCTTCATTCGGTTTGGAAGCTAGTCACAAGCCCCCGCCCATTGCTTTTGCTCCGGGCGGGGTTTTAACGTCAACTTAGCCATTGAGCAAATAAAAAAACAGCTTATCCTTAATAGGAATAAGCTGTTTTTGCACACTGCTATTGGAGTGAGAGCTCGTTTTAATCCCAGGCAAATCTCTGTTCCTTCCACGGGTCTCCGTACATGTTGTAACCATTTCTCTCCCAGAAGCCTTGGCGGTCTTTCTCCATGAATTCGATGCCGCGCACCCATTTGGCGCTCTTCCAGAAGTAGAGGTGCGGGATGACAAAGCGAAGCGGCCAGCCGTGCTCCGGGGTCAAGTCTTCTCCGTTGTGCTTGGTGGCAAACAGGTTGCCCGGAGCGAGGAAATCGGCGAGCGGCACGTTTGCTGTCCAGCCTTGCTCGGCGTGCAGCATGACGTATTTCGCTTCCGGTTTCACCTTGACCAGCTTCACGACTTCTTCCACAGGGATGCCTTCCCACACGTTGTCGAGCTTGCTCCAGCCCGTTACGCAGTGAATGTCGTTGGTCGACTCGCCTTTGGGCAGCGCCATCATCTGCTCGTAGGAGAGCGTCACTTCCTGCTCTACGAGGCCGAAGATGCGGAAGCTCCACTGCGTGGAAAGATCTGTATATTCCGGCACATCCCCGTAATGCAGCACAGGAAATCCGGTCGTTTGTTTCTGATTGGGAGGAATGCGATCCTGTACACTTCGATTTGACATCAATAACCCTCCTGTCCAATTGCGTATCTGTCAGTACTTTTTTTCTTACCACAACTGCTTGCCCGCCGACAAGCCGCTCTTATTTTCCGACGCGCAGCAACGCGTGATCGACCTTGATGCACATGTCCTGGATGACGGCGATTCCCTCATCGCCAGCCAGCTTTGCCGCTTCTTCGTTGGCAATGCCCTGCTGCATCCAGAACGCTTTCGGCTTTTGCTTCATTTTCAACGTCTCTTCCGCGACAGGCAATACATCTTCGCTGCGGCGGAACACATTGACAATATCCACCGGCCCATCGATTTCCAGCAGGCTGGCTACTGCCTTTTCTCCCAACACGGTCTCCCCGGCGATCATCGGGTTTACCGGAATGATTTTGTAGCCGTTGCTCTGCATCGCGGCAGAGACCATGTAGCTGGTGCGATCCGGCTTGTTGGAAAGACCGACGACCGCAATCGTTTTGGCTTCCTCGAGAAGTTGGCGACGCGCTTCATTGCTCGGATTTTGTGTCATACAAACACTCCCTTTACTTGGATTGACTGCGACTGGTCACAAACTGGACGAGTGTACGGGTCATCACGCCTGTCCCGCCGTATGGCTGCATGTCCTTGGCGCTGCTGGCGTAAGCGGTGCCGGCGATGTCCAGGTGCACCCACGGCGTATCCTCGGCAAATTCCTGCAAAAACACGCCGCCGATGATGGCGTGCCCGTAGCGTCCGCCCGAATTTTTCAGATCGGCAAAATGGCTCTTGTTCAGCTCGCGGTATTCCGGAAAAGTAGGCAACTGCCAGAGGCGCTCTCCGGCCACGTCAGCGGCTGCGAGCAGTTCGTCCATCAGTTGCTGGTTGTTCGTCATCGCTCCGGAGCAAATGTTGCCCAGCGCGACACTCACTCCGCCGGTCAAGGTCGCCGCGTCGACCAGACAACTGACGCCTTGCTGCTTGGCGTAAGTAATGCAATCGGCCAGCACCAGTCGGCCTTCTGCGTCGGTGGTGATGATCTCCACGGTTTTTCCGCTCATCGTCGTAATCACATCGCCGGGGCGATACGCCGTACCCGACGGCATGTTCTCGACCGTGCCGATGACAGCCAGCACGTTGACTTTCGGCTTAATCCTTCCCAGCGCCTCTACTGCGCCGAGTACCGAAGCCGCACCGCCCATGTCTGATTTCATATTCTCCATACCCGCTACCGGTTTGATCGAGATGCCCCCGGTATCGAACGTGACCCCTTTGCCCACGAGGCCGATCACGTCATCCCAGGTTTCCCGCCCTTGGTAACGAATCGCGACAACGTACGGCTCCTGTGCGCTGCCCTGGGCTACAGACAGGACGCCGCCCATGCCCAGCTCTTCCAGTTGCTCCTGTCCCAGCACCACGACCTCCATGCCATGGCGCGTGGCCACTTCTACCGCCGCATCCTTCAGCGCGCGCGGGACGAGGTAGTTCCCCGGCTCGTTGACCAGCGTCCGGGCGAGGTTCGTTCCCGCGACCAGTGCCAGACCGCGATTGACGCCTTCGCCGACTTTTGCCTCTTCCATCTCCTCGCCGACCATGATCCGCACTTCCGCGACAGGCTGCTGCTCGCGCTTCACTTGCTTGCGGTAGCCTTCGTAATGGTAATCGGCCAGTCCGAACGCCTCCGTCACTGCCTGAGCCAACCGCTCCGGCGCGAGTTTGTCAGTTGTCAGCAGATCGATGGCGATGCTTTTGTCCTTGCCTTTTGCAAAGACTGTTTTCGCAGCGCGGCCCCAGGCTGTGCGAGCCGCGACAAAGTCAAATGTATCGGGATCGCCCATACCGACGACGATCAGCTTTTTCGCTGCCAATCTGCCCATGGTATGCACGATGGCGACGGATTTGACCTCCCCTTTGATTTCCTGCTCCTCCTGAAGCTCGCCCAGACCTCCAGCAAATGCCTGATCCAGCTCAGGATACACCTCCGCGAGCGTTTCTCCCTTCCAGAGCGGAATCAACAGCTCATCGCACGGGGTTTCGGTCAGACGCAATCGTCGCTCCACCTTTACTTCCATATACTCTTCCCTCTCCTCATATGGTAGGATACTATTGTGCGCGCTATACAAGAATGTTACGGACCGGCAATCACCAGCCGCATGGAAGGGACTTCCAATGCCTTTGCCTGTTCGAACGAAATCGTGTCGGCATCCGGCAACACCGCCTCGCAAGCCTGTATGTAGCGGATGATGTCACGAACATCAAGCCCGCCGTGCATAGGTTCGTAACGGCTCAAATACTTGCGGGCATTGCCGAACATCCAGCGCGCTCCCTTGATGTTTCCGTATTCGAGATGGTACAGCCCGACAGCGAGCTGCAGCAGTCCTTGCAAGAACTTGTCGGTTTTGTCTTCCATCCAGATTTCTTCCAGCAAGTCGTGGCACTCGTAGTACTCGCCCGCATTGAACTTTTCGATGAACTGTACATACTGGGCCGGATACTGCATCATGTGCACGCCTTTCGTTGTGGTCTTATCCCCTTCATGGTAACACAGATTGGCAATTACTGAAATCCAGACAATGAGCTTATGGCCGGTTGACGGTTTTTCATAAACTTTACGGATGAGAGGAGCGCCCTTCTGTTACAATAAATTCAGATGTGTACATAGAAAGGAATGTTTTTTAAGTGGCGAATCATGTAATGAGCAACTTTCCTTTGTGGGCTGCGCTACTTGCCATAGGAATTGCCCAATTCATCAAAATTCCGCTTCATTTTTTGGCTACCCGGACGTGGCAATGGCCGCTGATGTTTAGCACGGGCGGCATGCCCAGCTCCCACTCATCCGCCGTCACCGCTCTCTCGACGGCAATCGGCTTGCGTGAAGGCTTTGGCAGCAACATGTTTGCGATCTGTGCCATCCTCGGCGTCATCGTCATGTTCGACGCTGCCGGCGTGCGCCGTCATGCCGGACTGCAGGCTGTCGTCCTCAACAAGCTGGTTGATGAATTCAACCACCTGCTGGAAGGCATGAAGACTTTAAAACGCCGCCCCAGCGAGGAAAAGACAAAAAAACTGAAAGAACTCCTCGGCCATCAGCCGATTGAAGTATTTGTAGGCGGCACACTCGGGGTCATCGTCGCCTTGCTCGTCCATCCTTTCTTTACATAGACACAGGAGGGAGACGTATGCGCATCGTATCGATTTGTCCCAGCAATACGGAGATTTTGTATTACCTGGGTGCAGGAGACGAGGTTGTCGGGCTCGACGACCATTCGGACTGGCCGGATGAGTGGCAGCATTTGCCGAGAGTCGGGCCGGACCTGACGATTGACATGGATCGCGTCGCCGCTTTGAAGCCGGACCTCGTCGTCGCCTCGCTCAGCGTCCCTGGCATGGAGGCAAACATCACAGCCCTGCAGGAGCGTGGGCTCCCCCATATCGTACTCAATCCCTCCCGCATTTCGGACATCCCGGACGACATCCGGCTGGTCGGAGAAGCCATCGGAAAAGTCCGGGAAGCCGAGCAGCTCGCCTGCGAATTTGCCGAAAAAGTAGAAACGATCCGGCAGCAGACGGCATCCCTGGACGAAAAACCGAAGCTCTACTGGGAGTGGTGGCCCAACCCGATCTACACCCCGGGAAAGGAAAACTGGCTGACCGATGTAAGCGAGCTTGCCGGCGCCACCAACGTGTTCGCCGACTATCCTGTCGCCAATGTGAAAGCGACCCGGGAGATGGTGCGTAAGCGTGATCCCGACCATATCTGTGTCGTCTGGTGCGGCATCGAGCTCGAACGCATCAAGCCATCCATGATCGCCGATCGGCCCGAGTGGCAGGACATGACCGCGATTCGCCAGGGACAGGTGCACCTGCTGGAGGAAGGCTTGTACTGCCGCCCGTCTCCGCGGATTATCGAAGGACTGGAGCAATTGGTCGCCCTCGTGCATGGCAATCGCCGATAGACCCATCGTTTGTGAAAAGGAAAAAAGGTTTCGCCCATTGACGGGCCGAAACCTTTTTACATTCTGATTGAATAGCAGCACAATCACGTGTGCGTTCAGTTGGATACTTCGGCCAAGGCAGCGACGCCCTTCTCGTTCAGCGAGTTGAGGAACGCCTCTGTAACCTTGCCGTCTCCACGCTTGACGACATAGACATCGACCGATTTTTTGCCCCACTGCTCATACACATCTTGCTTGGTCTCAAAGTACAGGTCGATCTTGTTGCCGCGAATCGCTCCTCCCTTGTCCGCGACTACGCCGTACCCGTAACCGGGGATGTAGAGAACCGTCCCCAGCGGGAAGACGCGCAAGTCCGCTGCAATCGTCGAGTAATCATCCCTTCTTACTTTGACACCCGAGTATGTAATGCCGTAAGACGGGTGTGACGGGGTTTTGCCCGTCGATTCAAATCCTGCGGAGTAACCAGTAGCGACCACGCGCACTTTCGGATATTGCTCCAGCATGACTTCGGTTTTATCGATCACTTGCGTGGCTGAGCCAGCAGATACGGTCCGTTTTTTTACAACTCGCTGTCCCTCTTTGATTTCCGTCACTCCAAATGCGGAAGCTCTGGTCACTCCTTCTCCCACCAGATGATAGCTGTATCCATCGCGGGCAAAGCAGGTTATAAACAGAAAGCAACACACGAGGATACTCGCAAGCGGTTTTCTTCCAAACATTTCTCGTATACCTCCTCTCGGTTCTAGTCATGTCCCGAGCCGGAGGAAAATATACACAAATTCACCGGTTGTTTCCCAAATATTCATGCGTTTGCGATGCGACAAAAAAAACAGACCCCTTTTTCGGGCCTGTTTTGCTTGCATGTCAAAACATGCGATATCCCTTTTTTCGCAAGGTTTGGATTGTCCATCCGCTCCCCACGGTTCCCAACAATCCGCAAGCCAGAATGACTGTATCCCAAATCCCCGGCACAATCTTCTGGACGATCAACGTCCCTGCCACGATCCCGACGGCAAAGACGACCGGCAGCCAGGTTGTCCGCAAAATCATGTTAAAAATAAACCCGATCCCAAAGCCAAGCACGGCGAACAAGACGATCGAAACGACAAACTGCAGCACGCTCATATAAGTCCGTTACCCTCCTGCCTATCTCTTTTCCGTTCGCAACATATGGAAAAGAGCATATCCGTTTTTCAGTGTACCCAAATCGGATAGGCAGGTCAATACACGGCGGATTACTCGGCTGCGCTCCCGATGGCAGCGGTCGCTTCGTGTGACGGCTGCACACCCGTTCCTGCACAACCTGGACAGCTTTCTGTTCCCCCCAGCAAGAGCTGAAAGTACCCTTCTCCTTGGCAGTAAGTGCACGCTTCTTTTGTGTTTTTCATCGAAGTCTCTCCCTTCCTCCACTGCAGTCTTGTTTTCTATATTCTGATAATTCAGATGAATGAATTATAATATACCACGGTCCACTAATTGCAGACAATGGGATGGAGAAAGAAAAATCCCGAATGTAAGCGATTGCAGCTTCGTTTTCTTCCTTCTTTCTCTGATTTGCGGCAAAACATCAAAATCCGGCAGGGAAATGCTGGGGCTTTATCGACCCGCCGGATAAAAAAATGCCCGGAAAGTAGCATCTGCCGCTTTCCGGACACTGTTTGTTCCTTGCCTACAGCTTTACTTTTTTCAATGCGAGGCCGACTCCGCCGATTTTGTGCAGATAGCGCAGGTCGCTCGCTTTTTTCATCATCGCAGCCGTGCTGCCAAACAGCTTTTTCGAGCCCACCTGGCCGATGCCTTCGCCTTTGCCCAGCGAGGCGAGGGTTCCTTGCAGATGCGGGACAAACTTGTGCGGCAGCTCGCCACGCAGCATCGCTACCAGGTTTTCGCCCAGCGTCTCGCCTTCCTGGACTGCGATCTGTGCGGTTGGCGGGTACGGGCGTCCCTCTTCATTGAAAATGAGAGCGCAGTCGCCGACGACGAAGACGTTCTCGTAGCCGGGAGCACGCAGGTATTCGTCTACCTTGACACGTCCGCGCATGACTTCAAAGCCCGCTTTTTCCACGATGCTGTTGCCGCGAACGCCAGCAGCCCAGACCACTGTCTTCGATTTGATTTCCTCGCCGGTCGCGAGCACGACGCCGTCCGGTGTGCACTGCTTGATCGGCGTGCCGATCTTGAACTCGATGCCCTTTTTCTCCAAAATCTCCATCGCGTAGTTGACCAGCTCCGGATCGAATCCTGGGAGTGCTGTCGGTGCTGCCTCGATGCAGTACACCTTGACCAGCTCCCGGTCGACGTCGAACTCCTTGCACAGCTCCGGAATCCGGTCGCCCAGCTCGCCACAGAACTCAATGCCCGTAAAACCGGCGCCGCCGACGACAAACGTCAGGTAATCGGTACGATCCGGCTCATTTTTGTATTTGGAGAACATGTACTCGATATGCTCGCGAATATGGCGAACAGCGTTGATGCTGCGAATGCTGAAGGCGTATTCTTTCAGTCCTTCGATGCCAAACGTCTCCGGCTCGCTGCCCAGACCAATGACCAGATAGTCGTACGGCAGCACCTGTCCGTCCTCCAGCGTCACAGTCTGCTCCTGCGGTTCAATCGAAGCGACAGTGCCTTTGACGAAGTTGATTTTGTCCTTGTTAATGATCTCATCCAGGTAGACGCGAGCGTGGTCGGCAGAAGAAGTTCCCGCCGCCGGCTCATGCAGCCAGGTCGTGATGTAGTGGTAGTCGTGCTTGTTGACCAGCGTTACCTCGGCCTCGTTGTAATTCAGCTTTTTTTGCAGTTGCAGGGTGGTCAGTAATCCCCCGTAGCCTGCCCCCAGAATCAAAATGTTTGGTGTGCTCATGGTATCCCTTCCATTCTCTTAGTAAGTGGTCAGGTGGAAGTTTGTGCCAATTTTCACGTAACTCTCGATCATAGGATGCCCACGATTCACTTCTTTGGCACATCGTTGTTCAACTTTTCCACCTGTGAAAAAATGCACAAATAAAGACAAGCAAAATATGACAATTTTTTTACAGTTACCATCATATTATCCACAGTTGATGCGATTTGCAAGCGTTTTTTCCCAATCCATGAGCGGATAATCTCTGCTTTTTTTCGACTGGAACAATAGGTATAATAAGGAAGAAGTTCGTTCAGACTAATTCGGAGGTGCTTAGATTGAATTTTCTGCAAAAGGACGAGCACGTATATGACATCACCATTATCGGGGGCGGCCCTGCAGGCCTGTTTACCGCATTTTACGGCGGAATGCGACAGGCTTCTGTCAAAATAATCGAAAGTATGCCGCAACTTGGCGGACAGCTCTCTGCCCTCTATCCGGAGAAATACATATACGATGTAGCCGGATTTCCCAAAGTATTGGCGCAAGACCTGATTAATAACCTGAAAGAACAGATTTCCCAGTTCCAGCAGACGATCTGCCTGGAAGAAAAGGTGGAAAACGTAGTCAGAAATCAGGATGACGTACTGGAAATTACGACTGACAAAGGCATTCACTACTCCAAGGCCGTCATCATTACCGCCGGAGTCGGCGCTTTTGAACCTCGCAGGCTGGAGCATCCAGATGCCATCAAATATGAGAAAACCAATCTGCACTATTTCGTTACCGATCTGAACTCCTTCAAGGGCAAACGCGTGGCCGTCATCGGCGGTGGAGACTCCGCTCTCGACTGGTCGCTGATGCTCGAACCGATTGCCGCAGAAGTCACACTCGTCCACCGCAGAGACAAATTCCGCGCCCATGAACACAGCGTCGAGATGCTGATGTCGTCCAAAGTAAAGGTCACCACCCCGTATGAAATCTCAGCCCTGCACGGCGAAACAAACATCGAGCGGATTACGCTGCAGCATACCGCGACAAAGGAAGAAATCGACCTCGACGTCGATGCCGTGATCGTCAACTTCGGCTTTATCTCTTCACTGGGGCCGATCAAAAACTGGGGATTGGAGCTGGAAAAAGGCTCGATCGTGGTCAACTCCCGCATGGAGACAAACATTCCGGGCATTTACGCCGCCGGCGACATCGCCACCTATCCCGGCAAGGTCAAGCTGATCGCCGTAGGGTTTGGCGAAGCCCCTACAGCAGTCAACAATGCCATCGCCTACATCAATCCGAACGCCAAGCTGCAGCCAGGACATTCATCGAGCATGGACAATTTCAAGTCATAACCATTTTCGAAGTATACAGACGAACTTCACGCCCCGCCGACTCCACGCGAGTCGCCGGGGCTTTTGCATCCTGCTCGCGCTGCTGCCTCATAATTTGTCCGCTGCAAGCAAAAGCTAAGCCCAGCATACCGTGTTCGGGAGGAGTAGAGCATGAATGATATCTGTCCTGTCTGCAATGGTTTCTCTTCGCTTCGGGCAGCATGCACCACATGCAGCGGTCCTTTGGAGGATGGCGGCAGATTGTACGATTACTACGGTGATTACAGCCCTTACAGGGAAATCGACGATGCCAAGCTGACCAATGGCTATCCAGACCTGCGACTTCACCAGTGCCTGCACCTTTGCTGGTGTCCGGCGTGCGAGTCCGAACAGATCGTGACCGTCCGTGAAGGCAGCCATCATTAAAAAGACGGGTGCCCGCACATGCCTGCTACGTCCGCATGGAGAACACCCGTCAACCTGCCTGTTATTTTTTCACTTCTTTCAGCCGTTTTGCCAACCGTTCATTCTTGGCTTTCAATTGTTCCAGCAGCTTGGGCATGACGGCCTTGATCTGGGCAGAATCACCAGACTGGATCGCGCCGTCGAACTCCTCATACACAGCGCGGAACTGCTCCATCTGCGCACGTCTGGCCTGATCGTCGCCTGCTTTCCCGGGAAAGTTCTTCTCCTTCCACTTTTCCAGCTCCTGCTTCATCTCATCGCTGGTGATTTCGCCTTTTTCCACCTTGGCCCGCAGCTCTTCCCTGATTTTCTTGCGTTCCTCGCGCTTGGCCATCCATTCGCGATCCTCACCGGATGCTTCCTTGGCGGCCCTCATCTCCTCGATCAGCCGGTCGCGCTCCTTCAAGACTTGCTTCCACTCATCTACACTCTCGGGCGTATATTTTTCCGCCAACAGCGTCATGTACATCGTCTGATGCGCACTGATGCGCTGGCGGAATTTCAGGTGCCCTCCGCCCTCGTCGCGGCTCATCTGTTCCAGAGCCACCGGCTGTGACAGGTCTTGCGCATGCACGCCCCCTGGCAGCACGGTGCCAAGCAGCAGTGCAGCAGCAATCACGCCTTGGTTCCACTTCTTCATGTTCCCTCACTCCTTGCTTCGTTGGTCATGTGTGTTCCGCTTAAAACGGGCGCAGTTCTTCCCTGTCCAGCCCCAACCTGTCCACCAGTCCCATCTGCTGCAAGTCGCTCCTCGTCTTCGGCGTGCCGAGCCGGTATACGATCTGGTAGAGCGCGCGCAAATTGTCATCGTACTCATCGTTGTCCCGGTCCGGCATATCCGACCAGAGCGTATGGCCGTGCATCCACATCATAAAATCGCCGTGTTTGCAGTTTTCCAGCAGGTCGCGCATCATGCCCACTTCTACCTCGTCCGCTTCGATCTCGAAGTCGTAGGTGGAATCCCCTTTCCCTTCTCGAATCTCGGCGACCGTGGTTCCGGCTTGCAGCGTGACATAGTATCGCTTTTTTTCCAGGGCGGCCCAACTCCTTCTCCAAAAACTGGTCCCTTTTATCGCTTCTTCCTTACCTTGCACCAAGCAGAGGGAAAATATGTATATCGATGAAAAAAAGCACTCCGTCCCGCTGATTTGGCAGGACAGAGCGCTCTCATTTGTATTGGGAAAATGCGCTTGTAATTTACTTGACGACGAGTTTGGCGATCATTTTGCCATGATCCGGTCCGCACAAAATATTGCAGAAAATCGTGTACTCGCCTGGTTCATCCACCTTCAAGGTCTTGCTTCCCTCTTTTTCGATCTCCACGTCCAGGCCTTGAATACCGATCCCGTGGTAGCCTTCTGTCGAGCTGAAGTTGATCGTGAACTCTTCGCCCGCGTTCACCTCGAATACTTCCTGGTTGAACTTCCAGTTGCTCGCCTCGATATTCACCTGGGTACCGGTTGTAGACGCAGGAGTCGATTCGTTTTGATTGGATGCTTGCTCTGCGTTCCCCCCTCCGCAGGCTGTCACAAGCATTGTCGATAGAGCCAGTGCCGACACTAGCAATCCCCACTTCTTTTTCATGTCAGAACCCTCTTTCTGTATCGTTGTTGGACTCTTTTCACCCTTATTGTAACGGAATAAACGACGTCCAAAATATGGCAGCTGTGAACGAATGTTGACAAACTGGCAAACGATTGGTGAACGCGTGGCTACGGGGAAAGATGCCTTGCTGCCCAGTAGCGGGAAAGGTTGAAAGACTGCCAGGAACGCTGCTTTGCCAGCTCTTCTTTTTTCGTCTGGAGCAGGTCGGCGACCGCATCCCGCATCTGTTCATCGCGGGCCAATTGCATGATCGCGGGTACGGCATCATAGGAAAGCCGCGACAGATACTCCACATCGATCTGGCCCGTCGCGTAATAGCGCGCGATATTTTTCGTGGCGATCAGCGCATCCATATTGACGTACTGGACGGCGATGTAAGCGACAAAACCGATCAACAAGCAAGACTTGACCAGCGGAAAACGCTCCCGCCATATGCTGAGCAGGGCGACAAGCAGCATCACAAACAGCACGATCATAAACGCATGCGCGAGAAAGCGAATGTACGTATAGCCGTACGCCGCTTCGTAGAGCGACAGGCGGTAATAGGCGGAAACGAGCAGAAAGCACGTACACACCGTAAGCAGGCTGAGCAATAGCTGGACGGTCCGGTACAAGCCTTGCTTCTCGCGGGACGCGTACCACATGGCGCTGAGCATGATCGCAAAATTGATCAGCGCCACGCACACCAGCTCGCCAAACCCGCTTCTCGCGTACTCGGCATAGGTCATCCCCGCCGGCAGCACCGCGCGCTCCCCCGTGAACAGATAGGAAATCTGGATGTAAGTAAACGAGGCGTAGACGATATTGATTACGAGCAGCACCGTCACCAGCACGATGCCGTCCCATGCCGCCTTTTCCGTCGGTTCCGCCGCTTTCGGCTCCTCTGCTGTCTCCTTGCGTCCGTTCCACAAGGCGTAAAAGTAGGCGAATACCCCGATGGCAAACAGAAAAATCAGCAGCATCCGAAAGATCACGTCGACACCTTGCAGTTCAAACAAACGCCGCGGCAGCTCGTTGAACAGATGTGCAAAGACGCTGTCAGCCTTGGCCAGCAAGGGAATGACGACGATGAGGATCGGCAGGGAAACGAGCAGACCCGTCCCGATCTTTTTGGCGATGCCGCGCCGATCCATGTTGGCGCTGAACCAGTCCTTGGCGAAGCGAAAAGGCAGCCTGATGTTTGGCAAGGCGCGCGCGCATACAAACCCGAACACGCCTCCGATCCATTCCAGGGGATGGCTCCTTTTTGGCAAATGGTCGGTGAGCAGCAAAGTTTGCAGCATAAACAAAAACGGGACCAAAAGAACATTCAGAAGGGGAAACAGCGGATTGGAAAACAGCACAAAGGTGCTTGCGAGCAACAATACAGGCACAGTCAAAAGCCACGCTCCCGTCTTGCTGCGGAATTGCCCCAGGGAGCCCCGGCTCTTGGCTTGCCAGAGGAAAAAGACGTACA
Source organism: Brevibacillus sp. TJ4 (assembly GCF_044627595.2). Classification (NCBI taxonomy): domain Bacteria; kingdom Bacillati; phylum Bacillota; class Bacilli; order Caryophanales; family Paenibacillaceae; genus Brevibacillus; species Brevibacillus sp. TJ4. The sequence goes on along the minus strand of NZ_CP185865.1, from coordinate 815,925 downwards.
GTGCGAGTACAAACAACAGATAGGAAACACCGAGCGTTTTGCCGTAAAACAGCAAGTCGGCCGCGAAGGCAATCACCAGCGATCCGATCCACAGCGATGCGGCATGGATTGGTTTGCCTGCAATCTCCGTTTTCATTCTTCATCACTCCTGCATGTTTGATCGTCACACATCCACGTTTTTGAAAACATCGCTGATTACTACGGGCAGGCTACCGCAAACGATACACACTGATCCCTGGCTTTTGGCAAAAGAAGCGCACACAATTGATTATGCGAGAAAATTCTGATAGATTGGTCATGTAATCGGCCGCATGTCTGTTGTTCATGCGGCTAGCGGAGGATGCAGACATGAGCAAATGGCAAACCCATGAACAGCTTCTCGACCTTTTGTGTGATCTGGTACAAATTCCCAGCGTCACAGAATCCGCAGCGGAAAAGGAATTTCCGTCTGCGGTCACGCAACGACTGCGTGAGCTCGACTACTATCAGCAGCATCCTGAGCACCTGCAGCTTCACCCGACAGATGACGGGCGGGCATTTGTCACAGCCCTGGCGAAAAAAGAAGGTGTGCAGGATACGATCATTCTGATCAGCCACTTCGATGTCGTAAGTGTCGAGGACTACGGTGCCTGGATGCCCCACGCCTTCGATCCCCGGACATTGACCCGTCTCTATGCCGAGCAGCCAGACGAGCTTCCCGAGGCGGTACAGCAAGATATGGCAGCGGGCGACTGGCTTTTTGGCCGCGGCACGATGGACATGAAATGCGGGCTTGCCTTGCACATGTCGCTGATCGAGCGGGCTTGTGCCGGAGAGTTTGCCGGCAACCTGCTCCTGGTGACAGTCCCAGACGAAGAGGCAAACTCCGTCGGGATGCGCGCGGCAGTGCCAGTGCTGCTGGAACTCGCCCGCACGCACGGACTCGTGTACAGGACAGTGGTCAATTCCGAGCCGATGTTCGCCCGTTTTCCCGGCGATACGGAGAAGTACATATACACCGGGTCGATCGGCAAAGTGCTGCCCGGCTTTCTCTGTTACGGCAAAGAGACGCATGTAGGTGAACCACTGGCAGGACTGAATGCCAATCTCATGGCTTCCCAGCTTACGTGCGAAATGGAACTGAACACATCGTTTTGCGAGACGATCGAGGGGGAAGCGACAGCCCCACCGACCAACCTGATCCAAAAAGATCTGAAAAAAGGCTATTCGGTGCAAATTCCGCATCGTGCCGTGACGCTGTTTAACCTGTTTTTGCTGGAAAAACAGATCGAGGATGTCGTCGAACCACTGCTCGCAACGGCGAAAAAGGCCGCGGACAAGTTGGCCAGGCACTATGCCGAGCAGGCCGAGCAGTACAGCCAATACGCCGCGTTTGCACCGCAACCGCTCTCGATTGCCGTCATGTCGTACGCGGAGTTGTACGACTACGCCGTTCGCACTCATGGAAAGGAGCGTGTCGAGGCGCTGCAGCAAGAACTGATCGACCAGCGCGGCGACAGGGACGACCGCGACATGGCAATCGAGTTGGTAGACGGGCTGGCGATCTTGTGCAAGGAGCTTTCGCCGATGATCGTCCTGTTTTTCGCTCCCCCCTTCTACCCGGCAATCAGCTCGCGCCATCATCCGCTGATCAAGCGTGTCATCCCTGCATTGCAGGCACATGCGCAAGCGCAGCACCAGGTACGTCTGAAGCTGCAGCATTACTTCGGCGGAATATCGGACTTGAGCTACTGCGGCTTGCAAGTTCCGGCCACAGCGATGCAGCCCCTCGTCGCCAACATGCCGCTGTGGGACAAAGGCTATACGATTCCGCTGCAAGAGCTGGAAGCGTTCGACGTACCGGTAATGAACCTCGGGCCTGTCGGGCGCGACGCCCATCAATGGACGGAGCGGCTGGATGTCGCATACGCCTTTGGTCCGCTACAAGAAATGTTGATCGCGTGCATCCACATGCTGTTGGAGCCAGGAAGCGATCAGGCGAAATAAACCGTATCGCACAAAAGCGAAGCAGCACCCTGGCAATACCATGCCGGGTGCTGCTTGATTGTTTAGCGGGCCGTTTTTTTCCACCGCTTATACCAGGACTTGATCTCCTCGCCAACGCTAGACGCCAGCTCCCTCTCGACTTTGTTCGTCAACAGCCAATACTGCTCGTCCACATTGCCAAACTCGCCCAACGCATCGTAGAGCTTCATCAAAACAAAGTAGCTTTCCTCTGCATCCGGAAGTATGTGCTGGATGCGCTGATTGACCCGGATTGCAGCCTTTATGTCGTCTTGTTCAATGTAGAACGCGGAAATCTTTCTCGCCAGGTTCAGCCATACCATCGACAGCCGCTGCCGTTCCGGTTCCGCCCAGAGATAGCTGTACTCGCCGAGGTAATCCCCGGTATATTGGTTCAAAACATGTTCATAGTGTACGATGGTGTGGATACTCGGCAGGTCGAGTTCTTTTACCTGATTCTCCCAACTTTCCGTGTCGATGTTCGCCTCTCCGATGTCAAGCCGGTAGCCCCCGCCAAATTCACTCGGAGTGATCGACACTGTATCCATTCCATTGTTTTTCAGCGTCTGCCGAATGTGGTAAATGGTCGTATAAAGCTGCTGCGCGGCCCGCGATATTTCAAAATCCGGCCACAAAAGCTCAATCAAAATGCCCCGATCGATCACCTGGTCGCGATGATGCAGCAAATACGCGAACAATTCCTGTGCTTTGCTGGTCCGCCATTTGGGAACTTGCGGTTCTTGCCCCGGCAGTTGGAAGCGAATCTGGTTGAAACAGCATATTTGCTGCTCCATCGGGTCGTGGCATCGCTCCGCCTTGAGCTGCATTTTTTCCCGCAAACGCTGTACCGTTTGGCGCAGACGCCCCCGTTGGACCGGTTTCATAATGTAATCGAGTGCGTAGAGATCGAACGCTTGCACCGCATACTTGTCGAATCCGGTGACAAAGACGATTTCGACATCGGGGACCGCCGCCTGGACCTGCTCCCCCAGGTGAAGACCGTTCATCGCTGGCAACTGGATATCGAGGAAAACCACATCGGGCGAAAGTTCTTTTGCCCGGACGACAACCTGATCCGGAGTTGTAAATTCACCGACGATGTCGACATCCCCTACTTCCGTTTCCAGCATCCGCCGAAGATGCTGCAAAGCCAATCTTTCATCATCGACGAGAATTGCTCGCATCGGTGTATCCCCTCTCTTTGCTCCCGTTCCTTGTTTCACTCCACTTGACATGAAGATGGTTGAAAACAGCATTTTTATTATAACTTGTTTATCTTCACAAAAAAGAGGGAAAATTGCAGGATCGGTATCAGAATATGTCGAATTCACTATAAATGATGATGACGAAAAAAAAAAGCTTTAGTCCTTTCGATCCTATTTTTAATGCTATTGACGAGCCTTCGTGTGTTTTGGATGGAGTACCACGGCGCTGCCGAACATGAAAACGCTGTTCGAGGAGAACTGGACCTGCGAAATTGGGACTTTGAGACCAATCGCCCCTTGAGCCTGAACGGCGAGTGGGAATTTTACCCGTATCGCCATACGCTTTCGTTTCAGGACAAGCCCGATTATATCCAGGTTCCCGGCAACTGGAAGTCGTCTCTCTCCAATGACACGCCGTACGGTTCTGGCACCTATCGCTTGCGTATCAAGGTAGATCCAGAGCATGTGCAAGACTACGGAATTCGCGTCTACCGTCTACAAAGTATCGACCTCGTCTGCCTTGTATGTAAACGGCCAACTGTTGGCGCAATCCGGACAGCCATCCTTGTCCGATGAGATCTTTCGAGCCGATCGGACCCCTTATACGGCCCATTTCAGATCAGACAGGAGCGAAATTGAACTCGTTCTCCACGTCTCCAATAACATTCATCCGCTAGATGGAGGCATTACAGAACCCATCTTGTTTGGCAGTTACGAGGCCCTTTCGAAAAAGGTGCAATTTGATTCAATGATGGAGTTTACCGTCGCTGCCATATTGCTCATGCACGCGCTGTACGCCCTGCTTGCCTACTTGTTTGGTACGCGAGGAAAAGTGTTGGTTTTCTTCATCCTGCTGCTACTTTCCGCGACATTGATGACATTGAACGCGGATGACCGCCTGCTGCTCGTCTGGTATCCGCTCAGCTTCGAGAGTTCGATAAAGCTGGCGTACCTGTCGGTCATCGGGACAAGCGGTTTCCTTTTGCAATTCGTCCGATACTTGATTCCCGAGTACGCCAACAACCGTTTCTTCCGTCTGGCAGGTGTCATCTATGTCATCGCCGGGCTTTGGTTTCTGTTTGTACCGGTTACACTCTCGCTGTTTACGCTGCCGCTGGTTAGCTTGCTGTACCACGTACCGTTCTTGCTTGCACCGATTTTGTTTCTGAGAACCTTTGTGAAAAAAGATAAAGACGGTATCTTCTTTCTGTTGGCTGCCGTCTCGATTTTGGGAAACGTGCTGTGGGCAGCGCTGAAAAAGTATTGGGGCTATGTGACTCCGGTTACCTTTTATCCGCTTGATTTCATCATTACGTTCACGATTTTTGTCTCGTTCTGGTTAAAACGGTATTTTACATACGCTACAGAGACGGAAACGCTCAACAAAAAGTTGCAGGCTGCGGACAAGATGAAGGATGACTTCCTCGCGAACACATCCCATGAGCTGAAAAATCCGCTGCACGGCATCCTCAACATCGCCCAGACCGTGCAGAAGAGCGGGAGGGCATGGCCTATATCACCATCTCTGATACAGGCGTCGGCATTGATGAAGACTCCTTGCAGCAAATCTTCGAACGCTACGAGCAGATTGACTCCGGCATTACGGCGATCGGAGGCGGGATTGGTCTGGGGCTGAGCATTTGCAAGCAACTCGTGGAACTGCACGGAGGGACCATCGAAGTCCGCTCCACCCCTGGCTACGGTTCGGAATTCTCGTTTTCCTTGCCGTTCGCCGAGCCTTCTGAGCAGCATACCGGCCAGGAGACGCAAGACATCACCGATTTTCTCGCCTCTGCCGCGCGTTACGTTGCTACGGCTTCCGCTGCTGAAGTCGAGCCGATCCCTGCCGACCATGCTCGGAAAGAGACGGTCGCCAGCGACAAAGCCCGCATTTTGGCGGTAGACGATGACCCGGTCAATCTCGGTATTCTAAAGGAAATTCTCCCCTCCGAGACATATGAAATCGTCACGGTCGCAACCGGCAGGGAAGCCATGACCATGCTCGACAACGGAAAGTGGGATCTGATCATCGCCGATGTGATGATGCCGTACATGTCGGGATACGAGCTGACGCGATTGGTGCGGGAGCGCTTCTCTGTATATGAGCTGCCCATTTTGCTCTTGACTGCAAGGTCCCGCCCCGAGGACGCGGATATCGGCTTCCGCTGCGGGGCAAACGATTACGTGACAAAGCCGATTGACGGACTGGAACTGCGCGCGCGGGTCAAAGCGCTGACCGAACTAAAGCGGTCCGTACACGAGCGGCTGCGCATCGAAGCGGCCTTTCTCCAGGCGCAAATTGAACCGCATTTTCTCTTCAACACGCTCAGTTCGATCGCCGCTCTCAGCGAGAACGACGTGGAAAAAATGCGTGAACTGCTAAACGAATTCGCGCACTTCCTGCAAGCCAGCTTTGCATCGCAGAACGCCGACCAATTTGTCCCGCTCTCCCATGAGCTGGACCTCATCCAATCGTATCTGTACATTGAGCAAGTGCGCTTTGAGGAACGACTGAACATCCAACTGGACGTAGATGAAAACTTGATGCACGTACTGCTGCCGCCATTGTCCATTCAGCCTCTGGTCGAAAATGCCGTGCGCCACGGCGTCCTTGCCCGAAGCCAAGGAGGTACGGTGAGCGTGTTGATCGCCAGCCAATCCGAAGGGATGCTGGTTACCGTGCGCGATGACGGTGTCGGCATGAAAAAAGAGAGACTGCAACAAGTGTTCGATCGCAATGCCCACCGTGTCGCGGGCATCGGACTGCGCAATACCGATCGGCGCCTGAAGCAGCTATTTGGCGAAGGACTGCGGATCGAAAGTGAACCCGGTCAGGGAACGACGGTTTCGTTCTTCATCCCGACAGCAAAAAAGGCTCCGCTCGAATCATGAGCGGAGCCTTTGACTGTCAAGAAAGCGGCTATGCGGGAAGTCGGGTAACACCCCGTACCAAAGAAAAGCTATTGGTTCACGCTGAGTGTTTTTTTCTGATACATTTTTTGGTCAGCCTGGTTGACGATCTCCCACATGCTCGTTCCATCGTTCGGATAGGCTGCATGTCCCACCGAAATGGTCACGTCCAACGCGTTATGCTCGGACAAGGCAGACATCTTTTCCTGCAACTGCAGATAGAGGTTGTCAATTCTCGACTCATCGCCGACCATGATCACGAGAAATTCATCGCCGCCCCAGCGGAATACTTCCGCCCGGTCGCGAAACAGGCTTCTCAGCAATCCGGACAGGTCGCACAAAATCTGGTCGCCCACGTAGTGCCCGTAGCGATCATTGATCTGCTTGAACTGATTTACATCAATGAACAGAAAATGCACCTTTTCTCCGCGTTTGTCCGCGTCTTTTTTCAGCTTGTTGAAGATGCCATGCGCCATTCTCCGATTGAAAGCATTCGTCAATCCATCCTTCGCCGCCTGGTTTTTCACGTGATCGTATTTCTGTCCGATCCACCAGGCAAAGCATATATGAAAACAGCAAGCTGCGAGAATGATAGGATGTACCCGACCAAGCGCTGCGTAGATGTACCCGGCCAAAGCACTCGAGCTGAGGCATGCCAGTAACGGCAAAACAGTCGCCCACTTCCATGTCACCATCACGAACCCCCTTTCACCCATTCATCCTTTTTGCTGATTTCGCGGTCTCATTGCTGACGGTCTTTTTCCCGCCTGCGCCACAGTTTGACTACCACGAACAGCATGGCAAAAAATTGAACACTGATCAGAATCCAGATCCACATCGGAATCGGCTTGGCCTCCTCCGGCTGATCGCCAGGCTTTTCCGCCGTGCTGGACACGGCAACCGCCTGTGGTTCCTCGTTGGCATCGGGGAAGAAAACTTCCTCCGATTTGCTCATCACCGCGATTTGGGCGGCGATGTAATGCTGTTTAAGCGAGCTGAGCAAACGCGGATGCACCATCTGCCCGTTTGCCGCTACCTGTTCGTCAGTCGCCTGGAAGACAGCCAGCGCGTATTCTTCGTTCCAGACGGAAGGCTGCACCCACGCAGCGTAGTCCGCCATTTCCGCGATCACGCTGTAGTTCAAAAAGCGTCCAGGACCGCTGTTTTCCGTAAGCAACAAGCGATCCTTGGCAGCCTGCAGGGACGGGTACTGGCTCAGGTCGCCCAGGACGATGATGTTATGGTCCTTGAGCGTTTCCTCTGCCTTGGCATCCAGCGGCTCCTGCACCACAGCAAAGCTGCTTTCGTTTTGCGTCATGGTTACCAGCTCGCTTGCGACCATCGACAACTGCGTCAGGAATTTCCCGTCGACATTTTGCGGCACGAGAAACGCTGTCCGGTTGATTCCCTGGTCGTTGACAAAAGGTGCGGGCCAGTATTTGAAGGACGCGTCTTTGGATACCTCGTACGGCATCTCCAGACCGCTTTCCTTGTCGATAAAGATCCAGCGACCGTCGTTTCGTTCCTTGAAGCATGCGCCGCTCACTTCGCTGATGTTGGCCGCGATGTTGATGCGGATTGCGTTGCCATTGTCTCCACCCGGCATCATGTTCGGCTCCAGCGGAATTCGCAGGTTGTACGAATCCGAGTCGCTCCCCAGTTGCTTTAGTTCGTCCAGGGAGATCGTTTTCGGGATGTCGTTGATCGTAAGCGTCAGTCCCTGTGCCGTATGGCGGCTGGCTTTTTTGCTCGTTTTATTGTCTTCCACCAGCAGTAACGGGGAGACTTTCAGTTTCAGATTCAGCCAGCTATCGCCCGTCATTTTCCAATACGATGGAACGGTAATGAAGAGGTTGGCGGCATGGTTGTTCACGTCGTTCAACAGCAGATCGGCGTACCCGGCTGAAGCAAAGGTAAGGCTGCGCGACCCAGGATTGGAAACCTCCCTTTTCGGCGTTTCCGCGATCACTGCCTGGGTTCCCGTCAGTTGGCCGGTCAGGGTGGAATCTGTGAGAACATGCAGCTTTTCTGCGATCACCTGCTCTGCCTCTGCGGTGACGAGCAACAATTGCCTGTCTGCAGCCTGTCCGTCTGCCACGGCATAATATTGCAGCAGCAACTCCTCGCCCGCCGCTTTGCGCGGAACAGAGTCGACCGCCTGCTTGACCGATCCGGTCCACGAATCTGTGCTGCCCAGTGCAATCGCATGCGGAATCGTACTTCCTGCCGTCCATTCCGACTCCGTCAAGATCGGCACGTGTCTTTTGCCATTCGTCTGCATCGACAGATGGGTAGCCAGCTCCAGAGCGGAAGCGATCAGCCCCGCCGAGGCGGAGTCGGGCAGTACGATTGCCCCGTACACTTCATCCAAAGCTCCCTGCTCCACAAACGGATGCGGGAATTCTTTCAACGGATTGCCGGTCGACCAGACAGCCTGCGTGTCGAGAAAAACGGAGGTTGTCGGTTCGATGCGCACCCAGTTGGCAGGATTGTATTCGTCCGTACAAAGATCATCCGAGACGAGGCTGTGTTTCCATACTGTCACCTTGTGATAGCCGGGCGTCAGATGGCTCGATCCGAGAGGAATTTGCAGTTGTCTTGTTTGTCCGTCCAAAAACACGCTTTTCAACGGCATGTCATCAATCATAACTGTCAATGTCGACTGTGTCGGAATGAGCAGCTCCGACTGTGTCCAGACCAGTTCGAGGTAATTGTTTGCCCCCAAATCCGCCTTCGGTACCAAATAGTAGAAGTCATGTGCCTGCTCTACCTTCGGCATGTGCAATGGGTCATCCAGGAAGCGAATTACATGGCCTGGCGTCGCATGGGATACGTTGGACGCCTGCTTGCCCGAAAGACTCTCCTGCAACGGTGTCAGGCTTAGCACACGCTGGCTGGCTGCCGTTTCGGCATAGGCGCTCCCTGCAATCGGCCCGGTCACGAGCGCTGCTGTGACCAGCAAACTGACCATTTTATTCGATTTGTGCATACTTCCAAACTCCTATCTATTTTCTTTAATCGCGCCTTGTCCCCGCTTTGTGGAAAAGCGCTCTGTCTTGTACCATCTGCTTTCCTGGCGCAGCAGCACCCGCTTCGCCTCCAGGAACAGCGCGTAGATGACGAGCAGAATCCACATCTGCGAATACGTAAAATACATGAACAGGACGACGAGAAAGTTCTTGTAATTGAATTCCGTTTTTTCAATGCTGAGTGCGATCATCACTTCTGTGACGTACAACAGGTACGCCAGAATCCACAGCAGAATCGCCACCGCCCCCACTGTCAACTTCAGGTCGACAAACAGATTGGTGACAAACAGCAGGTCAGAGACAATCACACCCATAAAAAACAGGAAGTACGTAAAGAAGAAATAGACGAGGTCAAACATGATGCTCTTCTTTTTCAGCGAAAACAGCCGCCACATGTACTTGAGCACGACATACTGGTTGCCGCGCGCCCAGCGTGTGCGCTGCTTCCACCACACTCGCCACTGCTCGGGTTCCTGTTCCCAGGTGATCGCAGCCGGGAAGAAACGAATCATGTAGCCGGCGTTGTAGACGCGGATCGTCAATTCCGTATCTTCTGCCAACGCTTTTTCGTCCCACCCTTCCAGCTCATCGATCAGCGAGCGGCGGATCGCAAAGTTGGTGCCGGGAATCGTCGTAATGCCGAACCAGTTGAACCGCCCTGCCTGGGCCATCCACTGAAAACAAATCGTCTCGATGTTGATAAACCGGGTGAGCAGGTTGCGGTTCGCGTTGATGACACGAAATTTCCCCACTACAGCGCCTGCCTTGGGATCGTTTTGCAGAGCCAGCACGAGGTAGTAGACCGCTTTTCGCTCCGGCGTATTGTCCGCATCGTACACGGCGATGACCTCGCCTGTCGCTTGCTTCAGCCCCTGATTCAAGGCGCCCGATTTGCCTTTCCCGGCGTTCGGGGGACGGGTATGTACCACTTTGACAAACGGATACCGTCTCGCAAAACTGTCGCCAATCTCTCCCGTGCGGTCAGAGGAGTTGTCGTTGATCAGGACGATCTCCAGCTTGTCTTTTGGATAATCGAGGCGGACCATCGCTTTCAGCGTCCGTTCGATCACGACTTCTTCGTTGTGTGCCGGGATCAGGATGCTTACCTTTGGCAGCGGCTGCCTGTTTCGTTCCCACTCCGCGATCCGTCGCGGGTAGCGCAAGTAGTGGAAGTAGCCGCCCTGCATCAAAAACATATGGTAGAGCAGCATCAGCCAGATGACGGCCAAAGACAGATAAAATAGTTGATTAGCCACCCGTTCCTCTCTCCTCGAACAACTGTTTTCGCAATTCCATGCGAATCCGCACGGTATAGACGATAAAAGCTGCCACCGCCAGCGATACGATGGCCACAATCACCCACAGGACTATCCCGATCAGGCGATCTGAGCCAAACTCGCTTCGTTCACACGGCTTTTCATAACAACTGACCGCAGTAAACTTCTCCCGCTCGGTATACGCCATATTTTTCAGGTCAATCCACTTGAGGTTGGGGACCGTCTGCACCAGGGCGATCATTTCCTGCAGATGCTCCAAGCCGAGATACGGATGGTAGAACATGCCGATCATCGCATCACGCACGAACATGACGTCATGCAGCCCCTCTTTCATATTGTGCAGGGGCGCCACAGAAGCAGGGTCGTAAAAGCCGATCGTTTCCGGCAACAGGGTCATGCCGTGCAAAAAGGATGGACGCGAGATGTACGGAGCGGACAGCATGTTCATCCAGGTGTTGTCCCCCATTTGTACCTGACCGACCAGAAAGGGGAAGTATTCCGCGGTCGTCCGATACCCTTCCTGGCTCATGTTGTAGTGCGGAGGCTCAAAAGCGACCGGATACAGTCCAAGGCTCGTCAATTCCCGTATGCCGCTCTCCAATCGCGTCTTTGTGTACATGTGGTCGAATTGCCGCAGTTCTTCCCGATAGGCGTCATAGTCCGCCTGGGAGGCAAACTCATGCCGGCGTTTGATCACAATCTGCTCGTCCGGCTCGCCGGCGATCGGGATGTCGTTCTCTACGTCCCAAAACTCGAAGCCCTCTCCCGTCTCAGAGCTTCTGTACTGATGCGTATACCCGTGCAAAATGATGCTCGCGCCTTTTTCCTGCAGCTCTTTTAGCACCGCGACCAGCTCCGGAACGTCCTCGAGGTGGACTTGCTTGCCAGTCTCCGGATTCGTGTACACCGGAATCAGCGCGATCATAAACGGGATGTTGCGCTCAGCCAAATAGTCCCCTGCCTGTTTGACCAGATCCGGGTCGGAGTACGGATGGACGTCTTCAAGGCGGATGTAGGCGAGATGCTCGGCAGCGTGCTGCTCGCGGAAAAACGCATGAAGCCCTTCCGCCAATAAATAGAGCGAACGGTAATCCAGCTTTTTCAAAGCAAAAATGGCGCTGTCGTCCTTCATCAGCATGACCGGAAAGGCGTACTCCCCTCTCCAGCCCTGGAGGATCGTTTCTGCACCACTCCAGGCGATTTCTGCAATCGGGTAGTTGTATTGGAGCAAGTAAAAAGACGAATCTGCCGGCTTGGACACCTTGTTGATCGTACCTGTCTGCGGCTTTGCATCCAGCGGGAAGCGGCGGGGAAACTGTTCGATGTTTTCTCCGATGACAAGCATCGGTCCGGCGAATCCGGACAGGATGCGCAAGCTCTCTTCCGGGAGTTGCCGCTTCACCTCTCCGTAGTAAATCAGGTGGGTGATAGTTTTCATATCCACGCTCGTCAATCGATCATCGCTTGTAAATACAATGTCATCAGCGAAATGTCCGAGTGCGACATCCAGCGTGCGCACTGTTTCGGTAATGTCCCCATTGGCGTTGGAAAACACGACCAGCAGTTTTCGCTCCCCGGCTTCTGCTGACCCGCTGTGCGCTTTTCCTGCTGTCACAGGCCACGCAAGAGGAACGAGCACAAGCCCGCACAGTACAATCAGCCGCACAATCTTACTGAACATAATGCTCCAGGTCGCTCTGGGCATGTTGAATCATCTCCGTAAAATCCAATAGTTCCGCCTGGTAATGGGCTACGCCAAACGCAAGCGTCACGGTGATATCCCTCTTCTGGTTGGACAACTGGTGATGCTTGAGCATGCCCTCCACTTTGCGGATCACATCCGCCGTGTTTTCCTCTTCCGTATGCGTCAGGATGACGGCGAACGTGTCATCGGCAATCCGGAATTTGCGGTCCGTAATCCGCAGTTTGTCCCATAATATGGAGGACAGTGAGCGTAGCAAGTGATTTTTTTCCTTCACACCGTACAGTTGTTCGAATTTATCCAAGTATTTCACCTTGATCAAAAGGAGGGAAAACGGCGAATTCGTCCGCTGCGTCCGTTTGAATTCTTCTTCCAGATGCAACTGAAAGCGATTTTGGTTGTCAAACTTCGTCACCTCGTCGATCGTGACCAGGGACTGAAACTTCTCCTTCAACTCCCGGTTTTCCGCGAGAACGCCCGCCATCCATTTGGAAAACGTCCCGCTTATCAGCGCCGCAGCAGGAAACACGACCATCCACAGGACAATCTCCCACAAGCTCATTTCATTCGTGGCTGATACAAACTCCTGCCAGATGAGAAGCGTACCGAACAGGAACAAGACGACCAGGCTGAGCGCCAGACTGGCCAGGGAGCCGTAAATCAGTCCGCTGGCTGCGATCAGCAGGGTGCAGCCCAGCAATACGAGCTCGACTACAGGGATGCTCGGGAAATCTGCCGCATAGAAGACCAGCAACATGGCAAACAGAAGCAGAAGTCCCTGATAGAGAAGAAAAGTTCGCTTTTTATCGTAAAAGCCCACGATTAAACATCTTCCTTTCCGCCAACAAAGGGATCAGGTTGTCAAAAATATGGGTGTCGCCCGCATATGTGTACCCCCCGAAGTACTCGCCTTCCGGGTTCAACACTTGATGACGGATCATGCGATAGTACAGGTCTTTCGCAAACTCTCCATCATTCAGTTCAATGGCAGCCAAGATCGCCAGGCCGTAAACCGCTGGCGATTCGAATTCGACGGCTGGCTCTTTCGAATTCATCTTGTAGCGCCCGTACAAGTATCCTCTTTGCTCGAATTCCGCCTTCAGAAACGCCCAAATTTCCGGCGAAGGCTCCTGGATTTGCGCACGATGGTAGACGATGTACAACTGGTCGATGATGTTGATTTCATCGTGATACAAGTAAGTCTGCGCCTGAACATCGTAGGAAAATGGAAAAAAACCGTTGCGTGCGGGAAGGTTCCGCAAAAACTGGACGGTTTTCGCATAGAGGTCGTCGCTAAGTTCTCCGTGTTTGTACATGTCACTCATCGCAGAAGCCTTCAGATAGGACAAGGTAATGACAGGACTCGTCCAATCGGCGCGCATGTCGTAAAAATCGGTGAAAGCATCATCGATGACCTGTTTTTCTACGATGCTTCGCGCAATCTGGTTGGCCAAATCCCGGTATTCCGTCGACTGCCAGGCGTCATATGCCTTGTACAACGCTTCGGCAATGCGCAAATCGTCAATCAGCGCATTGGTGTTCACAGGTTTCGGACTAATCTTCCAGTATATCCACCCTCCGATCGCGAATTTGTCTTGCAATACCGCAACAGCTGCATCGAACAACTGTTTGTCGCCTTTTTCTACGGCATACAACATCCATAGGCCGATGGATTCAGATAATGCCTCGTCGCCCTGCGCCACGTTCGGGTCGCCGGTTTGATGCGGCTGCAAATTTGTCTTGAGCGTGCCGTCATCGTTTATCATATGGGTACGAATAAATTCCTCCCCGGGCAGAATTCTGCTCGTCACCGGCAAAGAAACAGACTCTGCTTTTTTGGAGTCAAATGGAAACAGCTCCGAAAAAAGCACCACCCCCGCAAGTAAACATATAGCTACGATGTAAACACCGACTGTGCGCGAATTCATTAGTTGCCTCCCCTAGTCCATAAGCCCTAGAACATTACGCCTATTATACAACTTCAAACTATACAGATACTATACTGGCGTCCGGGCCTGGAGGCTTGTCCCGGATGATGCAAAGCCCAACAAAAAAACCTCTCTGGCTGCTGTGTAATCACTACACATGCCAGAGAGGTCCTATTGCCACTTTTCTACAATTATTTCATTGCCGCGACGCGACGTATCAATCGTCGCACTTCTCTTCTTTCCCCTCGGCCAGCGCCGTCTTGAACGACGAACCGCAGCCGCAGGACGCGATCGCGTTCGGGTTGTGGATGGAGAAGCCGCCGCCCATCATCGAATCCTTGTAGTCGATTTCTGTTCCGTTGATGTATAGATAGCTGTCCTTGTCGACAACGATTTTGACACCGTTTTGATAGAAGGTTTGATCGCCTTCCTGCATGTTTTGATCCCAGCCGATTCCGTAGGTGAAACCGCTGCAACCGCCCGGACGCACACCTACCCGCAAGAAGATGTCGGGGTTGTTCTCCGCTTCAAGCATTTCCTTTACCTTCAGGCTCGCTTTTTCTGTCAATGTAATCATCGTTGTTCCCTCCTTTTCCAAAAGTCACCTGGAGCAACTCATTCCTCATTACCAGTATACAAAAGAAACATCCTCTCCCACAAGGTTCCCCTGCACTTCTGGGCGCCATGCAGCCGGTGGAAAAAAGCAAAAAGAGAGGTTTCCCTCTCTATGCAAAGAATGCCTTGTTTTCCAACAGGTAAAAACGGTAAGGCTTCTGATTCGGTTCTACCGTAGATCGATCGTAATCCATCTCGTTCAGTTCGTTGTGAAGTTGGTCGATTTGAATGCTATATTCCAGGACTTTGGGGTGATCCAACCCGGACTCTAGTGCGAGCTTCACCATCCGCTGTCGAAGGAGTTCGATATTCTCGAGTAAAACGTCCCGCATTTTGAAGCTCCTCCTAATGTAAAATCGGGATTTCATACCTATATTTTACAAGAGTACAAGTGGTTTCGCAAACAAAATTTCCCACTATTCTTGGAGAATCAGCAACTTTTGACGGGAATTGTAAGTTTTTTACAAGTCGACTGCTGGTGAAGTTATGATATTGTTCCCCTGCTGGAAGAGGTTTATAATTAGAGATGGCCTTTTGCTGACGTATGCTACATACTTTCCATGGATCCTTTGAAAGGAAGTGACGAAATGGCACTTGACACCATTGCCATTCAAGACAAATCGCTTGCCCCTATCGCTGAGAAAGTGTTTAACGGAGAGCGCCTGACTCTGGAGGACGGCGTTACCCTGTTTAACTCCAACGATCTTTTGACGATTGGCCAGCTTGCCAATTTTGTAAATCAAAAGAAAAATGGCGACAATGTGTACTTTTTGCAAAATCTGTATATCAATCCTACGAACGTATGCGAGGCGCATTGCAAGTTCTGTGGATTCCGCCGCGACGAGGGAGAAGAAGGCGCCTACACCATGAACACGGAAGAATTGCTTCATTATGTAGAGACGCGTTACCACCCGGGGATCCGCGAGTTCCACATCGTGGGCGGACACAACCAGCATATGCCGTTCGAGTATTATGTAGAAAATTTGCGGACGCTGAAAAAAGCGTATCCGAACGTGACGCTGAAGGCGTACACCGGTGCGGAGATCGAGTTCTTCTCCCGCATTTCCGGACTGTCCATCCGCGAAGTCATCCAGGAGCTGATGAAAGCCGGTCTGGAGAGCCTGACGGGCGGCGGCGCGGAAATTTTGACCGAGCGCTACCGCATGAAAATGAGCCCGGAAAAAGCCAGCACGGACATGTACCTGGAAGTGCATCGCACGGCTCACGAGCTGGGCTTGAAAACCCATACCACGATGCTCTACGGCTCGATCGAGACGCTGGAGGAGCGCGTGATTCACATGCTCCGCCTGCGTGAACTGCAAGACGAGACCAACGGCTTCATGGTCTTCATCCCGCTCGCCGTACAGCCGATCAAGCCGACAGCCGGGATCAAGCGCCGCAATTCCGCGATCGACGACCTGAAAACGATGGCGATCAGCCGCCTGATGCTCGACAACTTCCAGCACATCAAGGCGTACTTCATCAACATCGGCACGCAGTTGACACAGCTTTCCCTGACCATGGGAATCTCCGACGCGCACGGCACGCTTATCGAAGAGCGCATCAGCCACTCCGCAGGTGCGTTGACCCAGCAAGCGCTCACTGTCGACGAGCTGGTCTGGCTCATCAAGGGAGCAGGCAAGCGCGCACTGGAACGGGATACGTTCTATAATGTAATCAAAGAGCACTAAGCAAACAAAGAAAAAAGCTGGTTCCCGTTGAAAAACCAACAGGTTCCAGCTTTTTTCCTTTTTAGAAAAGATCGTCGAGTTCTTCTTCTTCCTTTATTACTTGCTTGATCTTGTCCAACAATTCGTCGGCAGTGGCGGCCTGTACCAGCTTTCCGTTTACCAGGGCGTACGGCTCCATGTAACACTCTCCGCAATAGCCGAGACATCCGTACTCCAGCACGTCCAGGTCCAGCTCAGGGTCGTTTTCCAATGCATCGACGACTTTTTGTGTATAGGAAGCGACATTACTCGCACAAAACTCGATCAACGGCTTCATGTATGCTCACCTTCCAGTTGCCCTGACATCCTTGCGCCCCTTTATTGTACCTCGTACGCAGCAAAAATCCAGATACGAATATGGGAAAAAGATTGTGCTTGCAATTTTGGCGAAAGAGAACTAAAAATAGAATGGGTGCTGTAAAAAACGGACAGAAGAAAGGACTAGACTTTCTATGAAACGACTTGTGATCCTTGGCGGAGGATACGGTGGTCTTCGCATTATTGAACGCGTCCTGTCCCCGGATTTGCCAGATGATGTAATGCTGACACTTGTAGACCGGATGCCGTTTCATGGCTTGAAGACGGAGTACTACGCGCTGGCTGCAGGGACACAGCCGGAATCCCATCTGCGTGTTCCTTTCCCCAGTGATCCTCGTTTGACTGTGAAGTATGGAGAAGTCGTCGGTGTCGATTTGGACGAGCAGCTCGTCAAATTTGCCAACGGGGACAACCTTTCCTATGACTGGCTGGTAATTGGCCTCGGCTGTGAGGACCGTTACCATGGTATTCCTGGAGCCGATCAGTTCACCTGTTCAATCCAGAGTATGAGCTCCACACGCAAGACGTATTCAGCGATCAACTGTCTCGACCCCTACTCCAGCGTCTCCATTATCGGCGGTGGATTGAGTGGCGTAGAGATGGCTGCAGAGCTGCGTGAGAGCCGCCCTGACTTGAATGTGCGGATTGTGGACCGCGGCCCCAGCATTTTGAGCCCGTTCCCGAAAAAACTGCAAGAATACGCGTCACAGTGGTTTATCGAACACGATGTACAGCTCGTCTCCATGGCAAGCGTGACGCGAGTCGAAGAAGGTGTCGTGTACAACCACGATCAACCGCTGGAGAGCGATGTCATCGTCTGGACGGCCGGAATCCAGGCCAACCGGATTGTACGGGATCTGCCGATTGAGACAGACAACATCGGACGTGCCAAGCTGAACGCCTACCACCAGCTCCCCTCCCACACCAACGTCTACATCGTCGGTGACTGCGCCAGCACGGAAATCGCTCCCAGCGCGCAGACCGCAGAGCTGCAGGGAGAGCAGGTCGCACAGATGCTGAAAATCGACATCAAAGGTGAAGAGTATCCCCCGTCTCTGCCTCCGCTCAAGCATAAGGGCTTCCTCGGATCGCTGGGCAAAAAAGAGGGATTCGCCAGCATGGGGAAAGTCTCGCTGGTCGGACAGATGGCGCGTGTCATCAAAAGCGGACAGCTCTGGCTGTACAAAAAGCATATGGGCTAGAACAAGCGAACCTATTTGGCGGTGGTCAGGTAGGTTTTCTTTTTTATTCCATAAATTCCTTCATTTTCCTGTCCAATACTGCAAAGGCTTGTCTGCCTATTTCTTTTGGAATACGCGGGTAGCAATCGCCGACGCTCACTTCGAAGTAGCAGGCGTCTTCTCCTGCTGCATACAGCCCATGCGTGAAGCCTACGCCGGTTTCCTCATACAGCGATAGCAGCAGTTGCGCCAGCTTTTCCCTGTTCAGCGAAACATGGACGTGAAACATATTGGATACGGGAACGAGCGGTTTTGTCGTAATCCCGTGGCATCGATTATACAATGCAGCAAGCTCTTTGGCATCTTCGTAATACGCTGGAAAGTTTTCCTTTCTTTTTTGAAAGTAGTAAGCCGCGCTGAGAATGTACGGATACAGGCTGATCAGATCACCGCCATGCCGTCTTTTCCAGATGACAGACTCCTCTGCAAATAATTTGTCGCCTGCCAAAATCGCGCCGGCGATTCCGCCCACGCCTTTGTAAAAGGAGACGTACACGCTGTCGAACAACTGGCATATCTGTGCAGCCGTTTTTTGATAGTATGGCAAAACCTCAAACAGTCTTGCTCCGTCCAGATGGAGCCTGATTCCCTTCTTGCGGCAGTAGGCAGAAATCGCCTCCAATTCCTCGTACTCCGGCAACTGCCCGCCAATCTCGCGCTGTGGCAGCTCCAAGAGCAGGCAGGCGACTTCCTCCTGCATGTTCACCACGTCTTCCAGCCGGATGACCCGTTCCTTGTCAGCGAGCAGGACGGGCTGGATTCCGTGCAGCTCCTTGAGCCCGTCTTCTTCATGGATCTCCAGATGGCACAGAGGGTGGTAGGCGACGCGCTTGATGGATGCCTTGTCGCACCAGATGCGCATGGCAATTTGTTGCGCCATCGTGCCGCTGGGGAAAAACACTGCTGCTTCCTTCCCCAGATGCGCTGCCATCTCGCTTTGAAATTGTTCGATAACCGCTCCTGTACCGTACATGTCGCTGGCCAGATCGCCATCCATCCCCTGCAGCACTTCTTGCAACACGTGCAGATTGCGCTTGCCGTGGCCGAGCATCGGGTAAGTCGTGCGGTAATACGCTTCCGCCAGCTTCTTTTTTACATCCATTCTGGTTGCCCCCTCATGTCCTGTACTAGCTCTGCTTTGTCTACTACGACTATACACCGGAAGCGGCTTGCCTGACAGAAAAAATTGCCGTTGCGCGCCACCATCGCCGCCATGGCTTGTACCAAAACAAAGCCGCCCCGGACAAGAGGCGGCAATGCACGACCTGCTATGACTTTTTTACGCGCAGTACGGGGATTTTGCGCAGCTCATACGTCCCGGACAACAGCGGCTCCGCGATTACATTCAGCTTCACCAGGCTGGCTATTTTTCCGCCGTCGGCCCGCGACATCAGCCGCCACAGCGAAGGATCGGGCAACGCATTATACAGCCTGTCATCGTGGTAGTCGCGCCGCTCCTGGTAGCTGATCGACAAGCGGTATTCCCCTTCCTGCGCTTGTCCCGCTTCGGCATACGCGTCCAAAAGCCGGGCTCGCAGTGCCTCCAATTCTTCTTCTACCTGTTTTTGCAGTTCTTTTAATTCGTAGTATCGGGCTACTAGCTGCTCCATAGACTCGCCCCCCTCACATTCGTCACCGCCATGATATGTAGGAGAGAAGAACGATAGAACATCTTGTTCTCCGGCATTGGCTACCAGTCTACTCGGCAAATGTATACAAAAAAAGCCGTCCCTCACTCGAAACGAGTTTTTGGGACAGCTCTTCTGCGATACAGTTTTCTTATTTTCCGGCTTGCTCCATTGGTGCCAAGCCCATTTGCTCCAGCTTGGCGCAAATATCTTTCAGCTTGGGATTGCCTTCGCCGACAATTTCCCCGGAAATTACGACAAGCGGATACCACAAATCTTCCTCGATAATACGTGTAGCCCAGCTTCTCTCTTCTTCTGTCTGCGGTTGCTGAAAATCGCTGTAGATGATGCGAATATGCTCGCTTCCGTACTTGCGAGACAGTGCGGCTTGCAGCCACTCAGCCGTTTCCTTGGCAGAAGGCAGATTGACGCAGCTGGCGCACAACTGCTCCGTACCGTACACCTTTACTTCGACACTCATTAGCAATCAACACCTGCCTTTGCGACTACGCGCATCGTATTAGGAGAGTGCCTGCTCCAAATCCTCGATCAGGTCCTGTACATCCTCGATTCCTACCGAAATCCGAACCAAACCGTCGGTAATGCCCAGCTCGGCACGGCGCTCAGCCGGGATCGAAGCATGTGTCATCCGCGCCGGTACGCTGATCAGGCTTTCGACTGCACCCAGCGACTCCGCCAGCGTGAAGTATTTGACTTTTGCCAGCACCTCGTCGGCACGTGCAGCGCTGCCTACGTCAAAGGAGATCATGCCGCCAAAGCCGCGCGCCTGTTTTTTGATCAGTTCGTGTCCGGAGTGGTTTTCCAGACCAGGGTAGATGACGCGTTTGATATCGCTGCGCTCCGACAGCCATTTCGCCAATGCGCGCGCATTTTGCTCATGCTCTTCCATGCGCAGCCCCAGCGTTTTCATCCCGCGCAGCAGCAGCCAGGAATCTTGCGGACCGAGAATACCGCCGATGGCGTTTTGCAGAAAATGGAGTTCTTCTCCAACTTTTTCATCTTTTGCCACGACTACCCCAGCCACTACATCACTGTGGCCACCGAGGTATTTGGTCGCGCTGTGGAACACGATATCGGCGCCCAGGTCGAGCGGATTTTGCCAGTAAGGCGTCATAAAGGTGTTGTCCACGATGAGCTGCACGCCGTTTTCCTTGGCAATGTCGGCAAGCGCGCGAATGTCGCTTACTTTCAGCAGCGGGTTGGTTGGCGTTTCCATAATGATCGCCTTTGTTTCCGGGCGAATTGCTGCTTTGACCGCAGCCAGATCGCTCGTATCCACATAGGTCGGCTCCAGCCCGAGGCGGGAGAAGACACGGGTAATGACGCGGTAGGTTCCGCCGTACACATCGTCACCGACAACCAGGTGATCGCCTTTGTTGAATTGGGACAAAATGGTAGACAATGCTGCCATTCCGGAGCCAAACGCCAGCCCGCGCGCTCCGCCTTCCAGCTCGGCGATGTACGTCTCCAGCGCATGGCGCGTCGGGTTGCCTGTGCGGGAGTATTCGAAGCCCTTGTGGACGCCGATCGCCTCCTGTTTGTAGGTGCTCACTTGATAAATCGGAACGGACACTGCGCCCGTATGTGGATCTCCCTCGATTCCGCCGTGAATCAATCGTGTTTTCAGTCTCATTTTCAGATACCTCCCTGGTAGATTTTTTTGCTGAGATAGCGCTCGCTGCTGTCCGCAAACAGAACGACGATGTTGCTGCCTGGTGCCGCTTGTTTCGCTTCCCGCAAAGCAGCTGCCATCGCTGCGCCTGCAGAGCTGCCGACCAGCATGCCTTCCTTGGCAGCCAGTTCCTTGACCAGATCGAACGCCTCGACATCCAGAATCGTATGGATCGCGTCAAAATAGCTCGTATCCATAAATGGCGGCAAGAACTCCATGCCGATTCCTTCTGTTTTGTGCGGACCGGATTTGCCGCCATTCAAAATCGAACCCTCCGGCTCGACGATCACCGTCTTGATCGCCGGGTTTTTCTCTTTCAGATAGCGTGCTACCCCCATGAATGTACCGCCGGAACCCGCTCCCGCGACAAATACGTCCACCTGTCCGTCCATCTGCTCCCAGATTTCCGGTCCGGTCGTTTTGTAGTGAGCGTCCGGGTTGGCTGGATTGGCAAACTGCTGCGGCACGAACGAGCCGGGGATGGAGGCTGCCAGCTCCTGCGCTTTGGCGATCGCTCCCTTGATCCCGTCTTCGGTCGGAGTGTTGACGACCTCGGCTCCGAGCGCACGCATCAGCTCTTGCTTCTCCTCCGAGAACTTGGCAGGTACACAGAAAATGACTCGGTACCCTGTTCCCACAGCGGCCAATGCCACTCCGATCCCGGTGTTGCCTGCGGTCGGCTCGATGATCGTGCCGCCTGGCGCAAGCTGCCCGCTTGCTTCGGCTGCGCGGATCAACTCCATGCCCAGCCTGTCCTTGACGCTGCCACCCGGATTGAAATACTCCAGCTTGGCAAAAAGGCGCACGCCATCGGGCAGCGCAAACTGCGTAATCTCCACGATTGGCGTATTGCCGATCAGTTCCTTGATATTGCGGTATACATTCACGTCAGTCTGACTCCTTATCATGTATTTTCTCCATCATTATAGCATGTGAACTGAACAAAAAGGGGATACAGGGTTGCACTTCCACAACGTCTATCGCTGAAAAGTGCAGACAGGGTATGTTAGCCATGGATTTCTCCCCGTTCCCTGTTTATAATAGAGAGGAAGCTGGGAAAGGAGTGAAGTAGCATGGAAATGATGGATCAAGTCCAGGAAGTTCTCGATAAATTGCGTCCATACCTGCAACGTGACGGCGGTGACGTACAACTCGTCGACGTTGAAGAAGGCGTTGTCAAACTTCGCCTGATGGGGGCTTGCGGCAGTTGCCCTTCGTCCACCATCACTCTGAAAGCAGGGATTGAGCGTGCATTGATCGAAGAAATCCCTGGCATCAAGGAAGTACAACAAGTATTCTAATCGAGGAACACCGTCTAAAAAGCAGCTACAGCGGCCAAGCGTAGCTGCTTTTTTCTTGCATCGCGGCTTCCTGCTGTCACGTCGTTTGTTCGCCCATGGCGTCTTCGAGAAAAGCGCGTACCCTGCTCACGTACTTCTCCGGTTCTTTGGCGTAGCTGCGCACATGCCCGGCTCCCGGGACGAGCCAGAGCGACGAGCCGGGAGCGCGCGCCAGTTCGTACAGTCGCTGGCTGTTTTCATGCGGCACAGTCGTATCATGTGTCCCATGAATGAGCAGGATCGGTTTGTCCGCCTGCTGCACCGCCAGATACGGCTTCACGTCTCGCGGATTCGCTCCCAGAAACAGCGGACACAGCGTCAGAATCAGCCAGTTAAAAGGAAAACGCGGCAGGCCCGTCCACTTCGGCAAGTTTTCGCCCAGGTATTCCGGAAGCGAGTAAAACGGCGAGTCCGCCACAATCGCCTCGACCCGCTCATCTGCTGCCCCGGCGAGCAGGGACGTAGCTGCCCCCATGGAAAAGCCGACCAGCCCTACAGCATGATCGGGCTGAACGCTATGTACGTAATCGATCGCACCGCGCAGATCATCCTGCTCTTTGAGACCGATCGTCGTCATCGCCTGATCCGACTCCCCGGCATTGCGGAAGTCGAACATAAGGACATCGTATCCGGCTTCCACCAGCTTTGACGCCAGCGACAAGGCGGGAAGATGCGGCTCCAGGCGGTTCTGGCTGTATCCGTGGGCAAATACGAGCGTCTGCTTGCGCGAGCGAAATCCGTTGGCAGCAGCCGAAATGTACCAGCCGGCCAAAGAGAGCCTTGCTTCTCTGCTGGGAAATCGTACGTCATCGACATGAGCCAATCCATATTCGGCGGGGTCCATATCTACCGGTTTGCGCACGGGGTGGGTCAGTTTCCAGGTCACATGCAGGGCAAGTCCCGCTGCAGCCAAAAGAGCAAGCAGCAGCAATCCGCCAACAATCAACACGAACGTACTCATAACGCTGTCAACGGTTCCCCCCCGGCCAGCACGGAAGCGATATTCGCGGCCGCCAGCCGGGCCATCTCGGTGCGTGCCTGGATCGTCGCGCTGCCGATATGCGGCAAGGCAACGACATTGGGCAGTTGCAGCAAGGGGTGGTTCGGCGAGACGGGTTCCTCCTGAAACACGTCCAGTCCCGCTGCCCAGATTTGCTTTTCCGCCAATGCCCGATACAGCGCTTGTTCATCGACGGTCCCGCCGCGTGATACGTTGACAAATACGCTCGTCTGCTTCATCCGGGCAAACTCCCGCTCTCCCATCAACAACCTCGTCTCTGCCGTCAACGGCGTAAGCAGGACGACGTGATCGGACTCGCGCAAAAGCGTATCGAGCTCGACCCAGACCGCTCCCGTCTGCTCTTCCGCTTCCTGCTTGCGGCTGCGGTTGTGGTAGAGAATATTCATCGCAAAGCCTTTTGCGCGCATTGCGACAGCTTCCCCGATCCTGCCCATGCCGATTATCCCCAGTGTCGTCTGATAGACGCTCTGCCCCGCCAGCAATGTCGGACTCCAGGACGTCCATTTGCCTTCCAGTACAAAGCGGTTTGCTTCCGGTATCCTGCGCGCTGCTGCCAGCAGCAAGGCAAAAGCGAGGTCTGCCGTCGCCTCTGTCAGTACGTCGGGTGTATTGGTGACGATAATTCCCCGCTTTTTGCAGGCACTCACATCAATATTGTCGTAACCCACTGCCATATTGGCGACCATTCGCAACTGTTTGGCCCGCGCCAGCACTTCTTCGTCCACTTTTTCCGTCAGCATGCTCAAGATCGCTGTTGCTTCCTCTGCTTTTGCCAGAAATACGTCTCTTGGCATGGGTCGATCTTCTTCCCATACCTCCACTTCGGCTGTCTGTTGCAGCAGGTCGACCGCTTCACTCGCGATCTTCCTCGTGATCAGAACTTTCGGCTTTTTCATCTTCGTACCTCCACAACCAGTCGATTTGTGGAAGAGTGGCCCCGTACTGCTGTGCTACCACCTGTGGATACCGCCGGAGTGCCGCTTCCATTTGCAACAGATCATTATCCAAAAACGCTTGCCACGACGGCCCATCCACTTCGTGCCGCTCCTCGTCCGGCAACTGCTGGTACGATTCGACCAGTCTGAGAAAACGGCCCGGAAAAAGCATCAGGGCGTAAATGACGGCGTACTCCGCCTCCAAAATCGGCGACACGCTGTTGTAGCCGTCCAAAAACCGGATCGCAGCCTCGTCCTGCCAGCCATTGCGTTTGCTCTCGGCCTTGAGCCATTGTCCGATGTCTCTGGCCCGCATATCGAACACCCAGTTGTATTCGCCGCCGACAAGTCGCGCATTTTGTTCATTCCAACGAATATATCCCGCGTCAAAATTTTGGTACGCCACTTTGCCGAAGCCGGACGTCTGCTTGACGACCTTGTCGTACTCGCATGCCTGCAAATACTGGATCGCTGTCTCTCCAAGCTGATGGACATACGTATAACTGGTAAGCAAGTATTCGTCGAGTGAGGTAAGTTCCGCCTCCCCCTCATCCAGCTCATCCCGATACGTATTGTATTCGCGCAGCCTGCGTCCCCACATGCTGGGCCAGTTGCCCAGTGAGCTGTGGGCAAACTGTACCTTGTCCCTGGCAAGGGAAGTAGTGGCCTGGTGAAAATGGGCAAGCGATTCCCCGCAGGCAAAATACGGGTCCTGCAGATTCGCTTCCCGCACTCCCCTGTACACGTAATACAGTTGTCCTTCCAGAATAACATGGGGATGACCCGTCCTGTTTTGCACCAGCTTCAGCAAGCCAAGTTCAGGCTGTTGGCTCAGATGCTGCCGGATCCGCTCCACCATTTTGCTTTTGTACTTGTAATTGGCCGGAGCCGTGTAGAGATAAAACAGTCCCTGGTCCGTCTCCAGCACCTTGCCCGCTCCCGTATCCCGCTGGCCGTGTATGGCAAATCCGTATTCCTCCTCCAGAAACGCTTTCTCTTCCATTGATTCCAACCTCCCTGCACACCTTCTCTTGGCGCATTGTATGATCGTTGCGCAGGATAGGTGCCTATCAAAAATGGAAGGACATGGGGAAGATCGCGTCTATTCCTCTCACCCTACATTATACCAAACACCCGATTCCTTCGGTCAAAAGGAACGCATCAGATCGCCCGGACGCAAAAGAAAAAGCCCGCCATCAGTCGACGGAGGCCAGATTATTTGGCATAATGCGTGCGAAGGGCATCGGGTACATCGGCCAATGATGCCAGCGTGAGAAAGGCGCTTGTGGACGGCTCGGCAATGTCGACCATGTTGTAATGCCAGTCGTTTTGTGCCGGAATGTAGATGGCGTTTATGCCCAATTCCAGGGCGGGAGCGATGTCCGTGCGCAGCGAATTGCCGATCATCCACGTTTTGTTGCGGTCAAACTTCATGTTTTCTACGATCACCCGCAATGCTTGCGTGTTTTTATGCTTGCTGATGAACACTCTGTTTTCAAAGTACGTCGCCAGATGCAACTGCGTAATTTTCTTTTTCTGGATCTTCTCTTCTCCCCCTGTGTGCAAAAGCAGGGTATGTCCTTCTTTTTTCAGCCTTTCCAATGTGTCGTACGTATGCGGATACGGCTCAAATTCCTGTTCGTACACGCTCAGTGCCAGCTTTGTCAGCTCCACGATTTCCAGCGTCTTTTTCTCTCGCCCGGTCTGCTGGGAGAAAAATTCGTACGTCTCCACAAAGGAGCGGATAAAGTGCTCCGAGGTCAACCCGAATTGATCGACATACTCCAGGTCGATGGCCATCTGCTTGTTGCTGATCTGCTCCCGGGTGACGCCGTATGTCTGGAACCAGTCGACCATCGTGTGCAAATACTCATCCAACACCATATCGAAGTATTTATTGCAATGCGATAGCGTATCGTCCAAATCGAACAGTATGTTCAGCTTTTCCACGAGAACTTCCTCTCTTGCTAGTGAATTTAGAGTGCACCTGTTATCCTCCCCAAATCGAATTGCACACATTGATCGTCTCATCTGTATCCATAAATTACATGGGCACAAAAAAACCCCTCAACCGAGGAGTTTGACCCGATCCCGCCATTCCAGCAAATCGCGGGCGATATACGTCGGTTTGACCGGGGAGCTGGCTGCTTCGTCTGCCGTGGAAAAGCCGGTCAAAACCAAGAGGCTGTCCAGTCCGCTTTTTGCCCCCGCTTCGATGTCTGTATGCAGGTTGTCGCCGACGATGATCGTCTCTTCACCGGACACGCCGAGCTTTTGCAGGGCATAGCGAACGATGATCGGCTCCGGTTTTCCGACCACGACAGGAGCTTTTCCGGATGCGACCGAGACTGCTGCGACCAATGATCCGTTGCCGGGGTACAGCCCTTTGTTCGTGGGTACGGCGGCATCGCCATTCGTCGCGATCAGGACAGCCCCGTTGCGGACGGCACGAGCTGCCACAGCGAGCTTTTCATATGTAAACGAACGATCAATCCCGACCACGACGTACTGCGGCTCGTCCTCACTGATCGTAAACCCGGCCTCAAGCAGCGCTTCCCGCAATCCGTGCTCGCCGATCATGTACACCTTGCTGCCCTCCCCGGCCTGCTCGCGCAAATACTGGGCTGTCGCCATGGCAGAGGTGTAGACTTCGTCCGCCTTCGCATCCACTCCCATCTTTTGCAGCCGCTCTGCTACCTGTTGGGGAGTGACCGAGGCGTTGTTTGTGAGGTAGAGGTATGGGATTTGCTGCTGCTTCAAAGCAGAGAGAAATTCCACGACACCCGGGATGATTTCGTTGCCGCGGTAAATCGTCCCGTCGAGGTCGAGCAAGTATCCTTTGTAGCGGTTCCTATCCATGTCTCGCGTCTCCTTTATGTACCGAAAGTAACTTCCGTGCGTATGAAAAAAGGGTGTCTCTACAAGTAGTGTTTCCGCTTGCAGGACCCCCGCCATCATATTGTGTTTGCGATCACGCTACGCTTCCTTGATTTCGAAAACGCATTTTTCCCCGCCCTTGGCCATGCAAGAACTCTGCTCTACTTTGGCTCCAAGCACGCGGCGAAACAGGGACAGTTCACAGTTGCACGCCTGGTTGTACTCACGGGCGATCTGTGCAATTGGGCAATTGTACTCCTGGAAAACGTATCCGTCTCCAGTCGATGCCTTTTCCCATTCGACCATGTAGCCTTTCTCGTTTTGCAGTTCGGCAAGTTTGGCGACGCGCTCCTCCAGGTCTCCCTGTACATGCGAGCGATACGTTTCCTCCAGTCGGTTTTCACGACGGCGGAAAAGCATCTCCACTTTGCCGATTCCATCCATATCTTGCAAATCCCGCAGGAAATCGAGTGTCAAATGCGAATAATTGCGCGGAAACAGTTCGTCTGCTTCCTGCGACAAGGAATATACATTAGTCGGGCGTCCCATCGCCTGACGAACCAGCGTAGACTTGATCAAATTGTCCCGCTCCAACGTGTTCAGGTGGCGCCGTACAGCCATTTCTGTAATCCCCAGCTCGACGGCCATGTCGCTGACAGACAGCGAGCCCTTTACCTTGAGCATGTGCAGGATTTGGTCGCGGGTGGACGTTCCTTCATTTGTCATACGTATCACCGCCCTTTCTCTCTATTGTAGCGGATTTCGACACGTTAGTAAACAAATGAAATGGTTTTGTATAAAAAATCCGCAGTTCTGTTCTAAAACAGTTCTTTTTCCAGATAGGCCCGTACAGCCGGATCAAATTGACGGAAGCTGTCCAGCACCTCTGTCACCAACACAAACATGTCTTTTACCGGTACATGGGTATACTCATTGACCAGATGACGGCGGAATTCCGTAGCCTTCGTCAATTGCCGCGCCTGTCCGTCGTCAATGACTTGCTCGTCGCGGAGGATTTCCACAATGTCTGCATAGCTTCCAGGGTCGCGCATAATAAATCCGTCAATCAACAAATTCCCTACGTCGATTACGGCTTCAATCGCCAGGTGAAGGGCCCGCTCCATCGCAGCCACCGCCACTTCATCGGCCAGCACCGCTTCTGCTCCCCGCCCGCTCAACGTCTGCAAGAGGCCGATCGAGCGCTGCATATGCTGCAACACCTGATCGATCCGTTCAGTATTTACATCGTACATGGAATTCTCCTTACTTTTGCTTTTTTCCTTTTCGTTTTGCGTATACGATCGTGATGATAAAGGTCAAAACGAGGACGAGAATAACCAATTCCCCTTCCCGCAGATAGGAATTGCTCACTGCCTTCACCCCTTTTCAACACCAGTATACCAAATTTGTACACGCTGTCACGAATCGCACTCAACTTTATGTTACAATGAATCGTGATCAGCCT
Organism: Brevibacillus sp. TJ4; assembly: GCF_044627595.2. Taxonomy (NCBI): domain Bacteria; kingdom Bacillati; phylum Bacillota; class Bacilli; order Caryophanales; family Paenibacillaceae; genus Brevibacillus; species Brevibacillus sp. TJ4. The sequence goes on along the minus strand of NZ_CP185865.1, from coordinate 787,007 downwards.
TTTGGAAATCCAAGCCTCTTCGGTGTACGATAGGTACATGACGAAGGCTTTTTCCCAAACTTACATGAAAACAGGGGGAGACGTATGACCCAGGAATTGTTTTACTTGTACGATGAGACAGAGGACACAAAGACCCGTTTTGTCAGCTTTACGGGAGAAACGACTCGTTTCGATCTGGCCATCACCCAGACGAACCATTTCTACGGCAAAAAGCTGGTCATCAACATTCAAAATGGCCGCTCTGCCATTATCGGACAGGATGATCTGAAGGAAGAAGGGTATCTGGAATTTGCCTTTAACCTCAGTGAACAAGAAGCGGCAGAGCTGCTCTCGTTTTTGGAGACTGTCATTTAGACGGACGCCTATTTTGAATGGACAAAGCGCCACAAGGGCTTTTATCCCGTATACTGCTACTGCACATCAGATATTGAGAGGAGTGCAGAGCGCACGATGCAACCTTATCAGCCCGACTTTACGTATCAGCAGCAACCAGAGTTTTCCCATGAGCTGGAGTACCAGCAAGTCCCCGAAGACCAGGCTCATCCCGTTTTTTGGCGCGGTAGAAGGCGGAGAAACTTTGATGTGTTTTTTCCCATCATCCTTCCTTTTGGTCCGGGCTACTACCCGTACCCGTATCCGTATCCTTATCCGTACCCATACACGCCTTATCCGTACCCATACGGCTACCCATACGGTTATTAGGTCTGGCGAAAAAAAGCAACAAGCTCCGAAAAAGGGCTTGTTGCTTTTTTGTCTTCTATACGTTATATCGCTTTACGTATCCCGCTTCGGCTGGTTTGGACCGCTCGATACCTTGTCGCGGTCCCGGTTGGGTCTGGACTGCGATGGTGGCCGTTTTTCCTTTCCACCGTCCCTGCCGTTTTTGTCTGGCTTGTCCTTGTTGTATTTGGGCTTGTCTGGACGATCGTTGCGTCCGGGCCCATTTCCCTTGGAACCGTTGGAACGCTGTTCCCGCTCCTGTTTGTTGGGTCGGGGATAGTAACGACGGCGCTCTTTTCGCTCCGCGCCCGCACCTTCTCCTGTTTGCAGCGGCCGCGTCTCCACGATTTCATCCTCGTACTGGGACTGGTCCTGATCCGTGAGCTGGTTTGCCTTTACCTTTTGCAGCACGAAATACGGACAGCCAAAATTACAAAATTCATGCAGGTATTCGTCCAAAGCGGAGATTCGCTGCTCGAACGGTACTTTGCGGTTCGAGTCCGAATAAAACCCCCGCAAACGAAGCTGGCCATATCCCCAATCGCCCACGATGTAATCGTATTTATCGAGAATATCGCTGTACCGCTCCTTGAATGCCTCCGGATTCCAGCCATCGCGATTTTCTTCTATGACTTCATAAGTACCGGCTTGCGTGCGAATCAAATCCGCTTCCTCCTTGCTTTGCTCCGTATTACGACCATCTTACCATATTTCATGCAACAAGAGATAAAATTCCCACGAAAACGGAATCGAGTCGCTGGACATTCTATCGCTTAGGGGGGTGTTCACATTGAGCAAAAAGTGGCTCATTCCAGCAATTGCAGGCTTTGCATTGATGGTTTCCGCTTGTGGCAACAACGCTGCTCCGAATTACACGAGTCCCAACAACACGACCAACACGCAACGAGCAGGCATGGGGTATGGCGCTGATGGGATGAATACGCGAAATTACGGAGTGCAAAATTTCGGTGTTGGCCGAAATGGTGCAGGGTACAATGGTACCGGATTTGACGGAACCAATGGTACGACGTATGGGCAATCCACTGGAAACCGTCAAGGTGCAGGCACATTCGGCGGAATGCGCAATGGATTTGGCTTCCGTCACACGGATGGCGTTCGGGGAGATGGCACCCGCCCATTTGGAACGAATGGCCTGCGTACAGACGGCAATCGCGGTTTTGGTGCAGACGGAATGGCCGGCAATAACGGACGATTTGGCTGGACTGCACCTGGTAACGGCGGATACGGCACTGCCGGTATCGGCCTCGGCCATGACTTCAACATCAATAACAACAACAACGGTGCCCGTCCATACACTGCCTTCCCCGACGGCAGAACAGGCATGGGTACTGCCGGAACTGGCGGCATGACAGGCGGTATGACGGGAACTGGCGGTATGACAGGCGGCATGACGGGAACTAACGGCATGACCGGAACTGGCGGCTTCACTGGTGCAAACGGTACGACAGGCAATACAGGCACCCACTCGATCTACCAAAGCAATACGAACAACAGACGAGGCATGGGAGCAATGCAAACAGGCATGACCCGTTTGGGGTACTCCCAGACGAACAGCAACCAGATCCGTACGAACGGTCTGGATCATGTCTATGTCGATCGTGATGCCCTGGCCCAAGCAGTGAGCAACGTAACAGCCAGCTGCCCTGGCGTAGAACGCTCCACGGTACTGGTTACCGACGAAGAAATCCTGGTCGGTCTGAACACGACAGGTCAGGAAGCAAATACCGCGAAAAAACAGGCGAGACAAAACGCCATGTCGATCGCGCCGCGCTATTACAAAGTGTATGTAACGACGGACCCGAATATCGTGCAGGAGCTGACCACTACCGCGAGTCGCTCCAGCAACGTCTCCTCTGCTGGACACCATGAGATGAATGTCACTCCGCTGATCAAGCGCATGGGTGGCAAAACAGAACGTGAAGAGGCTCGCACGCAACGAACTGCCGGACAGCACGGTAACACTTCTGGCAGGTAACATGCTTGTCGAATAAGGACAAAACCACCCACCTCGGCAACCATTGCCCGGCGGGTGGTTTTTTGCTGTTATCTGGCCTGGGCGATCGTTTCTTTCGCCGCATTCGCCTGTTCGTGGGCGTGATACGAGCTGCGCACCAACGGCCCCGATTCGACATGGCTGAAGCCGCGCTTCATGCCCTCTTCCTTGAGCATTGCAAATTCATCGGGGTGATAGTAGTTCACCACGCCAAGATGCTTTTTCGTCGGCTGCAAATACTGGCCGATCGTCATAATGTTGACATCGACTGCCCGCAGATCGTCCATCGTCTCCAGAATTTCCTCGATGGTTTCCCCTACCCCGATCATCAGGCTCGATTTGGTGGGAATGTCAGGCTGGAGTTCTTTTGCTTTTTTCAGCAGGGCAAGCGTACGGTCGTACTTGGCGCGTGCCCGCACCCGATCGGACAGTCTGCGTACCGCCTCGATGTTGTGGTTCAACACGTCTGGTTTGGCATCCATAACGACCTTCAGGGCATCCCAATTGCCCATAAAATCGGGAATCAGCACTTCGACCGTAGCCAGCGGCAAGCGCTTGCGAATCGCTTTGATCGTCTCCGCGAAAATCTGCGCTCCTCCGTCTGCCAAGTCGTCCCGGGCAACAGAAGTAACTACCACGTGCTTGAGACCCATCTGTTCTGCCGCCTCTGCCACGCGCTCCGGCTCGGCCAGGTCGAGCTCCGTCGGCAACCCTGTCTTGACGGCGCAAAAGCGACAGGCGCGCGTGCATATATCGCCTAAAATCATAAACGTAGCTGTACGGTTGGCCCAGCATTCGTGAATATTGGGACATTTCGCTTCTTCACATACGGTGTGCAGCGTCTTGCTCCGCATCGTTTGTTTCAATTCTCGAAAATTGGCCAATTCGCTGCCTGATACGAGATTGATCTTGAGCCACTCTGGTTTGCGTAGTGTCAATGGGCTCACTCCTCATTTGTCTTCATTTCCCTACATTATAGAGCTTGCCTGGAAGCGGAGCAACCTTTTGACGCACCTCAGCGGCTCATCAACGGCTCAGAACCAGACGATGAAGGGCATGGCGATTTGCGGAGCTGAGCAGCGGCTGCAAATACGCCCCTTCCCGCTGCATGCACGTAAACAAAAATATCTGGTGCTGTTCACTGAGCATCGCAACGTAGTCCAAGGCCTGTTCCAACCGTTGCTGGTCATAGTGGACAAAATGGTCATCGAGAAACAGCGGCAGCGGCTCGGTCTGCTCGCTAAAATGCGTAAACAGGGCAATTCTTTGGGCAAAGTACAACTGGTCCTGCGTTCCGGTCGAAAACTGCTCCTGCTCCAAAACCTGCCTGGTCTTCGGCTCCAGCAGGCGGATGCGGAACCCTTCGCGCGGGTCTAGCCGAATCTGCTGGTAAACGCCACCCGACAGTTGTGTCATCACCTGTGAGGCCGTATCGCTGACAGCCGCCGAGATGTCGCGGTTCCACGTCGCCGCAGCTTCCCGCAGGGTGTCGCCGGCAAGCCGCAGCGCTTCCCGTCTCATCTGCAATTCCCGGACTTCTCGTACAGCCGCATCATATTCGCTCTGCGCCTTCGCCAGCGATACGCCGTCACGTGCCTCAAGCTGCCCCTGGGCACGTGCGATCTGCTCGCGAAGATGCTGCAACTCCTGCTCAGCCTGCTGCAATTCATCCTCACTTGCCTGCAGCTCCTGCTCCCACTGCGGACGCTCTTCGTTCAGACATTCGCGCAGACGCTCTCCCCAATCGCGGAGAATCGCATCCGCTCTCTCCTGACTGCCTGCCTGAACCGCGGATTTGGCAAGTTCGTTGGCGTGGTGTTCCTCTCGCAGCTTCTCGCGCATCTGCAAAAAGGAATCCCAATCTGCTACCCCCCAGACTTGAAACAACTGGGCAAGCTGATCACCGAGACGCTCTGTTTCCCCGTGCCACGTCTCCCATTCAGACAGGCCGCGCTCCTGCGTCCTTGCTCCTGACTGTCTGCGCCTTGCCGCCAGCGCAATCAGCGCAGACAAAACGGCCAGCGCGCAGGCGACTGCTCCGTTTGTCCATTCCGCAAACATAAGGGAGATCGCCCCCATTCCGGCAAACAGACAAGCAATAGCGAAGAACCACGTCGTGTAGCTTTTGCGCGTTCGGGAACGCTGGCTGCGCCTGCCTCCGGTAGCCGCTTGCGAGACGGCAGCCTGTGCCAGTTGGAAATGGGCGTTTTCCCATTCGCGGCGAATCTGCAAACCTCGTTGGTAATCGGCGTTTACCTTCTCCCACTGCGCCTGTGTTTCTTGTTCCCGGTCATGCAGGGCAGGATTGGGTTCTTTCAAGGCATCTGTGAGGGCAGCTTTGCTCCTTTCGTGTAGCGCGCGCTCCGCTTCCGAAGCTGCTGTCTCCATCCACCATGCCCATCCCTGTTCATCCGGAAGGACGTAGCTGCGTCTCCAGCGCTCCTGCCAGGCGGCTTCACGCTGCACAGCCAGTTCCTTTTTGCGCTGCACGCGCATTTTCCGCTGCTCTCCGGCACTTTTTTGCGCTTCCCAGTCGGCAATCTGCCGCGTCAACTGCGCGACCTCCTGCCACATCGACTGCGCCTGCATCAACTCCTGCTCCTTTTGTGCTGCGAGGGAGGCAGCTTTGCCCAAAAGCGTATTTTCGGCCCGCTCCTTCACCCCGATCGCCCCTGCTTCGCGCTCCAGCTCCTCGAGAAGCTGGCGTACAACAGGCGTGGCATCGTCAGCTTCCGCGTCCCCCTTGAGCGCCGGCAGCAGGTGCTCGCTGGCTGACAGTGGTTCCCGCTTGATCCAGGTCACGTCCGTGAACATGGTGCGGGTAAGACCGAGATGGCGTTCGAGAAAATCACGCTCCTTGCGCCGATCCTCGTGGTATACGTCTGTCAGCTCTGTCCAGTCCGGCAGCAAAAAAAGCCGGGTCTGCTCCCGCTCTTTGTGCAAGGTGCGATGCAGCCGATACGTTTTGCCGGCGAGCGTGTATGTAATGATCGTTTCGTATTCGCCCAGGTGCCAGGGCCGGTATTTCTCGTATTCCGGCAGATAGCGCGTCGTCTTCACGTAATCCCGCTTCATCCCGTACAGCGCGGCGAAGATCGCTTGCAGCAGGGTCGACTTCCCTGCTTCGTTGGGAGCTTCGAACAAGTTGATTCCCGGTGCAAAGCGAAACGATGCGTCCTGCCATTTACCAAAGCCTTTTACGTGCAGCTCCTCGATTCTCACCGCATGCTCCCTCCGATCCGCTTCAGCGCTTCTTTTCGCGCCAGACTGGCGATCTGCCGCTCTTCCTCGCTGCCCGCCCGCTGCTCGGCATCCGCCAGCAACGCCAGCCATCTGCCGAACACGCCCCCTTCGGCGATCAGCTTCTGCTCGTCAACATCAGGCCAGCTCTCGTCCCGGAAGCGAATCAGGAAAAAGCGACGGGCAAACCGCTGCTCCAGCACGCCAAGAGCAGGGGTGAAATGTGCGGCACGCTCTCCGCTCAAGGTGACGTACACCATGTTTTCCTCCGGTTCGTTCGCCAGTTCGCGTTCGATTTGCTCGACCACCTGCTCCATCGTATGTGCTCCGGCTATGGAAATCTGCCGTTTGCTGACTTGACGCTGCTGCACCGGCACTGCCTCCAAGTGCAGTTTTCCGGCATCATCCAGTTCTCCGTACAGCACACAGCGCTCGCCCTCTTCTTTTGCGGTCAACGCTTCCGGCGTTCCTGGATAGGCGGCAAAGGGCTGCATTTTTCCTGGATGAAGAAACTGGACAGGCTTGTGGATATGCCCGAGCGCGATGTAGTCCATGCCGGTATCGGCAAGCTGCTGCACCGACACTGGCGCGTACGGATCGTGCTCTTCGGCCTTGGCGCTGGTGACACTGGCGTGCAGTACCATCAGATGATGGGCGTAGCCGGAAAGTTTGCCAGGGAAGCTGTCCAGCGGAGAATCGTATACATGCGGCTGCGGAAAGCCCCAGCCGTAAATGACGCAGCCTTTTTCCGGAAACTCAAACGCCCCCCACTCCGGGGTAAACCAGAAGACGTTGGCTGGCCAGGAAATGCTCTGGTAAAAGGAATCGTCGCGCCACGGATCGTGATTTCCCGGAGCGATGCAGACCGGAACCGGAGCCACGCTGGCAAACAGGTCGCTCAAAAACAGTGCGGTTGCGCGTCTGCCTCCGTGATGCTCCAGCATATCCCCTGCGATCAGCCAAAAGTCTGCCTGACGCTCCAGCACGAGATCGCGGATGTTGCGCATGGTGCGACGCAGATCGTCCTGGCGCAGATCGTACAGTTCCGACAAGTGGTGAAGCGGCGCATCCAAATGAATGTCCGCGCTATGGATAAATTTCAGCAAAGCCTCCAGACCTCCTCAGCGCACGCCAAAAACTACGAACATATTTTCCCTTTTTATCATAATCGAGAAGCTCTCCCTTTGCAAAGCGATTTTGCCGCGTACTTCCAAAATCTATCTGGGATAAACAAATGTCAGGGTCAAACAATACAAAGGAGAAAAACCGGGTGGAGGGAGACCAATGAGAGTTTTCCGCCTCATCATGCAAATTGGTTTGTCTGTGGCGGTTTTGCTTGCGCCAGGATTACCTGCCACTGCCAAGGCTCCGTCCGCCGCACCGGCGAAAGATCCGGTCAAACAAGAGCGTTTGCAGCTGTTTCAGGAACTGGAGGCAACGCACGGGATTCCCTGGACCTATCTGGCTGCCATCGATCAATACGAGCGGGCCATGCAGGTAGGCCGAAAGCAAAAGAGCGATGCGCCTTCCGCACGACTGACCGCTATCGAGATTCCCGCCGATCGTTGGTGCGGTCCCCTAAATCCTGATCAGGACGACACGAATCCGGATTCCATCCGCTTTTTTGAAGGCGTCGGAGTCGATGGCGATGGAGACGGAAAGGCAGAGCGAACCAATGATCGCGACGTGCTGGCCACGCTGATCCACCACTTTTCTTCCTACGGGTACGCCCGTGAAGATTGGCTGATCGGACTGTGGAACTACTACCAGCGAGACCGCGCAGTACGCACCATCGACCAGTTTTCCACGATATACGAAAAGTACCAGCATCTCGATTTGGACGGACGTAGCTTCCCCATCCCGAGCAGATACACATACAGCTACCGCAGCACCTGGGGCTACCCGCGCGGCTGGGGCGGCAGACGAATTCACGAAGGAACAGACATATTCGCCAGTCACGGTACGCCGGTACTGAGCACCGGCTACGGCATCATCGAAGTCATTGGCTGGAACCGCTATGGCGGATGGCGGATCGGCATGCGGGACATGAGCAATGTGTACCACTATTTCGCCCATCTCTCTTCATTCAAAAAAGGCCTGAAGCAAGGAGATATTGTCGAGCCCGGAGAGGTCATCGGCTACGTCGGCAGCTCCGGCTACGGCAAGCCGGGCACTTCCGGAAAGTTTCCGCCCCATCTCCACTACGGGATGTACCGGGAGACAGGCGGGAATGAATGGGCATTTGATCCATATCCGTATCTCATTCGCTGGGAGCGGCAGAGCAGGAAGCGGTGACGGGAAGCACCGCTTCCTCAGCCTGTAGACAAAGTTCCGTAAGGAACAGGGTCTGCAGGCTTTTTTGTTGAATATAGAACATGTTACGTTTTCAAAAGTTATTTTTTAGAGGTGGCATTATGCTTAATAAGCAAGAGGCCGAAGGGCGTTATCAGATATCTGCATTCTCGCTAGATGAGTTGGTGCCAGAAGATCATCTCGTAAGAAAAATTGAAAATGCAATCGACTTTTCGTTCATCTATGACTTGGTGGAAAGCCTCTACTGTCATGACAATGGCAGACCCAGTGTTGACCCTGTAGTCTTAGTTAAAATTGCTTTCATCCAATATATTTTTGGAATTCGTTCCATGCGACAAACGATTAAAGAGATCGAAACCAATGTTGCCTATCGGTGGTTTATTGGCTATGATTTCAGTCAGCCCATTCCCCATTTCACGACCCTAGGCAAGAACTATGTTCGCCGTTTTCGGGATACTCAACTCTTCGAGTCGATCTTCCTTCGAATATTGGAGGAGGCGGTTCATCATGGATTCGTGAAGCCTGATGTGCTTTTCATTGATGCTACGCATGTAAAAGCCAGTGCGAATAAGCATAAATACGTGAAAGAAATCGTTGAAGAACAAGCGAAGAAATATCAAGAGCTGCTGGACGAAGAAATCAATCAGGATCGTATTGCACATGGAAAGAAGCCCCTTGAAAAAAAGACAGAAACTTCGAAGAAGGAGGTGAAAGTCAGCACAACTGACCCGGATTGCGGATTGTTTGTAAAAGGGGAAAAGGAACGTGTATTTGCTTATAGTTTTCATACAGCATGTGATCGAAATGGATTTGTGCTTGGTGCCAAGGTAACGCCAGGCAATGTGCATGACAGTCAGGTTTTTGAGGATGTTTTGAATCAAGTGCGAAAGACGTTTGCACAGCCTCAAGCTGTGGCAGTGGACTCGGGATACAAGACGCCTTACATCAGTAAAACACTCCTTGATGACCAGATTCGCCCCGTTATGCCCTACACAAGACCACGCACCAAAGAAGGTTTTTTTAAAAAGCACGAATATGTGTATGATGAATATTTCGACTGCTACATCTGCCCGAACGAGCAAATCTTAACATATGAGACAACAAACAAGGATGGGTACCGTATCTATCGATCAAATTCTCAAGTTTGCCGAAGTTGTCCGTTCTTGAAACAATGCACGGAAAGTAAAGACTACACAAAGAGAGTGAGTCGCCACATCTGGGCTGATTACCTCGAAGAGGTAGACCACCTCCGGCATACCGAGGAAAACAAACAAATCTATAGCAAACGGAAAGAAACGATTGAACGTGTATTCGCTGATATGAAGGAAAAGCATGGCATGCGTTGGACGACCTTACGAGGACTGGAGAAGGTCACGATGCAGGCGATGCTTGTTTTCGCTGCCATGAACTTGAAAAAAATGGCGACCTGGCTATGGAAATCAGGTCGCCAAAAGGTGAACGATCAAAACACCTTCGGTATTTTCATCAAATTATTAAACAAACTCCCTCTGCTGTTCGTTCAGCGAGGGAGTTTGTCTGCAATCTGGGGAAGCACCGCTTCCTTTCATTTGACAGGCGAAAAGAGCGAAACCTAGAATGGAGGATAAGCACACGACCGATTCCGGGGCAAAAGCCCCGATCCATAGAGGTGATTGCAACATGTCGCTCCTTTCCCTGCACAATCCCGCTACCGGGGAATTCTCCGGCACGCTGCCGGTAGCTACAGACGAGCAAGTCAACGAGACGATGAAACGGGCAAAGGAGGCTTTCCCTGCATGGGCTGCCACTCCCTTGCAGGTCCGGCTCGACTATTTAAGAAGGCTTCGCGAGTTTCTGGTCGAACACGGCGAAGAATGGGCCAGACGCATCAGCAACGATACGGGAAAAGTTCTGTTTGAAGCATACATGACAGAAATATTCGTGACTGTCGATACGATTCGCTTTTACGAAAAGAACGCCAGACGCATGCTCGCTCCGCAAAAGGTGAAGACGCCATTGCTGCTCTGGCCCAAAAAGTCGTACATTCACTACAAGCCAATGGGCGTAGTCGCTGTCATCGCCCCGTGGAACTACCCGTTTCAGCTCGCTGTCATCCCCGTCCTGTCGGCACTTTTGGCAGGCAATACAGTCGTGCTCAAGCCGTCCGAGGTAACCCCGGCGACCGGACTGGCGATCGAGGAACTGTTTCGCGCCGTCTCATTCCCGCCCGATGTCGTTTCCGTCCTGCACGGAGGGGGCAAGGTCGGAGCAGCGCTGGTACAGGCGGATCCTGATAAAATTTTCTTCACCGGATCGGTGCGCACAGGAAAAACGATCATGGCGGCTGCAGCCGAGAAGTTGATTCCGGTCGAACTGGAGCTGGGTGGAAAAGACCCGATGATCGTCTGTGCCGACGCCAATTTGGAGCGCGCTGCCAACGCCGCTGTCTGGGGAGCTTTTACCAATTCCGGCCAGGTGTGCATGTCGGTGGAACGGGTCTACGTCCACGAAACGGTGTACACCCGCTTTGTCCAGCTTGTTACAGAAAAGACGAAAGTGCTGCGGCAAGGCTTTCCCGATCAGGTCGAGATAGGCTCGATGACGTTCCCCAGACAGATCGAGATCGTCCGCGAACACGTCGAGGATGCGATCGCCAACGGTGCGACAGCCGTCACCGGAGGCACTTTCCCCGATGAGGGGATGTTTGTGCCGCCAACCGTGCTGACCGGAGTGACACAGGAGATGAAAATCATGCAGGAGGAGACGTTTGGTCCGGTGCTTCCGATCATGGCCGTATCCGACGAAGAAGAAGCGATCCGGCTTGCCAACAGCTCTCCGTACGGTTTGAACGCATCCGTCTGGTCACAGGACAAGCAAAAGGCGCGACGGATCGCCGAGCGGTTGGAAAGCGGAAACGTCTGTATCAACGACGTGATCATCAGCTTTGCCAACCCGCACCTGCCTTTTGGCGGCGTCAAGCAGAGCGGTATCGGCCGGTACCGCGGGATGGGCAGCCTGCAATCATTTACGCACAGCATCTCGATCATCCATGATCCCGGGGACAAGAAGCGGGAGTTGAACTGGTATCCGTACACGGAGGATCAGCAGACGATGATGAGCGGGATCACCCGGCTTCTGTACGGAGCGAAGCGGACGTGGAACAAAGAGACGCTCGCTGCCATCTGGCGGGAGTTTCGCAGGCGATAAGGACTGTTGCTAAATAAAGAAAAATCCCTTCGGCTCTTGTGCCGAAGGGATGATTTTGATGGCGCTCAGGCAAATTGCCGTGACAAGTTGGCCATTTCGATCGCTGCACTAGCAGCTTCCCAGCCCTTGTTCCCTGCCTTGGTGCCTGCCCGCTCAATCGCCTGCTCGATCGTGTCGGTAGTCAGCACGCCGAAAATGACGGGGATTCCCGTACTCAGGGAAAGGGAAGCCACTCCTTTGGCGCATTCGTTGCAGACGTAGTCAAAATGCGGAGTAGCGCCGCGAATGACCGCCCCCAGCGTCACAACTGCATCGAAACGCCCGGATTCGGCCATTTTTTTGGCAATCAGGGGAATTTCAAACGCCCCCGGCACCCATGCCACCTCAACGTCGTTTTCGTTCACGCCATGCCGCTTCAGGGCGTCCAGTGCTCCTCCTACCAGTTTGCTGACAATCAGTTCGTTGAATCGCCCTGCGACAATCCCGATACGAAGTCCGGTTCCAATCAGATTTCCTTCATGTGTTTTCATTGTGTCTCTCCTCCTGTTTTTTACATGCGTTGCAGCAAATGTCCCAGCTTCTCGCGCTTGGCAGACAAATACCGCCAGTTATGCTGTTGATCCGGCATCTGGATCGGCTCGCGTCCGTCTACCAGCAAGCCATACCCGCTGAGGGCGCGAATCTTCCGCGGATTGTTGGTCAGCAGCCGCATCCGCCGAACACCCAGATCACGCAAAATCTGTGCCCCTATGCCGTATTCCCGCAAGTCGGCAGGGAAGCCCAGCTTTTCGTTCGCCTCCACCGTATCCAGACCTTGCTCCTGAAGCTGGTAGGCGCGCAGTTTGTTGATCAGTCCGATCCCCCGCCCTTCCTGGCGCATGTACAGCAGCACGCCTTTGCCTTCCTGCTCGATTCGCTGCAGTGCATGGTGTAGCTGCGGACCGCAATCACAGCGAAGCGAGCCGAATACATCGCCAGTCAGACACTCGGAATGAACCCGCACCAGCACTGCTTCGTCCGGCGAAATCTCTCCTTTGATCAGCGCGACATGCTCTTTGCCGTCCAACAAATTGGTGTAGGCGGCGATCCGAAAGTCTCCGTATTCGCTCGGCAACTCGACGGTCACTTCTCGATTGACGAGCGACTCCGTCTGAATCCGATGACGAATCAAGTCCGCAATCGTAATCAGCTTCAGATCAAAGCGGCGGGCGATCTCTTCGAGTTGCGGCAGACGCGCCATCGTACCGTCCTCGTCCATGATTTCGCAAATTACGGCTGCGGGTGCGCTCCCCGCCATACGAGCCAGGTCGACAGCAGCTTCCGTATGCCCGGCCCGTTGCAGTACGCCTCCAGGCTTGGCCACCAGCGGAAAGATGTGTCCCGGCCGGCGAAAGTCACTTGCCTGCTTCGTCTCGTCCAACATCGCCAGAACGGTCCGGGAACGCTCCTGGGCGGAAATGCCCGTATGCGTACCGATCTCGTCGACAGATACGGTAAAGGCCGTGCCGTGCTTGTCCGTATTGTTTGCCACCATCGGCTGCAGGTGAAGGCGTTGTGCCGTTTGTAGCGTGATCGGTGCACAGATCAACCCGCGCCCGTAGGTTGCCATGAAATTGATCATCTCCGGCGTCGCCGCTTCCGCCAGGCAGACGAAATCCCCTTCGTTTTCCCGGTCCTCATCATCCACGACGATAACCGTCTTGCCTTGACGCAAATCCTCCAGCGCCTCTTCTATGCGATGAAACATCTCGTTTCCCTCCTCGTCAAACAAATCCGTTTTCCTGCAAAAATGCCAGGCTGAGTCCGTTTTCTGTCTTTCCCTCGTCAGTACGGCGAGCCCCCATCAATCGCTCGATGTACTTGCCGATTACGTCCATTTCCAGGTTGACCCAATCCCCTGCCCGCAGATCCTGCAAGTTCGTCTGGGCCAATGTATGGGGAATGATGGAAACGGCAAAGCTCTGCTCCTCCACATCGACGACGGTCAGACTGATGCCGTCGATGCAGATCGAGCCACGCGGGATCACGTATTTCAATAACTGCGGAGCGGCTTCGATGCGAAACAGCACCGCGTTGGCATGCGGTTGGCGGGAGAGAATCACGCCCGTACCGTCCACATGTCCCGAGACGATATGACCGCCAAACCGATCCCCCAGCCGCATCGCCCGTTCGAGATTGATCCGCTGCCCTGTTCGCAGCCGTCCCAGATTTGTCTTGTTCAATGTCTCTGGCATGACATCCGCGCGAAACTGGCGAGCTGTAAAAGAGGTGACGGTCAAGCAGACTCCGTTGACCGCGATGCTGTCACCTGGCTGGACTCCTTCCAGTACCTTTTCCGCACGGATCACCAGACAACCCGCCTGCTCATTTCCCACGATCGCTTCCAAACGCCCAACTTCCTCAATCAGACCTGTAAACATGTTCCTTCCTCCTCTCCTCTCACATGCCGCTCTCTCCACAACGGGTAACCGACAATGCGAATATCCTGCTCGTCGATTTGCTCAACGCTCGTACCGGTCAAGATCACGGCTTCGTCCATCGTGGCAAAGCCGCTGCCGCCAAACGGGGTAGGAGAGTTTTTTCCGCCGACCAGTTTGAGCGACACATAGCTGATCAGCTTTTGTACGGCTCGCGCTCGCAAAAACGAACCGTTCACCTCCGCGCCTCCCTCCACCAGCAAAGAGGTAATGCCCCGCTCGCCGAGGGCACACAGTACCGCATCCACCGTGATCGGCTCATCCAAAACGATCACCTGCACACCCTGGCTGGCCAACGCCTCGCGCTTTGTCTCGGGCGAACGCGCTGTAGTACAGACCCACGTCTGCGCCTGATCTACTCGTGCTACGCGCGCGGACAGCGGGATGCGCAATCTGCTGTCCAAAATGACCCGCACTGGCTGTTTGCCGTAGGGCTGACCGTCCCTGCGCGCAGTCAATTCGGGGTCATCGGCCAGGACCGTGCCTGCTCCGACCAGTATCGCGTCGTGTTTGCGGCGCAGCTCATGCACCTCTTCGCGTGCTGCTGCTCCGGTGATCCATTTGCTGTGACCGGTCGATGTTGCAATTTTTCCGTCCAGAGTGCTCGCGGTCTTGACTGTGACGAACGGCCGCCTGGTCTGGATAAAATGAAAGAACACTTCATTCAGCCGGACTGCCTCCGCTTCCCGGACACCGACGACGACATCCACTCCGGCCGCCCGCAGCTTGCCCGCACCTCTACCGGAAACTGCCGGATTCGGATCGAGCGTCGCGATTACGACGCGGCGAATACCTGCTGCAATCACCGCATCCGCGCATGGAGGTGTCTTTCCGTGGTGGCTGCATGGCTCCAGCGTCACGTAGAGCGTCGCGCATGCTGCCCGCTCGCCCGCCATGCGCAGGGCGTGAACCTCGGCATGAGGTTCGCCTGCCCGCACATGCGCTCCCATGCCGATCACAAAACCATCCTTGACGACTACCGCCCCGACCAGCGGATTGGGACTCGTCTGTCCCTCTGCCGTTTTCGCCAGTTCGATAGCCATTGCCATATATCGTGCGTCCTCCATGTTCCTCTCCTTTCGCAAACAAAAAGCCCCAAAAACCGCTCCGGGTTTTCAGGGCCATGGGGAAAGAAGCCTTCTTATGCCGTTTTTTTCGACGGCGCACGAAAGCCAAACACATCTTCTCCCATCCGGACTTTACCGTCGGCCCTGGATTTCCACCAAGTCAGTCGCAGCCCAGATAGCTGGTCTGCGAGTCGCGGGCTCAGACGCTCATCGTCATCACCGCCGGTCGGGACTTTCA
Source organism: Brevibacillus sp. TJ4 (assembly GCF_044627595.2). Lineage (NCBI taxonomy): Bacteria > Bacillati > Bacillota > Bacilli > Caryophanales > Paenibacillaceae > Brevibacillus > Brevibacillus sp. TJ4. The sequence continues at coordinate 771,752 of NZ_CP185865.1, read as the reverse complement.
CCCTGCCCTGAAGATCGCCTATGAAATTGATGCCTGTGTTACTTTTCCCTCCTTTGCCAATAAAAAATGCCCTGTGCTTGTGGGCGCGGGGCATAAGAAAGCAGGCCCTTGCATGCCGCTTTTTTCGAAAAAACAGCTTGCAAAGGCTATTCCAAATACCTTCTCCCATCCGGACTTTACCGTCGGCCTTGGATTTCCACCAAGTCAGTCGCAGCCAATAGCTGGTCTGCGAGTCGCGGGCTCAGACGTGCGTTCGTCATTACCGCCGGTCGGGACTTTCACCCTGCCCTGAAGGCTGGTATTCAGTTGCCTACCACTATACCATACTCTGCGTCTCTTTTGTCCTGTTTTTCTTGCCAAAAGTGCAAAGTGGAAAAATACACCCCTGACTCCAGCGCTCAATCCGCCGGCATATTCAACTGGTACTCGGACCTGGCTCGCGGCACGTCCGGCTTGCCGTCCGGATTGTTGTACAGGTATTGCGGCACGTCGCCGATAATCAGCGAATGGGTAATCGGGATTCTCGTCGTCACCGTCTGCTCCTCGGTGGCAAACGGAATGACGATCCGCAAATCGACCTCGACGTAAATATAGACGGTCGCCAGCACCATATTGATCCCCGCTTCATCCAGCTCCGTCTCCAGCCTCGTCTTGACAGAGCCGATCGGTACGAACGTGATCGGCAAATCTGGCCCCATCGACGCCAGAAAGCTGTTTCCCGTAGCCAGCCCAAGCGGCACGGTGCGATCCACCTTCTCCGTCTCAAACTCTTTCAGCCTGTTTTGTACACGCGCTGTCGTCTCCCCGACGATGCGCGCATATTCGCGAAAGTTGAACTGATACGCCTGGATTCGCCCTTCGTTATCCTTCTCGATGATCACGATTTCGTTAAAGTCGACGCCCTGTTGGGAAATCCGCTTCGTCACAGCATCAGTGATCGCTTCCTTGGCCAGTTGCTCCGCTTTTTGCGCTGCGAGTATTTTCAGCGTAGGTTCCAGCCGTTTTTCCAGCAAAACGAGTGATTGAATAATCAACACAAAAAAAATGACCAGCGCAATAAAGAACGCTTTGGTGCGGGAAAGCGGGTTTCTCCAACGCCGACGGGTTCGAAACTTCGCCACGCCCGTCACCTCCCAGTAGTACATTTTATGGCTTGATCCCGGAAAAAAGACTAGCGTTTCCTTGGCCGCAACCGGCTCGGCTCGCTGCGCAGCGCACAGCGGAATCCGCCACCGGACACCTTTTCTCCATACAAAAAAGCCGCCCCGAAAAACGGGACAGCTTCTTCTTGTAAAATATGTAGACAAATAAGTGCCTGCTACAAATTCTCCGTAATATCCGACAATTCGTCGGCCGACTCTGCCACCTGGGCAACCGCGTTGTTCATATCCTCCATGACCCGGAAGAAATTTTCCAGCTCCTGCTGGATGCGACCGCTCTGCTCCCTGCTTTCGGAAACAGCGTTCATAATCCCCTCGAAAAAGGCATTGGTCTCGCTTGTCATCGTCGTGCTGGAATGAACCAGCCCCTGAATCTCTTTGACAACCGATGACAGGACGACTGTCTGCTGGTTCGTTTTTTCAATCAGCTCGCGCACTCCGGAAACCGACCGTTTTGTCTGCTCAGCCAGCTTGCGCACTTCGTCGGCCACCACAGCAAAACCCCGCCCCTGCTCGCCTGCGCGCGCCGCCTCGATCGCCGCGTTCAAAGCCAGCAAGTTCGTTTGCTCGGCAATCTCGGTGACGACATCGACAATACCGCGGATTTTGTCCGCGTTTTCTTCGAGCATGTCCATCTCGCGGGCGATCTGTCCCACGCTTTGCTCGATCAGATTCATCTGCTGCTGCTGGTTCTCGAGCTTTTCCTTTCCTTCGACAGAAAGCTGCTGCGCCTTGCTGGAGAAGTCCGCCCCGTTTTCGGCAAAGCGAAGCACTTCGCGGGACTGCTCGGTCAACTCTTCTACGGAAGAGCTGTTTTCTTCTGCCACAGCGGCCAGCTCGTGAGCGGAATTGGCCAGAACGGCACGCAGCTCGTCCTTTTTCTGCTGCTCGCTCTGACGGACCTGCTCATGCTCCTTCTCGTACTCCTCAAGCACGATTTGCTGCTCAATACTCAAAATCTTGTTGACGGCTTGAATCGCCACCACCAGCTCCTGCTTGTCCGGGATGGACTGGTTCAGCAGCTCGATAATCGAGCGCAGCAGGTTTTGGAAGGCACACATGTACCATTTCGGCTCCAGCCCGATACGCATGTGGATTGCCGCGATCTTGCTTCTCTGCTGGTAATACTCCTCGTCAATCCTGCCGGAAAACATCTCCTGGATATGCCGGTTCAGCGTCAGCTTCAGCCGGTCGATCGAACTGTTGCGGTCAATAATTTGCATCAACAGCTCTTCGGTAGCAATGCTTTCGTAGAAAGCGTCTACAATTTTATCGATATGTTCTACAATGATTGGCTGGATTGCCTTGGCAATCGCCAAATCTTCATCTCGCAACTGGATCATGGCCAACTGCCGCGCCAAGGTAGAATGCTGCGGTACTCGCACCTCTCCCTGCTTTTGCAGGTCAGTGAAGAACAGCCCCCCTTTTGGCTTTGTATTCGATCCAAATAAACGGGAAAACGGACGTTTCGACATGAAGTAGACTCCTTTTATTGATATCGAGACACAGTTTTTTCCATTGCAAGTATCTTCTGAATTATATACCCTTTTTCCGCAGTAAGTAAACAAAAAACAGCGTGATTGCCGCAGAAAGCCGGGATGTGAAAGATACTAAATGAGGCACACTACAAATGAAAAGAGGCGCGAAAAACTTCGGATAGGAGACAAACTGGCAGTCATAGCATGGGAAAAGAAGAAGAAGGCTACGCAAGGAGGAAAGTCACGTGGACTCAGTCAACAAGCGTGTCAGTCCCGCACCGCCCAGCAAGGCTGCACTGCTCGCCGCCTATGAGCTCGTTCTCGGCAAAATCGTGCCGCGCATCTCTTCGATTCCCCAACCTACTGGCAGGAGAAGAAACGATGAAGATTCGGCTCATCCAAAACGGGCTGATTACCCCTCTGGAAGAAATTGAAGAAACCTTGCAGCCGCCCGCAAACGGATTTTACTGGATCGATGCCAGTCCGTTCGATCTCGATCTGCTCCAGCCTTTGTACGGCCTGCACCATCTGGCAGTGGAAGACTGCATTGACGAGGAGGAGCAGCGACCCAAGCTGCAAGTGTACGACGACCACTATTTTCTGGTCGTCAACGGGATTGCCTTTCACAACCAGGACATCTTTTTGCGGGAGATCAATCTCTTCCTCGGACGCCATACGATCATCACGATTACCAAACAGGAAACACCCGAATTCGGGCAACTGCTGAACCTGCTGCGGGAAAAGGAAATCAACCGTCCGGCGGAATTTCTCTACCAACTGATCGACGAAGTCGTGGACCGCTATTTTGATGTGATTGAGCTTATCGAGGATCTGATTGAAAAGCTGGAAGAAGAGATTTTGATGAATACGCGCAAATCGCATCTGGACCAGATCATCGGGCTGCGCAGCGAAATTTTGTACGCACGCAAAATGCTGCTGCCGCAGCGTGATCTGATCGACATGCTGCACCGAAAAGAACTGGAGCTGATCGATCCGGACGTGCGAAAACTGTTTGGCGACATCGTGGAGGATTCGGCAAAAGTGGTCGAGAGCTTCGACACCTTCCGCGACCTGATCAGCAACCTGCGGGAAGCATACCAGGCTTCCCTGACAGGTCGGGCCAATGACATCATGCGCGTTTTTACAGCTTTGACGACCATCTTTATGCCCTTGACGATCATTACCGGCATCTACGGGATGAACTTTACCAACATGCCCGAGCTCGAATCCCCCTACGGATACTACATCGTTCTCGGGTGCATGGCCGGGGTGGGCATCAGTATGTACTTGTTCTTCAAAATGAAAGAGTGGCTGTAGCTACATCAATTCATCACAGGCGACGATCATCAGGTCGAGCCGCTTGCCGAGGTCATACTCATACGGCTTGTCTACCTGCTGGCCACTTTCATCGGAAAGAATGCGAATGATGGGACGGCTCGGAAGTCCGGCATTGCCTCCTATGACAACTCCCGATTCTCCGGTGTTCAGCGTCACGCTCAGTCCGACCGGATACAGGGCGATCGTGTCGCGCATGGCGATCACATAGGTAGGATCAAACATCGTGTTCGAGCCGGAGTACAAAATTTCCATCGCGACGTGAGGCAAGACCGACGAGCGATACACGCGATGTGTCGTCAGCGCGTCAAACACATCTGCCACCGCCATCAGCCGGGCATACGGATGGATGTCCTCCCCCTTCAGGCCACGGGGATACCCGGAGCCGTCCCAGCGTTCGTGATGCTGGTAGGCACAGTGGGCGACGACAAGCGAAATATCATCCAGTTTGCGCAGCATCTCAAAGCCTTGTTCTGCATGCTTTTTCATCAATTCAAACTCATCTGGATCAAGCCTGCCCGGCTTTTGCAAAATCTCGTCGGGCACACAGGTTTTTCCGATATCATGCAACAGCCCACCTGTGCCGATCTCGAGAACCTCTTTCTCGGAAAAGCCGGTCTTCATCGCAATCGCAGTGCTGTAGAGGGCGACATTGAAGGAATGGGAAAAAATATAGTTGTCGTAGGCGCACGCGTCTGCCATCAAGTTCATTGCAGAGCGGCAGTTTTTTACCTCGTCGGCGATCGCGCTCATAACCTGCCTGAGCTCGCGTCCGAACAGCTTGTCGGCGAATACGTTTTTCCATTTTTTGGATGACGTGTCTCCTACAGCCTGGAAGGTTTCATGGATCAATGACATCGCTTCCCGGCGTGTCTCCTCGGAAATGACGGTGTCCACCACAATATCGTCAGTGCGGGAATCCATGATGTACAGCGATGTAATATTTTTTTCTTTTAAGCGGGCAATCATCCGGTCTGTCAACACTACACCGGCCCCCACCAGGACCATCCCTGTCTCTGTGTAAATGGAACGGGCAAGCGTCTCCCCTGAACGGCAATTGCGAATCGATTTTAATCTCATGTTTCCAACATTCGCCTTTCCCTATGGTAACCCCTATTATAACGTGATTCGACTGTTTTCTACACGCAAATTTAAGGCTCACAAGAAAAAACCTTTGTCTTTTCGACAAAGGCTAACATGTAAAAGCAAACGATCCTTTACAGCATTTTTACTATCGCTTCCCGACCGATAGTCCCCGCCTGTATCCCCAACTTCTCGGCAGTGGTCGTCACCGATTCCAAAGGAGCGTCAAGCAGTTCCTCAATCGTCTTCACGCCTACGGCACGGCCAGCAATGATCTCGCGGCTGGCCAGCCGTTCATTGAGCAGAGCCACGTCGAGCGCTCCGCACATGATGTAGCCCCGATCTGTCGTCACCGCCAGCAGCGTCGTTTTGGGCAAGCGAACGGTGACGGCAATCGCGGTTCCTTCCGCAAAATGGATTGGCTGTACTTCTACCATCCTGTCTCCCCCTCCCATGCGCAGCCTGCCCTCCTATTGTATGAAGCTGCCGAGGGAATGGTGTGCGTATCCCGGTCAGTGCTGCTCAGCAGGCAAGGCTATCCAGCGCGGAGAAAAGGAGTTTTCCAGCATCCGTTCGTCCAAAATCGATTCGGCAATGATTTCGCGCAGCATGGCCGATAAAAAATACTCCGGGTCCCTGCCTGCCACAAGCTGCGGAAACAGGCGATTGTACAAAAACATGTCGACCGTACCGACCCGGTATTCCCGTTTGCGATCGAGCGGCGAGCCGTTTACCTCTACTGCAGCGATCGTCGGTTTGTCGCCACCAATATACGTGACCCGCAAGCCGTCGACGGCCATCCAGCCCTCCACCTTCCCGCGAAAGCCGTACCCGCGCAGTTTGAGGCCCACAATTTCCGGCTGAATCGCCTGCTGCAAAAGCTCGGTCAACTGCGCTCCCGACAGCGTGACCGCACACAAATTGATCGGATGCGGGAGGCAGTGCAGCAAATCGGCATAAGACAGGCTTCCTCGCTTGAGGTCGCTGAGCAGCAGCCCAGCGTTGGCCAAACCGATCTCCGCCCCGGTCTTCTCCCGGATGCTGGCTGCAAGAAACGAGCCTAACGGGCTTTCCTCATCCCAACGCACAGGCAGATCGCGCGGAATAGACGCAATCGTCTGGGTCAATGTTCGTCTTGCCTTTTGCTCTTCCTCCTGCAAAAAAGCAGAGAGCGCTGCGTCCGGTTGATACTGCTCTGCCGGCAAAAGCTCGGCCTCTGCCTGCTCGATACGCAGGCTCTCCTGGTTCCAAACGAGCCGCACATGACCGATATACTGGCCGAAGCGTCCAGTCTGCGCGATCAGCGTATTCCCGATCCGCTCTCCTGTATCCAGCACGTGGTGAGTATGGGCTCCGAGAATGACGTCAATTCCCTCCAGCTCGCGAGCCAGGCGACAGTCCTCCATATAGCCGAGATGGGACAAGAGGACGATCACATCCGCTCTGCCCTGCAAGTCAGCAATCTGGCGCCGGAGCAGAGGTATCGGATCATCCACGATCCAGCCCAGGCCTTCATAGGTGTCCGGATACGGGACGGTCATGCCGAGCAAAGCCACCTTCAGTTCGGGAAAAGCGTGAATTGCATAGGGCAGCGCCCAGGCGGGTCGGCTGCCGTCCGTTCCGTCCCGCAGGTTTCCCACGATCACGGAAAAACGGGCCTGCCCGTACAGCCGATCCAGCTTTTCTTTGGGCAGGGTCACACCTTCGTTGTTGCCGATCGTCGCATACTGGTAGCCCGACCGGTTCATCACCTGCACATTTACTTGACCAAAGCCGGCTTCGGTCATTATGTTCATCCGATCCAGATGATCGCCAATGTCACAGGTCAAGACATGTTCTCCCTGCGCTTCCCAGTTTTCACGAGATGTGCGCAGACAAGTCGCGATTCGCGGTACGCTGGCAAACTGGCTGTGCACATCATTGGTGTGAAGCAGATGCAAGGTACAGGTGGCAGCCACGATTCACACTCCCCCTCTTCTTTCCTTAACCGAGAAAGGACTCGCCGATCATCTGCAAAGCGACACCCAAAATGAGGATGCGCAGCACGAGTACGATCGTCTTCCCTTTCATTTTGCTGGCAGCCAATGCCCCCAGCTTGCCGCCGGCCCATGCCCCCGGAGCGAGCATCGCCGCGTACAGCCAGTCGATGTGACCGTGTACGATATTGGTAGCCGATCCAACGACCGCAGAGAAGAAGATGACGGCCATGGAGGTGGCCGTAGCGAGATGGGGAGGAAAGCGAAACAGGACCATCATCGCCGGCACCATCAAGACGCCGCCGCCCACCCCGAACAGGGATGAGGACACCCCGACGAGAAACGCGACCAAAAGCGCTGCCCAACGGCTATACCCGTACTCCCACTCTTTCCCCTCGTTGTCGACGTAAGTGCGGGTGATTTCCCAATGGAGATTCCGCGGATTCAGTTTGTCCTTGACCATGATCAGAAAAAACATGCAGAGCTGAAACAAGCCGAACAACAGCGTGAATTGCCCGGTCTGTAGTAATGTATTAAGGTACACCCCGACGATTGCGCCAGGAGCGCTGCCGATGCAAAAAAGCAGTGCGCTTTGCTTGTCCACCTTTTTTTGTTTCATGTAGGAAATCGTCGAGGAGAGGGCTGTGATTGCGATGACGACCAGCGATGTAGCCGCTGCGACTTGCGACGTCACCGAGCCGGACTCATACAGGTTGCCGATGATCAGCAGCGCTGGTACGAAAAACAGCCCCCCTCCCAATCCGGCAATACTGCCGATCATGCCTGCCACCATACCAATAAGCAAAAAAAGTGCTGCGATCACTACAACCATAAAAAACCCTTCTTTCTACTGTTAGAACAGTTCCATTTGGCGCGGGTTCAATCCGCTTGGCTGCAACCCGAGCATTTCGGAAAACTGCTTGGCATTGGCCGCGGCATGTCCTCCCGAATTGTTGTTGAACAGGATACAGACCTCTTCGACCTCGCCCTCGATCTGCCGGATATGCGGCACCCATGCTTCCAGTTCCTCTTTGCTGTAATTGTACAAATAGCGGACATCGCGCCATTTTTGCCCCTCTCCAGGGTCACGCCAGCCCGCGTTGTTGCGGCCGTGAAAGCGGACCAGCGCCAGCTTCGGGTTGGTGACTGCCACGACCAGCGGTACGGAGCCGCTGCCGACCTGTGGCTCATCGCACAAGACGTGTGTCGCATCGATTTGCTGCAAAAAATCGAGCGTGCGCTCCCGAAAGCGAGGCGCGAACCAGCTCTGGTGGCGAAATTCCACGGCGAACGGGTACTTTTCCATCAACCGTCGGCACACCTGAATGTAGCGCACGTGCTCCGCAGTACAGTCGAACCATGGAGGAAACTGAAACAACAGCGTTTTTAGTTTGCCCGCTTTCACGAGCGGCTGGATGCTTTCCTCAAACTGGCGAAACAGTTCCTTGCGATCCGCCACAGCTTCCCCGCGCTGATGGCCGGTCATCGCCTGGTGCGGCTTGACAATAAAGCCAAAACGATCTGGCGTTTCCCGCACCCAGTTCTCGTAATTGCGTTGTGGTAAAATAGCGTAAAACGAGCTGTCCAGCTCGACGATCGGGAAATGACTGGCGTAGACGGACAGCTTGTCCCGGTTGGCAACGCCATGCTTGTACAGCTCGTCCTGGTCGCCCCAGCCGCATACCCCTATGTGTATCGTACTCATTTGCCCGTAACTCCTTGCCTCATGTACGTATTCCCGTCCCTAAGGAGGTTGGTTATGAACCCGAGTCTGTTGGGAAATCCCTTTGCGTTTAAGGATACCAGACTATGCCTGACGAAAAAAGTAGCGAAACGCCTCCTGGCCGAAGCACAAGAGGCGTTTCCCGATGAATATTCCGCTTTGCTGTACGGAAAAGGCGCGACCATCTCCGGTCATATCCCGATGCCTGCCCACACGGCAGACGCACATTCGTTTCGCTGGGACGGCCCCAGCTTTCTTGCCGGCCTGCGCCACATCCACGAAGCCGGACAGGAGTGGCTCGGCGTCCTGCACTCCCACCCCTCGACTCCGCCGCTGCCGTCCGCAAAAGACGAGCAGGGCTGGCACTACCCGACGCTGAGCTACTGGATACTCGGCTTGAGCACCCGTGACCCGGAGTGGAAGGTATACAGATGGGAAAACGAGGGATTTTCCGAATGTGCCTATTTGCTGGCAGACTGCACCTGATCTGTCTGCTCGTCCCTGCTCTTCGCTCCCTCTCCAAAAAACTCCTCGTACAAAGCTACGACGGCACGGTCGGCATCTGCCGCTGTTACCCCGAACATCATGCTCACTTCGGAAGAGCCCTGGTTGATCATCTCCAGATTGATTCGCGCAGACGCGAGCGCGGAAGTGGCCCGGGCGGAAGTACCGACCGACTGGCGCATCCCCTCGCCGACGATCATTACCAGAGCCAGCCCGTGCTGCACCGCCAGATCATCTACCTGCAGCTCGCTTGAGATGCGCTCCGTGATCCTCGCTTCTTTTTCCGGTGTCAAATCGCGTTCGCGCAGGATGACCGAGATGTTGTCGATTCCCGAAGGCGTATGCTCGTAGGAGAGCCCTTCTTCCTCCAGAATTTGCAGCAGCTTGCGTCCGAAGCCGATTTCCTTGTGCATCAGGAATTTGCTGACATAAATGCTGCAAAAGCCGCTGTCGCACGCAATTCCGGACACTTTCCTGGCTGTCGCCATCCGCTCGGAGACAATCATCGTACCCGGTGCGGACGGATTGTTCGTGTTTTTGATGCAGACCGGAATATTCGCCTGGTAAGCGGGGATCAGCGCTTCTTCGTGAAAGACGCTGAAGCCGGAGTAGGACAGCTCGCGCATTTCCCGATACGTGATCTCCTTGATTTCCTTTGGCTTATCCACCAGATTCGGGTTGACCACGTAGACCGAATCCACATCCGTGAAGTTTTCGTACACCTCTGCCTTGACCGCTGCCGCAAGAATCGAACCGGTAATATCCGACCCGCCACGGGAAAAAGTGACCAGCTCTCCTGCCGGCGAAAATCCGAAAAATCCCGGAAAGACGACGATCCCCTCGCGCTCGCGCAAGGCGTGCAGCCGCTCGTAGGCCTCCGGCAGCACATGGGCATTGCCTGCCTCATCCGAAACCAACAGACCTGCCTCGCGCGGGTTGACGTACTGCGCCACCTCGCCGAGATCGCGCAAATAGGCAGCCACGACCTTGGCGCTGTTGTCCTCGCCTGCTGCCTTGACCGCATCGACAAAACGCTCGGGTGAAAGCCCTGCCCGGTTCGTCAGCACCTCGTCCAGGTCGGCTTCGATCTGCGCGCCAAAATCGCGGGATAGACCGAGCTCCTCGACGATTTCCCGGTAGCGCTGAAAAACAGCCTGCTTCTCGGCTTCCGCCTCCCCTGACGCGAGAAAGGCATCAGCGTAGCGAATGAGCAGGTCTGTCACCTTTTGATCGTCCTTATATCGTTTACCAGGTGCGGAAACGACGATCAGCCGCCGTTTTTTGTCCGCCCTGACAATCTCGCACACTTTTTTTATCTGTTTTGCATTGGCAAGTGAAGTTCCTCCAAACTTGGCAACCTTCATCTCCGACTCCTCCAGCTTTTCTGTCTCATGCTTTCGCATCTCGTTTATCGACTAATGATATAAGAGTAAAGTATCCGCCATAAAAGCACAAGTGTCTTTTTCAGAAGGACATCGATTATCCACCATTTCCCGCAGCCGGCAAAACCCTTCTGTATCACTGCATCGGGACGAGCGGCAGTCGTGGTCTTTCTTTCCCTGTCATATATTCGCTTATCCTTGGCGCATAGTAACAACATAGTAGCACCGTAACGCTGCAAAGCTGGATGGCACATGCAAACAAGGAGAGAACATGATGAACAGACAAATGTTTTGCCTGCTGCTCACCTGCGCGCTCTTTTTCACTACCTCCCAGTACGGATCTGTTGTCGCCAAAGAAAAGGATCGAAAATATTACGAAACCCGCGGAGAAATCGTGTGGGAAGTACCGACAGACCGAAAAGTCATCGCCCTTACTTTTGACGACGGCCCAGATCCTGCGTACACAGTCCAGATTGCGGAATTGCTCCGCCAGTACAATGCCAGGGCTACCTTTTTCGTCGTCGGATCGCGCGTAAAAAAATATCCGTCAGTCGTGCGTCAGCTCGTCCTGGATCAGCATGAACTGGCCAACCATACGTTCACTCATCCTGACCTGCGGCGGATTTCACCGGAAAAGCTGCGCGCCGAAGTCGACTCTGCCCAAGAAGCCATCTACTCTGCCACAGGCGTGAAGACAAAGCTGTTCCGTCCGCCCGGCGGGTACTACAACGAATCGCTCGTGCGCGTGGCAAAAGAGTCCGGCTTTCAGGTCATCATGTGGTCATGGCACCAGGACACGCGCGACTGGAGCGACCCCGGCGTGCCCAAAATCGTCAGCAAGGTGCTGAACAACGCGCACAATGGCGATATTGTGCTGTTTCACGATTTTGGCGGTAACCGGCAGCAAACCGTCGATGCACTGCGCCAAATTTTGCCCGAACTGAAAAAACGGGGCTATCAGTTTGTCACCGTATCCGAGCTGATGCAAGATCAGCACAAAAAGGTCGGGAAATAGAGAAAAGGTGTTTCCCAGTAGCGAATGCCTGCTGAGAAACACCTTTTTTCTCTTACTTGTCTGCCACGTTTGTCTCGTCGTCTGCGATTGTTGCAGCCGTTTCCTGCGCGGCAGGCTGTGGTGCCGGTTGCACCGCCGGCTGCGTTTTTGGTCCCGGCAATCCTTCCTCCAGTTGCATGAAGCTGGAAATCATCTTGTTCATATCCAGCCCGGAGACGTCCTTGAGCATCTCGGGAAGCTGCGCCATCAGCTTGGTTACGTTGCCGCTCAAGCGGTTGACGCCATCTCCCTGTCCGCCGCCTGCGTCCACGATCGTCACCTTGTCGATCGCTTTCATCGGCTCGGCAATCTTCTCTGCCAGCTCCGGCAGCATCTTCGAAATGATGTCCAGCACCGCTGCATGACCGAACTTTTCGAAGGCTTGGGCCAGTTTTTCTTTCCCTTCCGCTTCCGCTTCCAGCTTCAGACGGGTAACCTCTGCTTCGGCTGTACCTTTGGCTCTTTCCGCTTCTGCAATAGCCAAACCATCCAGTCGCTTCTGCTCGGCGATCGCTTTCGCTTCCGCTTCGATCCGGTAGCTGAGCGCGTCTGCCTCGCGCAGTTTTTTCGCTTTTTCCGCTTCTGCGGCCTGTTCTACAGCGTAGCGGTCCGCATCGGCCTTTTTCTTCACTTCTGCGTCGTACTGCCGCTCGCGGCGGAGAATTTCCTTTTCCTCGAGCTCGATTTCTTTTTGCTTGCGGACGAGGTCGATCTTCATTTCCTCTTCCGTAACTTGCTGCTTCGCCACTGCTTCCTGCAGCTTGTAGGCTTGGTCAGCACTTGCTTTCGCCTTGTCCTGCTCCTGCTTGAAGGCAGCGACTTTCAGTTCTTTTTCCTTCTCTGCTTCGGCGATGTTGGTTTCTTTCAGCAGCTCCGCCTTGCGCGCTTCCTCTTCTGCCTGTGCCTGCTTGATCCGCGCTTCCTTGTCGGCGTCCGCCTGGGAAATCGTGGCGTCACGCTTGACTGCTGCGATCTGCGGAATCCCCAATGCCGCCAGGTAGCCGTTTTTGTCGCGCACGTCCTTGATCGTAAAGCTGACGACGGACAAGCCCATCTTTTTCAAGTCCTTGGCTGCCACGCTTTGTACTTCCTGCGCGAACCGCTCCCGGTTTTTGTAGATTTCCTCTACGGTCATACTTCCGAGAATGGCGCGCAGATAGCCTTCCAATACCTCTTGCGCTTCCGTCTTCAGATCGGCATCCGATTTGCCCATAAACTGCTCGGCAGCCGTGGCGATGTCCTCGATCGATCCGCCAACCTTGATAATCGCAACCCCGTCTGCCATGACCGGCACACCCTGCTCGGTGTACACTTCCGGCGTGGAGACGTCCAGCTTGTGCGACATCAGGCTCAAGAAATTGGCTTGTTGAAAGATCGGCAGAATAAAGGCACCGCCGCCGCGCACGATTTTCATCTTGCGGCCTGATTCGTCGCTGAGTACGTTTTTGGACCCGAGAAAGCTACCGGTCACAATCATCGCCTCATCGGCGCCGACTGTTTTGTACCTGGCCCAAAAGGCAATTCCCAGCACGACAAAGACGACAACAATGATTGCCGTAACCATGAGGACAGGTGAATCCAACAGGAACATCTCGTTCAACTCCTTGCTTCATTTACTCCGGGAAAGGAACGACATACAAGACGTGGTCACGCACTTCAACCACTACAACGCGAGTGCCTTCCGGGATCTGCTGCTTGTCGACGCTGGCAGCCATGTGATGCGTGATACCGCTCACCATGCTGATCAGCACCTCGCCCAGTCCCTCAGCCGGTATTGTAGTCCCCACCTCGCCGATTTTCCCCTGCAATTGCTCCATCGAGTAGCCAATCGACATCTCTGCCTTGCCCATCGGCTTGATCCAGAGAAAGTACGCCCCGACAGCCAGCAAAGCACCCGCTAACACGGCGAAGAGCAACACCTGAACCACTGACAGAGTAGTCAGACGAGTCAGCAAAAACCCGATACCGCCAAAGGCAGTAATGCCGCTGACCAGCAAAATCGGCTGCAGCAACGGCAGGCTGATCTCTCCGATAAGGTCAGAGATTGCATCCCCCAGGAAAAGCGTAATCAGTGCGTAGATGAGTCCTCCTACGAGGCAGGTCAGATAGATTGTTTCCATGACGCCCATGTTTGTCACCCATTCCCAAATATGTGTCTATTTTTCATACGTGTCAATCGGCGAAAGGTTTCATAACTGTGATTTATTTCCATTTACATATATTTACAATGAATATTTTTATAGTGTAGGCAAAAAAATACCTGTATCCTTCCAGGAGGTTTTGCCATGAACTGGATCGAGCAGTTGGTTGAGAGGTTTGAGGAGCATTCCGATTTTCAATACAGGCAGTTTCGGATCGGCGACGAATCGTACACGGTGCTGTATATGGACAGCCTGGTTGAGAATGGCTACATACAAAATCACGTCGCAGAAAAGCTGAAAACGTGCAATGACATCTCGGTCTTTCCGGAAATCCCGACGATGGACGAAGCGGCTCAAGCAATCGTCGAAGGGAAGATCATCGTCTGGGACACGACGCGGCAGGTTTTGCTGGAAGCGGTCAGCGAGGGGATGGAGACCAGGAGTATCCAGGAGTCGGAAAATGAAAGCCTGCTTCGCGGACCGCGCGACGCTTTTGTCGAGTCGCTGAACACCAACCTGTCTCTGGTCCGGCGCAGACTTCCCAATCCGGATCTGATCATCAACACGTACGTACTGGGCCGCCAGACAAAAACCAAGGTGGCGCTCTTGTATATGAATGGAATTGTAAACCCGAATATCCTTGATGAGGTCCGCACGCGGCTTTCCACCATCGACGTCGATCAGGTGCTGGAAAGCGGAGTTGTCGAACAGTGGATCGAGGACAGCTGGTACTCTCCCTTCCCCCAGGTGCAGCAAACGGAGCTGCCGACAAAAGTGCTGCATGCCCTGCTCGATGGCCGGGTCGCCCTGCTGGTGGACGGATCTCCAGTTGCCCTGCTTGTACCGGTTACGTTTTCCATGCTGTTTCAGGCGCCAGACGACTACTACGAACGCTGGATGATCAGCTCGGCAATCCGCATCATTCGCCTGGTCGCCGCTGTCGTGGCGCTGACCTTGCCTTCGCTGTACATCGCGCTGATCTCCTATCATCCGGGCATGATCCCGACGAAGCTCGCCTTGAGCATTACCGCTTCGCGTACGGAAGTGCCGTTTCCGGCCTTGATCGAAGCGGTAGCCATCGAAGCAACGCTGGAGATGCTGCGCGAAGCTGGGCTGCGTTTGCCCAAAATGCTGAGCCAGACAATCGGCATCGTCGGCGGTCTGGTCATTGGACAGGCTGCGGTCGAAGCGGGCATCGTCAGCCCGGTTCTGGTAATCGTCGTCGCCATCACTGCCATCTCGAGCTTTCTCGTCCCTGCCTATAACATGTCGGTCGCCTTGCGATTGCTTCGTTTTCCGTTGATGCTTTTGTCAGGAAGCCTGGGACTGTTCGGCTTGATACTGGGAGTCATGCTGATTTTGATTCATCTGGTATCGCTCAAATCTTTCGGCATCAACTACCTGTCTCCTGTCGTTCCCTACAGGCCCAGCGATTGGAAAGACCTGCTCATCCGTGCTCCGCTGCCCTATCTCAACAAGCGACCGAAACTGCTTCATCCGCTCAACCGTACACGGATGGATCTGCACAAGCGCAAGAAAGGATGGTAGTGGTGATCAAAGACAGATTGACGACTCCTCAGGTGACGGTCCAATTGTATGCGGCAATGGTGGGAGTGGGACTTCTCTCTCTGCCGCAAACCTTGAGCCGCTATGCTGGGGTGGACGGCTGGATCGTCATCCTGCTGGCGGGTCTGTATTCGATGATCGCCGTGACGCCCATGGCGTACATCGGCTCGCGCTTTCCCGGGAAAAGCCTGATCCAGTACGCCCCGTTTCTGCTGGGACGCTTCATGGGCGTGCTGATCCTGCTCGCTTTTCTGCTGTATTTCCTCCTGTTTGGAGGCATTGTGCTGCGCATCTCTGCCGACGTGACCAAATTGTTTCTGCTCGACATGACGCCGGTAGAAATTATCGTGATCGGCATGCTCGTGACAAGCACGTATTTGATTCAAAACGGGATCAATGCCGTTGCCCGCTTCAATGAATTGATTCAGCCGACTACCCTGATCATCCTTTTGTTCGTCCTGACGCAAACATTGCGGGAAACGGATTTTGGCAGAATCCTGCCTGTCCTGGGCGACGGCATCCAGCCAGTCCTCTACGCATTGCCCCCGATTTTTTTCGCCTTTTTGGGGTATGAGACACTGCTGTTTATTCAACCTTTTATGGAAAAGCCAGGCAAGGCAAAGCACGCCTCCCTGGTCGCGATCGGCAGTACGATGCTGCTCTATTTGCTTTTGACTGTACTGAGCACGGCGGTACTCGGTGCATCCGAAACGGCATTGGTGAAGTACCCGACCTTGGCGATTATCAAGAGCATAGAGGTGCCCGGCGCCTTTATCGAACGGCTGGACTCGATTATGATGATGGTCTGGCTTCCGTTTGCACTCACGACAATTGTCATGTTTTTCTACTGTGCCAGTCTGATCACCTCCCAGCTTTTGCGAATGGAAGAGCATCGCGTCGTCACGCTGCTCTACGTGCCGGTTGTCTACCTGATTGCCGTACTCCCGCGAAATGTCCTGGAGGTAGAGATATTGAGCAAGTGGACCAGTCTGTTCGGATGTGTGCTGGTCAGCGTCGTCCCCTTGCTGCTCGTGATCGCATACCACTGGAAGAAACGGAGGCTGGAGCAGTGAAGCGACGTCTCTTCCTTTGCATGCTTATCGCATCTTTGCTGCTTTTATCCGGTTGCTGGGACCGAATCGAGATACAGGATCGCCTGCTTGTCATGGCAGTCGCCATCGACAAAAATCAACCGGATGCGGAGAAGAAACGAAACTACTACGAATTTACCGCCCAGCTCACGGAAGCACGCGCCTTGTCGAGTCAGCAAAGCAGCTCCAATATCGCACCGGTGTGGAACGTCACGACGACAGCGCCCTCCATTTTTGAGAGCATCCGCCTGTTGGCGACACGGGTAGCACGTCCGCCCTATTTCGACCACTTGCAAGTCATCATCATTGGCGAAGACGTAGCCACCGACGGCATCGATGACGCACTGGACCTGTTTTACCGCGACCACGAGTCACGCCCGAAAATCAAGCTGGTCATCGCCAAGGGAAAAGCGAAGGACGCCCTCAAGGTACAACCCAAACTGCTAGCCGTCTCAGGTCAATACATCAGCAAATTGACCGAAGAAGGAGAGACGAAGACTGCCCGGCAACCGCGGGTGACGACGATCGGTCAATTTGCCAGCCATTATCACGGCGGACTGCACTGCGTACTTCCTGCTATCCACCTGCATCGGCATGAGGTGAAGATGGCCGGCGGCGCGATTATGAAACACGACAAGCTGGCTGGCTGGCTCTCCGATAGCGAAGTCAAGGCATTGCGATGGATCAAAGGGACGTTTAACGCAGGCGACGAGGTGATCGCCAAAGAAGGCGGGGATGATCAGGAAAAGGTAATGACTTTTGAGGTGCGTGGTGCCAAAGCAAGCGTCGAGACCGGGATCAGGGATGGAAAGCCGGTCATCGCCCTGCGTATTCGCGGCGAAGGTAGCCTTGCAGAAGACGGCTTCAACCACCACCCGACGCTCGCATTGTGGAAAAAAAGAGAGGAAGAGTTCAGCCGCACGATCAAAAAAAGCGTGGAGAAGCTGATCGCCCGCATGCAGAAGGAGCAGATCGACATTTTCGGATTTGGCGAGGAGATGCGCAGGCATCAATATCCGTACTGGAAGAAATACAAGGAGGAATGGGACGAGCTGTTCCAGCGGGCAGACGTGCAAGTGGACGTAAAAATCTACATCAGGAGAATCGGCCAGTTCAGCTAGTGACCGAATGGCCGATCAACACTGCCAGGGACAGACCCAGCAGCACATACCCTCCGCCTTTTGCCCATGCTGCGTCACGCTCCATCTGGCGACTGCGGTATGCCGTGTAATAGCGAAATCGCAGCAGCAGCCCGGTCGCAAGAAACACGATAACCAGAAAGTAGGACGTCAGCGATTCGAAAAACCCGATGACCATTGAATAGCCCATGTGCTTCATTCCTTTCTGCGGTCGAATCGTCACATGGCTTTAGTATGGACCGGGAGAGCACTGGCTATCAATTCGACAAAGCGGTACGCAAGGCTCGCGCCAGCCGCCGGACTCCCTCCTCCACGTCTGCCTTGCCCGCCCATGCATAGGTCAAGCGGAGCCATCCCGGCTCTGCTCCGTATACGCTCCCCGGCGTAAAGATGACGCCTTCGCGGATGGCTGCATCCAGCAGGCACTGCTCATCTGCGGGAAGGCGCAGCCTGCACCAGACATGATAGCTGCCTAACGGAGTTTTCCAGTCGGCCAGTCCTGCCAGTTCCTTTTCCAAAACCGCCAGCATGGTCTGTCTCTGCTCGTGCAGGAAGGCTTGCAACCTAGCCATTTGCTCCTCCCATACGCTTTTTCCGAGATATGGCTGGGCCAACTGCTGAGATACGCTGCTCGTCCCGAAGTCCATCTGCTGCTTGGCGTCTGCCAGGCGATCGATAACCGAAACGGGTCCGATCACCCAACCGATGCGCAGGCCGGGGGCGATCGTCTTGGACAGGCTGTTTACGTACAGCACGACACCGTCCGGGTCCATCGCCTTGATTGGCGGTGGTGGCTTGGGGCTTCCCGGCAAAGTAAGCGCTCCGTACGCGTCATCCTCTACCAGCGGAATGCGCAGCTCCCGGCACAGGTCGAGCAATTCGCGTCTGCGCGATTCGCTCCACACGACTCCGGTGGGATTATGGTAGGTCGGATTGACGAACACCATGCGGATTCTCTGGCTCTGATACAGCTCGTACACCTGCCCGACCTGCGCTCCCTGCTCATCCATTGGCAACCGGTACAGGCGCAATCCGGCTGAGGTAAACAAGGGCAGCGAATAGAAGTAGGAAGGCCCCTCCATCGCCACAGCGTCTCCAGGGCTGAGCAGGCAAAGCGAGATCAGATGCAGCGCCTGCTGGGCTCCCGAAGTTACGAGGATTTCTTCGGGCGATGCGACGATGCCGTACTGCTCCCTTACATGATCGGCAATCAGCCTGCGCAGCTCGGGATTTCCTTTCGGGTGGGCGTAGCCCAGTTCAAAGCCGCACCGTAGCAGCGACTCCATCTCGCGGGACGGCAGTGAGGGAATCATCGAAGGCATCAATTCCGCTTTTGCCAGATTGATGATCGCCGGATCGAAGCTCACTTCCGAAATCCGCTTCGCCAGCGGATAGGCAGGCAAAAAGGCCCCGCCATTCGTGTATTTGTGCCAGTTTGGAATTTGCTTCACACCCCACAAGTGACGGCTCACCCAGGTGCCGCTTCCCGGCCAGGATTGCAACAAGCCGGACGCACGCAACTCTTCATAAGCTGCGGATACGGTGCCTCTGTTCACGCCAAAGCGCCTGGCCAGTACACGCTCTGCCGGAAGAGAACTGCCTGGAGGCAGCTCTCCTGACACGATTTGTTCCTCGAGCCTTTTGGCGATCTGCTTGTACACCGGCAGTCTCGCCTGCTTGTCCGGCTTCCACTCCACTCTGCTTCCTCCCTCTTCCCCTACCGTACGAAATGCATATCCTGCCCTTCCATTCGACAAATTGGCCTGCTTCTCCTCTCGCCAATTGGCTCTTCGCATCGTCTCCGATCCACTCTATGATAGGTGAAACGATCGGCAAATACAGAAAGAAGGGATAATCGTGGCAGGATCGGAAACAGCTCTGCAAGAACAAAGCAACCTCGCCCAGGAACGGGCAGGGTTGCTCTTCGGATTAGTAGGCGTATGCAGTTTTAGCCTGACATTGCCAGCGACCAAAATCGCGTTGCTTGCCTTTTCGCCGCTCTCAGCCGGATTGGGACGCGCACTCGTAGCCGCCGTGCTGGCGGCACTCGTATTGTGGCTCAAACGAGCGCCTTTTCCCAGCCTGGTGCAAATCAAGCGTATACTCGTCGTTTCGCTTGGCGTCGTTCTCGGGTTTCCTTTTTTCAGTGCCTGGGCGATGGAACGCGTCCCTGCCAGTCACGGGGCGATTGTCGTCGCTCTGCTCCCCCTGGCTACAGCCGGGGCGGCGGCCTTTTTTTCCCGGGAGCGTCCTTCGCGCATGTACTGGATCTCCAGCTGTGTCGCTTGCCTTGCTATACTGGTCTACGCATTTCAAGCCGGATTCGGCGGGCTGCACTGGGCAGACCTCGCCCTGCTGGCGGCGGTCCTTTCTGCCGCGGTCGGCTACGCCATCGGGGGTGAGCTGTCGCGTACCATGGGCGGCTGGCAGGTGATAAGCTGGTCGCTTGTATTCGCCTTCCCCGTCCTCGTCATCCCGGTAGGCGGTCCGCTCTTGGAAGAATGGCAGCATGCCACATGGCCAGCCTTGCTCGGTTTTGGTTATGTAAGTGTGGTCAGCCAATTTTTCGGATTTTTCGCGTGGTATCACGGACTTGCTGTCGGCGGCGTAGCCAGGGTGGGACAGACGCAGTACCTCCAACCTTTTCTGACGATCCTCGCCTCCTGGTTGCTCCTGTCCGAATCGATTACCGTCGGGGCAATCGCAGCTGCAGCCGTGGTCGTACTGGCGGTAGCCAACGGGAAGAAGGCGGCGGTGCAGCGCTAGTCGGCATCTGCCTCTTGGGCCGCCTCTTGCCGCCATTTTCAGCCGATAGGACCGCCCTCGCCTGTCCAGTACGTACCCGGGGCGGCAAGCGATTGGGCGGCTGCACGCAACGCATGGAGGACACGTTCTCGGACTGCTTCGGAATGGAGCGGGATCGTGTTCCACTCATCGAGCGTGACCCAGCCTGCCCAGTCGATCTGCTCGTCCTCCATACCGCCGGGAATCGGCGTCGTCTCCTCGCCAACCAGTCGGGCCAGGACGGCAATGCTGATCGTATGCTTTCCCTCGCCCGCCGGATCAATCCGCTCGTCCACCCAGAGAAACCGCTCCATCTCCACGAGCAGTCCTGTCTCTTCCCACACCTCACGCCGGACCGCGTCGGCTATCGACTCCAAAAATTCCACCTTGCCGCCTGGCAGACTGTACCCTTCTTTTTTCTCCTTGATCACGAGAATTTGTCCCATCCGTTCCACGACAACCGTTACTCTCGGGCTAATTGCTTTCATTCGCCCACTCCTTCCTTATACGGCAGGACCGCGCATCACGTCCAACGAATCGACGCCTGTCCGAGCGAACAGCTCCGCAAGCGCTTCCCAACCGTACTGCGCCAGAAAGTCGACCTCTGTATCCGCAATTGCATGCAGCATCATCAGCCGGATGACATCATTGCCATTGGTGAAATAGGAAAAGCCTTCCTCTTCGTAGTATGCCGGTGTGGCCAGCACATGTTGCAGGCTGGACTTCTCAGCGACAGGCCGCAACAGCGAAAACACGGCACCGGTGTAAAGACGGAGCTGCTCCTGCTGCCACATCCTGCTCACCTGGGCCGCCACATGAGCCAGGTGGTCAATCATGCCGGCATCGTACTGATAGGAATACATCACGCACTCACTCTGCCCGCTCCGATGCAACTCCACTGTCGCATACGTCCACCAGCCCCGTCTTTTTGACGGCGGGTAGACCGCGATCAGCACGTCCGCCGCTTCGTACTGGTACAGGGTTCCCTGCCCGCCAAATGCGGAGTCGCAGTGCTGCAGCAATTGTCTTACTACATTCATATGTATGTCTCCATTTCGGGAATCTGCGTAATGGTCTATCTTTAGTATACAGAATGAAAAGCGGCTTTTGCCAAGCGTTGTGTGGGGAGAGGTGCGCATTTGCGGACAAAAGAAAAATCCCCGTGCAGGGGAGGGTGTGGCGGTACGATTAACCGTTGTGAAAATTCCCGACGTTGCCATTTCTCTTCATGCGTGTTCGATCCCTCCTTTTCAACTAGCGGTAAAACAAAGATTTCATATTGTTTATTAGCATCTGTCCTGTGTTTACCTCTGTAATCGTAATGTCCCACAACACAACATTTGTAAACGGATTTGGACCGTCGTTCATTACTTTTATGGTAAGCTCATTTACTCCATGCAAAGGGATTTGAAAGGAATCAAGCCGGGTTTCCCCGCTGTTAACGGATGAGTCCAGGGAAGTATATTCCAGTGAATACATCTCTGTTCCATCTGCGATAAAAGTAATTGCACTTCTCCCGTTGCTTGCAGTGTAGCCGTCAACGTCCGGTATAGCGACAGAGCCTTCCATCCTTGCATATTTCCCATTTAAAAGATAGGAAAACTCATTATTCTTTGCATTGTTTCTACTGTATAGATTGATCTGAGGCTCAACTTCTGTTTGACCTGCCGAAAAACCGGCAAGACTTTCATCCCACAGTACAGACCCATCTTGTACAACAAGTTCATTCAGTGCTACGGTTTCCCCGCCTCCGTGATCTACATAATGATTGATGCCACCGATGACAGCAATCGTACCTACTGACATAATTGCTGCTGTCAGAATGATTCGAAACATCCCTTTCCATGTATCCCGATGACGGGTTACGAGCCGCTGCGACCAATATCCCACAGCAGCCCCCAACGTATTAATGATGATATCGTCTACATCAAACGCTCCTAAACGGGAGATCATTTGCAGTGTCTCAAGAGTCGTAATGCACAGTAGGAACAGGCTGAGAAATCGAAGAAAACTGCAACGAAACAGAAGGGGGATGACAATCCCAAACGGTATGAATGCGACAAAGTTTCCCAATTCAAAAAACCAAATTTGAAAGTCTCTCCCTATTGGAAAGTGTAAAGGAATCCCCTCGGGAATGAAGTTGTACCGCATGCCTTGGCCTTGATCAGAAGAAGCTCTTTGAAAACCTATGAATAAAAAATAGAAGGTTACCAAAGTGTATAGCGCCAACAGTCCAAGGATCATTTTTCGCAATTTTCCTTGATACATACGTACACCCTTCCCTTTTCTTCGATGATCCCAATCCACTCTATGCAACCGAAAAGACGCAGAACATTCAATCAGGCTTCATCAACCGATTCAGACATCTTTTTCTGAGTCAACAGGGTAAAGAGCGCAAGGCGGAGCGAACCCTTGAGGTGTTGGTAAGAAAAACATCCGTTTGAATACGTGGTCGTACGCAAATTTTATATCGAGTCCGAATACTTCCCACCACTTCTGCACCACGTTACAAAATGCTCACAGTTATTCAGAGCCAGATTGTAGTCACTTTCCCCGATTCTCGATTCTGCTCTCGATACAACCAGATCGAGATCATACAGACAGGGGCTGTTCTTGACGCGAACATCCGACTGGTTCAACGCATTGTCCATCGCCTCCAACTCATCACGCCGGATGGAACCGTTGGAGTAATGGATGATTTGATTGTTTCCGATGTAAAGAGCATGGTGTTCATATCCAAAGCGCTGAACGTAGATATGATCCCCGCGCTGCAATTTTTCAGGAGACATCTCCTCAATCCGGGAAAAAGAAATCTGTGGTTCGCGATTGTATGGATACGGGAGCGATCTCTTGGCGTTTTTAATCGCCTGTGCTGCCCGATCAATCTTCTCGATTGCTTCGCCAGTCTTTGGATGGTACCGCTTCGTCAGGTCTTTCATATCCGTCTTGAATTCCTTGAGGTCATTTCTTACACCCTGCGCCAATTCTTTGTTGGCATCATGCAGATCTTCTACGAACCATTTCAGGTTGCGAAAGAAACTCATTTGGTATTGCTCCTCTCAATGGCGATCAACGGTACTTGTTCACTATATAATACCACCATTTTCCTTGGGTGAAATTAATGTTTTGATGGGGCTCTTGTGCGGCCAGGATTAGAAGAGGCTGCAATAGGTTGGACAATACGATGACTACTTTTGCAAGAATAGGGAATTGCTCCAAGAAGTCAACTTTTCCAGGTCCTTCATGTGCGTTAAGGCGTAATTGGGGAATATGATATGGAGGTGATGAGAGGTAAGTTCTATTGGATGTAGCCGCCCGATTCATTCGACACCGGGTGGGGGGAATAAAGAAAGACCTTGGAGGTTTATCACCCCCAAGGTCAATTAATTATTGCTTACGCTATGAGTGAACCAAGAACCCGTCCAAAACTCTCTAATATTGTTTGGTCAGTAGTAAACTTGAATTTCATACTGTGTTCCTCATGACTTCCACCAACCTGACCCGAGATGATTACATGACCCAACTTATTCACCTCAATAATGATATAAGAGTCTGAATCGTAGTCAACAATCTTTGAATCCCCCGAAAGTCTTGCACCCATCTCTTTGAGGGATTGAATAAAAGTTGAGAGATGTTCCTCTGAGATACAGAAATTTGACTTTCCCATAAACTCCCCAGACTTAATACTAATCGCTAAGGTAAGGTATCCTTCAACAGTATACAAATGCTCCACAGTCAAACAGTGTTTTTCCGTACTTAAAATTGTTATCCTATCACCCATACTTTTATCATCCTCTTTACTTGTACTTAAAGTCATCAAATTGCCCTGTCTTCTTGTTATAAACGAAATGTATCTCAATTCCATTTACGTTTTGGCTCATTTTAACCCATCCATCTTGTGCTAACCATCTTTTATCTGTCATTGTGACTTTTGTAAGTTCTGTTGCTCCTTTAAGCGGGTCTGACAATACTTGTTTCATTGCCAGTTGCTCATTCAGATTATTGGGAGTTGTCCTACCTGTCGAACCTTTCCCCAAAGACTTAAAGTAAATCGGGAAGGTCGCAATTCGTATTATGCACCCAAATTCCAATATCCGTTACATAATACGTGTGGAAGTCCGCAACCGTAAAGTTATACACCGTAACTGGCTTATCGAGTTTAACAAACTCTAGTTTGTCAATCGTCAGGTTGCTTCCATCAGCCTTTTGGAGTTTGTCGCCCACCTGAAGTTCATCTGCGAAGACCCAGCCTTTACCTTCAACCCAGAACGGATGGTTGTCTGTCGTCTCGATGATCTGTTCCCCAACATGCAATTTAATCACGTTGGTTACGGTATAAAGCGGTGACTTCCTTATAAGCCAATTCTCCATCAGGGTTAAACTCATCCTTAGCGAGAACCTTATCCCCTACCTCGATTTCCTCGATAGGTTTCTCCCCTTCGTCTGTCAAAACCTTTGTGCCAGCTGTAAAACAATTACATGCTTTATTAATGACACGCGCTCCATCAGAGACTTTACCCGCATTGTTCAAAATTTTAACTCTGCCAACCACGAGTTCGCCACTAGCCGCGGCAACTGCTATAGCATCATCAAACGTCAATTGACCGTCAGTGAGGGTTTGATAATTCTCTACGCCAATTTGCTCTTGTGCATACAATTCCAACCCTTTGGGTAAATCTGTTTCAACGACTTCCCAACTGCGCTTCCAGTTGTTTCCGTCAAATAACCCCCCTATCCCTTTTTGGAAAGAGTCCCAGCCTTCTTCAACCGTTATATGCCCACTCGGGTCAATATATCTCAGCGAATTATTATATACATACGTATCCCTATTGAGACTCAACGGATTATCCACTTGCCGATTATTCTAAGAGCCCCACCCTCTTCCATAGCCGCAATACTAGAAATCCCCCAAACGAGTATTTGATTACTCGTTTGAGGGACTATCAACTAAGAGATAGTTGTAGTGGCTTTTTTGATAAGCAAAACCAAACCTTCAATGCTTTTGCTTTTTAATATTTGCGGGTTTAATACCTCGATAAAATGCAACAATTTTTTAGTGTTATTTATTACTTCTCTCTTAAATTCATCCTTGTCCAAAGAAACATTCTTCCATTCAGTATATTTAAATTCTTTGAATGGTTCTTTAATAAACAAATCAAACAGTCTAGTTCTTTCAATATCTTCAACTAAGCTAACAATAACCTCATCTCCTTTAGAAACAAGTTCGAACCAAAGATTGGGTGTGAATGTCAACCAAAATGTTGACCACAGTGCTCATCAAAAAATTGACCACCATGGCAAAAATCAATCCACCCGTCGGGTGGGTAACTTTTTCATGATCACGATCTTTGAATGCTCTGTTTAAAGCGATAACTGTCCCCATTCATTGCAAAGATGTGGGCACGATGGGTAAGCCGATCAACCAGGGCTGACGTCATTTGCTCATCTTTGAAAATCTGTGTCCATTCCGTAAATTCCAGATTACTGGTAATGATCATGCTTCCTTTCTCATAGCGGGCCGCACAAAATTGGAATAATAACTCCGCCCCGGTCCGACTGAGAGGGACAAACCCGACTTCATCCAAAATAATCAAATCTGTTTTCAACCATTGCCTCTCTAGCTGGAGAATTCGCTTTTGGGACTGAGCTTCCATAAGCTCATTGCATATTTTAGCGGCAGTCCAAAACTGGACGGAATAGCCATGATGGCAAGCTTCGTTCCCGAGTGCAATGGAGAGATGAGTTTTGCCAGTGCCAGAGTTTCCGATAAACATGATGTTCTCTGTCTTTTCGATGTACTCACAGCGAGCCAGTTGAAGCAATTTGGGCTTGTTGAGAGACGGAATGGCTGAGAATTCAAATTGATCGATCGTTTTCATAGAAGGGAATTTGGCATGCTTGATGCGACTGGCGATTTGGTTAGCATCCCTTTGCTGAACTTCTTGCTCTAGTAGGGCTAAGAGGAACTCCTCGTAGGGAATTTGCCGTTCAGCAGCATCATGGGCAATTTCCTTATAGACACGTTTAATCGCAGGTAAGCGAAGGCGTTTCGCATAGGTTTCAAGCAAGAAACT
This sequence comes from Brevibacillus sp. TJ4, assembly GCF_044627595.2. Classification (NCBI taxonomy): domain Bacteria; kingdom Bacillati; phylum Bacillota; class Bacilli; order Caryophanales; family Paenibacillaceae; genus Brevibacillus; species Brevibacillus sp. TJ4. The sequence continues at coordinate 745,262 of NZ_CP185865.1, read as the reverse complement.
CGTACTCAATGAACCACACTCCTTTTCTGTAACAAACGATTGTACTGGCTAAGATCTGGGGCCTTTACCTGAATACGTGGAACAGAGCTATCCTCCACCAACGAGAGTTGGGGTAGACGGTGTTCCGGCAATGTTCGCTGAAACAATAATTGCCTTACGGCATCATATTGGAACATCCCTTTTTGGCAGGCCTCCTCCAGTGCTTCTTCGACAAGAGAAGTATCGAATTCACGGTGCAAAAGCAAGAGTCGAACGAACTCCTTCATCCCTCCTGGTCGGTTGCGGCACTTGTCCAAGAACTTTTGGTAAATGGCGGGTAATCCTGCCTGATGCAATGGTCTAGCATAAAGAACTGCTCCTGGACGAATAAGAAGTAAATCCAGATAATGATCGTATTGCAAAATCTCCTTTCCCTTTTCCAAACACCGCTCATGCGTCGCAATCAGGCTTTTTCCGTGATACACCTCAACTTTTTCAGCAAACACTCGGCAAGTAAGCTGGGTCGATGCATAGGAAACGGGGACGGAATAGGCATTTTTCTCAATGTGGATCATGGATAGCGTATTGCTTTTCACGGGTACAACACGGAAACAATCCAATGGCCGTGGAGGCAATGGAAGCATGATAGGCAACTCTTGAGCAAATGCTTCTCCAACCGTTAGTGAAGACCTTGGAACGGTTGTATTCTCGTAAGAGATACATTTTTCGAGGAGGATTTGATTGAGCTCCTCCAGAGAAGAAACACTGGGTACAGGGGTAAAAAATTGCCTCTGAGCAAACTGTACGAGGTTTTCCACCTGGCCTTTTTGATGCCCTTTTCCGGGATCACAGAAATAGCTTTCAAACAGGTAGTGGGCACGTAGCTGAGTAAATCGCTCTTGTTCCTCGCGATTTTTACCCTCCAATACCTTCTTAACGGCTGTTGTCAGGTTGTCGTATGTGATGACTTGGGGAACAGCACCGAAAAATTCAAAAGCATCTACATGACCTTGGAGAAGAGCCTCTTGCTTCTGATGAGCAAATGTTTTGATAAAAATCTTTCTGCTGTATGTGCAACGCATACAAAAGACTTGAACCTTTACTTGTTTCCCTTGTAAATGAACCGTAACCTCACCCCAGTCAAATTGAGCAAAGCGCCCTGGCGGGAAATCGAGAGGGACAAATGCTTTAGGGGGAGAAACCCGCAACTCTCTGACGTAGCGTCGTACAGTAGATTCACCGCCGGTGAATCCATGTTCGTCAACGAGTCTCTGGTAAATGCGTTTGGCAGTATGACGCTGCTTCGGGGGAGCTTGTTCATCTTGATGCAGCCACTCCAAGATGATGGGCTTGACAGAATCAATGACTGGCTTTGGCTTCGGTTTTGAAAGCTGATACACAGGAATCTCAGAGGATTTCAAAGCCTTTCGTATCACTTGACGGGAATAGCCGGTCTCTCGAGAAATTTGGCGAATCGACTTTCCTAGCAGAATGTGTTGTTTCCTGATAAACTCGTAATTAGCCATCTGAAGCATTTCCTTTCCTCCTATATCTTGTGGTCCGACAACTTCAAGATACAGGAAAGAGGTGCTCAGGTGGTCAACTTTTTTATGAGCAATGTACCACTAGGTGGTCAATTATTAGATTAGCATTCACAATTGGGATTTTCGGGAATCTTATATGCTACATAATCTGACTCGTTTACGTAAATCACTATTGTCAATAAGTCTTTAAACCAACGTACTAATCGTTCCTCCCCAAATGGACAATCTTCATAAAAATACCCATATTTATGCCCATCAAAATCAATTTCAATTATCCCTTCTATATCTCGATAATCTTGATCAAATTCTTGTGCGGATATTTGCTTTAATTGATCAAAATTATCATAAGCCTTGAAATTAATTGCAAACACTATCACTCACCACCTAATCCAATAAATCAGTTAGATCATATTTATGAACACCCGTTACAGAATCCAATTTACCCTGCCTGATGTCAATATCGATTTAATTTTCCCCAAAACTATCGGTTGAAAATCCCCCATTTTTGTCGCTACTGGTTGTTTACTTCAGCAGGCTCTGGTCGGAAGAAACCTGCTTTTTTCTTTTCCTTAATGCGATAACTCTCCCCTTTGATATTGATCGTACTGGAATGGTGAAGAAGTCGGTCCAGAATCGCAGTGGCCAAAATGGTATCTCCGAAAATCTCTCCCCAGGCTCCGTACGATTTGTTTGAAGTCAAGATCAATGAACCTTTTTCATATCGTTCGGATACAATCTGAAAAAAGAAGTGAGCAGCGGTTTCGTCCATTTTGCGGTAACCAATCTCATCGATAATCAACAAATCTGGTTTGGTGAACGCGCGCATTTTTTGGGCAATCGTGCGATTGCCATGGGCCGTCTGAAGCGACTGCACCAGATCGTGGGCGGTGATAAAATAAACCGTATAGCGTTGCTTGATTGCTTCCAATCCAAGCGCAACGGCCAAATGAGTTTTACCAACACCGGGTGGGCCCAAGAAGATGAGGTTTTCCTGATGCTCGATAAAACCCAGAGTCGCCAAGTCACGGATACGTCTTTCATCGATGGAGGGTTGGAAAGAGAAATCAAATTCATCTAGTGTTTTTTTGAACGGAAGCCGTGCTAATCGCGTTCTTGTATGCAAAAATCGTTCGTATTTAGCGGCTAATTCCTCCTGTAAAAGCTTGTCCAAAAACTCCAAATACGATATGTTGTGTTTGGATGCTTCTTCGGCGTGATCGTGGAGGATCTCGGGGATGCGTACCCATCCAAAATGTCGGGACGCTTCCAACAGGCGTTCTTGCAAGATCATTGCAGCGTCACCTCTTCTTCCGCCAGTTCTTCATACGCCGTGAGAGAGCGTTCCAACACTTCGGGTGTTGAATTCGCCATATAACGGGGTGTAGGTTGGGGAACCGGTTTGCTCGTAGATGTGCGAATTCCTTCGAAGTGTTTTTTTATGCTTACGGTCTGATGACGCCCCCACTGTTTGGGGTGTTCCGCGATAAGATGGCCATTGCAATAAAATCGCAAGACTCCATTTTTCTCATCTTGAATTTCTACTACTCGACCGATGTGCTCCCATGGAACAGAGTAACGATTGGCTTCAAAAGAAACATAAGCGTCACTCATCACCTTCCGGTAATGCCGGTCCACAACAGCAAAAGGCACGAGGTTCAAAGGTTGGAGGTCTTCCTCTTTCCATCGTTCATTCGGCATTTGATGGGTGGTTCCGTGAAGGCGACAATTTGCAACGGTGTCCAGCCAAAAGCGTACTTGTTGATTGAGATCTTGCAGCCCGGTAAAAGTGCCGATGCGAGGCCAAAAGTTCTTTCTGAGATAACCCACCCCACTCTCCACTTTTCCCTTCGTTCGAGCCCGATAGGGCTTGCAGCTCAGCAGTTTGCACCCATAGTGGCTGGCAAAGCGGGCGAAACGCTCGTTCCAGATCACCCTACCATTGTCATCTCGACCAAAAACAACTGTTTTCATGTTGTCGTACAAACAACTTTGAGGCACACCCCCAAAGTACTGCCAAGCCCGAAGATGACAACCGATGAGTGTTTCCAGTTTTTCGTCCTCGGTAAATTCTACATACATCATGCGTGAATAACCCAGCACCATGACGAAAGCGTAAAGACGCTTTTGTTTTCCGTTGACATTTGCTCGAAAATGTCCCCAATCTACTTGCGCTTGTTGTCCAGGCTTCGTTTCGTAACGCACAGTTGCTTTTGAACGAAAGTGGGGGCGCAGCGGCTTCATGAAGTCTCGTAAGATGGTGTCCTTTCCGGTATAGCCGCGGGCTTTTATTTCTTCGAAGATGATGCGGGCATTTTGACAGCCCTCAGACATTCGAGTACGGATGAAATCCTTGAAGGGATCCAACTTGCTGGGACGTGGTTTGCGAGAAGGATAGCTCTCTGGCGTTTCTTTCAGGAGCCATTTTCGAATCGTTTTTCGATCCCGTCCCATTTCTTCAGCAATTTGGGTAATACTCATACCTTTCAGACGCATTTCTTTGATCACAAAAAACTCCCCATTCTTCACCATATTTACTCTCCTCCCGGAGAGTATGTCGGCTTTTTCTGGGGAATTTTAAACCGCTGATATTGGGGATTTTACAACCGATTTTGACACCTGATAAATACCCTTAGTTCTTCTCCAAACACCTTAACAATATGCAAACCATCCTTTACACCTTCATTTTTAAAATAATTATAAGCTGTCTGTGATGCTTGTATAATTTTTTCTTCAGACCAATCCTTATTAAAAAATGTTCTTTTACTAAGCATTTCATTAATTTGGTCGTTACTCATCTTCTTTTGCCAATACTGAACTTGTTGTTTAACACTACTCACCGAATGCCTATTTAATATATGTGCAATATCATTCTTACTAAGTTGGACTACTTGAGACACCTTCGCCCCGTTTATTGCTGTAATAACAGCCTTACCTGCACTACGAACAATTCTTACTCCCGCGGCACCTGGAATAACATCACCCGAGAGTATTTGGACCTCATCCCGATACATTTCGGGAACAGCCTCTAATCCATATCTTTTGTAGATATCTAGTAAAGCAGCTCTTTTCCTTTCGTCCAAGAGCATATCCCCGGGTCTGTTAATAGATGAACCGCCAATCTCAGCCGCATGACCTGTCGGATCCACGTACCTCAACGGATTATTATGCACATACGTATACCTATTGAGATTCAACGGATTATCCACTTGCCCTTTATACGTATCCTCCGAGATAAACCGCCCGATGCTCGGATCATAATACCTTGCCCGCAGGTAGTACAGCCCAGCCTTCTCATCGTACATCTCCCCGCTGCATAAAAACGGGTTGGCCATTCCCTCCACACGAGAAGTAACATTTCCAAGGAATCATATTCATATTGGTTGAGTAGATTCCATGCACTATCCGTTATCGCCACAACATCACCGTGATTGTTCAAGCTGTAGTATTCTTGCTGGTTGCTTCCAGAATCTTTTCGGAACAATAACTCATTGCCCCAGATATTCAAAGCCTTGACATGGTTTGAGCCATCAAGGTCTTCGCTTGATTGACCGTCATGTACACATGATCACATCGTAACCTTCACAGGAGGGAGCTATCGCCTTCGGCATGCTCTTTCCCACCGTAAAATTAGGATATTAGCCTGGCAAGGCCATGCATAAAATGTTTGCCGAACTGTACACTTTTTGTTTTCCAAATAAATTCCCCTCCAATTTTGTCAACCTTGTGCGTTTCGACGCTATAGCTGCTTGGTTTTTCGAATACTTTCCTGTACCCTATTTACCATGAATACCACTTCCGCTCTGCTTCAATGAGTTTCAGTTCCTTCTGCTTCAATATACCTTGGTTAAAAAATGATCGTTTCTCTAAATCCTTCTGCCTCACGTTGTAATTTACGGTTTCGACGGAGGATTTCCAGTCTTGGAAGCGTCTAATTTTTCATCTCCCAACAAATTGATGTATGTAGCTCGCTCTAAGTAGTTGGCTGATCTCTATTGCGGTCTGCGAATCCGTACTCCCCGAAGCTATTAATTCCATAGCATGATTTCTCAAAGCCTTCGCCTGCTCCCAATAATCATGAGCTTCATTTATTAGTGCTCCATACTCTGCTTGTGCTTCTACGATTAGACCCCGTGTTTCCTTTACTTCCCGTACCTTCTTTGCCATTTGTCTTCTTCCTCCTTTGATTTTGGACATGAAAAAGGCTTATTCCTCCTCATGGTTCAAGTTGGATTAAACACGAGGTTTATAATGAGGTAAGGAATAGATTTGGTAAAGAAGGTATAGGCGTATTTGTTAAGGCTATGCAAAAAGGTATCGTTGGACCTGACGGCATGAATGGGATAAAAAGGCTATCGGGTAATGGAGTAAAATTTGGCAGTAAAACATATCAATATGAAATTAAGGTTATGGATAAGAGATACGGAGATTGGAGGATTTATGGAAACTACGACAAAAAATCTGGTCATTACGTTTTTGATTACTTTGATAAAGGTAAACATTAAAAAGGTGGTGACATAATGGATATTAAAGGACTTAAGGAGTGGGTTCTGACAAATAAATTAGATGAGAGGACTATAAAGGGCTTCTGGAATGCATTTAATAATTATAAAGAAGGACATTTAGACGCGTTTCAGGAGGATTTTGAAGACTATGACAGTATGCATATAACACTTTTTGTAGACACAGTTTCTCTTACCATTACGAATTGGCCTGACGAAGATTATAATCATGTTGTTATTTCTATTCGGTTTCAGTATAAGGGTAAAGCAGCGGGTATGTATAGAATGGTCTTTAATTTAACAGGAGAGGTAGAGGACGACTACTTAACTATTTACTAAGTTCATCGGTTTACCACTCCAAACGGGTAATCAACTACCCATTGGGTGTTCTTTTTGCCCGGTTTCATGAGGAAGAAAATATGTAACCGGGTTTACATCCAAGCAACAGGGGCGTACAATACAACCAATAAACCAAACACTAAGCAACTTGACAAACACTTTATAAATCTTTCACATAAAAGCCAAATCCTGTTGGGTCATTTTCAATCTGGTAGTTAACCGAAGCCCAGGCAAGTTGATTTACAAATTCTTCGGGAAGTGCGTAATCTCCACTCTGCATAATATCAGATTCTGCGTATCCATCCGCTCTCATTCTGTCACGAAGTGCTTCCGCCTGACTAGCCCAATATGATCTCTCAGCATCAGTTGAAGCTTTTTGATATTGCCATTTCATTTCGTTTATTGTCCAGTTAGCTGTCACTTCCGTGCTCCAATAACCTGTCGGATCCACAAACCGCAACGGATTGTTATGAGTATACGTATAGCGATTCAAGCTTAACGGATTATCCACTTGCCCCTTATACGTATCCTCCGAAATAAACCGCCCTACGACCGGGTCGTAATACCGCGCACGCAAGTAATACAGCCCAACTGATTTGTCGTACATCTCCCCGCTGTACAAAAACGGGTTGCTCATCCCCTCCACTTGCAGGGTCGGGTTGCCCCAGGAATCGTACTCGTACCGGTTTAGCGCATTTCCGGCACTATCCGTAACGGAGACGACATCGCCGTGGCTGTTGAAGCTGTAGTAGCCCTGCTTGTTTGTGGCAGCATCTTTGCGGAACAACAAGTGGTTGCCCCAGACGTTTTGTGCCTTAACCCTGTTGGAGGCATCCAGCTCCTCGATGACGACGCCATTGTAGTATACATACTTGGTCTCCTGCCCGTTTTCCTTCTTGCTGGCACGCAGACCGTCTGCAAAATACAAATAGTCTAGCTGATTGCCGACCGTTTGATTCTGTACTTTGCGCAGCCGGTTTCGCTCGTCAAAGGTGTAGGCGAGATTGCCTGCATCTTGCGGCAGGATTCCTTCGTAGCTGTTGCGGTTGCCGCGATTGTCATATGTGTACCTCTTGCTTTCGGTTGGGTGCTGCTCAGCGCGCAGACGGTCGATTTTGTCGTACGTATACGTAGCTGTCACGCCATTTTTCGTGCTGGAGATGAGGTTGCCCAGATCGTATCGGTTCGTCTCGTTCCAGACTGCACTTCCGCCTTTGCGATGTTCGACGCGGATAGCCTGGCCGAACGAATTGGTCCGCTTTTCATGTGCCAGACCGTTGGGGTAGGTTACGGTGAGCGTTTCCCCGGTTTGATCGGTTCTGTAGTTCATTGCTATGCTGCCGGTCAGGGGGCTGGTCACTGTCTTCAGCCGTCCAGCCTGGTCATAGCTGTACGATACTTTCGTGCCGTCCGGATAGACCAGTTCATCGATCTGACCGTCACGATCCTTGTGAACAAACTGGTACGTCCGTCCAAATACTTGCTGGCTGGCCAGGCGGTGGAACGGATCGTACGCAAAACGCTGTTCCTGCCTGCTGCTCGTGCCAGGGCCGTTGCTGTTTGTCTGCCTGCTGACCAACGACGTATTGGCTACGTACTCCCATGTCTCCGTATTCACGACGCTGCCCGAAACATTTTTGGAAACGATCGAAGCCAGGTCGTAAAACGGCGTGTACGTGTATTCGTGGCGATTGCCCGCTTTATCTGTGTACTGCTGCAGGTTGCCGTTCACATCGTAGGTGAAGGTTTCCTTTTCGCCCGAAGGCAGGTACTCTTCTTGCAGCTTCCAGGAAAGGGCATTGTAGCGGTAGCGTGTCGTCAGTGTGTTGTTTTCCCGGACGTGAACGAGATTGCCCAGTGAATCGTATTCGTACCGGTATACATTCAATTCCGGATCCATGACGTACAGCAGTTGACCGCGGAGATCGTACTGGTACTCCCATCTGCGCGTCTGCCCGGAACTGGACGTTTCCCGCTTTTCCAGCGGATAGCCAAAACCATCGTAGCGGAATGTGGTGGTCGTTTCCTGGCTTCCGTCACCTGTCTTGGCAATCGTCTTGACCTGGTTGCCGTAACGGTCTGCAAAAGCGTACTGCTCAAGACCGTTTGGCTGCAAGGCGACAGTGGCTTGTTCCGGCAAATAGCTCGTCCCATCTTTGCTGACATTCGCGCGTCCGAAGTAGGTGGTGCCGATCGGGTCGGTTTGCGCATACAGCGTACCGTTTGCATTGTAGACATATGTTGTCTTGCGCTCAGGCAAAGCGAACGGATAGGAAGCCTGCAGATACATTCCGTCGCTCATATATTGGTTGAACACCAGCGCTCTCTCTATTCCGTTCGTCCCGATTTGCGCCTGGTATTCCGTATCGCCAAATGGCGTGTATACGGTCACCAATTGCGAACCGTCCGGCAGCCTTTTGGTTACCTTGCGCTTCGCATCGTCATAGCTGTAGGCAACCTCGCGCACATCACCGTTTTTGCCGACAAAGCGGTCCTGAATCAGTCGTCCCAGCACATCGTAGGCATACTCGGCATGGCTGCCGTCCGGATAGCCTTGGCGGAGCAATTGGCCGAGCCTGTCGTACTGATACGTGACTGTTACAGGCGTCTCAGTTTGCCCGTAAGCCAGTCGTGCTGACAAAGTGAGGCTCGTCGGGTACAAGCCGTATGGGTCATAGGAGTTGATCGTATGCACGCTCGTCTTTTGCTCCGCGCCGTACGTCTCCTCCAGGATACTGGAAAGCAGCTTGTCTTTATACGTATAGGTGCGAACAACCTTGTCCGTTGCCGTTCTTCCCGGGTACGTGTCGACAATCGTTTCCGAACTTAGCAGGTAGTCGGAATTGTACGTATAGGTAGCGGTACGGCTATGTGCCGAATCATTGTACGCTTGCGCCGTTTCGTTGGTGAGCAGACGCAGGTCCGGGGCAACTTGGTTGTTGTATACATAGTAGACCCACGATTTTTGATTTCCTTGCGTGTCCTGCTCCAGCGTGACATCGCCGTAATTGTTGTACGTCCGGTACACGTAATTGGCGTATTTCCGGATGTCGCTATCGGCTGGTTTTTGCTCCGTAACATGCAGCAGATAGTCGTACACCTGCCGATTGACAGCAGTGCCCTGCGGATCGGCAAACGTGTACACATACGCAGGTTTCGTATGGTTGCCAGTGTATTTGTAGCTGGTGTACGTAGTCGGCACATAGATGTACTGCTTGTTGCCGTCGTGAATCGTCGTTGCCGCCTCTTCTCCGGTCTGCTTGACCAGGCTCAGCACATGAATTTTGCTGGGGTTCAGCTTGTACGATACTTCCTCTTCGTAGCCGGGGCGCCCATTGGGCAATGTTTTGGAAACGACGGTATCGCCATTGCGTCCTTCAACATTGGCCAGACGAGGAATTTCCGACTGGGACGACTTCCAGATTTCCGGACTCAGCATGACGTAGTCGGTCGAGTACGATGTCTCTGCCAGAGACGTGCCAAGTGGATTCGGGCTCATCGGCAGATAGGAATAGGTTACCGAGGTAACCGGATGATACGACACATAGGTGATCGCATAGTCATCCTGGTACAGCCGAACCACTCCCCGCTCCAGCATGTTCGCAGTACGATTGTACGTGCTGTACCGGTAGTTCACCTTCAATCCGTGGACCGGGTACTCTGCCTGATTGAGCAGCAGATAGCGCATTTCGTCCCGCTTTTGGTTGTCTCGGTTGATGTAGGTTTGCGACTCGATTCCGTTGATATCGACGATGCCGTCAATCTTGGGCAGCTCGTAATCGGCCTCGTAGTTGAATTCGGCGCGCCCCTTTACCGATGGATCGTGGTACTGGTAGCGAGCGACGACCTTCGATTCGTTATCGGGAGAAATTTCAGTAACACTCTCCAGTTGGATGTACCGATTCGAACTGCTCGATCCGAATGTATAAGCGGTTAATTCGTACTGAATTCGCTTCAGCAACTGTTGCTTCGTTTTGTCCGCGTACACCTCCACATCGGAAATGCTTCCGTAAGGACCGTTCTTTTTCAAAAGAATCAGGCGACCGACAGAATCGGTAATTTCGATGTCTCGCGAATTGCTGGCCGGAATGTAATAAGTAATGCGGTCACCTTGAGGGTTGGTTTTGGTGATCGTCGTCGACTGAAAAGGATCGTATTGGTACGAATAGGTGATCCCGTCCTTGGTCAGCGTCGCACTGTGCTGGTAGCCTTGAAAACGAATCCCGTCATAGACGTAGTTCCTCCATCCGTCTGCATTCGTATACGTACTGCCGTCGTCCAGCGAAATAAAGAACTTTCTCCAGTTGTCGAAGCGCTCACCTGTGCGCGAGTATCTCTCTGATCCGGTGCCATTCTCGTATCTGGTCGTAATGTCATAGGTGGTATATGAAAAACTGGGCAGGTTGAACGTCCAGCCCGCGGCAAAAACCACGTCACCATGTGGAGACACATCGCTGTACGCTCTATTGCTCCCATCGCCGTATCCGGGGTACAGTACCTGGCTGTTCATCGAATTGTATCTTCGTTCCAGAACAAAATCCAGGCCGTGTTTTCCCTCCAGGACAAGGTCAACTTCTGTGAGATTAGCCGTCTTGTACAGGTTGTCTACAGGGTCCAGCGCATGTTTCGCTTCGTAATTCCACTTCTGGTCTTTTTGCGTATATTGTACATCGTCAGGCAGCGCGGTCAGCTCCGCAGCCTTTGTTCTCAAGTTCTGCTTTGATTCTGCGGTGGCATCCCTGTAAATGGCTGCGATAGCTGGCGTATAGCGGCTCAAAGCGGCAAACTGATCGTCCGTCAGCTCACCGGTCTTTTTCAGCACTTCGCGATCGCTCCACCCATACATCTCTTTGACTTCTGCATCAGACAAGAATCGCTCGAGGTTGCTGTAAAAATAAGCCGCGATCTGCAATGTGTTCCTGTCAGCCGAGCCGTACAGGTTCTGCACATCTTCGACAGGCAATTGATCCCACTCGAGCTGTGCGATTTCTTCTTGCGTAAACTGCGGCACTTGTTTTTTCTCAAATGTCTCTGCTGTCTGCCTTTTCAACTCATCTGCGATCCACTCGACAGTCGATTTCTGCTTTTCACCCTCGGACGAGGAGAAAGATGGCTGCGTCTGCTCCAGCGCAAAGGCGAATTGCGGCATTACACTGCCAAAAAAGACGACAACCAGCAACAATATGCGAATACTCTTCTGTATCATGGCGTACCTCCATTCGAATTGTTTAGCGTTTCACTTTGCTTTTCACATTTCCGTTTTTGTCGTAAGTAAATTCATAAATGACTGTACTGCCTTGCTTGATCCGCACCAGCCGGTTCAGATTGTCGTATTCGTAGGTGTACGTGCCCGTCACCGGTACGGGATCGCGAAACCGAAAAGCAAACGTCCCCGATGTCTTCGTCGTCCCGACCCCATTGATCGCCGCCGGCAAAATGCGTACAGTCGCGTTGGTCACGTCGTTTTGGCTGGCATGATTGACCGCTTTTCCGAGAAACGAGATTGCGATTTGCGTGTTGCTCTTTCTGGTTACGGAAATGGTCAAACCGGGCGGCAAGTTAGTGACGGATACATTGCCAGACAAGCTGTTCGTAAACGTGGACCCGGACAGCGTGACAATCTGCTGTGCCGAAAACGACCCGTCATTTGCTTCCGCCTCCATGAGTGTGCTGCTTCCCAGTGACAGGGAAACTGCAAGCTCGCTCGTCGTGACGGTCAGGGTGTTGCTGGATGCTGTATTGCCGGCGGCATCCTTAGCCCGCACCATAAACCGGTAGCTCGTATACGGAGTCAGACCGGATATGACCATCGTGCGGTTGGTGGTCGTCGCATGGTAGGCTCCGTTTACGTAGACATCGTATCCGGTGACGCCGACATTGTCCGTGGAAGCCGTCCACGAGAGGGTTACAGATTGAGCGGTCTTGGAAGTAGACGATAGAACCGGAGCGGTCGGGGGCTGGGTATCCGCCGGCTGCGGATCTGTCTTTACCGTATGCCAAGCGCTGACCGTGGAGTTGCCCGCTGCATCAAAAGCCGTAACCCGAAACAGGTAGTATTGATTGGGCAGCAGATCGCGGATGGTGTGTGTACTCTCTGTGGTATAGTGGTCGTAAAAATACCGGTCATTCACCGATCCCCTGATCTGGTAGTTCACGACCCCGACATTGTCGGTAGCCGGGTACGACAGAGTAATAGAGTTATGCGTCTTGGATACAGTAGTAATCACCGGAGCAGACGGAGGACGCGTGTCTGGCCCGGGTGTCTGTACCGACAACACGTTGCTCTTCGAGGTGTTACCGGCCCTGTCCACTGCCATGACATAAAAGGTGTAGGGTGTTCCTGAATTCAAAAGGTGAAACGTGTAGGTAGTCGTGCTCGTGGACAGGCCGCCCCCTTCCTGCTGTCCATTTTTAAACACGCGGTATTCTTTCAGTCCGACATTGTCCCGCGAAGCCGTCCATTTGATCGCCACGCTTTTTTCAGTAATGCTTGTCGTCGAAGCCACAGGTGCTGTCGGCGGCTGCGTGTCGCTGGAAGAGATCACGGTAAACGGTTGACTGTTTGAGTTTTTACTCCCATCATCGTGAAAGCCGACGATCATGGCGTAGTAGGTTCCCGGCGATAGATCAAACGTGTTGAAGCTATACGACGATCGAAATCCGACATCTCGCTTGAAGACATCCGATTTTCGGGAACTGGTTCCAATCCATACCTCGTAGGTGTAATAGGAAGCAGACGTGGTCCAGTTCAGCGTCAGATTATTGCCTTTTTCTACTTGCGTCGGGGTAATCGTAAGAACCGGGCTTGCGGCCATCGGTGAGATGATCGGGTTGCCGCTCTCGGCCTCCCTCGCTGCCTCTCCCTGATTGTTCACGTTCTCCACAGCACTGACAGCATTTGCTTGCTGAATTGAAAAGCCGCTGAGAAACGTACAAATCAGGAGCAGAAGCGCAATCCAGCCTTTTTTGCTCATTGTCAATCACTCCTTTTAACGATAGAATCATTGCCCTGAATCCGCGTTCTGGGCAAACAAAAACAAGCCACCCGCTAATCGAATGGCTTGTTTTGGTCTATCCCTATTATAGCAACGGCATTGTATGATTTTGGAAAATATCCGGAAGTGTCCATGTTTGTCCGTTTGTGTAAACCTTATGTCAGGTTACGCAAACAAGAGATACTTTATACGGGAACTGGAAATTAGTCACGTATTACTACCGCTGGCAAATCCGACAACGTAGATTCAATTAGCATTTTAGAGGAACTGGGAATAAAGAAGTTGAGCTAGGTAACCTAAAACTCGAGTAAACTTTACCGTGTGTCTTTGCTGGTTCCCGAATGAGTTAATAGAAATTCTCGAGGAAAAGGGTTTTTCCCTTCTGAGATGGTAGAAGCTGCTGATTAGCCAATGATGGTAAACCATAAAACGAAAATAGCCGGCCGGTTGGAACTATTCGACCGGCTTTTTTGTTTGTAAACCGGAATCCCCGTTCGTTGACCAGTTTTGTATATCATGGCACAGGAACTTTCGGACTCTGCCGATCCAATGCAAGGGATGCGGCAAAACGTCTGACCTCGTTATGAAACCGATCCGGCACCTTCGTCACGATCTGATGCTGTACACCAGGCAGGATGCAGATGCGAGCATTTGGCGCATGCTTTTCGATCAACTGAGCATAAGGATGCATCCGTGTGTCTTCTTGACCATACAAGAGAAGCAAGGGCGAGGAGATTTCCGACAGACGCGCTGTGCAATTGGCGGCATGACCTGCCCGATACAGATGCAGCAGTGTCGCTGAATCTGTATTTTCCATATGGGAAATCCACTGTTTCTGGATCACCGGATCATCGACATGAGAAGACGCGATGGATCTGGCAAGAAACCCGACACCATGCAGCGCAGTCAAAGCTTCGGCCATAAGAAATCGCGTATGCAGATACCATTCGTTTACCTCGGAAAATCCGCTCACCACAATCCCGCCGTCAAAAAGCTCAGGTGACTCGAGCAAACATTCCAATGCGAGTGAACCGCCCAGTGAATAGCCACAGACGATTGCTTTTTGATCGGTGGTGCGGGTGAGCAATTCGCATAGCTGCCTCGCAATGGCAGATAGAGAAAAGGGCATATGTATCGGTGAACTGTCGCCGTGGCCCGGCAGATCGGGGATGATCAGTTGAAATTGGTCTGACAAGGACTCTTGGGCGAAAAAATTCACGTGCCCGATAGCGGGTGCATGAATCAACAGTAGCGGCGTACCACTTCCAAACAGCTGAAAAGAGGTAACATGTCCGTCCGCAAGTGTAATCTGGTTCAGTCGAGTCACATCCCTTTGGTCATTTATAGCCTTTCGTATAGGATGAGCTGATTTATGGGATTTTATTTGCCCAAAACGACCTCCTCGAATCCAATGCAAATAAAAAATACGTGTCCGAGCGACTTTGTCACGCAACGAAAGCGTGGATAGTCACTACGGACACGTATCTTGGTGTCAGAGAAGTTGAAGGTGGGCAAGCCCGCTTTTAAAGCCCAGAAACCCTTGTCGCGCAAGGGTTACCCGATGCTTCCCTCCATCTCGAACTTGATCAGACGGTTCATCTCAACCGCATACTCCATCGGCAGCTCTTTGGTGAATGGCTCGATGAAGCCCATGACGATCATTTCAGTCGCTTCCGCTTCGCTCAGGCCGCGGCTCATCAGGTAGAAGAGCTGGTCTTCGGAGACTTTGGAAACGGTAGCCTCATGCTCCAGCGTGATCTTGTCGTTCAGGATCTCGTTGTACGGAATGGTATCCGACGTGGAGAGCTTGTCGAGGATCAGCGTGTCGCACTTGATGTTGGACTTGGAGCCTTCCGACTTGCGTCCAAACTGGGACAGACCGCGGTAGGTTACTTTTCCGCCGTCGCGGGAGATCGACTTGGAAATGATCGTCGATGTGCAGTCAGGCGCCAGGTGGATCATTTTTGCCCCTGCGTCCTGATGCTGCCCTTTGCCCGCTACTGCGATCGACAGAACGGTACCTTTGGCGCGTGGCCCTTTCATAATGACCGCCGGATATTTCATCGTCAGCTTGGAGCCGATGTTGCCATCGATCCACTCCATGTTTGCATCCGCATATGCAACCGCGCGTTTGGTTACGAGGTTGTATACGTTGTTGGACCAGTTCTGGATCGTGGTGTAGCGGCAGCGCGCGCGTTCCTTGACGATGATTTCCACTACTGCGGAGTGCAGGGAGTCGGTGCTGTAGATCGGCGCCGTGCAGCCCTCTACGTAGTGTACGAAAGCGTCCTCGTCTACGATAATCAGGGTACGCTCGAACTGCCCCATGTTCTCCGAATTGATGCGGAAGTACGCTTGCAGCGGAGTTTCCACTTTTACGCCTTTTGGCACGTAAATGAAGGAACCGCCGGACCATACTGCCGAGTTGAGTGCGGCAAATTTGTTGTCAGCCGGAGGAATAACCGTCGAGAAATACTCTTTCACGATGTCCGGGTAGAGTTTCACAGCGGAATCCATGTCGCAGAAGAGAACGCCGAGTTTTTCCAGGTCTTCCTGCATGTTGTGGTACACAACCTCGGATTCGTACTGTGCGGATACACCGGCGAGGAATTTTTGCTCGGCTTCCGGGATACCCAGCTTGTCAAAGGTGGCCTTGATTTCTTCCGGCACCTCATCCCAGCTGCGTCCTTGCTTTTCGGACGGCTTCACGTAGTAGGTGATGTCGTCGAAATTGAGGCCGTCCAGATCGCCGCCCCATTTTGGCATAGGGATACTGTTGAAAATGTCCAGCGATTTCAAACGGAACTCAAGCATCCATTCCGGTTCTTCCTTGATGCGCGAAATCTCTTCGACGATCTCGCGGGTCAGACCCTTTTTCGTACGGAATACAGATACGTCCTTATCGTGAAAGCCGTATTGGTAATCCTGTATTTCAGGGGCTTTTTTTGCCATCGTCAATCACTCCTTTATGTGATGTTTTCACTTGCTGTATGACTATTCCTATTCAGACTCCCGAATGCCTTGCTCCAGCGCTTTCCACGCCAGCGTAGCACACTTGATCCGGGCCGGGAACTTCGCTACACCAGACAATGCCTCGATGTCTCCCAGATCGACCGAATCATCGATGTCCTTGCCCTGCATCAGATCGGAAAAGAGGTGGGACAATTTGATAGCCTCATCGACGGATTTGCCTTTTACCGCTTCCGTCATCATCGAAGCGGAAGACATGCTGATCGAGCAGCCTTCACCGAGAAAACGGGCGTCGATCACCTTGCCGTCCTCTACCTTCAGGGAAAGCGAGATGCTGTCTCCACAGGTCGGGTTGTTCAAATTGACGACAAGCCCGTCTGCTTCATCCAGCTTGCCGCGATTGCGCGGCTTTTGATAATGGTCCATGATTACGCGACGATACAGATCATCAAGAGAAGACATTGCCAAAGTACTCCTTTGTCTTCTTCAATCCGTCAACAAATACATCTACTTCTTCCTCTGTATTGTACATGTAGAAGCTCGCCCGTGCCGTAGCCGAGACATTAAACCAGCGCATCAACGGTTGGGCGCAGTGATGACCCGCCCGGATGGCGATGCCATAGCTGTCCAGTACAGTCGACAAATCATGCGGATGTACCTGGTCCAGATTGAATGTGATTAAACTGCTGCGGTCCTGCTGCGGGCCGTAAATGGTGATGCCGTCGAGCTCACGCATGCGCTCCATGGCGTATGCCACCAGCTTTTTCTCGTGTCGCTCGATGTTGTCCATTCCGATTTCTTCGAGAAAATCAATCGCCGCCGCCAGACCGATCGCCCCGGCGATAATCGGCGTACCGCCCTCGAATTTCCAGGGAAGCTCTTTCCAGGTGGAATCGTACAACTCCACGAAATCGATCATTTCGCCGCCGAACTCCATCGGCTCGACGCGCTCCAGAACCTCCCGCTTGCCGTACAGTACCCCTACGCCGGTCGGTCCGCCCATTTTATGGCTGGAAAACGCGTAGAAGTCGCAATCCAGGTCCTGCACGTCGATCTTCTTGTGCGGGGCACCCTGGGCACCGTCGACGAACAAGAGAGCGCCGTGCTGATGGGCGATCTGGGCGATTTCCTTGATCGGCGTCGTATCTCCGAGGACGTTGGAAATATGGTGGATGGCGACGATTTTCGTATTGTCCGTAATCGTCTCCTTGACTGCTTCCAGCGTAACCGTGCCGTCCTCTGCCAGCGGAATGAACTTGAACGTGGCACCTGTCACTTTGGCTGCTTGCTGCCACGGGATAAAATTGCTGTGATGCTCTGCCACGGTCGTTACGATCTCGTCACCCGGTTTGAGAAAAGCGCGGGCGTAGCCGTATGCCACCGTGTTGATCGCTGACGTCGTACCGCGTGTGAAGATGACTTCAGCCGCCTCGCGGGCATTGATGAAGGCGCGGACTTTTTCCCGCGCGCCTTCATAGCCGTCTGTTGCCAAGCTGCCCAAGGTGTGTACGCCGCGATGCACATTGGAGTTGTACTTTTTGTAGTAATTGTCCACGGCTTCAATGACTTGAATCGGCTTTTGCGACGTTGCTCCGTTGTCCAGATATACCAACGGATGAGCATTTACCTCTTGGTGGAGGATAGGGAAATACTTCCGAATCTCCTTGGCATCCATCAGCCCAACTTCCTTTCCAGCGCCTGACGAAGTCTGTTCTTCACTTCCTCGATCGGAATCTCCGCGACGACCGGATCAAGGAAGCCCAGGATAATCAGACGTTCGGCTTGCTCTCTGCTGATTCCGCGAGACATCAGGTAGAAGATCGACTCTTCACTGAATCGGCCTACAGAGGCAGCGTGACCCGCTTTTACGTCATCCTCGTCAATCAACAGGATCGGGTTGGCATCGCCGCGTGCCTTGTCACTCAGCATGAGAATGTTTTCGGCTTGCTCGCCGTTTGCCTTTTCAGCGCCCTTTTCGATTTTGGTAATTCCGTTCAGCACGCAGACAGCTTCGCCTGTCATTACGGCCTTGCTCACCATGTTGGACTCGGAGTGCGTACCGATATGCTGTACCTGGGAAGTCAGGTTTTGACGCTGTGCCTGTGTTCCTACCGCAACTGTCTTGGTCTCGGCAGTGGAAGCCGTTCCTTTCAAGATGGACGTGTTGTTGGCAACGGTATTTCCGTCGTTCATCTCACCCAGAATCCACGCTACATGACCATCGCGGTCCACTGTGGCGCGACGGAAGCTGTAGTCGTGTACATCTGCCGACAAGGAGCGGACTGATGCGACTTGCACGTTTGCCCCAGGGCCTACATATACTTCAACGATACTGTTGGCGACCATCTCTTTGCCTTCAGCCGAGACGAAGCTGTCTACATAGGTTACCTTGCTGTTCGCTTCTGCCACGATAATGACATGCGGGCAAAGCAGTGCATTGTCCCCGGCCACTTCGTACACAGCTTGCAGCGGTACGTTCACTTCTACGTTTTTCGGAACATAGAGGAAAACTCCGCCGTTCACGACTGCCGTATGCAGCGCTGTCAGGGAATGTTCGTCGTACGCCACGACGTTCCCCATGTATTTTTGCACCAGATCGCCATGCTCTTGCAGCGCTTTCGCCAAAGGAGCGAAAATGACGCCTTGCTGACGCAGCTCATCGGTAGCAGCGTAAAACTGCGTCGTTGCATTTTTTTGCACGATCAGGTTGGTGACGCTGTCCAGATCGATCTGCGCCTTGACGACCTCGTCCAGCTCCTGTACAGAAGCTGCCAGCGAAGCCGTTTGGAATGGCTCGAACTGCATCGTATTCCATTTGTCTATTTTTGTTTTCTCCAAGACCGGCAACGGAAGCTCTCCCACTGCTTTCAATCCGGCAAGGCGTTTTTCCAAAAACCAAGCCGGTTCCTGGTTCGCCTGGGAGAACCCGGTAATCGCTTCACGGTCAAAGCGGAGTTGTACATCCACACTCATCTCACTGCTGCCTCCTTCTTCTTACACGTTGGCGTTAACGGTTTCGTCCTCGATGCCCAGTTCTTCCTTGATCCAGTCATAGCCTTCTGCTTCGAGGCGCTCAGCCAGTTCAGGGCCGCCGGACTTGACGATGCGTCCTTGCATCATCACGTGTACGAAGTCAGGCTTGATGTAGTTCAGCAAGCGCTGGTAGTGGGTGATGATCAAAAAGCCGCGGTCTGCAGAGCGCATTTCGTTTACGCCATTGGCAACGATTTTCAGCGCGTCGATGTCAAGACCGGAGTCGATCTCATCAAGGATACAGATGCTTGGCTCGATCATCATCATCTGCAGGATTTCGTTGCGCTTTTTCTCCCCGCCGGAGAAGCCTTCGTTCAGGTAACGGTGGGAGAAGGATTCATCCATTTCCAGCGTCGCCATCTTCTTGTCCATTTCACGGATAAATTTCATCAGCGAAATTTCATTGCCTTCGCCGCGGCGCGCGTTGATCGCGGAACGCAGGAAGTCGGAGTTGGTTACCCCGCTGATCTCAGATGGATATTGCATAGCCAAAAACAGCCCTGCGCGAGCACGCTCATCGACCGCCATTTCCAGCAAGTCTTCGTTGTTGAGCAGCACTTCGCCATCGGTCACTTCGTATTTCGGGTGGCCCATCAAGGTCGATGCCAGGGTAGATTTACCTGTACCGTTCGGACCCATGATCGCATGTACTTCGCCGCCTTTGATCTCCAGGCTCAGTCCCTTGAGGATTTCTTTATCCTCGATGCGGGCGCGAAGGTTTTTTATCTGCAAATGCGGTGTTGCTGTCATCTGTTTTCCCTCCATAAACAAGTAAAGTGAGTGGTTGATTCTCATTCCATTCTCAATACCCATCTTATAATAATAATTATTTTAAATCAAGGAATGAAACATATCTGTAATTTTTAAATCATTATATTTAGAAAGTCTATTCAACGTGACAGTCATTCCGCCCACAGGCGTGCGAAAAGAAAACCCCGGCGCAGCATCGCTGCCATCCGGGGATTTCACCAGAAAAAACGCTGATCAGCCCGCCGAGTAG
Organism: Brevibacillus sp. TJ4; assembly: GCF_044627595.2. NCBI lineage: Bacteria > Bacillati > Bacillota > Bacilli > Caryophanales > Paenibacillaceae > Brevibacillus > Brevibacillus sp. TJ4. The sequence continues at coordinate 724,903 of NZ_CP185865.1, read as the reverse complement.
TCCCGGTTCTTAGGCTCCCATATTTCTGCATTTTCAATTCCAACTTTGCTCGCATCGAAGACGGGGTCGAGTCCTTGCCGCTTCTGCGTTTCGTAATCCTTGAGCACGCGCAGGGCCGGCTTGGTGAGCAGCAAAATGGCGATGATGTTGAGCCACGCCATGCTGCCTACGCCGATGTCGCCGAGCGTCCAGGCCAGACCGGCAGACTTCACGCTGCCGAAGATGACCATTCCCATGATGACGAGCTTCAGAAGAACTTCCAGCCAGACGCGTCGGGTCTTGCTGTTCAAATAGGCGAGATTGGTCTCAGCCATGTAGTAGTAGGCCATGATCGTCGTAAACGCGAAAAACAGCAGGGCAATCGCGACAAACGGCGCTCCGAATCCGGGCAACACCGTTTCGACAGCCTGTTGCGTGTAGATCGGTCCTGCCTCCACATCGCCCATTGTCGTAACGATCGGCGCCATTCCCTCCGGATGGACGTTGTACGCCCCCGTGATCAAAATCATAAAAGCCGTTGCAGAGCAGACCAGCAAAGTGTCCACGTAAACGGAAAACGCTTGCACAATTCCTTGTTTTGCTGGATGAGATACTTCTGCAGCCGCGGCGGCGTGAGGAGCGGTCCCTTGACCTGCTTCGTTCGAGTAAATCCCACGCTTGACACCCCAGGCAATCGCTGCGCCGAGAATTCCGCCAAATGCAGCCTCAGCACCAAATGCACTTCGGAAGATGAGAGAAATCATTGCCGGAACTTCCGTAATATTCAAGAGAACTACCAGCAGCGCTACGAGAATGTAGCCGAGCGCCATAAACGGAACGACGACCTGCGCGACGTTGGCAATGCGCCTGATTCCGCCGAAGATGATAAACCCGAGAACCAGTGCGAGAAAAATTCCGGTAATCCACGGATTCAGACCAAAAGCGTTTTTCATCCCGGCTGCAATACTGTTTGCCTGAACGCCTGGCAGAAGCAGCCCGGTTGCAATCACCGTAACGATCGCAAACAAGACAGCGTACCATTTCGCCTTCAAGCCTTTTTCGATGTAATAGGCTGGTCCACCGCGAAATTGGCCGTTTAGCTTTGTCTTGTACAGTTGACCGAGAGTCGCTTCGACAAATCCGGATGCCGAGCCCAAAAACGCAACGACCCACATCCAGAAAATCGCGCCCGGACCTCCGTAGGCAATCGCTGCCGCAACCCCCGCGATGTTCCCTGTCCCTACTCGTCCTGACAACGCAATCGACAACGCCTGAAAAGAAGATACACCCGCATCAGAACCTTTTCCCTGAAAGGTCAGCCGAATCATGTCTTTGAGGTAGCGGATTTGCAGAAAGCGTGTCGCAATCGAGTAAAATAGTCCGGTTCCCAGACACAGATAAATAAGTGCATTACTCCAAACCAAATCATTCAACCACTTTACGAATTGCTCCATCGTATTCCTCCTTTACCTGATATACATCTACTATACTTCATAATATTTATTTGCAACATAGATTCGTCAAAATTTACCAAACTTTTTTTCTTCTCGCTGACTTGAAGTCTACTAATAGTGCAGGATACAAAAAAAACGGCCAGACGTATCGTCCAGCCGTTTCTTGATCGGATCATTATTGTACGGGCGCTTTTGGACCCGCTTTTGCGATCTCTGCAGCTTCCGGGAATTTTTTCTGGAAGTTTTCGATAAAGCGGCCAGCCAGATCAGCGGCTTGCTTGTCGTACGCTTCCTTGTCCTGCCACGTGTTGCGCGGTTGCAGCACTTCCGCCGGGACGTTCGGGCAGGTAGTCGGTACTTGCAGACCGAAGACGGGATCGGTCACGTACTCGACCTTTTCCAGCTCTCCGCTCAGCGCTGCCGTCACCATCGCACGCGTGTACGCCAGCTTCATCCGGCTGCCAACGCCTGCAGGTCCACCTGTCCAGCCGGTGTTTACCAGATAGACAGGCACCTCGCGCTGATCGATTTTTTGCCCCAGCATCTCGGCGTATACGACCGGATGCAGCGGCAGGAAAGGCGAACCGAAGCAAGTCGAAAACTCTGTCTGCGGCGCTGTTACGCCACGTTCCGTACCTGCCATTTTGCTGGTGTAGCCAGACAGGAAGTGGTACATCGCCTGTTCCTTGCTCAGTTTGGAGATCGGCGGCAGCACGCCAAACGAGTCTGCGGTCAGGAAAATGATCGCGTTTGGCTGCCCCCCTACCCCAGGGATCACCGCCCCCTTGATAGCATCGACAGGGTATGCGGCACGAGTGTTTTCCGTATATTTGTCACTGTCGTAATCGGCAATGCCGGTTGCTTCGTCCACTACCACGTTTTCCAGAACGGTACCGAAACGGATGGCGTTCCAGATTTGCGGCTCGCCTTCTTCGGACAGCTTGATGCACTTCGCGTAGCAGCCGCCTTCGATGTTGAACACGCCGTTGTCCGACCAGCCATGCTCGTCGTCACCGATCAAAAAGCGCTCAGGATCAGCGGACAGCGTCGTTTTGCCGGTACCCGACAGTCCGAAGAACAACGCCACGTCGCCTTCTTTGCCGACGTTGGCGGAGCAGTGCATAGGCAGAACATTTTGTTCCGGCAACAGGTAGTTCATCACGCTGAAGATCGATTTTTTCATCTCGCCCGCGTACTCGGTTCCGCCGATCAAGACCATTTTTTGCTCAAAGCTGAGTACGATGAACGTCTCCGAGTTGGTTCCGTGCACAGCCGGATTGGCTTTGAAAGTCGGAGCGTATACGACTGTAAACTCGGCCTGATGCTGCTCCAGCTCCGCCGCAGACGGACGGATAAACAACTGGCGGGCAAACAGGTTGTGCCACGCGTATTCGTTTACCACGCGGATGGGCAGACGGTACGTCTCATCAGCGCCGGCAAAGCCGTCAAAGACAAACAATTCCTTGTCTTGCAGATAGTTCAGTACATCCTGTTGCAGAAGCTGGAATTTTTCCGACGGGATAGGCTGGTTAACAGGACCCCAGTTGATTTTATCGCGTACGGAAGCTTCGTCCACCACAAATTTGTCCTTTGGCGAACGGCCTGTGAACTTCCCTGTTAGCGCGTTGAGCGCCCCCTTGTCGGTCAAAACCCCTTCGCCACGCTTCACTGCCATTTCCACGAGTTGTGGAACAGGGAGGTTGCGGTACACCTTTGTTGCTCCCAAAATGTCAGCAAGCTTTTGAACCGTGTTGATTTCCATGTGTGAACGATCTCCTTCCCATATATATAACCGAAAGCACAAGCTTTATCAGCTCTTGGATTTTGTAATTAGTATATCACATTTAGATAATTAAGCTACATAATTTTGCGGCATCGTATGAATAATGTGTGAATAAACTGCGAACTTCCTTTCTTCTTGCTATAGAAAAGAAAAAGCCCGCATCCAAACGCGGGCTTTTCAGTCAGGCGTTTTGCTTCTCTAGTTGTTCAAATGTCCGGACGACCACGCGTGCCATAATCTCGACACCTTTGATCAGGTCGTCTCTGTTGAATTTCATGTGTGGATGATGCAACCCCGGCTGCAGGTCACACCCCAATGCGAGCATCGTCGCCTTGATCGATGGCCGTTCGACCGGATAGTAGTGGAAGTCCTCGGCGCCTGGCGTGACGGGTGCCGGCTTCAGATGCTGCTCGCCCAACACGTCGACAATCGCCTGCTCCATCAGTTTCTTTGCCTCTTCATCGACGACCGCAGCTACCATTCGCGAGCCGTACTCCAGCTTGATTTCCGCCTGATGGGAGAGGGCGACTCCTTCGATCAAGCGGTTCACCCGTTTGATTAGCTCGTCCATCGCTTCGTTGGTCTGCGCGCGCAGGTCGAGGGCAAAGCGGGCCTTGTCGGGGATGATGTTGTAGCTTTCTCCGCCTGCCTGCAGCATCGTCATTTTCACTGTCGCGGGAACCATCGGATTGATGTGGATCTGGCCCAGTCCGTGGATGATGGCAGCGGCTGCTTCCAGTACGTTGATACCGAGATGCGGACGTGCCCCATGCGCGGAAAGACCGGTAATCTCACCGCTGATGAACATCGCGCCGCCATTGTAGATCGCTCCGGCGCAGTCGCCGCTTGCCATCTCCTGAATCGGGCGCAGATGAAGGCCGTACAGGTACTCGATGTCGTCTACAACACCTTTTTCGATCAGCTTCAATGCGCCGTTCCCCTTCTCTTCGGCAGGCTGAAAGAGAATTTTCAGCTTGCCGGGCGGCTGATAGCCCGATGCGATCAGCGCTTCTACCGTCTCCAGCACCACGGTCATATGCCCGTCATGTCCGCAGGAATGGTTGGCTCGCCACTCCCCGTCTACTTCCTGCCACAAGGCGTCGATATCTGTCCGCAAGCCGACGACAGGCCGCCCCTCTCCCCATTCGGCGACAAGACCGGTACAGTCGTCAAACGTCGTGACACGCAGTCCGAGGGAACGCATCCGCTCAGCGAGATAACGGGTCGTTTGCACTTCCTTCCAGCTAATTTCCGGATTTGCGTGCAAATGATCAAATGTTTCGACAATTGTTTGTGCCCGTGAAGTGACAACCTCTTTTAAGGTAACTGCCGCTGCCATCATCGTTCCTCCTCGTTGATACCGTATTTTGTCCATTATAGCACACTGTCAGTCCAGCACCAGCAATCACTTGCAGACGAGGCGCAAAATGGCATCCAGCTTCAACTGATCCCGCAACGGCCCGTCAATGCGCAGCTTTTGTTTCGCCGCCGTGTAGACCAGTTCATTGCCGGCAAACAATTGCACCATGGCCTGTTCCTCTCCGCGCAGGACCAGGTCTGCCTGAGTACCGTCGCTCCATTCCCCGAAGCTCGCTTCCCCCTGTGCGAACACAAGCTGCCAGCGCGTCTGCTGCTCGTCCACAACGATGCCGACCCGTCGCTCCCAGCCTCTCGCCATCGATTGTACATGCTTTTTTCCGCGCACCCGTTCCGTTACTTCCGCCAGCAGCATCCCTATTGCGTTCATCCGCTCACCGCTCCTTTCCATTCTGCCTGAGGAGTTCGGGCGAGGGCGAGTCGAATCCTTTGACGACAGGTAGGAAGCTCTGTCGGCTGTTGTCACCGTCGCCTTTTTTTCTCGACAGCAAAAGAAACGAAAAAAGCACCTGCGTACCAGCGCAGATGCTTTCACTCATCAAATTCATCCAATTCGTCTTTGTCCAGACGCACTTCCAGTTGATGGCCGTCCGGTGTCTCAAAATAGAGATTAAAGCTGGTCGGACGGTTAATCGGGCCGCGATAGCAGATATTTTCTGCTTCCAGCTTGTCTACGAGGTAATCCAGCTCTGCACGGCTGGTTACCGAAAACGCGATGTGGTCTACCATTCCCACTCCGCCCTTGCCTGGTTCCCCACCGTACGGGTGAAGTCCAATCCGTGTGTATGTGCCGATTTGAAAGTAGACATGCTCTCCCTCTACGATGTTTTCTTCTGGGATGGGGACTTCCAAAATATCTTTGAAAAAACGAGCTATCTTCACGACATCACTGCAATTAAGGGCGATGTGGTGAACATCTTTCAAATGAAACATTCACACTGCCTCCCACGTCAACTCTGATCAAGCGCTTCTTTCCGCGACCTGCTTGCGACGCTTGTAGTTCTCCAGGCGCTCGCTCAGTCTTCTCAACCGGTGCATCAAGGCTTCGCGCCATTCTTCATCGTGCAAATCCTTGGCGACCACCAACAGATCAAGCGCAACGTCGATCTGCTGTTTCAGCACGTCGGCGAAACTAGCCGCTTCATCAGTCATGGTACAATTCTCGAACAACTCACCTGTATTGTCAACACTCACGAAGTCAGTAAAATCAACTTCCGGTGCTTTATCTCCCTGTGCGTATTCTACAAGAATTTCGTATTCTCCCTCAATAGCGGGGTGAACCTCGATTCTGTCGCATACCGGACAAAACATGATGGGGACATTATGCACCAGTGTTTTCTGATGGCGGACAGACCCTACTGAACCTACCATTCCCGCTCCGCAGCAAAACCCCATTGTGCCTTCCTCCTTTTGACCACACGAACTGCTTTTTGTCTGGTCCAGTTTTTTTCCTTGTACCTGCAATTGTAACGCAACCCAGACTAAAGTCCTACCCGTAAATCATTCCAAATTTGTTGAATTGCGTTTGGAATGGTTTTTCTATTGTACTCGATCAAAAGGTGGATGACCACTATTTTCTGATTAGTTTGAAATTTTTACCTGTGCTCCCATACGCCAAAAAGCTGCCGTCTTCTCGATGGAAAACAGCAGCCTTTTGCGGTTTTACACTTATTCTTTTACCATCTCCGCGTACTTGTCTGCATCGAGAAGTTTGTCCAGTTCGGCAGGGTCGGAAAGCTCCACCGCGATCATCCACGCTTTTTCATACGGCGAAGAATTGACCAGCTCCGGTGCATCTTCCAGTTCTCCGTTTACCTCGATTACTTTACCGCTTACGGGAGCGTACAGTTCCGAAACGGTTTTGACAGACTCCACGCTGCCAAACGCTTCGTTTTGTTGGATCGTCGCGCCGACTTCGGGCAATTCGACGAACACGATGTCACCCAACTCCGATTGAGCAAAAGCGGAGATGCCGATGTATGCCTTGTTTCCTTCCACACGTACCCACTCATGCTCTTCACTGTAACGCAGATTTTTCGGGAATTCCATCGTTCACGTATCCTCCTATCAGGGTCAATCCATGTCTCCCTAAACATATTTGACGCTCGTTTTAGGATTCCTCTTCCTGACCGAAAAATCGATTGAAATCTTTTTTTCAGCAGCAAAAAAGAGCCTAACTGACGTTAGGCTCTCAGATTGCAGACAAACTCCCTCGCTGAACGAACAGCAGAGGGAGTTTGTTTAATAATTTGATGAAAATACCGAAGGTGTTTTGATCGTTCACCTTTTGGCGACCTGATTTCCATAGCCAGGTCGCCATTTTTTTCAAGTTCATGGCAGCGAAAACAAGCATCGCCTGCATCGTGACCTTCTCCAGTCCTCGTAAGGTCGTCCAACGCATGCCATGCTTTTCCTTCATATCAGCGAATACACGTTCAATCGTTTCTTTCCGTTTGCTATAGATTTGTTTGTTTTCCTCGGTATGCCGGAGGTGGTCTACCTCTTCGAGGTAATCAGCCCAGATGTGGCGACTCACTCTCTTTGTGTAGTCTTTACTTTCCGTGCATTGTTTCAAGAACGGACAACTTCGGCAAACTTGAGAATTTGATCGATAGATACGGTACCCATCCTTGTTTGTTGTCTCATATGTTAAGATTTGCTCGTTCGGGCAGATGTAGCAGTCGAAATATTCATCATACACATATTCGTGCTTTTTAAAAAAACCTTCTTTGGTGCGTGGTCTTGTGTAGGGCATAACGGGGCGAATCTGGTCATCAAGGAGTGTTTTACTGATGTAAGGCGTCTTGTATCCCGAGTCCACTGCCACAGCTTGAGGCTGTGCAAACGTCTTTCGCACTTGATTCAAAACATCCTCAAAAACCTGACTGTCATGCACATTGCCTGGCGTTACCTTGGCACCAAGCACAAATCCATTTCGATCACATGCTGTATGAAAACTATAAGCAAATACACGTTCCTTTTCCCCTTTTACAAACAATCCGCAATCCGGGTCAGTTGTGCTGACTTTCACCTCCTTCTTCGAAGTTTCTGTCTTTTTTTCAAGGGGCTTCTTTCCATGTGCAATACGATCCTGATTGATTTCTTCGTCCAGCAGCTCTTGATATTTCTTCGCTTGTTCTTCAACGATTTCTTTCACGTATTTATGCTTATTCGCACTGGCTTTTACATGCGTAGCATCAATGAAAAGCACATCAGGCTTCACGAATCCATGATGAACCGCCTCCTCCAATATTCGAAGGAAGATCGACTCGAAGAGTTGAGTATCCCGAAAACGGCGAACATAGTTCTTGCCTAGGGTCGTGAAATGGGGAATGGGCTGACTGAAATCATAGCCAATAAACCACCGATAGGCAACATTGGTTTCGATCTCTTTAATCGTTTGTCGCATGGAACGAATTCCAAAAATATATTGGATGAAAGCAATTTTAACTAAGACTACAGGGTCAACACTGGGTCTGCCATTGTCATGACAGTAGAGGCTTTCCACCAAGTCATAGATGAACGAAAAGTCGATTGCATTTTCAATTTTTCTTACGAGATGATCTTCTGGCACCAACTCATCTAGCGAGAATGCAGATATCTGATAACGCCCTTCGGCCTCTTGCTTATTAAGCATAATGCCACCTCTAAAAAATAACTTTTGAAAACGTAACATGTTCTATATTCAACAAAAAAGCCTGCAGACCCTGTTCCTTACGGAACTTTGTCTACAGGCTGAGAGCCTAACTGACGTTAGGCTCTTTTCGTCGCATCCGTCTGCAATTAAACGGAGAGCGTTTCTTGACCTGGCTTCCAGTTCGCTGGGCACAGGCCACCTGCTTGCAGTGCTTGCAGCACGCGCAGAGTTTCTTCAGTGGAACGACCTACGTTCAGGTCGGTCACAACTTGGTATTTCAGGATGCCTTCTGGATCGATGATGAACAGACCGCGGAACGCAACGCCTGCTTCTTCATCCAGAACGCCGTATGCACGTGCAGTTGTTTTGTTGAAGTCAGCAGCCAGCGGGAAGTTCAGGCCACCCAAACCGTTTTGGTCGCGAGGAGTGTTGATCCAAGCGCGGTGGGAGTGAACAGAGTCAACGGACAGGCCGAGAACTTCAGCATCCAGATCTTTGAACTCTTCGATTGCATCGCTCATCGCGATGATTTCAGTCGGGCAAACGAAAGTAAAGTCGAGTGGATAGAAGAACATAACCAACCATTTGCCGCGATAATCAGACAAAGAAACCTTGCCGAATTCTTTGCCGTTACCCAGTGCAGTTTCCAGGGTAAAATCTGGAGCTGGGAGTCCAACGAGACGTTGTGCCATATGTAACGACCTCCTACATGTTTTTGTTCATAAACTACCTCTCACATCATATCAATCTATTTGTTTATAGTCAATATAAAGAAGGAATAATTGTTACTTGTTATTTATTTTCAATAAAGCTGCCACATCTAAAGCGCTTACAGTCCCAGTATTCCCATTCGTCAGATTATTATTCCTGTTTTTGGTTGCGCTGTAAAATACCTGACCTCGCAATCTCTCGCGCAGCTTCTACCAGCAGCTCGGGCGGCTGTACGAGGGCGATCCGCACGTAGCCTTCACCTTGTGCGCCAAATGCATCGCCGGGAATGACGACTACACCCGTCTCCTCCAGCAGGCGAAACGCGAACTGCTGGGAAGTCCAGCCTTCAGGCACAGGTGCCCAGACGAACATCGTCGCCTTCGGGGGATCGATCTTCCAGCCCGCCTCGGCCAGTGCCGCGAGCAGGGCATCGCGTCGCTCCTGGTACAGGGCGGCTACGCTGTTTTCCCCGCCAGTGAGCCGGTCTTTGCGCAAAGCGGCAATCGCCATCTGCTGGACAGGCAGGAATACGCCGTAGTCGACGTTGGACTTGACCACAGCAAGCGGTTTGATGATCTCTGCGTTGCCGACGACATAGGCGATCCGACAGCCGGCCATGTTGAAGCTCTTCGAAAATGAGTTGAACTCGATGCCCACCTCTTTAGCGCCTGGTGCTTGCAGGAAGCTGGGCGGCTTGTAGCCGTCAAAGGCCATTTCCGAATACGCCAGGTCGTGCACGACGATGATGTCGTGCCGCTTGGCAAAGGCGACGACTTCCTCGAAAAAAGAGAGCGTCGCTACGGCTGAAACCGGGTTGTTGGGGTAGTTGAGAATCATGAAGCGGGCACGGGCGGCGACACTGTCCGGGATCGCCTGCAAATCGGGCAAAAAGCCGTTGTCTGCCGTCAGCGGCATCGGATAAGGCACAGCTCCCGCGAGTTGGACACCCCCGGCGTAAATCGGGTAGCCCGGGTCTGGGACCAGCACGAGATCCCCCGGGTCCGTCCAGGCGAGTGCAAAGTGAGCGAGACCATCCTGGGAGCCCATCAGCGAATGTACTTCTGTGTCGGCGTCCAGCTCCACGCCGAAACGGAACTCGTACCAGCGGGCGACCTCTGCACGAAAGGCAGCGGTGCCTTCGCTGAGCGCATAGCCGAATGCCCCCGGCTCGCGTGCCGCCTGCACGAGCACATCCAAAAGCTCCTGGTCGGGCGCCTGATCCGGGCTGCCGATGCTCAGATCGTAAACGGTGCGCGTTTGCGCCACTGCCCGTTTGCGCTGTGCCATTTGGGAAAAGATAGCGGCTGACAGGTGCTGCAGCCGCTGTGAAGGTTTGCGCATGTTACTTTCCTCCCCAGACTTTCTCCATCTCTTCTTCTTTGAAGCCCAAGGTAACCTTGTCCTGATCGAACAGCAGCGGGCGTTTGATCAGCTTGCCGTTGGACGCGAGCAGCTCCAGCATCTCCTCTTCCGTCATCGTCGGGAGCTTGTCTTTTAACCCCAGCTCCCTGTACTGCACTCCGCTTACATTGAAAAACTTGCGCAAATCCAGTCCGCTTGCCTTCCACATCGCCCGCAGCTCTTCCTTGCCGGGAGGGGTATCGGCGATCGGGATTTCCTCGAAGCCGATTCCTTCCTGCTTGAGCCACTGCTTGGCTTTGCGGCACGTACCGCATTTGTCGTACAGATACGCTTTCAGTGTCATGTTCCTTTACCCCCCAAACGAAATTTCTACCTGGTAGCCCGCGTGTTTTCTCGCATGAAACACGCTGTTTTCGAAGATCAGGTACTGCGCCTTCGCGCCGATCAGCCGGCCGCTGATTGTCTCCTCCTTGTCCAGCGTCTTGGAGGTAATTTTGTCCAGCGATTCCAGAATCGGATACGTGATCTCGACCCACTCGTCTTCACGGTACTGAAACGGTTTGAACGCGTCCGGGAAGTGGCTGTACACCTCGTCGCGCATGGCCAACAGGTCGATCTCCCGGACCTCGCCCTTGAGCATCTTTCGCCAGTTGGTCTTGTCCGGCAAAAATTGGCTGAGATGCACCTCCAGTTCGCCTGCCATCCGTCGCGTCGGCAGTTCGGCAATCGGAATGGCGCGGATCGCACCCTGGTCCACCCAGCGCTTCAGCTCGTTGTTTTTGCGGGTCAGACCGACCTTGATGTCGCTGGATACAGCCAGGTAGACGTAGTGCGGAATCATGCAGTGCGTTTCCCCGAAGGTCGCGTCACGGCATGTCCCCTGGTCAAAATGGCACTCGTGCGGCTTGACGATGCACAGGTCATTTTCCGGAAGTTTGGTAAAACAGGGATAGCAATACCCGCTGTTAAATGTCTTGTTCGTTTTGCGTCCACAGGCGATGCAGTTTTTTTCGCCCAAAAATGTAATGTTCACTTCGCTGCCCAGGAACTCATTGAGCGGCAGACGATCCTCTCCTATGTTCATGTAGTAGTCTACGGGCTTGTCCTTCCCGTAATACTGGTGTGTCAATCCATGCAGTAAACCGCGGAGTTGCACATCACTCTCTCCTCTCCGTCATCCGATCCATACCATTTTATCATATGGCTCAAGCCTCGCTCATCGCTGTTTTCATTTGGCAGCATGTTTTGCCCGGAAAGCGGCAAACCCTATGTTCATACCTGTTAAAGAAGGAGTCCCGCTATGAGATGTGTACGATTGGCATGCGTTCTCGCTATCGTTTTTTGTTTTTTTGCGACATCGACGGCGGCTGTTTCTGTCCATCCCGTCTATGAACCGATCCATCGCATCGACACGCCCAAAAAGGTCGTGGCTCTCACCTTCGACGACGGGCCGGATGCCGTCTACACGCCGCAGATTCTCGAGGTACTGCACAACAATCATGTACCGGCGACCTTCTTTGTCCTCGGCTCTCAGGTGGACAAATACCCCAAGGTGATGCAATGGATCGCCAAGGCCGGCCATGAAATCGGCAATCACGGCTATCGGCATCACGATCTGCACAAGCTGACCGAACAGGAAGTGTACGATGACATCAAGCAGGGAGAGCGCTCGATTTTGCGCACGACCGGGATTTTGGCCCAGTATTACCGTCCTCCGGGCGGGGTGATGACCCACGACGTGATGAACGCGGTACAGGCGAGCGGCTACGATGTGATTCACTGGTCGATCGATCCTCGCGACTGGTCGCTGGCCCGGACCGCATCGGTGATTGCCAAAAGCGTCAAGCGCGACGTCTCGCCTGGCGACATTATCCTCTTCCACGACGGCGGGCTGAACCAGCGGCAAACGGTAGCGGCGCTGCAGGAGCTGATCACCTATCTGCGCCAGCAAGGATACCGCTTTGTCACAGTCAGCCAGTTGCTGGAGGCTTCCAACTGAATATGCAAAAAAGGCACCAGGTTCCGTATCGGGAACGACTGGTGCCGTATGTATGTCAGGAGACCATGACTTTTCCCAGGAACGAACGCAAACGCTCGTGTCTCGGATTTTCAAACACTTCCTCGGGCTTTCCTTCTTCCATGATTACGCCCTGGTCCATAAAAATGACGCGATCGCCGACTTCCCGGGCGAAACCCATTTCATGCGTGACGACAATCATCGTCATGCCTTCCCGGGCCAAATCCTTCATCACCGCGAGCACCTCTCCGACCAGCTCCGGGTCGAGCGCCGAGGTCGGCTCGTCAAACAGCATCACCTTCGGATTCATCGCCAGCGCACGGGCGATGGCCACCCGCTGCATCTGTCCTCCCGAAAGCCGTTCCGGATACACATCGGCCTTTTCCTCCAGGCCCACTTTTCGCAAAAGCGTCATCCCTTTTTCCCGCGCCTCTTCTGCATTGATCTTGCGCACTTTGACAGGCGCCAGCATCACGTTTTCCAGCACCGTTTTGTGCGGAAACAGGTTGAAGCGCTGAAACACCATTCCCACGTCTTCGCGCACCTTGTTGATGTCCACCTTCGGATCAGACAGGTCGTGCCCGTTGATGACGATTTTGCCGCTCGTCATCTCCTCCAGTTGATTGAGACAGCGCAAGAACGTGCTTTTTCCCGAACCCGAGGGACCGATGACGCAGACAACCTCGCGCTCCTGTACCTGTGTCGTGATTCCTTTCAACACTTGCAACGAACCGTAGTTCTTTGTCAAATCCTGTACCTGGATAATCATGGCATCATCCCCCACGAACAGTTCTATCTTCTTATAGTTTACATGAATATTTGGAAAAATCCATGACGTGGCACAAAAAACATCGCAGCCTTTTGACAGACTGCGATGCACGACCCAAATCAAAGCGTCCGTTATCTCGACATCTCACATTCGCCTTTGCAGGTACAGGATGAACAGGAAGCGAGCGACGGAGGTGTCGGCCGTTTGTGCTTGTTGAGCCCGGAGAGGTAATGGATCAGCCGGGCAGAGTTGAGGACGACGAGGACCGAAGTGGCATTGTGCACAAAGGCTCCCCCTACAGGTCCGAGCACGCCCCACATGGCAAGAGCGACAGCGCCGAGATTGATTACACTGGAGACGATCAGGTTTTCGCGGATGACGCGCAGCGTCTTTTGGCCCAGCCGGACGACGTCGGCCACCTTGGACAGGTCGTCATTCATAATAACGATATCGGCCGCTTCCGCCGCGATTTGCGTCCCGCCTGCCCCCATGGCAATGCCGACGTGGGCAGAAGTCAGGGCCGGGGCGTCGTTGATGCCGTCGCCTACCATTCCGACGACATGACCTTGCTTGCGGTACTCCTCCACATGCCGGTACTTCGCTTCGGGAAACTGTTCCGCGTATACGGTAGTCACTCCGGCCTGCTGGGCGATCTGTGCCGCAGCACCGCGGTTGTCGCCGGTGAGCATGGCGATGTTCCCGACACCGTGCAGACGAAGCAATCCAATCGTCTCCCGCGCCTCTGTCCGCACGCGGTCAGCCAGCGTAATCATCCCGATCAGCTTGCCGCCGCGGGCAACGAACACCGCCGTACGACCCGCCTGTTCCTGCTCTTCCTTCATCTGCTCCAATTCCTCGGTCGCTACTCCCATGTCGGTAAAAAAGCGACGGTTCCCCACCAGAACCTGCTGTCCCTCGATCTGACCCGATACGCCGTTGCCGGGATGGACGAGGAAGGAATCGACTTTGGGCAAAGTGACAGTGCGTTCTTCTCCGGCTTTGACGATCGCCTGTGCGACCGGGTGCTCGGAGTGCTGCTCCAACGCTGCTGCCAGACGAATTACTTCATCGGCATCCTGATTGTGAAGGCGGGCAACGCCAGCGACTTGCAACTTTCCTTCCGTCAACGTACCCGTCTTGTCAAACAGCAAGGCGTTGACCAGACCAATCTGTTCGAGAGCGACACCGCTTTTGATCAGGATGCCGTGTTTGGCGGCGCTGCCGATCCCGGCCATGATCGCGGTAGGTGTCGCCAGCACGAGCGCACACGGGCAGAAGACGATCAGGATGGTAACGGCACGCACCAAATCTCCGGTGAACAGGTACACCAGGACCGCTGCGACCAAACTCGTCGGGACGATCCACGCCGCCCAGCGGTCCAACAGACGCTGTACGGGTGCTTTGCGCTCCATCGCCTCCGCGACCAGGCGCGTCACCTTGGCAAATGTCGTCTCATCGCCGACCCGTTTTGCTTCAATCTCAATAACGCCGTTCGTATTGAGCGTACCCATGAACACTTCGTCCCCGGACCGTTTGTCGACCGGCAGGGACTCGCCTGTCAGCGCCGCCTGGTTGAGTGCTGCCTGACCGCTTTTTACCACGCCGTCTACCGGCACCTTCTCGCCTGGCTTCACCAGGATCAGATCGCCTTGCACGACCTTTTCAAGCGGCACCTCCATCCAGTCGTCACCCCGTTTTACAGTCGCCGTTTGCGGTGCCATTTGCACCATTTCTTCCAAGGCAGAGGCTGCTTTCGCCACAGTCCGCTGCTCCAGCCACATGCCGAGCATCATAATCAGAGCCACTTCACCGGCCGCGAACGTCTCGCCGATCGATACAGCCGCGATGATCGCGATCGTTACCAGCACATCGCTGTTGACCGTTCTCTCCTGGAACAGCTCCTTTCCCGCTGACCAGGCGATCGGGATACCGCACAACAGCACTGCCAACCAGGACAGATCAAATCCCCCGACTTCTCCGTACAGCCAACTGACCAGCAATCCGATTGCCGATATCGCCATCACCCATTTTTCCCACATTTGTTTCCATCTCCTTTTTTGGCACTCTCATTGAGAAAGAGAATCAGACTTATTTCTCCCGTAAAAACAGTGGAAGCTGCTGCCCGCAGGCAACAGCATCCTAATTGATAATGATTATCCATATCTTTGCTTAGGTGAATTTTTTTGTGTAGAGGCAAAGAATTTATAATTATTCTAATGTAGGCATCTCATTTCGTCAATCCCCATTTTTCGTTCTCCGCCAATGTGTAACTCTCGCCGCTGCGGTTCATGCTAATAATGAGGTGACTTCCATGGTACGAAAACGAATGACGGCCCTTGTAACGGTGTTTGCCGTGCTGATAGCGGGAATTTTCGTGGAGCGATTGAGCAGCTCCAATCTAGCCGCTGATTCTTCCGGCTACTACCTGGAGGAAGAGGTCCTGTCCGGTTCAGGAGAAAACAAGATCGTCCAGCTTTTTGTCAACGGGGTCATATCCGGGCAGCGCAACGCGAGCGGTCTGCCCTCGATGGCCGAAGTGCTGCACGAGCAACTGCGAAGGGTCGAGGCTGATCCGAGTGTCAAGGCGGTCGTACTTCGGATCGACAGTCCTGGCGGCGAAGTCGTAGCGACCGACGAGATCCACAGCCAATTGCTCCATCTCAAAAAGGAGCGCAACCTCCCAATCGTGATCAGCATGGGCTCCACGGCAGCATCAGGCGGCTACTACCTGGCGACAGCCGGAGACTCGATTTTTGCCAATCCGAACACGCTGACCGGAAGCCTCGGAGTGATCTTTAACTTGCTCAACTACGGGGAAGCGATCAACAAGCTGGGGGTTCATCAATATGCGATCAAAAGTGGTCGTTTCAAAGACATCGGCAGTCCGGCCCGGGCGATGACGACGCAGGAGCAACACATTTTTCAAACATTGGTCAATGACAGCTACAACAAGTTTGTCGACGTCATCGTCAATGGGCGCAATCTCCCACGCGAAAAAGTGCTGGAAATCGCCGACGGCCGAATCTACTCCGGAGAGCAGGCGAAAGACCTGGGGCTGATCGACCAGTTTGGCGATCTGGACGAGGCTACCCAGTATGCGCTCGCCCTGAGCGGTGAGACAGAAGCGATCGTCGTCCGCTACAAGGAGCAGCTTTCGTTGAGAAGCCTGCTCTTCGCCTTGAGGCAGCACTGGTCCAATCCCGATCCTCTGGGCATCGCACGTGTGCTCGATCGCCAGTCTACCCATCGCCTGCTGTACCAGATGAATCCATGACGGGAGGGTTGCCCCATGCATGAGACCACGATCGATCATGTTCATGCTCCCAAGGAAGTCGCCGTTCACTACGCCGGCTTCTGGATTCGCGTGGCCGCACTCTTTCTGGATTCCCTGTTTCTCCTGGGCACGAGCCTGTTGATCTTTCAGCCGCTGCGGCGCGCGCTCGGCTTTTCCAGCGCCCTTTTTTCCGTTGTGGACGGGCTGGAAGTCGCGTTTGGCTTTTTGTACGCATGTCTGTTGACCTGGTGGAGCGGCCAGACCCTGGGCAAAATGGTTTTCGGTATTCGCGTCGTCACGACCGGCCAGGCCGCTCGCCAAACACTGTCTTTCGGGCAAGTGGTGCTGCGCGAAGTGCTCGGCAAAACCCTCTCTGCCATTCCCTTTGGCCTTGGCTATTTGTGGGCTGGCTGGACCAAGCGAAAACAAGGCTGGCACGATCTGATCGCCAATACATATGTCGTCTGGGAACGACGATCTTCCTGAAAGCCGTTCGTCTGATGACACAACAAAAAAGACTCGCTGATCGCCGCAGGAGCTACATCCTGGCAGACGAAAGCGAGTCTTTTTCTCCATCGCTTATTGCTGAGTCGTTTGTGGTACTGCAGGCGGCGTCGGACTGTCGTCGGAAAAAAACGGAACGACCACCAGGCTGACGATGAAAAACAGAATCCAGATGAGCCCCCGTTTGAACACGGACGGAGTCATCATATGGATCAGCTCCTTCCAAAACATCGTTCTATCTATACCATACGCTTTCCATCCTGCCGCCCGTTTATGCGTCTTTTTGTCACAAACAATCTCTTTTTTGTACAAACGTATAGCTTAGCCTTGCTTTTGCCATTCAATCGACCCGTGTGACAGCGACCTGCGCTGGAACAGACAGGCGACCGCAAAAGCGAGCAGCAGTCCGCCCATCACCCAGAATATCGTCCATGGCTCCCACGCCTGCATCATGTACCCATTGACTCCTGGAGCGAGAATACTGGCGACGCCGAAGTTGATCGCGGCCACGATCCCCGCCGTGGGAATCATCGACCCAGGCAAAATATCAGCGGCAAACGCCATGCCCAGCGAGTAAAAGGAGCCTACTGCCGCCCCCGCGACAGCCAACAGGAACATCATTATCCAGACGTTGTCGCCAGCCATCGGGAAGAAGAAAAAGGCTGCCGCACCGATCAGGGCGCAGCAAAACATCACCTGTTTGCGCCCCACTTTGTCACTGAGCGCGCCGAGCGGCATTTGCAGAATGATGCTGCCCAGAATAAAGGAAGGCAAAAGTACCGATACCCACTCTACCGACAGCCCGGTGCGCAAGGCGAATACGGGGAAGCTCCCGTTCAGCGTCGTCTCCATGTACCCGTACAAAAACGACGGGATCAGCGCCAGCCAGCCGATGCGCAACACGGTCGCATACTTGTTTTGCTTTTTCTCGGTCTGGCTGATCTCTTCGGGAAAGTCGTTTTTGATCCGGCTCAACAGTACGTAGGCGACGGCATACAAGAGCAGCAACGCGCCGAATGGAGCCCAAATCCCGTACGGCAGCAAGTTCAAGCCCAGTGGACCGACACCAAAGCCGATACCAAAGCTGAGCCCGTATATCGACAGGTCACGCCCGCGATTTTTCTTTTCGGCGATCTTGGTCACCCACATCTGGCTGGCGTAATGCAGCGTCGAATCGCCCACTCCCATCAGCAATCGGAGCACAAACCAGGCCGTCAGCGACGAAAACAGCGGAACCAGCACCGTCGCCCCTGTGAGAAGAACCAGGCCCCAGAAGATCGTGCTGCGGTATCCCAACCGCCTCAGCGGGATCTCCAGCCAGGGAGAGACGAGTACAATACCGATGTACAATGCGGTTGCGTTTAACCCGTTGACGACCGAGGAGACGCCCTGGTTTTCCAGCATGACCGCAAGCAGCGGGATCGTCAATCCCTGGTTTGCCCCGGCTACCGCCACTACAACAATCAATGCCCAAAACGTAAATCGTGATGACTGCATCGTTTCAGAAACCTCCACATTCCTTCTCCACACTGCCTGCATTGATGCAGATATGCCAACCTTTCGTTTATCCACTCACTTTAACAGAAAGGTCGCCTTGCTGGAGTTGGTACATTTTCCGATAGATTCCACCCTGTTCCATCAGCTCTTCATGGCGGCCGCGCTCCACCACCTCGCCCCGCGAGAGGACGAGAATCTGGTCGGCGTGCTGAATCGTGGACAGACGGTGCGCGATGATAAACGTCGTCCGTCCCCGTGACAAGACGTGCAAGGCTTCCTGGATCGCCAGCTCCGTCTCGCTGTCGATGCTCGCGGTCGCCTCGTCGAGAATCAGGATCGCCGGATCGGCAGCAAGCGCGCGGGCAAACGAGATCAACTGGCGCTGGCCGGCAGAAAGCGTCGCGCCCCGCTCGACCACCGGTTCTTCATACCCGTTCGGCAGCCTGTTGACAAACTCGTCGGCACGTACCGCCCGGGCTGCTGCCTGCACCTGCTCATCCGTAATCTGCGCGTTGTACATGCGGATATTGAATCCGATGCTGCCGGTAAACAAAAACGGATCTTGCAGCACCAGCCCGATATGGCGGCGCAGCTTTTGGATATCGGCGCCGCTCATCTCGTTTCCGTCGATGCGGATGCGCCCTTTTGTCACCGGATAATAGCCGAGCAGCAGGTTCATCAGGGAGCTTTTCCCCGAGCCGGTATGCCCGACCAAGGCAATCGTCTCCCCCGGCTTTGCTGTGAACGAAACATTTTTCAGCACGTACTGGTCGCCGGAGTAGGCAAACGAGACGTTTTCGAACGCCACTTCGCCGCGCGGACGTCCGATCTCCTTGCTCGGTTCTGTCTGTTCCTCAGGCAAGTCCATGATTTCAAACACGCGCTGGGCAGAAATGGTCGCCTGCTGAAGCTGCGAAAGACGGTTCATAATCATGTTGATCGGCTCGAAAAAACGACCCATGTAATCGATAAAGGCAAAGAGCGTCCCGAAGGAAATGACGCTGTGGAAGGAAGCCGAGCCGAAGTACCAGACGATCAGCGTCAAGGCGATCTTCGAGATCAAATCCACCGCCGGGCGCAGCAGAAAAGATTCGAGGTTGTTTTCTTTCAGCCTCACCTTGAAATAGTCGTCGGCGATCTTGGCAAATTCCTGCTCCACGCCCTTTTCCCGGCGAAACGCCTGAACGATCGCCATATTTTGAATCATTTCGTTGATCGTCACGTTCATGTCGCTCAGCCGGGTGCGAATCGCCGCGTAGTACCGCGAGCTGAAGCGGTGGTAGAAATACACCAGCAGAGCGAGCACCGGAACCGTGAGGCAGCAGATCAGGGCGAGCTGCGGCTGGAGGATGAACAGCGCGACCAAAATACCGATCAGGAACAGCCCGTTTTGCACAAACGTAGCCAGCACGCTCACATACAGCTCGCGAATCGCTTCCGTATCGTTGGTGACACGAGATACCAAAGCACCGACCGGTGTCTTGTCAAAAAACGAGACGGGCAGCTTTTGCAAATGGGCAAACAGCTTCATCCGCATCTGCTGGATAATGCGCTGGGCAATCGTCTGCAGCCACAAGATCTGCAAGTAATTGAATCCGGCAGACAGCAAAATCAGGACGGCGTAGCCGACGCTAAGCCCGATGATCGGCGGGATGTCTGCGGCGTACATCGCCTTGACCTCTTCTGCTGTCAGGCGGATGCCTGCCGTACTCCCGCCTGGCGATTCCACCTCTACCCGCTCGCGGTCGCCCGCTTGCGCCTGGGAGACGATTTGCCAACCTGCGTTGGGATTGACCTCTCCCTCGACCAGATAGTAGGCAGTTCCTTCTGCCAGGACCGACACCTTTGCTGCATCCCGTTCTTCGGTCGAATATCCTGCTTCGATCAGCCTGTCTTCCCGCACGTACAAGCTGCCGTTTACCTCTACCGCTGCTGCCTCGACCGCCGTTTGTGCCTCTTCTTCGACTTCATACCACGTCTGCTGGATCGCCAAAATGTGATTGTCGATCATAATTTTCGCCAGAAACGGACCTGCCAGCTCTGCACCCGTCCCCAGCACAAGCAGCACGAGCGCCCCTGCTATTTGTTTCTGAAACGGTTTGGCAAACGACACCAGCCGTCCCCATACCTTTTGTCCACTCATTGAAAGTCCTCCTCTTGCCGCCTAGCCAGTCACGTCCTCTTCCATCTGCTGACGCCGGTACTGTTCTGCATACCAGCCCCCGAGCTGCATCAGCTCTTCATGCGTGCCACGCTCCACGATTCGTCCCTCGTCCAGCACGAGAATAAGCTGTGCGTGCTGGATCGCGGAGAGTCGATGCGCCGTAATGATCGTCGTCTTGTTGGTCCGCTCCTCGCGCAGATGATGGATGATCCGCTCCTCCGTACGCGCGTCTACAGCGGACAGCGAATCGTCGAGAATCAGGATGTCCGCATCCATCAGCAGGGCGCGGGCAATGGAAATGCGCTGCTTTTGGCCGCCGGAGAGCATGACCCCCTTTTCCCCGACCATCGTTTGCAGGCCTTCGGGAAAATGGGCAATATCGCCGCTCATCTCAGCCAATGCCAGCGCTCGCCGCACCTCTGCCTCCGTCGCATCGGGTTTGCCAAAGGCGACGTTTTCGGCGATCGAGCGCGAAAACAGCAGGTGCTCCTGCGGCACGTAGGCGATTTTTTCCCGCAGCGCGGCAAATGAGAGCTGCTCGATTGGTACTCCGCCGACGAGCAACGTGTTCGGTGTTATCGGAAACTGGTGAAGCAGCGTACGGCAGAGCGTCGACTTTCCGCTTCCTGTCCGTCCGACGATGCCCAGCGTCTCGCCTTCCTGCAGCGAAAAGCTGATGTCGGACAAGGCAGGCGTCTCACTGCCGGGATACGCAAAGGTAAAGCTGCGCGCTTCCAGTGAATTTTCGCTTACTTTTGTGACGGGCTGCTTCACTTCCTCGATGCCCGGTTCCTCCGCAAAAAACTCCGACAGCCGCAAATGGGACGCACTCCCCCGTTGCAGCACGTTGATCAGCCAGCCAAAAGCGAGCATCGGCCAGATCAACAAGCCGAGGTACATGTTGAAGGCGATCAGATCACCCAGGGAAATCGCGCTGGTAAACACGAGGTAGGTCCCGTAGCCAAAGCCGATGAGAAAGCTGAACCCGATGATGAGGTTGATCGTCGGATCGAACAGGGCGTCCACCCGCGACACGTTTACATTGCGCTCCAATGTCTTTTCGCTCACCCGGCGAAACGCGGCGACGTCTTCCTTTTCCTGAACAAAGGCACGCATCACACGCACCCCGGAAACGGACTGCTGGACGTGGTCGTTCATCTCGCCAAACGCCTCCTGCGCCAGGTAAAAGCGCTCATGCAAAAGCCGGCCGTAATACGCCGTAGCCCAGGCCACAAAAGGCAGCGGCAGCAAGGCTGCTACGGTCAGCTTCCAATCGATCGTGATCATCATCACACTGAGAGTCAACAGCGTCATAAACAGCGAATCGACCAGAGTCAGCACACCCACACTCGCGGTCTGCTCAATCGCCGGAATGTCGTTGGTGGCGATCGCCATCAAGTCGCCGCTGCGCCTGCGCTGGTAAAAGGAGGGCGTCATCCGCGTCAGATGGGAAAACAGCCGCTGTCGCAAAATTCGCTCCAAAATCAGCGCTCCTCCGTTCAGCAAATACCTCCAGAGAAAGCGCATCGCGTAGAGGGAAAACCCAAGCGTCAGCAAAATCAGCACATTTTGCGTCAAAATAGCCGGCGTCAACGTGCCGTTGCGCATGCTGTCGACCATCTGGCCGATCAGACGCGGCGGCCACAACATCAGCACATCTATCAGAAACAGACAGGCGATCCCTATCGTATAACGCTTCCAATATGCCCGGAAAAACCAGGATAATTCTCGTAATATTCGCATAAAGCTCACCTCATGGAAGTTGCATGGCCCCTGTAAAAAAACAAAAGGAGGAGCGTCAAAAGTTACGTCCTCCTTCACTTCTAACATCGTAATTTACCAAATTTTCCTTGTCAATAAGTTTTGTTTTTCCACCCCGTAGCTCCAGCCACTCGCTGCGCAGCATGCTGTAGACGGCGTGATCGACGTAGTGATCGTACAAAAACTCGTTGCGGCGCATGACTCCTTCCAATTGAAAACCGAGCCGCTCGGGAATCGCCCTGCTCCTGGCATTGCCGGTCGCTGCTTGAATCGTCAGCCTCTCCAGCTTCCAGGAGCCGAAGATCAATCGATCCATGTACGTCACGACAGCCTGCGTCATCAGCCCCCTGCCTTGAAACTGGGAGCCCAGCCAGTAGCCGAGCGACGTCTTTTTGTTGATCCAGTCGATGTTGTGCACGCCGAGCGTTCCCGCCAGCCGCCCCTTGTACCAGATGCCGTAATGCGTGCCCTGGTTGTTGTTGTGCTGGTCGATCGTCATGGCGATAAACTGCGCGCTATCTTCCACCTTTGTATTGTAATCGAGCCACGGCAGCCACTGGCGCAAGTAGGCGCGATTGGTGTCAATCAGCCAGAACATCTCGCTCGCATCGCCTGGCTCCAATTGCTTGAGAAACGAATCTTCGGTCATCGGCAGCACTCTCATCCCCATGCTCCTCTCTATTCCGGGTCGATTGCTGATGCAGGCTGTTCCGGCATCGGCACATTCTCTCCATTGAGCACGACATGCGGTACGATTACTGCCTTCAAGGAAGCAGCCACCGGGCAGTATTGCTCGCTCTCCAGCCTGATCGCCTGCCAGATGCGGGAAGGGACCACTGCTCCCGTAGCGTGAAACGTCAAGTGAACCTCCGTGATCGCTCCGGGAGTATCATCGCTGCGCAAAGCGTCCGCTTCGATCTGCAACGATTCCAGTTCCTGCCTCATTTTTTTCAAAATATTCGTTACGCCCATGCCCATGCAGCCGCATAGCGCTACTACCAACAACTCCATCGGACTGTTGCCAGTCGATCCCTCGCCGATCTTCGCGCTGGAATCCATCATTACGCTATACCCGCTCGGTCCTACCGCCCGAAACTGCTTTTCGCCCAGCCATTCCGCCTTTACGCCAATGCTCCTTTTTGCCGTCATGCTTTGCCGCCCCCCAGCTCTTTCCTGATTACTTTCCTTATTATATGAATACCTCCACTCTAGTAAAAACAGCGACCTCCTGCAAGAGCCAGGATGTCGCTGTTCGACTTTTTTACCGTTTGCTGTTTTGAATCTCTTCCGGTTTGAAAATGCCTGTCTCGGTCACAATCGCGGTGATGTAGCGAGCCGGCGTAATATCGAAAGCGGGGTTGTACACCTTGATTCCATCCGGTGCGACCTGCTTGCCCAAGCCATGCGTAATCTCCTCGCCGGGACGTTCCTCGATCGGAATGTCTGCTCCTGTCGCTGTCTCCAGGTCGACCGAAGAAAGCGGAGCTGCGACGTAAAACGGAATTCCGTGAGCCTTCGCCAGAACAGCCACGCCGTAGGTGCCGATTTTGTTGGCAACATCTCCGTTGGCTGCTACCCGGTCCGTGCCGACAATGACTGCCTGCACTTTGCCCTGAGCCATGACCATCGCCGCCATGTTGTCACAAATGAGCGTGACATCGATGCCTGCCTGCTGCAATTCGTAAGCGGTGAGACGGGAGCCTTGCAGCACGGGTCTGGTTTCGTCGGCGTAAATTTTCAGATCCCATCCGCGCTCTTTGGCCAGGTAGAAAGGAGCTGTCGCCGTCCCGTACGCAGCGGTTGCCAGCGCCCCCGGATTGCAGTGGGTGAGGATGCCCATACCGTCTTGCAAAAGCGTCAGCAAATGCTCGCCAATCGTTCGGCACACTTCCGCGTCCTCCCGCTGGATCGCCAGTGCCTCGTCGAGAACAGCGGCCTTCAGCTCGCCTACAGCTTTTCCCGCTTCCTGCTGCACGCGATTTTTGATCCGCTCCAGCGCCCAAAAGAGGTTGACAGCAGTCGGGCGGGATGTGCCCAAATACTCGGCCTGCCGGGTCAGCTCGCTCCAGAACGCTTCCTCGCTCGCCGCTTCACTGTTGCGAATTCCCAGATACAGTCCATACGCTGCCGCCATCCCGATCGCCGGCGCTCCGCGCACCTGCAAATGGCGGATCGCCGCCCATACCTCTTCTGCGGTCGTCAAGGTCAAATAAACCGTCTCCACCGGCAGACGCGTCTGGTCCAGCAAGACCAGCGCATCTCCTTCCCATTTGACCGGTGACAATGCTGTGCTCGTCGTCATACAATCGCTGCCCCCTCATAGTATCTCGCTGTAACGGTGCGTACCAGATCGGTGATGTCTGTCGAGGCTTGCACATTGCCGCGTTCGAGAATCAGCGCTTGCCCGATCTCCAGAGCCAAACGCTCGGCTTCTGCCCTCGTCTGGTCGTCCTTGATATCGTTCAGGTCCGCTACACCGGCAAGACCGATGACGCGTCTGAGGATTTTGCAGCCTGCATATCCGGCAGTATCCTGAATCAGGCGATTGACGTAGCTCTCCCACAGACCTTCCACATGGGCGCTGCGTTCCTTCGCATGCTTGTGCCACAGTGAGACGAATTGCGAAACGAATTCCGTCCATACGTTTTCCACCGTTTCCAGCAGGTACTCGCGGTACGCTTCGCGCTTTTCCCGATCCGGCTGCAAGCCGTGCTGACCGGCGAAATTGAGCAACAGGTTGGCGATCACCGCTCCGATGTCGAAGCCGATCGGCCCGTAGTAGGCGAATTCAGGATCGATCGCCTTGAGACTGGTCGGCGAGATAAAGATGCTGCCTGTATGCAGGTCGCCGTGCAGCAGCGCTTCAGCACGTGTCAAGAAATCGTATTTCAGCTTGGCAATTTCCAGCTTCAGCGGCTTGTTCTGCCAGATCTCTTCCACTTCCCGGCGAATCAGCGGGTTGAAATTGTTGGTCGGCGCGTCTTCATAAGGGTCAGTAAATACCAAGTCTTCTGTAATCTTGCACAATTCGGGATTGATGAACCGTCCGACGAGCGCCTTTTTCTCGTATGGATGCGCACCCAGATCAGATGTGTAAAACAGCGTGTAGGCGAGAAAACGACCAATCTGCTTGGCGAAAAGCGGGTAGGTATTGCCCTCGATCAACCCTCTGCGCATGATCACGTGGTCCCCGACATGCTCCATCACGGTCAGGGCCAATTCCTTGTCGAAGTGATACACTTGCGGCACCAAGTCTGGCACGTACTTGTGCTGGAGCTGCAACGCTTCGCTCTCGATCCGCGCACGGTCCACCGTAAGCGGCCACGATTCGCCGACTACCCGCGCGTACGGCAGGGCCTGCTTGACGATTACTCTTTTTCCTGTCGCTTCCTCGCGAATGTCAAATACAAGGTTCAGGTTTCCATCGCCGATCTCCCGGCTGGAAAACTGCGCTCCCTCGGAAAAAAGCCCGGGAATTCCTTTGACGTACTCGACCGCTTCTTTCTCCGTTAGTGCACGATATGCCATGCTTCCCATTCTCCCTTCGTTCCTGTCGATTTCCTATGTTCCCAAGCTGTATCATCCAAATGTTCAGGTGGTGCAAGCCTGTTCAATCAACGCCAATAGCCAATAAAAAAACCTCTTTTCACGAAGAAAAGAGGTTTTGTACGTACACGTAATGTTGCAACGTGAGTCTCCCCCTTATCTTCCAGACCACTTTTGTTTCTGCAGGAATTAGCACCGTGCATGCGCTATGCGTACAGCCAAAGCTGCTACAAGCGGCATGTCGGTTGCCGGGTATCATCGGGCCAGTCCCTCCACCTTCTCTGGATAAGGTATCCAACATATGCGGTTTTGATTAGTTTGAATCATACAACCATGATGCGGAGACTGTCAACACCCATTTTGGGACAGATGCCCCCTAGCGGCTGTACTGACGCCCCGAGGCTGGCGGCATGTCCCAGTTCCACCAGTCCACCTCTCCCAGCATGGCAGCAGTAATGGACGGCTCTTCCCTGAGCGCAAGCAGTTCCTTCGTAGGTCCGGTGATGACAGCGCCGTAAATGCGCAGTCCGTTCTCCCGCACATACTCATAGCGCTCCTCGATCGCGGGCTCGTTGTACATCAACTGTCTGGCGATGCTCGTAGCCATGCTTTTCTTCTCGACGAGAAATTTCATCTCGTCCAAAAAGGCTTGCTCCCTGCGCTCTCCCTCGCCGTTTTCGAGAATCGGTTTGTCGCCGTAATGAAGCTCCCTTTCAGCAAATCCCCATACATCTCCTGCGGACAGCAGCACGTTGCCTGCACTCTCATCGTGATCCTTTGCCTCCTGACCCGTATCGACCGCAAACCAGATAGACTGGTGCTCATCTGCACCGAGATGGCGAGAGATGAGCTGCTGATACTGCTGATACGTCAAAAAGCGGTCGAAGGAAATCGCCAGTTGCGATACCGTTCCTTCCGGCAGTGTGTCCATCGTCTTCCAGGCGGAGCTGCGCAGATAATCTGTCTCTTCACCGGCTGACGCCTCTGTCGGATAGCGGAAAAACAGCTTCATGTCTCTGGCGCCATTCGTCCATTTCGGCTGTACCTGAACATTCCACAAAACATTCTTGCTCTCCAGATAGCCTGCATTGCGCTGGCTGTTGCCTACGCTCTCACGCAATTCCATCCGGATGTTGCCGTAGAACAGGCCAATCTGCGATCCGCTGCTGCCGACACTGACACCCGGCTGGGTAAAGTTGAAGACGCTCTTCACAACCCGGTGCATATCGTCGTAAATGGGGTAGCCAAACAATACATTGGCAAACCAGATCACCACGCCGGCAAAAAATGCGATCCCCAGCGTGAAGCCCGCATTGCCAAAGCGCATCCGCCACTTTCCCCGGCGCAGCAGAAGCTGCTGGCGCTCCTCGGGAAGCCTGACCTCCTCTGTCGTCGGCCGTACTCCCTCCTCTTCACCCAGAAGCAGGCGCTCCATCCGCTCTGCGTACTCCTCGTCGCGCAGCAGCTCTTCCCGCAGCCGCTCTTCCTCGTCAGCAGGCAGCTCGCCTCGCAAATAGGCCAGCATTCGCTTTTCCCTGTCTTCGTTCTCCCTATTCGTCATCCCGATCACGCTCCTTTATCTTTCGCAGCTTCTGCCGCCCGCGAAACAGTGCCCGCTTGACATCTGTCGTCTCCACGGCAAGTACCTCGGCGATCTCCGCGTAGCTCAAGTGCATGGCAGACAGGACCACACACTGCCTTTGCAGCTCCGGCAAAGACTCCAGGTACAGGATGGCTGTATCCATCTGCTCCTTTGATACCAAAGCATCCTGCGGGTCTTGCGCATGGCGGTCAGCCTGCTCCGGCAACCATCCCGTCAACTGCAGCGGACTTTTTATCCGCCGGCGGTGCCAATCCACGAAAGCGTGGTAGGCTACCTTGAACAACCAGGGACGCACCTTTTCACCGCGGTAATCGTCCAAGGCAAGGTAGGCGCGAAAAAATGTCTCCTGGGTCAAATCTTCCGCCTGTCCCACGTCCCGAGTGAGTCGATACAGATAGCGGAAAATATCGTTTACGTACATCCGGTACACGTCTTCCAAGCCTACATCCCCAAGATTTTCACACCCTTTCCACTCCTACCACGCAAAACGCGGAAAAAAGTTTCACCTGCTTTTTTCAAAAAATCGCAATTGACTCTCGTTTCATCTCGTCATATCATGGGTGTAATCCGAAACGCGACGTAACGGATGAATCTTATAACTCTTATCACGAGCTGGCTGAGGGACTGGCCCTATGATGCCCGGCAACCGGCGCTGCTTCTGCACGAAGAGCGTAACGGTGCTAATTCCAGCGGATAAGAATCAAGGTGGCGTGACACATTTTCGTCCATCTTGCATTCTGACCCGAGAGATGAGAGGCGATACCAAGAGCATTTTGCATGCAGTCACCGCCTCCCTATCCAATTGGGGAGGCTTTTTTCGTGGTCAAGTTCAGACGATCATCCAGCTTCTGGAAGCCATAAAGGAGGCTTTTTACCGCCAATGAGTGAACAACGCATTCTGGTAACGTATCTGACCCAAGCCAAAGACCTGTTCAAAAAAGCAGAAGGAATCGCTGTCGGCATGACGGTGGGCTCCTGGACGGACCTTCCTGCGGCGAAACAGGCAGAATTGCAGCCGTATCTCGGCCGGGCCGTGCAAGCAGACGTGCTGGAAACGCTGCCGGACGGACAACAAAGAGGACTGGTTACGGTCAGTTATCCGGTTCGCAATTTTACCGCTGATATTCCGTCCCTGTTGACCGGCATCTTCGGCAAGCTGTCCATGGACGGCAAAATCAAGCTCGTAGACATCACGCTCCCGGACGCGCTTTTGGACGCCTTTCCCGGACCCAAATTCGGCATCGAGGGTGTACGCAGCCGCTTGGAAGCAGAAGGTCGGCCCCTGTTGATGAGCATTTTCAAGTCTTGCCTGGGAATGCCCTTTGACGACTTGCAAACGCAGTTTCGCGCCCAGGCGCTGGGCGGGGTCGATCTGGTAAAGGACGACGAAATTTTCTTTGCCGACGAGCGCGCGCCGTTTCTGGAGCGGATCAAAGCGTTCAAGCAAATCGCGATCGAGACAGAGGCGCAAACGGGCAAGCCGGTCCTCTACGCCGCGAATTTGACCGGACCGGTAAACGAACTGAACGAAAAGGCGAAGCGTGCAGTCGATGCCGGCGCCGACTGCCTGTTGTTCAACGTGCTTGCCTTTGGCTTCGACGCCCTGCACCGGCTGGCGGCAGACCCCGATGTACACGTGCCGATCATGGCGCATCCGGCGCTGGCCGGCGCGTACTATCCGTCGCCGGACTACGGAATCGCCACGCCGCTCCTTCTCGGCAAGCTGATGCGGATCGCCGGAGCAGACCTGGTCCTGTTCCCTTCGCCATACGGCAATGTGGCACTGGACAAAGAAGAGGCGCTGCAGCTTGCTGCAAACCTGACAGCACCGCTGGAAGGCGTGCGCCGCTCCTTCCCTGTCCCGTCCGCCGGCATTCATCCGGGTCTCGTGCCGCAGTTGTACGCTGATTTCGGCACAGACCAGATTGTCAACGCGGGCGGTGGCATCCACGGTCATCCCGGTGGCGCAGCCGCCGGAGGGAAGGCCTTCGTCGACGCGATCCGGGCTGTCCAGTCTGGCCAAAGCCTCGCCGAAGCGGCGAGCGAATCGCCCGAGCTGGCGCTAGCCCTGGAGAAATGGGGTGGCGGACGATGAGCAAAAAGCTCGTCCTGTTTTGCGACTTCGATGGAACCATTACCGAAAAAGACAATATTGTATCCATCGTGAGAAAGTTCGCTCCTCCCGAATGTGAAACATTGATCGAGCAAATCTTGACGCAAAAAATTACGATCCAGTCGGGGGTCGGCCAGTTGTTTGCGCTTATTCCCTCCGACAAGCGGGAAGAGATCATCCAGTTTATTCTGGAGGAAGCCAAAATTCGTGACGGCTTCCCCGAATTCATCCGCTTTTGCAGGGAGGAAGGCATCGAATGGCTGATTACGAGCGGCGGCATCGACTTTTTCCTCGAGCCCCTGCTCGCTCCCTTCGACCTGGCGGGTGTACCTCTCTACTGCAACGGCAGCGATTTTTCCGGCGAACGCATCCGCATCACCTGGCCTCATTCCTGCGACGAGCATTGCGACAACGGCTGCGGGATGTGCAAGACGACGATCATTCGCCGCTACGACCCGGCGCAGCACTATCGCGTCGTGATCGGCGATTCGATCACCGATCTGGCCGGGGCCAAAATTGCCGACTACGTCATCGCCCGTTCCCTGCTGGCGCAAAAGGCAGCGGAACTGCAATTGCCGCACAGCACCTTCAGCACGTTCCACGACGTGATCACGGTTCTGCGCGATTTGAAACAGGAGGTCTCGTAAGCAATGAGCACAACTCTGGAGCAACGATTGGACGCGTTCCGCCGTCTGGACGACGTGAAAATGACCTTCGCCCGCCGGGACTGGTTCCCCGGTACGAGCGGCAACCTGTCGATCAAAATTTCCGACGATCCGCTGCAATTCGCCGTCACCGCGAGCGGCAAGGACAAAACCAAGCTGTCGCCTGAGGACTATCTGATCGTCGACCAGGATTCCCGTCCGGTCGATGCGACCTCACTGAAGCCGTCAGCGGAGACGCTGATCCACGCTGTGGTGTACAAAGCATTTCCACAAGCAGGCGCCTGCTTTCACGTACACACCGTCTGGAACAACCTGATCTCCGAACTGTACTTTGGCCAGCGCGCCTTTACCATCCAGGGACAAGAGCTGATCAAAGGGCTTGGCATCTGGGAGGAAAATGCGCAGATCACCGTACCGATCGTCGAGAATTTCGCCGACATCCCTTCCCTGGCTGCTGCCATCAAAAAAGTCATTACGGCAGAGGTGCCAGGAGTGCTGATCCGCAATCACGGCATTTACGCCTGGGGCGGCAACGACTTCGAAGCCAAACGGCATCTCGAAGCATTTGAATTCCTGTTTGAGTACCACGCGCGCTGGCTCCAGCTTCGCCAGGCAGCCGTGAATACCCATACAACCACAACCACTATCTAAAAGGAGGATTTTCCCATGGCACAAGTACGTTTCCACGACAACAACGAGTACATCAGCGACCCGCAGGAAGTCATCAGCTTCCTCGACTCCAAAGGAATCATTTACGAAAACTGGGGCGTTGATCGCCTGGAGCCGCATCTGCGTGACAACTACAGCCCAAGCGAAGAGGAAAAGCAGCAAATCCTCGACGCCTTCAAGCCGGAAATCGAGGCGATCAGCAAACGCCGCGGCTACCTGACAGCGGACATCATCGTCCTCTCCGACCAGACGCCGAACCTCGACGATCTGATCGTCAAGTTTAAAAAGGAGCATCACCACACCGATGACGAATGCCGCTTCTGCGTGGACGGCCACGGCATCTTCGCGATCAAGGGAGAGGACGGCCGCTATTTCGACGTCGAACTGGAGCCAGGCGACCTGATCTCCGTACCGCCGAACTACCGTCACTACTTCACGCTGATGGACGACCGCAAAATCAAGGCGATCCGCCTGTTCGTCACTCCTGCCGGCTGGGAAGCGATCTATTAATCCGTCAGTTGGCACCATATCTCGCTCAAAAAAGAAACATCGTCGCCGCATGAACAATTTGCAGCGACGATGTTTTTTTCATTCGGCTTCGCGCACGATTCAGCGAGACAGCGTATCATCGATTCGCACAAAGGAATTGCCAAAATGCTGTTCTACCAATTCATTGAAGCGTGCGCTCTCGATGTTTTCTTTTGTAACCTGTCCATCTGTCCACTGCGTGATCGACCGGTTCGTCAAGGTTACGCTGCCCCTGTCTGTCAGCTTCGTAATCAGCGGGTGTTTGTTAAACGGAGACTCCGGATGCTGCTCGATAATCGTCCTGACCGCATCGCATGCTTCCACATCCGTGATCGTCCTCGTGGAATTGAAGGCATATCCTACTCTCCAGTCCGTATCCTTGTGCCTTAGCTTCATTTCCAGCGCGTAGTCGCCATGTTCCGTGTCCACTTTTCGGATGCGGAATTCGCCATTGGCAGAGGACACAGTCTCTCCCGATAGCGGAACAGGCATGAGCGGCAGGTTTCCTCCAAAGCCGGTATCGATCACATACATTTGCCCCTCATATGTGCAAAGTATAGTCACATGGGTACTCCCGATAGACTGGAACCTTTGCTCATCGTGCTTGTAGACGACTCCGAGGGCAAGGACTGCGTCAAATCCGTGTTCAACCAGGAACAGATAGAGAAGGGGGTTCAGTTCATAGCACAGTCCGCCTTCTCCCCTTGCAAGAATCTTTTCAATCAGGTTTTCCCGCGTAATCGCGGTCGTTCTGTTTTGAATGATGCGCAGGTTTTCAAAAGGAATCGTTCGCGCTGTCTTTTCCAGAACGTGGTTGAGCGTATCAAATGAAATCTGCTCGCTTTCCGAAAACCCGATTCGTTTGCGAAACAGAGCATCCAGTTCACTCACCCGGCATCCCCCCTCATGTTGGACGTAAACTCCCTCCCAGGTACTCGACACGCGTGCGTGTCAGGCAGCCTGGCGTATGAAAAGGAGCTGAGATGCATCTCAGCTCCTTTGATTCTCGTTGTACAGATAACTATACCACATAACCGTTCGCTTCGATCACCCGGTCGGCGATCGCCCGTTTCAGGTGAACCGTATTGATCGGGGTGCGACGGGTCAGCTTTTTCAAAATCGACAGACGCAGACGCAGGTCGTCTCCTTCCTCCATCGCGGCCAGCGCTTCCTTCGCCCACGCTTCCACGCGATCGAAGGCTTCGTGTACGTACACTGCCGTCAGTTCGAGCTTCTGCAGTTCTTTTTCCAGCCCGTTTGCCGCGATAGCCTTTTCCGTCCGCTTCACGACACTGTCCATCGCGTACAGCTCGATCAGCATGTCGGCGGCGAAGGCGAGCAGCTCCTGCTCTTTGGAGATCGCTTGCTGGTATTTCATCAGGGCAGAGCCTGCGACCATCAAAATGATTTTGCGGGTCATGTCGAGCAGATGCTTTTCTGCGGCCAGCGGCGCATCCTCGATCTCCTCGGGGTAGTAGCTCATCAGCTCTTCCTGCAAACCGGCAGCCGCTTGCAGCAACGGAAGCTCCCCTTTCATCGCCTTTTTCACCAGCGTATCGGGGATGAGCAAGCGGTTGATCTCGTTGGTACCTTCAAAAATGCGGTTGATCCGGGAGTCGCGGTACATGTTTTCGATCTCGTACTCGGACATGAAGCCGTACCCGCCGTGAATTTGCACGCCTTCGTCGACGCAGTAGTCAAGCACCTCGGTCGCAAATACCTTGTTGATCGAACATTCGATGGCGTAGTCGGCAATCGCCTTGGCGATCTCCTGCCCTTCCTCCGCCTTGTCTCCGAGGCTTCCGAGAGCCGTGTCAAACAGCCCGACCGTGCGATACACGGAGCTCTCTGCGGCATACGTCTTGATCGCCATGTTGGCCAGCTTGTTTTTGATCAGCGTAAAGTTGGCAAGAGGCGTCTTGAACTGCTTCCGTTCCTTGGCGTAGGTCGTGGCGATCTCCAGCGCCCGTTTGGCGGAGCCGACAGCGCCTACCGCCAGTTTGTACCGCCCGACGTTCAAGATGTTGAAGGCGATGACGTGTCCGCGACCCGGTTCGCCCAGCAAGTTCTCGACCGGTACAGGGACGTCCTGCAAAATAACGGTGCGCGTAGAGGAGCCTTTGATCCCCATCTTTTTCTCTTCTGCGCCAAAGGATACACCCGGGAAGTCGCGTTCTACGATAAAGGCGGTAAATTTCTCACCGTCGATTTTGGCGTATACGATAAAGACATCAGCGAATCCGGCGTTGGTAATCCACTGCTTCTCCCCGTTGAGGATGTAATGCTTGCCGTCTGCGGAAAGCACAGCCGTCGTCTTGGCCCCCAGGGCGTCGGAGCCTGAGCCTGGTTCGGTCAGGCAGTAGGCTGCAAGCCGTTTGCCCGTAGCCAGGTCGGGGAGGTAGCGGCGCTTCTGCTCTTCGTTGCCGAAATAGACGATCGGCAGCGAGCCAATCCCGACGTGTGCGCCAAAGCTGAGCGCGAACCCGCGCGCCCGGGCGAACTTCTCCGTCACCAGCGCCGTACTGACCTTATCCAGTCCCAGGCCGTCATACGTTTCCGGCACGTCCCCCGCCAGCAAGCCCAGCTCGCCGGCTTCTTTCAGCAAGCGAACGGAGATGTCGAAGTGATGGTTCTCGATCTCCTCGAGGTGAGGGCAAACTTCGTTGACGACGAAATCTTCCGTCGTTTTGGCGATCATCAGTTGCTCTTCGGTGAACTCTTCCGGCACAAACACATCATCAGGGGAACCAGCATCGATCAAAAAACTTCCACCGCGAATCAGCTCTTTTGTCTCTCCCATATTCAACCTTCTCCTTTATCGTAAAGTGGTTGGTTATTAGGTGATTTCAAACACGCCGGCAGCTCCCATGCCGCCCCCGATGCACATCGTCACGACGCCGTACTTCCCGCCTCGCCGCTTCAGTTCGTTCAGTACCGAGACTGTCAGCTTCGCCCCTGTGCAGCCGAGCGGGTGGCCCAATGCGATGGCACCGCCGTTTACGTTTACTTTTTCCGGGTCCAGTCCGAGCTCGCGAATGACGGCAATCGACTGCGATGCAAATGCTTCATTCAACTCGAACAAATCAATATCGTCGATCGTCAGGCCCGCCATCTTCAGCGCCTTGGGGATGGCGACGACAGGTCCGATCCCCATGACATCAGGATCGACGCCGCCTACCGTAAAGGAACGGAAGGTAGCGATCGGCGCAACACCGAGCTCTGCCGCCTTTTCCGCTGACATGATCAGTACGGCTGCAGCGCCGTCGCTCGTTTGCGAGGAGTTGCCGGCGGTGACGCTTCCCTGTACGTGGAACACCGGTCTGAGTTTCGCCAGCGCCTCCAGTGTCGTGTCGGGACGCGGCCCTTCATCCGTGGCAAACTGCCGTTCCGTTACATGCAGCTTGCCATTGCCATCGAAGCTGTGCTGCTTGACCGTGATCGGCACGATTTCATCCCGGAACTTCCCGGAGGCGATCGCAGCCGTAGCCCGCTGGTGGCTGGTCAGCGCAAACGCGTCCTGGTCTTCGCGCGACACGTGGTAGCGTCTGGCCACTTCTTCTGCCGTGTGTCCCATGCTCATATAGGCTTCCGGCATCGTCTCCACCAAGGTCGGGTTGAGCGCTACCTTGTGTCCGGTCATCGGCAAAAGGCTCATGCTCTCCACGCCGCCCGCGACGATCACATCCGCGCCGCCGACCATGATCTGCTGTGCTCCGTAGGCGATCGTTTGCAGCCCCGAGGAACAAAAGCGATTGATCGTAATTCCCGCAACATTGGTCGGCAGCCCTGCGCGAAGTCCGATCAGCCGGGCCATGTTCATTCCCTGCTCCGCTTCCGGAGTTGCCGTCCCCATGATCACGTCCTCGATCTCGGCGGGGTCGAGCTGCGGTACGCGGCGCAGCAAATCACGGATGACCGCTGCCCCCATATCGACGGGATGTACGTCCCGCAAACTTCCTTTTTTCGCTTTGCCAATCGCGGTGCGGGCTCCTGCGACAATGACTGCTTCTCTCATATTGTTTTCCCTCCCCTAATTGCGCAAAGGCTTGTTTTTCGTCAGCATGTGCTGCATCCGCTGCTGCGATTTCGGCGTCTTGATCAGTTCCAGGAACGCTGCCTTCTCCAGTTGCAAAATGTATTCTTCGCTCACTTCTGTGCCTGCGGGCAGGTTGCCGCCGGACATGACGTAGGCGATTTTGCTCGCAATCAGCTCATCGTGATCACTGATGTAGCCGCTTTTCTTCATCGCGTATACGTTTTGCCGCAGGGTGGCGTATCCGGTCTCGCCGATCACGCGGATTTTTCGCGGCGCAGGCGGCGTGTAGCCTTCGCGGTCCATCGCCAGCACCAGCTGCTTGGCGTCGTACAGGAGGTGATCGGGATTGATGCTGATCCGGTCAGTTGGCCGCAGGTAGCCGAGGTTGATCGCATCCTGGCCGCTCGTCGAGACTTTCGCCATGACGATCGTCTCAAAGGCGCGCGCGACGAACGGGAACGGATCGACCGGAACAGTACCGCCCTCTGGCACCTGCTCCATGGCGCGGAACAGCATTTCCTTCGTACCGCCGCCACCCGGCAACAGACCGACGCCTACCTCTACAAGCCCCATGTACGTCTCCGCCGAGGCTTGCACGCGGTCAGCCAGGTACATCACCTCCACGCCGCCGCCCAGTGTCATGCCAAATGGCGCTGCGACGACGGGACGGTGCATGTAGCGGATCGCCCGCGCTGTCTTGTGGAAATTGGTGACCAGCATGTCGAGCTCAAACCAGTTCTCGTCCTGTGCCTCCATCAAGGCCATCGCCAGGTTCAGGCCGACACAGAAGTTCTTGCCCTGGTTGCCGATGACCAGCCCGAGGAAGTTTTTCTGCACTTCTTCTGCGGCGTAGTTGGCCATTTGCAGGACGTCGTGACCCAGCGCATTGTTCGGCGAGGTAAACTCCAGGCAGGCTACGCCGTCTCCCAGGTCGATCAGCGCCGCTCCGGCATTTTTGCGGATCAGCTTGCCCTGCTCCTTGAGCGCAGCCAGGTTGATTGTCTCCGGCTTGCTTTCTACATCCTTATACGCCCCGCCGATGGAGTAGACCGCGCTGCGTCCGTCCTGCTTCTGGTAAAAGGAGGGCTTGCCGCTGGACAACAGCTCCTCGACCAGCGCCGGAATCGTCTCGCCCTCTTCGCGCATCCGTGCGACCGACTTCTCCACGCCGATTGCATCCCACGTTTCGAACGGTCCAAGCTCCCAGCCAAAGCCCCACTTCATCGCCTGATCGACGGCCACGATGTCGTCAGCGATTTCATGCGCCTTGTCAGCGGAGTACAGCAGCACCTTTTTCAAGACATTCCAGACAAACTGGCTGCCCTTGTCTTTTCCGGAAATAAGCGCTTTCAGCCTATCCGGCAGGTTTTTGCTGGTCTTGGCCGCATCGAGCGAAGCGAACTTCGCCTTGACGCTGGGACGGTACTCCATCGTCTCGATGTCGAGCGCGAAAATCTCTTTTCCCTGCGCGGTTTTGACCTGCTTGAAAAAGCCTTGTCCCGCCTTCTGTCCGATCCAGCGCTTCTCCACCATTTGCAGGATAAATGCAGGCACTTCGAAAACGGCTTTTTCCGCTTCATCGGTACTCTTGTTTTTGACGTTGTTGGCGACGTGCACGTAGGTATCCAGGCCGACGACATCGAGCGTGCGGAAGGTTGCGCTTTTCGGGCGTCCGAGAACAGGTCCTGTCAAGCCATCTACTTCGTCCACCCCCAGTCCCAGATCCAGCATCTCATGGATCGAAACCTGCAGACCGTACGTGCCGATGCGGTTGGCGATGAAGTTCGGCGTATCCTTGCACAGTACCGTTCCCTTGCCCAGCACATCCTCGCCAAAGCGCATCATAAAAGCGGTGATCTCGGGGTCCGTGTCCGCTCCGGGGATGATCTCCAGCAGCCTCAGATAGCGAGGCGGGTTGAAAAAGTGCGTGCCCAGGAAGTGCTTGCGGAATTCCTCCGACCTGCCTGCGGACATCTCGTTGATGGAGACGCCCGAAGTATTGGAAGAGACGATCGTTCCCGGTCTGCGATGCGCTTCGACCATAGCCAGAACCTTTTGCTTGATCTCCAGATTTTCTACGACTACCTCGATGATCCAGTCGGCTTCGGCCAGATAGGAAAGGTGGTCTTCGAAATTGCCGACTGTAATCCGCTGCAGGTACTGCTTGTCGTACAGCGGCGCCGGCTTTTCTTTCAGCAGCCTGTCTTTGCCTGCTTGCGCCAAGCGGTTTCGTACGGCGGGATCTTGCAGGCTCAAGCCTTTCTTGCTCTCTTCTTCTGTCAATTCACGCGGCACGATGTCCAGCAGATAGACGGGAATCCCGACATTGGCCAGGTGTGCGGCGATACCGGCACCCATTACCCCCGAACCAAGCACGGCGGCTTTGCGAATTTTGCGCTCCATCTTACCATCCTCCTTGTATGTAAAATCAGATGTAGGCAAAGGTGGGACTTTTAACCTTTTTCATACTAATTCGTCTATTCTGTCGATATTCCTGTTGCGTTCAGAAACACTATTGAATGAATACTCATTCATAACGAAGGGGAAAAAACACATCCCGCGAACTGGCCCTGCAGCCACAGGATGTTTGGTTTACTGAATCATTGTTCATTTTTGATTGTAATCGAAAATTCTGTCAGTTGCAAGAGCGAAGGAGGCCCACTTCCTCCCCTCTTCGCTTATCTTTGCTTGTAGTTCACGTTTGTGATCTTTCGGCCAAACACTTGCTTGGCATCAGCGGAAAAGACGTATTCAATCTGATACGTTCCGTTTGCATTGTCACGGTATGTACCCGTCACGATCAGGTTCTTGTCGATGCCGTCATCCTGCCGAACGCTGATCGATTGATGCTCCGTATGCTTCGGGACAAACGGAAAGGATGACAGCTTTTCCAGAGCGCTGTCGGAAAAATACGTCGCCAGTCTGGCTTCGTCCTTGTTCTCTTGGGCCAGGCTTGCAGCCCGCAAATAAATCGTTGCGATATTTTTCAACCGCTCGTTGTTGCCTTTGAATTGAGCTGCCGCGTCCCGCTTGTAATACTCAAGCAGCCGTGTTAGCACGGTCGCGTACTGCGCCCGGGTCATCACTTCATATGGGTAAAACTCTTGCGGATTGGCAAACAGGCCGAATTCCCGTATTGCCGTCGCGTAAGGCGAGAACGTGTCCCGGTAGTTGCTCGGCTGCTTCCACTCGTAGAAGCTGTTGAAGTACGCTTTGGCGTCTTCCGGCCGGATGTCGATCCCACGGTACTTTTGCGGACTGAGCACGTGAAAGAGCAGCATGCTCGCCTCTTCCCTCGTCAATGCCCGCTGAAACGCGTGTGCCGGCAGCCACCAGTCCGGGTTTTCCTTTTGCGGCTTTCGCATCAATTGACCTGACTCTGCCACATGGAGGTAGTACAGCATCCGGTCCCCCGGGTCAAAGTCGCTGGCATTTCGCGTCTCGATCTGGTACATTGCGCGCACGTTCGCGAGGAGCTGTTCGACTTCACCGTGAGGAGGGTAACGGTGGTCAATGTTTTTCTTGCGCTCCGGCCTTGCCAACGGACCGTAGACAGACTCAAAGGCACGATTCAGCATCACGAGCGCCTCTCCCCTGGTAATCGGTCGATCCGGGTAAAAAGGCTGAGCCCCTTCCCGCTTCACGATTCCCAGGTTAGCCAACTCCTCGATCTCCTGCTCCGCCCAATGGCCCCGTACGTCGGTAAAAAAGCCTGCTGCCTGGGAGCTGCCGGAAAAAATACCTTGTGCAACAAGCATTACCATGAGGAAACAGATTAGTAATCGTTTGTGCATACTTCTTCTCCTTTAGCCAATCTTCCTTCGCAAACCTTCCGTAGATGGTATGAATATTCCATTTCTTATCAATAAAATACCAATGAAGGCGCAACATGTAAAGTTTACCAGACAATTCAGACCCTTTTCACTTTTTTCTTTTCTAGTTATATATTCCTACACAGATGCGATCACGCAGGATCGGCCCTGCTCATATTTTCCTAAACAAAAAAGCTCAGAGTTGCGATAGCCCTGAGCTTTTGGAACGAGGGTGATCCGCTTCACCCCCCCGTTGCTTGTAGACAAATCAATGTTTTTGGCATGCGAAGGAATAGCTGCTTGTTACATCATTGTGAATTTCCAGGAGAACCGTTCCTTTCTCCTCGTAACACTGTGCCGTCAGCGAACGTATTTCTTTCGTATTCAAATAGCTATACGTGATGAGCAGAAACGAAGCCACTGCAACCAGCACGAGCGCTATCACCAGAACGGCTGTAATCGGCCTGGGGGCGATTGTCGACACTCAGACACACTCTCCCTTCTTTTCTCCTGCCTGTCCCTTTTGCCCGCGCAGACCGTTCCTGCATAACAGAAAATCGAGTATAAATCGATGCGATTTTATACTCGACTTCCTATTTCTTCAGGCGGTTTGTTTCAGTCTCACTATACCTGGAATGTTATTCGATATTCTCCATCCACTGCGCGCCCCTGGTGACGAGGATGCGATACAAGATCAGATCAGCCACTGCGAACACGGCAGTTACGATCGCCGCCGATACGCCGAGAGACCCACCGAGCGCAAATCCTCCGAGCGCGAGTAGTGCTCCGGTCACAATTCCAAAAATGAGCGGGAAAAGCGTGTTCAGGTTTTGTTTGACCGCTTCCTGCTCAGACCCCCAGTTTAGTCGAGGCATGCGCAAATCGACGAATAGCGAGAGGATATTGATGAACAGGATCGCCGGTATTCCCGCCAACAGCAGCAGCGCACTGAACGACCAGGGCAATCCGATGAACAGCGTCGCCTCCACAATCAGCAGCACGAGACAGAGCAGGCTGAGCAAAAACCCGGGAAGCAGCTTGGCGATGAGGATCTGGCTGTACGGCACCGGCAGGTACTTGTTGACAAAGTATCCTTGCCCATCCCGCGTGATCGCTGTCACCGATGTGCCGTTCATCCCGGCGATGATCAGGAAGGCTGCCGTTGCGATCGCCAGGCTGATGCCGGCATTCGACTCCCCGAGGATCAGGTCACGGAGAACAGCCATGCCCCCGTCTGCTTCGTCCCCTTTCCCAAGGAAGGGAACGATCAGGATTACCGGCATAAACAAGCTGTACAGCACACAGTTCAGCAGGTACACCGGGGTGCGGCAGAGGATTTTCCACTCCTTGCCCGCGTAGGCGAGCCACGGCCGACGAGGACGGGAAAACTTGTGCAGCGAGCTGTCGTCGAGCTTTTGCCGCTTGGCGGTCGATTCGCTGAAACCGATGACACCGGAAAAATACAGCCGGTTGCCAAGGAACAAAAACAGGACAATCGCTGCAAAAGACACCAGTGTGAACAGTGCCAGATACCCCAACCCGCCCAGGGTGGCGTTTTGCACGAGAGCGAGCGCAGCCCATTCACTGGCGGGCAGGAACTGGGTAACGATCTCCAAGAAATTGACTTCCCCAGACAAAATCATTTGCTGCAATCGCTCGGTGTCGGTGAAATCTCGCAAGCTCCCCTGGATAATAAACTGGAACGCAATCACGAGAATGAGCACGAACACTCCGCTGATCACGCGGAACCGGTCTTTTTTCTTGCCGACATTGGTAAAGCGCATAAACAGCATCACGATGATGATAGCCAATACCAGCGGCAAAACGGGGAACAACAGGTACAACAGCAGTGCGTACAGGTAGTACAGCACGCCCCCCCCGCTCTTGACTCCGTACGTGATCAGCAAGGGAGCAAGCAACAGCAGGTTGGTCACGTATTCATACAACATCGCAACGAGAAATTTCGCCCCCAAAATCTCGGAAGGCTTTAGTGGCAGGGGCAGGTAATGCTCGACATCCTGTGAGTAATAAAACACGGAGATGACGTAAAAGATGCTGAACACCAAAATCGCCAGAGAAGCGAGCGCAAATCCGAGTCCGAGCAGTACCGACTCCTGTCCGACCAGTGCCAGACCGTCGTACAAGCTCGACATAAAGGAGACTCCGGCAATCACAAGCGGCAACATCGACATCCCAATCAAGGCGATTAGCAGCACTTGTTTCCACTGGCTTCCCTTTTTGCTCGACCACATCGGCTCCGCTGTTTTCAACATGATCTGAGCCAGTTTCCACGTCTTGCTATTCATGGCTGGTCAGCTCCAGGAACAGTTTTTCCAGCGAAGCGTCTGATTGAAAATGCTGCTGCATCTCGGCAAAAGTGCCGCAGAACAAAATTTCCCCCTTGTTGATGATCGCCACGCGATCACACAGCTTTTCCGCCACTTCCAGCACATGCGTGGAGAAAAAGACAGTCCGGCCGTTGTCTGCGTGCTCCCTCATCATTTCTTTCAGCGTGAATGAAGATTTCGGGTCCAGCCCGGTCATCGGCTCGTCCAGAATCCACACTTCGGGCTCGTGTACGAGTACGCCCATGATGATGATTTTTTGCCGCATCCCGTGGGAGTAGCTATGAATCGTATCGCCCAAGGCATCTGTCATCTCAAAGCGCTCAGCCAGCTTCACGATCCGCTTTTTGCGCACCTCCGGCTCGACCTCGTACATGTCAGCCATGAAATTCAAGTATTCCAATCCTTTTAACCGCAAAAACAAGTCCGGGCTGTCCGGTACGTAGCCGAATTGCTTTTTCGCCTCAAGCGGCTCTTCTCGCATGTCCTTGCCATTGATTCTCACCTGTCCGGTATCCGGGCGAATAATACCGGTCATCATCTTAATCGTTGTCGTTTTTCCGGCTCCATTGTGACCCAAAAAACCGAAAATCTCGCCCTTGGGCACTGTCAAATCCATCGTCTTTACCGCCTGCACGGAACCGTTATAACTCTTGCTGACACCTATCAACTCGATCATGATGTCCCACCTCTCCGTCGGTTTACAGACCTTATTTTCCTTTATACATGTACGGAAGTTGCTCCGAAAAAGTTGCTGCCAAAAGATGCTGGTCGATAGCCAGCCCGCAACCCGGAAAAAAGAAAAAATGACTCCGGGTAACACCCACAGTCATCGGTGCAAGGCATTCTTTCCCCAATCTGTCTGTCCTGGATCAATCCGGCTGTACGAAACTTCCGTCGCGCAGCATGGTCAATTCACCCATGATAAACGCCAGGTCTTCCGAATCTTCCAACTCTCCGCTCTGCTCTACAGCCTGCAGTCGGCGCAGCAAAATGCTGGAGAAATCCTGAATCGGAACAAGCTGGGATTCGAGATCGGCCTCATCCAACACTTCGAAGCTGCTCAAGCCCTCGTAGTGGGTTGCCAGGTGAAAACCGCCGATGTCACCCAGGTATTCTTTTCGGTTCAGTTTTGACTTTTCCAATTTTTTGAGCATCGACACGACGTCATTCGCTACCATCGTAGGGAACGAAACCTGATAAAAATTACGAGCTTTCGCATCGGTCGTCTTCACGATCAAAACGTCAGTGCCATTCAATTTTTTTGCCTTTTTTCCAAATCCAAACATCGTGTTCTCCACCTCAATCGATCGATCTGTAATCACTCTCTCCATGATAGACATATTCCAGGCGCGAGACAACCCTATTCCTGTTTCCTTTTTTACGCATACACACACAAACTCCTTGACATTTGCATGTGTACAGGTGAATAATTATGAATTAAGAAATCGTTCGTCACGTATTATGTAAAGTGTTGACAAGATCCATATGGCAACTGCAATGATAGGGAAAAGTAAAACTGCCTTTCAGGTCCAGAGAGCGAAATCCATTGGCTGCGAGATTTCGTCCTTCGAATCAGTTTGAACCCCCGCCCTTGAGCTGCCAGGGATGACCTGGACAGGATTCTTTCACCTGTTACCAATGAAAGAAAGCTGGACGTTGTCCGGACGAAAGCATTCCCTCGCCCGCAACGTCAAGTAAGGTGGTACCGCGGAGGTCAATTATGCCCTTTCGTCCTTATTTCAAGAGACGAAAGGGCTTTTCATTTTTTACGGATGCAGGAGGAAACACCCATGAAGAAAGGAAAAATGCGATTGGTCGTAAAGGTCGGCAGCAGCTCACTGGCTGCTGCTGGCGGTGGCGTCGATCCTTACAAAATGGCTCTGCTTGTCGCTGCTGTCAGCCAGCTTCGCGCTGAGGGACATCAAGTCGTGCTCGTCTCCTCCGGTGCTGTAGCCAGTGGATACCAAAGTCTCGGCTACCAGCAACGGCCGAAGACACTGGCGGCCAAACAGGCTGCGGCGGCGATCGGACAAAGCCTGCTGATGCAGACCTACACACAATTGTTTTCCGCCCATCAAATCTGCGTGGCGCAAATTTTGCTGACGAGAAGCGATTTTTCCGACCGCGAACGGTATCAGCACGCGTTTCAGACACTGTCGCTATTGCTGGACAAAAACATCCTGCCGATCATCAACGAAAATGACACCGTATCCGTCGCTGAGCTTACATTTGGCGACAAC
Source organism: Brevibacillus sp. TJ4 (assembly GCF_044627595.2). Taxonomy (NCBI): domain Bacteria; kingdom Bacillati; phylum Bacillota; class Bacilli; order Caryophanales; family Paenibacillaceae; genus Brevibacillus; species Brevibacillus sp. TJ4. The sequence goes on along the minus strand of NZ_CP185865.1, from coordinate 681,054 downwards.
GACATGCTCGGCGCTCTCGTCGCGGGCCTGGTTCACGCCGATCTGTACATGATTCTGACTGACACCAACGGGCTGTACGACAAAGACCCGCGTACCCACACGGACGCTACACGGATTACCTGGCTGCCGGAAGTGACGGAGGAAGTCGAGGCATTGGCAGGCGGTGCGTCGCGCCTCGGTACTGGCGGGATGCGCTCCAAGCTGATTGCTGCCAAGACAGCACAGGGACTCGGCATTCCGAGCTTCATCGGAAAGCTCGATCACCCGGCTGATCTGGTCAAGGTCATCGACGGTGAAGGAAATGGCACCTATGTGCGCTACCGTCCCGATGAACCGACTCCGCACGCGTTGCCGACGCGCAAACAGTGGATCGCCCTGCACTCCCCGACCCGCGGCGCTATCACCATCGACCGGGGTGCGGCGGAAGCGATGCTGCAAAAAAGCGGCAGCCTGCTCCTCGCCGGTGTCCGCGATGTAAGTGGCACCTTTTCGCAGGGAGAAGTCATTGAGGTGTACTGCGAGGGAGAGCTGATCGGCCGTGGCGTCAGCCGCTACGATGCCCGCGAGCTCGCCGAATCCCTCTCTGCTGCCGCGGAAATGCGACGCAGCGGAACGGTGATCCACCGCGATCAATGGACACAGATCATGTAGACAGCATGAACACATAGATAGACAGATTTTTTCACAAAAAGGAGATGGAAGGCATGGGGAACTGGAAAGAGCAAATGCATGAACAATTGCGCCTGGCAAAGCAAGCTGCAAAAGAGTTGGCAATTCTCACCCGGGCAGAGAAAGACAAGGCGTTGGCGGCGATTGGCGAGCGCCTGTTGGCAGATGAAGAAGCAATTTTGCAAGCAAACGAGCTGGATTTGGCTCGTGCACAGGCTGACGGTCAGCCGGACTCCTATCTCGACCGGCTGCGCCTGACCCCCGCCCGGATACGCGACCTGGCAGACAGTCTCAACCAATTGGTCACGCTGGATGATCCTGTAGGTCAAACGATCACATCCTGGACGCGTCCCAACGGTCTTTTGATCGATCAGGTTCGCGTGCCGATCGGCGTGATTGGGATGGTCTACGAGGCACGTCCCAACGTGACTGTCGACGCTGCCGCAATCGCCCTGAAAACAGGCAATGCCATCGTCCTGCGCGGCAGCCACAGCGCTGTGAACAGCAATCTGGCGCTGGTAAAAAGCCTGCGTGAAGCGCTAACCCTGGCTGGAATGCCCACCGAAGCGGTTCAGTACCTGCCCTTTGCTGAACACGAGTCAGTCGACATGCTTTGTACCGCAAACGGCTTTGTCGATGTCATCATTCCCCGCGGCGGCGCCGGGCTGATCTCCCGTGTCCTGAAGACAGCGACTGTACCCGTACTGGAAACAGGGGTCGGCAATTGCCACATCTTCGTCGACCAGACTGCCCGGCACGAAATGGCAGAAGCGATCGTGCTGAACGCCAAAACGAGCCGTCCTGCCGTCTGCAACGCCGCGGAGACCTTGCTGCTCCATCGCGAGTGGCCGCTCGAATCGCAGCGCAGCCTGCTGTCCGCACTCTTGCAGGCAGGAGTCGAGGTGCGCGCCTGCGGGATCACGCGAAGCCTTCATCCTTCGCTCGCATCCCAGTTGAAAGCTGCCAGTGAAGAAGACTGGGACACCGAATTTTCCAATTTGACGATCGCAGTACGTACAGTCGCGTCGCTCGACGAGGCGATCGAGCATATTGCGCTGCACAGCACGGGGCACTCGGAAGCAATCGTGACCGAAGACAAGGCGAACGCCGACCGTTTTCTGCAAACCGTCGATGCCACTACGGTATACCACAACGCCTCCACCCGTTTTACCGACGGCGGCGAATTCGGCTTCGGGGCCGAAATCGGCATCAGTACGCAAAAGCTGCACGCGCGCGGTCCGATGGGGCTGCCTGCTCTCACTTCTTATAAGTACGTAGTGCGTGGCACCGGGCAAATCCGATAAATCCGACAGCGAGGGAGGAAATGACAGCGATGAGCAAGCAGCAAACATGCGCAATTCAGGAGCAAATCGGCTTTCTCGGAGCAGGCTCCATCACAGAAGCGATTGTGGCGGGCATACTGAAAAAAAACCTGCTTGATGCAGAACAAATTGTGGTGACAAACCGCAACAACCAGGAACGACTCAAGCAGTTGGCGCAAACCTACAATGTCCAGGTCAGCCAGGAAAAACAGGACGTATGCCGCAGGGCTGGCATCCTCGTCCTGGCGATGAAACCGAAGGATGCGGCGGAAGCGATCATCGAGCTGCGCGGCTCTGTCGACTCCGATCAATTGATCATCTCCGTCATCGCCGGGGTCTCGACCGCGCAAATCGAACAGTGGCTGGACGTCTCCTGCCCGATTATCCGCACGATGCCCAACACGTCCTCGGCTGTCGGATTGTCGGCTACCGGCATCGCCTGCAACCGCCACGTCAGCGAGGAGCAATTGCGTACGGCGACACAACTGCTGGGGGCGATCGGAGAGGTCTATCCCGTCGAAGAGGATGAGCTGGACATCGTCACCGGCTTGTCTGGCAGCGGTCCGGCGTACATTTACTACATGGTCGAAGCCATGGTCAGTGCGGGCACAAAAGCAGGGCTTACCCGCGAGGTCGCGCGGCAGCTGACACTGCAAACGGTGTTGGGAGCCGCGCACATGCTGCTCGATACAAACGAAGAACCGGCCCTGCTGCGCAAAAAAGTAACGAGTCCGGGCGGAACGACACAAGCGGGTCTGGAAGTGCTGGAAACATACCAGTTCCAGGAGGCGGTAACCGCCGCTATCCTGCGCGCTACAGAGCGGTCGCGCGAACTGGGGGCACAGTATCGCTAGCCGGTAGCCTACGAGGCAATGGAGGTGCTTATGGAAACATACGCTTTGTACGGAATCAGTGGAACGGGGAAAAGCACGATTGCCTTGAAACTCGCCCATCAGCTGGGCATTTCCGCGATCATCGATGACGGCATTTTGATTTATCAAGGACGAAAACTGGCCGGAGCCTCCGCGAAGTACGAAAAGACGAAAATCCAGGCTGTGAAGCGGGCCATTTTTCTCGACCCGAACCACGCCGAAGAGGTGCGACAGGCGCTCGCCAACCTGAACACAGAGCGCCTGCTGATTCTCGGCACCTCGCTGAAAATGATCGGACGGATCGTACAAGCCTTGCACTTGCCGCAGCCTGTCGAGCTGATCCCGATCGAATCCGTCAAACCGCCGCAGGATATTGAGGCTGCCCGCTACGTTCGGGAGACAATGGGCAGACACGCGATTCCGATTCCCCGCGTGGAAGTGGAAAAAGACTTCCTGCACCGGCTGCTATTCTCGGCGCAGCGGATCTTCTCCTCCAAGCGGGATGCTACCGGGGAGACGACGATCGTTCACCCGCCTTTTTCCGGAGGACGTATCTTCATCCATCCTCAGGTGATGCGCAAAGTGGTGCAAGCAACTTGTGAGCGGCTCGGATACGTGGAGCGCATACTCAAATCCAATGCTTCATTCGATGACCTGCCCAGACTGGAGCTTACACTGGCGCTGGCCCTGCCCATGGGCACCAATCTTCCGCGGAAGGTACATGCCCTCCAGGAAGAGCTGTACAAGGAAGTGGGCTACTGCCTGAACATCGCTCCGGCAAGCATTGACGTGCAGATCGGAAGCATCCGTTTTACAGACCAGACATAAGCAAAATCCGGTGCCTGCACCGGATTTTTTTACTATGCTCGCTATGCGGATACTTCACGCCGGGTTGCCCATCCTAGGGGTGTATCCCCTGACGAAAGGAGCATTCGGATGCCCTCCATTCTTTCTTCCGGGCAGTCAGGACAAGTGCCGATCCCTGAACCGCCGCGCGTCATCTCGACGAAGGACTATCTCTATCTGAAAGACGCCATGTCGTGGGAGCTGCTCGCTTTCAAAAAGTTCCACTTTTATGCCCAGCAAGCGAAAGACCCTGAAGTGAAGCAGCATCTGGAAAAGGCAGGCCGGCTGCACCAGACACATTATCAGATGCTGCTTCGCCATATGCAAACGAACAACGCAGGCGCGATGGCAGCCCTGCCACAGACCCAATCCCAACAGCAGCAACAGCAGCAACAACAACAGCAGCAGATGCAGTAAGGGGGCGTACAAATGGCTGCAAACCAATCGAAAATTGCCAATCCGCAATCCGGCAGTCTGCCACAAGTGAAAGGGCCGGAGATGAATGACCGTGATTTTCTCAACGATTGCCTCAGCACGTGCAAACATTTGACGAACAGCTTCAACATCGCTGCTTTTGAAGCCAGCCACCAGATGCTGCACGCTGACCTGATGCAGATTTTGATTGAGACCCAGCAGAGCGCGCGGGAAGCGTACGAGCTGATGTTTCGCAAAGGATGGTACAAACTCGAAGCGGAAGAACAGCAAAAGCTCGATCAGGCGTACCAGCAGTTCAGCGGATACTCCAGTCAGTTCCCTTATCACTAAGAGAACATCCTGCCCTTCAAACCCCAGTGCTTTTCGATACTGGGGTTTTACGTGTGTCGAGTATGTAGGGCTCCGGTCTACGTCCTGCAAGGGAGTTAAACTGTCCGCTCCACAACGATCCCGGGGGAAGCGCAATACGGCGTGCAGCTCTGGAGCCATTCCCCTATTCCATACCCCGAATCAATCGAGAAAGACGATATAACGCCCTCTCCATCTCGGCTTCATTCGCGTATGCGTAAGACAGTCGCAAATGCTGGCTGTCCTGCGGATCGTAAATATACCCAGGATTGAGCAAGATTCCTTCGCTCAATGCTCTGGCAAACAAGGTGCGCATGGAAACAGCGCGCCGCAAACGCAACCAGACGTAAAATCCTCCGCGAGGCGTCTGCCATTGTGCCAGATCGGCAAAAAAGCGGGACAGTACCTGGCACATCGTGTCCCGTCTGGCGCGCAGCGACTGGCGCAGTTGACGCAGATGACGCTCGTGCCGCTCCCCTTGCAGCCACTCCGCCGCCACCAGTTGCGAAAAGGCACTCGCCCCGTAATCCGTCTGCATTTTGACGTCAGCCAGCCGCTCGATCACTGGTTCCGGCCCGACGATCCAGCCGATTCTCAGTCCCGGGCTGACCGTTTTGGACAAGCTGCCGAGATACAGCACCTGGCCGCTCTGATCCTGTGCCTTGAGCGGCAACGGCCCTGGCTCATCCAGCCACAACTCCCCGTACACGTCATCTTCGAGAATCGGCAGCCGCTCGCGCTCGCATACTGCCATTACCTGTCCGCGGCGATCGTCGCTCATCAGCACGCCCGTAGGGTTGTGATACGAGGGTATGGTGTAGAGCAGCGCCCCGTTATGCCGCTGCTTTTGCTGCGCCAATACCTGCGGGTCAATCCCCTGCTGATCCATATGCACCCCGGTGAGGCGCATCCCCGACATCTGAAAAAGCGGCAGCGAGTACAGATAGGAAGGCTGTTCCAACAGGATCGCCGAGCCCGGGTGCAAAATCCCCTGGGAAATAAGCTGCAGCGCTTGCAACGCTCCCGAGACGACCAGGATCGAATCCGCCGACGCCTCGATCCCCCTGCATTGCAGATGATGCGAGATCGCCTGGCGAAGCGAAAGCAATCCCTTTGGCTCCGAGTATCCCAGATGTGTGAGCTTGCCCTGCAAGCCGAGCAAAACCTGTTCCATTTCCGCGACCGGGAGCAAATCGCCAGAAAGCTCGCCTGTACCGAGCCGGATGTACCGTTCGTCCGGCTCGTAGCGATTGATCTCCTGCACCGTCGGCTGGTTGGGGGGATGCGCTCCTGCCTGGACGTAGTGCAGCCAGTCTGGCGGCGGCGTGGCGGCGAGAATGGACCAACTGTTATTGCTCACCCGCGTGCTGCTGCCTACATTGGCGTCCAGCAGACCCTGCGCCTTCAGCTCATCCAGCGCTGTCACCACCGTACTGCGGTTGACGCCAAGCCGCTCGGCAAGCACCCTCTGCGGCGGAAGCCGGTAGTTGACCGGCCACTCCCCGCTGGCGATTTTCCCCTTCATGTACGCCACGATCTGCTGATACATCGGTACACCACTCGCCTTATTTGGCTTCCAGTCCATCTGCCCTCCCGCCTTTCTTTCATTTGCCTGTTACACCAATTGTACAGATTGGTTGGTTTTCGGGCAAACCAATTGGCTGGAGACAAGAGACGCAAAAACGTGAATAATGGCTGTGGTACCTACACTCGTATCAGGAGGGAAATCATCGTGTGGGAAGCACTCATCCATGGAATCGTGCTCGCTTTCGGCCTTATTTTGCCGCTCGGAGCACAAAATGTTTTCGTCTTTAGTCAAGGGGCTGTACAACCGACGTTGTGGCGGGCGATGCCCGTTGTGGTGACAGCCGCTTTTTGCGATGCCGCGTTGATTTTGCTCGCCGTGATGGGCGTATCGCTGATTGTGCTCAGCCTCGCCTGGCTAAAAACGCTGCTGTATGCGATCGGCGTGCTGTTTTTGCTCTACATGGGTTTTTTGACCTGGCGCAGCCGCCCCAACCTGGAGCAGACGCAGACAGAACTGTTCTCCCCCAAACGGCAAGTGATGTTCGCCGCTTCCGTCTCCTTGTTCAACCCGCATGCGATTCTCGATACGATCGGGGTGATCGGCACGAGCTCGCTGGCGTACTCCGGCAGTGCCAAATGGGCGTTCACCATCGCCTGCATCATCGTCTCCTGCATCTGGTTTCTTAGCTTGAGCATTGCAGGGCGGCTCGTCGGCGGCCTGGACAAATCGGGAAAGCTGCTGCGCGGGTTTCAAATTGCCTCGGCTTTGATCATGTGGGGCATGGCGCTGTACATGGCGTGGAACCTGTTTGCGCCCGGGAATCTGTCATACGGTGAATAATCTCGGGCTCCTCCACGGAAAATAACTCCTACCCAGATCGAACAGGAACAACGAAATAAGGTGGGGGTTGTCCATGTTTTTTGCCAAGTCAGACGCGCTGCTGGATGCTTTGCTGGAGATTGCCCAAAACGTCCACGACTCCGCGATCTATTTCAACCAGTACAAGGTAGAGTCGTTGGAGAATGTCAAAAGCTTTTCCGAGGAAATGAATGAATACGAATCAAAAGGCGACAAACTCGTCCATCAAATCATCGTGCAGATCAACAAGTCGTTCATAACCGCGATCGAACGGGAAGATGTAATGGAGCTTGCAATCAAGATGGACGACGTGCTGGATGGACTGGAAAGCTGTGCTGCCCGTCTCTACATGTTCGACATCTCGCAGGGTGATGAAGTGATGAAGAAGTTCGCGCAAATCATCCAGGAGTCGACACAGCAAATTCTCGAGGCTATACGCCTGTTGCAGCAGCAAAAACTGGCGGCGATGAAGGAGTACATCATCGGCATCAATGAACTGGAGAGCCAGGGTGATGAACTGCTCCGCAACAGTATCCGCCATTTGTTCAAAACCTCTACAGATCCCATCCACATCATGCAGTACAAAGAGATTTACGAAGTATTGGAAGAAGTCACGGATCATTGCGAGGATGTGGCTGACGCGCTGGAGACTGTCATCATGGGCAATACATAATTAAGAGAAGGAGCTTGTCGGTGTGGAAATAAGTCTTCCTTTGGTTGTCATCGTTGTCATTCTCGCTGTATCTTTCGACTTTATCAACGGCTTTCACGATACCGCCAATGCGATTGCCACCTCGGTCTCTACCAAAGCACTGCCGCCGCGGATCGCGGTCATTCTGGCTGCCGTTATGAACTTTGTAGGAGCGTTGACGTTCACCGGGGTCGCCAAAACGATCGGGGGGAAAATCGCCGATCCAACTACCTTGCAGTTCGGGGTCATCGTCGTCATCGCCACGTTAATCGCTGCGATTTCCTGGAATTTGATCACCTGGTGGTATGGCATCCCCAGCAGTTCTTCGCACGCGCTGATCGGTTCGCTCGTCGGCGCTGTCATCGCATCGGCGGGACTGGGCAGCATCCATTGGAGCGGGTTTGCCGAGATTTTCCGCGGCTTGATCATCTCGCCCGTCATCGCACTGGTCGCCGGCTTTATCATTATGAACCTCATATACCTGCTTTTTCGAAAGCTGGCTCCTCCTCCAACCAAGGCAAACAGGGGCTTTCGCTACTTTCAGATTTTGACGGCGTCGCTGCAAGCCTTTACCCACGGAACCAACGACGCGCAGAAAGCGATGGGGATTATCGTCTTCGCACTGGTAGCGGCTGGCTTGCAGAGCGATCCCGCCCACATCCCGTTTTGGGTCCAGTTTATATGCGCCCTCGCCATGGGGCTCGGAACTTCTGTCGGCGGCTGGAAGATCATCAAGACTGTGGCAGGGAAAATTACCAAAATCCAGCCGATTAACGGGGCGACTGCTGACCTGACATCGGCGACGATCATTTTGACGTTCACCAAACTGGGCCTGCCGGTGAGCACGACCCACGTGATTTCCTCCGCGATCATGGGGGTAGGTTCGGCCAAGCGTTTGAAAGGCGTCAACTGGGGCGTAGCCAAGCGGATCGTCATTACCTGGTTTATCACGCTGCCGATCTCCGCGCTGATCGCTGCCGTAGTCTACTGGATTTTGTCCCTGTTTATGTAAAAAATCCAATCCGTCGGCGGATTGGATTTTCCTAGTGGCACACCTAGAAGGAGGCGATAACATGTATTTTGATCGGTCCAGACAGCTTCGCTATGCGCTTATCGCATTGATCGCGATCGCCACATTGCTCGCTCTGCACCATTACAACCGGGCCTATGCAGCTGTACATACCGAGCAGCGCACCCAGACCGTAACGATTTCCAGCGCAGGCTTTTTGCCCAGCCGGATCGCCGTTCGCGCGGGCGAACCCGCTTCGCTGATGATCGTCAATACGGATGTGAAGCCGCACAACCTGGCGATTCCGGCGCTGCATATCAAATCCATCGAGCTGATGCCAAGCCAATCGACGATACTCCAGTTTACCCCGAGCACAAAAGGGCAATTTACATTCGTCTCAGACATCCCGGGCTATCCCGAGACCGGCTACCAGGGTCTGCTGATCATTGAGTAGACTGCAATTGTTCCTCTGTTTGCTGCTTCCACGGTCCATAGCGGATCAGCAGCAACGGGATCAGACCCAGAGTGGTCACAACGCCGAAAAACAGGTAGATGGACAGCATCGAAAAGGAGTCTTTGATGATGCCTGCCGTCAGATTGCAAACCATCGTACCCAGCCCATGCCCCACGGAAAAGAACAAGGCCAGTGCCGTTACCTGCAAGGACGCGGGCGTATTTTCCCGGACGAACTGGGCTGCCGTCGCCAGGTAAAAGCCGACCGAAATCCCCTGGACAAAGAAGAGTGCGAGGACGGCCGTCGTGCTCGGCTCTGTGCTGTACCAAAACCAGCGGACGGCGGATACGCCACCAGCCAGAAGAATCGTCAGCTCCAGCCCCCAGCGGCGCACAAAAAAGCCCGCCAGCTTCATAAACGGCGCTTCGCTTCCGGCAAACAGGAGGAACGCCACCCCTACGCCAGCCACACTGCCGCCGATTTCCTGGTAGTAGAGAGAAAACCAGACGTTGTTGGCGTTGACCGATCCGAAAATAAAGAAAGCTGCGATCAAAAACAGGATAAAGCGAGGCAGACGCAGCAAATCCTTTACCCCTCGCAGCACGCCAGCCTGCAGCTTTGGCGCTGATTCCACCTCTTCCGGTACAGGACGCAAAAAAAGTACGGCCACCAGCAATGCGAGGAAGTAGGAGTAAAAAATCATCGAAGGTCCCCAGCGCTGCACCAGCAAGCCTGTGACGAACGCAGCGACAGCAAAACCGACAGCGCCCCACATGCGGATGTCGCCAAAGGCCATGTTGTGCTTTTTGGCGAACCCCAGGGCAATGCTGTCCGACACGGGTACGATCGCACTTTGGAAAACCGATAAAAGCGTGTATAAAAGCAGAACGAAGGCGAACGTAGACACGGCCGGAAACAACAGCCCGACCAGACCGGATGCCAAGAGTGCGAGGACGAGCACTCCTTTGCGTATCTGGAACTTGTCGCAGATCATTCCCCAGAGCGGCTGGGTGACGATGGAGACGATCGGGGTCACGGCGCTGATCAGACCGATTTGCGTTCCGGAAAGGTCAATCGATTTGTAATATTGCGTAATAAGCGGGGTAAAAGCCCCCAATCCATAGTAGATAAACAGGTAAAGCGCACTGAGAGTCATCAGTTGACTCCCAGTGCCGCTTTTTTGATTGCCAGAATGTACTTCTGCCATATGTGCGCCTCTATTTTACGGCTGGCAATATTTTTGCCATGTTCACAGTCCGTTTTTTCTCCCATGTCGCTGGGTCGCTTTCTTCAAACTGTTCCAAAAAAGCAATCACTTCTTTGGTCAATGGCGTAGGTGTAGACGCTCCGGACGTGACCGCCACCTTTGTCTTCCCTTTCAGCCACTCTATATCCAGCTCGGACAGATCGGCAATCCGGTAGGCTGGCACACCGCCGATCTCCTCCGACACCTGGGCCAGTCTGTTGGAATTGTTGCTTCGCGGATCGCCAACGACGATGCACAGTTCTGCCTCTCCTACCTGTTGGGCTACCGCCTCCTGGCGCACCTGGGTGGCGAGGCAAATTTCGTTATGCACCTCGACGCGCGGAAAACGCTTGACGATCTCCTCCATCAAATGGCGGACATCCCATTGGCTCATCGTCGTCTGGTTGGTCACGATCAGCTTGTCTTGCGGCAGGTCGAGCGCGTTCAAATCCTCGATTTTTTGCACCAGGTGCACGTGATCCGGTGCAATGCCCACTGCCCCCTCCGGCTCAGGATGACCTTTTTTCCCGATGTAGATGACGTGGTAGCCGTCCTTTACCTTCTCGCGGATCAAATCATGCGTTTTCGTCACATCCGGACAGGTCGCGTCCACGACCGTCAGACCTTTTTCCACTGCCTTTTTGCGTACCTCCGGCGAGACGCCGTGCGCGGTAAAAATGACGGTCCCTTCGTCTACCTGGTCCAGCAGGGCGAGACGGTCTTCCCCGTCCAGCGTCTTGATTCCTTCTTGTTCAAACGCCTCAACGACATGTGCGTTGTGCACAATCATGCCAAGTATGTGAATCGGGCGTGGAAGATCCTTGTTTTGTGCTGTCCTCACTGCCAGGACCATCGCGTCGACGACTCCATAGCAGTATCCACGGGGGGAAATCTTGATGACCTCCATCGTACCCCTCCTCTAGTCAGTATCAACTTCGCCCTTATTATACCTTATTTGACGTCTTCCTGCTTCTGTTCGTAAACCTTCAGATTGTTGTACACAATTTTCAGCAGGGGCGTCGAGATTCCGAATTGCTCCGCCCGCTCCAGCAAGTACCCCTGGAGGTGGTCACCCTCGACCGGCAGGCCTTTTTCCATGTCCCGCAGCATCGACGATTTCATCGTCTTCGCCTGCTTCAAAAACAGCCCCATCTGTTTGTCCACGATATCAGGCGAGATCGGGGCATCGCAGGCGTGCATGACGGCTGCCACCTCCTCTGCCAACTGCCGTGTCAGCTCCAACCCGTACTGCGATGCGGCAATCGGACCGACTGCCGCGTTCATCAGTGTCGTAATTCCTGACAAGGTTGTGATGAACAAGTATTTATGCCACGCTTCCTGCTGGATGTTTTCGCTTGCCCGCATCACTCCGTTGATACCGGAAAAGGCTTGCTCGATGCGCAGGACGCGGTCGCTTTTTCCACCGCCCCACTCCCCGAACACGGCGTCATGCGTCTTGCTCGTCTGGATCACATCCCCGTCCGCATTCAAGGTACTCTCGATAAAGCAGAGTCCCCCGAGTACACGCTCCCGACCGAACCGCTCCCAGAGCAGCTCCATGTGGGCGATCCCGTTCAGCAGCGGAATGACAACCGTCTGCTCCCCGACGTAGGAAGAGATGGCCTGAATGCTGTCCGGCAGATGGTACGCCTTGTTTGCCAGCAAGATCACGTCAAACGAGTCTGCCATCTCACCTGCTGCCAATAGCTGCGGCTTTTCCAGATGAAACGCGCCGTGAATACTTTCGATGCGCAGCCCGCGCTGCTCCAACTGCCGGCGCCGCCCCTCCCGCACGAGAAAGGTCACGTCCACGCCCCGCTCCGCCAGTCGTCCGCCAAAATAACCACCAATCGCTCCTGCTCCCAAGACAAGTACCTTCATCCTTTTCCCCTGCTTTCTGTTCAAAATGGCCTGCCTCTATTTTACAAAACGGGTACCCTTTTCAAAAGAGCGCAATATAATGTTAGAAATTCTAACACGAAAAGTCATAAAACCTCTTGACTCGCTATCTGAAATATCGCTATAATTCGAGATATAGAAAAACACGAAATACGAACTTTATATCCAATATTAAGAAAATAATTCGTGAATAGGAGTGTTTTGCATGGATTCGAAAAAAGTTCTTTCAATCATTGAATCGGAAAACATACAATACGTGGATTTCCGCATCGTCGACCTGCTCGGACGCCAACACCATGTAACCGTACCTGCCTATGCGGTGGACGAGGACACGTTCGTCAACGGTGTTGCTTTTGACGGTTCCAGCCTGACTGGATACAAATCGATCGAAGAAAGTGACATGGTGGCTATGCCTGACCCGGCAACTGCCTTCATCGATCCTTTTGTCGCGGAAAAAACTTTGAACATCGTGTGTAATATTCTCAACCCTGACAACACTCCGTACACGCGTGACCCTCGCGGCATCGCATTGAGAGCGGAAGAATATCTGAAGGATCTGGGCCTGGCGACAGCCGCCTACTTCGGTCCGGAAGCCGAGTTCTTCCTGTTCGACAACGTCCGCTACGCATCCGGTCCATCCGGCTCCTTCTACCACATCGATTCCGAAGAAGCGTACTGGAACACGGGCAAGGAAGGCCAAAACCTGGGCTACAAAGTGCGCAACAAAGGCGGCTACTTCCCGGTACAGCCGACTGACACGCAAGCAGACATCCGCAACGAGATGTGCACCCTGCTGACACAAGCTGGCCTCAAAGTGGAGCGTCATCACCATGAAGTGGCAACGGCTGGTCAAGGCGAGATCAACTTCCGCTTCGATACGCTGACTCGCACTGGCGACAACCTGCTTTTGTTCAAATACGTCGTGCGCAATGTCGCGGCGAAATACGGCAAAACCGCTACCTTCATGCCGAAGCCAATCGTCGGCGACAACGGCTCCGGCATGCACGTACACCAAAGCCTGTTCAACGGCGACACGCCGCTCTTCTTTGAAAAAGGCGCTTACGCCAACCTGAGCGAAACGGCTCTCTACTACATCGGCGGTATCCTGCATCACGCACCTGCGCTGATCGCATTGACCAACCCGAGCACCAACTCGTTCAAACGTCTGGTTCCTGGCTTCGAAGCGCCGGTTAACCTGGTCTTCTCCAAAGGAAACCGCTCTGCTGCCATCCGCATCCCTGTCGCTGCGGTTACGCCAAAAGCAGCTCGTATCGAGTTCCGTACGCCAGACTCCACTGCCAACCCATACCTGGCATTCTCCGCCATGCTGATGGCTGGCCTGGACGGTATCAACCGCAAGCTGGACCCGCGCGAAATGGGCTTCGGTCCACTGGACAAAAACATCTACGATCTGTCCGACGTCGAGAAAAACGAAATCAAGAGCTTGCCAGGCTCCCTGGCAGAAGCACTGGATGCGCTGGAAGCCGACCATGAATTCCTGCTCGCTGGCGACGTCTTCTCCAAAGACCTGATCGATAGCTGGATCGCCCACAAGCGCGACGAGATCCAACAAGTCGAGCGCACTGTGAATCCGAAAGAGTATGAGCTGTATTACGATCTGTAAGAAACATCGGTATATAGCGGCTGCAAGGCAGCTATACATCCACAAAATAAACGGAGCCCTTCTCGATTGAGAGGGGCTCTGTTCATGGTTCAGACTGAACCGGATAGCCGAAATCATTGCTAGATAAATAAATTGGGATGCATCCCTCAATACTAACCCTTGTGGTTATTGATAATTCTGGAGGGAATGCTGGTATGAAGTCGATGACTTGGGCTCTGCTTTCGGTTTTAGCTATTTTCGTATTTGGAATAAGCATGCTAAACATCTTTGAACCTGAATATGCGTATTTCCCCCCGAGTGAAAAAACACTTAATGATCAGATGTCAGTTCAATCCGTACAGACTGAAGGCTATGATGTTTGGGGTACGACGATTTCTAAAGAGGAAGCCAAGACGATACACACAAAGGGTGATCATTCAACACCCTCTCCTCGCAATGGGGCAGTACACATTAACGACTCATTACTACAATTAGGGCGTAAAACATTTTATCAGGAGACATTTGGCAATGAAGTCTTTATGACTGATATCGCGGGAATCGTGGACGGAGCTTTTACCATACCGAATATTGCAAAGGCAATAGTGTCATTACGCGGTGAAGGAACAACCAATTTACAGGTTGAGCTGGCAAAAACCGTAACAATTGCGGGAAGAACCTTCAACAAAGGAAGCATGATTGATACCGGTATCGATGTCCCCAGGGGAGCTTATACCCCTTTGGGACTGCCTATAAAATATGCTGATGGGAGACTAAGAGTCGGGATAAGCTGCGCTGCCTGTCATGCAACGGTTGATAGGGAAACAAAAATGGTGATCGAGGGAGCCCCAAACACCGATTTTAACGCGGGTTTACTTTTGGCGCTGGCAACAAACTCTACGGCATACCTTACTCACGCAGAAATAGGCAATATAAAAAAATATATGGATTCGTTAGACCGTACAGTTGTGACAACCGATGGAAAAAAAGCGTCATTGCCCAATCCTATAGCGATAGAGGAAGCCGTAGACTCAACTTTTTTAAAGTGGTCGCCGGGTAATTTCGATTCCACAATCGATATGAAGGCAAATCCTGCCCAAATACCCGATTCTTTTACGCTTGGTGACCATCCTTATGGCTGGAGTGGGTTTGCGGCAGCAGGGCCATTTAAGGGGCTGAGTGTGTTTAGTAATAACGTCCATGCTCAAAACTCAGATTCCCTGTCTCAAGCCGATGTTAGCCATGTTTTGTTTGGAATGGACAAGGAGGTTTATCTCGGAACAATCTTGCAAAACTCCGCAAATCCCAAGTTTCGTTATAAAGTAAACAGCATAATCAAACCATCCGATTTTTTTGCAAGTGTCGATCCGACACCTGGTGTTCCGGGCGTAAACGAAATGATTAAACCGCCAACTTTCCCCAAATTGACATTAGTAGCTCCAGATGGCCTGTTTTTAAGCTCACCGGGCTATCGATTCGGGGAACAAGTAAACAGTATGGCAGCATGGCAGAATACAATAGCGCCTCCTAAGCAGCCAGAGAAAGTTGATACAAAAACAGTTGCACTCGGACAAGAGGTATTTTCCCGTGCCGGTTGTATTGCATGCCATGCTGGTGATGCATTAACGAATAACCAAGTAATTCCTGTCAATGTCATTAAAACTGAACCATCTCGAGCGAAGGCACTAAAAAAGACGGAAAAGCTATTTACAGAGGCCGTTTTATATGGTTTTGATACACCCGTGCCATTACCAGAAAATGCAACTCCCCTAAAGGTGCCTACGCAACATCTTGACCCTGAGCAGATCAAGTTGGCATTTGCACACGGTGATTCGCAAGGTGGATATAAAGTTCCTAGTTTGATCGGTCTTTATTGGACTGCTCCATACTTACATGACGGCGGAGTCGCTGTAGGTCCTGACCCAGCTACCCAACTAGGGATACAAGGTACGCTAATGAAAGGCATTTATCCAGACCCGGCAAATAGTTTGCGCGCATTGGTTGATAAGGAGCTGAGACAAAAGGTAATTGCGGCCAACAAGTCATCGAAAGATCTCCAATTTACCCATGTTAGTGGAATTGGACACGAATACTGGGTTGACTCTACAACACAGTTTACAAAGGAAGAGCAGGAGGCACTTATCAAGTACCTCTTGTCAGTAGGAAGCGATCTCAAACAATCAAAATAATACAGATAACTCCAGGTCAAAACCCAATCAGCAACAGCGTGGAAAAATACAGCGCAACTCACATGATCCTGATACGTGGATGCCGTCCACCTGGCAGAGCTCAGAAGCCTGCACATAAAAGATCCCTTCTCGGAGATGAGAAGGGATCTTTTGAAATGCATACTGACGCATCAATTTGTAATCTCGTTTTTTTGCTCTAGGAGCATCGTCTGCATGCGGTTTTACCTCCCCCAACAGATAAACTTAAAAAACCCGATCTCGTAGAATCGGGTTTTGTCGCTGTATAGTCACCTTAAATAAAGCCCATGTGTTAAACAGATTTTTTGTAAAACTTCCAGTCTGCTCGAATCACCCACATACACCTCTAGGATAAGCCCATTTGTACGCGCAAGAATTTTGATTTCAGGGAATACAAAACAAGAGTGAACCTTTTCACGTAAACATTAGATAATCCTGCCTACCTCGCGCATTTTGATATAGTATTGGTCTTTCAGCAGTCACAATTTCAGATATACATTGATGTCGTTCACTCTAGCTGATCAATGTGATTTGCATCATTATAGACAAATCTTCGTTGTGTTAATTATTTTTCGGACGAATTCCTATCTGCTACAATGTTTTTGGGGGTGTTGTCGCATGACCAAGAGTTTTGTTGTGAAATTCCTCAACTGCGAGTCTCTTCTTGAGGAAAATAAACGATATGATATTGAAATTAGCGCGAACACTCACATTATAGGGACAATCATACCTGACATGAATTTTGTCTACGATGGAAAGACATTTTTTTATATCCTCCGAGAAGTCGATAATGAGGATATTCAGATTTGTGAAGACGAAATTATCCAAATTAGGTGTCTTGAATGCCTTTGAATGTCTCAAAATTACCGATGTGCAAGTCAGAAAGTATGAATGTGCTTGTGATGATGCAATATGGCATACCATGAGCTACCTCATTATTGGGCAAATACAATTTATTACGGTGAGGCCCTTTGGTGGCGTCAAGACGGCAAACCACTGACTCCAGTACCATACCCTTAGTTGGCTACTGCTTTATTTGTCTGACTACACAGGTAAAATAATTGAAAACCGTGTTGGAGTGATCATAGTGCAAATAACCATCAGTGGACGTGAAGATACTCAGATCGATATCATTGCTGTCAATCGAAGCTATCCATATCAGCAGGATTATTGGGATGGGAACTGGTTGAACTGCGAAATTAAGGTCAACATCCCTGGATATACTGCCGCATTTCCAGCCGACCTTAGAACAGATGAGTTCCAGTGTTTCATGGTTGATCTCATATCAATTGACAGTAATTTAAATGGAACTGCAAATTTCCGATCGATGGATAGTTACATTGACCTTACTTGTAAAATTACTAAAACAGGTATTCTTGAGTGGGAATGCAGAACTTCATATCCTCCTTTCACAGGTGCCAATTTGAGCTTTTCCTTTACCTCGGATCAATCGTTTCTCCCCCACCTTATAAAGCAACTTGAAATGTTGATAGAGACTTATCCTGTAATTGGGAATCCCAATGATTAGCTGATTTGATAAACTGCACAGTTTGTTAAACTAATCGCTCCACCCCCAAAACAATCTCGCGCTATACATCTCGTTATTGCCGTTGAATGCACATAAGGTTGGACTGCGTAGATCAGCACTTCCGGGCGATCGAAACCAGTACACAAGACGTCCTCTGCCTCGCTTTGCACCCATCAAAAACACCTCCAAGTCGGCTCCATCTCATCCTAATAGAGCCGTTCGCTTGAAGGTGTTTTCCTATGTCCACGCTACAGGGACGTTCCCAAACCGCGAACTATACTTTAAATCGCTGTACCAAATGTTGCAGTTCTTCCGCCATTCCCGCCAATGAGGCAGCAGACGAAGAAATTTCTTCCATCGTAGCAAGTTGTTCTTCGGTCGCAGCCGAAACATTTTGAGAATCCGCCCCAACCTCCTTGGATTCCTTTGCGATCTCTTCAATGGTGTATACGACCTGCTCGGCATTCGTCGCGATCTGGTGACAGGATGCGGTGATGCCCTGTATTTGAATCGAAACTTCGTCAACGTTCGTCTTGATTTCCTCAAACAGTTGGCCTGCCGTATTGACGACATGAATGCCCTCGTCCACTTCTTTGACACCCTGGTCCATCGACTGTACGACCTGTTCAGTATGGTCGGTAATGATTCCAATCAATTGCGTAATTTGTACGGCCTGTTGGGAGGATTGCTCAGCCAGTTTTCGCACCTCTTCGGCTACTACCGAGAATCCTCGTCCGTGCTCGCCTGCCCTTGCCGCTTCAATCGCTGCGTTGAGTGCGAGCAGGTTGGTTTGGTTGGCGATATCCGCAATCACATCGACGATTTGACCGATCTGCTTGGAATGATCGTTCATTTGTCCCACTGCGCCAGCGAGTTGATTCATCGTCGTGTGAATCAAATCCATCTGCTTGATCGTAACCTGGATAGCCTGATTTCCTTCTGTTGCTTTGTCTGCGGTCTGCGTCGACAAAGATGCCGTCGTTTGCGCACCTGATGCGATTTCCTGCACCCCTGACGACAATTCGTTGATTGCGCGTACACCTCCGTCTACATCATGCGCTTGTTTTTCCGCTCGTGTGGCAACCCCTTGAATCGTGGTGGCAATCAACTCCGACGCCTGGCTCGATTGCTCGGCACTGGCTGTCAGCTCCTCCGAGGAAGAAGCGATATGCTGGGAGCTGCTTTGAATCTGCTGAACCATCGTCCGAAGATTTTCCTTCATGTTGTTGAAGGACTGAGCCAGGCTGCCAATCTCATCGTTGTTTTTCACCCGAATCGGTTCTGCCACGAGGTTGCCTGCCGCGATTTCCTCTGCCGCCTTCGCCACTGCAACAATCGGTCTTGCGATCATCCGGGAACCAAAGTACCCGATCAAAAGCGCCAAAATCAGCGCAGACCCGCTCGTAACCAGGATGTACGTCGTTGCCTGGCTGGTCAGCACTGTATTTTCTTCCCTGCCTTGCTCCATATGTTCCTTTTGACTGATTGCAATTTCCTCTGCCAACGGGTCCATCGCCCTTCCGACCGGGAGGAGAACATCTGTGTAATAATCCATGACATCCTGGGAAAGCTGATTGGCGTCGAACATTTGCATCAATTTATCGGCTTCTTGTTTAAACTGCTGATTCAGTTCTCGCAGCTGCTGCAACTTTGCCTGCTCTTCCGGCCGTCGGATCATTCCGTAGGTTTCATCAATAATCCGGTTAATATTGTCATTTGACACCTGCATGTTATCCCGGAATTCTTGATCATGTACGAGCAGATATGCCCGCAGTCGACCCGATTGCTTAGCCGCTTCTACCTGAATTTCCTGAGCATTCGCTAAAATGACAGCTCTCCTTGAGATCAGATCGGCGTCCAGATCATTAATCTTTTTCAAATAGTAAAAAGAAATGCTGCTCGATATCCCTAACAGCAGGGCAATTACCAAAAATGCCCCCATCAATTTTTTACCGATGCTTAGATTCATAAGATGCCTCCTCAGTCCTATGTAAAATATGATTGTATTCCCAATTTTAATACATATGAACATAGGAATACTATGATTTGAAATCGCTTTAACAAAATTAATAATGGTTTTCCCGATTTTCCGTCCATAGAAACCCCCTCCTCTGGATAACCCTGGGAGGAATAAGAAAAAAACCCTCGCTATCTCGCGAGGGCCCTAAAAAGGTTGTTAACAGTGTACATATGCAAGCATGCCCAAACTTCTTTTGGGCTATACATTTCGGATCCACTGCCTTTCACAACAGGATAGAGTTTCAAATGTTTGTAAAATCGCCAGGAAAGGTAAAAGCGGAATTGGCGACAACTCTTCCAGCTTTCGCTTGTTGATAACCTGGATCGGCTCAGCGAAGGTCTATGGCGCATGGACGGCATGAAGCATTTTATTCCCGCTGTTCGCCAGGGTTCTTTTGCCCAAGGCGGCCTCCTGCATGAAGATTCCGCATTCGGGCACAATACATATCGTTACTCGTCTGAAACACTCAACTAGGAGGAGCGCCATGTCGTCCCACTATCGTTGTTACTACTGCGAGCATGAGACGGAATCGGTTCATATGATCACGTTCTTCCAGGGAACAGAAGAGCGTGACGAGCTACTGTGTGACACTTGTTACGCAGACTGGCTGGAATCCTTGAAGAGTGAGCCGTAATGGAGTAACACAGCAAAAGTCCCCATCCGATCCGCTTGAAATCGGGTGGGGACTCCTTAGTTGCTGACGTGAAACGCAGCCGGGTCGGTGCGCACGCGCTCCTTCCACTCCGCCAGTGAGCGTGGAGCTCTCCCACCCCAGCTCTCCTTGAGCGAATCCGGCAGGCTCTCCCACAGCTCCGCGATGAGAGGGAGACCCAGCTCGAGTGTCTGCAACAATTCTCGATTCGCCAGCAAAGTTTCAGGCAGGCCCGTGAACAGTATCCTGCCTGTATCCATGACACAGATCCACTCCGCCCATTCGAACGCAATGTCGAGATCGTGCGTGGCCATCAGGACTGTCGTGCCGTTGGCATGGATGTGATCGAGCCTGCGCAGAAGGCTTTTCGTCTGATCGCGGTCCAGATATGCCGTAGGTTCGTCCAGCAGCAGCAATTCCGGTTCCATGACCATCACCCCGGCGAGAGCGAGACGCCGCTTTTGTCCCAGACTGAGGTGATGTATCGGGGAATCCGCGTGCTCCCTCAGCCCAAACGCATCGAGCATGAGATCGACCTTGGCGCGAATCTGCTCCGCTGGAAGTTTGCGGTTCAACAGCCCGTATGAGATGTCCTCTGCCACAGTGCTGGCGATCAGTTGATGCTCCGGGTCCTGAAACACCAGCCCGATTGTTTTCGTCATCTCCTGCAAAAAAGAGCGCCGGTAGACAAACGCTGACCCTCTCCAGGACACCGTCCCTTTTTGCGGCTGCAAAATCCCGTTGGCGTGCAAAAACAGCGTCGACTTCCCACAGCCATTGCGCCCGAGCAGCACGCATTTCTTCCCCTCCGGAATCCCCAGCGACACCCCTTGCAATACCGGTGACCTGCTGCCTGGATAGGTGTAGTACACATCGGAAAACTCCATCACATACGTCGTCAAAGCCGCACTCCCTCCATCCACCACTGGATTCCCGCCAGTACGAGACAGCCGATTGCCGACTCCCACTCATACCGCCGGGAACGGACATGACTGCCTCTGCTCTGCACCTGAATCTCATCGCTCATTCCCCGCGCTGCCATGCCTCGTTGCAGCATCTCGTACCTGTTCATCGACCGGACAAAAAGCTGAGAAGCGAGCAATCCCGCATCGCGCAAGCTGGCCCGGAATCCTTGAAAGCCGCCGCGCGACTTCTGTGCGACCCAGAGCTGGTGACTAGTCTTGAGCAAAATAAAAATGAAGCGGTACATAATCATCGCCAGCTCGGATACCAACACAGGTATTCGCAAGCGGCGGATGAGCTGCAAAATCTCCGTAAACGGCGTCGTAAACAGCAAAAAGGAAAAACAGGCAAGGCTGGCGAGTGTCCTTGCAAACAGCGTCACTACTTGCTCAATAGCCGCTTGCGAGACAGAAAACTGAACCGCTCCGACCGTCCACGCCAAAACAGGATGATGCACCGTACCGGAATCGGCCCCGTGAAGCGTCACGTCAATCAGCAAAGCCGGCATTCCTGCCGCGAAAAAACCCATGGGAACGAGCAAAAAGAGCAAATAAAGCCGCACGGGGATGCGGGCGTATCCTACCACCCACAACCCCATCCAGAGAAAGACCAAGGCTTGTACGAGCACATGGCCCAGCATGGCAAAAAGCAACACAATACATCCGAGCATGGCTTTTTGCAACGGCGGCAAAAATCGCAACCGGTTCTGGTAGGAATAGGTGTCCAGCCATTGCCACATCATTACTTTTGTCTGCCCAACCGACCTTTGTAAAACCCGACGGCATACCCGATCACTCCGGCGCCAAGAGCAGCCTGAACGGCGAACAGCAAACTCTCCGTCTCCCCGCCCGGCGGTTCGAGCAGCGGCTCAAACCACGGTTCATACGCGGGCGCGATTTCCACGATCGCCTCTTCTGCAGCTCCGTCCGCCCCTCCGAACTCGGAATCGCTGACGATCAATAACGGAATGATCGCCAGCACGACAACACCTGCGAGCAAAAGCCAGTTCATCCCTTTTTTCACAGCGATTCCTCCTGTTTCAGCAGCCGTAATTGAACCAGTTCCTTGGCATTGTAGGCTTGCAGCCAGTTCCAGACGAGCACGGTCAGCAATCCTTCACAGATTGCCAACGGTATTTGTGTAACAGCAAAAATGCCGGCAAATTTGGCAAATGACGCCATCACTCCGCCCGTTTCCGCGGGAAAGGCGAGCGCTAGCTGCAGGGAGGTCGTAACGTACGTAGCCAGATTCGCTGTCGCGGCAGCAGCAAAAACCGCGAGCCGCTTTCCGCCGTTGGCACTGCTAATCAGGCGATAGATTCCGTAAGCGACCAAGGGGCCGACGACTGCCATGGAAACCGCGTTCGCTCCCAGCGTAGTCAGCCCGCCATGCGCCAAAAGCAACGCCTGAAACAGCAGGACCATGCTGCCCAGCACCGACATCGCAAAGGGCCCGAACAAAATGGATCCCAGCCCCGTTCCGGTAGGGTGGGAGCTGCTGCCTGTCACCGAAGGTATTTTTAATGCCGACAAGACAAAGGCAAACGCGCCAGCCACTCCCACCAACAGCTTCACCTCGGGATGCTGCACGATGACTTTGCGTATCGAACGCAAGCCGATGACGAAAAACGGCAGGAACAATCCCCACCAGAACATCGCCCAACCAAAAGGCAGATAGCCTTCCATGATATGCATGGCATGACCGGTCTGCGGTTCGTTCACGAGAAAGTACAATACGAATCCGGCGACGAGCAAAACGCTGGAGACAATGCGGGAACGCTTCTTATTCATGCACCTGCTCCTCCTTTTCTTGTGATAGAACAAAAATATCCCACCCGAACGTACGGATGGGAAATGCGCACACGAAAACAATCGACTTGCTGGAAGCCGAATTTCCTGTTTGCCACCTCTCCTTTCCGCGAAGGATTTTTTGGTGCAGCAGTTAGGTAGGTCTCCTGGCTTCCAGATCATCGCGCTCTTTGCTCCTTCCCCATCTGTATGGATGAGTGGACTACACGCAAAGAGAACTCCCTGGTTACAGTGGCGGGACCGCTCGGGACTTTCACCCGATTCCCTGTTATCCCTTATGGATGTATTAACCATATGGGCACCTAATGCCATCCTGTTCAATTATCGGACAACTCTGACTTGTCCGATTCCATTATAAACCAGATCCGCCAAAAAAATAAAGCAGGGATTGCTCACCCGCCCCACCGGACATGTGAACAATCCCTGCACCCCGCTACTTGCTCGCATCTGCGCCAATCGCCTGGCTGATGTGGGAAAAGCCATCCCGAGCCATAAGCTGCAGCAGTTTTTTGTTGATTTGCTTGGCAATCCCCGGTCCCTGGTAAATCATTCCCGTATACACCTGGACCAGGCTCGCGCCGGCGCGAATTTTTTCATACGCATCTTCACCGGTAAAGATACCGCCCACGCCAATGATCGGCACCTTGTCTCCGACTTCCTGGTAAATCTCCTTCACCCACGCCGTAGAGCGCCCGGTCAACGGCCTGCCGCTCAATCCGCCTGCTTCTTCCGCATATGGGTGATCCTGTACCGCCTCACGGGAGAGCGTCGTATTGGTGGCGATGATACCGGCTATGCCTTCCTCGACGGCTGCATGGACGACATCGCGCATCTGCTCGTCCGCCATGTCGGGAGCGACCTTGAGCAGGATTGGCTTTTGCTTGATGCCGCGCATCTCCAGCTCCCGAGCCTTTTCCCTGACAGCGCGGATGAGCGCACGCAGGCTTTGCGTTTCCTGCAAATCACGCAAATTCGGAGTATTTGGCGAACTGATATTGATGACGAAATAATGCCCGTACGAATACAGCAAATCCATGCACTTGCTGTAGTCAGACGCCGCTTCTTCATTTGGCGTCGCCTTGTTCTTGCCGATATTGATCCCGATCGGTACATCCGCATAGGCGTAGTCCACCAGGTTTTTCGCTACCAGGAAGGAACCTTGATTGTTGAATCCCATGCGGTTTATAACAGCCTCGTGTGCGGGGAGACGAAACAATCTCGGTTTCGGATTTCCCGGCTGCCCTTGCGGGGTAATCGTCCCGACCTCTATGAAACCAAAGCCCAGCGCTGCAAGAGCGTGGTAGACTTCCGCGTTTTTGTCAAAACCTGCCGCCAGCCCGACCGGATTGGGAAAAACATGTCCCCACAGCTTTGTCTGCAAACGCTCGTCCTGAAAATGATACATGGCTTTCAGCGTGCGCTTCCCCCAGGGTGAATCTTGCGCCTGTTTTAAGGCATGCACCGTTTTTTCATGGATTTCTTCCGCGTCCTGTTTAAAGAGGTACTTTCGCACAAGCTGATACATCTTCGGCTGCACTCCTAACACCTTTTATTCTGCCTAGTAGAATACCACACTTTTCGCGAAAGGGTAACCTCTATCCGCGATACATAATTCCACCGCTGCTGTCAAATTCTATAAGCAGCTTGTCGGGTCGAGGGTGACGGATCACGTACGGGTTTCACCAGGTCTTTCCTCGCACAACAAAAAAGCTGTCCCCCGCACAAGGGGACTGACCCCCGTTTGTGAGTCAGGGATCAAAACACCTTTCAAGTTAAGCTGCCAGTCGCCTGTAATCCATCGGCGACTGGTTGTTTAGTTTCGTTTGAATGCGAATTGAGTTATAGTAGTGAATGTAGTCTCGAACGGTTTGCTCAACGATTGCAGTCGTTGTGCAGGTCAAACCTTCGAGATAGAACGTTTCAGACTTTAGTGTGGAATGGAACGATTCGATGGGGGCATTATCAGCAGGCGTACCCTTACGGGACATGCTCATGATAATCCCTTTTTCTTTTACCGCTTCTTGATATGCCTGTGACGTATAGACGCTGCCTTGATCGCTGTGAAGCATTGAACCTTCTGTGAGAGGCAGCTGATTCAGCGTATCTAATACAAATGCTGTGTCTTGTTTATCTGCTATACTGTACGCCACGATCTCCCCATTAAACAAGTCTAAAATGCTCGACAGGTACAACGTCTTTCCTCCAAACGGTAAATAGGTGATATCCGTCACGAGTTTTTGCATCGGTGCATTCGCCTCAAATTGACGTTGTAACTGATGTTCCGCTACATGGGCTGGCTGTCCTGTTGGCTTGCGCTTCTTTACCCTGACTCGACACTGTAGTCCCTCACGTTGCATGATTCGCTGCACACGTTTGTGATTAATGGACTGCTCTTTTCGAAGCAGCGCAGTAATCTTCCGGTAACCATAGCGGAATTTATGAAGGGTGCAAAGCTGACGAATCTTCTCGGCGAGCAGATTTTCTTGTTTTGTGGCAAAAGCTGCTTTCCAGCGATAGTATGTTGCACGAGCAACCCCTAGCAGTTCACAAGCTTGCGTGACCGACATTTCATCTCGAATAGATTCCATCCAGGCGACTACGGCCTCTGGTGACACCTCCTCTCCAATTCTTTGTACTTTTTTAGTACATCTAGCTGTTGTTTCAGGTAACGATTTTCTGCCTTTACTTGTTCAAGCTCTGAGGCAAACTCAGGACCTTTCCCAAAGCTATACTGCTTACCGACAGGCTGCCCCAGCCGATGAAGCTCACCATTACGATACCATGACATCCAAACTTTCAGTTGTGTTACATTCCTGATCCCTAGCTCGTCCATGACCACCTTTACCGGAATTCCTGCTAATCTCATTTTAATTGCCTGCATTTTCACTTCTACGGGGTAACTAACTCGTGTTGCCAACGCAAAAACACCTCCAAGTTGTTTTCCATATCTTACGACATGGTTCCGTTCACTTGAAGGTGTTTTAATTTGTCTCACGTTATGGGGTCAGTCCCCAAGGCTGGGACAGCTTTCTTCTAGGTACTGGTTGTTTTACTGTTTTACCAGAAGGACTTCCTCGACTGGCGTAAACGGCAGGTTGTGGGCGTCAGCTACCGCTTTGTAGGTGATTTTTCCGTCGATGACGTTTACCCCTTTGGCCAGGAAGCGGTTGTCGCGGATCGCTTGCACGTATCCTTTGTCCGCCAATTGCAATGCGTACGGAACCGTCACGTTCGTCAGGGCGAGCGTGGAAGTACGCGCTACGGCACCCGGCATATTGGCAACCGCATAGTGGATGACACCGTGTTTTTCGTACGTAGGCTGGTCATGCGTGGTGATCCGGTCTACTGTTTCGATCGAACCGCCCTGGTCAATCGCCACGTCGACGATAACCGAACCCGGAGACATCTCTTTTACCATCGCTTCCGTAACCAGACGCGGAGCGCGCGCACCCGGAATCAGTACAGCGCCAACCACGAGATCTGCTTTTTTCACTGCGTTGGCGATGTTGAAGGAGTTGGAGATGAGTGTTTGCACGCGTCCCTGGAAGAGATCATCCAGTTGGCGCAGGCGATCTGCGTTGACGTCGACGATCGTTACGTTGGCACCGAGACCTACCGCCATCTTCGCTGCATTGGTACCGACGATACCGCCGCCGATGACGACAACTTCTCCTTTTGGTACGCCCGGAACACCGCCCAGCAATACACCTTTGCCGCCGTATTGTTTTTCCAGGAACTGCGCGCCGATTTGCACAGACATGCGTCCTGCAACCTCAGACATCGGCATCAAGAGCGGCAGTGCTCCGTTGTCGAGCTGGATCGTTTCATAGGCGATCGCGACTACTTTTTTGTCCATCAGCGCTTTCGTCAATTCTGGCTCCGGCGCCAGGTGCAGGTAGGTGAACAGGATCAACCCTTCGCGGAAATAGCCGTATTCAGACGGAAGCGGCTCTTTTACTTTCATCACCATATCGGCAGCCCATGCGTCTGCTGCAGTCTCGACGATTGTCGCTCCTTGTGCGGTGTAGTCGTCGTTGGTAAAACCGCTGCCCTGTCCTGCATTGCTTTCGATCCGCACGGTGTGGCCATGTTGCACCAAGGCAGCCACGCCGGCTGGAGTGATGGCGACACGATTCTCATTGTTTTTTATTTCTTTTGGGATCCCTACGATCATAACAGGCAAGTCCTCCTTGGAAAGGCCGTTTTTAGTATTACTGTCATTGTATCGTGTTTTTCCCGTTCCTACCTTGGAGATTCCCTCTAATCCTATCTGAATCCATTTGTGAAAACCCACAAACGAACTAATGTTCCTTGTCTAGTTTGTCCATTTTCAACTCCAAATACAGCGCAGTTCGCTGATTCATATTTTCCAGATTTACCTGCATGATTTCTTCGATCCGTCTCAGCCTGTAGCTGAGTGTATTGATATGCACGTGGAGCGTTTGAGCCGTTACATTCATTTTGCCCGCCGCATCCAGAAATGTTTCCAACGTCTCCAAAAGAGCTGTCTGGTTTTCCCGATCGTACTGCTTGAGCCGTTCGAGCCGTTCATTCTCGTAACCCGTCTCATCCCCCCACTGCTTGATTTGCAGCAGGTAGCGGTAGATGCCCAATTCATGGTAGCCGTATATGTCTTCGGTCTCACGTGCAAACAATTTTTTCACCTTGAGCACGTGCAGCGCTTCGCGATAGCTTTTGACGAGCTGCGTGTATCCTTTGTACGGGCGACCGTAGCCGGCGATGACCTGCCCTTCCTTGACATGGGCGACCAGCTTGCCGAGCGAGTCCGACAAAAAAAGCTCCACTTTGCGAATCAGCTCGTCGCGATCTGCCTTCGCTCCCCCTTGCAAGCTGATCAACAGCACAAGCTGCGAGCCGTCCATCACCCAGTACAGCTTGTCGCGCATCAGAAGCGGGTACAGGTACTGGTCCAGCCTCGCTTCCGGCGCCTCTACGATGCAAATCAGATAGGGAGCAGACATCTGCATGTGAAGGCTCTCAGCCTTTTGCCGGATCGCCGCTTCGCTGTTCAAGGTTCCCAGCAGCAGCTCCCACAAAAAGTCCCTGCGGCGCTGTTCTTCGGCCTTGCGTTTGCCCTGGCGCTGAACGAGCCGGGATGCCGCTGCGCGCGCCGCCTGTCGCAATATTTCATCATCTTCTTCGGTAAACGCCCGATTTACTTCCTGGGCCCATATATAGCCAAGAATATCCTGACCGCGTCTGATTGCGATCGCGACCCGCTTGCCCAATCCGATCTCATCCTTGGCCGAGATGTGCACCGGGTCCCCCTTTGTCCACAGCTCCTGGAACACGCCGTCTTTCCACAGGCGAGTCAGCACTTTTTCCGGGACTCTGCGCCCCATGATGGTAGACCAGCGGGCGGGATCAGTGCTGTCCGTATGCGAGCTGTATGCGATCAGCTTGTGGTCCGAGTCTTCAATCGTAATCGGATTTTGCAGCAAGTCTCCGATTATGTCCGCCAGCTCATCCACATCAGCATGCTGGTACTTTTGAAAATAGTTGGGATCGATCGACATGCTGGCCACCTCACAGAAGCAGTATGATTCCTTTTATTATACCGGAAAAGCAGTGCAAAAAGCATGGTTTGCACACAACAAAACCAGCCCGACAACGGTGGATTTCCGTATCGAGCTGGCTGTAGAACACGTCCTTTACACCAACCGCGCGATTGCATCCAGAAGCTGCTCTCTTTGAAACGGCTTTACGACAAAATCACGCGCTCCTGTCTTCATCGCTTCCAATACTTTTTGTTTATGGCCAATCGCCGAACAGATCAGCACCTTGGCATTTCCATCGTAGTCGAGGATTTCGCGCATTGCCTCGATTCCATGCATGTGAGGCATGGTAATATCCATCGTGACAATGTCAGGAAGCAGCTCCTTGTACTTTTCAATCGCTTCCAGACCATTGCTCGCTTCCCCGCAAACCTCGTGATGTCCTTCCACCATATCTGCCAGCATACGCCTCATAAATGCCGCATCGTCAACAATCAGGAGTCGGGCCATGGTGTACACAATCCCCTCGCTTTACACCTCAATCTACCTCTTACTTTTGCAGAAATAGCCGGGCTTGTCCACGAGAGATTATGACTAGTTTTGTCGAAACGAAAAATCAGGAGAAAAAGCCGATCCGTTCTGCTTCCGACTCCTCTTGCTCCAGTCCTTCTGATGAAGTATACGTCGCCAGCGGACTCTCCGGCTTGGGATGGGGTGTTGTTTCGCCGATCTCGGGGATCTCTACCTGCCTTACCTCATCGGGAATTTCAATCTGCGGCATTTCTACCATGTCTTTTTCCATGTCACGTCCCTCCCTTCCATCACATTTCTCCTGCTTATCTTCCCCTGAAGCAACTCAGACATTCGTTCGGGATGCTATCCTGCTGGATTCCTGTTTTATTTTTTAACAAGCAGGATTTTTTGACTACAATAGCGAATTTTTTGCTTTTGGCACATTCGTTATGGAGGAGTTTTCCCATGTTCAAGCTGCAACTTTTCCCGGCTCTGTTCACATGCCTGGTCATCGGTATGCTGGTTCTCATCAGCAACCAGTATTTGACCAGCCTGCAGCATGTCAGAGATTTTCAAGAAAAAGGGCAGTCGCTTTACAAACAGCGTGTCGCATTGCTTTTGGAAGGTCCAACGTACGATCAGGGCTGGAATATCACTGCTCTGGAAAGTCTGATCGCCCTGCAGCAAGAACATAA
The DNA here is from genome assembly GCF_044627595.2 of Brevibacillus sp. TJ4. Taxonomy (NCBI): domain Bacteria; kingdom Bacillati; phylum Bacillota; class Bacilli; order Caryophanales; family Paenibacillaceae; genus Brevibacillus; species Brevibacillus sp. TJ4. Next base: position 651,375 of record NZ_CP185865.1, on the reverse strand, counting down.
CTTTTCTCTGGAAATCGCCAGCAATCTCAAACCCGAGGAAATTACTACCGTCGCACGCACCTACGCTTCCAACGGATACGACCTGCTGCTTGGACACGGCGTTATTTTTTCGGAGCCTTTCACACAGGTCTCCCCCTACTACCCCGAGACTCGCTTTGTGTCCTTTAACGGAGAGGCGCATCACCCGAACCAGACGACGATCCGCTATGACATGAAACCGGCCGGATACCTCGTCGGGCTTCTTGCCGCACGCATGTCCAAAACAGGCAAAGTAGGCTACATCGCAGTAGACAAGCCACCCGAGATCGACCAGATCGAGGGTTTTCTTCAGGGTGTCATGGTTCATTCACCGACAACCCAGGTTTCCGTCGGGTATGTCCCCGACTTTAACGATGTTCCCTCCGCATTAACAGTCACCAAAGAAATGATCGCCTCTGATATTGATGTGATATACACCACCGGAGACAGCTTTAATCTGGAGGTCATCACGGAAGCCCAACGATCCAAAGTGTACACGATCGGGTATATCGCCGATCAGCGCTACATTGCCCCTGACTACGTGCTCGCTTCTCTCATCCAGGATGTGGACCAATGCTACCGAACGATTATGGAGCAGTTTTTGCAAGGCAATCTCCCGACGGGAACCGTCATGTACGGTCTGTCCGAAGGCGTCAACTACTTCAGTCCATTTGGTCCCATGGTCCCGCAGGAGATACGTGACGAAATCAGACAAGAGTTGCAACGGCTTATCCAGCAACCCGATCTGCATGGAGGAAAATAATCATGTCGCCTTTTCGCAACCTCGGTTTTCAAAATAAAATCATGCTCAGCTTCCTCGTTATGATGCTTTTGATCGGCTGCGTGACCTTGATGTTTTCCTACCACATGACAAAGGTAACTGCCGACGAGATGTATTTGACCCAGACCTTGCTCCCGCAGACGAGCGCGCTGTTCGAGTTGAAAAATCAGGTCTACACCAAGACGAACGCATTGAAAATGTACACGCTGACCCGGGACGCTTCCTATCTCGACAAGTACTATACCAATCCGATCGACAGTTCCAGCTTCGCCGGTTTGACGCCCTCGGCGGAGAACAGCGTCCTGTTTTCGACGATTGATTCGATCCGTCAGCTTGATTTTCTGTTCCTCAACAAGATCAATCCGCTGCTGGAGGCGGAAAATGTAACTGCCGTTACTTACGTTCTTTCCAACGAGGTGCAGCCGCTGATCAACCAGATCGAACGCGACCTGTCCTTTTCACTGGATCACCTCGAAGACAAGACAAACCAGGAGTTTCAGCAGACAGCCAAAAACACGATGGTATCGCTCATCGTGACCTATACCGTCTCCATTGCGGCTATTTTGTTCGGATCGTTTTGCACCTTTTACTTCCGCAGAGAGCTGCTGCGCCCGATCCAGTCCTTGATGGAGCAGGTGCGGGATGTCTCGAGCGGAACATTCGGGCAGCAAATTGTCTATACAAACAAGGATGAATTCCGCGAACTGGCAGATGAATTCAACAAGATGTCGCGCAACATCGCCATCCTGTTCGAGCAGGACCAGAAGCAGCGGCAAATTTTGACCGAAGAGAAAAACTTGCGGGAGCAGATTCTCAATTCGCTTCCGGTCGGGATCATCACCTCTCCCCACCCTGCGGCAGAGATTCACGTAAACCGGTTGGCGCAAGACACGGTGAAGCTGGACAGCAAAGGATTCCCGCTTGCACCAGACGACACTCCGGTCATCACCCAAACCGATGAGGACAACTGGTTCGTCAATCGCAAAATGAAACTGTACAAGCACGACTCCACGCCGTTTAGCGCACTGGTGTCCTATGTGCCGCTGTACCATCAGCAAAACCAGGGGACCGGCTGGATGATCTCCTTTTTGGATATAACCGAGCAGGAAAAGGTGCAAGAATTCCTCAATCAGTCCGAAAAGCTATCCATGGTCGGGCAATTGGCTGCCGGAGCGGCACATGAAATTCGCAACCCTTTGGCTGTGATCTACGGTTTTATTCAGCTCATGCAGCAGCACCTGCCCGAAAAGGAGCGCGACCGTTACTATTTGCCGTTGATTTTGGAAGAAATTAACCGCGTCAATCACATCGTCAACGAAATGCTGATGCTCTCCAAGCCTTCCATCCCGAACTACCGGGAAGTGTACTTGAGCGACCTGCTGCACTCCATCCTGCCGCTGATGAACGCTGAGGCGACGTTGCACGGGGTACAGATCGTCAACCGCTGTTCGCCGGAGACGAAAATTCACGTCGATATGGAGCAGTTCAAGCAAATTTTGCTCAATCTGATGAAAAACGGCATCGAAGCGATGAGCGAGGGAGGCATTTTGACGATCGAGAGCCAGATCGACGGAAGCTATGTATACATCACCGTCCGGGATACCGGGATTGGCATCTCTCCCGAATATTTAATCCGGATTTTTGATCCTTTTTTCTCGTTGAAGGAAAACGGGACGGGGTTGGGACTGCCCATCTCCCGTCGCATGGTGGAAAATCACGGGGGAAATCTGGAGGTTGCGAGCAAGGTGGGAGAAGGAACGCAGATCACGATCTCGCTGCCGCGGCAGCCACAGCCTGTCTAGTCGGCACGAATCCGCTTTCCTTGTTCGTCCAGCCAGCCAAACATGCTCCTCGTATATACTTCCATGTCCTGGCCTGCAAACAGATGGCTCGCTCCTTTTGCCAGCCAGAAGTCATACGGCTTGTTCTCTCGCTCCAGCGCCTTGGCCAGCCTATGGGCGTGTTCGACTCCCACGTTCTGGTCCTCTGTCCCGTGGATAATCAGTACGGGACAGGCGATTTCCGCGATACGGTACAGCGGCGTGCGCATCCGGTACGCCTCCGCCTGCTTGCGCGGATGGCCGACGATCCGCCGCAGCATCCGGCGCAAATCGACCCGCTCTTCATAAGTGAGGAACATGTCACTCACCCCGTTCCAGATGACGGCAGCGAGCATGCCCGGACATTCTATCGCCGCAAACAAGGCCATGATCCCGCCGCGGGAAAACCCGTAGACACTGATCCGGCCGGCATCCACTTGCGGAAGCTGGCGCAGCATCTCGTAAGCGGCAAAGACGTCGTGACGATCCTCGCCGCCAAATTCGTCCCTTCCCTCTCCGCCTTCGTTGCCGCGATAGTGCGGCGCAAGTACGACGTAGCCGAAGGACGCCAATTGGCTGATTCGCTCCGCCCTCACCTTGCCCACACCTCGGATCCCGCCACGGCAGTAGAGAAGGGCTGGCATACCGTGTACAAGCTCCTGAGCCTGTCCCTCTGGTACGGCGAGCATCGCTTTGACAACCAGCCCCTGGCTCAAATAGCTTACCGTGTACAAGGCGACATCCGGCTGGCACGCGGGTATTGGGACTATATCCAAAAACGGCTTCGGGTCCAGATGAATCGTCTTCACATTCCTCCTCCTTTCTGGCATGATGCGCTACTTCGTACGGAAAAAGCGATAACGCCTGCACTTCTTTCTCACATAGTATGGACAAGCGGCGAAAAGCCTTCCTTGCGACACAGCAGCAAACGGCAACAAAAAAGACGGGTTTCCCCGTCCTTTTTAGTTATCACAAGGCTTAGTAGCCGCGTTTTGCATTCTTTTTGTTGATCGTAGCAAGGTTCTCTTCACTGTGCTTCAACCATTTTTTCAGTTTGTCCTCGAAGGAAGACGCACTGTCGCGTTTTGCGTTCCCTCCACGGTCGCCTCCACGATATCCACCACCACGACGCTCTTCACGCTCAGGACGCTCAGGCGCTGGGAGTGCGGCGCGAACCGAAAGCGAGATTTTTCCTGCATCATCAATGGAGAGCACCTTTACCTTTACTTGTTCTCCCACGGAAAAGTGATCGTTGATATCTTTTACAAAACCGTTTGCTACTTGGGAAATATGGACGAGCCCCTGTTCCGTTTCACTGACTGCGACAAACATCCCAAACGGTTTAATTGCTGTCACTTTTCCCTCGATGATGCTTCCCACTTGTACTGCCATTCAGTTTGCACTCCTTTTATGATTTCCAAAAAATGGTGAGAACCTCCAACAGAAGCCTCATTCTCTAAGTATAGCAGAGAGAATCAAATACTGAAAAGCCTATTCTTTGTAGAGGGTGCAACATATTCGTTTCGTTTATCTTCCATCCTTTCATATATCAGAATGGATCACTTGCTCTTATTTTATCACGCTTTTTCTTGCCTGACCACATATTGGACAGTCCGATCAGCACCATCATCGCGACAATTCCACAGGCATCCAGCAAAACATCGTGGACCAGCCCTGTCCGGTTCGGGGTGAATGTCTGGTGCCATTCGTCCAATACGGCTGTCATCACGCTCAAAAAACCGCTCCAGGGCAAAGCAGCCGACGCAGCAAGCCAATGGCGAAGCACGAGATACCACAAGAGTGCGAGAGCAGCGAAGGTGACAACATGAACCCCTTTGCGAACAAAAAATTCAATGACTCCCGCCGTACCGCGCTCATCGAGGCTGATCTCCCTGCCTCCGTATTCCAGCTTCACGTCTTGCAGCCGCTCCTTCCATTTGCCTTCATCGACCATGTCGGAGATGGAACCGCGCATGTCCTGATCCTCGTACGGCTGCGATGAGGAGATGTACAGCCCGACCAGCATCGCTGCCAGCAACATGATGTGCAACCACTTCTTGAACACGCCTACCCGCTCGCTCCTTTCGCCTCGTTTCCTGATTGCAAGGGTACTAGAGAAGCGGCTGCATGTAAAGCCGTGGCCGTTCTGCAGACGCTTAGTGCTGTGCCCCGTCCCGCTCCGTGGCGGCGATTGGCAGGAAATCCTCGCTGGACAAATTCTCGATGCTCTTGCCAGCAGCGGACATCGCTTCTTTTTCCTGCGTTTTCCCCGCTGTGCTGGCACGCTTCATCCTGTCTGCTCGACGATCCTGGCGGCGGACCTGTTCATTCTCCCACCAGACGCGCAGCTTTTCGATGACAATGGGTAGGGTAATCACTGCCTTTTGCGCATGTCGCAGTTCGATGGCGTAATGCATGCCCGGCACGAGGACGATCGCAGCATAAGCGCCGAGCAGGATGCCGAAGAACAGACTGCTCGTGTACGACGCCGTATACCCGCCACCGAGCCAGCCCGCGGCGAACGGCAGACTGGTTACCGCCACGGCTGCAAATGCGCCGGAAAGACTGCATACGGCGCTGGCAGAACCACGCACAACCCGCTGCCAGAGCGGTGTGTCCTCATCGTTCGTCTGTACGATCTCATCCAGGTGGAAGAGCGCTTGCTGCACCATGAGTGCGATCGCAGCCGCAATTCCGTAGAATCCCAGCAGATTCATCGGCCGGTCTGTCGCCATCAGGCCGACGATCACTGCACCTGCGGTCAGCGGCAGCAAGGCAATGGCGATCCATCCGTCCCTCGTTCGCGCTTGCAGCAGCACACTGCCCACAACGATACAAGCAGCCAGACCGGCAATCGTCAACAGGCGCCCGCTCCCATCCGCCCGAATCGCTTCGGCTTCCTTCAGCTTTTCCCATTCGTTGGCGTTGAGCACCTGGTACCCTTCCGGCATGGTCATCCGTTCTTTCATTTGCAACGGTAGCGCATAGGACAGCGTTTCGATGCGCCCGGGGTCAGAGACCGCACTGCTGACTTGCATGACGTACCAGCCATCCTCGCGCTTGTAGACGGTCGGTTGGGTCCCGTATGAAACATCAACCAGATCGCGCAGGCGAGCCATCCCTTGCGGCGTACGAATCATCGTGTTTTTCACCTGGTCTTCATGCTCCATCCAGCCTTCCGGAAAACGGGCCAGAACAGCCACTTCGCGACCATTCCAATTGACGCTGCCCACCGGCTGATTTCCCAGATAGCTGGCGAGTTGACGTTTGATTTCCGCTTCCGAAACACGATAGCGAAGCAGCATTTCCTGTCTCGGGCGAATGTCCAGATACGTCCCGCTCCGCTCGTCCCCGATGCGTTCGTCGGTGATCATTTCTCTTCCTTTCTCGTCGCGGGTTCTCACTTCCTGGAGCATGGTCAGCACGTTTTGCGCGATTTCCTCGGTCATGTGCCGCGATGGTCCTCTCACGGTAAACTCCAGCCGCAACTTTTGCTCCTTATTGACGACAAAGGCGTACGGATCGGTCCCGCGAATATCGCGCAATTGCCGATCCAGTTCTTTCTCCAGCTCGTACCGCGTCCGGGTCCACTTCCCGATGTCGTGGAGGAGCAGATGAAATGTCAGCCCTTCACGCTCCGCTACCGTGTACACATCCCGGACTTCGGGGATGCCGCGCAGGCGTTGTTCGGCAATTTGCGCCGCACGGATCGCATCGTCGACCGTACTGCCACGCACCATGGCCAGGCTGAGGCTTTTTTCTTCCGCCGCCGTTGTTTCGTAGGAGTCGACGTCCAGAAACGGATGGAGCAGCATGCTCGTGACAAGCGATACAGCCAGCAGCACCGCGTAGGGGAGAAACCCTTTGCGCACGGTCTGTTCCCAGCGCCCGCGCACGTAGCCAGCCCACCGGATCGTCGGCCGCTTTGCCAAAGGGATTGCATCTGCCGTGAGAGGGGACGGCTTTTTTACGCCCCAGCTTGCAGCCAGTACCGGTATGACAAATCCGTACACAAAAAGCAGCGTGATCGTTCCCAGAAGAAAAATGGGCCAGGCTGCAAGCAGAAAGCTCCGGTCGACCGGCTCCACATAATCTGTCACGAGCACAGCAAACCAGCCTGCCGTGAGAACGAGGATCGTCACAAGCAGCGGTCGTATCAGCCCCCAGGACTGACGCAGACAAGTGAGTGGTGTCATCTCCATTTGCCGGCTCACCCGCTGGAAGAGAAATGGCCCGGCTCCGATGCCCAGCAGCACAAACAGCGAGTACGGACCAATCGTCGAAAGGGAAAGCGGAATTCCCCCCAGCCACATCCCGCCGAGCAAGGCACCCGCGGCGAGCAAGACTGCGAGCAAAGACAAGAGCGCTGTCAATTTGCTTTTCTGCCTCCAGCCAATCCATGCAGCGCAGAGGACAGCAGCCAGGCCGAGCAGGAAGCTGATCTGTCCGATCGCCCCCGTCAGCGGTGCCGCATCATCAGCGAACAGGTCCATCCGGTAGCGTCCGTTTGCTGCTTGGTTCAAGGCATCGACAGTCTCAAGCACGACCTCGCGAGCCGCGGGGAGCTGTCCGGTTTGTGCGGCAAATACAGTGATGCCAATCGCAGGCTCACCCTGATAGACCTGAATTTGCTCGCCTTTTGTTCCGCGCAGGTCGCGGATCTCAGCCAGTGTCTTCAGCGGCACGTATCCTTTTTCGCTTGCGATCATCTTGCTGCCCAGAGCTTGCGGACCTTCTGTCTGGCTGTGCCACTGGATCGAGGTCTGCTCCTTTCCTCGCCCAACCGTGCCGACTTCCTCCGCTGCGGCTTCCGGGGGAAGCTGGGCCAGCACATCACCCGGGGTCAACCCGTATGCCTGCAGCGCAGAAGGACGAAAGACGAGTTGCACCTCCTGCCGCACCACGTCGTCCTCGATCTCCAGGCGGGCCACACCGGGCAGGCTGATCAAGGTTTCGTAGACAGTATGCCGCGCTACATCAGCCAACGTCTGGACATCTGCACCGTGCAGCAGAAAGTACCCGATTCGCTGATCTGCCTGATTGTCCTGGCTGATGCTCCACTCCCCGACCGGCAGCATCGCGGCTGATGTTTCCAGCGTCTGCTCCAGTTTTTCCCGGAAGTCCCGGTCAAGCAGATCCGATGTTTCTACTGTGATCGTCGCCATTCCGGGACGCGATTCCGAGACGATCTTGCTGCCGGCAGTGCCCAATGATCGCACGGCAGCCTCGACAGGCAGTGTGATCGATTCATCCACCTGCTGGGACGTCAGTTCGGGAGCGAGCAGGCGGATGACGTACACAGGCACAGGATGATCGGGAAACTTCACGACATCCATGCGGAGTAGCGCCCCGACTGTCAACAGGCAGCATAGCAGAGCGCCTATGCGCGCCAGCGTGGGCAATATGGACAGCCATGTGCGATTAGTCATGGTGTACGTTCACCGCCTCGCCGTCCACCACGTATGAAAGCCCGGAACGGACGATTACATCCCCCTGCTGCAAGCCGTCGACAATTTCGTAGTAGGCACCGTGCAGCGCTCCGACTTGTACCGGCACTTTTTGCACTGCTGTCTCCCCGATCCGCATGACGTAGTAGCCTTCCTCGGAGACGCCGACGCTGGTCACGGGAACGAGCAGGGCATCGTCCTTTTGCAGCGTGTATTCGCATGAGACCGTCATCCCGCCACGCCAGTTCAACGTACTGTCGGTGACGGTCACCTCGACCGGAAAGGCGCCTGTCGCCGGATCGACGACGGGCGAGATAAAGCTGACCTTGCCTTCTGCCTCTGTCCCGTCCGCCGCTCTTACCGTCACGACAGCCCCCTGCTGCCAGCTTGCAACCTGTTCGCTGTCCAACTGAAGCTGTACGAGCCACTGGGACGTGTCGACCAGCCGAATGACCTCTGCTCCGGGCCCGGTCTGTTCAGCTTCCCGTTGCCCGATCGCGGCTACCACACCGCTAAACGGGGCTTTCAGCACAGCCGCAGACGCTTCCTGTCGCGCCCGGTCCAACTGAAGCTGTGCTTCCTCGACGACTGCATTGGCCGCCTCCACATCGAGCTGATCTGTCCCCTGCAACAGCCTGTCGTACGCCACCTCTTGCTCCCGCAGGCTAAGCGCCGCTTGTTGCTGTGCCAGCGCCGCCCCCTCCAGTTCGTCCCGGGAGATCGCTCCGTTGGCATAAAGAGTCTGCGCCCGCTGATGCTCCTGCTCAGCTTTTTCCGCTGTCTGCCGCGCTTTTTCCACCTGCAGCCGCTGCGTTTCGATCTCGTGTCGCTCCGCCCCTTGCAGCGCCTGGCTTCTGCGAATCGCGGCACTGGCGATTTGCCCCTCGGCCGCCCTCACACCTTGCTGCCAGACTTCCGCCTCCAGCGTGGCAAGCGTCTGTCCTGCCGCGACAGCCTCCCCTTTTTCGACGTACATACGGGCGATTTTCCCAGCCGTACCAAAGGAAAGCGGCAATTCCCGGCGCGGCGTAACCACCCCCGCCACCTCCAGCCTGATTCCTTCCCGGCTGGCTGCCACTGTATATGCCTGAACTGTTTTCACCTGGATATATGTCTCTTCTTCCAGTTTTCGAAGCTGATTGATTTTGCCGTCCAGATTTTGGCATCCGGTGACCAGCAAAACAGCCAGCAACAGACTGACCCTGCGCTTCATACCCTCAACTCCTGCAACAGGCTATTCTTGTCTTTCTGATTGACAAAATATATTTTACTTAAAATTGATAGAGTTGTATCATTTTTCTGTCATTTTTATTTGATTTTATTTTTTGCGAAAAAACGCCCAACCGTTAAAGTTTGCAATTCTGTATCTCCTTTGTAACTCCGCTCCGGTATGATAGTGCATAAGAAGAAATCTTTATGGCTGCTGACGATTCCTTTGTCAGCGCTTACAAATCACTGTGCATCATCATTTTTTCATGGTGGGAGTGAACGTCATGGCAAAAATTTACTCATCTTACGCGGACATCGTAGCCGATATTCACGATGGCGCTACCTTGCTCGTCGGCGGATTCGGACTCGTCGGAATCCCGGAAAACCTGATTATCGCCCTGCGCGACAAAGGGGTTGGCAATCTCACTGTCGTCTCCAACAACTGTGGTGTCGACGACTGGGGACTTGGCCTTCTGCTCCGCGAGAAGCAAATCCGGAAAATGATCTCTTCCTACGTGGGAGAAAACAAAGAATTCGAACGCCAATTCCTCGCGGGCGAGCTGGAGGTCGAGCTGACTCCGCAAGGTACGCTGGCAGAGCGCATCCGCGCCGGCGGAGCAGGAATTCCCGCCTTTTACACGCCGGCTGGCGTCGGCACGCCAATCGCAGAAGGACGGGAAGTACGCTCCTTCGACGGCAAGGATTACCTGCTGGAGCATGCGATCACCGGCGATTTTGCCTTGATCAAAGCGTGGAAGGCGGACAAAATGGGCAACCTCGTATACCGCAAAACGGCGCGCAACTTCAATCCGATGATGGCTGCGGCCGGCAAAATTACCATCGTCGAGGTCGAGGAAATCGTCGAAACAGGCGAGCTTGATCCGGATCAGATCCATACGCCAAGCGTCTACGTGCAGCGCGTGATTCAAGCTCCTTCGTTTGAAAAACGGATCGAGCGGCGAACCATCCGCTCCTAGTTGTCCATCTTTTCGAGAAAGACCTTTACAAAGGAGGAAACGCAAAAATGTCGCTGACGCGTGAACAAATCGCCATTCGCGCCGCCCAAGAAGTGGAGGACGGCTTCTATGTAAATCTGGGAATCGGGATGCCGACACTGGTCGCCAACTACATTCCCGAAGGAAAAACAGTGGTACTGCAATCGGAGAACGGGCTGCTCGGCATCGGCCCCTACCCGAACGAAGACGAGCTTGATCCCGATCTGATCAACGCCGGCAAAGAGACCGTGACCGCGATCCCGGGAGCTGCGTACTTCTCCAGCGCCGAATCGTTCGCCATGATTCGCGGCGGTCATATCGATCTGGCCATCCTCGGGGCGATGGAGGTGTCCGCCGAAGGAGATTTGGCCAACTGGATGATCCCCGGCAAGATGGTAAAAGGAATGGGCGGTGCAATGGACCTCGTCCACGGCGCGAAAAAAATCGTCGTCATCATGGACCATGTCAACAAGCACGGCGAGACGAAGATTTTGAATCAATGCTCGCTGCCGCTCACGGGCAAGAAGGTCGTGCACCGGATTATCACGGACCGCGCTGTACTCGACGTCACGCCAGAGGGACTGCTTCTCGTCGAAGTAGCGGAAGGCTATACCGCTGAAGATATTCAGGCATGTACAGAACCGAAGCTGATCGTCTCTCCTCACCTGAAGACGATTCAACTGTAAGCAAACACAAAAGGCAGTCGTGCCGGGAGCGTTCCCGTCCGACTGCTTTTTTTGCGTTTACTGCGCTGGCGGCAGACACTTGCAAGCCTTTCGCCTGTTCGCTTCCTGCTTTTTTTCGTTATATAATAAATAAAGAAACATTTTTTCAGAAAGGAGCATCATTGCATCATGTCTCAACGGGTCGGTTGCCTCGTTATACATGGTTTTTCACGAGATGTTACTGACATTCTGCCGCTAGCCAAAACGCTGCGCGAGGACGGCTATCAAGTGGAGTGTCCCACTCTGGAAGGACATGGAGCAACTCGACGCCAGTTGGCGAAAAGCACACGCCATGATTGGCTGCGCTCTGTAGACGAAGCGTACAAGCGCCTGGCAAAGCGTGCAGACAAAATCGTCATCATCGGTTTTTCGATGGGAGGCTTGCTCGCTTTTCACCTGACAGCCGTCTATCCGGTAGAACTGGTGATCACGATGAATGCCCCCTACAAATACTGGAACGTCAGACAGGCCATGCGCTATTTGCGCGACGATTTTACTACGCACGCACGCCGCTATTTGCAGGGCATCGGGAGAATTCCGTTTCGCAGCGCGATCCAGTTTCGACTGCTTCTGTCGGAAACCAAATCCCTGCTTCCCCACATCTCCGTTCCCTGTGTCCTGCTGCAGTCCAAGCTGGACGACACCACGCATGCAGTCAGTGCAGAACTGTTCGCCGAACGCATACAAAAGGCGGAAACGGTGCAGATCAACTGGTATGAACGCTCCAATCACCTGCTCCTCTTCGGCCCGGAAAAAGAGGCGGCGATCGAAGATATTCGCAAGACCATCAAAACGTATTGTCTCTGCTAAGGGATACGCTCTCGGACACGCGCATCCAGACGATCGCCAGCAGCATCAAGATAACAGCCATGCCGACATAGACGACCGGCAGGCCAAACTGTCCATCCAGCCAGTATGCAAGCAGCGGTCCCAGCGCCGCGCCGCCATCGCACATGACGGTGTACATCGTCATCACCTCCGTACGATTGGAGTGGCGCGCCGCTACATCCGCCGCCCATGTGTCCATGACCGTCGTCAAGATCGTCGCCGTCATTTGCAGCACCACCAGCATCCCCAGCCAGATGGCGAGGGAGACAGGGACATGCAGCAAGGCAAACAGGCAGGAGGCCGCAGCCATCGTCCCGATGAAGATCGCTTTTTTCCCGTAGCGGTCTGCCCACCTGCCGCACCAGGGAGCAGCCCATGGCTCCCATCCCCAGCGTACTCCCTGCAGCACACTCGCCATGACGGCAGCGCCGATCACAATCCCGCCCATGAGCATGACAGGTGGGCGTTCCTCAAACAACCGGCTGATTGTGGAGGCAAACACGCCCTGGTACGTGAGTGCGAGCAACAGTCCGGTCGCAAGCGTCAGCCGTACTCTCCCCTTTTTCCAGATGGGCGTCCGCATTGCTGCGGCGGGAGCGCCACCCGGCCGACCGGAGAGGAAGGAACGCGGGATGTACGCGTAAATCAGCACAAGTGCGGGCAAGGCGCAAAGAGCAAACAGAAGCGAGGTCGTCCCCAGGCCGTACACCGCCACCAGTACGGCGCCAACCAGCATTCCCCCCAGACTTCCCAAGCGGTACAACCCGTTGTACAATCCCATCCATTCACCGCGATTGTGCCCTGTCGAAGCGGAGACGACCAGGGACAAGCCGCCGATGCGCAAAATCGTCCAGGCGATCCCCCACAGACAGCGCATCGCCAGCCATAGCCAAAAGCCTTGAAAACCGTAGGAAAACGTCGTCATACATGCGAGCGCGACGGCAATGACAAGAGCTGTGCGCCCTTCGATTCGCTGCATCCAAAGTCCGATGAGCGGCCCCAGCGGAATACGCACCAGTCGATTGACCGAAAGCAATACCCCCACTTCCCACAGCGATGACAACCCTGCCTCCCGCCAATAAATCGGCAGCACGACGTACAGCATCGAATCTCCCAGCAGGCAACATGCGGTCACGAGCGCTACGGCGATTACCTGTCTTTTGCCACGATCCTTCTCATCCATTTGCATGACCTGCTCCTTTGCACTGATCGGTTTCTATGGTATATACAGTACAAAAGGAGAAATCATCATTTCCAATACATTTTATTGCCGCAATCATCACTAATCCTTATGAATGGAGAGACGGTATGAATCTGCATGCGTTGCGCATTTTCAGCGAAGTCGCTGCACGGGGAAGCGTAACCGCTGCTGCCGCCGCCTTGTCGATCAGCCAACCCGCTGTCACGGCACAGATTCGCAAGCTGGAGAGCGAGCTCGGCATCTCCCTGGTAGAGGCGCGGGGCAGGGGCATCGCGATCACCTCCGAGGGAAAGTTTCTGTACGAACGGGCGCGGCGAATTTACGATATCGAGCAGGAGATCGAAAAGCAACTGGAAGCACTGAAACACGGCGAGTACGGAAAACTGCGGATCGCCTCCACCTACATGCCTTCCCACTACTTGCTCCCCTCATGGCTGGCTGCGTACAAAAAGCAGTTCGAGCATGTAGATGTCGAGGTCCGCACCGGCAACTCCCAGCAATCGATCGAGCGTCTGCTGCACTACCAGGCAGACCTCGCCATCATCACCAACGAATCATGGGATAGCCGCCCGATTCGCCGCCACCATATCGCCACTCTCGCCTACTGGTTTATCGTGCCAGCCGGACATCCGTTCGCCGGAAAGGAAGTCTCGCTTTCAGAGCTGGTGCAGGAGCCGTTTTTGCTGCGCGAACAGGGCAGCTCGACACGAGAGCTTCTCGTTGCGCTGTGCCGTGAGCACGGGGTCAACCAGCCGCGCGTCGGTCTGCGCTATCACGGTCTGGTCGAGTCGATCCAGTCTGTCAGAGCCGGTTACGGCACGATGCTGGCTCCCGAGCTGGCTGTCCGCGAATGGGTCGAACGTGGCGAAGTGGGTCGCGTGTTTCTCCCCGGCATCGAAATCACACGTCCGGTCTACCTCTGCCAGCGCGATGAGGATAGCCCCCTCTCGCCCGCTGTTTCGCGCTTTTTGCAGATGATTCTGTAAACAGCCGAAACTCTATTCCGGAAGCATGGAAAAAGCGCTGTACATCAGCAAGAGGCCCATCACCACATTTAGCACACGTTGGTGCCGGTTAACAAACCGCTGGAACAATGCGCCGCAAACGGCCCAACTCGTGCAGGACATAAAACCGACGAAGCCAAAAAACAGCGCGAACAAAAACAGGCTTTCGTACGAAGCGTAGGTGGGCAATACAAACATCGGAATGACCGTGATTGCGTACAAAATCGCCTTTGGGTTGATAAACTGGATCAGTACGCCCGACAAAAACAGTGTTTTGTTTCCCGGTTCATTCGATTTTTCGCCCGGCTTGCTCAGCATGATTTTGACAGCGAGGTACACCATGTAGGCGATACCGACGATGCTCAACCAGAGCTGAATTTGCGGGATGTAGTGATGCAGCACGAGATTGAAATAACTGCTGACAAGCGATAAAATAGTCGTTCCCAAAGTTACGCCGAGGATAAAGCGGAGCGTTTTCTGAAACCCGAGCTGACTCGCATACGCCATCGACATCATCGTGTTTGGGCCCGGCGTAAACGATGTGACAAAAACATAGAGCAAAAACGGAACCCATTGCAAAGCGACCAACTCCTTTGTATGTTATAACGCACACAACAAAATAATAACGCACAAGAGTGTGATGTTGCAATACTTGTATACTATAACGCACGAAAAATGGGAGGTTTTCCGCTATGGAACCGATCAATCTTGTACTTGCCAAAAATTTGAAAGCGCTGCGGACCAAACGAAAGCTCAGTCTGGACAAGGTCGCTGAACTGACAGGGGTCAGCAAGGCGATGCTGGGGCAAATTGAGCGCGGCGAGTCCAGCCCGACCATTCAGACAGTCTGGAAAATCGCCAGCGGTCTGCGCGTCTCCTTCACCTCCCTGGTCCACCAGACGCAGCCCGATACGGTTGTCGTCACCCGCAATGACGTCCGGCAGTTCCAGAGCAATGAAGGCAAATACCGAGTGTACCCTTACTTTCCTTTTGAGGAAGGAAGGCGCTTTGAGATGTATTCCGTCGAGGTCGACCCTGGACTGCGCGTCCATTCAGATCCGCACAGCCCGGAAACGGAAGAGTTCCTGGTCGTATTTGAAGGTGAGCTGACGGTCCATATCGACGGCAGAGACTATCCCCTCCAGACGGGAGACTCCATCCGCTTCAAATCCGACCGCGTCCACGAATATACCAATACGGGCGACTCCCTGGCCCGCCTAAGCGTCGTCATTTCCTATCCGGATTAAAGCACAAAAAAGCAGGAAGCCTGTTTTGCAAAGGCTCCCTGCTTTTTTTGCATGTGCTGCTCCGATCCGTACCGTATTTTACGGAAAGACGATCGTCTTGTTGCCGTACACCAGAACGCGGTCCTCCAGATGCCAGCCGACAGCACGGGCGAGAACGGTACGCTCCACCTGGCGACCCAACTGCTTCAATGTCTCTACGTCTTCCTGATGGGTCACGCGCTGCACGTCCTGCTCGATAATCGGGCCTGCGTCCAGTTCCTCGGTGACGTAGTGAGCTGTTGCACCGATCAGCTTCACACCGCGGCGGTACGCCTGCTCGTACGGCTTGGCCCCGACGAAAGCGGGCAAGAACGAGTGGTGGATGTTGATGATGCGCATTTGGTAGTCCTTCAGGAAACGCGGCGACAAAATCTGCATGTAGCGGGCGAGAATGATCAGGTCCACGCCATCAGCCAAAGCAGCCAGCTGCTCCTGTTCCGCCTGCTCCTTGTTGTCCCGGGTCACCGGAATATGGTGGTACGGGATGCCAAACGTCTCCACAGTCTCTCTCATATCCGGGTGGTTGCTGACGACCATGGCGATGTCCGCGTGCAGCTCGCCTGCTTTCCAGCGCCACAAAAGCTCCAGCAGACAGTGATCCTCCTTGGAGACAAAAATGGCTACCTTTTTCCGTTTTTTCGCCTCTACCAGCGACCACTCCATGCCAAAGCTGTGCGCCACCGGTGCGAACGAAGACTTGATCGCATCCAGACGCTCGGTCAAATTGATCAGGTCGAATTCGATACGCATAAAAAAGCGTCCTGCTTCCGGGTCGGTCGTGTACTGGTCGGACTGAACGATATTGGCTCCCTGCTCAAACAGAAAATGAGAAACAGCGGCTACGATTCCCGGGCGATCCTCGCAAGAAATCAGCATGCGCGCCCGATCCTTGTTTTTCTGCTTGTACGCCAGCCATTCTCTCTCTGACAATCGATGCATGATTTACTCTCCTCCATGAATTTCAGCAAAAACTGCTTGCTATTATACCATTTTCCACTCGAACTGGCATAGCGCCAATCTACCCCACCATTGTACCACAACAGAAACCGCCACGCTCACGGCAGCCACGGCTGCGTTGGGCGTCTGCAAGTTGTACATGGCTGTTGTATAAAAAGCCGGCCACACCTGACCGACTTTTTTTCATGCATGGCGCTATTTGATCTGGATGGAAAAGCCGCCTGTCAGCAAGTACAAGCAGCACTCCAGCTCCTGGCTTGTCTGAAGAAGCTCTCGTACGGCCCGCGCGTACAGCCGAATCTGCTCCTCGTAGCGGCGGGTCAGCTCCTCGACCACTTCGGGCGAAGGCTCTTGCGCGATCCAGTCCGTCTTGAAATCGATCAGCAGCAGGCTTCCGTCCTGCTCCTCCACGAGACAGTCGATCACGCCCTGCACAATTACCTGCTCGTCCGTGTCCGTCCCCAGCTCCGGCTCGGCCTCATGCGCAGGGATCGCCAGCGTAAACGGCAGCTCGCGGTGGACCTGCCTGCCCCGCAGTATTCGCTGCCCCAGCGGGCTGGCAAAGAAACGGGCAATCTGTACCTGGTCAACAGCCTGGATCTGTTCCTCGGTCAAAAAGCGGCGGGCGCCCAGTGAAGCCACTTGCTCGGCTATATCCGCCTCATCCAGCGGTCGGCTCAAATCGAGCTGCTGCATGATCAGATGGGTAATTGTCCCTTTTTCTGCTCCACTCAGCCGATGAGTCCGATCTGCGGACAGAAATTTCGGTTTGTCCGTGATCGCAGGCAGTGTGTACGTACGACCGCCCTTTCCTGCGCTGGCGCGTCGTTTCAGCTCGCTGACGCTCCACTTGGCGGCTACCTGGGAGGTCAGCGGATTTGGATGCTGCCAGCCCAGCCGCTGTTCGATCACCCTTCTGGCCGCTTCATCCACCGGCCTGTCAGCGACTTCCTCGCGCCGGGTCAGCTTCTCCCAGACGAGCCTCTCATCCGCTGACGGCTCGGTCAGGGCGCGAAGCTCCTCCGCCTGATAAAAATGAAACGACCAGATCGAATCATCCACTACAGTACGGACCCGAACCTCCTCTCCCGTACCGCGCGTATGCGGGTAGGAACGCAGCGGAGAGGCTTGCGGATGGCGCAAAAGCGCTCTGCCGACCCAATCGAGATACCCTCTGGCGCGGATCAGTTCTTCGTCAGCCAGGCGTTCGCCGTCCCCTTGCACGCCCCAGTCGCCGACACTCTTGGCCAAATCTTTGGCAGAACCGAGCAAAATCAGCTTTTCCCTCGCCCGCGTCAACGCCACGTAGAGGACGCGCATTTCTTCGGCCAGCAGGTCGCGGTGAAGCTGCTGACGGATTCCCAATGCTGCGAGGCTCGGATACCGCACCTGGTTGTCGGGATCGACTGCCAGCGGTCCAAACCCGAGATCCTTGTGCAACAAAAATGAGCTTTTCAAATCCATCGTATTGAATTGTTTGCCCATCCCGGCGACAAAGACGACGGGAAACTCCAAGCCTTTGCTTTTGTGAATCGTCATCACCCGAACGACATCTTCATTTTCCCCGATCGTTCGGGCTTCGCCCATGTCGTTGCCGGCCTCCTGCAACCTGTCCACAAAGCGCAAAAAGCGGAACAGTCCGCGATACGAGCCGGATTCGTACTGTTTGGCCCGGTCGTACAGCGCTTGCAGGTTGGCTTGCCGCTGCTGGCCGTTTTCCAGCGCCGCCACATAGTCGAAATACCCGGTATCGCGGTACAGCCTGGTGATCAGCTCGGACAGGGCTCCTCGCCGCGCCTGCGTCCGCCAGTCGTCCAACTGCCGCATAAACGTGCGCAGCCTGCGCTCCCACTGATTCCTCACGGGCTGCTCCTCGGCGTATTGCAGCACTGCCTGATGGAATGTGCCTGCCGGGTACTGCATGCGAATCTGGGCGAGATGCTCCTCGGACAACCCTACCAGCGGCGAGCGCAATACTCCCGCCAGAGGGATGTCCTGCAACGGATTGTCGATCACGCGCAAAAGAGACAGCATGATCTCCACTTCCGTCGCGGCGAAGTAGCCGGATGTCTGCTCCGCATGTACGGGGATGCCGGCCTTGCGCAGCTCCTCCTGCATGATTTCTCCCCAGCCGGAAGTCGCACGCAGCAAAATCACGATGTCCCGGTATGAGACCGGACGCAATCCGCCTGCCTGTTTGTCGTAGACGAGCAGCGGCTCCTCTCCTTCCCCCGGCTCCATCCAGCGGCGAATCCGGCTGGCGATCAGACGTGCCTCTAACTGTGCGGCACTCGCTTCCTCCGCTTCGCTTTGCGCATTTTCGGAAGTAGAGGAACTCTCTTCGTCGCCGCCTTCTGCATTGGTGGAAGCGACTCCCTCCACACCAGCATCCGCGCGGTCGATCAGATGGAGCTCTGCCTGCAGCCGCTCCTCTGCCACCTCAGGATATGACGCCCGATTGACCAGTTCGGCAGAGCGGTCGTAGTCAATCTCCCCCACCCCTGGCGACATGATCTGCCGAAAGAGAAAGTTGACGGCATCCACCACCTGGCGCCTGCTGCGAAAGTTGGCAGCCAGATCGATTCGCCAGCCTGCATCGTCGGGCACCTCGGCCTGTTCCCCAAGCTCCCCTGCCTGCTGTCCGTCTCTTTGGTAAGCCAGGTACTTCTCCAAAAACAGCTTGGGCTCTGCCAGCCGGAAACGGTAAATGCTCTGCTTTACATCGCCCACCATAAAGCGGTTGGCGGTACCGTTCGTCTCCCGGTCGCGCGATACCATGCGCAGAATCGTCTCCTGCACCAGGTTGATGTCCTGATACTCGTCGACGAGCACCTCTGCGAACTGCTCGCGAAGCTGGGCCGCGACAGCGGACGGCCTGATCTGCCCATCCTCATCGCGTTCGGTGAGAACCTGCAAGGCGAGGTGCTCCAGGTCGCCAAAGTCGACCAGTGAACGGGACTGTTTGGCAAGCGCAAACGCTTCGGCAAACTGCGTGACCAGACGTGCCAGCGTCTGCATATGCACAGCCAACTGCCGCAGGTCAGCCAGGTACTGCTCTGCTGGCATGGATACGTATTGCTCGCGCATATCAGCGATCGCCTTTTTCACACTGTTGCGCAAGTCCTGCACCTGCGCCTTCACATCGGGATCTGCTCCCTTTACCGGCGGCAGCTTCGCAAATGTGACTGCCGCAAGTGCGCTTTCTGCGGACTGCCAGCCTTCCCGGCAAGCAAGCCGGGCTCGCAGGACCGCTTCAGCCTCCGCTTCCAGCAATGGCAGGTAACCGGCAGGTCCTTCAGCGGAACCAGCCAGTGTAACCGCCCGGCGCATCTTCCCTTCCAGTCCGCCCAGTTCAAGCTCCAGCGAACGCAGGATGCTCTTTGTCCAGGCTAGCCCGTCGAGACTTTGTCTGCCCCCCAGCTCGAACATTCCCGCAGCTTCTGCCAGCCACTCTGCGGGATGGGGATGGCTGCGGGAAAACTCGTACAGGCGCACCAACAGCCGAACCAGGATCTCGTCATCCTGTCCGTCCAGCATATAGTCGGCCAACGCCTGAAAAGCAGGGTCCTGCTCGTACCAGTCTTCCATCTGCTCTTCCAGCGTATCCTGCCGCAGCAGCTCCGCTTCCATCTGGTCCGCGATGCGAAAATCGGGATCGAGATCGATCAGGTAGTAATACTGCCGCAAGATGCCTAGACAAAAAGAGTGGAGGGTCGTAATCGTAGCACGCTGCAGCAAGGCGAGCTGACGGCGCAAATGGACGGAATCAGGATTGTCTTGCAAAGCCAGGCGCAGGGCGTCGCCAATGCGATGGCGCATCTCGGCCGCCGCTGCGTTGGTAAAGGTGACGACCAGCAGTTGGTCGACACCGACCGGGTTGTCCGTATCGAGGACACGGCGGATGATCCGCTCCACCAGCACCGATGTCTTCCCGGAGCCGGCAGCAGCCGCGACCAGCACGTTGTTGCCTCTGCGGGTGATCGCCTGCCACTGCTCCTCGGTCCATTTGTCCGGCTTTGCTTGTGATGATTGCTCTGTCATGTCAGCCCTCCTCTCCACTCTGCTGGTTCCCCAGCTTCTCCCATACTTCTTTGCTGCTCAACTTGGCGATCATCCGATGCTGGTTGCCGCCGGCTTTTTCGTCAAACTGGCAGACCGGCTTGTAGGCACAGTAGTCGCAAGCTGTCATCGTGCCTTTGGTGTACGGCTCGATCTGGATTTCGCCTTCTGTCATTCTCGTCCCGATCTCCTGCACCGTTTGCCGTACATACTGCGTCAACGCCCGGAACTGTTCTTCCGTGGCAATCGCCGAGCGGGAGGAAAACGTCCCGTCCTTTTTGATTTCAAACGGCAGCAATTCCGACGGCCCCTGCTCTGCGTAGGCGTCCATCATTCGCGCCAGCTCCGTATCTGCCAGCATCAAGCCTTTCATTCGCAGCCGCTTGGCCCGCTCCTTGGCCGCTTCTTCTGCAGACAACAGCCGCTTTGCCGTGACAAACGGGTCTGCTACCTGGTAGTAGAACACGCCCCCGAACTGCGCTTTTTTCCCCAGCCACTGCTCCGCGTTGGCCACGACTACGTCGAGGTAGACGAGAAGCTGCAGGTTCAGACCATTCCAGACGTCGGCGAGCTGGAGCTGTTTCGCGCTCGATTTGTAGTCGATCACGCGCAGGTAGGGGAGATCGCCATCGAGCGACTGGTCGACCCGGTCGATCCGCCCGATCAACTGCAAGCCGACCCCGTTGTCGAGCGTCAGAGCCAATCCCGGCAAATCGCCCTTTGGCCCGAACGAAACCTCCAGCCCGATCGGGGCGAAACGGCTGCGTCGGGCGTGCTCGCCGAGGACGTAAATCGCTCTGCCGACAGCCCGTTTCAGCTTTTTGGAGAGGAAACGGTAGCGAGCTGTCCGGTTGAGAATGCTGCTCCTCGTCTCGGGGACGAGCTCTTCCACGACGTCATGCGCCAGCTTCATGCTGCTCGTCTCCGTCAGCTTGCCCCATTCCAGATGCTCCTCGTTCATCTTCTCCACTGCCCGCTTGAGCGAGGCGTGAAACAGTTCGCCCACATCAAAGCGCTCCAGCTTGTACAAGGTCCGTTCCTTGAGGCGCAGGCCATGGGAAGAAAAGTGGGAGAACGGGCACGATTGGAAACGCTCCAGCCGCGACACGCTCATGCTCAGGCTGCTTCCGTACAATCCCCGGCTCGTCTCCGGCTGCAATTTCCGCGAACGGTTTTCGTAACGAAGCCCGGACAACAGCCATTTTTCCCGCTCGGCATCGGTCGACGAGCGAAGGAACCAGTCGTACACCTCCCACCAAAAGGCAGGAAGCTCTCCGCTCTTTTTCATCGATCGCAAAAGACTCAGCAAATGGCGGAAGAGACGCCGCGGATTTCCCAGCAAAAAGGCATCCGCTTCTGCACTGCCGGTCGGTTCGTCGAAAAACATCTGCTGCTGCACGTCAGGCAGTACCTCGCGTATCCGGGAAAAGACGCTGGAAGGAAGAAGACCTTTGCCTTCGTGGTCAGCGAGCGCACAGCTCAACTGCAATCGCTCCGAAGGGCGGGTCATCGCCTGATAGAGCAAATACGATTCGGCAAACAGCTTCTGCCGGGCCGAGGGCGCCAGCTCCAGCCCAAGCTCGGCCAGCCTCTCCCGCTCCATCTCGTCGAGGATTCCGTCTTCCTGCGGACGCAGCGGAATGACGCCTTCGTTTACCCCGAGGACGAACAAAGCCTTCACGTCCGGCTGTCGGGAACGCTCCATCGAGCCGACCAGCACCTGTTCCAGCGCAGGCGGCACCAGGCCCAGCTCGAGCGTTTCCAGGCCGCTTTCCAGCACCCGCGCATAAGTCGCAAGCGACATGCTCTCCTCACCCATCACTTCGACGATCTGGTCCATCAGCGCCAACAGTCCGTTCCATACCTGCCCGTGCACCTGTGCCGTCTCCAGCTCCCCGCTTTCCTCGGCTTGCCGCTGCCACTTCTCCAGCTTGCCCGGCACGTCGACAGCGAGCAAAAAGTTGTACAAGGCTGTCGTCATTGCGCGGACGTTTTCCGCCGCAGCCTGCTGCAGCTCCTGCTCAAAAGCCAGCAGTGGCGCCGCGTACTTCCGGCGCAGTCCGTCGGCTGTTTCATCCTCACTGGTCTTTGCCTGCCCGCCGAAGCGCCAGGCTGCTTCCTCTGCCCACTGCCAGCCGAACACGCCATGAGCGAGCACGTAATTTTCCAGGAAGTCGACTTCCCGGCGAGCCGACTGCTCTGCTGCATCCGATGGATCAGCCAGCAGATCCGTTTTCAGACAGCGAAAAACAGCTTCGTAGCGCCATTTGCTGACGACCACTTCGAGCGCCGAGCGGACGAGTTCGACCAGCGGGTGGTGCAACAGCGTCCGCTTCTGGTCGATAAAGTGCGGAATCCCGTATTCGCTGAAAACGGCATCGATCTCGTCGGCATAAGTGCCGATCTCCCGCAGCAGGACGGCCATGTCGCGCCAGCGGTAGCCTTCTTCTCTGGCCAGCGCAAGCATTTTCAGCGCGACTGCCTCCACCTCGGCGCGGCGGTTGACCGCGGAGAGCAAAACGACCTCGTCGTCACGCCGGGCTGACTGCGGACGCCCGGTATCCCCCCACTGAAAGTAGGCTTGTTCCAGATGGGCCAGCCACGGGCTGTCGGCAAAGCGGCGCTGCTCCGTCAGCAAAAGCGGCGGCTCGATCGCAATCTTGTTTTCCCTGGCAATCGTCATCAGCGCCTGGTATGTACGCCAGGACGGGTAAAACAGACTCAGCTCGTCCAGGGTAGCGTCCCGTTCCGCCGGGTCGAGGGTGAGGGCAATCGTCACCTTTTTGGCGTATTTCGTCAGCTCCTCGATGAGGCGCAGCTCCTGGGCCGTAAAGCCGGTAAAGCCGTCGATGTAAATCTCCGAACGCGCGATGTACTTCGACTCCTTCAATTTTCCGGCGACGCGGTTCAACAGGTCTTCGGCATCGAAGTAGCCTTCTGCCAGATACTCGTCGTACAGGCGCATAATCAGGCGCAGATCGGCGATTTTTTCATTCAGCTTCGCGCTTCCCCAATCGAGGTTTTCCGAATCGGCAAACGACACCCCGTACGATTTGCACTCGCTGATCAGGCGGCCGAGCTGGGAGGCAAAGCCCGGCTGCAGGGCAGAGCGTCCAAACACGCGCAGTTCATCCTTGTTGCGCTCCAGCAGCATCCGCAGCACCATGTTTTTGCCCAGGTCGTCTACCGGAACGAACGTCAAATCGCCCAGCTCCTGCAGCAAGCGATGCGCGAGCCGTCCGAAGCTGAGCACCTGCGAACCGATCACACCGCCCAGGCCGGAGCTGCTCGCCAGCATGTACTCAGCCTGAAAGCTGGCCTGCTCAGGCACGAGCAAAATCATCGACGTATCGAGCGGATTTCCGGACTGACGCGCTTCTTTTACGTTGTTGACCAACTGCTGGGTAATCGCACGCGTTTTTCCCGTACCTGCTCTTCCCAGCACAAATTGGACTGCCATACTCATCCACTCCCCGCTATTCCAATTCCAGGTGTATCTTGCTTCCCGCCCCCATCGGGTCGGCAGGCGCAACGATCAGGCGACGCGGCATGCGGTAGCGGACTTCCGGGACGTGGCTGATCACGCCGATGGTGAAATCGTCCATCCTCAGCCGCTCCAGTGCGTCCATCACGACTTCCAGCAATTCCGGGTCGAGTGTGCCGAACCCTTCATCGAGGAAAAAGAACTCCAGCCTGCCGCCGCGCATCTGGATTTCCATCGACAGGGCCAGCGCGAGCGAAAGCGAGGTCAGGAAAGTCTCGCCCCCTGACAGCGTACTGACTGGCCGGCGCATGCCGCCCGCTGCCTCGTCGCGCAGCACGAACTCGCCCTCATCCCCGATTTCCAGCCCGTAGCGATTGCCTGTCATCCGCTTGAGGTGGTAGGATGCGTCCCGGGCGATCGAGACGAGCTTTTCCTCAGCGATAAACTGGACGAACGCCTTTGCTTCAAACAGCTTCCGCAAGTCTTCCAGACGGCTCAGCTCGTCCTGCTGTTCGCGTATACGGCCTTGCAGCTGCAACCATTTGTCGTGGTTTTTTTCGACCCGCTCAACCTGCTCCTTGGCAACTGCCACCTGCTTTTGCGCCTCCTGGAAGGTCTGCTCGCACTCTTCCCATACTTGTTTGGCAGCGAAAAACTCATCACGGCTGACCGATCTGCCGTCGATGGCCTGAAGCAGCCGCTGTTCGTCATAGCGAAGCTGCGCGACGCTCTGTTCAAACTGTGCGACCTGCTCCTCGGCAGGCTCCAACTGGTCGCGCCCGGCGTACAGCTCACGTGCCTGTTCCACACTTTCGATGCCTGTCTGCTGCATCGCCTGCTGCAAAGCCTCCAGCGCCTCGGCGCGCTGCCTGGTCAGCTGGGCGTACGCCTCGGCATGCTTCACCCGTTCAGTCTGCAACCGCTCGCGGCTGTCCGCACATGCTTTTCGCTTTGCTTCTGCCTCCGTCACGGATTGCCGCAGCTCGGCCAATTTCGCTTCCGTCTGGCGAATCCGTTCCGCCGCCGGAATACCGCCGGTGCGCTCCGTCCACTGGCTGTGTTTTTGTTCCCACGACTGCTTTTTCTCCTCCAGCCGCTCGCGCAGTGCTTGCGTGCGAACCTGCAGCTCGCTTTGTCTGGCCTTGCCTGTATCGCAGGCATTGAGCAGCTTTGCCCGCAGCGCTTCCTTCTCTGCACGAATCCGCTGCAACTCAGCTACCTGCCGGTCCCGTCTGCCGATTTCCTCGTAGCGCTGCTCGATCTCCTCCACGGCCAATGGTCCGCGCTTTTGCTCCAGCACTTCCGCGCATTTCTGCACCTGTGCGGCAGCAGCTTCCAGTCTCGCCTTGACGTCCTCGTGCTTCGAGCGCCACTGTTCCCAGAGCAGCTCGCTTCGCTCGTGCAGACGGCGCTGTTCCGCCTCTTCCTCGCGCAGCAGTTCCAACAGCCGCTGCAGGCGTTCCCGCTCTGCCTTGACCTGTTCGCGAAGCTCCTGTCTGGTCGCAAGCTCCTTTTCCTCGCGCTGATAGACGGACAAAAGCTGGTCAATCGATTCCACCCGCCACGGCTCACCCTGTTTTGCACACTCTTGCCGGATCAGCTCGATCTGGTTGGCGATTATGGTCTGCTCGTCGCGCAGCTCAGCAGCCTTGTGCTCCAATGCAGCCTGTCCCGTCCGGGCGATGACGAGCGCCTCTTTTTTGTCGTGGGCCAGCCGCTCTGCCTCGCGCAATGCTTCCTCTGCCGTTTTCAGGCACTGACGCAGCTCCTCCCCCTCATCACTGCTCTCCTGTTCTGTGAGATGGCTGTCCGGGTTATGTACGTGATGGGTAGAGCCGCAGACGGGACATTCCTGCCCCTCTTCCAGCCGTTCCCGCAAAAAGCGGGCCATATTCCGCTGCTGCCACTGCTCGACGGCCTGAAACCGTTCTTCCCGCTCAGCCTTGAGCTTCAACACGACGTCATCCTGACTTTCTACGGCTGTCTGCAGAGCCGCCAAACCCGCCTGGGCCTGCTGCCGTTCCTGCTCCAGCTTCTCCCACTTTTCCTGCCAGAGCGCAAGCTGCTTCTCCTGCTCGCGCCACTGCCGCCCGAGCTGCTTCATCTCGCTCAGGCGACTGCTCGCCTCTTCCCACTCGCGGTCCGTCATTACCGGTCGCGCCTCCAGGGCGTCCCAGCCAGCCTTGGCCTGCTCCAGCTTCTGTGCGCTCGCCTGCCATGCTGCGGCAAACTGCTTCACCTGCCCAGCCTCCTGCTGCATCTGCGCCTCGCTCTGTGCCCGGGCAGCCTCCAGCTCTTGCTGAAGGGCGAGCTCACGGTTCCACTGCTGTTTCGCTTCGCGCGCCGCCGCCACCTGATCGCGCCATTCCGGCGTGACCGCTGCCTGGCGAATTTGCTCATCCAACTGCTTTTGTTCCTGTTCCCATTGGCGAAGCGCTTCCTCGTCCTGAGCCAGCTTTTCCGACGTCTCCGCGAGTGCCTTTTGCGTCTGGTCCCAGTCCTGCTCGAGACGGTTCCACTCTTCCCGGATGGCGCCGAGCTCTGCTTCCCACTCCGCTGCCTGCACCAGTCTGCCTTTTTGCTGGATCAGCTCCGGTTCTTCTGCTGCCAGCTTGCCCTGCGCCTGTTGATACGCCGCCTCGGCATCCTCCCAGGCGAGCTGCGAGCGCTCCTGCAGCTCCCGGCTTTTCGCCATAGCCTGTTCGGTAGCCAGCCACTCCTCGTGAAGACGCTCCCAGCGCTGAATCATCGGCCACAGCTGCATGCTCGACTTCCAGGCGAGAATCTTGTGCTTCCAGGCGTCGATTTCACCTTGTCTGGAGAGATGCGACTGCAGGCTTGTCCTGACCTGTTCCAGTTCCTCCTGCCACTTGTGCAGCTGCTCCATCTGCCTGATTTTTTCCGCCCATTCCTGGCGCTGCGCTGCGTACTGCTGCTCTTTTTGCGCGGCTTTCTCCCAGATTTTCCGGGCGGAATCCAAAGCCTCGCTGCCTGCCTCGCCAAGTGCCGCCACTTCCAGCTGCAAACGGTGCATCTCGTCCCTCGCCTGCTCCAGCGCATGGCGAACACGCTCGCTCAGCTTCTCGCCGTATATGTGCAAACGGAACATCCGCTGCAGCATTTCGTTGCGTTCGCTTCCTTTCAGCGTCAAAAAGCGGGAAAACTGTCCCTGCGGCAGCACTACCGCACGGGTAAAATCCTGCAGCGTCAGGCCGATCAGCGACTCGATCGCCGCCGTCGCCGCCGTCGCCTTTGATTCCAGTACGACATCCGCTTCCCCCGTCAGATGCCCCAGTTGAATCAGTCGAACTTCCGGCTGCCGCTTGTTTCCCTTTTTGTCCAGGCCAAATTCCCGCTCCACGGTATACTGCCGCCTGTCTTCCCCTTTTCCCAGTTCAAAGGTAAACGAGACGAAAACGCGCTGCTCATGCTGGTTCAGCACTTCCCGCGGATGGTTTCCTCCGCCGAGGCGGACGACCTGTCCGTAGAGGGCAAGCGTAATCGCGTCGAGAATCGTCGACTTCCCGCTTCCCGTAGGCCCGAAAATGCCGAACAGTCCCGCCTGGCAAAGCATCTCAAAATCGATTTCCTGCATCTCCCGGTAACTGTGCATCCCGGCCAGCTTCAAGCGAATCGGTCTCATTTACGCCTGTTCCTCCTTTCCCGAGTCGACGAGCAGTCGCTGAAACATCGCGACGAGCTGCTCGTCCGGCTGTGCGCCCCGCTTTCGCTCGTAAAAACGGCGAAACAGTTGATCCGGTGCCAGTTCACTCAGCTCTACCCGCTCCTCTGTTTCCTCTGTGCTCTGTTCGCGGACGACGACGCGCTGGATTTTGAGAAAATCGTCACTCAGCTTGCGCAAGCGCTGAAATTCGGCCGGGTCAATCACATCGGAAACGTGCAGCTCCAGATCGATCCACGCTCCCGCATCGCGCCCCTCAGCCAGCCAATTTTCCACCTGTGCGATGCCCTCTGTTGCCTTCCAGCGCGCCAGCGGCCGACCGCTCGTCAAATAGACAATTTCCTCCCGTACTTCCTCTCCCGGCACAATGTCGACGAGAACTACCGCCTTGCTCTGTCCCGCTTCGGAAAAACTGAAGCAGAGCGGAGAGCCGCTGTAGCGGATCAACGGTTTGTCGCAGAGCTTTTGCAGCCGGTGCAGATGCCCCAGCGCCACATAGTCCGCCTTTTCGGGAAACGCCTGCGTAGAGACAGTCATCGCCCCGCCGATCTGGATCGGCCGCTCCGAGTCCGTCTCCATCCCGCCCATAACGAACAGATGGCTGGTGATGAGATTGACTGTATCGTCGCGAAAGTGAGTGGACAGCTCGGACAAGAGGCGGGAAATCCGTTCGGAAAAGGCGAGCTGCATCTCCTCCTGGGTAAAGCTGTCGCTCAAAAGCTCCTTGAGCCGCGATTCCGACGGATAGGGCAGCGCCACGATCACTGCATGATGCGCACAGCCCGGTACAGCCAGCTCGAACCAGGACGGTCCTCCCTGGACGATGCGGACCTTGTCCTCTCCGGTCGTTTCCGGCTGCAAGGGCGCTTCCTTGGGCAGCCCCAAGAGGACGATCCCGTGCTTGGCTGCCAATGGCGCTGCCGCCCGCACCCGCTCCGGCTGATCGTGGTTGCCGGCGATAACCACCACTCCCCGCTGCCCTTCCCGGCAAAGCCGTTCCAGTGCCTCGTAAAACAGCTCTTCCGCCCAGGCTGGCGGGTTGACCGAATCATAGACATCTCCGGCAATGACGACCAGGTCTACCTCCCGCTCGTCTGCAATTCGGCACAGCTCGTCCACAAATGCCGTCTGTTCCGCACGCCGGTCCCGTCCTTCAAGCTGACGGCCAAAATGCCAGTCCGCCGTATGTAAGATGCGCATCCCACTCATCCTTCCCTGTCACGATCATGTGTTTGGTTTTATTGTAACAAAAGACAGAATCGGGTGTGGCTGAAATTTTTGCATACACCTTTGCAACAAGTGCCGCTTCTGTCCCCGAACATGCAAACGGACCGCTTCCTTCACGTCGAAAGCGGCCCGTACATCCTGTTTTCTGTTATCTTCTACTCACGCGGACGCCCGTTGTTATCAGGCTCCTTCAACGATTGCAAGCACATGTAGCACATGATACCGAACAGTACCGTAATTACCATCGAATGGAACATGGTCGCGAACAGATTCAGCTTGTACAAAATCACCAGACCGCCGCTCACTACCTGCACCAGCACCAGGATGAAGCTGATGATGCTCGCGCCGTACAGGTCGCGTCGCGTATGCTTGAACGTGCGGATCGAATAGATCAGCACCCCGAGCAGCAGGATCGCCAAGAGAAGCGCCGCCAGCCTGTGTGCGAAGTGAATTCCTACCTGGCCGGACAATTCCGGTATGACCTGTCCCTGGCACAGCGGCCAGTCGCTGCAAGCCATGCTGGAGCCCGTGTGCCGTACGTACGCTCCGAGGTAAACGACAGCGTAGGCGTACCCGGTAATCCACCATATCCATTTGCGAAACGAGGGAGGAACGGGGCTTTGCACCATGCTGTTCATCCGATCCCGCTGCAAGACAAACAGCGTCAAGAGAAACACACCGCTGTAGGCGAGCAATGAGAAGCCGAAATGAAGCGCCATGATCGGCGAAGACTGCGGCCAGATGACGGCAGACGCTCCCAGGATTGATTCCAGCACGATAAAAAACAAACCGAATATAGCCAGAGCGCGTACTTCGCGATTGCCGCGATAATAGCGCCAACTAAGTACGGAGAACAACACGACGATAATTCCGGCAATTCCGGTTGTCAGACGATGCGTGTACTCCACGATCGAGGCCAATGTATACTCCGGAACAAATTTGCCGTTGCACAGCGGCCATTCGTTCCCGCAGCCAAGACCCGAATCCGTCTTGGTTACCAGTGAACCAGCTACCATGACGATAAACATGACGAGAGTAGAGAGAACGGCTAATGGTTTCAGCCATTTTTCCATAGTCGATTCACCCTGTTTCTGTAGAGAATTGAGGACCAATAGCCTGGGCCTCACGTACGTTCCTCTCTACGATAATGAAACATCCCTTGCCAAACAAGGGATGTTCCGTGAACATTTCGTGAGCTTTACGTGTCAATAATTGTACAACATTGTGCTGATCACGATTACTGCACAGAAAGCCGTCAAGTACAGAATGGAATAGCCAAACAGCTTCTTCGCCCAGGCCATGTCATCCTTGGCAGAAAAGCCCTTGTACAGCAACACGATATAGACCAGTCCCATGATCGCCATGACGATCAGATAGAAGTAGCCCACGTTGGCGTGGAGGAACAGCAACAGGGAAGCCGGGAACAGCACAGCAGCCCAGAGAAACATCTGTCGCTTCGTTTCCGCGAAGCCTTTTACTACCGGAAGCATCGGCAGGTTGCCCGCCCGGTATTCCTCCGTCTTCATCATCGCCAGCGCGAGGAAATGCGGCGGCTGCCACAAGAACAGGATCAGGAAAAGCAGCCAGGCAGCGAAGTCCATCGTGCCTGTCACCGCCACCCAGCCAATGACCGGCGGCACGGCGCCAGAGACGCCGCCGATGACTGTATTCAGTGTCGTCACGCGCTTCATAGGCGTGTAAATCAGCACGTAAAAAATATGTCCAATCAAGCCCCATACTGCGGCCAGTGGATTGGCGTACACAGCGAGCACCGCCAAGCCTGCCAGCAGCAAGCCAATCCCCAACAGCAGCGCATTGCGGGTAGAAATGCGGCCGTTGGCGATCGCACGGTTCATCGTCCGCTTCATCTTCAAATCCAGATCGCGGTCATAGTAGTTGTTCAGCACACAGCCTGACATAATGATCAACGCGGTGCCGACCAGGGTAAGAATCGCCAGCTTCCAGTCGGGAAAACCGAAAGAAGCCAACCATAAAGCAGCAAACGTGGTCATCGAATTGGAAATCGTAATGCCTGGTTTGGTAACCTGCACGTAATCGCGCCAGGTAGCCCGCTCATTCGTACCGGCATCGAGCGCTTCCTGCTGCATCGTCACTTGTTGGTCCACGAGTTGAACCTCCTGTCTGCATCTATTTCAAACATCCAATCAGCCATGATTCGAGCAAACGGCAAACCAGCTTTTATTGTAGCCAACCGCCGCAATCCGAGTCAATCGGCATGGGCAGTTATCTCTACCAGCCAAAAATGACGTCGAGTACACCTGTCGTATGTCCACCAGGGTAAATTACGTACAGCAGCAGATAGACTGTCACCCCGGTAACGGCCGTACAGAGCCAGATGACAGAGGACCACGGACCGATTTTCCGGTGCTTGTCAAACCGCTTCTTGTACGCGTATCGAAGCGTGATCAGACCCATGACACCACCCACGGTAGCGAGGATGATGTGAAAGATCAGGAAGATCTGGTAGATGATGCGGATGTCGTCTGGTCCGCCAAACATGGTGTTCCCGACAAATGCGGTACGGGACACGTACGTAATGAAGAAAAGAGTAGCAAAAATAGCAGCCCAATTCATCAATTTTGTATGTCTTTCAATTTTTCGCTTGGCAATCGCATACCAGCCAAACGCCACGAGAATTCCACTGATCGCAATAAACGTCGAACTGATCGTAGGCAACAAGATGGCCATGTCCTAGCACCTCATTTACGTATTGTTTCTATGACTTTTCCAGCACAGGGTGCTGCTCCATCGGCAAATCATCTTGCTTTTCACGTTTATACCAGTTGTAGAAGACATAAGCAAGCACACTGCCGTATACGGCTTCCTGCATCAACTTCATAATGATTCCACCCAGGCGCTGGTCACCGAAAGGATCCTGCCACAGGAACATGACAGGGGCATTGATGTAATGCTGGTAGAGCGGCTCGTTTGCAAAAATAATCAGCGCACAGGCTGGGGTAATCAGAACCCCGTTGGCAAAAATGTAGGCCACCTTTTTTAAGCCGGCCAACTGATGCTTGTTGTCGGAAAGCGGACTTACAATCGGCCACCACATTCCGAAAGCCGTCGCTACCAGAATAAAATGATAGACCGACATCAGCGTATGATTCGCCATCGCACCGTCAAAAATAAACGGCATGTGATAGAAGGAAAAGAGCGAATTGAACAACAGCGCCGCTACAAGCGGATGCGTCATCCCGTTCAAGAGGACGCGCAGCGGCTTGGGACGGAAGATTCGCTCCAGGAGCCATTCCGGCATCGCCAGCAAGACGAGCGGCGGCAAGGCAAAGTACAAGATCGATTGCTGCAGCATGTGCACGCTAAATAAGTAATGATGGCCGTAATACTGGATCGGACTCCCCTCGGCTGCATAGAACAGGATCAGCGCAGACACAAACAGCCAGCGTTGTTTGGTCGTTGACGGAGTCGCATCCGCAAACCGCTTGTGCCAGGGTCCGGTTATTGCAAAATATACGATCGCCAGCAGCAGTGTAATCAGCAGTACCCCAGGACTCCACAAATCAAAAAAGGACCCCATGCCTGCCATGTCATGCTGATGGTGTTGGTGATTCCCCATAGTATCCTCCCTTCTATAGTAAAAAGGGTGCCCTCTTTCCAACATCCATTATACCGTTGATAGCGCTCGCAAATCGATTGAAAAATGAACAAAGTGTTGACAAATCTGGATATGGAAAAAAGGGAAGCCAGACTTTGTCCGGCTTCCCTTTGCATATTTTACAGGCCAAAGGAAACAAATTTCGTTTCCAGATACTCATCCATTCCGTAACGTCCGCCCTCTCGACCGATTCCACTTTCCTTGAACCCGCCGAACGGCGCTTGCGTCTGCGTCGTCGAACCGTCGTTGATCCCGACGATTCCGTATTCCAACTGCTCAGCCATGCGGAAGCAGCGTTGATTGTCCCTCGTGTACACGTAGGCGGCGAGACCGTAGCGGCTGTCGTTTGCCTGCTGGATGACCGCGTCCTCATCGCGGAAGCGGATCAGCGGAACGACCGGACCAAATGTCTCTTCCTGGGCGATCTTCATCTCGGCATTTACACCGACGATTACAGTCGGTTCGCAGAAGTAGCCTTTTGCATACTCGCCCTCGGTCAACTGCTTGCCGCCGTACACGACCTGTGCACCCTTTTCTTTCGCATCCTCGATGTGCTCCAGGACTTTGTCGAGCGCCCGCTGATTGACCAGCGGCCCGATCTCTGTCCCCTTCGTCCGTCCGTCGCCGACATTCGTCCGCTTCAGTCGCTCCACCAGCTTTTCCGTAAAGGCGTCAGCCACATCTTCATGGACATAGAGCCGGTTGGTGCAGATGCACATTTGCCCCGAGTTGCGGAATTTGCTCTCGAACAGTCCCTTTACAGCCTCATCGAGATCTGCATCGTCAAAAACGATGAACGGAGCGTGTCCGCCCAGCTCCATGCTGACGCGCTTGACCTGCTTGGCCGCACCTTCCATCAGCAGCTTGCCGACGCGGGTAGAGCCGGTGAATGCGATCTTGCTCAGCTTCGGATTGTCCATAAACTCTCGACCGATCGGCTCCGGCTTGCCGATCACCAGGTTGACGACCCCTTTTGGAAAACCTGCCTGTTCAATCAGTTCAAACAGCCGGATGGCCGACAAAGGCGTGCTTTCTGCCGGCTTCAGCACGACCGTGCAGCCAGCCGCCAGGGCAGGAGCGATTTTGCGCGCGACCATGTTGACCGGGAAGTTCCAAGGCGTAATCGCACCGACTACCCCTACCGGCTGACGCAGCACCATGATGCGCTTGTTCGGGACAGAAGAAGGAACTGTCTCTCCGTAGACGCGCTTTGCTTCTTCAGCGTACCAGAGGAAGTTGTCGGATGCCCCCAGCACCTCCCCTTTTGCTTCGATGAGCGGTTTGCCCATCTCCAGGGTAATGATCTCCGCCAGTTCGTCGCGGTTTTTCTTTACCAGTTCAGACAGGGTGTACAAATACTTGGAGCGTTCACGCGCTGTCAGGCGCGACCAGCTCGCAAATGCTTCGTGCGCAGCGTCGATTGCCTTGCCAGCCTCGCGCTCGTCACCAAACGCAACGGTTCCGACGCTCTCTCCATTTGCCGGATTGACGATCTCCAGCGTTTCTTTGCTTTCAGCGGCGACCCATTCTCCATTGATATACATGTTCTTGCACTCTGCCATGACTTACTCCTCCCCGTCGATCAGTAGATTGGTTTTAGCGCTTCAAACGGATTTTTGCAGTGCCGGCAGTACAAAATGCTGCGGCAGGCTGCGGGACCAAACAGATTTTCCAGTTGAGTGTACGGCGAGTCACAGTAAGGACACGCCACTTCCCACGCGTCGCCCGGCCGGTAGTCGAGCGGCGGCGGGGCGATGCCAAAGCTGCGCAGCTTTTCCCGCGCATGAGGCGCAATCCGGTCCGACGTCCAGGCAGGATCGTACACAAAGCGAACATCCACCTCGCGTATCCCTTCTACCTGGACCAGTTTTTCCGCGATGTTCTTCTTCATAATTTCCAGTGCGGGACAGCCGACAAAGGTGGGCAGCACCTCCACCCGGGCGACATCCGCCTGGACGCTGAGCTTGTGGATCATCCCCATCTCGATCATGCTGATCACCGGTATCTCCGGGTCCTTTACCTCCTGAAGCAGCTCCCAGCATGCCGCTTCCTGCCGCTCGTACAGCGTGTACGGATCATGCGCCATGCAGATCACTCCTTTTACCAGCTTGCTGCCGGATCGATGCGGTACA
Source organism: Brevibacillus sp. TJ4 (assembly GCF_044627595.2). Lineage (NCBI taxonomy): Bacteria > Bacillati > Bacillota > Bacilli > Caryophanales > Paenibacillaceae > Brevibacillus > Brevibacillus sp. TJ4. Next base: position 616,883 of record NZ_CP185865.1, on the reverse strand, counting down.
CCTCCGACAAAGTCGCCAGCGCCTGCTCCAGATCGGACGTATGCTCGCCGGCCCTTCCCCGCTGTACAGGTGTGCCCGGTTCGCCCGGCCAGACCAGCCCTACCTGGGTGAAATAGTCCTTCGTCCGAGCCAGCCACTCCTGGCGCAGCTTCTTTTCATCCGCGACCAATCCGAAACGGACAATCGCCTCTGCATGCGGTCCGAGATCGCTCAGTTCCCCTGCGTCTCCCCAGACGCGGTCGATCGCCGCCTCCAGCCGCTGACGAGCCTCCTGCGTGCTGTTGGCCAACTGCTTGATCCAGACCTGCCAGTGCATCATGTGGTAACGATGCTCAGTCAGCATTTTCCGGCTGATCTGCGCCAGCGGGACGTACGACGAGTGCAACAGCGCTTCCAGCCTAGTCTGTTTGAATACACCGTAGACATAGCTGCGTGCGATCGCGTACGCCCAGTCAAAATGCGGGTCGTCGTTGTAATCGCCGCTGCCGTTTTTGCGCTCGGTCAGTATCGCGTTGCGGAAGGCGGAAGCCGGGCGCAACTGGGCAAGATCGTCGGCCTTGCCCACGCCCAGTTGTTCGAGCATTTCGTAGAACATCACCGCGTGTCCCATCGTGTCTTGCGCCATCGAGGAAAACGCCACGTCCTCCTCGATATGGGGAGCAAGACCGAGCCACTCCGAGCCCCGATAGGCGAGGATAAAATCGTCGTCTGCAAGTTGAAACAAAAGTTCGTGCAATGCTTGTGCGTATTCCGGATTTTGTTTTGCCTGTTCGGCCGTCTCCACGCGTGCTTGATCCGCCATGCTTATACCCCTCCTGCCTGGCTGCTGCTCGCCTGCTTCAGCCTCTGTTCGTATTGCTCCTTGTGGCGACGCCATCTCGCCTGCAAGTCACCGTACCCTTTGGTCTCCCGGTAGCTTTTGTTGTCCAGCCTCTCCAAAAACGGGCGCTCCTCCGGCGGCAGCCCGTGGATGTCGTCGCGCTTGACGACCCACAGATTAAAGCAAGGCTCGCGTCGCAGAAAATTTTCCCGCGCCATCGTCAGCGCGACTTCCGCATTTGGCGCGAGCAGACTGAACTGATGCGTAAAGGAAGCGTTCACATTTTTCTGGCTAAACACTTCGTAGATAAAGAAGCTGTCGGTTTGGTTGGTTTGCATATTCATCCTCCTTCACCTACCCTGCCTGGCGCCCGTACGACAAAATCGCATCCCGCACCCACTTCGTCTCCTGATAGGAAATCTGGCGCAGTTGGAGGCGATGGGCACTGCGCGGGCCATTGCCCTTGACGATTTGCTTGAACTCTTCCCAATCCGGCTGCTGGTAGATCCATACGTCGTTTTGCTCATCGTAGCGAATGGTTTCATCCGGCAAAGTAAACCCGAGGTGGAAGATGCGCGGAACGTATTTTTTGAGGAATTCCTGGCGCAGCTCTTCGTTTGTCTGGGTCCGAATCTTGTAGCGCATATTGGCAGACTGGTTGCTCGTGATCACACCATTTTCGGGCGGTCCGAAGAACATCAACAGTGCCGGCCACCAGCGTGTGATCGACTCCTGCAGCATCTGCCGCTGCTCCGCCGTTCCTTCCGCCAGCTCGAGGACGATGCTCTCTCCGTGTTGGGCGTGGAATTTTTCTTCCGCGCAAATGCGGTGCAACGCGCGCGCGTATGGCGCATAAGAGGTATCGAGGGACATCGTCTGGGTGATGATCGCCGCTCCGTCCACCAGCCAGCCGATTACCCCTGCGTCTGCCCAGGTCGGTGCCTCCATATGAAAAACATTGTGAAATTTCAGCCTTTTTGCGAACAAGTCTTCCATCAGGTCTTCCCGCTTCTTGCCCAGAGGAGCCATCAGGTCTTCGGCGACGCGCAGCAGAAGCTGGCCGTGTCCCATCTCGTCCTGCACCTTGGCCATGATCGCCAGCTTGCGGCGCAGTGTTGGCGCTTTGGGCACCCACTCCTTCTCTGGCAAAGCCCCCATAATCTCGCTGATCCCGTGCATGGAAATCAGCTTGATGAGCTGGTTGCGGTAATCATCCGGCATCCAATCATCCGCTTCGATTTTTTCCCCACGGTCGATGCGCGCTAAAAACGCTTCCATTTTTTCGCTTTCGGTCAATTCCGAAAACTGTACCTGGGCTTGCATAGAAACAACCTCCTGTCCATATAATAACGAATTATTTATGCTACGTTTTTATGACGTAATAATAACATAACGTCATACGTTTTTCAATACGGAGGACGAGCCAATTACTCCATCTCTTCACCGACGACTGCCGCTTTCTGCAGCTCTTTGGCCATACGGCGCAGTTCCTGCATGACGGCATCCAGCTCCTGAATCCGGGTGGACTGCTGCAGGCTGCGGTTCATCGTCCGTTCCATCTCGCTCGATACGAGCTTCACCAGCTCGTTCATTTCATTGAGGATGCGGAAAATGTCCGATGCCGATGCAGAGGTCGTCAACGAGAGCTTGCGTATCTCCTCCGCGACGACGGAAAAGCCGCGTCCTGCTGTGCCTGCACGCGCCGCTTCGAGCATCGCGTTGAGCCCCAGCACATTGGACTTGGTCGAGATGTCGCGAATCAATTCGTTGATTTGCGAGGTCTCGGCAATTTTTTTCTCCATCTCGACCGCAGCCCCGCTCAATGTATGGCTGGCCTGTGCCAGTTCATGGGCTTCCTTGGACAAGGTGTCCGTGTGCCCGGCGATTTCGCTCACTGCCTCGGTCAGACTGTCCGCCAGGGCGCGCAGTTGATCTTCTTGATCCGTATTGACGCCCGTAGCCAGACAGCCTACGACCTGGCCGTTCTCCACGATCGGATAGCCGACCGCGATGTAGGGCACGCCGTACACTTCCTTGCCGATCTTCCTCACGATCCTTCTGTTTTCCGCAATCGCTGTGGCATTGATGCTGCCTGGGCGCAGCATGTCACCCACCTTGATCCCCAGATTCAGATTCGAGGCCGGATAGTAAGCCAAAAACTTTTCCCTGTCCGTGACCCCCACCATACAATCAAACAAAAATCCCTTTTGCAAAATCGGGGCAACTGCCAGAAGGCTGTTCAATATTTGCGACACTCTCTTTCCCTCCTCTCACGAAAACGGCTATTCTCTCCGCATGTTGAGCTACGTGCGGAAAGAACAGCCATTTCGCTTTCCTCCAGATCGTTTGCTGTTATGGCAGCACTTCGAACTTTCCGTCCTTCACCTGCACCATGATCATGCTGTCTTCGGTCAAGCCGTTGTGATCTTCTGGCGAGAACGAAAACTCCCCGGTAACGCCGACGTACGTCACGCCCTCCAGCACTTCTCCCAGCTTGGATGCGTCGCCGCCAGCCTGCTTCAATCCTTCCACCAACAGGTTCAAACCGTCGTAGCCGTAACCCGCAAAGCCGTCCGGCTCGGAATTGTAGGCCGCTTTATAGCCATCCACGAACTTTTTGATAATCGCCGCCTGAGGATCGTCAGGAGCCACCTGATCCGGTACGAGCAGCTTGCCCGCTACCATCAGCACGCCTTCACCCGCATCGCCGACCAGCTCCAAAAACTTGCTGTTGGCAGAACCGTGGCTGCTGATCAGTGGAATCGTCAGACCGAGTTGCTTCGCTTCCTTTACGATCGTCGCTGGACCCGGATTGGTTCCGGCAAAAATCAGCGCCTCCGCGTCAGTCCCTTTGATTTTTGTCAATTGCGAGCTCATCGACGGGTCTTGCGTGCCGTATTTTTCTTCCGCCACAATGGTAATGCCGTACTCCGGCGCGTACTTGTGCAATTGCTGTGTCCAGCCGCTGCCGTACGGATTGCTGTCGTTCAAAATAGCGATTTTGCTGATGCCTTGCTCTTGCAGGTACTTGTAGATACGCTTTGTTCCGTGGACGTCCGTGTGCGGTGTCTTGAAAATGCCCGGACGAACCGGATTGGTCACCTGGTCGGCAGCAGCCATGGAGATCATCGGCAGCCCCTCCCCATCGGCGAACTCCGCCATCGCCAGCGATGGACCGCTGCCTGAGGAGCCGAGCACTGCGACGATCTTGTGCTGCGATACCAGCTTGCGAATCGCCTTGACTGCTTCGGTATTGTCGGATTTGTCGTCTTCAATGAACACTTCAATCGGACGGCCGTCGATGCCGCCAGCCTCATTCAATTCCTTGGCCAGCAGTTCCACTGCCTGCTTTTCCGGCACACCCAGCGGGCTGTTTGCTCCCGTCAGCGAGAAGATCGCGCCGATGCGGATCGGCTCCTTGCTCTCTTCCCCTGCGGCTTCGCCTTGGGTTTGCGAGCCGCCGCCGCTAGACGACGTCTGCCCCCCGCTGCCACATGCGCTCAAGAGAACGAGCGAGGCAAGTGCCAACGGATAGAACCATTTCCTGAATGGACGTTTTTGCATGGTGATACCCCCTAAATTTGTGTACGGTTATGGATCAAACTGCTTCGTGGGCATATCCCAGGTAAGCAGACTGTACCCGTGGATCATTGCTGATCTGTTCCGACGTTCCTTCCAGCATGACCGTGCCTGTATTGAGCACGTAAGCCCGGTCGGAAATCGCCAGTGCCGCCCGCGCATTTTGCTCGACCAGCAAGACCGTCGTCCCCCACTCTGCGCGGATTTCCTGGACGATCGTCAGTATTTCCTTGGCGATCAGGGGAGCCAGCCCCAGCGAAGGCTCATCCAGCAGCAGCAGCTTCGGCTTGGAGAGCAGCGCCCGGCCAATCGCCAGCATTTGCTGCTGTCCGCCCGAGAGCGTACCGCCGAGTTGCCATTTCCGTTCCTCCAGAATCGGAAAGCGCTGATACACCGTCTCCATTTCGCGAGCGATCTCCTTTTTGCTCGTCTTCGGCATCCGGTGCGATGCCCCCAGCCACAGATTGTCCTCTACCGTCAGCGTGGCGAAAATCTGCCTGCGCTCCGGCACATGCGCCATTCCTCGGCCCACCACCACCTCGGCGGGCAGGTGGAAAATATCCTCGCCGCGGAAACGGACACTGCCTTCCTTGCTGCTGTGCAAGCCGCAAATACAGTTCAGCAGCGTCGTCTTGCCCGCCCCGTTGGAGCCGAGCAAAGAGACGATTTCCCCCTCGTTGACCTGCAGGTTGATGCCGTGCAGGACTTCCACCGGACCGTAACGGGCCTTGATGCCCTCTACTTCCAAAATTGCGTTTTGCATCGCGCTGCCCCCTCTCTCATTCTTCGCCTGTTCCCAGGTACGCTGCGATTACGGCGGGATTCTCCTGGATCTCTCGCGGGGTTCCCTCGGCAATTTTTGCCCCCTGGTCCAGCACGACGATCCGGTCTGCGATGTTCATAATCATATCCATGTCATGTTCGACCAAAAGAATCGCCGTCCCGTTTGTGCGAATCGATTGCAGCATGCTGCTCATCTCCGCGGTCTCTGTGTGGTTGAGCCCAGCCGCCGGTTCGTCCAGCAAAAGCAAGCGCGGCTCGGCGACCATCGCCCGGGCGATTTCCATCAGGCGCAGCTTTCCGTACGGCAAACTGCCTGCCGTCCAGGTCGCAAGCGACTCCAGCCCGACATTCGCCAGCCAGCGATGCGCCTGCTCTCTCATCAGCCGCTCCTCCTCGCGCGCACGGGTGAGTTGCATGCCGCAAAGAAACAGGCTGGATTTGGTCTTGGCGTGCATCCCTACCATCACATTTTCCAGTACCGTCATGTCGTCGAAGGTCTGCAGGTTCTGAAAGGTCCGGGTAATGCCCATCTCCGCGTACTGATGCCCGGCCACCGATGCCATCGCCTGACCCGCAAAACGGATTTCCCCTTCTGAGGGCGGGATTACTCCCGACACCATGTTGAGCACGGTGCTTTTTCCGGCTCCATTCGGTCCGATCAGCGCCAGAATCTCCCCCGACTTCACTTCAAAATGCACCTGGTTGACGGCACGAACGCCTCCAAAATCGCGTGAAAGGTTGTGTACTTCCAAGAGAGCCGTCATGTTGTCGCCTTCCCTTCTATCTGCTGTTCCGGCTTGGCATGCGCTGCTGCCTTTGCCTTCGCTTTTTTCGCCCGTGCCTTTTCATAGGAGGCGCGCAGGCGCGGAACGAGTCCTTCCGGCATGAACATGATGATCAAAACGAGGATCGCTCCGAAAATAATCGTATCGATGTCCCCTTGCAGCCCGGGAATCACGCCGCCCAGCATGACCAGCCCCTCGCTGATGAAATTGATCAGGATGGTGCCGACCAGCGCGCCCCAGATACTGGTCATGCCTCCGACGACGACCATCGTCAAGAACTTGATCGACTCGTGCAGACCAAACGGCTGCGGATCGAGAATCCCCATGTAGTGGGCGTACAGCCCTCCGGAAATCCCGGCAAACATCCCGCTGACGACAAACGCGTTCAGCTTGAAGCGGCGAACGTCAATGCCCATCGAGGTAGCCGCGATTTCACTTTTGTGAATCGCCCGAAATGCGCGTCCGATGCGCGAGTTCAGCAGATTGAGCGAAAACAGCAGGACACAGGTGACGATTCCCCAGACGAGGAAGTACATCGACAGTCCAGTATCGCCAAAGAACGGAATCTTCGGGATGCTGATCATGCCGCTCGCGCCACCGGTTACCGGCTCCCACTCGGTAATCCCGATCTGCACGATATAGCCGAAGGCCAGGGTCGCCATCGCCAGGTAATACCCTTGCAGTCCGGCAATCGCTCGCGCCAGGAGGAAGGCGAACACCCCCGGAATGATGGCAGCAGCGACCAGGCCGATGAACGGAGAAAATCCTTGTTTCGCCAAAATCGCCGAGGTGTATGCGCCAATTCCCCAAAACGCAGCTTGTCCCAAAGAAATTTGACCAGCCAGCCCCATGACCAGACAGAGCCCGATCGTCACAATCGCGTGAAGGCCGATGACAATCCCTACAGAGCGGTAATACTCATCGGGTATCACAAACGGAAACAGAATCATCAGGATCAAATAAATGCCAAAGCCTTTTCCCCATTTTCCCAGTAGCTGCCTCATCACAATCCTCCTTTCCCCACGCTGCGTTCTCCAAAAATGCCGGACGGTCTGACCAGCAGCACCACGATCAACACCAGGAAGGCTATCGCGTCTTTCAAGCCGGAGCTGATGTAGCCGGCACCCAGAGATTCGACGACGCCGAGCAGGAATGCGGCCACGGCTGCCCCCAGCGGATTGCCCAGCCCTCCCAGGATGGCTGCGGAAAAGCCCTTGATCCCGAGCAGCACGCCGACGTCGTAGGAAGTGACGCTAAGCGGCGCGATGACAATTCCGGCAATCGCTCCGGTCGCTCCGCTGATCGCAAATGCAAGCATGCTCATCTTCGCCGGACTGATTCCCATCAGGCGGGCTGCCATCGGATTGATCGAGCAGGCATTGATCTTTTTACCCAAAATCGTCTTGTCCATCAGGTACCAGAGAAGCAGCAGGATGACCAATACAGAACCTAAAATCCACAGCCCTTGCTGGGCAATCGTGACCCCCATCATCGTCACAGGCTCATTGCTGGTGATCGGCGCAAGCGCAAACGCTTCTTTCCCCCAGATCAGACTGGCAAGACCGCGAAACAACGTGGAAAGTCCGATTGTCAAAATAATCAAACTTATTGCAGTAGCCTTTTTCACGTAGGCGATAATGTACTTCTGCAAAAGTATTCCGATCAGTGTAACGGCGAGGATCGCCACCAGGACGGCGACTCCGTACGGGAGATTCATGCCGATCAAGGCGACTGTCATCATCCCGCCCAGCATCAGGAATTCCCCCTGTGCCAGATTAATGACCTTGCTTACGCTGTAGATTGTGATAAATCCGACAGCAACGATTGCGTAAATACCGCCACTGACCAACCCGTTTGCGACATATTGCAGCAATTCTGTCATGTGTACCGATGTACCCCCTTTTGTCTTGTCTTCACAATCCCATTTGAAGCGCTTTCATTAAAAATAATGGAAAAATTATTTAAGAAAATAGCCCTAGCAAAAACTAGGGCTTCGCATGCCTGGCTGACACCTGTTACGACGGTGCTACCTCATACGCCGACTCAAAGAATCGGACTGCCCCCGGATTCAGCAGTTGATAATAGTTTTGGAATAGCTGATCCGCCTCTTTGCCCAGCCATAGTTCCGGCAGCAAATCCAGCGGCAGGTCAGGGTCGATAAACAAAAACTTGCGGTATTCGTGAACCAGTACGGTCTTTTCCACAAAGCAGTAGCTGTCAGGAACGTCCTTGTTCTGGCGAAGCTTGCTCGCCAGCTCCTCGTATTTGTCACGGTACGTATCGATGAAGGACTTGTACTTTTCGTTGATCTCCTCGATATTCCAGCACTTTTTCACCAACTGTCTGGGGTCGCTCCAGCCCAGATGCTCGGCGTAGAAAATCTCGACGTGGTCCGCAATCCCGTAGGATTCCGTCAATTCCTTGACGCGCTGTCCCAAATCATTCGGGCTGATCCACGTACTGGTCGTCAACATGCCGAAGCCCATCCAGCCCAATTCCTGGCGCAACTGGTCGCGCAGTGCCCTGCGTTCCTCCGGGATGTTGTAGCTGACGATGCACCATTTGCCATCCCAACTGTCCGTATCGACCTTGTAGATACGGGCTGCTGCCTCCTCCAGCCGTTTCTTGCCGCGCTCCGACATCGAGTAATAGCTGCGGTTGCCTACCTTGCGCGACACCAGCCACCCCTGGCGCAGCATCCGCGATATTGCGGCACGGACCGCTGGTTCGGACAACCCGAATTCTCCCAACAGCTTGGTCAAACTGCCGATCCAGATTTCACTGCCATAATGACGAACATACTCCCCGTAAATCGTAAACAACATCGACTGTGGCTTCACTATTTTCACCTCTTGGCTCCATTCACTATTTGCTGTGAAATTGTACCATATTCATTGCTGGCGTGTGAACCGAGCCATAACATGTGACGCTTTTTTATATAACGATTTTATAACGTCATTATATTAAACAGTTTCTGAATAGTCAATTTTTTCTACAATCTTGTCGAATTTTGTTATTCCGCCTGCGCAGCAAACTTGCGCCGGGCTTCTTCCTTGTGAAAAATCGCCTGGGTAAAGGTGCCGAGCCCAACTCGATTTTGCGCTGTGTCGGCGGTCACTTCGCAGACGACACGCTTGTCTGTCACTTCCCGGCAGACCGCCCGAAAGCGGACTGTCTGCCCGCTCACGGCCGGACCTACATGCTTGATGTCCACGGCAAACCCGCAGCCTTCCTCATGGTCTTCCAAATAAGGCAGAATGACCTTGCGTCCGGCCAATTCCATGTAGTAAATCATGCTCACCGTAGACATCACCGGATGGATCATGTTGCCTTCAAAGACCGGGTACATCTCGGGCGTGACGCTTACCTCGAATTCTGCACAAACACCTGGTTGCAGTCCTTCCTTCACGGGCAGTCCTCCTCTCGATCAGACGCGTTCGATAACAGTCGCGATTCCCTGCCCCACGCCGATGCACATCGCCGCCAGTCCGTAGCGGGCATCGCGCCGTTCCATCTCGTAGAGCAGCGTCGTCATAATGCGCGCACCGCTGCACCCGAGCGGATGCCCGAGAGCAATGGCGCCACCGTTTACGTTTACCAGCTCGGGGTTGACCCCCAGTTCGCGCACACAGGCCACAGCCTGCGCTGCAAATGCTTCGTTGAACTCAAACAGCTCGATCTGCTCCAGCTTCAGCCCCGCCTGCTGCAGCACCTTGCGCGTCGCCGGGACTGGACCGATCCCCATTACGGACGGGTCCACTCCAGCCACAGCCGATGCGACGATCCGCGCCCGCGGCTTCAGTCCCATCCTCTGCGCCGCTTCCTGCTCCATGACCAAAAGCGCGCAAGCTCCGTCGTTGAGGCCGCTGGAATTGCCCGCTGTCACCGTCCCGTCTTGCTTGAAGGCAGGTTTCAGCTTCTGCAACTGTTCCATCGTCGTATCCGGACGGGCGTGTTCGTCTGTCGCAAATACGGTAATATCGCCCTTTCTCCCTTTTATCTCTACGGGTACGATCTCCGCTTCCCACTTGCCCTCGGCCAGCGCACGGGCGTAGTTGTGCTGGCTGCGCATGGCAAACTCGTCCTGTGCCTCTCGGCTGATCTGATATTGTTCCGCTACCTTTTCCGCTGTCTCCCCAAGGCTGATCGGCGGGTACATCTGCTTCATTTTCTCGTTGACCAGGCGCCAGCCCAGTGTCGTGTCGACCAACTGCTGGTTGCCCCGCTGAAAAGCAGTTCCCGGCTTCATCATCACCAGCGGCGCACGGGTCATGCTCTCCGTCCCGCCAGCGATATACACCTGACCTGCCCCCGCCTTGATCGCGTAGGCGCTTTGGTTGATCGCTTCCAGACCGGAGCCGCACAAACGGTTGACGGTCACTCCCGGCACCTCGACCGGCAGTCCGGCCAGCAGCGAAGACATGCGCGCTACGTTGCGGTTATCCTCCCCCGCCTGGTTGGCGCAGCCAAATATCACATCATCGATTTGCTTCGGATCGATCGGGTTGCGCTCCAGCAGCTTCTCGATCACCCATGCGCCCAGATCGTCCGGACGCACCTCTTTCAACGCTCCTCCGATGCGTCCAATCGGTGTTCGCACAGCATCGACTATGACAGGTGTGCCCATCTCCAACTCCTCCTATCCCGCTTCTTCTTTTGTTTTTACAGAGCCTCCACCAGTGTAGCCAGACCTTGCCCGCCGCCAATGCACAAGGAGACGACGCCGTAGCGCTGCTTTCTTCTGCGCAGCTCGTACAAAATCGTGCCCAACAGTCTCGTGCCGCTGCAGCCAAGCGGATGGCCGAGTGCGATGGCTCCGCCGTTTACGTTCGTCTTTTCCGGGTCGAGTCCCAATTCGCGGATGCAGGCAAGCGACTGGGAGGCAAATGCCTCGTTCAGTTCGAACAAGTCGATCTGTCCGATGTCCATCCCTGTTTCCGCCAGCAGCTTGCGAATTGCCGCCACCGGACCAATCCCCATGATGCGCGGATCGACGCCCACAGCAGTGAAGTGGACGATCCGTCCCAGTGGAGCAAGGCCGCTCTTTGCAAGCCTCTCGCCGTTCATCAGCAGTACAGCGGCTGCCCCGTCATTGATCCCGGAAGAATTGCCCGCCGTGACGCTGCCGCCTTTGCGGAAGGCAGGACGCAGGCTGGCCAGCGATTCCAGGCTCGTATCGCGCCTCGGGTATTCGTCCGTATCGAAGACGGTTTCCTCTCCCTTTTTATTGCGCAGCGTGACCGGAACGATCTCTTCCCGGAACCGTCCGGCATCGATCGCGGCAATGGCACGGCGCTGGCTTTCCAGGGCAAAGCGATCCTGGTCTTCGCGGCTGATCCCGAATCGTTCCGCTACATTCTCTGCCGTATCACCCATCGTCAGCTCTCCGTACAGGGCGACAGGTGCAGACCTCGGCCCGCCGAACGACTCGATCAAGGTCTGGTTGCCGCGCTGATACGGCTGTTCACATTTTTCCAAAATGTACGGCGAACGGGTCAGGTTCTCCACACCGCCTGCCAGCATTACACTGCTGTGCCCGGCCTGAATCGACTGTGCGGCGAGATTGATCGCCTCCAGCCCCGACGCGCAAACCCGGTTGACCGTAAGTCCTGGTACGCTCTCCGGAAATCCCGCCTTGAGCAAGCCGACGCGGGCGATATTGATAAACGGACCGGCGGAAATCACGTTGCCCATAATGACGCCATCGACACAATCCGCGGGCTGACCAGCCTGCTTCAAGGCACCGTCGAGCACAATCGCTGTCAGATCGTCGATCGGCGTATGCTTCAGGCTGCCGCCCAGCTTGCCAATCGGCGTGCGCACGGCTGCAGTTACATACACATCTGCCCCTTTGCCCTTCATCGTCCATTCCCCTCTGTCGTTCCGTAGTCGTAAAAGCCCTGTCCGCTTCTCACGCCAAATCGTTTGGCCAGCACCAGCTTGCGCAGCAGCGGTGCCGTCCGGTAACGCTCCTCTGCAAAATCCCGGTGCAAGCCGCGGGAGATCGCGTAAATTTCGTCCAGTCCGATCCGATCTGCCCACTCAAGCGGACCGTACGGATAGTTCGTCCCTTTTTTCATCGCGGTGTCGATGTCTTGCGCGGTCGCCGCCTTTTCCATGAGCGCAAATGCCGCCTCGTTGATAATCAGGGTGAGAATGCGCGGAAACACGAGTCCCGGCTCATCCCCGACTACCTCCGTCTCCTTGCCCAGCGACTGAAAAAACGCCTCAGTCCGACGCACAACCTCTTCTGCTGTCTGGAGCGCAGGTGCGATCTCGATCAACGCCCGCTCTGCCAGCGGAACCAGCGTGCCAAACCCGCAAATGCGCTCCGGATGCTCTGTCCACGAAGCCGCCTCTGTCGCGCTGATCGCAAGCGATGTAGTCACGATCGGCACGTCAGCCGCAAGCAGCCGGTCCAATTCGCGCAGCTTCGCCTGCTTTTCCTCCAGGTCGACGCTGTTGACTTCCAGGGCTAGCGCTACCTGTGCAGGATCGCGCTGTGCCTCCTGAAGCGAAAGCAGCCGATAGCCTTTGTCTGCAATCAGTTGCTCCAGTTCTGCCGTGAGCGGACTTGCTCCCACCACCAGCACAGTCTTATTTGCTGTAGTCATAAAAGCCTTCCCCCGTCTTTCTTCCCAGACTGCCGGCCTGCACCATCCGCTGTTGAATCCGACTGGGCTTGAATCGTCCTTCCTGGAAGAAGTCCGTATACAACGATTGCGTCGTCGCAAAGTTCACATCGATTCCAATCATGTCCTGCAGCTCGAACGGCCCCATTTTAAATCCGCCGGCGAGCTTCATAATCCGGTCGATCTGTCCGATCTCAGCCGTGTTGTCACCTACAATGCGCAGCGCCTCGTTGTAGTAAGGGCGCGCGATCCGGTTGACGATAAAACCCGGCGTATCCGTGACCAGCACCGGAACCTTGCCCAAGTCGCGGGCGAAGCGGTAGGCCGCCTGCACTTGCTCCTCCCCGCTCTTCTTGCCGCGAATCACCTCGACGAGCGGCATCACTGGCGCCGGATTGAAGAAGTGAAATCCGAGAATGCGCTCAGGATGCGGCATGCCGCTGGCGATCGCGGTGATCGAAAACGAAGAGGTGTTGGTCAAAAGGAGCGCGTCCTCGCGGCATACCCGGGTCAACTCGGAAAAGATGCTTGTTTTCAGCTCCATCCGCTCCGGAACTGCCTCGATGACGATGTCGCAGTCGGCCAGAAGCCGCATGTCCGAAAGAAACTGTACCCGCTCCAATATGGCAGCCTTTTGCTCCTCGCTGATCTTGCCTTTTGCCACGTCCTTGGACAGGACAGATTGCATGTACTGCAATGCCTTCTCCAGTACAGCCTGACTTGTATCCAGCAGTTTTACCTGATGTCCGCCATACGTGCAGACGAGGGCAATGCCTGCCCCCATCGTTCCCGCGCCGATGATGCCGACCGTTTTTGTCTCCACTTGTGCTGCCTCCCTTCTCGCTACCGGCCCGTAAATCGCGCTGCCCGCTTATCCAAAAATGCCTGTACGCCTTCCTTGTAATCGGCGGTGCTGCCTGCTGCCTCCTGGGCAAACGCTTCGTACTGCAGCGTCTCCTCCAGTCCCATCTCCAGCCCCTTGAGCATCGTCCGCTTGATCAGGCCGATCGCGCGCGTCGGCTGCATCGCCAGCTTGCGCGCATAGGCCAGCGCTTCTTCCTGAAAGCGTTCAGCCGGGTATACCTGATTGACGAGGCCGATGCGCAGCGCTTCCTCGGCTGACACCTTTTCCCCGGTGAAAGCAAGCTCCAGCGCTTTGCCGATCCCGACGATGCGCGGCAAGTAGTAGCAGCCTCCCGAGTCCGGCACCAGACCGATATTGACAAAAGCGTTTACAAAGGATGCCTTGTCGGATGCCAGCCGGATGTCACAGGCCAGCGCCATGCTCATCCCGGCTCCTGCCGCAACGCCGTTGATCGCAGCGATGATCGGCTTTTCCGTTTTTTGAAATTGCAGAATCATCGGATTGTACCGATTGCGCAACATTCCGCCGAAATCGACCTGACTGTCGCCGGTCACTTCGCCGAGATCCTGTCCCGCGTTGAACGCTCTGCCTGCTCCAGTCAGCAAAATGCAGCGAACCTCCGGGTCTTTTTGCGCCTGCTTGAGTGCTTCTGTGATCTCGCGGTTCATCTGTCCGGTAAAGGCGTTAAACTTGTCCGGGCGGTTCATCGTCACTACAGCGACAGCTTCCGAAACCTCATACACAATTGTTTCGAACATGGCTTCCTCCTACTTTCCGGTAAACCGGGCTTTGCGTTTTTCCAGAAACGCCTGCATGCCTTCTTTGCGATCCTCGCTCGCCAGCAGCAGGTAAAAGCCGTTTCGCTCGTAATCGAGCGCGTCTTGCAGCGGCACGTCATCTGCCTTGTAGACCGCCTTCTTGATCATGCGGACGGCGAGTGGCGGCTGCTCGGCGATTTGTTTGGCCAGCTTCAACGCTTCCTGGTAGTAGGACTCCACCGGCACGACCCGGTTGACCAGACCGTATTGCAGCGCCTGCTTGGCCGTGATCGGCTCTCCGGTGAGCAGCATTTCGAGCGCTTTGCGAACACCCACGGCGCGCGTCAGCCGCTGTGTTCCGCCCGCACCCGGCATGATCCCCAGCTTGATTTCCGGCTGTCCGATCAACGCTGTTTCCGAAGCGATGACGATATCGCAGTTCATCATCAGTTCGCAGCCGCCGCCAAGGACAAAGCCGCTGGCCGCTCCCACAATCGGTTTGGATACCCGTGCGATCCTGTCCCACACAGCAAACTGGTCATACTTCATAATCTCGATCGCAGAGGCTTCCGCCATTTCGTTAATATCGGCTCCGGCTGCAAAGGCTTTGTCATTGCCTGTCAACAAAATCACGCGAATCTGCTCATCCCGATCGAGCCGCTCCAATTCGCCGACCAGCTCTTCCATCAGCGCGAAGTTGAGCGCATTGTGCAGCTTCGGCCGATTGAGGCTAACGATCCCTACGCCATCCTCCCGGGATGTGTTGATATAGGCATACGCCACGTGCTCTCTCCCCTTTCGGTAAAGCGATCAGATCGCCGCCTGCGATCGGTTGCGATTGTCGAGAATACGAATCGCCTTGCCTTCGCTGCGCAACAGCGAATTGGGCGGCAGCATGCGCAGGACAACCGTTACGCCCAGCGTATCCTTGATCGCATGGCTGATTTGTTTGGTCAAAGCAGAGACGGCAGGGCTCTCCAGCGAACCGGCCTCCCCGGCGAATTCCGGCGTCAGCTCACAGTGCACCTCGAAGCGGTCCAGTGCCCCATCGCGTTCGATGACTACCTGATAATGCGGTGCCAGTTGGGCAAAGCGGAAGAGCACCGATTCGATTTCCGTCGGGAATACGTTGACCCCGCGAATGATCAGCATGTCATCGACACGCCCCTTGATGCGCGACATGCGCATCGTCGTCCGTCCGCATTTGCACGGTTCCGGATTGAGCGAAGCGATGTCACCCGTGCGATAGCGGATTACAGGGAACGCCTCTTTGGTCAGCGAGGTAAAGACAAGCTCACCTTCCGCCCCGTACGGCAGCACTTCCCCGGTATTGGGATCAATGATCTCGGCCAGGAAATGATCTTCGGCGATGTGCAGTCCGTCCTGCACTTCATGGCACTCGATCGAGACGCCAGGTCCCATCACTTCGCTCAAGCCGTAAATATCGACTGCCTTGATGTCCAGTTCCGCTTCCAGTTGGGCGCGCAGTTCCTCCGACCATGGCTCCGCACCAAAAATGCCGTATTTGATGCTCGTCTTCCGGGGGTCAAGACCGCGTTTTTTCATTTCCTCGACGATATTGAGCACGTAGGACGGTGTCGCAGATATTCCGCGCGGCTTGAAGTCCTCGATCAAGGTGATTTGACGGGATGTGTTTCCACCCGATACCGGCACCGCTACTGCCCCGAGGCGCTCGATTCCGTTATGCAGGCCAAGTCCGCCGGTAAACAGCCCGTAGCCATAGGCATTGTGGAAAATGTCTCCTGGCTTGCCGCCCGCACAGCAAATGCCGCGCGCGACGATTTCCGCCCAGTTGTCCAGGTCCTGTTTCGTATAGCCGACAACGGTTGGCTTCCCTTTGGTTCCGGACGAACCGTGGATGCGCACCACCTCACTCATGTCTACCGCAAACAGGTTGAACGGGTAGTTTTCCCGCAAATCCGTCTTTTTCATAAAGGGGAGCTTTTGAATATCCTCGATCGTTTGGATATCATCAGGCGTCACGCCAGCCGCGTCCATTGCTTGTTTATGGAATGGCACCCGCTCGTACACGCGCCGCACTGTTTCCTTCAGACGCTCCAGTTGGATTTCTGTCATCTTTCCCCTTGACAGCGTTTCCATTTCCATATTGAAGATCATGTCATTCCCCTCATTCCGTAACATTCTCGTTTTCGCTCGTACTGCTGCTTCTTACTCTCCGCGAAAAACGGGCTTGCGCTTTTCCCGGAATGCTTCCAGTGCCTCGAGTCGATCCTTCGTTGGAATAATTGCCTCGTAGGCCATCGTCTCCACATCAAGTCCGGTTTGCAGATCGACGCTCGCTCCCCGGTCGATTGCCGCCTTGGCCTGGTAAACCGCGAGCGGCGCATTCGCCAAAATCTCATTGGCCAGCGACAAGGCTTGCTCTTCCAGTTCGCTGACCGTTTGTGCCAAGCCGTTGACAATCCCCAACGCATAGGCATCGGCTGCGGTAATGCGGCGTGCGGTCAAAATCAGTTCCTTCGCCCGGGACGGCCCGATCAGGCGGGAAAGCCGCTGCGTACCGCCTGCCCCTGGAATGATTCCCAGACTTACTTCCGTGAGCCCCATTTTGGCGTCCGTCAGCGCGAAGCGAAAATCACAGGCGAGTGCCAGCTCAAACCCTCCACCGAAGGCAAAGCCGTTGACAAGGGCGATCGTCGGCTGTGTCAGACGCTCCAATGCTGTGAATACGTCGCGGATTTTGCTGACATTGCGCCTTACCTGCTGCTCATTCAAGGTGCGCCGTTCTTTCAGGTCTGCCCCTGCGCAAAACGCACGTCCCTCAGCCTTGACCAGTACGACGCGAATCTCTTTGGGGTCCAGCCTCACCTGATCGATCAGTTCGCCCAACCGTTTCAACGTCTCGTAGTTCAAGGCGTTCAATTCGTCGGGGCGGTTGAGCGTGATGATGCCGATATGCCCATCCTGCTCCCAACGTACCGTATCCTGGCTCATGTATGTCCTCCTCTCGGAACCGGCTTGTACTGTGCTCGTTTACCTGGGCTGTATTCTGGCGTAGGTGCCTGTGGCAAAGGCGACGAGCTTGCCATCACAGGTGACACGGGCCTCTACCATGATCAGGCTGCTTCCGCGCTTGAGCACCCGCGATTCTGCCTCCAGCCGTTCGCCGCGAGCCGGGCTCAGGTACTGGATTTTGCTTTCTACCGTGACGCATTGCTGTATCCCATCCACGTGCGGCGCAGCTCCGTGTCCCATTGCCACATCGGCCAGCGTAGCTGTCACGCCGCCATGTACAACGCCTTCTATGCTGTTAAACATTTCGGGACGAATTTGCAGTGCAACCTTGCATCCGTCATCATCGCGATGGAGGATCTCAATGCCCAGGTGCTGGTTAAAACGGTTCTTGATCTCTGCAGTCACTTCCATCGCCCCTTCCACTCCTGATCTGCGCATGTGCGTATTTACTCGATTGCCACAAAATACTCGTTTTTCCGATAGGCGAGCGCATCGAGCGTCGCCACCAATCCGTGTTCGGTCTCTACGCGGATGCGGTACCACGCCGTCCGGTTGTTTTTCTTTTCTTCGACCGCGGTCGCGACCAGGCGATTGCCCTTCATCGCTGCCGCCAAAAAACCGATATTCATGGAAAGGGCAACGGACGTCTTGCCGTAGGAGTTGCACGCTGCGGCAAACGTAAAATCAGCGAGCGAGAAAATAATCGCTCCATGTGCCGTACCATGTGCGTTCAGCATGTGTTCGTCGACGACCAATTCGGCCACTGCCATTCCCTCGCCCAGCTCCACCAGCTTGATGCCGAGAAACTGTGCGTATTTGTCCTGCACGATCTTTTCGCAAATTTCTGCATAATGTCTGTGATGAAGCTCTCGTTCATCCACGATCTGTCTGCTGCTCATCACTTACACCACTTCTGCAAAATGCATCGAGACGATTTGACCGGCGAAGCTGCGCAGGTCTTTTCCGGAGGCACGACCCTCTGGGGATGACAGCGCTTCCATCATCGCTTCTTTTGATTCAAAGTACATCTCGGCGATCAAATGCAAGTCACTTTCGCCGCCTGGCGCCCCGAAAACCTTGCTCACTTCCATTTTGACCAATCCTGGCATTTTCGCTGCCAGCGGAGCATGGACCTCGAAGTAATGCTTGTCAAATGCCTCTACATCCTCCGGTTTCCGATACACTGCGATAAGTTTCACCATGGTATTTCCCTGCCTCTCTGTATTTGTTTTCATGGTATGACGAAAATTTTATATAACGCTATTTAAACGCACGTTATTGATTTAATTATATAAACACTGTGGAAACAGCGCAAGCATTTTTGCAAAACGAGATGAATTGTGAACTTTCAGAAAATACAGTGCCGATCATGCCGCTTGTTGCCTGCGGTCGATCTGCACATTGCTCAGGAAAAGACCATAAAAAAGAGAGCAGCCTTGAAGCTGCCCTCTCCCATTGCGTTGTTGGAGTATATTCTTAGATCCAAACCCAAAATACAAACACGATCACGGATACGACGACTACGAACAGACCCGCGAAGATGCTGATCCGCGCGAATTCATGCCCTTTTTGGTCCATATGCATCCATACATAAAGTTGGAAAAACGCCTGTACAAAAGCCAATCCGACGATAAACGGTACGGTAAATGCTGCCGGAACAACCTGGAAAGCCACAGCGATAAAGGCCAGTGCGGTCAACACAAGTGATCCAATGAAGGCTACCAGGTGGCGTTTCGGGCCTCCGTGGCTCACCTTGGGCTTGCGTACCTCTTCGTTATGAGTACTTGCTCCCATCGATTACCCCACCTTTCCACCGATCATACCCATGAGGTATACCACGGTAAAGATGAATACCCATACTACGTCAATAAAGTGCCAGTACAAGCAAGCCAGATAAAACTTCGGAGCGGTTACAACGGTCAAACCTTTTTTCACAGCCTGCAGTTGCACGGTAATGATCCACAAAATCCCGAACGCCACGTGACCACCGTGGAAGCCGACCAGCGTGTAGAACGCCGAACCGAAGGCGCTGGCCGCGATCGTATGGCCCATATGGACGTAGTGCATAAACTCGTAAATCTCCAGCGCCAGGAAGGCAAGACCGAGAATTACGGTGATCGTCATCCATACTTGCAGTTGTTTCAGGTTTTTCTTGTGCAGCGCGAGTACGGCCATAACGCTCGTCATCGAACTGGTCAGCAGCAAAATGGTCGCGGCTGCCACCAGCGGCATGTCAAACAGTTCTTGTCCGGTCGGGCCGCCATTGGCCTGATCGCGGAGCGCGATAAAGGTTGCAAACAAAGTACCAAAGAGGACGGTTTCGCCGCCGAGGAAGAGCCAGAAGCCGAGAATCTTATTCTTGCCTTCAAGGGTGGCTTTTTCCGGTTCGTCTGGCAGCACTGCATGTGCATGTTGTGTAGCCATTAAGCCTTAACCCCTTTCTCCTCAATTTCTTCTGGTTCAATGTGGTACCCCGGATCGTCCTTCAGGGAGCGTGCCAGCATGCAGCCCAAGGTAATTCCCAAACCGATGACCACCGTCACATAGTGGTGGAACATGAAGCCGTAGCCTGCGATAAACAGACCGACAGACATCAGGAACGGCAGGAACGATGGACCTGGCATGTGGATCGAACCAAGCGGCTCAGCCGGGATGTAGCTCTTGTTGCCAGCCATTTTTTCTACCCAGAAAGCGTCCAGACCGCGAACCAGCGGTGTTTGTGCGAAGTTGTACTCCGGCGGAGGAGAAGGAATTGCCCACTCCAGGGTACGCGCATCCCACGGGTCAGCAGGAGCTTTTTGCTTGCTGTTAGCGGTAACCACACAGTTCACGAGGAACAGAATGGTACCGATCGTCATACCGAAAACCCCGATTGTACTGATAAAGTTCCCCAGCTCCAGACCTTGGCCTGGCAAATAGGTGAAGACGCGGCGCGGCATCCCCATCAGACCGAGGAAGTGCTGCGGGAAGAACGTCAGGTGGAACCCGACGAAGAAAGTCCAGAAGTTCCATTTTCCGAGCGTCTCGTTCATCATTTTACCGAACATTTTCGGCCACCAGTAGTACAGACCTGCGAACAGACCGAACACCAGACCACCGACGATGACGTAGTGGAAGTGCGCTACGACGAAGTAGGTGTCGTGGTATTGGTAGTCAGCAGCCGGAATGGCCAGCATGACCCCGGTCATACCACCGATCGTAAAGGTCGGAATGAAACCTACAGCAAACAGGTTTGCCGTCGTGAAACGGATTTGACCGCCCCACAGCGTAAACAGCCAGTTGAAGATTTTGATCCCGGTCGGGACAGCAATCAGCATTGTCGCCAGACCGAACAGCGTATTGGCTACAGCCCCGAGACCTGTTGTGAACATGTGGTGCGCCCACACCATGAAGCCCAGGAAGCCGATCAGCGCGGTAGCGAATACCATTGAGCTGTATCCGAACAGACGCTTTTTGGCAAATGTACTCACGATGTCAGAAATGATACCGAAAGCTGGAAGGATCAAAATGTATACTTCCGGGTGACCAAAGATCCAGAAGATGTGCTCCCAGATGACAATGTTACCGCCTGCATCCGGGTTGAAGAAGTTCCCGCCAAACAGACGGTCGAACATCAACAGCACCAAACCGACTGTAATCGCCGGGAATGCAAACAGAATCAAACCGGAGGTAATAAATGCAGACCAGGTAAACATCGGCATGCGCATGAAGGTCATGCCTGGCGCGCGCATGTTGATGATCGTTACCAGAAAGTTGATACCACCGATCAGCGTACCCAGACCGGCAATTTGCAAGCCGAGCACGTAGAAGTCAACACCGATTCCGCTGTACTGGTTAAGCGACAGTGTCGCGTAGGACGTCCATCCGGCATCCGGCGCGCCACCCAGGAACCAGCTCGTGTTGAGCAGCAGTCCACCGAAGAAGAACAGCCAGAAGCCAAGTGCGTTTACAAACGGGAACGCTACGTCGCGAGCACCGATTTGCAGTGGTACAATCGCGTTCATCAGCGCAAAGATAATCGGCATGACTGCCAGGAAGATCATCGTGGTACCGTGCATCGTAATCAATTCGTTAAATGTTTTGGCACCGACTACATGAAGCTCCGGGTAAATCAATTGCAAACGAATCAGCAGGGCTTCGATACCGCCAGCCAGGAAGAATACGCCACCCGCAATCAAGTACAGGATCGCGATCTTCTTGTGGTCAACGGTCGTAAGCCAATCCCACAGCCCGCTTCGTTGTGGTGCGTGAGAAGCATGTGCAGACACGGTTTTACCTCCTTCTTAAGCCTCACAGCCTACGGCTAGTAATAGTGCTTGTTCGAATTAGTCTTCAACACTGAGAGTCTCCATGTACTCAACCAGCGCCTGTACTTGTGTATCGTCCAGGTTCAGGTTAGGCATGTTGTTGCCTGGTTTGATCTTTTGCGGATCTTTCAGCCACTCAGCCACGTTCTCCGGCGTATGGGCGAGAATCCCTGCTACACGCTCGCGGTCTGCAAAGTTGGTCAGGTTTGGTCCCAGTTTTCCGCCTTTGCCTCCCACTGCGTGGCAACCGAGACAGCTTTGGTTGAACAGCTCTTCCCCTTGCTTCGCGATCTCGGAAGTAGCTCCCACTGTTTCCGTTTCCACAGCGCCTTTCATTTTTGCGATCCAGTTGTCGAAGTCTGCCTGCTCCATCACCTCTACCTTGAAGTCCATCAAGGCATGGGAGGCTCCACAGAGCTCCGCGCACTTGCCGTAGAAAATACCAGTCCGGTCAGCCTGCAGCCACAGCGGTGTCTCCAAGCCCGGGTTGGTGTCGATTTTTCCGCCCAAAGCCGGGATCCAGAATGCGTGTTTTACGTCAGCACTGGTAGTGGTGAACTGAATCTTCTTCCCAACTGGCAATACGAGGTCCTGCGCAGTAGCAACGCCAAGGTCAGGATACTCGAACTCCCACCAGTATTGGTGCGATGTCACCCGTACTTGAAGCGCTTCCTCACTAGAATATGCCTTGCTCAGTTCAAAGTTGGTCGTCACCGTCGGAACCGCCATGACAATCAGCAGCAAGAACGGAATGACCGTCCAGAGAATTTCCAGCGTATGGCTACCCTCTACTTGTTTTGGAATACCTTGCTGTCCTGGACGTTTACGATATCGAATAAGTACGTACGTAAAGATCAGCATAACGACAATAAATACGCCGATCATGATAGAAAAGGACAGCTTCATCAAGTCAAACTGCATTGCTGCAACGGGACCTGAAGGCTTGAGTGTAGACAGTTCTTCGATGCCACACCCGGTTAATGCCAGCGACAGCAGACCAAACAGGAAAAACTGACGCCAATACTGTTGCCAACCCTTCATACCTATGAACCCCTCTTTCCTTCGTGTTGGTAACGTTCCAGCCACGTCTTTTGAGCTAGAATGAGAAACAGACTCTTTTGTTTGCCCGTAACAGTGCATCTCTACTATCACACCCTATGATACCCAATCGGGAAAAAGATTAGCAACCATTCCAGAAACAAACAAAATGAGTAAAAGGATATGTTACCCCTTCTACCCAGCGTGGCACCCATTTAAGTATACATAAATTTACCTTTTAACAAAGTCTATTTGTTATGATTTTGTTAACAAATTTATGAACAAATTTGTGAACATTCACCCGAGTTCACGATTCTGTTACGCCGAAAGGAGATTCACCATGATTGACAGACCGATTGCTCTTGTTACGGGAGCCAGCAGCGGCTTTGGCTTGCACGCTTCTCTCGCACTTGTCAAGAGCGGCTACTACGTCATAGCATCCATGCGCAATCTGCAAAAAAGAGAGGAACTTGACAAACTCGCAAATGCGCACATGGTTGATCAATATATAGAGATCATGCAGATGGATGTGACGAACCCGGCAGACATTGCCCGAACCGTCTCCTCTGTCGTCGCACGGCACAAGCGCATCGACCTGCTCGTGAACAATGCCGGCTATGCCAGTGGCGGCTTCGTCGAGGAGGTAGCGGCAGAGGACTGGCGCAGCCTGTTTGAAGCAAACGTGTTCGGGCTGATCGAAGTGACGCGCGCCGTCCTGCCGACGATGCGCAGCCAGCGCTCCGGCCACATCCTCAACATGAGCAGCATCAGCGGACGGATCGGATTTCCCGGGCTTGCTCCCTACGCGGCCTCAAAGCATGCAGTAGAGGGCTTTAGCGAGTCACTGCGGCTGGAGATGCTACCGTACGGGGTGCATGTCGTCCTGATCGAGCCAGGCTCGTACCGTACGGCTATCTGGGACAAGGGGCTGACGCAGTTCCAGGAGCGCTCTGCTTCGCCGTACGCCGCCCAAAACAACTGGCTGCGGGCACGGGTGGAGAGCATTCGGGAAAAAGCTCCCGCTCCTGACGAAGTGATCGAAGCGATCGTGCATGCAGCCACCGTCGCCAGGCCGCGCCTCCGCTATCCGGTCGGCCGCGGCGTCAAGTGGACGATCGCAGCGAAGAACCTGCTTCCCTGGAAGTGGATCGAGGCGCTCGTCACCAGGCAGATGAAATCGTGATCGACTAGGAAATGTGTTTCTCCTGCCTGTTCACAGCAGGTCTTGCTGCCGCTTGCCGCGAGACGTAGCTGTGCAACACCATTCCGACGATGACCAGGAGCACTCCCAGGCTCGACCAGATGCCCGGTAGCGGCGCTTGCAGCAGGACGGCCTCCAAAGCCACGGCAAACACGACTGAGCCTGCTTGTGTCGCTTCCACGGCCGCCAGCTTCTGGGCGTTGCCTTTGGCCAGATCGGTCGCCGTAAAAAACAGCACGGTCGCGACGATCCCGGCAGTCAGCGCGACGACCAGGGATTGCAGCGTCTGGCTCATGCTTGGCGGACCCTCCATCACGTAGCCGATTCCGCCGAGGACGAGCCAGAACGGCAGGCTGGCCACGGTCATGCCGAGGACGCGTTCGTACGCGTGGATGCGCCCTTTGGTCAGCTCCATCATCTTGCGGTTGCCGAGCGGATAGGCAAAGGCTGCCACCAGCACCGGAAGAATACCGAGCAGCGCTTCCTTTGCGCCTAGCTGACCAGCCTCCTGAAGCTGCATCAGCGCCACTCCCGCGAGAATCAAAAGAGACATCGACAGACCCTTGTACGGAATTTTCTGACCGAAAAAAGGGACGAGCAAGGAGCCAGCGATAATCGTGATCTGCCACGTACCGGCGATCAGCCAGCCAGGTCCGTAAGCGGCGGCGAAGCTGAGCGGCGCGTAGAACAGACCGAATCCGACGATGCTCCAGACAAACCATTGCCCCGGATTGGCCCGCATTTCCTGCCACAGGGAACGCAGACGGCCGCGCAGCATCACAATCGCCAGCAAAAACGGCAGCATGAACAGGTAGCGCAGCGAAGCTGTGTAGAGCCAACTGCCTCCTTCCAGTTCCATCGAGCGGTTGAATACAAAAGAAAATGCGAAAAAAAACGCAGCTACAATACCTAAAATGATTGCCTGCATCCCGTATCCCCCATTATTCGTTTACCACATTATTACAGGTACTATAGCGCGAGCAGGGCGATCTGTCAAAGCCGGTCAGGCTGCTTCTCCGCTTCGGTTGCGAACGTGCCAGCGATGCTGTACATACTCGGATACGCCGAACAAAATGGCGACAAATCCGGCCCCGAGCGGCGTCACCTGGGCATTGCGCAGCACAAACAGGCTGGCGAACACCACGAGAAATCCGACTACCAGATCGACGGCTGTCGTCATCCACAGCCTGCCGGGAGCAAGCATCGCCCGGTCTACCCAGTGCCCGACAAGCGCCAGGATGATTCCGACCCCGATCGCCTGATAGAAAGTAGCGAAATGCACCTCCGGAAACCATGCGTAAGCGAGCAACACGACCAGGAGAGTTGCGATTAACTTGATCCAAAAACCGTTCATCCTCCACGCCTCCTTTTTCTCGTGCTCTCAGTATGCCCCGAGAGTGTGCGCGCAATGAATCGAAAAAAGCGATGGCGCAGGCCGTACATTCAGCCGCGTCATCGCTTTCTCGTTTCGAGGTCGGATCAATGCTGGACGGCAGTCTCTGCCTGCTCGTCTGCCAGCGACGGATCAAACCACTCTACCTGGTGCTTTTCTTTCAAGTCTGTCCACAACTGCTCAACATTCGCCTGGCGGTTCGTGTCCGTCAAAATCATCACAATCTGCTCGCGCACTTGGGCAAGCTCCGGTGCGGGCGAACCCATCAGGTCCTTGTTTTGGTCGTAGTAGGCCTGGATCTGCTCCTCCGTGACCGGATAGGACTTGTCCAGCAGTTTGTCGCGCGTCATCAGCGTTTTCAGTCTGTCGCTTAGCTCCTGCTCATCCATACCGATCGTCGCCAAGTAATCGTGAAACGCCTGATCCGAGCCAAGCTGCTCCTTCATGCGACTAACTTCTGCCGCGATTTCCTCAGACGGCACCGAAATATTTTGCTGTTTGGCCTCCTGAAGGATCAGCGCTTCGGCTACCAGTTCACTCGCTACCTGTTTTCCGTACAAATCCTTCATTTCCCGATAAAGCTGTTGCTGCGTAATCGTCGTATCTCCCGCCTTTGCCAGAACGGGGTCCTTCTTTTCTTCCACCGCAGACTGATACACCCCGAGTACAACAAGCGCCAATACCAGAATCGAAGCGGAAAGAAGCGAAATATCGAATTTCTTCACTGCAGACGTCCTCTCTCATTTTTGTTCTGATCCTAGTATAGCACGGAGTTGCGGCAAGAAAATGAAAAGCGGTTCCACAGTTTTTCCACATTAGCGTCGCTTTTGGGCGAGAAATTGCACCGCGGTCTCGGCCAGCAATTCGGCGCCGATCGGCAGTACCCGCTCATCTACGAGAAACAGCGGATGGTGGAGAGGGTAGTTTTTGCTCTTGTCGTCGAACCCGCAGCCCAGCCAGAAAAACGCCCCTGGAAAGCGCTCCAGATAAAAGGCGAAATCTTCGGCGGTCAGGGCCGGATCAATCGGCGCCAGCGCCTGCTCTCCTGCCACGCGGGTAACGGCAGAACGGACGATTTCTGTAGCGCCCTCGTCGTTGTTTACGACCGGGTAGCCGCGCTGATACATAATCGTTGCCTGTGCGCCCATGCTTTGCGCCACATGCTCGACGACCTGGGCAAAACGCTTTTCGATCAAGGCGCGCACATCCGGATGAAAGGAGCGAACCGTTCCCTCCATCAACGCTTCGTCGGCAATGACGTTGTAGCGGCTGCCCGCTTCGATTTTGCCGATGGTCACGACTCCGGCTTCCATCGGATTCACATTGCGGCTGACAATCGTCTGCAGCACTTGAGCAATTTGCACCGCGACCAAAGCGGCGTCGATCGTCTCGTGCGGCATGCTGGCATGTCCGCCCTTGCCCTGAATACGGATGCTGAAGCGATCTGATGCGCCCATGAGATAACCCGCTTTTACCCCAACTTGTCCGACAGGCAGATCGGGCCAGACGTGCAGACCGAAGACTGCGTCAGGCTGGGGATCGTCCAGCGCTCCTGCTTCCATCATCGGTTTGGCTCCGCCGATTGGCGCATTTTCCTCAGCCGGCTGAAAAATCAGAACGACCTTGCCCGGGAGCTGCGCTTCTGCCTCTTTCAGCATTTTCGCTGCTCCCAGCAGCATTGCCGTGTGGGAATCATGTCCACAGGCGTGCATGACACCGTCGTGTTTAGAGGAAAAAGGAACACCTGTCCTTTCCGCAATCGGCAGCGCGTCCATATCCGCACGCAGCGCGACTGTCGGTCCAGCTCCGCTGCCGATGACCGCCACCACGCCATGCCCGGCGATATTTCTTCTGATCTCGGCAATGCCCAGTTTTTGCAGTTCTTCACAGACACGTCTTGCTGTACGTTCTTCGTGTCCGCTCAATTCGGGATACTGGTGAAACTCCCTGCGCAGCCCGGTGATATATGCCTGATCCGCCTTGAGGCTAACTGTCGCTGTCGTCATGTCTATGTCCTCCTCGTATGCAAACAATCCGCGCATCTGCGAAACCGTTGTATTCCTCCCGATGATGCGTCCGGTTGCTGCGGTTTCTCCTGACTCCATTGTATCCTTTTTTATATTCGGAATAAATAAGGAATATTTCCTTTAATGGATAGTCCCGAACAAAAAAACAGGCGATCGGGCTGATGAATCCCCCTCTCGCCTGCTGAGCGGCTGCACTCGCCCACTACTTCTGTGCTGTCCCGCGTCTCTTTGCACTCTTTGTCAACGTGTAGATTTTGCTCGGCCTTCCCCGTACAGCATGCAGTTCTTCGCCGACGCACTCCATCAGCCCCCACTCGCACAGGCTGGCAATAATGCGTCGGGCATTGCGATCTGTCATTGCCAGATGGGTGGAAAGATCCGAACTGGAGAAGGTTTTCCAGCCCATGCGGTGAATCAGCGCTTCGATTTTGTGATACGTTTTGGCGCTGACATTTGCCTGCTTCAACTGCTCGAGCAATTCTGGGTCATCGGAGCGATAGGAGTATGCCAGCTCCTCTTCTTCGCCTGCCGACTCCACCATCAAGCCGTCCTCCTGCACGATGACGATGCCCCGCTCCCGCTTTTCCTTGGCGTGCTGTACTGCTCGCCGTCCGTTGATTTCCGCCGAGAAGACCGTCTCTCCGAAACCGATGCCGACCGCCACCGGCACATCCGCTTCCAGCGACATATGCTGCACTGTTTTGCGCAGCATCGGGACTTCCCGCTCGATCGCCCCGCGCGAGCTGAAAATCAGATAGCGCCCGTTGCCTTTTTCCTGCAGCGACCCGTCCAGCTTCTGGCAAAGCCTGAGCAGCGTCTCTTTCAATTTCAGCTCCAGGTATTGCAGGTGGTAGGGGGTTTTCGCCTTTTCGATGACCTTGTCGAAATTCTCGATTTCCACGATGACGATTCCGGTCTGCATCACTTTGAAATACGAGGTCTTTACCTTTTCCAAAATCAGCCCGAGCGTTTGCCGGATGACCATCTTCGTCGGTGAAATCCAGTAGACGGGAATCCCCTGTTCCCGCAGGGCGTGATACGTAGCCTGATAGCTGGTAAACGCCGCCTCGGTCTTGCCCTCCTGCCAAAGCTGGAGATGGAACTGGATCAGCTCGTCCGTATTCATGTAATCGTGATACGACTTCAGATAGATGTCCTGGGTGGGGATTCCCAGTTCGGCCAGCGCTTCCTCCACATCTTCGGAGTACACCATGTCGATGGAAATGCGGTTCAACAGCTTGTTTTGGTAGTACGCCATGTGCAGGAAGCATTTGTACAGGCTGGAACCGGTGTGCGGGATATAGATGAGCCGCTCGTCGGAAGCGCATGTTCGCCTGGCGATCATATACGGGATCTGCCCGGAAAACAGCCATACATCCACTTCATCGTCGTGCTCACGGATGATGCTCTCTGCCTCTTCCGTATCCTCGTACGGATAAGGGAGACATACCAGGCTATGGCGGTATTCCTGCGCTACCCCGATGATTCGTTCGACCGAAGGCTGCGGTCCTACTACCCCAACCTTATACAGCATAGAAGTTTGCCCCTCTCTGTCCGTGCCACGCCTTTTCCTACCATCCTATCAAAAAAATACGCCGGCAACCATCGCAGAAACATTGCCCTGCAAACAGCAAACGAGGGGGATCTCTCCCCCTCGCTTTCAACTGCTACGGTCGGTTTTTGCGCTTCTTTGCCGCCAGGAGACGGTTGAGCGTCTCATCCGCTTGTTCTTGCGGTTCCGGCTGTTTTTCGACCTGCTCTGCCTGGCTGCTTTTCTTCCCGGATGCGGCAGTCTGTGTCCGCGTCGTCGCCGTTTCCGCCTGCCGGAGCGGATCGAGCCGCTCGCGCTCGACAAAAGACGGCTGCTGGCTTCCTCGTTTTTGCTGCAATTTCGCAAGCACAGACTGCTGATCGGATCTGGCTTCGCTTTGTCGCGCTCTTTGTTTGCCCGGCATAAAGCGGGTCCACCAGCGCTCCGGAAGCTGCAGACGGCGGGCAGCTACGTCAAGCGGCCAGAGCAAGGCAGCCAGCATCAACAACCATTCTCCGATCGGCTGCGTCTCCCATTTCGGCGGCAACTCGCGGGAAAATACTTCGGCAGGCGCTGTCAGCAATGCGCCTTCGCCCGCTTCCAGCCAGCTTTTCAGCACTTGCTCGCCGTCTTTTGGCATCGCGTACTCCGGCGAGTAGGCGACCGTCAGCCCTGTCGTTTGACCGGCAATGACCTGGCCATTCGCTTTTTCCGTGATCTGGATCAGGTAGCTGCCCGGTTCTGCGGCGGGGAATTCTCCTTCCCAGACGCCGGGCGCAATCGGCTTCAAGCGGATCAACTCCCGTTCCATCTGCTGGTTTACGACCGTCGCGTCCAGCTCCTGAGGCATGTTCACTCCCGTCGGCACGGTCACGGTCACTTTTCCTTTGCCATTGTCCACGCTCGTCTGCGTCTTCCACGTACCCGACTCGATCTGCGGCAGCGACCAGGCGATAATCTCATTCCACAGGCGGCTCATCCCGCCCCAGCTCACCCAGTCAGGCGCCCATTTTCCTTCCAGGTCGCTCGTCCAGGCTACTGCCCGGCCCAAGCCGTACTGCCATCTCGCCAAAATCGGGTCGTCATCCGCACTGACCAGCGATACTTCGGCCGTCTGTTTGGGCGTCGTCGCCACGTAGGCGCGCAGCGGCGGAATGCTCTCGCGCAGTGCCGGCCACAACCCCGCACCAGTGCGCTCGGGAATTTGCGGCTTTTCCACGATGAAGGTCCTGCTCGCCAGTGCTGTCTCCTTGCTGAAAATGGTGGGCAGCGATCCGACATCCTCGGCGTGGTAGTACCTTCCATTGCCCCATTCCGCGATCGCCTCCATCAACTGCGTGTCGGCGTCATCTCCTACGGCAACGGTAGAGACGGTGACCGATTCGTTGACCATTCTTTGCAGCAGCGCCTCGTAATTGTCTTCCAGACCGGAATGGCCGTCCGTCAGCAAGATCACATGCTTGCGCTGGGCGTTCATCTTGGCGACCCTGCCGTATCCCATCTCCAGGGCCGGGTAAATATCGGTGCCTCCGTCAGCTACAATCCGGCCGATGCTCTGGTGTATCGACGGCAAATCCGTGACATTCTGCGGAGCCACCACTTCCCACGGCGTTCCGTCGAATGCGATCACGCCGATCTGATCCTGCGGCTGCAGCATCATTGTGGCGCGGATCGCCGCTTCCTTGGCCAGCTCCATTTTGTCGACTCCCATCCCGCCACCGCTCATGCTGCCGGACTTGTCGATCACCAGTTGCAGTCCGAGCGAAGGAAGCTCTTCCTTGCCGCGCAAATCCATATGGACAGGCAGCGCCTCTTCAATCGGCGTCTGAAACCAGCCGCCCATCCCGAAACTTTCCGAACCGCCCGTCATAATCAGGCCGATGCCCAAATCCCTGACAGCCGTGCGAATCCGCTCCATATCCGCCTCCGCCATCTGCGTAGCCGAGACGTTGGCGAGGACGATAGCCGCATACTGCTTGTAGCCGTCGAGCTCTTTGGGCAAAAGGGCCAGATCGGTCGGCTCCACCCGCATGTTCCCGGCCGCCAGAGCGGACACCAGGTTGTCGGCGGCTCCAGGCGTTCCTTCGACGACCATCACTGCCGGAACGCCAGCGACCTGGGTAAAAGCAGAGCCCGTGTTGTTCGCCTGCACCGTATCACGCACTGCCTCGACCTCCACGCGATAGCGGTGAAAGCCTTCCTCCATCGCGGTCTCGGAGAAAAGAAACTGGTTTCTGCCCTTGTCCAACTGCACCTGCAGTCTGCCCGCCTCCCGATTGCCTTCGTACAGGCGCAGCGTCGCAGGCGTCGCGGTACTGCTTTCCACATCGACGCGGATGGAAAACTCCTCGCCCGCGTACAGTTGCTGCGGTACCTGGACACTCGAGAGCAACACCTCGTCTCCCTGCGGCTGCTGGAAGGAGACGGCTTCGACGGGAATCCCCCGCTCCGTGACGAGCCTGGTCTCCTTGCCTGCGTCTCCATGGGTTTCAATGCCGTCGCTCAGCAGTACCACCTTGCCCCTGGCGTTGCTCGGAACCATTGCGGCAGCCAGGCGAATTCCGTCAGCCAGATTGCTGGCATGCCGGTTTACCTCTACCCCGATCTGCTGCACTTCATTGCGGATCGTAAACGGCTGATCGACCGCAGCCGTGGAGCCGACGACGACCACAGCGTAGCGGTCATTCGGCCGCTTTTGGCTGACCGCCTCGCGCATAAACGCTTCGAGACGCGGATCGTCCTTCATCGAGGCCGACTGGTCGACGACGAAGACGACGGTTTTTTCCTGCACCGGGAACAACAACTGCACCCCGGCCAACACGAGGATCAACAGCAGAAAAACAGCAGACCGCAGGGAAGCGATCAGCGCTTTTCTGCTCGTTGGCATCTGCCGTTGTGTCCGCCACCAATGGACGACGACGAGCAGTGCGGGAATGGCAAGCAAGAAGAAGAGTGGCTGTTGTACATCAATACCCACGTTGATACACCCTCCATTCCGCAAACACGATCAGCAGCGCCAGCGCGGCCAGCCAGACGGTCAAGTCCCTGCTGCCGGACGGAAGCCTGCCCTGCTCGCCCGATTCGGCTTCGTCCGTCCCCTGCCTGGTACCGACGGACAAAGAAAGCGGCGTAATCGTCGTCTCCTGCTCATGCACGTGCACGGCGAAATAGCGCGTCTGTACGCCCGTATCCAGCTCTTCTTCCAGACGGTACAGGCCCAGGCTGGCGGGAACCTGAAACAGATAGCGGGTCCCTTCCGCTTCCAGTACCTGCTGCTCGCCGCCCGGACCGATCAGCCCCCTGCTTTTTGCACCCGGAGTAAGGGCGATGTCCACAAGCTCTCCCGGTGTTGCTGAGGCGATCGGCGCCGTCTGTACAGGCGCAAGCCAGCTCCATGCGTTTTGCATCAAAATCGGAAATGCCGGGCGCAGCGGCAGATCGGAATCGTGCAGGTCAAACGCCACGATGACGACACGCCTGCCGCCAATCGTACCTGCGCGGACCAAATCTTGCTCGCCCGCCCTGACCAGCGCTTCCATCCCGGTCATCTCGCCCAATACAGATGTCTGTGCCACGTGCACATCCGCCCAGTCGACGTAGGACAGGAGCGGATGCCCCGGCGAGACGGCCTGCGGCGGATCGTTCAGCTCGCGCATGCCCTCGTACGGAAGCCAGTCCGTCGCCCGGTCAGGCGCGATCAGCAGGACGTTTCCTTCCGGCAGGCGATCTGGCACGACCCCGTCAAACACCCACAAATCACGCGCTTCCTCGTCGGGTCCGGGCACGTTTGGCCGAATCTCCACTTCCAGTCTGCCGGCCGTCTGCAAAGCCTGGTGCAGGAAGCGATTGCCCTCCGGCGAGACGAGTACGGCTTTCCCCAATCCCGCCGTAAACGGAACACTCCAGCGCTCATTGTCTTCCTGCAAGCCGTCCTGCTCGGGGTCGATCACTGCCCGGTAGACAGGGGAAGCGGGAAGCGAGGAAAACGTGATCGTCTGCGATTCGCCCGCATCGACCAAAAAGGCAGACGCATCCAGCACGTTGTTTTCGCTGTCGTAAATGACGGCGCTGCCTCTGCTCGCCTGTGTCCCCTTGTTGTCGAGCCGGATCAGTCCTTGCATTCCATCGTCTGTCGGTTGCGTGACGAAGACGGCAAGCGACGTGTTTTCGCGAAACGAGCCCATCTGCTGGAAGCGGAACGGACCGTTGATCGCAGGCAGCGTCGCCATATCCAAACCTTCCGGCCGCCCATCGCCCAGCCAGACCACCCCGCTCCCTGGCTCTTCTGCGGAAATGGCCGCTGCCAGTGACATCGCGGCTGCCGTGTCGGACACGCCCGCTTGCGGCGACATCGTTTGCAGCACCTGCAGCAGCTCCTGGCGATCGCCGCTTTTCGATACCCGCACATGCGGTTCGCGTCCTGCTTCAATCAGCGTCACCCGCTGCGTACTGCCCAGTTGTTCCACGAGCTGCGTCGCAGTCTGGATTGCTTGCTGAAAACGCGTCGTCTCCCCTTCATGGGCCATCATGCTGGCCGATTGTTCGATGACGAGGATGGTATGCTCGTCGCTTACCCCGTCAACGGGGACAGCAAGCCGCAACAGCGCCAGGACCAAAAACAGTGCCGCCAGCAGTTGCAACAGCAGCAACAAATTGCGGCGCAGCTTTTCCCACGGGCGCACCGCCTCTCTGTGATGCAATGCTCGCTGCCACAGCAGAGTGCTGGGCACGAGCCGATCCTCTACTTTTCGCTTGAGAAGATAGAGAATGACGATAGCCGGGATAATCAGTGCGAACCACAAGTTGGACAACGCCATCCACTGCATATGCCTCTCTCCCTTCTCTAGCGAATCACGCCTGCTTGTCTCAAGACGGAAAACAGGATCGTTTCTAAAGGCTGCTCCGGCTGCACGGCTACATAGGAAATTCCACGACCATAGGCAAAGCTCGCCAACTGCCGCTGATACTCCTGCACGCTGTTCTGGTAATCCGCGAGCAAAGCCCCTGTTACTGACACTTCTTTTGCCTGTGCCGTCTCCGAGTCGATCAGCCGCAGCTCCCCCTGGTAATCAGGCGCCAGTTCTTCCCGTGATAAAATCTGCACCAGCGTGACATCCTGTCTTGCCGCTTGCAAGTAGGAGACAGCCCGCTCGTATCCACCGTCGAACAAAAAATCCGACAGCACGATGGAGATGCCGGGTCTTCCCTGCACCGCTCCCGGGGAACGGACCGCCTGTTCGAAATCTCCCGCACCGCCCGGCTGCAACCCCGCCAAAAAGGGAAGCAGGCGCAGCGACTGCCCTTTTCCTTGCAAACCTCGCAGCGAACCGACGATCTGGCGGTCAAACGCGTACACCGAGACGTGGTCGAGATGGCATAAAGAGAGGTACCCAAGAGCAGCCGCGATCTTTGCCGCGAGCGACATTTTGCTCGGCTGTCCATAGCTCATGGAACGGCTGCAATCGAGGTACAGCGATACGTGCAGTTCGGTTTCATCCAAATACTTTTTCAAAAAAAGTTTGCCGGAGCGCGCGTACGCATTCCAGTCCAGTTGGCGCAAGTCGTCACCCGGCACGTAGGCGCGGTAATCAGCGAACTCCATCGAGCTGCCCAACTGCCTGGCCCGTCTTTTTCCCGCCTGGCTGCCGCTCGCCGCCCGCCTGCTGGCGACCTGCATGCGCTCCAGTCTGGCAAGCCAGGACGGGTCCAGCAAATGATCGCTGCTCATCGCTTCTGATCCCTCACGCTTTCCAGGATGTCGCGCACGATCTGATCCGGGCGAATCCCGTTCGCCTCCGCTTCAAAATTGAGGAAAATCCGGTGGCGAAGAGCCGGCAGCGCGACTGCATCCACGTCCTCATACGCCAGATTGTAGCGTCCGGCCAGCAAGGCGCGCACCTTGGCCAGCGCCACGATCGCCTGAACTCCGCGAGGTCCGGCCCCGCTTCGCACATACTGTCTGACCGAAGGCACCGCCTGCTCGCCGGGATGTGTCGCCAACAGCAGTTTTACTGCGTAGTCGAGGACAGCATCAGCGACGAGAATCTCCCGGGCTGCCTGCTGGATTTTTGCAATCTCGCTGCCCGAGGCGACTTTCTCGACCTCGCTCGTATGCCCCCCTGCTGTCCGCATGACGATCGCCTTCAGCTCTTCCTCGCTGGGAAACGGCACCTCGATTTTCAGCAAAAACCGGTCCATCTGCGCTTCCGGCAACGGATACGTCCCTTCCTGCTCCAGCGGGTTTTGCGTGGCGAGAACGAAAAACGGCTCCGGCAGCGGCCGGGTCGCACCACCGGCAGATACGGTCCGCTCCTGCATCGCTTCCAGCAGTGCGCTTTGCGTCTTGGGCGTAGCCCGGTTGATCTCGTCAGCCAGCACGACATGGGCAAAAATCGGACCGGGCTGAAACTGGAACGACTGCTGACCGGTTTCGTCGACGCGCAAAATATTCGTTCCCGTGATGTCGGTGGGCATCAGATCCGGCGTAAACTGGATGCGCTGAAAGGAGAGCTCAAAAGCCTGAGACAAGGTGCGCACGAGCAGTGTTTTCCCCAGACCCGGCACCCCCTCAAGCAAGGCGTGTCCTCCGGCAAACACCGCCCACAGCAGTTGTTCCACCACTTCCTTTTGCCCTACCAGAACCTTGGCGATTTCCTGCCTGACGCGCTCCACCTGCTGCTGGCTGTCTGTCGATGCTTGTTGTGTCATCCCTCACTCCCCCGTTCTCTGTGTACTGGTTATGGTTCGATGCTTTCGAAGTACTGTTTGACGACTTCTTGGTAGTCGCTTGGAATATTGCCTTTGGTCAGACTCTCGCGGGCAAACTGCTCGTATTCCCCGTACACTTCCTCGTAGGGCAGCGTGGTTCCCGAGGAGACCTGGCTGTTGGCGCTCTGCCGCGACTGGGAAGGTCCTGATCCCAACGGACCGCCCACTGTGTCGACCGGACCGCCGTCATCGTCTATGCGCTGGGTTGGCACGGTCACGAGCTGGTGTCTGCCTGATCCCAGACCTGCCCCGGGGCCGACGCCACCTCCGGAACCGGTGCCTCCTCCAGCACCGTTGCCATTCCCGTTTCCGTTTCCATTGCCTGAGCCGTTGCCCTGTCCGGGTCCATTCCCATTGCCGGCACCATTTCCTTGCCCACTATTTCCTGTCCCTTGCTGATTGCCGGGGGCGGCTGCCTGATTCCCGGCGGGCTGCTGTCCGGGAGACTGTCCTGGCGCAGCAGTTCCGGGCGTTCCGCCAGTACCTGGCGTACCTGTCGCGGCGTTGTTCCCGGGAGTGCCTGCAGCCGCGGCGAGCGCCATCTGCGACTGCTGCAAGGCTGCCTGCGCCTGCGCTGCGGTTTGCAGCGCCTGCTGGGACTGTGCCGACATGGTCATAGCTTGCAACAGACCTTGCTCCAATGCGGTCAGCGCTTGCGGGATCTGTCCCTGGGCGATTTGTCCGGCGGCAGCTGCCAGTTCATCTGCGATTTTCATCGCCTCCTGCGAATGTGCTGCTTCTGCCGCCTGGCGTAGCTGCTCTTCCGCCAGTTGTAAAGCGGCGGCCAGCTCCTCGCGCTCCTGCTGGCTGAGCGACTCGATGGCCCGGGCAGCCTCTTGCAGAGCGGCTGTCAGCGCTTCACGGTCGCCTTGCTCCAGCGCCTGAGCCAAACCTTGCGTGCCCTGCGACTGCGATAGCTCCTGCTGCAAACGGTTCAGAGCCGCCTGTTTTCGCTCCTCTGCCTCGCGTGCCTTTTCCAGTTGCTTTTCCACGGCGTGCAATGCCTGCAGCCGCTCTGCCGGATCATCTGATTTCGCCAGAGCCGCCTTTGCCTGCTCCATCATCTGTTCCAACTGCTTTTTCTGTTCCTCGCTCAAGTTCGGATCAGCCGCTACCTCTTGTATGGCCTCTTCGACCTTTTGCTCTGCTGCTGCGAGCGCTTCCCGCTGCTCGGCCAACTGCGCCAGCCTGTCGTCCTGGGGGTTGGGCACGAGCAGCAACAGCACGCCAGCAAGCACCAGGCCAGCCGTGATCAGTGTCTGCTTTTTCACCTCGGACCAGATGCGCACGCTGGAGACGATATGCGGCAATTGTCTGCGCAAGTGGCGCAGCGCATCTTCGCGCTGGCGAAGGGCGACAGCCGAGCTGCTGTCCCGGTGCTGCCACGCCGTCACGGTCCGCTGCATCAGCCCCTGTTCGTCGGCTACCTGCGCTGAATCCAGCCAGGTCGGCTGCCTGCCGATCCAAAGCAACGCCCCGATGCCCACGGCCAGCACGGGACATGCGAGGGCGATCCAGTGGTAGTACGGGATCGGCAGCATACGCGCCAAAACGAGAATCAACAGACTTCCCCCGGCTCCATACAAGCCGTATGCGACCAGTTGGCGCACCAGGAGGAACGTGCCCAGGCGTTTGCGGATCGGAGCAAGCAGTGACTTGAGTTCGTCTGTTTCTCTTTGCGCAAACATGGTCCTCTACTCCTTCGCAGCCGCTTTGAACAGGCGCGGCCGCACAGGCTGGATCAAGTAGATCGACAAGAGCAGCGAAAACAGCGTCACGATTCCAAAAAAGGCGGAAAACAACCAGAACGGATCGATCTGGGCGAGCCATGAATTCGGATACAACTGCATGTTGTTCGCCGGTCCTTCGCCGAAAATGCTCAGCAGCGCAAACAACGGATTGATGCTGTACATGTGATCTACCCACTCCACCGGGGTTCGCGGCAGGTTGTTAGCCCGCTGGTAGTACTGGATCAACTCGCGGATGATTTCCGCCAGGATCAGCGTCCCGATCGAGTAGCAGAAAAAGATGCCGTAGCTGAGTACGGTGGCAATCCCGGAGCGTTTGATCAACGTGGACAAGAGCACGCCGACGCTGCCGATGCCAAGCATCGTAACGACGTAGAACACAAATACCTGGAATAGCTGTCCAGGAGAAATCCCCCCGTACAGAAAGACGATTGCATACAGCGGAATGGTCGCGATGACGAGAAACGTCATAAAGCTGAGCGATGCCAGCCACTTGCCCAAAATCAGGCGTGTCGCACTGACGTTGGTGGTCAACAGGATGTTCAGCGTTTGCCGCTCGCGCTCACCGGAAATGACTCCGGCCGTCAGCCCCGGCACGACGAAGAAGATCATGCCCAACTGCAGGATGGAGAGCAGCATGAACAGCTCCCGCGTCCGGTTGGGGTTGAAGTAGGCTCCGCCTTCCGTCTCCAGAAAGATGTAGGTCAGCGTGATCCCGCCCAGTACGAGCAGGTAAAAGAAGAGCATCCACGCCGAGCGGCGGTTTCGCATCCGCATTTTCCATTCGTTAAACAGAACGGGGTTGTTCAAGCGTTTCAACAGATTCATGAGCCCACCCCTTTCGTAATTTCCAGAAAGATTTCTTCCAGGTCTCCCTGCGCTTCGTTGAACGCGGCCACGGAGTAGCCGGCGACAGCAAGATTGCGAAGCAGCTCCACCTGCTGCTCGTCGTCCCCGGAAAAGCTGACGACAACACTGTTGCCCTCTCTCGTCACATGCGAGACAGCAGGCTGCTCGCGCAAGAAGTGGATCGTTTCCTCCAGGCGGTCCAGCAGGCGGATGCGGAGCACGCGTCTTTCCTGCATCTTGGCGTAAATCTCATCCACCCGCCCGAACGCGACCAGATTGCCTTCCTCGACAATCCCGATCACATCGCACATCTCGGCCAACTCCGGCAAAATATGCGAACTGATGATAATCGTTTTGCCCATGTCGCGCAGCTCTTTCAAAATCTCCCGCAGTTCGATCCGCGCCCGCGGGTCGAGTCCCGATGCCGGTTCGTCCAGGATCAGCACCTCGGGATTGTGAACCAGACAACGCGCCAGGCCAAGGCGCTGTTTCATGCCGCGAGAGAGCGAATCAACGTACGCATCGCGCTTGTGACTCAGGTTGACCAGCTCGAGCAGTTGCGGAATGATCTGTTTTCGCTGAGCCTGCGGGATGTCGTAGTTGGCTGCGTAAAAATCGAGGTATTCCGCTGCTGTCAAATTGTCGTAGACGCCGAAAAAGTCCGGCATATACCCGATCAGCTTGCGAACCTCGCGGGGATTTTTGGTGACTTCATAGCCACCTACATACGCCTTCCCGCTGGTCGGTTCCAGCAAGGTGGCGAGAATGGACATCGTGGTTGATTTACCCGCACCGTTTGGCCCGACGAAGCCAAAGACGGTTCCTTTTTCGATCTCCAGGGACAGCCCCTTGAGCGCTTCCATCTTGCCGTATCGCTTTCGCAGATTTTGTATCGAAATCACGGGGTCATCACCTTTCCTTCCACCATGACGGACGGTATGCCAATATGGCGTTCACCCGGCTGCGTATGGGCAAATTTGATGCGCAGCACACCTTCAGGAGACAGATAGCTGGCTGCCCGCTCGCCAGGGAGTACACCGTTTACAAAGACGTCATCGTACGCTTCAAAGTCCTGCTTTTGCCAATTGTACACCTGCTTGCCAAAGCTCGTGCTGTCCTCTGACCAGGTATACAGGTAGAGATTGCCGACCTCGAGCCGCTGGTCGTCAACGGTCACATCGATGTCGAAGGTGATCTCTCCCGCAGCCATGTAGTAGCCGTTGTCAGTCCGATGCAGGTCAGCGGTGCTGCCTGACTGTACTGCTTCAAAGTAACTTGCCGGATACAACGTCATGTCAGACGCTGACGGCTTCACCTCCAGTGGAGAGACGACCAGTGCGATTCCATCCGGTTGTACAGACTTGTCACCGACGGATACATCGACGACAGGCTGGTCGGTCCACCCGGTAATCATCACTTTCCCCACCCAGCCAGAGCCATACAGCGTACGCTCCAGCATCTGCACAATGATCGGCTCCCTTTCGACGTCATAGTTCACGTTTTGGCTGTTCTGCGGAACAAGCCTGCTGACAACGCGATACGGCATGTTGCTTGAAGATTGACTGTTTGGCTGGAAACTGAGCTGTACCTCGACTGTGCTGCCGGGAGCCATTTCCGCAATCTCCTGAACCTGCATGCCCGATACGACGCGTACATCGCGCAAGGCGTATTTCGTATTATTCGTCACCGTGCCCAGCAAGGTGCCGTTAGCATACGTCAGATCGGACGCAAATTCCC
This sequence comes from Brevibacillus sp. TJ4, assembly GCF_044627595.2. Classification (NCBI taxonomy): domain Bacteria; kingdom Bacillati; phylum Bacillota; class Bacilli; order Caryophanales; family Paenibacillaceae; genus Brevibacillus; species Brevibacillus sp. TJ4. The sequence goes on along the minus strand of NZ_CP185865.1, from coordinate 577,065 downwards.
CTGCATCCGAGACGATTTGGCTGGTCGCAGCCTTGCGCATCGACCAGAATTCCACATTGCGGAACTGTATCTCCGCCTGCTCCTCATCGAGTCTGACCAAGCTTGTAGGCAGACCGGAATTGTACCGATCCTCCTGATTCGGCTGGGTCATTCCCGAGCCGTGTACAGTGAGACGATAGTCCCCGCTGGTCGGAACGAACATGGCCGTGACCGCCTTGACCCTCGCCTGGCTCTCCGGAAGCAGCTCGACCAGGCCCGTCTGATGAACGAGGACACTCGTTCCACGCTGCATGGTTCCAAACGAGAACATGCCCACTCCCGTTATAACAGCCAGAAGCGGTACAACCGCCCATAGATAGCTTGTTTTGCGCAGGACGCGCAGGATATAAAACAGGAGCGGTCCGGCGACCAGAGCGTATATCCCAAACAGCAGCGCAAACCAGCCTACCTCCGGCAATTTCATCGCAGGCATTCGTTCCGACGCGTTGGACAGCGGCCATACATCGTCCTGCAAGTGGACGCCGTCGCCCGAATTCAGGCTGGAGCCAAACGCGCGGGCCAGTGCCTCCTGCCAGAATACAGCATTGCCCGACCAACTGGCCAATGGTTTCGCAGCCAAATCATACGCTACGTACAGCACTTTTCCCTGCCCGTACGTACCGCTGACCAGGAGAGGAATATCGCCCTCGGAATACAGTACACGTCCCGCGCGTACCTCTGCCTGGCTGACGGTGAATGGCTCCTGAAGCTCCACCTGTTTGTCTTCCGCTTTCAAATCAGATAATTGCTGTACACTGGTAACGGAAGTCACTTCGACCGGCGAGAGGTCTTTGAGCGGGCCGACTGTTTTCGCATACTGCGCGCCCCCTGCGACGACCAGCATACCGCCCGTTTTCGTCCATTCGCGAATCGCTTCGATTTGCTGGGTGGTGAGTGTATCGAGGGCAAAGTTGTTTAAAACGAGCATGTCGATCATGTGCAACTGGTTTCCCGCAGTCGGCACCTGGTCTTCCTTCATCGGCAGAACCCTCACTTCTCGGCCCAGCGCATTCTGGTTTATGACGCCGAGAAAATTGGCCGTATTTGCATCGGCAGCCAATACGCCGACCAACAATACGTTTTCATCATAGCTTCTGCCTTTTACAGGTACGCGCGCGACGGTGTTTCCATCCTGAACAAAGGAAACGGTTGTATTCGAACGGATGCTTTCACCCGGCACCGCAATCGTCACCTGCTTGGTCGCTCCCTGTGCCACCGAGACAGGCTGGTAATAAGCGGCTCCGTACTTGTCCCAACCGGCATTGTCGGTTGCGACGATCAGCTCTCCTTCCGCATCCGGGCCTGTGTTGGTGACAGAGACGCGGATTGGCACCAGTTTTGACTGTTTGTAATCCCCGTTGATCCCCACTTTCACATCAAGCCGCATCGCCGTCTCTGCACTGGCCATCTGAGGGAGCCACGCCACTAACCCGAACAGGAGCACCAGGCATGCATTGAAGCCGATCAACCTTCGTGCGAATTGTTTTTCTCTCATTCCACATTCCTCCATAGACGACCTGCTTGCCTTTCGTCTCTTCTTGTACATAAATATATAGACGATCAAAGTCAGAAAAACGCTACAAGTATTTATTGTCAGATTGGAAAAGTCCGGTAAACCGAAACAAGGTGCCGCCTCGTCGCAAGCCTCATGCCTGCATACGAGGAGCACCTTGTTCTCCCATTCATATTGATTGCGTTACTTCGAAAGCTCCTCGATCCGGATCGCTCGAGTATGCCGGGTGTGGCTCCACTGCGTATTGTTGCTGGTGAAAAAGGCATACACCGCCAGCGGAAGCCAGGTCAGCAGGAAAAATTGATACGGGATGTAACCGAGAATCGCTTTGAGCGGCTTTTTCTCGATCAGGAGGACGATCGGCGTCTGCAAGAAAAAGAACACGCCCATGCCAACCCAGAACCAGTCCGGCAACACTTCCCGAATGCCCCAGTCGTCAAACGCGGATGTCGCCACCTGAAAGTAGAGCATCAGGCTGTACACGACGAAGAGCAGCAAGCGAAACGGCTGGAACAAATACAGCGATGCATCCAACTGGGCGAAGTTTCTGTTTTTCATCGCGAGTTTGACCAATCGGAAAAAATACTGGCGGGCGCAGTAAAAATGGCCCTGCATCCATCTCAGCCGCTGCCGCATCGAGCTGGCCAAATCAATCGGCTTTTCGTCGTAGACGATCGCATCGTGCGCCCACGTAGGGTAAATGTTGCGCTCGACACAGCGGGCAGTAAATTCAATATCTTCCGTCAGCGAATTGGCGCCCCAGCCAATTTCCTTCAGAAGCTGGGTCGTAATGCACATCCCGGTGCCGCCGAGGTTGTTGGGCAGGCGCAACTGATAGCGCGACAACTGCCAGGCCCGATTCATATACCAGTACATCAGGGCGTACGAGAGGCTGACCCAGGAATCGTACGGATTTTTCGTTTCCAGATACCCTTGGATGACCTGCTTGCCATCGACCAGCTTCTCGTTCATTTCGGAAAGGAAATTAGGGCTGACCAGATTGTCGGCGTCCAAAATGACGACGGCATCGTAGCTGCGCTTTTCCTGCCAAAGCTGTTCCAGCATCCATTCGATGGCATGCCCCTTTCCTCTTTTCACCGGGTCGAAGCGCTGCATCGCCCGAACCTGGTGAGCCATGACAATCTCCGCCGTACGGTCCGTACAATTGTCGCAGATGACGAACGTGTCGTAGAGCTCCTGCGGATAGTCCAGTTTTTTCAGGTTTTCCAAAAGAGCCCCTACGACCGCTTCTTCGTTGTGTGCTGCAATCAGAATCGCAAATGATTTTTGAGCCGGATGTTTCTTTGTCTCTTTCTTTCTGTAATAGCCCACAAAACCAAGCATGATCTGATAGACGCCGATCCCCCCTACGATAATTTGCAACACAGTAAACAGGATCTCAAGATAAGGCTCCATACGTGGTTAACCCACCCTTTTTTCTGTATTCGGCGCGTTTGCGCAATACAAAGTATACTCTGTTTTTCGAAATGATGAGAGGGGATTTTTGGTTCATCTTTCGCAGGAAATCATTCCTAATTTTTATAGCAAACAGGGACTGCAGCGCAAAACGGGAATAGCTCTACGTAATTAACCCGTCCAGCAAATCGCCCATCTCTGTCTGTTCTGCTCCATTTCCGCCGAGTTTTTGCTGTAGGCGGGCGATCCGCTTTTCGTAGGCAAGCGCCTCGTCCTTCGACTTGTGGCGCAACAGGGCGGCCCGCCGCTTCCATTGCTCATATGCCTGCTTCGTGTAAAACAGCGCTTTTTCCCAGTCTCTGTACTGATGCTCATGCAGCTTGGCTGCCTCGACGTATACCTCGTCGGGGACGAGAGCGTTTTGCGCGATGCAGGACTCGAATACGTGCAGTGCCTTTTGCCAATCCCTTTGCTTTTTGTACAGTTGGCCGAGTGCGAGTTTCGCCTTGCCGCTCCACGGATGGCCGCTGTCAGCCACTTGCTGGTAAAAGGCGATTGCCGCTTCCTGCTCGCCCAAGGCGTCGTACCATTTGGCGACGGCGAAGCGCTCCTCGACGGTGACTGCGCTCCGTTCCTGCTCCAGCAGCAGCCGGGAGACGTGGATGTAGAGTGTAATCAGGGAGAGCACATCCCACTCGTTGTGGCGAAGTACGCCCTCGATCACCGCGGGGTCTTTGCTGTGAAGAAAGTCGAAGTAGCGAATCGGCGCGAGATAGCCCGGCAGATCGTCTTCCCGCGTGACCTGCAATTTTTCCTGCTCGATCAAGGACAGGCGGCATGATTCCAGCTCGTCCTTCCACAGTCGCCGCGCGCCGTGCAGCAGGTCCAGATGGCCAAACGAAGGCAAAGCGGACACCTGGTCGCGGATCAGCGTATGCCGCGTCTTCACCTGTGGCCAGTCAAACGACTTGCCGTTGAAGGTGACGAGGTGGGAGGACTGCTGCGCCTGCTCCAGAAACGAACGGTACAATGCGACCTCCGCATGCGGAGCGGGCAGGAAGTGCTGGCGGACGATGACGCGATCTCCCTCCAGACGGCTGTATCCGAGCAAAAAGACGGTATTGCCCGCACCGCCGGACAGCCCCGTCGTCTCCGTGTCAAAAAAGAGCAGGTCTTCGGCATGGCGCCCTGCTGCTGACAACGGATGCTGTCTGCCGGACGCCTCCCAGGCGGAGATGGTCTCGGCAAGCTGGGAAAAGGCGTACGCTCCGTGGCGCTGCCCGATCGGATAGGCGACTTCGCGGATCATCACGTACTCGCCTTCCCATATGTACGGCTTGGCCTGCAGCTTCTGCCACTCCTCCAGCAAGGGAATGTCCGGCTGCTCGCCTTGCCGGAGGTCTGTCTGCACTGCTGCGTCCTCGGATAAACGAGCAGCAGAAGCAGGCTCGGCATCCGGCGGCACCTGCCGCTTCTGGTCCGTCTCCTGCACGAGATGTCCCTTCATCCGCTGCAGCTTTGCTTTAAGTGACATACGTACTCCCTCCCTGGGCAACGCGCAGCAGGGTCAGTGCCAGCTCCTTGCTTCCGTCGTCTGTCGCTCCGACACAGGAGGGACAGCCCGATGCGCAGGCGCAGGACGTGATCAACTGCTCGGCCTGGCTGAGAATCGTCTCCATTTCCTTGTATACCTGCTCGCTCAAGCCGATGCCGCCCGGGTAGCGGTCGTACAAAAAGATCGTCGGCTGTTGGGAGTGAACGGCTTTGCGCTGCGGGATCACATGCAAATCCATCGGGTCGCACATGACGAAGAGCGGTGCGACGTGTTGCAGCACGTGAGCCAGGCCGACCAGTCCCCGTTCGGTATCCTCCGCCCCGACTGTCTCCAGCAGCGAATCGGAAAAAGCAATCCAGGCGGCGTTTGTGTGCAGCTCTTCTTCGGGCAGATGGATCGGTCCGGAGCCGATATTTTCATGCGTCTCGAACTTGATCTTTTTGAAAATCGTCGCCATCGCGTGGACCGATACTTCTCCGTAGGCAAAGGCGCTTTGGGCGTGGTGGCGAGACTGGTCCTGCTCCAACACCTTCAACTGCACGGCAAGGTTGGCGTCCGTGTAGTAGTCGACCTGCACCTCGCGTACATATGCCTTCTTTTCCTCGTAGTCGAGCTTTTCCACCTGGTATTGCCGTCCTTGATGCAGGTAGATCGCTTCTTCGTGCAGCAGTGTCATCGAGCTGAAGCGGTCCATTTCCCCGATGACCCGCTCGTTGCCGCGCTCGCTGATGTCGATGATTACGACGTTTTCCTGGGAAGCGGAACGCAAGCTGATATTGTGGGCGGGAAACGAGTCGTTCATCCAGAACCACTTGCCCCGCGCGTAGTGCAGGACTTGTTCCTCGGTGAGAAATTCGAGGATTTCCACGATCTCCGCCCGGCCGAAGCGATCTCCTTCCTGAAAAGGCAGCTCGTAGGCGGCGCATTTGAGGTGGTCGACGAGAATGATCAGGTTGTCCGGATTGATCCGTGCCGTCTCGGGACTGCGCTCGAAAAAATACTCGGGATGGGAAATGACGTACTGGTCGAGCGGAGTCGAGCTGCCGACCATGACGACTACAGACTCGCCTTGCCGTCTGCCCGCACGCCCCGCCTGCTGCCAGGTACTCGCCACAGAACCGGGGTAGCCTGTGATCACACACGCCTGCAATTGCCCGATGTCGACACCGAGCTCGAGCGCATTGGTACTGACGACGCCGAGAATCTCGCCACTGCGCAAGCCGCGCTCGATCTCCCTGCGCTGGCTGGGCAGATAGCCGCCGCGATAGCCCTGAATCGTCTTCGGCCCGAGCTTTTTCTTGATCAGCTCCTGCAGGTACGTCAGCAAAATCTCCACGCGGACACGGCTGCGCGCAAACAAAATCGTCTGGATGCCATTGACGAGAAACTGCTCGGTAATGTCGCGCGCCTCCAGCGTGGCGCTGCGCCGGATGTTGAGCTGCCGGTTGACGACAGGCGGATTGTAGAACACAAAATGCTTTGTTCCCGCCGGTGCGCCGTTGTTGTCGACCAGCACCACTTCTTCTTCGGTCAGTTGCTCGGCAAGCTCCCGCGGATTGGCGATCGTCGCGGAAGTGCAAATAAACTGCGGCCGGCTGCCGTAGAAGGCGCAAATCCGCTTCAGCCTGCGGATGACATTGGCCACGTGGCTGCCGAATACGCCGCGGTATGTATGCAGTTCGTCGATCACGACGTATTTCAAATGCTCAAAAAAGGAAACCCATTTGGTGTGATGCGGCAAAATGGCGGAGTGCAGCATATCCGGGTTGGTGATAACGATATTGCCTGCCTTGCGCACCGTCTGCCGAATCTGTGCAGGGGTATCCCCGTCGTACGTTTCCGACTTGATCGAAAGTCCCATCTCGTTGATCAGCTCGTGAAGCTCGCTTTTCTGGTCCTGCGCCAACGCTTTGGTCGGAAACAGGTAAAGTGCGCGGGCCTGCGGATCTTGCGACAATGTTTGCAGCACAGGCAAGTGGTAGCACATGCTTTTTCCCGAGGCAGTCGGGGTGACGGCGACGATGCTTTTTCCTGCCATCACGTGGCGAAAGGACGTCTCCTGGTGTGTATAGAGCGAAGGAATGCCTCGGCGCGCCAACGCCTCCTGAATACGTGCATCCAAATTCGCGGGAAAAGGAACGCTTTTTGCCTCGCGACTGGGGATCGTTCTCCAATGCGCAATATTGGCGGCAAAGCGCTCGTCGGTTTTCAGTTGTTCGAGAATTTCGCCGATCTGTTTTTTTCTGTCCATGGTTATCACCTACTTGTAGGTTATTGTACGAATGGATGTTCGGGATGTAAATGGGGAAATCGCAAATTCACAAACGCCGCACGAAACAGCATTGTGTCTGCTCCCCTCTTCCGGTAGAATAAAAACCGTCCAGACGGTCGGAAGTGGAGGGGCAACGATGATTAAAAAAACAGACTTGCTGGCAGCCGCCGCCAGAGTCATCCAGCAACGAGGACTTGGCAATTTGACACTGGAGGCCGTGGCGTCCGAGGCCGGCGTGAGCAAGGGCGGTCTGCTGTATCATTTCAGCAGCAAGGAGGAACTGGTCCGAGGGCTGAATGAACAGAGCCTGCACGTCTTTCAGAAGCGGCTTGACGAGGAGTACGCAAAAACAGGAAGCTACGTGCAAGCCTACGCCAGCGCTTCTTTTACGCAAATCGATGATCCGGAAGACTACTGTGCCGATTCCAGCCTTCTCGCGGCTATCGCCAACTACCGAGAGGTGCTGGCGATGTGGGAAGACGATTACCGGTTGCTTCGGGAGAAAATGGCGGAAGAACACATTCCTCTGGAAAAAGGCTTGATCGTACGGCTCGTGTGCGATGGCCTGCTCTTTTCCAGGATGTTCGACCTCGACCCGCTGAGCCGGGAAGAACAAAGCCGCGTACTGGCCCAGCTTCAGGCCATGCTCAGGGAGGATGCCCCATGTTGATCGCATACACCTTGCTGTTTTTGGCGATCGTCCTCGAAGTGTTCGGCTCCTCGATGCTGAAGCTCTCCAACGGCTTTTCCAGGCCGCTGCCGGTGCTCGGCGTCATCGCGGGATACGGCTCTGCCTTCTACATGCTGGCTCTCGCCCTGCGAGATTTGCCGCTGGGGCTGGTGTACGCCACCTGGAGCGGCGTCGGAACGATTTTGACGGTGATGGTCGGCGTCTACCTGTTTCGGGAAAAACTGAACAAGCAAGGAATTGCCGGGCTGGCTATTTTGGTTGTCGGGCTGGTGTTGTTGAATCTGGAGAAATAATACGGAGGGAAACGATGAAACAAGCAGTCATGTTCCTGACTTTGGCCATTCTCGCGGAAGCGTTTGGCTCGACGATGCTGAAATTTTCCGATGGTTTTACCATCTTATGGGCGTCCATCGGGGTAGCAGCCGGGTTTCTCATCTCCTTTGTCTGTATGAGCTTCGCGCTCAAACACATCCCGCTCTCTACCGCATACGCGACCTGGTCCGCCATCGGTACGGCGTTGACGGCGATCATCGGAGTGCTGCTCTTCGCTGAGCATCTGAGCGGGATGAAAGTGTTCGCGCTTGCCTTGGTCATTGGTGGCATCGTCATTTTGAACAAATCGAGAAGCACGGAAGAAACACCTGCCGCAACCGACCAGCGCGGGTAGTATCGCCTGCAAAAAAGCTACGGAACAAAACGCTTCCGTAGCTTTCGGCTGCCGAGAAAGAAGTCGTAGCGGGAGAAGCCTGTTTTCATTCTCCGCTCTGGTCTGCGTCCGGCAAAGGAGAGCTTCTCTTGCTTGCAGAACGAGTTTATGAAACTTTCCTGGTCTTACTGCGCCTGATACGCCTCCTGCAAAATGCGCATGTAGTCCGCCGCTGTTATGCTGCGCACGTTGCTTGGCGTCGAGCCATTTTGCACAGAAAGCTCGACGATGCGGGGAAAGTCGGCTTCGTTGACACCCGGCAAATCGCGCAGCTTCGGAATGCCGAGACTGCCCGTCCAGCTCTCGATGCCGCTGACCAGCTTGTCGCAGGCCTCATCGTCGGCATCGCTATCGCTGGCAAAGCCCATATAGCGGGACAATCTGGCGTGCAGCGCCTTGTCTTCCTGCGCATTGAAGCGCAGCACATGCGGCAGAAAAACGGAATTGGCTACGCCGTGCGGAGTGTCGTACATACCGCCCAACGCTTCCGCCAGACAGTGGACAGCAGCCACATCGGCGGAGCCAAAGCACAAGCCCGCCAGCAGACTGCCTTCCAGCATGTCGTACCGGGCCTGGGCATTGTTGCCGTCCGCGTAGGCAGAGGGCAGTGCCTTGACGATTTTCTCCATCGCCCGCGCCCCGAAGGCTTGCGATATGGGGTTGGTCACTTTGCACGTATAGCCTTCGATGGCGTGCACCAGAGCGTCTACTCCGGTAGCCGCCGTGACTGCCGCCGGAACGCTGTAGGTCAGCGCCGGATCGAGAATCGCCAGCGTCGGACGCAGCGCAGCGTGCTTCAACGTCATCTTGCGGTGGGTCGCCGATTCGGTGATGACCGCCGAGCGCGTCACTTCCGAGCCTGTCCCTGCTGTTGTCGGGACGCAGACGATCGGCGCAATCCGTTCATACGGCAAATGTCCATCTGCGTACTCGGCAGGAGTGCCGCCATTCGGACCGATCAAGGCGATCGCCTTTCCCGTATCCATCGCGCTGCCGCCGCCAATCGCCAGCACCATCTGCGCCGACACCTCGCGGAACAGTGCTGCTCCAGCCAGACATTCCGTATCGCGTGGATTTTGGCTGAGCGCGTCAAAAAGTGTTACCGTGTAGCCCGCTTGTTCCAGCGACGACTGAATCGGCTCGACCAGCCCAGCGCGGATGATGCCGGGATCGCTCACCAGCAAAATCGACGAGCCGGCCTGTACGGATTGCAAAATCGCCGGCAGCTCCTGTGACTTTCCGAAACCCATCTCTATGCGAGTCGGACACACGTACTGATATGCTTGCATCTTTTCTCCCTCCCCGTCTTACCCCCAATGATACAAGCCTTCCCCTGCCCACACCAGCAAAACAGACGGAAAAGGTCGGATACACCCTCTGCGGGCATGTGTCAACGCAGGCTTACGGCTCATCCAGTCTGCTTTTTTTGATCACGTACAAGCCGGCGGCAATGCAGGCGATCATCACAAACAGCCAGAAGCCGTAATGGCGGGCATAGACAACGAAGCGGAGCCAATCCTTCCCCAACGCCAGTCCAACCTGCAAGTAGGTCATGCTCCAGCAAAACGCACCGGTAAAGGAAAACAGGACAAAGCGGCGCACGTTCAGCCCGGACATGCCGCCGATATAGGCACTGAGGTGACGAATTCCCGGAAGAAAGTAGCCGACGACGAGCAACAGCGATCCGTACCGGCCAAACAGTCCCTGCGTTTTCGCCAGCCTTGCTGCGGTGATGCCCACATAGGGACCCAGCCACGCGAGCAAGGGCAGGCCCCAAATTCGGCCTACCCCGTAGCTGATCGTCGAACCGAGCGCCGCCCCGCAAAACGCACTGGCAAACGCCAGCGGCATGGACAGGATGCCGCGTGCTGCGGCATATCCGGCATACGTCATCAAGACCTCGTCGGGAATCGGCAAACCGATGACCCCCAGCGTCAGGGAGAAAAAAATCCCCGCATACCCGTACTTGGCCACAAACAGATTTACATACTCCTCCACGGCACCCTCCCGGACTGCAACCTCTCTACTGTAGTCTATTCTCGTCCCAAGAGCGCTCATGCCCGGTTTTTTCAAAAGAAAACTAGCCAAGACCAAGCCTTTGGGCGCAGGCGATAGCCATTGCTGTACGTTTGATCGCACAAAAAAGCACCGCCAGACAAAATCCGGCGGTGCGTGATTCGACGTTATTTCAAATCTTCGATCGAGTTGACGTCCATATAGGTCGGAACAGCCAGACCCAGCTTGGTTCCGTTCAGGTTCGGACCGAGGTCTTCGACGTTTTCGCTCAGCTTGCTGTAATAGTCTTCGTGCGTCGTCGGCAACCACGCTGCAACCATGCCGTCCACGTCGCCATTGGATACGCCGATCCACATCGGACCTGCCTCCACCTGGCTCAGTTCAACCTGGTAATTCAGCTTTTGTTCCAGCACTGTCTTCACGACATTGGTGCTGGCGATCTCGGAATCCCAAGCCACATAGGCGAGCGTCAGTTTTTGACCGTCCGCAGGCTCGATGCCTTCCACCCACTGGTTTACTTTTTCTTCATTGCTATTTACCCAGTCTGCAGCAGCCGCTTCCGGACTTTTGCCGTCGATGATGTCCAGCATCACTTTCTCCATGTCGGCCGTCTCCCACTCGAACTTGTCGAGGAACGCATACGCGCTCGGCTGGTCATCCTTCAGACCTTTGCGGACAATGGTGTGGATTTGCTCGTCTTCACCGAAAACGCCTTTTGGGTCTTCCAGGTATTTCATGTCAAACTTGGAGAACATCCAGTGCGGCGTCCAGCCTGTCACGATGATCGGCTCCTGCTTTTCGTACGCTTTTGTCAGGGCAGCGGTCATGGCTGCACTAGAGCCTTCCACCAGCTCCCAGTCATTCAGGCCGTATTCTGTGATCGCATTCGCTGTCGCCTTCATCAGCCCGGCGCCGGGGTCAATCCCGATGATTTTGTAATCTACCAGATCGCCGACGCTGCCTTGTGCAGCTTCTCCGCTGTTTTCCGCAGGCTGGTTGCCTTCCTGCGGCTGCTGCCCGTTTCCGCAACCTACCATCAACAAACTGAGCGACAATGCGGCAATCGTTACACCCTTCCAGGTACTCTTTTTCATAAAAACCCCTCCTACGCTTTTTTTCTCTTTCCTACACCTTGGGTAATGCGGTCCAGCAAAATGGCGATAATGACGATGGCCAATCCTGCTTCAAATCCGGCCCCGATGTTGATCTGCGTCACGGCGCGGTATACATCGGCCCCCAGCCCCTTGGCCCCGATCATGGAAGCGATGACGACCATGGACAGTGCCAGCATGATGCTCTGGTTGATCCCGGCCATGATCGTTGTCTTGGCGATGGGCAGCTGCACTTTGCGCAGCTTTTGGAAGTACGTGGAACCGAATGAATCCGCCGCTTCGATCAAATCTGCCGGAACCTGCCTGATTCCCAGATTGGTCAGGCGAATCGTCGGCGGCATCGCAAAAATGACGGATGCGATCACGCCCGGCACCTGTCCCAGACCGAAGAAGAAGATCGCCGGGATCAGGTAGACAAACGCCGGCATCGTCTGCATGAAATCGAGCAGCGGCGTAATCACATTTTGCACCGAATCTTTCTTGGCACACCAGATTCCCACCGGTATCCCGATGATGATGGAAATCAAACCTGCCGTCAGCACCAGTGCCAACGTCTCCATCGAATTGTTCCAGTAGCCGAGATTTTGGATCAGCAAAAGCCCAATAAAGGTAAAAAGAGCAATGGAAAGCCTGCTTGTCTTGTACGCAAGGAATGTAAATACGATCAGCAGTACCCAAAACGGCAATCCGGTCAAGATCAGATGAAACAGCGAAACGGTACCGCCAATCCCAGCCGAAATCAGATCAAACAAAAATCCCAATCGGGCATCCATCACATCGACGACGACTTCCACCCACTCATTAAGAGGTAGTTTGGGCACCCATTGACTCATCTGCGGTCACCTCCCCTACTGCGTCAGCCGGCACTTTGTCCTTGCCTTCGTCGTTGACTTTTCCAGCCAGGCCGCCGAGAAGCGAACCTTTGACGATCACGCCCAACAGCCGCTCCTGCTCGCCCGTCACCGCTACCGGTACATCGGAAAAGGCAACCAGGTCAAACAGTTCGTTCAGCACCTTATCCGGCGACACTGTCGGCACCTCTGTGCGCAGCACCTGCTCGAGAGGCAACATGTCTTTCAGCGCCTGATTCACCGCGTCGGCTGTCAACACGCCGAGCAGCTTTTTGCGTTTGTCCACGACGTACAAGGTGGAAACCCCTCTGTCCCGCATCAACTGCAACGCGACGCGCGGCCCCTTGTCGAGCGTGATCGTCTCCGCACGCTTCATTACATGCTCGGCGGAGAGGATTTTGGAACGGTCCACGTCTTCTACGAAACGCTCCACGTACTCGTTGGCCGGGTTGGTCAAAATCTCGTCCGGCGTTCCTACCTGCACGACCGCCCCATCCTTCATCAAGGCGATCCGGTCCCCGATCTTGAGCGCTTCGTCCAAGTCGTGGGTAATAAAGATGATCGTTTTCTGCATCGTGCTTTGCAATTCCAGCAGTTCATCCTGCATATCTTTGCGGATCAACGGATCGAGCGCGCTGAACGCTTCGTCCATCAGCAGCACGTCAGGATCGTTGGCCAGAGCGCGGGCCAAACCGACACGCTGCTGCATCCCGCCGCTCAACTGGTCCGGATAGCTGTCCTCCCAGCCGGCGAGACCGACCAGGGCGAGCGACTCCTTCGCTTTGTTCAAGCGCTCGGTTTTCGGAATGCCTTGCACCTCCAGACCGTACGCCGCGTTCTCGACCACGGTTCGGTGTGGAAACAAAGCGAATTTCTGAAAGACCATGCCCAGTTTTTTGCGACGGACATTTTGCAATTCTTCCGTGTTCATGCGAACGATATCCTCGCCGTCGATGAGGATACGCCCTTCCGTCGGCTCGATCAAACGGTTCAACAACCGAACCAGCGTCGACTTCCCGCTCCCGGAAAGTCCCATAATGACAAAAATTTCGCCAGTGTGCACTTCAAAGCTCGCCTGGTTCACCCCGACCGTCAGACCCGTTTCCTTTGCGATCTCCGGTTTGGTTTTCCCTTGCTTGAGCATTTGCAGCGCACGTTGCGGCTGGCGACCAAAAACTTTCGTCAAATTTTCTACTTGAATCTTGGGCATATGTTCACCTCCAAACTTTCTGCCCGCGTTCCGGACGTTTGAGACTCTTCTCATTGTATCGGTAGTCTGTTTTTGCCTCAAATTGGGTATACTCGTAAAAACGACCGTATCGTACGTTCAGAAAAAACTTTACGCACGTTTCTTACCGTATTCTCAGGATTCCTCGTATATCCTGTGCTACATCTCCATTTACATTTTACCTACCTACACGTACAATCTATTCATCAGGAATCTGCTAGAGGAGCTGCTTCTTTCACAATGGATATCAATCAGGAAAAAATCCTCGAGAAGGCTCAGGAACGCGTGATCGAATCATTAGCCCGCAACATGGATCTGTACGGTGTCACGATGTCTACGGGCCTCTTGTACGGCACCTTGCTGTTTCAGGACAAGTCTATGACGCTGGATGAAATGGGCGAGGCGCTCGGTATGAGCAAAACGAGCATGAGCACGGGCGTACGCACATTGATGGACTTAAACATGGTTGGGAAAATTTGGAAAAAAGGGACACGGAAAGACCATTATGAGATAAATCTGGATTGGTATCAGAATTTTATCGACCTCTTTTCGGTAAAATGGCGACATGCCTGCGAGCAAAATGTCCAGGTGCTGAAAAGATCACTCAAAGAGCTGTACGCGCTGAAGGAAACCGGAGAGCTTTCGGAAGAACTTGCGAGCCGGGTGGAGTTGAGCATCGAGCGCATGGAGAACGGTCTGGAATACTACGACTGGCTCTCGCGCCTGATCGACTCCTTCGAGTCTCACGAGATCTTTGATTATGTACCAAAGAAGACAACAGAGTGAGCGAGGCAGTTCAAACGCGCAAAAAAAAACGAACCTCTTCCTTTGCGGGATCGAGGTTCGTTTTTTGTGTATTTCTGCTCTTGGCAGACGTCATCTCACGGCGCGAATCCGTAAAAGATGAGCACGAATGCGAATCTCAGTACGATGCCAGCCAGAAATGCGAGGACAGCATACAGCAGGCAAAGGGTGACTGTGAGCGGCATGGAGAAGCCTTTTCGTTTCGTCCAGGACATCGTGGCCACCAGCCCGATTATCAAAAGCGGTACCACAAAAAAATAGGAAAACAGATGTACCCAATCGAACAATCGCTGGAAGGCTTCTGTAGGGACAGGGCCTTGCCGCATGTTGTTTGCTTCGATGATGTACATTCTTCCGGCCAAAAAGAGCACGGACAGTATTCCATAGTAGGCGAGCCCGACTTTTGCCTTGGTCATGGGGCGATTACTCCTTATCTCGTTTACTTTACACCCACTATAAAAAAAACGGGCGCCACCAGGCAGTACCAACTTTGCCTGGTACCGCTGACAGCGCCTCACACACAAAAAAACAGGGACCTTCAACAGATTGGCAACACCCGTGAAAGTCCCCCGTTTTGTTTTTCTATTGCTCTTTTTTGACAATCTCCTGCACGCGTCCAACCTGGCCATCCGTCAGGCGAACCTTGATTCCGTGCGGATGCGTTGCCGAGTTGGTCAAAATATCTTTGACGATGCCGCGCGTTCGTTTTCCCGTCCGCTGGTCCTGTTTCAGCACGATCTCGACCTCGAGTCCGGGAAGAACATCCTTGCGATTTTTGCCGTTCATCCGTGTTCCCTCTTTCTTCTCGCCTCGCGTCAGCGGCTTCACAGTCCGGCGCAACACTGACGCTTCTGCCAGCTTACCCGACAAACCGCCTGACGTCCACAGCGATTTGCCCTGCCGTTTACTTCAGCCGCTCCAGATTCTTTTCTCCGAACAAATCGTGTATGACCTGCTTGACCATTTTTTCGCGGTCGTCTTCCCGCGTTTTTTGGCTCGGCCTGATCGCAAGCAGGCTCAGGATCGCAGCCACCAGGGAAACGGAGGTAAACGTCAAAAACAGCGCCATTCGCGATTGCTCCATCAGGAGCGAGACGATCGGCGGTGCGGCGGCGACACCGATAAAACGCATACTGCTGTATATGGACGTAATCGTTCCGCGCTCACCTTTTTCGATTCCCTCGGTAATAAAGGCATCGAGGCAAGGCAGCGACGCGCCGATCCCCAGACCGCTAAAAACGAGCCCCAGGATCGTCAAGGGCAGTCCTGTGACCCAGCCGGTCAAAAATACGGAGACCGACAGCACGAGAAGAGCGAAGAACGTCACCCACTTCATCAACCGTTTGTTTTTGCCAATCAGCTTGCCGGTCAAAAACGAAGCCGTGCATAGCATGCCCAAGGGTATCGCCAAAATCAGCCCTTTGTAGACTCCATCGATCCCGTACCTGTCCTCCAGCATGCTGGAGAGGTAGAATAGCACGCCGAAGACTACAAACATACATATACAGCCAATGGCAAAAATGGCGTACAGCCATCTTCCCTTCTGCTTGAAAATATCTTTGACGTTGGTGAGGAAATGGCGAAATTGCTTGGGCTTCTCCTGTTTTTTGGGCGCCTTCAGCAAAAACATCACCAAGACAATCGAAATCAGGCAAAAGACCGGAATCGCCAAAAACGGCAGATACCAAAGCACTGTCGCCAAAGCCGCGCCCAAGATCGGACTGAGCACCTTCCCCAATGTGTTGGCAGTCTCGATCACACCGAGACCGCTGCTGACGTCATCGTCGCGGTGAAACATGTCCCCGACCAGCGGCATGACGATGGGAGCCGAGCCTGCCGCTCCGATCCCCTGAAAAAAACGCCCCAACAGGATCAGCCAGTAGGAATCTTCGATGAACCAGGCAGCAAAGCCGGAGATCGCTCCCCCTGCGGCAGTCGTAATCAGACTCGGGATGATGATATTTTTCCGGCCGTAGCGATCGGACAAATAGCCAGCAATCGGAATCAGTACGATTGCGACCGCAGAGTAGACCGTAATGATCAGGCTTACCTGGAGCGAGGAGATCGCCAGCTTTTTCTGGATCGTGGGCAAAATCGGGATCAGCATCGAATTGCCCAAGGTCATAATCAACGGAATTGACGCAATCGAGATCAAATCAAGCTTTTTGTCTTCTTGCAAGGGACGCCCTCCGCAGCTCAACATACTTCCAAGGTTTATTGTGATTCGGAGCGGTCGATTTATTCCCTGTTTGTGCTGTTATTTAGAGCTCTTTGCTGGAAAACGAGAAGAATCTTGGTATATTTGCTGGGTTTGTATCACACATTAAGATAGAATTGAAATAAAGGGGGCGTTCATGTGTATTTCGCGAAAAAAGCAATGGAACCGATCGAAGAAGAAGAAATCGACGTATGGGCATGCAGCAATGACAACTGCTCATGCTGGATGAGGGACAATTTTTCATTTGAAGAAAGTCCCACCTGTCCACTCTGCCAAAGCGAGATGAGCAAGGGCACTCGCCTGCTTCCCGTTCTGCAGAACCACACCCGAAAATCGAACTAAGGCGTAAATGTCTTTCACTCTTGCAGCTATTCCCGCTCTTTCTTTACAATAGATGTACCCGTTGAAGAGGAGCGTACACATGGACCAAAAAGAAATGGAGCAACAGATGATCCAGGCGTACCAGCGCGATGAGGGAATGATGGTTCTCGTCTTTGCGCAATGGTGCGTCAATCACGATTTGGATGCACGCGAACTGTACAGCCGCGCCTACCCGAAACAAGCCGAGAATCCCCTGCTCGCGCAAATGATGGCCAACACGGTTCCAAAGGAAGAGTCTGAGGAGATTCCCGACGCCACGTTGCTAGGCGTGCTGTCCTTGTTTGGCAATGACGACCTTGCATTCGTGGTCACCGAAGAAATAGAACGTAGAAAAAAACAGGCGTAATCGGGCGGAACCGATGCAGCCTGTTTTTTTTGCTAATGGGGAGGAGGCAGACGAAAGTGCATGGAAAAGGTCGTCTGATCCTCGGTCGACTCGCAATTGATCGTCCCGTTGTGCCGTTCGATAATCTCTTTGCAGACGTACAGTCCGATGCCTGTCCCTGTTTCCTTTGTGGTGAAGAACGGTTCAAAGATCAGCGGCAACAGGTCGGCAGGGATCGGCACGCCGTTGTTGGAGACGCGGATCGTGGTCATATCCACCGACTGGGTGGCACGGATGACGATCTGCTTGTGGCCCTGCACTTTTTGCAAGGCGTCCAGAGCATTCGAAATAATGTTGATCAACACCTGCCTCACCTCGTCCCGGCTGCCTGAAACGGTGCATACCGGGTCGATCTCGCACAAGATATCGGCATTGACGTCCACGATCGCCGGATACAAAAAGCCCAGGATTTCGTCTATCAGACTTTGGATCTGCACCATTTCGAATCTTTGGTCGACGGTGCCCTTCTTGGAAGCGAGCAAGAACTGGGAAATCCGGAAGTTGAGCTGTTTCAGTTCGTTTTGAATAATATCTACATACGGCAAATCGGGATAATCCTCTTTTAGCAGACGCGAAAAACCGATAATTGACGTCAGCGGATTGCGGAATTCATGGACAAAGCTCGATGCCATCTGTCCCAAAATCGTCAGCTTGTCCTTGTGGGAGCGTTCGATAAACATCTGCTTTTCTTTCAAATCATTGTTTTTCAAATCGGTATAATGGGATACAGAATGTACCAGAAATGTATCAAAACATTCATTGATTTTTGACAACGCTTTCAAACGCAATTCAGTGGGCAGCTCGCCTTCTATCAGCAGCTCTAACACCAGCCTTCTGCCCAAGCAAATGTTGGAAACAAAATCCCCGATGTCTACCCGTACTGCCTTGCGTTCTTGCGCTACCTTGAATGCGAACTGCTTGATCTCCTCTAACGTAGTCATCGAACGAAGATAACCCGTCATCATCTGAAACAATGTACGGGCATTCGATTGATCGCTATTTTTTCTTAGATCGTGCTCTACCAAAATTGCCTGATGTCGAAACTTTTGTACCAGTTCGTCTATGTGTGCTTCGATAAAAGCGCTAATTTGATCCGTGGGCACTCGTCTTCACCCCATTGTTTGGTAAACACTTATTCTCGCTATCAATATTATACAATCAGGTCAATTGCCATTTAAAGAAATTATTACAAGTTGGTTACGACAACTGGCGATTCAAATCAGCGAAGCTCTTGTCAGCGCCTCTTCCGGTAATGTAAGATTATATAACATAAACATAACATTATTGTGGTGGGAGGATGAGGCGATTGGGCCTGCTGTTGAAAATTGTCAATGCGTACAAAAATCCATCCGCTTCCGAAAGCACGGACAACACCTCACATCTGACCGGCGACATCCTGGTTGCGGCAGATCGGCTGGAGTCCATCGTCGAGCGCATTTTCAACGAATCGGGGAGAATCGAACAAGTATCGGGCAACGTGCTCTCCATGAGCGAAACGATCGTGCGCAATCAGACGGAGACATTGGATGGTGTGGAGACGCTGAACCACTTTTTGCAATCGGTGCAGCACCGCGCGGAAGAAGCCTCGGTCCAGGCCAAAACCATGCGGGAACGAAACGCCGTGTGTGAACAGGAACTGGGTTCAGCCGCCAAAGCCTTGACTCACACGACGCAAACCTTCGCCAGCCTGGCGGAAAACACCCAGCGCACCTCCCAATCGCTCCACTTTTTGCTGGAACAAATCCAACTCGTGACCGAACTGCAACTGTTGGTGAAAAAGATGGTGAAGCAAACGAATGTGTTGGCGATGAATGCAGCGATCGAATCGGCACAGTCAGAAGATCAAGGCAGCAGCTTTGCTGCCGTCGCCAACCAGGTGAAAGAACTGGCTGACGCAAGCAGCTTGCATCTGCTCAAAATCGATCCGCTGATGCACAGCATCCAGCACGCATCGCAGGATGTGCTCGAGGTATTGCAGGAAAACCAGAACTTGATCGCGGGGAACAAGCAGGAGCTGGAGGAAGCACAGCGCTCCTTGGGAGAGGTGCAGGGGCAATTTCAGCTATTGGAGGAAGTCATCTCGGAAAATGAAAACTCGTGCCACAAGCAGGTAGAGACGGTGCAGACCATGACCGGACAGCTTACCCATCTGCTCAACAAGTCGAAGGAAAGCACCCGGCTCGCCACCGATGTGCAGGCGATCTCGGCTAGCCAGAACGGAATCGTGAAGCAACTGCTGGAAGCAAGCAAACATTTGAGCAGCATCTCGGATGAATTTTCGGTCGCATTCCGTCAGCGCACGGATGTGATGCCCAAGTATGTGGATACCAGTGCCCTGACGACGGAACTGTCGGAGCGCTGGCGCGAAAAGCTGGAAGGGTGGGCCAACCAGCCCCATCTTATGACGACACCGGCCCATGAACTGCAACACCTCTTCCAGCGCTGGATCGAGGAAAACGAGGAGTTGGAGGCTGTTTGGCTGAACAACATCGACGGCGACTTTCTCCACTCCCTGCCTGAAGCTGGCATCCTCAATGCGAAGCGGCGCACCTGGTTTGGCGGCGCCTTGCAGGACGGGTTTTTCGTCTCGGCACCGTATCTGTCGGCGATTACCAAACGACCGTGCGTGACGATCTCACTTCGTCTGGAGGACGAACACGGGCAAAAAGGCGTGCTGGGCGCGGATATTTCACTGCAAAACAGACAGGGATAACCTACGGTACGACCTCTCCTCTTTCGGGAACGCGCTTCATGCGCTTCCCTTTTTTACTTTTCCAGGATAACGGTTTTGCTCTGGGCCTCCCATCTTGCCTCCATGCCCAGCACAGCCGCCAGTTCCCGCGCAGGCGCATACGCAGTCCCGCCCTCGATCCGTGAGACGATCTCCTTGCCGTTTACGCGCACTGTTTTGCTGTGCGGCTCCCACTCCACCACTCCACCTGCAGCTTCGGCAACCATGCGAACCGGCACATACGACACGCCGTTTTCGAGATAACCCGCAGCACGCAGACCAATCTGGAGATTGCATGTATCCACAGTACCCTGTGATTTTTGTGGATAATTTGTTAGCAAGTTGTGGACATCTTTCCTGAATTGTCCCCAGGACGCGGCGGCACTCTGCCCGAAATAGCGCTGGGCGTACGCGTCAGAGACAAAATAAGCCGGGCAGTTTTTCCCCGTGATGTCAAAATGGCGCCACAAGTTATCCACAGACCAGCCATATCGCTGCAAAATATCGGCCGCCAGCTTCACCGTTCGCTCGTACATCGCCCGGAAGTCGCCATCCTGGTTGACACACATCTCGATGCCGATCGTGCAGTTGTTGGGGTAGGAACTGAGCCTGGTCAACGCTTCCGCTTTGTACGTTTTCGCGCCGACGTGGTACGCCATCTCGCCCTCCGGCACACAGCGGATGATCTGCTTGTCGTCGACGATGTAATGTGCGCTCGCAATCGTCGTCGGCTGGTTGAAGTAGCTGCGGTTGGCCTGGGCGTCCGCCCCTTTTCGCTCGTTGGCGGTCCAGTGGATCACGAGACCTTTGGGCGTGATCGGGATGTGCGGGCGGGCATTTTTGTTGGTTAAAAGCTGCTCTGTAATCTGCATCAGTCTCGTCACTCCTTTTTGCATGGCTGTACACAATAAAGAAGAACCTCACTGGAAGATGAGGTTCATACGGATGTTCCCGATTTGTTTTTAGGAAAAAAAGCGGATTTGCCTGATTTGTGTAACCAGACGGTCTGTCGCTTTTCGGATCTTTCCTCGCGTGTCCGGTTGCAGGTGAATATTCGCGATGGATGCGATTCTCTCGGCTACAGCGTCTACCGTCAAATCGTCTGTCTGCACATGTTCGCGGAACACGTCAGCGGATAGTCCTTCCATGCAGCGATCTATCTGCCGGGCGGCCCAGGAATGTTTTCCTTCTCCCCGGGTTCGCAGCCTTTTTAGCAGGACGTCCTTGGAAGCGCACAAGGTGAAATGGCGGACCGTGTGTCCATCCTCTCTCAGCCTTCCTACGATTTCCTCGAAATACCGGGGATTGACGATCGTCATCGGCACGATGACAGTCCCGCTGTACTCTTGCTTGATGTACGCCAGCATCGCGTAATTGATCTCGCGCCACAGCGGATAATCCTGAAAATCGGGCCGGGACGCTTCCTTCGGGATGTTCCTCCGGATGTAGAAGCCCGCGTGTTCGGGATCAAACACAAAGGAATCGGGTATTCGTCTGTGCAAGGCATAGGCTGTCTGCGATTTGCCGGAACCAAATGCGCCGTTTATCCAGATCAACACGCGAACCATCCCTTTCCTACTCCGATTCAAGCCGCAAGCTGCACGAGTGGTTTTTTCCTCTATCGCACGCATAGTCTCGTGCGGGTGTACGATCTCCTTATTGTACCAGATGGCGGCTTGTAGTGCTTTTTTTGGTCTGTGCTATTTTTTCTGCGCGGCGCGGTCTGCCTTCGCCTTGATCTCCGAGCCGACCAGTTTGACGATCGCTTCCGGCAGCGGCCAGCCTGCGCGGAAGGCGTTGGCGGCGAGGCTCGTCCAGGTGTGGTAGATCAAGCCGAAGGTCACGCCGAAAAAGAGAAAGCCCGGCGTCCCGGCTACCCGGTCCAGCAGGTTGGCGACTGCGGGCAGGGAGAGCAGAAACAGCGTGCGCGGAATCCGGCTCAGCCCGTACTCAGAGGAATAGCTCATGTCTTTTTTCGCGGCAAACACGCCCGTCAGCCAGTCCAGCGCGATCAAGACGAACAGCACGACCAAAATATCCTGCCGGTCGCTGCCGTAGAGGTATTGCAGCAGCGGGGTCAAGGTAGCCCCTGCTGTCGCCGCCCAGCCGTTGCCGGGGGTTGCTACGTTGTGCAAAGACTGCAGAATGTTCATGGCCTGCCTCCTTCATTTGCGAATCTTCTCGTACAGAAAAGAAATAATGCCTTGCCGATCAACAGCAAGGCATTTTCGGTTTGAAAACGTCCATAACGGGAGGAAGAATCAATACCTTTCTCCTGTAATTGCAGCGAACTCTTCGGGCGTAATTTCGCCATATGGGTTGTCCTCCGTTTGTACAGCCTGGCGCAACAAGGCCGCATCCACCCACTTCATCTCATATGCAAGTTTCCAAAAGGTCATGCGCCCTCCCCTCCTTTGATCTGGAGCAGTTCATGTTTGACTGCAGCAAGCTCCTGCTCCAAGCTCTGAATCCGTGCTTCCCGCTTCATAAGCATCAGTTTGAGAGTCGTCAGTTCCTTTCCAAGCATATTTAGCGGCAATTGCTGCTCTGCCTTTTCGCGTTGCACCTCTGTCAGAGGTCTTTCCCGGTAGCGTCTAATGGACATCGTACGCACCCCCGATTCCTGAAAAACTGGTCTCACTCGTGGAAGACCCTTTTCTGATGCGGAAACGAAAATTGACTCCCCACTTATCTGCTGTTTTTTCCGTGTTCAAAAATGCGTACCCACGTCCCATTTTGGCCGGAATTGTGCAGTCTTCCCATACAGGTTCATCATCAAAGGCATTGTTGCAGACCTCGACCAGCACCTCTGCTCCAAGCGGCAGCTGCCAGTCCGGGGTAAGCAGAATCCGCTCCGCTGCAATATCTGTCTCAAATGGTTCAACCAGGCCATCCAGCATGATCTCCTGAACCAGCCGAGTGAACGTGAAACTTCGTGTCGATGACATGCCTTGGTTGTCAGTTGCCGTCACAGAGATCGTATGCGGTACCCCTGGCTCAAGACGAATCCACATATCATGGGGGATGGTGAGCTGTTCTTCCTGCCCAGCCACACCTGAAAAAGTACGGATAGTCTGATTGTTGATCTTCTCTGTAACCGTAAACGGATTTTGCTCAGGCTCGTTCACAGAGTAGCTGATAACAGGAATGGCCTCAACATTGCCCAAATCTCTGTTTTCGTCGGAAATTATAGGGGCACGGTTGTGGATGACGCGGAAAGTGCGAGTGATCTCACTGCTTTTGCCTCCCTGATCGTCTTCTGCCCAGACGGTAAGGGTATGGTTGGTATTTTCCGCAAGATCGCTGCCTGTTGCATCGGCGGCGCCGTCGCGGATGCGTTTGTTGCTGTACGTCAGCGTATGGGTAAAAGAAAGAGGCGCGCTTCCATTTGAGACATTGGAGGCAATCGCCCTGGCAGTGCCGTTGTTGATTTTGTATTTGACGGTGATAACATTGCCGCTGTCCGTATCGGTTGCGCTACCTTGAATTGAGAATGTAGCGCCTTCAGGTAATGTGAGATTGTTGTCTGGTGACAGCAGGGATATGGTGGGTGCAGTGTTGATCTCATATTCGACCGTTACTCTATACTGATAGTATGAGGTGTAGCTTCTCGTATCTGGCTTCGAAAGTACGCCTGAGTAATTGCAATTCAAAGTCCCTGTTATTGAAGTTCTCGATCCAAGGGGTGAGCATGAACTATTACCCAGACTATTCATTCTATTCAAAAATGAAGTCATCAAATTATCATTTACACTTGATTGGTAGCTAATTGTTCCTGAATATTCACCTACAACTACATGTCTTGTTTGCGGACTTACGGGTCCACTCGATGTATCAAAGATCCATTGATTTCTACCTGCTAAGGTTACACAATCAAAATAAGCAACGGCAGTTGCGGGGTACACCCCTGAATACTGCATACTCCCAGCCGGACTCCCTCCCGTTTGCACAGTACGGGATGCTGAACCGCCGCTTAACGTAAACGTAATCGTTTCTCCACTGACCGAATAGCTGACACTGCCTGTATTAACCGTGACACGACTGACTGACTTCAAATTCAATATACTCAAGGTTCGCGTTTGTGCGCGAGAAGTACTCTCCGGAAACGTATTTGAAATGCTCGGCATTTTCCCGCTCCTTTCTGTTTGAATCACTATCAAAAGTTACTTCACGCTCTCACTTAATCACCAATCTCCCGTTCACTTCGTCATACCACCCCTGCGACACGCGCAAGCCTTCCAAAGTAGCAAAGTTGATGACAAAGCGATTGTCGCGAAAATCGTTGGTCAAGGCATTTTCCAGCGCCTTGATCCGTGTCTCCGCCTCTGCCATACGCGGCTTGAGTGCCTCCAATTCAAGATGTGCGTCGAGAATGCCCTGCTCCCAACGATTGATGTTATCCTCCGTGACCGGCGTATCGTACGCCCAATCCAGCTTCGCCTGATAGCTCATCCTACATGCCTCCTTTCACCTGCACGACAAAGGTTACGGTCACAAACTGAGCGCCCTTGCTCTCGATATACACATTTTTTTCTGCGACAGTCACTCCGTTTGCCGTGAGCAGCTTCAAATTGGTAACAAGCGGGATCGACTGAATATGCGCCTGCACTTGCAGGGCAATTCCGTTTTGAAACCCGATAATTGGGTGTGAGGAGATCGCCATTCCATCCAGCGACAGGGGAATTTCATTGTTGACGAGCAGACTGCCACCGCGCAAACGCTCCAACAAATCGTCTCGTGCAGTCGTCAGATAATCGGGATGTATCACAGACTCACCTCCTCTTGCCACTTGATCGGAGTCATTCCCACACGAAATTCTCCTGCTGTATGGTAGGACTTCATGCCAGCGAGTGCATTGATCGTAAACGTGAGCGTGTCCCCGCTCACCGGTTCAAACGCAACTCCATTGCAATGCACCGGACGGATTTTTTCTACCGCCAGTATGGCGTGGTTGTAGTCAAATGACTCGTCAGCAGAATGGGCATAGCGAATCACTTTTTGCTCAAAATCCTCGACCATTTCCACCTTTTTCGACGGTGACGCAGTCAATCCGATAGCCCGCAGCACGCTTGGCGTAAAACCGAGATACGCCCAGTGCTGCCGCTGCAAGTTGCGCCTTCGTTCATTGGGCGTGGATGTCTGCTTCTTGCCGAAGTAGAGCCAGTCCCAGTAGTCAAGCCCCCAGGTGGCACGATAAGGGATAAACTGCTGTGCGATTTCTCTCCGCCGTTCATCAAAGTCGTCAATCGAGGAGGATGCACCGGTAAAATGGTAATTCGCCACCTCGTTTTCATACCAATACGGGGGGAGCACCTGCGTGTATCGATCCGGGATCATGTCGTCACCGCCAGTTTGAGAATGGAGACAGCATCACCTTCTACGACCAGGTTGCTGGTCGCGCCGTTCAATGTGTAGTGAGTAAAATCGATAACCCCATCCACAAAAAAGAGCGAACCGATTTGCTGGTACACAATCGACCTGCGCCCCTTCAAATAAGTTTCAATTTGCCGCGTGATCTCGGTTTTCACCGTATCCAGTACGGCGTCCTTGCTTACTACGAGCTGAACAGAGATTTCCACCTCGTAAATGTTGGCCGGCAGTACCTGCAGATCATGCAGCGCTCGCCGTCTCTCCTCGAGCTTCGTTTGCACCTGCTGGGCCAGTTCGACACTTGCCGGTTGCCCGTTCAGGTCGGTAATGTAGACATCGATAGAAAGATCATGCCGTGCTTTTTCGATCGCTATAGCACCACCTACACCCTCGATGTTGCGCGCCCAGCGTTCGTAGTCGATCCGGCGTCCATCGCCCTGCTCGGAACGCGCGCGCTCGACGAGGCGCTCCCGGTATTGGTCATCGCTCTCCTCTTCCAGCCGCTCAAGCCCAAAAAACATCCCGTGCGCATCCAGATACTCCCCGTCTGCCCACGGCAAAAAGCCCTGCAAAAAGGCGTACTCCAAAAGCTGCTGCTGTTCGCTGATCTCCTCTGCCAACGGGTAGAGCAGGTCGTAGAACAGCTCGCCC
The DNA here is from genome assembly GCF_044627595.2 of Brevibacillus sp. TJ4. NCBI lineage: Bacteria > Bacillati > Bacillota > Bacilli > Caryophanales > Paenibacillaceae > Brevibacillus > Brevibacillus sp. TJ4. Next base: position 551,126 of record NZ_CP185865.1, on the reverse strand, counting down.
TCTTCGGTCGCGGGCGGGGTGTCGCCCCGCTCGTTCGCCAGTTGTGCCATCCGGTTTGCCATCCGCTGATAAATCTGGTCCGGCGTCTCCCGCAGGATCGGCATTTCCGGTTTGGTTAGCGTTGCCATGCGTCCACCTCCGTTTTCGTGCTGCCTCTGCTTCCGAGCAGCTCCAGATAAAACGTGATCCGGTTGTTCTCGATTTTCATGTCGACCACCTGCGCCCGCTCGATCTCGCTGTGCGCTTCCAATGCTTCCTCGGCCTGGGTGCGGATGACGGCCAGCGACAGTCCGGTCTTGACCCTGCCGATCTCGCTGAGAAAATCGACGCCGTAGCGCTCCGAGTAGATCGCATAGCGAAAGCGGCGCGTGTTCAGGATTTTTTTGGCCGTCTCCGCCAGGTATTCCGCGTAGGTCGCCGTGCGAACATACCTGCCGTCCGGGCCTTGCTTCCACTGCCTGGTCTGCCAATCGAAACGGTACGTCCACGGGATGGGAGAGTCGGGCGACTGGATCAGCCCGGCCTCCTGCCCATTGAGTTGCGGAAACATCATCTCACCACCCCGCACAACAGGTACTGCCCATTGGTGCAGCGGATCAGGGCTACCCTACTGCCGATGTCTTCGCTCGTCAGGTTGGCCGAGCGCAAGACCTCCAGTTCGTACTCCTCCAATGGAGCCGGGTCCTCGTCCAGTTTAACGGAGAGCGGCGACAGGGAGAGCAACTGGCCGAACTCGCACTGCGTATCCGTCATCCCTTCCTGGGCCGCTTGCCGCAATCTCGCCAGTACGGAATACATGTTCAGCTCCTCCTTTCCAACTGCAGGTTTACTGTATAAAGGCCACCCTTCCAGTGGCTTTGGCTGCTGGTCACAATCCACTCGGTCGTACTCGCGTCGCGTTCCCGGATGCGGATGAGCCAGCCTGCGCGCAGCCGGGCAGCCTGATCGTCGCTGTGCTTGACGGTAATCGAGCGCGTCCTGGGGATCTTCGACAGCTCGCGCAACTGTTTGGTTGCGACCGCGTCCAGGTTGGTTTCCTCACCGGCGTCGATTACTTTTTGCATCCGCCCGATCTTGCGGATCAATCCCGCCTCTTCCCTGGTCACGCTTCTCATCAGCTTGTCGTCCCGGTAGCGCTCCACCGTCACCACCGTGTACACATCCTCAATGCTCTCCCCGGTCGTGCTGCTGTCCAGCATGCTCGCCTGAAACAGCGGAACAGTACCATTGCCTCCCTCTGGCACGACGCTCAGCTTGTCCCGTGTGTGATGCAGAAAGTAGCGGACACCCGTTTTCTCGTACGCCTGCTCCATCCACTGCGTGAACAAAGCGGTGTACGACTGCGGGGACAGACGCTCCTTGACGACGAAGCCCAGTTTCGGACAATCGAAGGAAATGCCCGTCGAGCGGATGATGCGTCGAAGCTCGTCCCCTGCATCTCCGTCTACTTTGATGCGGGAGAACTCGTTTTTTTGCAAAAACCAGCTCAGTTCATATGCGGTGGCGGTCAGGTCGCCCGTTTTGTCATCCCGACTCGGATTGACCAGCGGCCCGTGAAAAAACTGCTGCGACTCTTTCAGCTCCGTACCGGAAAACAGCATGAGAAACCCCGCCGCCTCTAACGGCGGGGCTGCCCTCACTCGAACCTCGCAGGACTGGCTGACCTGTCCCCGCGACGAAGTCCAGGAAAGCTCGCTCACGGCCGGGGTCAATTCATAGCGGGTCGATTCTTTCCCGTAAATGACTTTCATGCCACCCACTCCTTATGCCCCGATCGCCCGGTTCGTACTGGCCAGCTTGCGGGAAATCGCATCCCGCTTTGCCTCCTGCACTTGCTCGGAAGGGACGTGAAGTGCCGATTGCCTGGCTGTCTTCTGCGCCGTCTTCCCGCTCGTGTTCGGGCGTGCCGCCTGCTGTTTGACCACGACGGAGCTGGGGCTGAGAAGCTGCGTCTGGTTGCTCCAGCTTACGAACTCGTCCTTGCTAAAAAGCGGAAGCTCGATGGAGCCGTAGTAATCCACCTGTTTCCCGGAAAAACGCCCGTCGCAAGGGCCGATCAGCACATTCCAGGCCAGGTCCAGCTCGTCGATCGTCAACAGCACCTCAGAGCCGGTCAGACGATCCAGCCCCGCCAGCCACGGACGCGGTCCCTGGTAGCCTTGCACCTCAATGAAGCCAGCTTCTATATCCCCCGGCAGGAAAAAGTCAAAAGCGATTGCCTTGGGACGTCTCCCGGAAATCCGGTTGTAGCTGTCCAACGTAATCGACGTCGTGCTTTCCGTGTCGTTGCCATACCCGCGAAACTGGATTTCCGCGGGGGTAACGGGGAAGGTCAAGGTGTACTTGCCTTGCATGCGAATCATGTCGCCACTCCTCCTCTCGTCTCCAGCGCGTCCAGCAGCGCCTTTTCCACGATTCTCTGAATCCGCTGTCCCACTGTCGGGTCATTCAGCATTTTCAGCATGGTCGGGACGTCTTGCAGCACACCGCCGACATGCAGCGGAATCGTGATCTGGGGAATCGTGAGCGAGACGCTGCGCGGCGTCTCCTGCGTCCTCGCGGCTGGAGAGATCTGGGGCGCGGTCAAACCGACAGGCGAAGCCGGGGAAGAGACGCGTGCGGGCGCCTTCGCGACGGATGGTTTCGGCTCGTCCTGCCACCACGATTTGGCCTTGTCAAACAGGTAGTCCCCTGCCATCGAACCGCCGATTCCGCCGATCAGCCCGCCAACCACGCCGCCGACGGCTGTGCCGACCAGCGGTACAACGGAACCGACCGCAGCTCCGACGGCGGCACCGGCCACTGTGCCTCCCCAGCCGCCAATCGCTTGCGAACCGACGCGGGCAGCCGTCTCCAGCTTGTTTTCCGACTGCAAGATGTCCACGCCGCCCAAAGCAGCACCGACAAACGGCAATCTTCTCAGCCCTTTGCGCAGCCAGCCTCCCGACCCGCTCGCCGCTTTGGCGAGATCGGTCTCCAGCGCAATGCCTTGCTTGGGACCGGTCGCAACTGCTTTTCCTGAGACAGATGGACTCGTCTTGGTGCTTGATTTTCCTGAGCTGGCATGTCCCCCACCTGCTTCATTGCCCCCGTAGGAGGAAGGAGCAGCTTTCGGTGGCTGGGCGATGTTCCCTTTGCCCTTGCCTGTGGCTTTCCCCTTGCCTTTGCCCTGGCTGTTCCCGCCGACGGAAGGCGCTGGCGAGGTGTCTGGAACAGCAGCAGTACCCCTGCCTTTGCCAATCATTTGCCCGATATTTCGCAGTTCGCTTCCCAAGGTAACGACCCGTGCCGCCAGGTAGGTCAGTGCACCCGCTGCTCCGACTGCCGCGACTCCCAGCTCAAGACCTATTCTCGCCCAATCCGGCATTCCGTTGAGAAAATCTGTGAACGACCTGACGCCGCTGGATAACTCCTTCAACACCGGAGCCACATCGTCGGCCACCGTCATGCCCAGATCGATCAGGGACTGTCGGGCCTCGTTTTGCGCCTGCTTGTAGGCAAGCAGCGAATCAGCGTCAAACGCCGACTGATACGCCGTCTGTGTCGCTCCTTGCTGCGGGAGCGCAATCGCTCCTGCGGCAATGTTGTTCGCGATCGCCTTGAACTCCTCGCTCTGGTCCTGACCCGTCATTTGCCCCGCAAAGCGCTTTTCCATTTCCACGACCATGGCTGCCAGTTTCTCCGGCGTGTCCAGCTTCACCGCCTTGTCCGGGTCCGCGGCCGCCTGCTTGCTGTACGAAAGCAGCACATCCATGTGCTTGCCGGTAAATTCCGGGAGATTGTTGCTCATGTACTGGATCGCGTCAGCCAGTCGCTCTGCATCCTCGACCCCGGTCGTCTTGCTGAGCGTCCCCATCATTTTCGCCGCTTCCGCAGAAGTAAGCCGGGTCGTGACCCCGAGCGTCGCCGCCTGTTTGGCAAAGGCCACCCCGTCTTCGGGAGCGAGCTGCTCGCTTCGCGCAATCAAAGCCATCGCTTCCTGTTTGCTCAGGTACGGATTTCGCGTCGTCAGTTCGTTCGCCAGCGTCTTGAACGCCTCGATCTCCTGCTGGTCCTTGCCACGCGCCGCATACAGCCCCAGCTCTTTGTAGCTGGCCTCGACATCGGTCATAATCCCGCCGATATTTCCCCCAACGGTGATCGTAGCGAAGGTGTTGGCCACCCCTTGCAGCCTTTTGACGGAATCGAAAAATTTGTCCACGCTCTCGGCAAAGCCGCCTGACTGTCCCGACTGCTGAAGTCCCTGGAGGGTCTGCTTGACCTCCGACAGTTTTTGCGACGCCCGATCGTCCAGATCGATCCGCAGTTTGATCTGCTTGCCGTACATGCGGTCGGCCTCTGCGCGGATGGCCTGCATCTCCCGTTTGATCCTAGAAAGGCTGGTGGCCGCCTGACTGCTCTGCCTGGAAAGCTGCTGGTTGAACTGGCGAAACGCGCTGTCAAACTGGCGCAGCTCCGTGCGAAATGTATCAATGGTAAGCATCTGTACTCACCTCCTCGTTGCTCGTTCTCACGAAGAAAACTCTCTCGAGGCTCCTCCATGATGCCCGAGCGCATTGCATGTGCGTGCAAGCAAAGGGGCAGGAGAAGCTATCCCTTCTCCCGCTCTTGCTCTTCCCTTTCGATGAGCTGGCACGCAAACAGAAACAGCTTCTGCTTGTACCGATCCACGTCATATTCCAACAGCTCTGACGGCCGGCCCCGCCCCATCAAAAAGGCGCGGCACAAATGCCAGGCCTCGCCGTCAGTGCGAATCAGTTTTTTGCCTCTTCCACCGCTTCTTCTTCGGTGATGCCTGCGTTTGCTTCACGCACTGCCTGCAGCAGCCGGGCGTAGGCAGCAGGCCTGTCGCGGAACAGCTTTTCCACCAGCTCGTACTTGGTTCCCGCCTTGTAGGCTCGTTTCAATTCATCGTGATTCCAGGGGAAATCGTGCTCGGTCGCTTTGACCAGGCGAGCGTCGTTGTAGAGAAACCAGTCCGTCTGCTCCCCTTTGTCGGCGATGCGCTCACATTCGCGCAGCTCGGACAGGTTGAGCTGTCTGACCTTCCACTCCTCGCCGTCGACGACGACGGTAATCTCCTTGCGCGGCGCCTGCTCATTCGCCTTCGCCAAGTATTTTTCCAGCTTGTTCACGCGCAGTTCCTCCTATTCGCTGTATTCCGGCAATGCGTCCAGGTACTCCGGCTTCTCGTTGGACATGCCGCGAAGATCGTACGTAGCGTGGTCGGTGCCGTCCGCTTTTGCCTCCCACAGTGTGATCTCCTCGGGATTGAGGACGATGTTGGAGACACGCACACGCTCGTAATTGCCCGCTTCCTTGTCCAGCATTTCGCCGATCAAGAAAGGCAGCACCGGGGTCTTGCCCTGGGTCAACTGCTCGACGCAGTAGTATTTCAGCGCAGCGTTGGTCGCGGTAATTTTCAGCGTCACCTCTACATGCCAGTCGTTAATCGTCTGGATTTTTCCTTTTTGCAGGCGGTTGGTATCGCCGTACTCCACCTTCAGGACCATTTTTCCTTCCATCGTTCCGTAGATCGGATCGCCATTCTCGTCGTAAATTTGGCAGTTTTTCAGTTTGATATCACGTGCAATCGCCACTTACAGCACCTCCCAGTCAATCGTAAAGTATTCAATTGCATCAAGCGGTTTTGCCGACAGCAAGAAGCCTCTGCGGTCGCCGACGCCATTCTTTTGGTCGACAAAGCTCCAGCCGCTGTCGATCGCGCCCTGCTGTTCCCGCTCAGCGAGGTAGGAATGGACAGCGGAGACGAAGACGGCTCCGCCCAAATCGTTGTTGCTCAGCTTGCCTTTGTATTTTTTGCCGACGCTCGTAATGTCGTTGACGATCTGGTCGAGGGTCATGCTGACGCGGATTTTGCCGTAATCCTCGCGTTCGCCGTTGCCGATCACAGACAAGGTATTGACCGCGCTTTCCACGATGTACACATTGCCGTCGCGGGTGGCGATCAGTGTGCCTGTGCCGAGTGCTTGCAAAATTTCGCTGTGACCCCAGTCTTTGCGCGCCTTTTTCAGCGGCACCACAACGGCGGTCAGCGATTCATGCGCCGGTGTTGCGGCGATCATGCCAGCCACCCAAGCCGCCCACTCCAGGCTGCTGTACGTTTTGCCGTTGTTGTGTTGACCCGCGATCGCCGTGTTGACGACATAGCGGGCATTTTGCGCGACGGAACGCTCCGTATGCGCGTCCATGTTGTCGTCGTTCTCTTCGCTGCCGCCGATGACGAGTGTGCCGAGTTTCTTGCTCAACGTCCGGCGATCGCTCATAAACTGCTTCGCCGCCGCCTGTACCGCTGCATCGGCAAACGGCAGGTACATCGTGTCAAAGTCGGCACCGGCCACCGCTGCAAACAGCTTCGTGGCTGTGGCGGCAGTCAGGTCGGCAGAGCCGCTCACTCCGCCCACGAGCGCGACTGGAGGTGTCGGGCTAATCGCCGCATCGCCCGTTTTCGCCGCCCGGACGTACATCGATTGCTTTGTTTTTGCCTCCAGTTCGTCGGCATCGGCAAAGGAAAACTTTTCCGTGGAGATCGGACCGAACACCTGCAGCTCCTGCTTGCCGGGCTCTGCTGTCGAAGGCGTGATGGAAATCTCCAGATCATTGCCGCGCAGGCCCGGGTACAGCGCCTCGATGCGAACCGCTTCCGGCTGTTCGTAGGAAGCGGCGACTGCGGCACCATTGGTCATGCGGTAGCCGAGGATCGTTGCTCCTCCTTCCGCTGCCAGCTCTACCGTGTCTACTTCGGAAAAGGTTTCCGCTACGCGCTCCTCGTAGGAAGCCATCGTCACCAGCGTGTCGGGCGCTCCCCATTCAGCCTGGTACGGTACCAGTACGACACCGCTTTTTGGCAATACGCGCTCTTTTGCTTTGGCAATCAGTTCGACCGTTACGCCCGGCCGTTCACGTTGAATCGTCATGCTATTACACCGCCTCTTTCTTGTCTATTTTTTCGTTTTGGGCATGCTAGTTTTTCTGGATGTCAAAATAATTGATTTTGGGCACTGCGATTTTGGGAACATCCGCGTAATACGAGAAACGGAAGGTAATGTCCGTCCGGTCTCTGCGGTCTGTCCAAATCCGCAGCGTGCTGCTGTCGATCTCGATAAAGGTATCGCCTGACCTGCTGCGGAAGCTGTAGCCGCGGCTTCTCAGCAACTGGCGCAGCGGCTCCGCCGAGATCGGCTGATACGCCCCGTCTGCCTGGGGATAATGCAGGGAAAGTCCGGCATCAGCCACTACCTGATAGCAATCCGGGGTGTGCTCCTTTTCCATCACGCCTTGCGCGGAAACGAAGACGATGGGAGCGGTAAAATCGTGCGCCATCCAGCGATCCAGGCTGACCAATATATCCAGTTCGGGAAACGCCTCCTCTACCAGCTCCAGAAGAACTGCGCGCTCACGCTCCACTTCGCCACCTCCTGGCCTCGCCATGCTTCCAGCCTGCTTGTCGCGGAGAGCCTCTCCCTGTCTGTGCTACTCGCTTTTGCGGATGTACCATGCCTTCCACCTCCGATCACCCTTCGCTGATTGTTGACGAGCAGTGCCCGTCGAGCAGGGAGCGAGCGCGATGTTCCTGCGGCTCGCTGTCTGTGCCTCGTCATGCCTGGCCTCATCCTTCCCTGCTCGACAGACACCCCTGCTTGCCTGCTGACCTGTCGCGCACACAGGGCAGTCGCATGCACAGCACTTTTTGCTGGAGCACGCTGCCCCATACACAGCCGTGGCATTTGTGCCACCGGGGGAGCTGCGCCTGCTTGCGCTCGACTATCTGTTTGCCGGACTTGTACATCACACCCACCTCCACTTTGGACAACGAAAAACCACCTGGTTTTCCACCAGATGGCTTTTGGTTTGTCTCGCTATTCGTTTCGCTTGGCTCAAGTATAACCGAAACGTGTTCGCATTGTGCAGAACGTATGTTCGTGTAAAGTTGTGTCAACTTGTGTTCAGTACAGATCGCCTTCCTGCCGTTCCATCGCCTCCGCCAGCTTCATCACGGCACGTCGCTTGATCTCGTAGTACCGCTGTCGGGAGACGCCGATTTCCCTGGCGATCAGATTGTTCTTGTCGCCGTCGAGCAACGCTTCCAGCACCAGGCGTTCCTGTTCGTCGCCGATTTGCTCCAAGGCCCTGTCGATCCGCTCGATCTTATGCTGCAGGCTCTGCAGCCGCTTCCACTTTCGCTCCCGGCGCAAGGCCTCGACGTAGGTGCTGTCCCCGTGTCGTCCCTGTCCCTTGGGCAAAGCCGCTTCCAATCCGTAGCTGGCCACCATTGCTTGTCCACTCTCCTGCAAATAGCGCTGTATCCGCATGACTTCAATCTGCATATATGGGTAATCGCGGATGTCGTCCTCCGTCCGCTGCATCAGTGACAGCGCAGGCTCCTGTTCGCGTTCGCGGATGTCCGTCCTTCCGCCTTTTGCCTGTTTCTCCTTTTCCTGCTGCTCTCGAACATACTTGTCCCATTCTGGGCAAGCCTGAATGTTCCCTACGTGCTGGTCGTGCACCTGGCAGCGCGTACGTTTTCCCCAACCAGTCGCCGGGCAGTTTTCACACACCATCTCTCGGAGCAGATCGGTGTTCATTGTCGCATGTGAAGACATGTGCTTCCCTCCTTGCCAAAATAAGAACACTTGTTCTCGTTGTTGCACAAGTATCTCATACAAAATCATCCAATTCAAGTCTGTTTTCTTCCAGAAAAAAACAAAAAGCCGCCTTGGCTCGCGGCTGGCGCTCCACATCTTACTCTGGCTAAAGAGGAATTGCATCACTTACAGCGAAATTGTATGCAATAAAGGAATTATTCTGAAAATGACAGATACTTTGCTACTACCCAGCAACGAGGAGGAATCATCTGTATGCCCGACCTTTACCGTTATTTGCAAGAACAAAAAGAGAACATTCTGCTCGATCTGGAACGTGTCGTCAAGGCTGAGTCGCCGACGCACGACAAAGCGAGCGTCGATCAATGCGGGGCTGTCTTTCAGTCGCTGTTTCAGAAGCATCTGGGGCTATCTGCCGAAGTAATCCCGCATGCGGAAGTGGGCAATCCGCTTCGTTTTACATATGGAGAAGGAAGCGAACAAATTCTCGTCATCGGGCATATGGACACGGTGTGGGATATCGGCCGGATCGGCTGGCGCGTGGAGGGTGGCAAGGCATACGGTCCCGGCGTGCTGGACATGAAGGGCGGTATCGTCCAGGCGTTGTGGGCAGTCAAGGCGTGCCACGATCTGGGGGTTTCACTGGGGAAAAAAGTAGTCTTCCTCTGCACTACAGATGAGGAACTAGGCAGCAAAAAATCGCGTGCACTCATCGAAGAAGAAGCCCGAAAAAGCGCGGTCGTCCTGGTCCCGGAACCAGCCGCAGCGAAAAGCGGTGCCGTGAAAACATCGCGCAAAGGCACCGGCGGTTTCACCGTATCGATCACCGGGAAAGCCTCCCATGCCGGCAATCACCATGAGGATGGCATCAGTGCTGTCCAGGAGATGGCACACCAGATTTTGTTCCTGCACAGCCTCACCGATTACGCCAAGGGCACGACGCTCAACGTCGGCGTCGCCCAGGGCGGGACTCGTTCCAACGTCGTCGCCGACCACGCCACCCTCTCGATCGATTTGCGCGTCACCAGCAAAGAGGAAGGCGAACGAATCACCCAGGCGATCATGGAGCGAAAACCGCATCATCCGGGGATTACACTGAACGTGACCGGCGGTTTGAACCGCCCGCCGATGGTGCGTACCGCGCAGACCGAACAGCTCTTCCGTCTCGCTGCCGAATGTGCTCAAGAGCTCGGCTTTGCCTTGCAGGAAGAACCGGCAGGCGGGGGCAGCGATGGCAATTTTACTTCGGCGCTCGGAATCCCCACCCTGGACGGTCTGGGGGCCGTCGGCGAAGGACCGCATGCCGAATACGAGCACATTCAGATCGACCAATTGCCGGTCCGTGCTGCACTTTTTGCCAAAATGCTGACGAGACTGTAATCTTTCAGAGCGTGGAAAGAAAGAGGCTCCTTTTCCCGGTAAGGAAAAGAGCCTCTTTTTCACTGGTCTACAAGCCGCGCTCCACCAGGTCTTCGATATCGGATTTCAAATTTCTCCTGATCTTCTCGGCTTCATCCTCGGTCAGCCTGCCGTCTTCCACCTGGTCGGCGACCCGCTCCTCCGCCTGCTCCAGCAAGAGATCGATCACGTCATCGACATCCACATCCTGGTCATCGGCAATGTCCGCAATCGTATTGCCTGCCCGCAGCTCGGCTTGCAGCTCATCCGCCGTCAAACCCAGCATGGACAAGAGCTCTCTGTTTTGTGCAAACAAATACGCAGTCCCCTGACCCAGACCCGGCCAGCTCAAGCCGTAGCTGTTCGATCTCTCCGGTTCACTGGCGGCGGGAGGGGCATCCGCGACGTCCGGCGTATCCGGTTCTTGTGGCGCAGTGTTCTTGTCGTCGATGATGACGACCTTGCCCTCTTCCTGCCATTGCACCTGTGCATCCAACTGCTCACTTACAAAGCGCAGCGGCAGGTACAGTCGGTCTTCTCGTATCAGCGGAGCGCTGTCCAGCCTTGCCTGCTGACCGTTGACGAGGGCTTCCGCTTTATCGGCGTAGAGCGTGATGCTATCTTCGCCTCTTTGGATCAACACGGACCGCTCAGCCTCATTCCACGTGACTTCGGCGTCCAGCGCATTGCTGATCGCGCGAACCGGCACCATCGTCCGGCCTTCCTGAACAAACGGCACGGCGTCCGCCTCCAACAGTTTTCCATCTACCAATGTGGTAATTCCGCTTACATCGTTTTCGACCAAAAGCTTGCCCAGCCTGTCGATTTGCGTGCGGTCTTCCTTGTCGTAAAAACGCTCCAGCAGTTCCAGTTGCAACTGCAATGCCAGCTTGAATTCGCCTTTTTCTAACAGGTGGGAGATGCGCTGTTCGTACTCTGCTTTTTGTTGTGCCGCGAACTCCGCCTGTTCATTGGCGAATACCGACGGGCTCCCGCCTGCAAGCAGCGCGATCATCATGGTGGTCGAAAGCCATTTTTTCACTCTTTTTTTCCTCCCTGTGCGATGTTGTCCTTGCTGATGGAGATGGCCGCTCATTTGGCGCCTGCTACGCTTCACGCACACTCTCCCGCTTGTTGCGCATCGCCGCCACTACTTGTACACCGTTTTTCTCGCCCTCCGCAAATTCCCGGTACGCAGGCGATTCCACGGGAAACAGCGCCGCTTTCCCCGCCTCGTCAAAATGGATGCCCCAGCCGTATTTTTTCGGCAGCATGGACGCGCGCATACACGCCTTCGGTTTGGCGAAAAACTCTTCCCGCAGACGAACGGCCTCCGCTTCATCTGCTGGCACAAACCCTTTGTGCCGCATGTACACTTCAAACAACAGCTCTTTTTGCGTAAATGTATACGGCTGCTTCGAAAGCAGCTCAAACTCGATGCGCGGCTTGGTCATTCCACCCTGGCGATCGGGCGGAACGGTCCCGCAGTCGACCGGGCAGTCGGGTGCGACTGCGATAAACGTATTGTAATAATTCCACTCCATTCGCCTGACCTCCTGTTTTTCATCCGCTTCCAAAACCTGGGTATCCCCGCAAAAGCCGGTACTCCGCTACGCTCTGGTCGTCTCGCCGGGCGTTGCGCTCGTGATGCCTGGCTCTCCTGTGTCTGTCGTGTTCTCCTCCGCCTTACTCTGCATCTGCTGCTGATGCTCCCGCACTGCCCGCAATCCGGCTGAAACCGCTACAAACATCGCGAGGTACGACAAAGTGGCGAGCAGATCACTACCCGTCATCCAAACGTACCAAATGGCTCCTTCCTGACTCGCTGCCAGACGGGTGACGAGACTGCTGAGCACATGCGCAAAGTAATAAAACGGGATCAGAAAACGAATCCGCATCCCGTAACGCGCCGTCATTTCATCGTAGCCGCGCAGAAAACGGGCCATGATGGAATAGACCGTCCACATGCCGACAATGCTGTAGAACGGGATCAAAATTCGCGCGAGTGCCCCTCCGGGAGTAACCGGGTAGTTGGGGGCGAGCTGGCGATACTCTTTGTGCAGGCGCCAGATCCAGACCAGATAGAGAATGAGCATCATCCAATAGACGATGTACGCAAACAAATCAACCACGATGTCGATAGACAGCACGTACTCCAGATAGACGTCTTCGGCTAACGTCTCGATACAGCTAAACAAAAAGCTGAGAAAAGTCGCTGCTGCATGTACCAGCAAAAACACGAACAAATACTTGCCTGATGCCTCCACTTTTTCCTGCATTGCTTGTTTCCCCTTCTCTTCTCGCCGCTACGGCAATCGTCTCAAATAGTCCAGTGCCTCGTCCAGCGTTTCCACCGGAACGATTTGCATGTCGGGGTTGCGGCTGCGCTGGTACTGTTCCGCTTCCTCCTGATTGCTCACACCTTCGTAATACTCGTAGTAGCTCTCCTTGTCCTTGGGCAGCAAAAAGTGTGTGACACCGTGCTCTTCCGCTGTCAGCAGCTTCTCATGGACTCCGTCGATGGAGCCGACCATACCGTCGAACTCCATCGTGCCTGTCCCGGCAATTTTGTACTTGCCTCCCCGGGAAAAGTCCTCGCCCAGCTCCTCCTCGACAAGTCCGATCGCCACCATCAGCCCGAACGAATCGCCGTGGTATTCGCTGGCCAACTCCAGAATATGCTCGTACTTCTCATCCTGATCGGCCGTCTCATCGGGCGAAAAGCCGGCTACTTCGATCGCATTGGAGACGACCATATCCTTGTAGTACCCACTGATCATCTCCCGTTCGTCATCGCTTTGCGCGTACTCCCTGCTGACTGGCTCGAAATGCACGTCTTTACCGAGATAGCGAATCTGCACCGCGATCTTTTCCAGGTTGTTCGCGGTGATTCCCCCTTGGATATACGTAAAATACACATGTCCGTCTATTCCCAGCTCGCTGATGGGCACGATGTCGCCGGTCGCGTTGAAAGCATGGTAGCTGGGATAGGTCAAAAGAGTAGTCAGCAGCACAGGGACCGCCAGCAGCGCTGACAATGTATACCGCTCTTTTTTGGTAAAATGCAGATTCATGTAATCACCCGTGAGGTTTTCATTATTTTACCAATTATACATGGTTTTCCACCAACATTCCGCATCTTTTTCAAAAAGGGGATGCAACGAAAAAAGCAGACACGCATGCAAAAACGTGTCTGCTCGTCGATTCACGCTACTTTCCTGATCGCGCCTACCGAAACCGGCGCAGCGAAAAGGCGGACATATCCATCTGCGAATTGCCGAACAACGCCATCTGCATGGCGATTTCTCCGATCGCGCTGGCAAACTTGAAGCCGTGCGCGGAGCAGGCAGAGAGCAGCAAGACGTGTGCGTGCTCAGGATGGCGGTCGATGATGAAATCGTGATCCGGCGTCCAGGTTACGAGGCAGACCTGCCCCTTTTTCACCCGCCGGGAAACACCAGGGAAAAATCGCTCGACGATTCCCGCCAGTTCCCCCTCGTCATCCGGTTCCGCGCCGAACCGCCGATCCACCTGATCGGGATCGACATCCTTGCCGGCATCGTGGCTGCCCACCTTCAGACCTGACCCGGCAATGCTCGGGAATCCGTAGAAACGCTGACCCGGCAAGTCCATGAAGTAAGACGGCAATTTCCCCAGACCGTACTGCGACTCGTCCGCTTCGTACCAGACAGCCGTCTTGCGGAAGGGACGCACGGGCAGGGAAAGTTCCGGGAAAAGTGTACCTGTCCAGGCACCAGCCGTGACAATCAGGCGGGCTGCGTGGAACTCTCCTTTTGTCGTGCGTACCGTGACACTGTCGGCATGACAGTCGATCGCATCGGCGCGGGTATGAGTCAACAGCTCGGCCCCGTGACGCAAGGCCACATCCCGGTAGGCACGGATGCACGCTTCACTGTAAAGCAACCCCGAATCCGGCTCAAATGCCCCGATCATCTCGTCGCTGACGTGTATCCCCGGCCAGCGGCGGCGGATTTCATCGGCCGACAGCACCTCAAGCGGCAGCGAAAATTCTTTGGCACTCGCGATTTCCTCCTGCAAAAAGGCGGACTCGGCATTTCCCAGCCCCAGTACCCCTGTGCGCTCAAACAGGCGGCTGCCTGTCTCTTCCTCCAGTTCATGCCACAGCTTTTGCGCACGCAGCACGAGCGGGACGTACTTTTTTCCTTCCCCGTAAGCGTGCCGGATCATGCGCGTATCCCCGTGATGGCTGCCGTTCGTGTGCGGCGGATCGAAAGCGTCGATCAGCAATACGTCGGCATTCTGCCTGGCCAAAAACGCGCCCGCTGCCATCCCCATGGAACCGGCGCCGATTACGATAACATCGTATGTACGCTTCATCCTTGCTCCCCCTCCTCATCTGTCTATTATACAAAACAGGTCCCCTCCAAAACGGAAGAGACCTGTAGATGTCATGCTATTCGCTGGCGCTTACCAGGCTGCGACCATGGAATCGCCGTATTTTTCCGTAATGAACTGCTTCACTTCATCGGATTGGAATGCTTTAACCAGTTTTTGGAATACTGGTTTGTCTGTCTCGCCTTCGCGAACAGCGATAATGTTGACCCATGGAGAATCTTTCGGCTCCATGAAGATCGAGTCACGGGTCGGAACCAGACCTGCATCAATCGCGAAATTCGTATTGATGACGGCTGCTGCCATGTTGCCCAGGGACTTCGGAATGAAAGCTGCTTCCAGCTCTTTGAATTCCAGGTTTTTTGGATTTTCTGCGATGTCCAGAACCGTCGCTTTTACGCCTACGCCTTCTTTCAGCTTGATCAGGCCAGCGCTCTCAAACAGGATCAGTGCGCGTGCGCGGTTGCTCGGGTCGTTTGGCAGACCTACGAGATCGCCTTCTTTCAGTTCGGAGACGTCCTTGATCGTCTCGGAGTACATCCCGATCGGGAAGTTGATCGTGTCAGCCAGCTTCACGATTTTGGTACCGTGGTTGGCATTGAACTCTTCCAGGTACGGAACGTGCTGGAATGCGTTGGCATCCAGATCGCCGTTATCCAGCGCTTTGTTCGGCAGGACGTAGTCGTTGAACGGAACCAGTTCCAGCTCCAGACCGTCTTTTGCCGCCACTTCCTTGGCTACTTTCCAGATCTCTTCTTCGGCACCGCCCATAACGCCGATTTTCAGCGTTTCTGTCTGGCCTTCTGCTCCAGTGCCAGATGTATTTTCCGGAGCGGCTTGCTGACCACTGCCGCAAGCAGTCACAGTCAGAGCCGTGACGAGTCCTACAACGAGGGTAAGAATTGATTTTTTCATGTTTTTCCTCCACTTATCTATCTTTATATCCGATTGGTTTACTACGGCTTTTATTATCTCCATCTTTCGTTGAACCGTCAATCTTTTTTTCAAGAAGAAGCCGAGAGAATACAGGAAAACGCTTTGTGTGCAAACTGGGCAGGCTGTCTGTCCAGCATCAGGACGACGAAGCCCTCCTCTTCGCGCACTTCATACGTCTTGAGGGAAACGTCAGGAGAAAACACCGCTTTTCCTGTTTTCAAATTGAACTCCCAGCCATGCAGCGGGCAACGAATGATTTCATTGTGGTGGCCGTACACGTATTCATGCGGCTTGGACGGCAGCATCGTACCCACAACCGATCCGTACAGCATCGGCACTCCCTGGTGGGGGCAGCTATTGCGGAAGGCATAGCACACACCCTCTGCGCGAATCAGGCCGATCTCCACTCCGTCTACTTCCAGGAGCTTTCGCCCTCCCTCGGGCAATTCCTCTACAGGGCAGACGAGCAGGCGATGCTTCTCTTTCATTTTCATCCGGACCTCCCCCTTTTCCCTAAAACCGGAACGCTTCCAGCGGATTGTCGTAAAAAATCTTTTGCTTCAGTTCTTCCGGGAAGTGGAGAAATGCCCGATCCAGCTCGTCCCCGTCCCAATGCGGATAGTCGCTGCAATACAGCAGCATGTGCTCCGCTCCGATCATGTGGATCAGCTCGACAAGATCCTTGGGGCGGCTTGGTTCTTCGATCGGCTGTGTGCCGAAGCGTATATTGCGGCGGATGTATTCGCTGGGCAAAAGCTTCAGCCACGGTACTTCGTGTCGAAGCGCCTTCCAGTTCTTGTCCATTCGCCACATCGTCGGGGCAACCCAGGAAAATCCGTACTCGATGAAGTTTACCTTCAGGTTGGGAAACTGCTCAAATACCCCGTCACATACCAGGCTGATCACATTTCGCTGACCGATCAGCGAAAGTGCGGTATGCCATTCCATATAGGTCGAAGCCGGTCCTACTCCCGCAGCAGCGGCGTAATCCCCTGTGCCTTCCGCATCCGGGTGCAGCACGATCGGCAAGTTGTAAGCCTCGGCGATCTCGTAGATCGGCCAGTAATGGCGTTTGCCCAGCGGGATGTTGACGCAGTGCAGATTGATTCCGACGATTTCCGGCCGCTTGCCGATGCGTTCAATCTCTTTGACCGCCGCCACCGGATCAAGCGGTGTGACTTCCATCGTCATGCGGTAGCGGGGATCGCTTTTGATCCACTTGTCATAGAGCCAATCATTGGCAGCCGATGTGTACTTATCCGCCACTTCAACATTGTGAAAGGCAGCCATCGTCCCGTGGCCGATATTTAGAATACCATATGTGGCATGGCAGCGATCAAGCAAATCCTGGGCCAAAAATGCGGGATCGCTTCCGGGAATGTCGCCATTGGGCGGAAACGCATCCGCACGCAGCGGAACAGGCAGCGGATTGGCGTACGGAGAAGCCGGAAATTTGAACGAACCGCTGTTTTGCTTGGCCAGTGCGCCTTTGGCAAACTTGCCGATGTTCATATACTGCTGAATCGATTCATCCAGGTACGGAACCAGTTCGTCAAAATTGCTCAAAACCGGATGGATGTCGCAGTCGATCAATCCACTTGTTCTTCTGGATTGCGATACCATTTGGATCACCCCTTCATGGAGCCAAAATTATGATAACGATCATAAAATGAACGCGTTCATAACAACAGTATCGCGCGAATCGATAGCAGGGTCAAGACGAAAAAAGGGCACTCTCCCCAATTGCCAAAAACTGCGGCAGAAAGCCCCTATCATCGCTAGTTATAGTGTGTTCATTACCGTTCGGATATACTTCATCGTCTTTTCCGCGGCTGCATCCGGGTCAGGATCACGCCGCTTGTTCAGTACGGTTGTCATCATTCCTTCCCAGATCAATACCGCCATTTCATTTACTTCTTCGATCCGTTCATCGGAAAGCGAGCGTTCCTTTTTCGCCAGTTCCAACAGCGCTTTGCTGCGAGAGGTCAGGTCCGGATCGTACAAGAGCGGCTTGATCTCCTCGGGAAAGCCGATCAAATCGCTGGAGTAGATGGAAAAGTAGTGCTCCAGCATCTCCTGCGGCTTTTTCCCCAAGTCGGCAATAAACAGGGCGTGATAAATGTCCGGCTTGGCAAAAGAGTGTTTGCAAAAGCACTCCCAGCTCAGGACGTATTTCTCCACATACGTGTCGCCCTTTGCCAGATACAGGGGCAGCTCTTGCAAATAATCTTTCACCAGCCGCATGGAAGCGAAATAAATAAGATGGGACAGCTCTTCAAAGTAGTTGTAGATGGTCGAGCTGGTATAGCCGGCGCGATCACCGATTTTGCGGGCACTCACATGTGCCAGGCCTTCCTCCTCGATCAGCTCGACTGTGGCATCGACAAAATACTGGAGCATCCGTTTTACTTGTATCTCTCTTCTGGCCATCCGCCTTCTTCCTCCGTTCATCTGCCGTACGCATCATTCCTTCCATTATAACGTATCACGCAAACATTCGCTTTCCACGCCAGTACCCCAAAAAAGCTGCCAATCATCCAACCTGCTGCACGCGCAGCAAATCCTGAAGAGATGGCAGCTTATTTCACTATCAAAAATTCATGTGCAACCCGGGACAGCCTACCCGTTCCGCTTGCGCCGCAACTGGTAGTACGTTACCGCCAAAGCAAGCGCAAGTACCGTCCCTTTGACGATGTCGTAGGCGTAATAGGGCAAATTGAGCATCGTCATCCCGTTGAGCAGCACACCGATCAGAATCGCCCCGACGAACGTACCGAACATGTTCGGCTTGCCCGCGCCAAAGACGGAGAAACCGACGAAGGCCGCCGCGACAGCGTCCATCAGCATGGTGCTGCCGCCACTCACCTGCCCCGTACCGATCCGCGCAGCGAGCAACAGTCCGCCCAGCCCGGCAAACAGTCCGGACAGCACATACGCCAGCGTCCGGTAGCGATTGACCGGAATCCCAGACAGGCGAGCCGCCTCCAGATTGCCCCCGACCATGTAGAGCATCCGTCCTTGTCTGGTGTACGTCACGTAGATATGGGTGATGACGACGAGCAAAAACGTCAGGATCACAGGGACAGGCAGGGACAAAATCTTCCCTTGGCCCAGCCACAAAAACCAGTCGGCAAATTTGCCCGGCGCCATCGTCCCGTCCTGCATCGGCATGTTCGTATAAATCGAGTAGCCTTTCGAATAGGTCATGTGAATTCCGTTGACGATGTACATCATCGCCAGCGTCGCCAGCAGGTCGGGAATGCGGACTTTCACGACGAGAAAGGCGTTGAGCAGTCCGACCAGCAGACTGAGCAAAATCGGCACAGCCAAAATGACGAACGGTCCTTGCTCATACCAGACCATCATCGAAGCGACCGTTACCGTAGTCAGCGATACGGTGGAACCGACAGACAGGTCAAAGCCCCCGACGATCAGCGAAAAGGTGACGCCAATCGCGACAAACGTGACGATCGAGATCGAACGCAAAATATCGGTAATGTTGTCATAGGTAAAAAAGTACGGATTCGTCAGGCTGAAATACAAAATGACAATGACGATGACGGCGACAGTTCCGTATTTGTAGACGAGATCGAACAAACTCCATTTTTTTGCTGTTTCCACATTACTCACCTCCGCTGGCGTAATACATGATTTTCTCCTGTGTCGCCTCGTTGCGCGCGAATTCCTTGACGATTTTCCCTTCGCACATGACGAGAATCCGGTCGGCGATCCCGATTGCCTCTGGGAACTCGCAGGAAAAATACAAGACGCCCTTGCCTTGTTCCGCCAGCCTGCCGATCAGCCGGTAGATGTCGCTTTTTGCCCCGATGTCCACACCTTTGGTCGGCTCGTCAAACAAAAACAGCGATGCCTCGGTATCCAGCCATTTTCCGATCGCGACCTTTTGCTGGTTTCCGCCGCTGAGCGAACCGACCAACAAATTGCTGTCGGCTGTCTTCACGCCTACCCGTTTGATCAGCTCGTTCGCCTGCAAGGTCTCCAGGCTGTTGCGCACGAACCCGAATACCGACCATTTGGCGAGCGTCGCGACGGACAGGTTGTGCTTGACCGACTCCTCGACAAAAATGCCTTCCTTGCGCCTTTCCTCCGGCACGAGTACGATGCCCGATTCCACTGCTTGCTTGGGAGAGCGCACCTGCAGCTTCTTGCCCTTCATCGCCAGCTCGCCCGCCTCCAGCGGGTCCGCGCCGAACAGCAGCCGTGCCAGCTCCGTCTTGCCTGCACCGACCAGGCCGACGATACCCACGATCTCCCCTTCGCGCACGCTCAAGTCTGCACCGCGAACCTTGCCGCCCCGGATACCTTTTGCCTCCAGCAGCAGCTCGCCAATCGGCACCTCCAGCTTGGGAAACTCCTCGGAAAAACTTTTGCCCAGCATATGCGAGATTACTTCGTCCATATCGGTCGACTGCGTCTCCCCTGTAAACACGCGCTGTCCGTCACGCATCACTGTAATCCGGTCGCAGATTTGAAAAATCTCCGGCAGGCGGTGAGAAATGTAGATAATCCCTACACCTGCTTGTTTCAATTGATCGATGATGCGAAACAGCCGCTCGCTTTCCCGTGTACTCAGCGGCGCGGTCGGCTCGTCAAAGATGACGAACTTGGCCTGCTGGGCAGCGGCTCGGGCGATCAAGATCAACTGCTTTTCCGACAGCGTACATTCCTCCACCTGCTTTTTGACCGGAATGACAAAGTCAAAGTCCTTGAGAATCGCCTCCGCCTGGTCGTAGAGCTGCTGCCAGCGGATCAAGCCTTTTTCCTTGGAGGCGACCATCTGATCGAGCAAAATGTTCTCCGCGACACTCAGATACGGAATCAGAGCGGTATCCACTTCCTGATAGACGCACTGCACGCCGAGTTTTTTGGCGTCCTGCGGAGATTCGATGCGCACCTGCTGGCCCTCGATGGAGATCGTCCCTTCATCCGCCTGATAGGCGCCGGTCAAAATCTTCATCAGCGTGCTCTTGCCTGCCCCGTTTGCTCCGAGAAGTGCGTGTACCTCGCCCGCCTTCACCTCAAAATCAACAGAGCGAAGCGCCGGGACTCCTGAGAATTGTTTGCTGATTCCTGTCATGTTCAAGTGGGACATGGATACACCCCCTTATAATAGGAAGATTCCCGTCCATTGACGACAACGGCGGGAATCTCCAGTTTTGCACGCGCCTTGCTTATTTACCCCATTCGGTCACGTATTCCGACAAGTCGCCCATCGTAACCTTTTTGTCGGTCGGCAGGTCATCCTGCTTCACCAGCACCGGATTCAACTGCACTTTGTCCGGCACCTGCTCCCCGTTAATCAGCTTGAACACGGTTTCTGCGTGTACACGGCCGATGTTGGACGGGTCTACGGCTGCTGTCGCTTTCCACGGGGAATCGGCTTCCTGCATCAACTGCAAGTCTTCGTCGCTCAGGTCGATACCGTATACTTTGATCTCGGTGCGTCCAGCTTGCTGGATCGCGCGAGTAGCTCCTTTGGCGAATTCATCCCAGGCTGCCCACACCGCAGTAATATCCCCTTTGTTCGGGTATTGGCGCAGGATCGCTTCCATTTGCGATTGCGTGTCCAGGGCGGTGTTGTTTGTCGCGCTGCCGAATGCGGCAATTTCCTTGATGTCCGGATATTTCTTCAGGAATGCTTCATAGGTAATTTGACGTTTTTCCATCGGGGCAAAGCCTGCGACCCAGATTTTTACGATATTGCCCTGACCGCCGATATCTTCAGCCATCTTTTCGAGGCTCAGCTCTGCCAGCTTCTGGTCATCCTGCTCTACGACAGGTACGCCCGGAATATCGATGTCGGTGTCGAAGAGGACCACCGGAATGTTTTTGTCAACCGCTTTCTGTGTACCTTGCTGCAGCGCTTCTGCCGTACCGTGGTCGATCAGGATGCCGTCAAAATTCTGGTTGACTGCTGCATCCAGATTGGAAGCCATTTTCGACAAGTCAGTATCGGCATTGAATACGGTCAGTTGGCCGCCGTTTCTCTCTACTTCTGCTTTCACGCCGTTGATGTACTGGGCGGAGAAAGTACCCACGTTTTGGCGCATGACCAGCGCGATTCGCTTGCCTTGTTCTTCGGCTGGCGCGGCGCCATCCCCGCCTGCTCCGGTGCTGCTGCCTCCGCTGCCGCCGCTTCCGCAAGCCGTCACCAACAGGGACAGCCCGACGACCAAGGAACTAATCACACTAAAACGCTTTTTCATATCGATTTACCCCCTATTATTCGTTCTCTGTACCGCAGGGAAGGGAAAGTACCGCGCAAAAAAGCCTCTTTCATATCAGAAAGAGGCTTCAATCAGCTTGATCTTCACCTCTTATCTGCCAGGCAAGTCATACGCTCACCTGTAGGAATTAGCACCTTGGCACGCAGTGTCGTCGACCGCACGTGCTAGGTTGCCGGGCTTCATAGGGCCAGTCCCTCAGCCTTCTCTGGATAAGAGAAACAGTATTTTTTGAACCTTCATACCAATCTATACAGAATATAAGGGAAAGCGTATCCCGCTGTCAACGGCTAACTTCATTTTAACAACTAGTTACAATATTCAGAAAGAGATTGCCTGTTTTGTGTTGAACTAAATTGGAAAATCGTTATATTCTGCGCAAAAAACGGTGATGCCTCGTGCCAATTGTAAAAGAAGTGATCCTGCAACTATCGTTCACCCTTATTCCCTTTGTCTTTTTCCACCTCTATTACCGCGACAAGGCCACCAATTACAGCCGGCGCTTCATACTCGGCACCAGTACTCTCTGCCTGTTTTTGGCGATGAGCTTCTCTGCCAGCGTTGTCGAAGGCATCATCTTCGACATTCGCTACGTCGTGCTGTTCTTTGCGCTCGTCTTCGGCGGCATCAAAATCGGACTGATCGTGATGGCGGAATTTATCGCGTATCGCATGTACCTGGGCGGGGAAGGAGCTCTGGCAGGTATTCTTATCGTGATCTACAACTTTTTCCTCTCCATTCCCATCGCCAATCTGTACCGGCAGCATCGCGGGGCTATGGTGACGCTTGTGGTAGGCATCTTTTTCTCCATCGAGCCGCTGATTCTGACCTATTTGTTCTTCCCGGACTATGTGATGGAACATTTCCTGTTCCACATTTCGGTCATTCCTGTGCAAAATTGTCTCGGCACCTGTCTGCTGCTCACGCTATTCAAAAAGTCAGCAGAAGAGAAAAGCGTGTTTTTGCAACATGCCCAGAACGAAAAAATGACGACGATGAGTCATGTCGCGGCTTCTCTCGCTCACGAGGTGCGCAATCCGCTGACGACCGTAAAAGGCTTTCTCACCCTGATTAAGGAAACGCCGGACGATACGGCCAAGATCAGCCAGTACATCACCATTTGCCTGCATGAAGTGCAAAGAACCGAGTCCATCTTGTCGGAATATCTCTCCATTTCCAAACCGATCACCGCCCGGAGCGAACGCGTGAACGTGTCGGAACAGCTCGTGCTGATACGCGAAGTGATGATACCCTTTGCCAATATGAACAACGTCGAGCTGATGCTCTACAAACCAGATACACCCCTGTACGTGACAGCCAACCCGGACGCCTTCAAGCAGGTGCTCGTCAATTTTATCAAGAACGCGATCGAAGCCTGTTCGGATACCCAATTCGGTCGCGTGACCCTGACGCTGCACTCCGTCGATACCGACATCATTCTGGAAATCGAGGACAACGGAATCGGCATGGACCAGGAGCAGATCAAACGCCTCGGCTCCATCTACTTTTCCACGAAAACGTCCGGCACAGGTCTCGGACTTACCTACTCGTACCGCGTGATCCACCTGATGGGCGGACAGATCGCGGTGAACAGCAAGCCAAACGCCGGAACCACCTTCATCCTCACTCTCCCCCGGCAGGCGGAAACCGCGGGATGAGATGAAACCCGCCGCCCTTGCAGATCGTATACAGTTCCATACAAAAAGGGTGAGGAGAGATTGCAGTGATTGAGATGCGCGGGGGGAAAGACCTCAAGTATTCCAGTGAATTGCCGGCGTGGAGCAAATATGCGCACGCCGCGCTGTTTGCCTTTTTGGGACTCGTCTGTCTGGCCTTTTTGGGCGCAGGATTGTACATGCTGACAGTTGAGGATAACTGGACGGTCTCTCTTGTGTTTTTCCTTTGCTTCGTACTTTTCATCTGGGTGATCTGGTTCGGCTCCCGCTTTCTCAAGCTTCAGTATACGTTTCTCGTACAAACGGAACTGCGCGAAGACGGCTATTACACGCTGGTCATAAACCGCAAGACCGGAGAAAAAGAGGAAAATCTGATTTCCTTTTCGCAAATGAGCGAGGTGCTGATCGGGAGGCTGACTCGCTATGTTTCCGTCGCTGGTCAACATCACCGAGGATACTACGCCAATGGCGCGAGAATCATCATGGTCTGGCGCGACGAGCAAGGCCGGACGCAGTATGCCATGTTTTCCGAGAACAGACAGGACTATCTGGATCAATGGATCCATCGCTTCTACGAACAGCAGATACCGGTGTATACCACCGAGGAAAATCTGAACCGCGTCCAGCACACCCACCTGCCGGAGGCATATGAACAGATTCCAAAGGACGCGCACAGTGGAAAGCCGTTCTTTCGTACCGACTTCCGTACGAATGATACGGCGGCTGACTGGCAAAGCGAAGGAATGAGAAAACAGGAGGCCGTCGAGCAGGCGCGTAACGATGCAAAATTCTTCCGTCCGGTCTTTCTCGCAACGATCGTATGCAACTTCCTGGTCGCTTGCTTGTGGATGCCGCACTGGCCGGTTGAAGACGGCGTATTCAGTGACAATGCCCCGACCTTCCTGATCGTGCTGCCCAATATTTTTTTGATCGTGTGCTCACAGTCGTACTGGCGAAAACGTACGAAATGGTACCGTCCGCTGCTGGATACGCTCATCCTGCTCGCAGTTCAGACCTGCGGCATGGCAGCCTCCCTGCTCTACCGGGATACATCTGCCACTCATTTTGAAGCTCTGGCAGTCGATGCAGTGGCAACAGGCATCTTTTTGTGCATTGTTTTTTTCGTCATCCGCATCGCCACTCGCAAGCGGAAAGTCCCACAGGCAAAATAGTCCTCTCCCTGCATAGCAGACGATATTGACAGCAAAAAGCGGTTATTGCTATAAAAAAGAAAGAATAGCACTCAAGGAGACAGAGTGCTAACCATGCTGCTATACCTGTCCATTCATACCCCAATCTCGATTCTGGAAGGGAGAGCGAATGTTTTTCTATGGAAAAGAAGCAGTTTCAAGCCGAATCCAAGCGACTGCTGGAGATGATGATCAACTCCATCTACACGCAGAAAGAAATCTTTCTTCGCGAGCTGATTTCCAACGCCAGCGACGCGATTGACAAAATCTACTACAAGGCCTTGAGCGACGACAGTCTCGTTTTTGACAAAGATCGTTACTACATCAAGGTGATTCCCGACAAGGCAAACCGCACGCTGACCATCCTCGACACGGGGATCGGCATGACCCGGGAAGAGCTGGAAAGCCTTTTGGGGGTCATCGCCAAGAGCGGCTCGCTCGCATTCAAGCAGGAAAATGAGGCAAAGGACGGGCACAACATCATCGGTCAGTTCGGCGTCGGCTTCTACTCCGCCTTCATGGTGGCAGACGTGGTTACGGTCATAAGCAAAGCGCTGCATGGCGATGGCGCGTACAAATGGGAGTCCTCCGGCGCAGACGGCTACACGATCGAGGCGGCGAAGCGCGATTCCGTCGGCACGACGATCACCCTGAAAATCAAGGAAAACAGCGAAGAAGAGAACTACGACGAATTCCTCGACGAATACCGTCTGCGGGCGATTATCAAAAAGTATTCCGACTTCATCCGCTACCCGATCAAAATGGATGTCACGAAAAGCCGGCTCAAGGAAGGCAGCGACAGCGAGTACGAACAGTACCAGGAGGAACAGATCATCAACAGCATGGTTCCGATCTGGCGCAAAAACAAAAGCGAGCTGACCGACGAGGATTACGAGAATTTTTACCGCGAAAAGCACTACGGGTTTGACAAGCCATTGAAGTCCATTCACATCAGCGCAGACGGGGCTGTCGTCTATCAGGCTGTTCTCTTTATCCCGGAAAACATCCCGTTTGACTACTACACCAAGGAGTATGAGAAAGGGCTCGAGCTGTACGCCAATGGCGTGCTGATTATGAACAAGTGCGGCGATCTGCTGCCCGACCACTTCAGCTTCGTGAAAGGGATGGTAGATTCCGAGAGTCTGTCGCTCAATATCTCCCGCGAGATGCTCCAGCATGACCGCCAACTGAAGCTGATCGCCAAAAATATCGCCAGCAAAATCAAGAGCCAACTGCAAACCATGCTGAAAAACGAGCGGGACAAGTACGAGCAGTTTTTCAATGCGTTTGGCCGCCAGTTGAAATTCGGCGTCTACAACGATTTTGGCAGCCACAAGGACGTGCTCCAGGATCTGTTGCTCTTCTACTCTTCCAGGGAGAAAAAGCTGGTTACCCTGGATGAGTACGTCTCGCGGATGCCGGAAGAGCAAAAGTACATCTATTATGCGACCGGCGCGTCGATTGAGCGCATCGAGAAGCTGCCGCAGACGGAAGCCGTCGCGGAAAAAGGCTACGAGATTTTGTACCTGACTGAAGACATCGATGAATTCGCCATCAAGATGATGCGTACCTACAAAGACAAGGAGTTCCACTCCGTATCGAGCGGCGACTTGGGGCTGGAATCCGAGGAAGAGAAGAAGGATACCGAGGCGCAGAACAACGAGAACAAAGAACTGTTCGACTACATGCACAGCCTGCTGGAAGGAAAGGTTACAAAGGTCCAGGCGTCCAAACGGCTGCGCAGCCATCCCGTCTGCCTGTCGACGGAGGGCGAAGTGACGATCGAGATGGAAAAAGTCCTGAATGCGCTGCCCACGAACCAGAATGTTAAAGCGAACAAAGTCCTGGAAATCAACCTTCAGCACAAAGTATTCCAGTCGCTCAAGGACGCTTTCGAACACGACAAGGCGAAGCTGAAACTGTATACCGCTCTCCTCTACAACCAGGCACTGCTGATCGAAGGGCTGCCTGTGGAAGACCCGGTGCAGTTTACCAACGACATCTGCGAGATTATGGTGTAAGAGATGCCATGCACGCCTACAAGCGAAAAAAGCCTTTGCCCTGCTGACAGGGTAAAGGCTTTTTTCAATCCGATTACACGAGCGCGCCCGCTTCTTCCTCTTTTGGATTTGGGCCGTACTGGTTCGAACCTTTGCTGTCCTGACACAAGAATACGAGCAAAATAATCGCACCGATGAGTGGAATCAGCGAGATCAGAATCCACCATCCACTTCTGCCGGTATCGTGCAGTCTGCGAATCGTAACCCCCAAAGAAGGCAACAAAAGAGCAAGGGAATAAATGCCAGTCAAAACTTGTGTAAGACCGATCAGGCTTTCCAAAATGTACAGAATCAGATAACCAATTGCGTAAAACAATGTATACATCCAATACTCTTTACGTCGTGCTCGACCACCAAAAACCGCATAATCCTTAACGACTTTCAGAAACCATTGCATGCCAAAACACCTCCTTCCAAACCATATAATTACAGTTACTGCATCATTCTACCATTATAATTAATAAAGAAAACCCAACTTTAGTCTTAATTTTCCATAAAATTTCATTTACTTTCTGTAAACAAAACCTGCCGCCCGTCCTTTAGTTGGACGGGCGGCAGCAGTTGTTCGCCAACTCATTTGCGGTTATTTGTCTTGCATATCCTGTCCCATACGGCAATTGAAGAACTTCGCTTAGGCAACGACAATCTCAAGCCTGCGAAGCGAACTAGCCGGCTCACTCTTGCCGTTTTTTCCTATGAGTAAAACAGCGTACAGACAAGCTAAAAAGGGGGCGCTCTGTACGCTCCGTTTTTGCCCCTACGGAAAAATGCACTCCTTATTAACTAGTTCGTTAGTCCCGGTATTTTGGCAGATGCTCCCAACAGTCAGCGTGCCTCCTTCGACGCAATGCGCAAAGCTGTACGATACAAAAGCTCTGTTCCCAGCGCGATGTCTTCCGGTGCAGCATATTCCCGGGGATTATGGCTGATTCCGTCGCGGCAGCGGACAAAGATCATTCCGTAGTCGCAGACATAGGAGAGGGCAAGTGCATCGTGGAATGGACCGCTCATCAGCTCGGGCGCTGCGACTCCGAGCGCACTGCACTCCTCCCGCATGATCGCCTTGATCCATTCTGCACAGTAGCGGGGATCGCTGTTCGTATCCTCGGTGATCGTATAGGTCAGTCCGCCCTCCTGCGCCGCCCGCTCGATGGCTGCCCGCAGCTCCTGCTCCCGCTGATTGCGCCGCTCCAGATCAATATCGCGAAGATCGACGGTAAACCTCACGCGTTCGGGAATGATGTTGCGCGAGTCCGGGAAAATTTCCAGGTGCCCGACAGTCCCCACAGTCGGAGCTGACGGATCGGTGCCGGCAATCTCATGCAGCGCGGTGATCACCTTGGCTGCGCCAAGCAGCGCGTCCTGCCGCATGTTCATCGGAACGGAACCGGCATGGCCGGCGAAGCCCTCCATCTCTACTGTCCACCATAGCGGACCGGAAATTCCCGTGACGATTCCGAGTGGTTCCCCGCTCTTGTCGAGGATCGGTCCCTGCTCGATGTGCATTTCCAGGTACGCACCGATACTGCCGTCCGGGTAGCGGCTCTCCTCCAGCTTTTCCGGATCGCAACCGAACTCTCGCAACGCCTGCCTGCGCGTCACGCCGTGTTTGTCCGCTCGCTCAAGCTCTTCCGGTTCCAGACGGCCGAGGATGCCTCGTGAGCCAAACAATCCTTTTTGAAAGCGGCACCCCTCTTCATCGCAGAAAGATACGATCTCGATTGTCCGCCGGGGAGTGATCCCCCGCTCTTTCATCGTCTGTACGACCTCCAGCCCGCCCAGGACGCCGATCGGACCGTCGTAGCGGCCACCGTAGGGCTGGGAATCAATGTGCGAGCCGATCATCAGGAGCGGCTCCTCCGGGTGCGTTCCTGCAAACCGTCCGATCAGATTGCCAAAGTGATCGATCCGCGTTTCCAGTCCCGCCTCCTCCATCCAGCCCCGGACCAGTTCCACGCCAGCCCGGTCCTCCGGCGACAAGGCCAGCCGACATACGCCCGTCTCCCCGAGTTTCCCGATCTCGGCCAATGCCTTGATCCGCTGTTGCAGCCGCTCCTGGTTGATCGCAAACGAACCTGCTTGTACGCTCATGCCTCCACGCCTCCTGTCTTTTTGATAGACGCATTCTCTGCTGGTCATGCTCACACCCACCACAGCGCCTCTCCCACAATCGTATTCAACTCGTCTCGCTCGTAGTAGGAGAATTCCACCATCATTCGGCCACTCCCTTCCCTTTCCGGCATGACAAAAAGGAAAGCACCCAGCGATAGAGGCGCTTTCCCGTTTTACCATCTCATCGAAATCATTGATCATGCGATCCGGCTCGGGTGCCGTTACTTCCAGGACTGCCATGCACTCGGCCATCTTGATCCTATGTTTTTGCTCATCCGCCCGCTGCGGCGACGGAAGATGGCACGAACTGTCCGGCCTGTTCCCAATCCTCCTGCCATACGGTCATAACCGGAGCGGTAACTTGCGGGTCGTCGGTCAAAATCGCGTGTTCCCGGGCTACGAACAATTCCTCGTACGTCCAGGCGCCGCTGCCCATCAGGACGCGTGTGCGGTCGAATATGGCAATCGCCGTGTGAAGCTGTCCGCTGTGGCTGCTGACGCTGTTGAATGACTCGACCTCGACCCCTTTTGCTTCCAGAAAGCGGACCGTCTCCCGATTCTCGGCAGCAGCCGCATCGATCAGGAGGCGTACGCGGACGCCGCGCTGCGCTGCATTGGCTACGGCGGTAATCGTCTGAATGTCGGTCAGGCGTGGAACTTCCAGTTCGATCGACTCCTTAGCCCCGTCCAGCTCCTGCCAGAGAAGACTGGCAATCGCCGGCGTGTAGGCGACGACGGTACGTCGAGGTGTAACCGGCGTGCTTCGGGGCTGTTTGCCCTCTCTCCCGATCAGTTCCAGCGCCGCCTGCAAATCGACGTAGCCTTTTCCGGCGTCTTGCGGAGATTGGAACAGATCACGCGCTCCATCCAGCAGTGCCGCCTTGAGCTCGTCTGGCGTCAGGCTCGGCTTGGCCTGCAGCAGGAGAGCTGCCGCACCTGAGCAGATCGGAGTGGCCATCGACGTGCCGGAGAGAGAAACATACTGCTGGTCGACCCTTCGACTCGGATAAGCCCTGTCGATTGTTGATCCGGGGGAGCGCAGCGAGATAATGTTGACGCCCGGCGCGACAATATC
Source organism: Brevibacillus sp. TJ4 (assembly GCF_044627595.2). Lineage (NCBI taxonomy): Bacteria > Bacillati > Bacillota > Bacilli > Caryophanales > Paenibacillaceae > Brevibacillus > Brevibacillus sp. TJ4. The sequence goes on along the minus strand of NZ_CP185865.1, from coordinate 521,436 downwards.
CGGCTTGACCAGACCGTCGATCGTCGGGCCACGGCTGGAGAATGTAGCGATACTATCGTCTTTGTCGCTGATGCTGTTGCGGTCATCGGTAGCGCCTACGGTGATCAGCAGCGGATGAATGGCAGGTGTTCCGATCGTACCTGCACTCGGTCCTTCGTTGCCTGCTGCGACGAAGACAGCCAGCCCCGCTTTCCACGCCTTTTCCAATGCCTGGCACAGCGGATCGTTGCGGTACGACTCATAGGCCGGACCGCCCAGGGAAAGAGAGAGGATGCGGATGCCAAACGTGTCCCTGGATTGCAGGCACCATTGCACGCCGTCGATAATGTCCGAGACGGAGCCCTGTCCGCTGGCGTCCAATACCTTGACGCCGACTACAGATGCTTCGTAGGCGGGGCCTTTGTATTTGCCGCCGCTCGCTTTACCGTCGCCGGCGGCGCAGCCTGCTACATGCGTGCCGTGTCCGTTATCGTCATAAGGGTCTTTTTTTCCTTGAATCGCATCGTAAAAGCCGACGAGTCTGCTTTTCAAATCACTGTGAGGGTAAATGCCGGTATCGAGAATGGCGATGGTCACTCCCTTGCCGGTCAGACCGGATTCCCACTCCGGAATGGCTCCGATCGTCGGAGCCGCTGTATCCAGCAAGGCATGCATCGTGCGGTCGAGGTGAATGCGGTGAATGTGGTGATGGCTGGCAAGCTGCCCCAATGCACCGAGCGGCACGCGTACGACTTTGGCGTCGATAATGGGCAGCTCCTTGACGACCGTGCAGCCGACATTGGACACGAACTCGTCCAGCGCAGCCGTTCCCATCGTGTCGAGGTCAGTCTTGCGCTGCAGCAGAACGGTGATCTCCTGGTCGTCCCCTGTCGCTTGGGAAAGATGCTTTTTCAGCGGGTCGTCGCATTTGTGAAGGTGTTGACACAAGGCTTTGTCCATTTGATACATCCCGAACAACCTCCCTTGTCAATCGCATATTTCATACTGCTTGACAGCAATATACCATTTTTTTCTAGTTTCGGACTAGGGTTATGGGGACTATTTTTGCGAACGGACTTCCCTGAATCGAAAACACCGCTCCCCCGTCGGAATGTGACAAGGTTGCGGTGTTGATTTGCTTTATTTGCAAACTAAACGATAGCCTGCTTACATTCCCCCGAACAGGTATGGCAGGACGTCGAAGTGTCGCAGGAACAGCACGACCAGAATGACGAGCGGGAAGACGCGCAGCCGCTGTATCTTGTCTTTTGCCAGAAGAAAAAACAGGATGATTGCTGAAAAAATCGCGAACGCCTTGGTGATGTCGTACGCGTACCAGAACGAAAATCCGGTCGTGATCAAAAACCCGATTGGCGTGGCGGCACAGAGCGCAGCGACCCAGCCTTTGCCCATGCTGAACCAGACGAGGTACCCTGCTACCAGTGATGCAACCGCGATAATACCCCAACGGGTAAAGTAATAGTGCGGAAAAAAACCGAACAGCCACATCGAGTAGAGATAGTAGGAGAGCAACATTCCCCCCAGAAAAAGAAACACCTTCAGCGCCCCGATTCGCGGATTGCGACTCCAGGCGGCGATGATCGTAGCCAATAAGACCCATATCGCCAGGTCGGTGGTGATACTGCTGACGATGTTCCAGACACGTCCGATGCCCTCGCTCGACGGGACGGTGTCGCTGTATTTGGCGATGATTCCGAACAGCATCCCGATGCCCAGGGCAAGCAGTGCCTGTCCGATATTGTGCAGGACGGGGCGCGGCGTCGATTCTTCTTTTCTGATTTTGTTCAGTGTCTTTTTGATCGGCAAAACGTGACCTCCCTCTTTCGGCTCCTTGCTCTTATGTATGATTGTATGATTAAACGATACTTTCTGACAAATGCGCAAACAAAGAACCCGCCGGAAGCCGCTTTGCACAAGCAGCATTCCATGCGGGTTATTGATGGTGCAGGCAATTCGTTGATTGGACGATTACACCCGGAAACCTTTTGCAACCTCTTCCAGTCCGTTTGACTGCTCGTGCAAGGCTTCCGTCGCCGAATGCATTTCCTTCGCCATCGCTGTCTGTTCCTCGATCAGCGCCGCGACATTTTGGGTGTGCGCATTCATTTGTTCATTGAAGGCCACCAGCTCCGTAACCGATTTGGCGATCTCCTGCGCACCCATATTGGCTTCCCGAACGGTCTGATTCACCGTGCCGATGCCCTCCGCTACCTGTGTCACATAAGAGAGGATTCTGTCAAAGCCTTCCCCTGCTTCTTTTACCACTTCGGTACCCTGAAGGACGGATACACTGCCGTTTTTCACTGTCTCCCGGCTGCGTTCGGATTGCTCCATGATGCTTTCAATAATCGATTTGATCTCCTCTGCCGACTGGGCGGATTGCTCTGCCAGCTTGCGAACTTCCTCCGCTACGACGGCAAAGCCTCTGCCGCTCTCGCCAGCCCGTGCCGCCTCGATCGCGGCGTTCAGTGCCAGGAGGTTGGTCTGCGAAGAAATGTCGGTAATGACCGTGACGAAGTTGCCGATTTCTTTGGTGCGGTCATTCAGGTTCTCGATCACATCCTGAATCTCCAGGACAGATTCCTTGATCGATCCCATCTGGTTCATTGTTTCTTCAATGTTGTGTCGTCCTTCGATACTGGCATCTTTCGCTTTGACAGCCAGGTCGTTTACGGTGCTGACATTGGTGCTGGCTTCCGCGAAGCTGGCTGCCAGCTCCTCCATGTACCCGGATATATTTTGCAGATTGTCCGCCTGCTGATCCGATCCCTGGGAAACGTCATCGATCGAAACGGCAATTTCCGTAGATGCGGTGTTCAACTGGCTGGCTCCCTCGGATAGCTGGGCAGCCGACTTTTGGACAATCACGGCGGATTCCTTCACTCGCTGCATCACGCCGGACAGGCTCGCGATCGTATTGTTGAGCGAGTGCCCCATTTGCGCCAGCTCGTCGCTTCCCGATATGTCTACCCGTTTTGTAAAGTCACCTTGTCCCATGAATTCCATCGTCTCGCGAACGTGGTTGATCCGCTTGGTGAAACTCGATGCAATCCAGACAGAAACCGTAGTGACGAGGACAAGGCCAATCAGAAGAATCAGTGCGGTAACATTTTTGCTCTCCTCCGATGCCTCGTAGAAGGAATCGTAGTAGGAGCCCATGACCAAGACCCAATCCCACTCCGGAAAATAACGCAAGTAAGAGATTTTCGGACGCGGTTCCGTCTCTCCCGGATTCGTCCACATGAATTCATAAAAGCCTTCCTTCTGGGTGTACATATCACGGCTGACGTTGACACCAAAATCGTTTGGCTTGTCGAGAATTTGTCCTTCCAGCTCCACTTTCACGTGCATGACCGTGCGGATTTCGCCATTGACGGCAAAGAAGTAATCATCCGTGCCGATTCGCGGTGAATCTGCGGGGATATCGCGCACATCGCCGTTGATTTCCCCGTTCAGGGCGACGCGAAACATATCCTGTGCCTCTTCTTTGCTCAACTTGCCGCTTTGCACCTGCTGATCCAGTGTATGAGCGAGGATGTATGCCGCGTCTCCCAGTGATTTCAAATGCGCTTTGTTGGCGTTGACCAACGCGTCTTTGGACAAGTAGTAGTTGATGATCCCCAAAGCGAGCAACGGCAAAAGTGAAACCAACAAAAACGAAACGAGCAGCTTCTTTTTCATGGATGGTTTCAGCCATTGCTGGATAACTGCTTTCAACCGGATCCCTCCTCTTTTCTCCTGTATTTTACTGGAAGAACCTGTTTATTTGCACAAAAACGAGACGTCTCCCAGGACGTCAAATTTTCCAACGACATAGTCGCCTTGGGCAAACATCACAGCTTCCGTGATCGCGCCGGACAGGATGACTTCCCCGGCGCGCAGCCCTCCGCCTTTTCGGGAAAGCATGGCAGCGAGCATGGCAATGGAGCGGGCCGGATGACCCAGGACTGCTGCGCTCGCGCCAAACGCCTTGCTTTCTCCGTTGAACAGCATGGTAGCTCCGATCAGGTCGAGCTCCAGTTCGGACGGCTTGATCAGCCGGTCCCCAAATACGACCCGCGATGCCGACGTGTTATCGGCGATCACGTCCGGGAGGGTAAACTTGAAGTTTTCATATCGGCTGTCGATGATCTCAAGCGCCGGCAGTACGTAACGGGTAGCCTCTAGCACCTGTTCGATCGTCACGTCCGGTCCTTCAAGATCCTTGTCCAGCACAAAGGCAATCTCCGCCTCGGCCTTGGGATGAATCAGCTCGTCAAAGCGAATGGTTCCTCCATTGGGAACGACCATGTAATCGAAGACGTAGCCGAAAATCGGTTCTTCCACGCCCATCTGCTTCATTTTTGCCGCACTCGTCAGCCCCATTTTCGGACCGATTACCCTGGAGCCGTTTTCCACCTTCAGCTTGACGATCTCTGCCTGAATGTCGTACGCTTCATCCACAGTCAAGGACGGATGTTGCAACGTGATGCGCGGCACTTCCTGTCGGTTTCGCTCCGCGCTTTCCAGAAAACGTGCAAGTGATGTGAGCTCTTTTGCTTCCATACGGATCTCTCTCCCTCCCACTTTTTAGTCGCGGCCCTTGCTTAACGCAGCCGCTACCTCGACGATCATGTCTTCCTGTCCGCCGACCGCTTTGCGCTTCCCGATCTCTACGAGAATATCGCGCGGGTCCAACCCGTATTTTTTCGCCGCTCTTTGCGCATGGAGCAAAAAGCTGGAATACACGCCTGCGTATCCAAGCGTCAGGCTGCCCTTGGTAATTTCCTGCGGCGCAGGCAAAATCGGTGCGATCACCTCTTCTGCGACATCCATGAGCTTGTACAAATCGACGTCTGTCTGAATACCCAGACGGTCCAATACTGCCACCAGCACTTCCGTCTGCGTATTGCCTGCTCCGGCTCCCAGGCAGCGAATACTGCCATCGATGCGGGTCGCTCCTTCTTCGATCGCGACCAGGCTGTTGGCTACCGCAACAGAGAGATTGTTGTGACCGTGGAAACCGACCTCGACCTGCAAGTGTTGCTTCAGCGCACGGACCCTTTCACGGACGTCATTTGGCAGCATTGCCCCTGCGGAATCCACGATGTAGACGATATCTGCCCCGTAACTCTCCATCAGTGCCGCCTGTTCTACCAGCTTCTCGACGGGAGCGAGATGCGCCATCATCAAAAAGCCGACGGTCAGCATGCCCAGTTCTTTGGACAAGGCAATGTGCTGCGCGGAAACGTCCGCTTCGGTCACATGGGTAGCAATCCGCGCCAACTTTACGCCCATGTCTGCTGCCCTGCGCAAGTCGCGCTGTGTGCCGATGCCCGGAAGCAGCAGTACACCGATTTTCGAAAACTGGCATACGGACAAGGCTGCCTCGATCAGCTTCCATTCATCTGTGGCCGATCGCCCGAATTGCAAGGACGAACCGCCCAACCCGTCACCGTGGGAAACCTCGATGTAGGGAATCCGCGCCTCATCCAGCCCTTTTGCCACTTTTGCGACTTGCTCCACCGTATATTGATGGGCAAGCGCATGACTTCCATCCCGCAACGCGACTTCTGTAATGATGATTTCCGGCTTTGTCGTCATATGCTCCTCCCCCTCCTTACAGCGTCTTCGGTGCTGTCTGTTTTTTTACAAGTTCCTCTGCCACTTTCACCGCTGCCGCCGTCATAATATCCAGATTGCCGGCGTATTTGGGCAGATAATCTCCGCTGCCTTCCACCTCCAGGAGGATGGTGACGATGCTGCCTTCAAAAATCGGTTCCGTCACGATGCGATACCCGGGTACGTACGACTGCACAGCAGCCGCCATTTCATAGATGGACGCCCGTACTTCTTCCTTGTCGTAAGCTCCTTCAATCTCCACATATACGGTATCCCGCATAATAATCGGCGGCTCCGCCGGGTTGATAATGATGATCGCCTTGCCTTCTCTGGCCCCGCCAATCTGTTCAATCGCTCTCGCTGTTGTCTCGGTAAATTCATCGATATTGGCCCGGGTTCCCGGACCTGCGCTTCTGCTGGAAATGGTCGCCACAATCTCCGCGTATGCGACCGGGGCTATGCGGCTTACGGCGTACACCATCGGAATGGTCGCCTGTCCGCCGCACGTAATCATGTTTACGTTCCCTTTGGACAGATGCTCGCCCAGGTTTACCGTCGGCACGACAAAGGGACCGAGTGCTGCCGGTGTCAAATCGATGACCGTCTTGCCTGCTGCGCGCAGGAGTTGGTCGTGGCGCGCGTGTGCCTTTGCAGAGGTCGCGTCAAACACGAGATCAGCCAGCTCGGGCTGCTCCAAAAAGCCGTCAATACCGGTGGAAATGGCTGTATACCCTTTCCGGCTCGCATGGCGCAAACCGTCCGATTGAGGATCGATGCCTATCACCGTCGTCAGCTCCAGCACTTCGGAACGACCCAGCTTGATCATCAAGTCTGTGCCAATATTCCCCGAGCCGAGAATCGCTACTTTTCTCTTTTCCATCCAGTTTCCACTCCTTATTCTGTCTACTCTGTGAAGCGAACGCCAACCTCTCCCAGGTGCGCAAACCGGGCGACGCAATGATCCCCGGCGGATACAGCGACCGCCGCCGACAGTGCTCCCGACAAAATGACTTCTCCTGCCTTGAGCGAAATGCCGTATTCGGACAACTTGTTTGCCAGCCACGCCACACAATTTGCGGGGTGACCGAGAGCAGCACTGCCTACTCCGGTATTGACCAGTTCGCCATTTTTGTAAAGCGCTACGCCAAGGTTAGCCATATCTACCTCTTCTACCCGCAGCCGGTTCTCGCCGAGCAGATACATTCCCGATGAGGCGTTGTCGGCAACAGTGTCTTCCAGCTTGATCTTCCAATCCTGAATCCGGCTGTCAACGATCTCAAAGGCAGGCACGATGTAGTCCGTCGCCAGCAGCACGTCGAGGGCAGTGACAGAAGACCCTGCCAGGTCACGCTTCAAGACAAATGCGATCTCGGCTTCAATTTTGGGCTGCATCAGCTTTTGCATGGAGATTTCGCCGTGATTGCGGCATTCCATACTCTCCAGCAAAAAACCGTAATCGGGCTGGTCCACGCCGAGCAGATGTTGCATCGCCAGCGAGGTCAATCCAATCTTTTTCCCGGTTATTTTCTGACCGCCCTCTACTTTGTCCCGGATGTTGATCAGTTGGATCTGGTAGGCATCCCGCACACTCATCCCCGGCTCCATGGCCGTCAGCGGGGCGATTCCGGCTTTCTCCTTTTCGGCTGTGCGCAGCAATTGTGCAAGCTCCTCGCAACGGTTGACGCTCAAATAATCAGTCACAGGGGTTTCTCCTCCTCCGGATGCAGATGATTGCCTTCTATTTTTCGCTTTTCAGCTTTGTTCCGACAGCAAAACGGTTGGGCGGCAATTCGGTCACCAACACCCGGACAGTTTCAATCGGCGCATTCAATGTTTCCGAGACCGTTTCTGCTACTTTCCGGATGCAGTTTTCCACCACTTCGTTATCTCTGCCTGCTACCATCGTAATCTGAATGATCGGCATGTCTGTCCACTCCTTTCGTTATGCAAATGCAATCGGGCGAATTGGCGAGCCGGTCGCTCCGACAATTCGAATCGGCAGGGCGACAAAGGCAAATTCATATTGTTTGTTCTGGCTCAACTCTTCCAGGTAGAGGTTTTCGATGATCGAGATGCCATTGCGGGCAATCAGGATCATGTGAACCTCCAGCGTAATGTTGTCGTGATTCATCACTTCGAACGCAGAGGTGTCCGAGCCGACGCAGAACGGTTTTTGTTTTGCCAGCCACTCTCCGGCGCGCACACCCGGACCAGGGGCTCCATCGTGTCCGCCGAGGTATTTGGCTGCCTGATCCCACCATTTGCCCCAACCCGTGCGCACGAGAATCACATTGTCCTGCTCGATGGCAGTGCCTTGCGCCTGGGCTGTTGCGATCAAGTCCTCTTCGGTAATTTCATAGGCTTCATCCAACGCATCCACACCTTTGTACGCCGCCACGTCGAGCAGGACGCCGCGTTTGAATATCGTCCCGATTTGCTCGGCACCCAGTGTTTTGAACAACTGTACCCCGCGCTGCGCCTCTGCCGCTTCTTCCCCGCTGAACAGCTTGCCGTGCTCGGAGACGTGGCACAATGCGTCGATATGTGTACCAGAGTGTGTGCTCATAACGATCATTTCATTGGAGGAGCTGTGACCACATTCGCGGATCACATCTCCGTGCCGGTTATTGAGCGTGATGTGGTAAGGGGGATGAGCCGGATGGATCGGCATCCCCTTTACTACTGGCTGGCTCAGATCAAATTGCTGCATGGATGAGATTTGTTGAAGCAATACTGGAATGTTGCTCATACTCGATTCCTCCTTCTATCCGCTTACACAAGCTCTTTATTTCTCGTTTCCGGCAAGAAGACCATGACGACCACGGCCGCCAGGAGAAAGAATCCACTCGTTACGAGCAGTGCCGAGGCAAGACCTTGGGTCACTGCCAACTGTCCGATAATAAACGGAGCCAACGCACTGAGCGCCCGTGCCGCATTGTAGATAAAGCCCTGGGCTGTAGCACGGATTCCGGTAGGGAACAGCTCGGCAAACGTCGGTCCGAAGCCGCTGTAAAAACCGGTGCCAAAGAAGGCGACTACAGGTCCAAAAATCAAGAGCAGTGTCACATCGTCAATCAGCATGTACAACGGTACGCAAATGGCGGAAATGACGAAGTACAGGGCAAACGATTTTTTCCGTCCGAGCCAGTCCGCCACGTAGCCATAACTGAGAAAACCGAGCCACGCGCCAAACTGCATCACGATAATCCACATCCCGGATTTCACGACATCGAGTCCGGGGCCGCCTTCGCTGACAGGTGTTGCCAGGTAGGTCGGAATCCAGGTAAACAAGCCCCAGTATCCAAGCATTGCAAAACCGGTAAACAGCAAGCAGATAATCGTATTTCGTTTGTGGGCGCCAAACAATTGCCCGACAATCTCTTTAAAAGAGTAGCGTTTTTTCTGGGCTTGCCAGACTTCAGACTCCGGCGTATGCTTGCGGATCCACAAGGTCAAGAGAGCGGGCAATACACCAACGAAGAAAACGCCTCTCCAGCCCCACACAGGTACCACGATCATGGCGATGAAGGCAGCCAGCGCATACCCGACTGCAAAGGAGCTTTGGACAAATGCCATTACCTTTGCCCGGTGCTTCGCCGGCCAACTTTCCGTTACGAGGGCGGCTCCGGCAGACCACTCCCCGCCAGTACCCAGACCGACGAGAATACGGAATACTAACAACTGCGTGAAAGTTGTGGAAAATCCGCACATAAGGCTGAACAGGGAATAGACCAGGATACTGTACAGCATCGATTTCGTCCGGCCGAACTTGTCCGCGACAAATCCGAAGATAATCCCCCCGAAGGCCGAGGCAATCAAGGTCGCGGATGCGATGGTCCCTGCCATCGAGGAGTCAAACTGGAATTCCTGAATGACGTATACGATGACCATGGAATACAGCATCAGATCCATGACGTCGAGAGCCCAACCCAGAAAGGCAGCCCAGAGAACCTTCCACTGCTGCGGGGTGGCCCCTCTCCACCAAGGTCCATCTGGCACTGTCGTCTCTTCCTTCGAATCATTCATGTTGTTTTGCGGATTCGTACTCATTTTCATCCCCCCTATTGGACATGACCACATGCAAACTGTTTGTGCTCGCATATGCGTAAACGCTTACATGGTGTTTTATAACGATAGCTGGTCCTCAAGCCTGACCAGCGTGCCTATTTCCGCGGTATCCCAGCTTTCTCGAGATTTCCGCTGCTGCTTCTTTCACATACCCGGCGATTTCACTTTCTTTTGTGTACACAATGCGATTGATCGGTCCTGCGCAACTGATGGATGCAACTGCATTGCCTTCGTGGTTGAAGATCGGAGCGGCAAAGCAACGCAACCCCAGCTCGATTTCCTGATCGTCTGTGGCATAGCCGTTTTCCCGGATGCGCTGCAATTCGGTCTTGATCCCTTCCACGGTGGTAATGGTGTACGGGGTGTACGACACCATCTCGGTGGTACGAAGTATGTCATCTACTCTCTGTTCGTCCAAGTAGGCCAAAATGGCTTTTCCTACCCCGGTACAATACATCGGGGCACGCTTGCCAATCTGCGAATACATGCGCAGGGAGGACGGTCCCTCCAGTTTTTCCACGTAGACAACCTCATGCTTGTCCAAAATGGTCAAATGCACCGTTTCTTTTACTTGTTCGACTAACTTGTGAATAACTGTGGATGATAGCTTGCGAATATCCAGTTGATTGCCTACGAGGTTGCCCAGTTCAAATAACTTAAGTCCCAGCCTGTACTTTTGATTCTCCAGGTTTTGTTCCAAAAGGCCGCGATACTCCAATGTTTTGATCAGACCATGCACTGTGCTTTTCGACAAATGGAGTCTCTCACTTATTTCTTTTACACTCAATTCAGGTGTCGAGGCGGTAAAAAGTTCAATGATGTCAATAGCCCTGTCAACAGATTGAATCAAGCGTTCTGTCATACTTCCCCCTCCCTTCCGCTTATTGTTCGACATTATCGAACGTCGTTCGTAAATATCGACGCTTATGGGATTTATTATAATTGAACTTTTCTGTCTGTCAATTTTTTTGCGACAAATTTTTTGAAATTTCTACCTTATTCGATATTATCGTATATAAAGGCGATAATGCCGAACGGGTGGCACATAACGCTCACATTTGCTTTTGGCAGAAAACCGTTCTCTGTTTCATAGTGCTAAACATTGCTGTTCGGGAGCTGGAGCATCTCATGGAGCGATTGACGATTACAGCAGAACGCGCAACGATCGAGGGGACATCTCCCGCGATGCGACAGCGAAAGAAAAAACACCGATGCCCCCTCGGGCTGTGCCCAAGAGACGCCGGTGTTTTGCCTTTGTAATGTAGCTGATTATGTGGCAGCTTGGCGAGAAGCGCTAGTCGTGTTCATCCGGGTCTATACTTCCGCATGAACTCCCCCACTCACCCCTTTGCTCGCAAATGCTCCAGGAAAAACTGCACAATCTTTTGGTTCATCGTGATATGGTTGCTCACTTTCTCCGTAAAATGTCCTTCGTCCTCAAAGATGTGCAGGTCGACAGTCTGGCCGCGCCGCGTCATCTCCGCAACCAACTGTTCCGCTTCGCTCACGGGAACCCGCGTGTCGTTTCGACCGTGGAAGACAAGCAATGGAGCTGTGATCTTTTCCAGATGATTGATCGGGGCGATCTCTTCGAAGAAGTCGCTGTCCTCGTCAAGCGACCCGTATTCCGCCTCGCGCAGCTTTCGCCGCCACTCCCCCGTATTTTGCAAAAACGTGCGGAAGTTGCCGATCCCGACAATATCGACGCCCGCCGCCCAAATGTCGGGATAATGCGTAAGCGCCGCCAGCACCATGAATCCTCCGTAGCTTCTGCCCATGATGCCGATCGCCTGGGGATTCACCTCACCTAGCGTCGACAATTCCTTTGCCAGATACGCCAGGTCGGCTACGGAATCCATGCGCTTGCGTCGGTCATCCAGCGTGATATAGGTGCGGCCGTAACCGGAGCTGCCACGCACATTGGGCGCGACGACGATAAAGCCCTGATTGGCCAAATACTGAAACACCGGATGGTACTCGGCGCGAATCTGGCTTTCCGGTCCCCCGTGGACGTAGACGACGACCGGGCGCTTTTCCTCGTTCCCCTTGGCGTAGAAAAAGTACGGGACTTCCAGCCCGTCGAACGATTGGAATGTGCGCAGCTCCGGCTCTACCAGGGTCGGCGCGATCGTCTCCGAGTGGCTGATATGCGTGACTCGCTCTGCCAGCTTCCCTGCCCACCCGTAGGTCCAAATGTCGCCGGGCACAGTCGGGCTGATCAGGTCAAAGGCGATCCGATCGTCGGACAGCCAGGCGATGTGCTTGATGACACCGCTCGGGATGCCTTCTGCCCGCTCCCTTTTCCGCTCCGTCAGGGAATAGGCATACAGTGCCGAGATGCCGCCTTCGTTGACGGTAAAGGCGCATGTTTGCTGATCTGCGGAGAGCTTGTACAGCTCCACATCCCACTTTGGAAAATGCACGAGGCACTCCCAATCCCCTTCTTCCAGGGAAAAACGGTATAGCGCAGCAGTATCGCTGTCGCGGTCTGTAATGATGTATCCGTATTCGCCATCCTTGCTGATCTGAAGCGACTGATAGCTTGCTGGCCTGCTGCAAATCCACAGACGTTCCGCCGTACTGGTCTGCAAGTCAAGCACCGACAGCTCGTTGTCCAGATTGCTCGTCGCTACGCTGAAATACAGCTTTTTTCCGTTCGGATGCCAGCCGACCGGACGGCAGGGACCGTCGTAGCGGTATACCTCTTTGCTTTCTTTCGTATCGACGTTTTGCGTAAACAGGTCGAACTTGCCGGGATGGCGGCGGTTGCTCGCCCAGGCGATATACGTCCCGCACGCCGACCATCCGCCGAAGTAGTGAAAATACTGCGGGGCGTCTGTCAGCGGCTCGACGACGGCTCCATCCTCTTTGACGAGATAAAACTGGATGCGCTCGTCTCCTTTATTGTCCATGCCGACCACCGTTTTCGTTCCGCAGGGCGAGTGATGCACCTCCACGACGCGATCCGGCAGCGCGGTGATCTGCTGTGCGGCTGCCTGCTCGTCGTTCCAGTGCCAAAGCTGCGCCGTTCCCGAAATTTTGCTTAAAAAGGTGATCGTCTGCCGATCGGGGATGACACCGAGGTCGTACGCTGTGTTGACTTGCAAATAATCCAGGATCATGGTGCACGCCTGCCTTCCTTTTTGGCTTCTTGTCCAAAATATTTCTGACAGTTCTGATAATATCACACAAGAAGCATTGACACCATGCCAAGCTCAGCATGTATGATGGAGGAAATCACCGTCTTTTTTGGGGAGGTATGGACATGCAGCTCGAACGGGAAAAAGCGATGGCCGATGAGGTGAGACAAGACGTCATCGCCTGGAGGCGCCATTTTCACCGCAATCCGGAGTTGTCGTTTCAGGAATCAAGAACAGCCGATTACGTCTATGAGACACTGCAGCAATTTGGCGGCATGCAGCTATCCCGACCGACCAAAACGAGTGTGGTCGCCCGGTTGATCGGGGATCGGCCCGGTCCGGTGCTCGCCTTTCGGGCTGACATGGACGCGCTGCCGATTCACGAGCAAAACGAGGTCGACTACGCTTCGGAGGTTCCCGGCGTCATGCACGCCTGCGGACATGATGGACATACCGCGATACTGCTCGGAGCAGCCAAGGTACTGGGCAAGTATCGCGACAGACTGTGCGGCGAGGTCCGCTTTCTGTTTCAGCACGCGGAGGAAATGCCTCCCGGTGGCGCCATCGAGCTGGTCCAGTCCGGCGTGCTGGACGGGGTCGACATGATCGTCGGGGCACACCTGATGTCCCATCTGGAGACCGGGAGCATCGTCTTGAAAAAGGGAGCGCTATTCGCCGGGGGAGACTTGTTTTCCATCACGATTCAGGGAAGAGGCGGTCACGGCGGGCTGCCGCATGAAGCAGTAGACAGTGTCGCCATCGCCGCCCAGGTCGTCACCAACCTCCAGCAAATCGTCTCCCGCAACGTCGATCCGCTGGAAAGCGTCGTCATCTCGACCACGAAAATCATCGGCGGCGCGACGAACAACGTCATCCCTGATTCGGTCGAATTGGGCGGGACGACCCGCTATTTCAAAAACGAGTGGAAAGAGACTCTGCCCCGCCTGATGGAGCGCATCGTCAAGGGAGTAACAGACGCACATGGCGCTTCGTACACGTTTCAGTACAACAACGGCTACCTGCCGCTGACCAATGACAGCGATGTGTGCAGGCGCATCGAGGAGGCTGGTATTGGCGATCTCGGAGCAACGCTGATCACGGACATGCGTCCGCTGACGGTCGGCGAAGATTTTTCCGCCTACCTGCAAAAGATTCCCGGCTGCTTCGTCCTGATCGGCTCGGGCAACGCGGAAAAAGGCATCGTCTATCCGCACCACCATCCGCGCTTCGACCTCGATGAAGACGCGCTGTCCATCGGCGTGAACATGTACGTACGCATCGCTTCGCACATCCTGCGGTAAATCCCGGATGCGTGCAGCAGCAAGCACCCAGGCAGCAGCGATCTGCTTTGCTTTCCAGAAATCACATGCGCTTCCCATTTCGTTTGAAAGGTAGAATGGATGTATGGATACCTTATTGCGATTTACCCGGCAAAGCGAGTCTGTCATCGCCTTGGGCGAAGCAGACGCACAGTTGAACAAGCTCATTCACGTGATCGGCGAACTGGAGCTGACAGTGCGCCACAACCACTTTTATTCGCTGGCGATGTCCGTAATCGGCCAGCAGCTATCAGCCAAGGCAGCCAGTACGATTCGCAAGCGGGTCAGCCTGCTGTGCCCGGAATTTTCGCCCGAACATGTCCTGCAGATCCCCGTCGAGCAGCTTCGGGAGGCAGGCGTGTCCCGCCCGAAAATCGCCTACATTCACGATCTGTGCGGGCGTATACAGTCCAAAGAACTCGATTTTGGCGGCATCCATCAGCTCAATAACGAGCAAGTCATCCAGATGCTGACCGCTGTCAAAGGAATCGGGACCTGGACCGCCGAGATGTTCCTGATCTTCTCCCTCGGTCGTACCGATGTGCTGTCTTTGGCAGATGTCGGCCTGCAGCGTGCAGCCAGATGGCTGTACGATACGCCGGATGCACTCGCCCAGCACGGCCCGCGCTGGAATCCGTATGCGAGCGTCGCCTCTCTCTACCTGTGGGAATCGATTGACCGCGGATTGGTCGATTCCGGTGCCAGCATCGACGAGCTGTATCAGTCCGCATCGCAATAAAAGAGCTGTTCGTCCAATATTACCAGGACGAACAGCTCTTTTTCCCTTTACCCGTGTATGGCACGGCCCGTCGCATTCGCCACCGCTTCCGTCACGGCTTCTGACAAGGTCGGATGCGCTGCAATCAAATCCTCCATCGCATCTGTCGTCATCTCAGCGTGCAGCATGAGCGTTCCCTGGCCGATCATTTCCGTCGCCCGCGGGCCGACAATCGACATCCCGACGATCTCATGGTACGTTGGCTCGACGATCACTTTTACTTTCCCTGCCGGCTCTTTGCCTATCAATGCCTTGCCGTTGGCTGAAAACGCGAATTCGCCAATGCGGACATCTCCGTACTGCTCTCTGGCCTGGGCTTCTGTCAGTCCCACACTGGCGATCTCCGGCGACGTATAGATGCAGCGAGGGACGGCTCGGTAGGAGACGCTTTTCCCTCGCCCGCAGGCGTGGAGCGCTGCCACTTCTCCCTCGTGAAACGCCACGTGGGCAAGCTGCACGCCGCCAATCACATCGCCGCAGGCGTAAATATGCGGGACGTTCGTCTGCATATGTTCGTTTACCTCGATGCCTTGACGGGAATAGCGCACCCCGATGCGGTCCAGCCCCAGTTCCTCCACGCGCGGCCTGCGGCCAATCGCCACGAGGACACGCTCCGCCTGTATTTCCTCGATCCGGTCCTTTGCTTGCACGGTCGCCGTTTTCGTCGCCGCCTGCACGCTTTTCAAGGCAGTCCCGGTATATACCGCGACTCCCGCGGCTGTGAGCTGTTTGGCCAGCACTTCTGCGATGTCGCGGTCTTCACCGGGCAGCAGATGATCTGCCAGCTCGACGATCGTCACCTTTGTGCCCAACCTGCTGTAGATGCTGGCGAATTCACAGCCGATCACCCCTCCGCCGACAACCAGCATGCTGGCCGGAATGTCTGGCAATGACATGGCCTGGCCGCTGTGGAGAATCCAGCTGCCGTCAAAAGGAGCAAAGGGCAGCTCGATCGGCGCTGAACCGGTCGCGATAATAAACCGATCCGCCGTAATCTGTTCGTCTCCTTCCGGCTTTTCCACCCACACTTCTCGATCTGTTACGAAGGCTGCCTTGCCGCGGACGACTTGCACCTTGTTTTTCTTCATCAAATATCCGACACCGAGAACGAGCTGCTTCATCACGCTGTCTTTGTGCTGCTGGACGCCCGGCCAGTTGACGGACACCGCACCTTCTGCCACATCGATGCCGAAAGCTGTGGCATGCCTGATCGTTTCATACGTCTCCGCGCTTTTCAGAAGCGATTTGGTCGGGATGCACCCTTCGTTCAGGCACGTCCCTCCCAGTTGCTGCGACTCAATCAAGGTCACCTGCTGACCGTTGCGGGCTGCCGTTATCGCAGCCACGTACCCGGCTGGTCCACCACCGATCACGACTACAGTTCCCACGGTTCTCCTCCTTACAACAACAAGCTATACGGGTTTTCCAGGTACTCTTTGACACATCTCAAAAATTGAGCGGCAGGCGCTCCGTCGAGTACGCGGTGATCGAAAGTCAGGCTGAGCGGGAGCAGGCTGCTACGCACGAGCTCATCTCCCCGGTAGACCGGAACCGTCTCGATCGCACCGACTCCGAGAATCCCGGCTTCCGGAGGGTTGAGAACAGGCGTGAAGTACTCGACCCCGTATGCACCGAGATTGCTGATCGTAAACGTAGACCCCTTCATCTCGTCGGCGTCGAGCTGATTGTTGCGGGCCCGTTCACCAAGCGATTTGATCGCACGCGAGATGCCCAGCAGCGACAGCGTGTCTGCGTGACGGATCACCGGGACGACCAGTCCCCTCTCCAGTGCCACTGCAATGCCCAGATGGACATGCCCGTACGTCTCGATTCTCGCCTCTTGCTGGTCGGTGAGATAGGCGCTGTTCATCTGTTTGTGCTGCTGCAAGGAAAGCACTACGGCACGGGCGATGAAGTCTGTCACGGTGAGCTTTCCTTCCTGGCGTCTCTTTGTCTCTTCTGCCAGTTGGCTTTGAAGCGAGAGCAGCTCGGTGACATCGGCCTTGGCTGTCATCGTCAACTGGGCGCTCTGCTGCAGACTTGCCAACATTCGCGTGGCAATCACCTTGCGCATGCCGGTAACCGGACTGCTTTCCACCCTCTCCTGTGAAGCAGACGCGGACGTCGATGCTGCAGCGGCGGCAGGCGAAACAGCAGGAGAATCAACGGGCGAGGCTGTCTCTTGCCGACCGGCTGCGGCTCCTGACGCCAACGCTTTTTCCACATCCTCTTTTGTGATTCGGCCTTGGGGACCTGTTCCTACGAGCAACTCCAGGTTCAGCCCGGCTTCTTCGGCAATTTTTTTGGCAACTGGTGAAATTTTCAGACTGTTCCCTTTGCGTGCTGCAGGGGCTGGTCCGGCTTGCTCCTGCACGGCTGCAGTCGCCGCTACCTCTTGATCCTGCGTCGCTGCCGCAGCCGGTTGCGCAGGAGATGATGTCTCGACTTGCTCGCCCTCCTGTCCGATATAGCCGAGAACCGTTCCATACGGGACCACGCCGCCTTCGTTGACAGCGATGGCAAGCAGGATTCCATCCCCGGGCGCTTCCAGCTCCATCTCGATTTTTTCCGAGCTGATGTCGACGATTCTCTCCCCTTTTGCAACCGCCTCACCCACTTTCTTTTTCCAGGCGATTACGGTTCCTTCTACCATGGACATTCCCAATTTCGGCATGATGACTTCTACTGCCATGATCCAGATACCCTCCTTCGTACAATGTTGTGATGTTCGGGCACTCCTGTTGGACTTGCAGGAGTGCCCTGTGCCCGATCAGGATACGGCCATGATGGATGCGTCCCCAATCAGTTCGGAGACGACTTCAATCACTTTTTTCGGCGTAGGCAGATACAGATCTTCCAGAGGCGGCGAGAACGGAACCGGCGTATGCGGCGCTGTGATGCGCTTGATTGGCGCGTCCAGCGAGTCGAAGCCTTTGTCAGCGACGAGCGCGGCGATGTCGGTAGCGATGCTGCAGCGCGGGTTGGCTTCGTCGATGACGATCATGCGGTTCGTCTTGGCGACCGAGGACAGGATCGTCTCCTCATCCAGCGGAGAGAGGCTGCGCGGGTCGACGACCTCGATCTCGATCCCTTTTTTCGCCAGCAGCTCTGCCGCTTCCAGCGCTGTATGCACCTGCTTGCCGATCGCCACGATCGTCACATCGCTACCGGCCCGCTTGATGTCTGCCTTTCCGAGCGGAATCGTGTAGTGACCTTCGGGGACCTCGCCCATCTTGTTGTACAGCGTCTTGTCCTCGAAGAAAATAACCGGGTCGTTGTCCTCGATCGCAGCCAAAAGCAAGCCTTTGGCATCGTACGGCGTGGACGGCACGACGACCTTGATCCCCGGAATATGGGTGAACATGGCGTACAGGCTCTGCGAGTGCTGGGCGGCAGCCCGGAAGCCTGCGCCGTGCATCGTGCGAATCGTGACCGGGACTTGCGCCTTGCCGCCGAACATGTAGCGGAATTTCGCCCCCTGGTTCATCACCTGGTCCAGGCAGCTTCCGATGAAATCGTTGAACATCAGCTCGGCAATCGGCCGCAATCCCGTAGCGGCAGCAGCCATCGCAGCCCCTACATACCCGGCTTCCGTAATCGGCGTATCGAGCACGCGGTCGCGACCGAATGTCTGGACCAGCCCTTTCGTCACCCCGAGTACGCCGCCCCATGCTTCATCGTCCTGCAGGTGGTCGACCTGCGCTCCCCCTGCTACGTCTTCTCCCATCAGGATGACATTCTCATCCCGCTCCATCGCGATGGTCATCGCTTCATTGATCGCTTTTGAAAAACTGATTGTTCTCGCCATGCTTTCTCCTCCCTTCGCTTAGTACGACACGTACACATCCGTCAACAGTTCATCCGCTTCCGGATACGGACTCTCTTCGGCGAAACGGATGGCCTGTTGGATCGCTTGCTCGACAGATTCCTCCATCTGCGTCAATTCCGCTTCCGCAAAAAGCTGCTGCTGCGCCAAATAGTCGCGGAACAGCCTGATCGCATCCTGCTCGTTGCTGTGTTTTTGTTTGTCTTCCTCCGTCTTGTACTTCTGGGCGTCTCCTTCAAAATGGCCGTAGTTGCGGTACGTGATGCACTCGATCAGAGTCGGTCCCTCGCCGTTGCGCGCTCTTCTCACTGCTTCTTCAGCGACGCGGTACACTTCCAGCACATTCTTCCCGTCCACTGTCACGCCGGGGATATTGTAAGCGATTGCACGATCGGCGATATTCGTGCAGCTCGATGCGTACGTAAACGGCGTCGCTTCCGCGTATCCGTTGTTTTCGGCGACAAAGATCACAGGCAGCTTCCAGATCGCAGCCAGGTTGATCCCCTCGTGGAACGTCCCCTGGTTGTTGGCTCCATCCCCGAAAAAGCAGACGCTCACAGCCCCGGTCTTTTTCAGCTTGGCGGTCAGCGCAGATCCGCATGCCAGCGGGAATCCGCCGCCCACGATGCCGTTTGCGCCGAGCATCCCTTTGTCCAGATCGGCGATGTGCATGGATCCGCCTTTTCCTTTGCACAGGCCTGTCACCTTGCCGTAAATTTCGGCCATCATCCCGTCCAGATCACATCCTTTGGCGATGCAGTGCCCGTGCCCGCGATGCGTGCTCGTGATCGAGTCCTTGTCTTCCAGATGGGCGCCGACTCCCACCGCGATCGCTTCCTCGCCTGCGTACAAGTGAACGAACCCGGGCAGCTTGCCCTGGCCGAACAGGAGATGTACGGCATCCTCAAACTTGCGGATCTCCAGCATTTTCCGGTACATCCATCTCGCCTTGTCCTGCGACAATATCTTGTTTTCTTTTGCCGTTACTTCCATACGATCTTCCTCCCATCTTCATTCATGTCCTCAGCGCTTGCACACCATCACATTCACTCTGACAGCCTGCCCCCCTTTCCTGCCGGGTGCTACCTACCCGTATAGCAACTCGTATGCCAATGCTGGCAAGCGCTGCAATCACGGGAATATGCGGACGACGTCCCCGCCTGTGTCCCACAAAAGGCGGTACAAAATGAGACATTGTCCCAATTTGTCTCATTTGCTCCCAGGTCCGTTTTGGGACAAAAAAAAAAGCCACCGGTGTGCAAAACCCCGGGGCGATTCCTGCCCGTTCGTTTGCCAGCACCAGCGGCTATGAGGTTGTACGCTCTTGTGCATGTAGCGAATACCGTCTGCGGTACTCATCGATTGTTTTTTGCACGTCCTCCGGGTCGAGCGCGGAGTAGCTCCGATACTCGCCGGACAGGTGCGTGGCCAGCTCCTGCTTGACCGCATCGACAAACGATGCTGCACTCGCCTCTCCGACCAGCTCGCTCAGACTGGTCATGCTGGCAGGTTCCACGATGGGATGGTCCGCGCCTGCTTGTGAAGACGGTGCCGCAGCCTGCTCGTAGAACGCCTGGACGAGCCGCCCTCGCTCCTCCCCGCTGCCTTCGACGATCACGAATGCCTGGATTATCACTGCCCGGGTCAGCCTGCGCTGGGCGATGCCACACAGTTTTTTTCCCTGCACACTGACGTCAAAGTCGCCGGGACAGTACGAACCGCGCACCTCTCCCGTGCCGATCTGCAACGACCAGCGCTCCAGGCAGCGGCCAATCAGCTCCGCCATCAGGACGAAATGGCGCTGCGCGTCGAGATCGCCCTGACGGTTGGGCACGATCAGCGAGAGGTTCACTACGCCCGGGTCCAGCGGTACGGCTGCCCCTCCCGAATTGCGTACGGCGACCGAATATCCGTGGCGTTGCAGCCAACGGACCGCCTCCTGCGCGCGGGGAAGCCTCCAGTCTCTCGTTCCCAGCACAAACGCCCTCTCGTGTCGCCACAGGTGAACGGCAGGTTCCAGCCCCCCGTCCCCTGTCCTTCTCCCGTATACTTCATCGAAGGCAAACGGCATCATCACATCGCCGGTCATGGCGGCAGCAGTCGTATCGATTGCGCAAAGTGCGGCTGGCAAATTTGCTCCGGTCATGTCGTCTCCTTTCTTGGGCTGCTACAGATTGTACTTTTGCAATTTGCGGTAAAAGGTGCTGCGCGGAATGCCCAACAGACCAGCAGCAGCGGAAGCGCTTCCATTTGTTTTCTGCAAAGCCTGGATGATCGATTGCTTTTCAATCTCCTCGCGGTAGGTCATCTTGCCAGCGCGAACGGTTCGCTGGATGGATGAATTGGTTTTGCTGTCGCTCGTCGTCGTCACGACTGGCGCTGCAGGGCTCGCCTTGCCCTTTGCCCCGGTGTGGAACAACTCCTGGAGGACGTACGGGATGTCTTCTTCCTCGCAGACGCTCAGGCGGTCGAGCATATTGAACAGCTCCCGGATATTTCCGGGCCAGTCGTATTCCAGCAACTGCGGCATGACAGATGAGATGACTGGCAGCTCCAGCTTGTTTTTTCGGCAGTAATAACGGATCAGGTGAGGGATGTCTTCCTTGCGCTCGCGCAGGGGCGGTACATAAAGGGGAAACACGTGCAGACGGTAATACAAATCTTCGCGGAATTTTCCCTCCTGCACCAGCCGGGCAATATCCCGATGCGTCGCGGCAATGACGCGGATGTGTACCGGTATTTCCGAGGTGCTTCCGATGGGTACGACTTTTCGCTCCTGCAAGACGCGCAACAAAGCAACCTGCATCTGATGCGGAATCTCCCCGATCTCGTCGAGAAACAAGGTTCCTCCATGCGCCTGCTGCAGCTTGCCTTTGTATCCGTGGCGGCGCGAACCGGTAAACGCCCCTTCCGCGTAGCCGAACAGCTCGCTTTCGATCAGGTCCTTGGGGATGGCGCCGCAATTCACAGCGACGAACGGCCCCGAGCGCTGCGGGCTGTTTTCGTGGATGGCGCGAGCGACGAGTTCTTTGCCTGTGCCGCTTTCGCCGCGGATACACACATTCATGCTGCTTTGGGCAATGCGCTCAATCTGTTTCAAGACACGCAGAAACGCCTTGCTCGTTCCCGTCTCTCCCTGAAAGCGAATGTTGGGGAAGGAAGCGGGCAACGACATCGAATAGCGGACGTTCATGGCCGTATCCCCCAATTGCACACAGTATCCGAGCAGCCTCCCGTGTCTCCGGGAGTATACAGGAGTTCGTTTTCGCTCGGCGTACTCGTATTCGCGCAACAGGTTCTGGTAGTCGCATTTTCCCGACCAGGACGACATTTTTTGGCGCACGGTCTTGTTGGCAAAGATGACCTGCTGCTTCTGGTTCAAAAAGACGACAGGCTGGCTCGTTTCCGCGATCTCCCACGTACAGCGGATCAGCTCCAACTCGTCCTGCTCGCGCCTTCTGTTCCACTCCTGCTCGACCGTATACGCGATGGAGGAAACGATCGCGAGCATATTGGGATGACTTTGTTCCACCGGGCAGGAGATGTCGAGAATCCCTGCCAGCCTGCCTTCATCGTCGTGAATCGGCGCCGCTGAACAGCTCCATTTATGCGATGCCATCGAGTAATGCTCCGTACCCGTGACCAGGATCGGCTCTTTGGCATGGATCGCAGTCCCGATCGCATTCGTTCCTACCTCATCCTCCGTCCAGCGCACTCCTTCGACAAAGTTGATGTCCCCGGCGTATTGCAAGATCGGTTTTTTCCCTTTCATGGAAAGGACATAGCCATCAGGATCAATCAGTATGGCGATCATTCCGGTGTCTTCAATGAAGGTTGACATCTTCTCTACATGCGGCCGCGTGACGTCGAGCAATTCCTGGTGTCTGTGCTTTTGCCTCTCGAATGCCTCGCCGGTCAAAATGTCCCGGCCAATGCCCCGATAAGGATCCACGTACCTGTTTTTGCAGCGAATCCACGACTCCGTGATCCGCTTGTTGATGCGTGAAGAGTCAATCACACCTTCTTGTACAAAACGTTTCCACATTTTCGTCGAAAGCGTTTCGTTAAACAAGGAGCCGCCCCCCTTTGCCTGTTCCCATGAATCAACGGAATTACTTATAGCTTACCGTGTCCGCGTCTATTTCTCAATATTTTGACAACGGCTGTCAAACAAAAGAGAGGCAATTCCTCGCCTGCCCCTCCTGTCCGTTACGGCTCTTTATTCTTGAATCCAGACACGACAAATTCCCAATCAGCCAAAAAAGCGGGCCAGAGGTTCGGACGCCTGCGTACCGCTAACGGATGGTAGGAAACAGCCGTCTTCACGCCCCGCGGCAAATGCCAGGCTTGCCTGAGCGTCTTTACGTCAGCCTCCTGATCGCCAAAGAACATCTGAGCCGCTACATTGCCCAAGCAAAGGACAATGCGGGGAGACTTGCTCTCCAACTGGGCAAGCAGATGCTGCATGCAGATCGTCCTCGCCTCCGCCTTGTCGTACGCCTTAGTCGGCCGACGCTTCAACACATAGGTGACGTATACATCGCGTTCGCCAAGACCAGCCTGTAGAACCGCTTGCTGCAAGGTCTCCCTCGTTCCACAGACAAACGCGGTCCCGTCCCGCTTTTCTCTTGCCCCCGGATTATCCAGCACGACCATGATCGGTGCATCCGGATTTCCTTCACCCCAGACCACTCTCGATCCGTGCTTGTAAAGACCGCAATCTGTACAGTCCTCGACACCTGCCGGGGGATTCTCTTCTGCCCAGATCCTCGGGCACTGATCGCTCATGCCGGCCACCCTCCATCTCGGTTTGTTCATACCTAGCATGGGAGGAATGGCATTTTTTCAAACCGTCTGCCTTTCACCGGGCAGCCTTATCCAGCGGTACGCTAGCCTCGCAGAAACTGATCGAGGATCTGATTGAACTTCGCATCATGCTCCCAGAACATCATATGCCCGCCCAGCACTTCCACTGCCGACTTCGGCGCGTGGCGTTCGACGAAGCGTTTGGCTGTTTCGGCCCAGTGCTCCGCCACGATGGTCAAGGTCGGTACCGACTCGCTTGCCAGCCTGGCTTCTTCCCGGTAGTCCGAGAACATTCCCGAGGCAAACAGATTGGCCGCGATATAGTGCGGCGTTTTGACGGATTGCTCCACGATCCAGTTCAGCTCGTCTTCGGCAAGCTCCCGCTGGACCATCACTTCTTTTGCGTACATGGCGATAAACTCGCGCTGCTTCTCGGCATCTCGCAAGTAGTGGGTATAGACGGCAGCGATCTCGTCGAGCGGTCCTTCCACCCAGTCCTGTTCGTGATTGACCGAAAGCGGCTTGGCAGACAGGTCGACGAAAACCAGCGAGCGGATGTTTGCCGTGCCGAACTGCCGGATATACTCCCACATCGTCAGGCAGCCAAACGACCAGCCGACCAAGGTCACGTCCGTCAGCTCCAACGCTTCGATCACTTTTGCCAAGTCTGTGCCATGTGTCGCATAGTCATTGCCGTGCATCGCAATCGACGATCTGCCGTGGCTGCGCGGATCGATGACGATGACCCGGTTCGTTTTCCGGAAGTGGGCGATCTGCTTTTCGAACACCTCTGTCGTAAAGGTCCAGCCCGGGATAAAGACAAGCGGTTGGCCGCTCCCCACGTCCTGGACAAAAATTTCCACACCGGAATCGACTTTGATGTATTTTCCTCCTTCGAGCATTGCGGTAGCCTCCTTTTTTTCCGAATTGCAAGACTTCTCGTTAGACAATTCTAGGGGGGCGGGGGTAATACCTGCTTTGGCGAGAACACTCCCCAGCCCCCGTTACCCCTACGCAGCAAAACGAATGCCGTTTACAGCGTGTTCTTTTGGGAAACGATCATGGCAGATTATTCTGTGCCGTATAGCAGCCCTTTGCTTTCAAGCCGTCTCACCGATCGCAACCGGTACAACACGACAGCCGTCACACAAAGCAGACCTCCCGCGATCATAATGAGCAGTCCCGTCCCTCTGCCGCTTCCCGTGCCAATGAGTGTTCCGACGCTGTTTTCCAGCAATCCCCCATCGACCAGCAAAGGAGTGAACACAAAATCCGCAAGTACGCCCGAAGATGCATACGCGACCACATACCCCAACTGGGAGATGACACCAATCAGCCCCCAGGCGCGTCCCTGAACGGAATTGGCAATGTTCGTGCGAATGAGATAATCCAGGCTGCTATTGACAAGCGGAAGCATCGCAAAGAACAAAAATCCCGAAACGCAAATCCATACAATATTTTCACGCATGCCAAACAGTGCCATAAACAAGCCGGCACCAAACAGAGACAGCGAAAGCACTTTGGCGAAACCCTTTTTGACCGGAAGGACGCCGATGAGGAGGCTGGTGACCAACATTCCCGAAGCTGCAATCGTGATGACCGTTCCCAAGGCGGCACTGTCCGTAAAGGCAAGAACCATCGGCACCGCGAGCGTCTCGATAAACCCGATGAAAAAGACCATCACCGAGGTCATCATCACGAGAACAAGCACGCCTCTGTCTGCGGTAATCGCGCTCCAGCCGTCCTGGAATTCGCGGAGAAATGACTTTGCCTCCTGCTCATACTTCTTCGCCTCCAGGCCTTTGCGTACGACGAGCGTGCATGCGACAGTTACGACAATGGTGCAAATATCGATGAGCAGCAGCAGTTTGATATCCGAATAAGCCAGCAGCACCCCCGCCAGGATGGGCGAAATCAAAAATTTGGCGGAGCTGGCCACCTGCACAAGACCGCTCGCCTTGGTGTATTGCTCCTCTGTCAGCAAGTCGGTAACGGTAGCTTTAAATGCAGGATCGAGCAGCGATGAAAACACAGAGCTGATCGTCACACCCAGACAAATTTGCCATAGCTGCACATCTCCCTGAAGCATGCAAATCAAAATAAAGACAAGCCCCATTGCTGACAGACCGTCGCCCAATACGAGCAGCAGCCTGCGGTCATACCGGTCCGCCAGCACCCCTGCCACTGCGCTTAGCAACAGAGACGGCATAAATGCAAGCAGGGTGACAAGAGCCGTTGCCGACGCCATGCCGGTTTGCTCAAATACATACACCCCAAGCCCGAACGCCGTCAGCCCGCTCCCGATCGCCGAAATAAACTGCCCCGACCACAACAGGAGAAATTTTCGGAACGCATTTGCCGGATTATTCATGGCCTCCTCCATTCCCACCGCCCAACACCGCCATAATCTCCATCAATCCCCCGCTTTCGACGCCAAGCAGCCTTTCCAGGTTGAAAACGAATGCCTGCAAACGCCCGGCACGCTCTTCGTCCGTCAACGAAACGAGGTCATCATCGAAAACGGCACTCGTATAGACCACCACCATTTCCATACATTCGTACGGAAACGGCGTGCTGAACAGCCCTTGCTCGATGCCCTCGCGGATGATTTCCGCCAGGATCGGAGGAACGCCATTCACGACGACTCTTTGTATTTTTTGATGCATCAGCGCATTTTGCGGCTTGTGGATATGCTCCATGATTTCGTGGCTGCCCCCGCCGCTTATTTTCAGTGCCATAATGACGCGAATGATGCGCTCTACTACGGGTATGCTTTTGTCTGCGGCAATTTCCTGCGCCGCCCCTAACATCCTGGCGCTGTACCGTTCGATCAGCGCATCCATGATGTCTTCCTTGGACTTGAAGTGATGATACAAGGTCCCCCGCGCGATCCCGACCTTTTGGAGAATGTCGTTTGTGCTTGTGCCATCAAAGCCCTTCCGGCCAAAAAGCTCATCCGCCGCGTCAAGAATCTCGTTTTTGCGTGCTTCCGCTTCTTTTACAATTCTCATTGCCGTACCTCCCACTATAACCGACCGACATCCTGTCGGTTATAGTGTAGCATGTTGGGGTGGGGTGTCAAGGTTTTCTATGTTGCGTAGAAAAGACACCCCAAAACAGGTGGATTTTTACTATATGGAGGCAGGCAGGTTCAAACTCCTGTATAGCCTATAACAGTAGGGACAAATGGCAGGTATAAAGAAAAGAATTATATGCCTAATTATAGGAAGAACGATATAATAGATGTGTAGGAATATTCCGAAAATGATGAACAAAATAAAACTGCCCTTAGGCAGTTTCTCTTACGCATATTCGAAGAGCCACGCTATCAATGGAAAGAGTGGCTATCCTTCTGGAACACTCTCCGCTATCTCAAGGAAAGAGGATCGTATTCCTGTTTAAATTGTACCAAATACCGTTAATTTTAGTCAATGCCATAATCCAGGGGGGATTCGTGTGAACGATGTAACGCTGCGAATTTTCTTCGACGAAAGTGGAAAAAGAACGAACAAACCCAATTTAATGGGTGGACTGTCTATTCCCTCAGATTTATATGAATCAGACAAGTTCCAAACATGGAGTCAAAAATTGCGTGACGGTGAAGTCAGGTTTCATTGGGTAGGATTTACAGGTTCTGCTCAAATAAGAGACAACATGATGGAAGTTATGAATTTGGTTGCTCAATACCGTAAAATGCTCAAATTTAACATTATCAATTACGATTACACGATCCTGAGTGCCAACACCTCCTCCCCAACTATCATTTCTCAAATTGTGTACTCAAAATTTCCCGAACGCCTAATTTATGGACTATTACGAGGCTATGGCAAAAACATTTCAATTGAGGCAGACATTTGTATAGAAGAATCTACAGAGTATCAAGATATACGCCTTAACGACACAATAAAAGAACAACTCAATGTTCAATCGATTTACCGCGGGGAACAGTTTCGTGTAGTAACCAGCTCTCTCGTTCCAAAAGGAAAGGAAATCGGTTTAGAATTAACTGATTTGTTGCTTGGTTTTGTTCGAACCATTATCTTAAATGAGCCTGACTCAAAATCGAATACTGTAAGTGCAAAAAATAATTTAATCATTCAATTGCTGAAAAATAATGAATTCCTTTCATTTATGGAGAGTTTCCGATTGTTTGAGTGGACACGAACCCGAGAACTCAATGAAACTAGCTTTGCAGATTACTTGCAAATATACTTAGCATCACATCATAGTAAATACATGTAACTTCTTCATTTGTACCTGTTTCTCTTTCAGGTGGCGTAATTAGTATTTGTAGTGGTTATTATCGTTACACCTTACATATTAGGGTTGCGGATATCAGATATTCTATAAATTAATAGGAACGGATTCAAATCAACCTAAAAAAGCTGACCCCTGTAGAATACAGGCGTCAGCTTGCTGCCTAACGGCCGGGGTTTTTCTTACTGTCTACAAATTGGGGTCTTGACCAGGGATGGCCCGTTTCAATGATGCACCGCAGTGGACCTGTGCAGCTCTACTTTTTCTTGGCTCCGATGCCATTCAGGATAACAGGTTTTTCCCGTCATCCCCCCTTACCTTGTGGCTGATATGTATGGCGGAAGCGGGACGGTTTACGATACTCCTCTTTTTTACAAGCGATAAAAATCGTGCAGTTTATAGGCAAGCATCAAATTAAATCTTTCTTCTGCATCCTCAAGATCCACCTTCAGAAGCTCACTGATTCGTTCCAGCCTGTACTTTAACGAACTCCGGTGAATGAAGAGATGTTCAGAGGTTTCTTTTAAATTTCCATTCATCATCAAATAAACTCGTAGCGTGTCGAACAATTCTTTCCCCTTCCCTTTGCTGGATTTCAACAAGGGACTAAGGTAATTGTCAATAAATTGTTCTGCGATCATCGTGTCCTGCAGGTTGCTCAGAACGATATAAGAACCCAAGCTGTCAAAGTCGATGAATCCCTTGTGCTGAAAACGGCTCTCCGCTATTTTTAAAGCCTGCATTGCTTCTTTATAGCACCGGTAATAATGATCGATTTTTTGAGTGCTGGAACTGATGCCTAAGTAAACTTTTGCTCCCTTTTCATGAGAAAGCGTGATCGTTTTTAATTGGCAATAGACCCGTTCCCATTCGAAATGCTCCTCCCTGCCCCCTTGATCTGGAACGATCAGGATAAACAAGCCTTCCTTGCGTGTAGCCACAATACTTGGATAGTGCCGGGACAAATGCTCGCGAAATCGCTCCCAGATCAAGGTCTTCTTTGCCTCGATTTCCATGAGGTCTGATTCTTTCTCGATACTTTCTTCAAAGGAAAACGAAATAACGGCAACCTTATGAGGCTCGAACACATTCAGCTTGAACAGGTTAGCATACTGAATGACTCGCTCTTTATCCTGCATGTTTGGGACGAACAACTGGTTCAAAAAGCTTTCCTTTACCTGATCCTTGGCATCGAGGATTAGTTTTTGTTTGATAAACTGCGTGGCATACACATTGAGAGCATGGTTTAATGTCATGTGAAGCACGGCATCAACGTCTTCCTTCTGGATCTGTACAGCCAAATAGCCGAGCAATTCCCCACCACCTCGGATGGTAAAAAGGCCAAACTCGCTCCCATCTTCCAGCGTGAACCATTGTTCCATGCTGCTGCTTTTTCGAATTTCATTGCTCCTTGCCTCTGCCTTTTGAACAATAGATTGGATTGTATGCTCAGAAGCATCAATCGGAGCAAAATCCATCGTTCGCACGAACCTGTCGAACAAGATCACAGTCCGTTCTATCATTTGCGAAAGCGATGAAGTAATTTCACGAAACCCTTCCCCTATCAGAGTTTGCTTGACCAGCTCCTTCTGGTGTTCCATGAACTTTGCCAAGCGCGCTTTGCTTTCCCGTTCATTTTTGTACAGCCTTGCGTTTTCGATCAAAACAGAGACGTGGGAACATATGAGATGCAGGAGTTCGGTATCCTCCTGGGTAACGATCCTGTTTTGTTTCTTCTTTACGTGCAGTACACCAACCGTCTTCAAGTTAACGATGAGAGGAACAGTAGTTTCGCTCTCCCCGCACCGATCTAAAAAGGGGAAGTATTCGTACAGGCTACGGTTGTGTTCGATCTGTATCGCCGTTGGAAGAGTAACGAAGCCGTAGGCCGCCGGGTGAAGGACAAAACAGCTCTTGGTCTCATCAAAGAGATACATACACGCCGCTTCGGCTTCCGTCCCTTTTCCCGCTCTCTCGACCGCACTGCCAACCAACTTCTCCAATGAAGAGCCCAGGGATACATTCTCTTGCAGCCACTCCATCCCTTCCAGTTTCTTTTTTTCCTTTTGTTTATTCATCGCGATACCGATCGCCGAAACAATATCTTTCCCAAATTCAACGAACACTCTGTTTGCATCCTCAAACAAAGGGACAAAGCTGCGAAACCCGACTAAACAAACCCCGTAACTGTCTGAATCCTGTTCTTTAATCGGAACCGTAAACCACGTAGCAAATTTCTCTGCCTCGATACTTTCGTAAAAACGGCACCGTTCGTCTGCTTTGATAATATCGTAACACCAAACCGGGCTTTCCAAAAAACGGGGCGAACAGCCTGTGTGATGCAGCGGAAAAATCGATTCGAAAAGCTCCCCTTTTCCTTTCGCTACTTTCTTGTATAGACGGTCTTCTTCCCGAAAAATGATTGCGACATAATCACAAGAGAACTGCTTCCAAAAAGCATTCACCAGGAAGAGAAGGGTTTCTTCCAATGTTTCGAATTGAATCAATTGTCTGGCAGTTTTTCGCAAGTGGATATTGAGCCTTTCCACCAACGCACTTTGCTTTTTGTTGTCTACCACATAATCACCTCAATTCTATTCACACATTGTTATATTCATTATAACCGCTTGAAAGAAAAAAGCGCCTCTGTTGTCCCTCTTGTAAAAGGCAGAGAGATTTCGGCGCATGTACAGTTATACGGATTCCATCAGTGCATCCTTCAGCTTCATCTTTTGAATCTTTCCGCTAGCAGTCATCGGTATTTCTTCTACGAACACCACTTTGCTCGGAAGCTTATAGCTGGCGAATTGAGGTCTTAGAAATTCAGTGATCTCCTCCACCGTACAGGTAACCCCATCCTTCAACTTGATGGCCGCACAGACAAGCTCCCCCATGATGGGATCGGGAAGCCCGACAATTGCCACTTCCCTTATTTTTGGATACTTGCGCAAGACATCCTCGATTTCCTGCGGGTAGATGTTATATCCGCCTTTGATAATCATGTCTTTTTTGCGTCCCACAAATCGAATATACCCCTCCTCATCCATCGTCCCCAGGTCCCCCGTGTAGTACCAGCCATCCTTGTCAATTGCCAGTGCGGTTTGTTCGGGAAGCTGGTAATAGCCCTTCATCAGTCCAAAGCCTCTGTAGGCGATTTCCCCGGTAACACCTGAAGGTACCGGCTCTCTCTGTTCATTGACAATCCGTATCTCGACCCCATCAATCGCTTTCCCTACTGTATCCAGTACATGATGGCCCTTAGCTTCATACGGAGTAAGCGTGACGCTCCCCGTCTCTGTGCTTCCGAAAGAAACACAAAGATTCATCCCCATCCGCTCTCGAACCGCTTGAATCGTTTCGGGAGGGCAAAAGGCAGCTCCCGTAATCCCTGTTCGCAGCGAAGACAAATCGTAGGTTGCGAAATCGGGATGCTGCAGTTCCATTGCAAGCATCGCGGGTACGGCATGATGCACGGTACCTTTTTCCTGCTCGATTAACTGAAGGGCCGTTTGCGGGTGATATTTGTCCAGCAACACCATTTTCGACTGGAAATAGACGGCTGACATTAGATTGCATGACATCCCGAACACATGAAACAGAGGAGAAACGATGATGAACACATCATCCTCATCGCATTTCAGGCTTTTGCCGATGGCCATTCCGGATTGAACCACGCTTCGATGCGTGATCATGACCCCTTTTGGCGAGCCTGTAGTTCCGGATGTGTACAGAATGCAGAAAATGTCGTTGTCGGGATCGGGAATAACCGAGGGAAAAGCTGTTTGATACTCTTTCTTCATCAACTCAGATAAGGATGGATACCCTTGTTTTTCGTATCGTACGGTGACAACTGTTTCCACTAGAGCAGCAACAGATTCGAATCCGACTTTTTCAAAATCCTCGCATACAAAAACCACTTTTGCTCCGGAATTGGCCAGAATGTAATTTACTTCATGAGCACGGTATTTGGGATTGAAGGGAACGAGGATCGCACCTACTTTGGCGATGGCAAAAAACAACGCAACAGTCTCGTGCCAGTTGGGCAAAGAAACCGCCACGCGATCTCCTTCCCTGATGCCCAAAGAAACCAGCGCGGAAGCCAGTCGATGCACCTCTTTTTGCAGTTCGCCGTAGGTCAGTCTGCGAGAAAGATCATAGATCGCTTCTTTGTCAGGTGTTCGTTCTGCCGTCTTCTCCAAAAGCTGTGAAACAGACAAAACTCGTTCCAGCGCCATCTTTTGATACCCCTCTCTACAGTCTTTCCCATATAGCTGCTATGCCCTGGCCTCCACCAATGCATAGCGCAGAAGCACCGTATTTTTTGCCTCTTCGGCCCAATTCATACAAGAGAGTCAAAGAAAGTCTTGCTCCCGAAGCAGCCAGCGGATGCCCCAAAGCGACAGCGCCGCCGTTTACATTGCCGATGGCAGGATCAAAATCCAACTCCTTCTGGCAGGCAAGATACTGTGCCGAGAAGGCTTCGTTTATTTCCACCAAATCAAGGTCTGCGATGGACATCCCGGCCTTTCGCAGCGCTTCCCTGATCGCGGGAACAGGACCAATTCCCATAATTTTGGGTTCCACTCCAGCTACCGCCCATGAGACGAGTCGGCCGATTGGTTGCCATCCGCGTCTTTGCGCGTATTCGGCCGACGTGACGACGAGTGCCGCTGCCCCATCGTTAATACCGCTCGAGTTCCCGGGCGTAACAAGACCATCTCTCTTGAACCTGGATGCCGCTAGCACCGACAGCTTCTCCATGCTTGTTTTCCGCGGATGCTCATCCGTATCGACCGTTCTGCTTTCCTTTCGCTCGTGAACCGTCACCGGGACGATCTCGTTTTGGAAGTAGCCTTTTTCGATCGCATTCAACGCTTTTTCATGACTGGCCAAAGCGTGCTGGTCCAGTTCCTCTCGGGTAAAACCGTGAAGCTCAGCCAGATTTTCGGCTGTCGTGGTCATAAAGCATTCCCCATGTGTATCGTATAGCGCTTCATACAAATAATCCCTCATCGGATTTTCAAACAATGGCACTCCCCAACGGGCGCCCCGAATAACATGCGGGATCTGGCTCATATTTTCTGTTCCGCCCGCCAAAGCAACTTGGGATTCACCCGTCATAATCATCCGTGCCGCCTGCGTAATCGCTTCCAGGCCAGAGCCGCATAAGCGGTTGACCGTCAGTGCAGGCACCTCCAGCGGTACCCCCGCTTTCAGGCCGACATGGCGTGCGGCCAATACGGCATCGGGACTAGACTGTATGACATTGCCAAATATCACTTGGTCAATTTCCTCCGGCTCAACCTTGGAGCGTGTCATCGCTTCTTTGGCCACGTGCACTCCCAGGTCAATGGCGGAAATGTCTTTGAAGGAGCCTCCGAATTTGGTAAACGCAGTGCGGGCTCCGTCCAGAACCACGATTTCTCTACCTGTCATGACGCATTTCTCCTTTCACACTCTCAGACACGACCGGATTGGAAAACGACCCGATTTGCTCGATGGAAATCGTAATGACATCCCCCTGCTTGATAGGAGCTACCCCATCGGGCGTCCCTGTCGCAATAATGTCACCTGGCTCCAAGGTCATGACATGGGAAAAAATCTCCACCAACTCCGCGATGCCGCAAATCATGTCCTTGCCATTTACCTTTTGTCTTTCCTCGCCGTTAACGGTTAGCACCATATCCAGCTGTTGCGGGTCCTTGATCTCTTCTGGCGTAACAATCCACGGCCCCATCGGAGTAAAGGTATCGAAGGATTTCCGCAGGCATCTTTCTTCTTCGTTTTGTTCATCCGGACGCAGTGTCACGTCATTCAAACCCGTGTACCCGAAAATGTAGTCATAGGCTTGCTCGGCCTTCACGTTTTTTGCCGTTTTTCCGATGACGAAAGCCAACTCCAGCTCGTGGTCGAACCGTCGTCCTTCTTTGCTCGCCGGCAGAACGATCGTGTCTTCCGGTCCGATCAACGATGTATTCGCCTTGAGAAAAAAACCTAACCCGCGTGCGGTATTCTCGGCCTTCATTTCCTGTTTGTGAGCGATATAGTTGACCGGAGTGGCGACAATCTTGCCTGGACGAGATACAGGGTGGCGCAGGCGAACATCAGTGAGCGAGTGGGACGGCATGTCAAGAACATGCTTTGCAATCGTCTCTTTGCAGTCCTCATAGCGGCGAATCAAGTCGACCATTGGGCAGGTATGGGCCGGCTTTCCATCGTCCATCAAATCCCCAATCTCGTAAATCTTGTCTTCGATTACCACTCCCAGCTGAAAGTCGTTAAACAATGCGAATTTCATACGTTTCCTCCCCCTTGACTGCAAGCGCGTTAGAGTGTGATTGGTTCAAATACGCTTTCAATCTGTTGATACCCGCCGTTTTCTTGCAAGACATCTTCTTTTTCCAGCCCTAGCAGCTCCATTACCGGCCGGTCATTTAAGGAGAACAGGAACGAGTCCGCTTCCCCGCTGTTGTGATGCTCATGCCAACTCCATGGCGGGACCACGAAGAAATCACCCGAAGACCACTCGAATTTTTGCCCGTTGATAACGGAGTACCCAGTGCCTTCCAGCACGTGATAAACGACACTGTGAACATGCCGATGGGCTCTCGTGTGAAATCCGGGAGGGAGCTTTTGCATGGATGTCCCTAATCTCGCATCAGCAGAACCGCCTGTCGTCGGATTAATATAATCAACCGCGTAACCATCGTATGGATCAGGTTCAAGTTTGCCTAAATCATTGATTGTTTTTTCAATATTCGACCATTTGTAGTTAATAAGAGGGGAAGGATATCCGTATTTTTTTCGCTCCGAAATGGCTCTCACTCCACTCGCATAGCGAAGAACGGAACGATCCGGCTCTCCGGTCACAGGATAGGTGTCATCGTGATAGGGCTCAAAAAACGAACCCGTTAATGTTTTCACCAACCCTACATCAAGTCCGTCCATCCAGAAAACAGGCTCCGTCCCTTCATGACCGTGATCATGCCACGTCCACGGCGGTGTCAAGATTAAATCACCCCGCCGCATATAGGTTTTCTCTCCGTCTACCGTGGTATAGGCCCCACCATCCCCCTCGATGACAAAGCGGATGGCTGCCTGCGAGTGGCGATGTGACGGGGCGATCTCACCCGGCAATAGCAACTGGACGCCCGCGTACAAGGTATTGGTGGCATATCCGATTTTCCCCTCTTTCAAGAGCGAAGGGTTTTGCAAATAGATCACCCGACGCTCACTTGCCCTTCCGAGGGACAACAGTGAACCTGCCTCCAGCAAATAGTTGCGAATCGTCTGCCACTTCCACAAATAAGCTGTGACGCCATTCGAAGGCTGCGGAGTGACCATTTCGCCAATGTTGTCCCACAACGGTCCCAGATGAAGACCAGCCAGCTTGTTTGCAAACTGGTGCAACGCTTCTTTCGCTTCCGAAGTGCTCATATCCGTGTAATCCTCCTTCGACAGATCGCTTCATTTTTCAACAGCTAGATCAAGTAGAATACACCATCATACAATCCCAAAGGCCAGTGCCCGGTTTCGAACACCTGCAACAACGGTTTGTATGGATTTGTTTCCCAGTCCCCAGTGTCCGCCAGCATTTCCCAAGCGCAAGCCAATCCAGCTAGATACATGACCGAGCCGACAGCGGTTTGCACAATCTCCTTGCCTTGGGAGCCAAACTCCCGGAACGCCCCGTCAAAGGACTGGTGAAAAAGATACTCGGGGATATGCTCCGCGATTGCCGTCACATTTGGCATTCTGCCGCTATCCTCTGCTTTCTCCCTGATCCTGTCAGGAAGGTCATGGATTTGTTGCCAAAGCGGGCTGGTTTCCAATCTCATCCCTTCCAAAAACGAAGGGAGTTGGGCTTTGTCGAGCCACTGGATTCGATACTCGTCAATACCGAAACGATGGCTGATTTCCCGCAAAGACTTTTCTGCTGCTGCCCGACCTGCGCTTTTCCCTGCCGTTGAAAACCAATCCGTGCTTGATACTCTCGCCATGAGATCGACCACGCTGTCAGCATTCGGACCGTACTCAACAGTAGCAGACAGATATGAGGGAGCTGTCATAACATCCCCTCCCGTACATTTTCCTGGCTTCCATCATCCTTTTTTCGAATACTGGCAAGTGCATTGCGAATTTCATTTGGAATCGATACGGCCTTGGGTTTTCCGTTCGAGAAGTCGGCCCAGGCCCGGGTTTCATACCCGCTTGCAACCACTTCACCCCTCCTGAGAAATTCATGCTCGATCGTAAATACTTTGTCTTTCAAGCTGATGATGGCTGAGCGGACGCATACCTCGTCTTCGTGCATGAGGGGTGACGTAAATTTGCACAGTGCCTCCAGGAGAGGCATTCCCGCTTTTTGCTCAGAAAAGAGATGGCTAAACGAAAAGCCGAGTTCGTGAAAAAAGTGATGGGAAGCCTCATCCATCCATTTGTAAAAATTGGGGTAGTAAACGATACCGGCAGCATCCGTTTCTCCCCATCGTACGCGAAATTGATACTGACTGGGGTTCATGGTTTCTTCCTCCATAGTCGTCGCTCTCTTTCTATAACATTCATTCTTCAATACTTGGTCGTTAATTGAGGAGGACCAGACTTGGGACCATAGGGGCCTTCGTCAAGCCAACGGCCCAAGCGCGGCAGGATGGACGACAAGGAAGCAGCAATCTCCCGCTTCATACTCATGGCCGGCGAGTTTCCTTGAATGTGCTCCAATGCAATCCCCGCACAATCCCTGTTGTACTGTGCCGCGATTTTTCTTTCTTCAGCGGCTTCCATCACGGCCTGTCTTGCCGCTTCGGGGTCAGAAACATCCAATGCTTTGCGTATCGCTCGTGCCGCTAAAATGGCATCGGGTACGCCTGAATTCATCCCGCGGGCGCCGAATGGAGCAAACAGGTGCGCTGCTTCCCCCGCGAGCAAGACGCGGCAGGAGACATCCGTAAAGGATTTTGCCACCACCTGGTGAAACTGGTACGTGGATACCCAACTGACCCGATCTGCGTATTTTTCGTCCATGACCTTGGGCAACCATTTCCGTACGCCTGACACACCGCCAAATTCTTCGGGATCGTCTCCCTCCAGGAGCTGCAAATCTACCCTCCATCCCCCTGCGAACGGCACGAACAATACGTTTCGTCCCCCCATTGCAGGATGCTTGTAATGGAACACGCGCTCCAATGGCAGCGGTGCTTCGATGTCTTCCAGGACGTCCACGACCAGGAAAAAGTCATTTGACCTTGGGCCTTCAAACTCGATCCCAACTGCTTTTCTCACGGTGGAACGCGCTCCATCTGCTCCGATCAGGTAATGACAAGACCACTTGGTTCCCCGTTCCGTGGTCACTGTAACTCCCTTATCATTCGCCTTTACATCGGTGACAGGAGAGTCCCAGACAAACTCTACGCCCGCACTCAGACAGGCTTCATACAAAAACCGCTCCGCCTCAACCTGAGGCAGGCTGGCAAACGGGGGCAAATCTTTCGGATTCGGTGCAGGATAGTGTTTGACATACACCTCCTTGCCTCCAAATAGCGTTCGTTTTACCGGCCAGACAATCCCGTTTTTTGCATACGTATAGCCAAGACCGGGACATATTTCTTCCAGGTGCGAAAGCGTTGCCTTGTGGAAATAAATGGCCCGGCTTCCCGGTCGCAGCCGTCCCTTCGGCTCCGCTTCGATGACCGTTGCAGGTATTCCCATGCTTCTTAGAGCAAGCGCAGCCGTCAATCCAATAGGGCCGGCACCCACTACAAGCACAGGTCGTGACTGCTCCGAGCGATGATCCATGCTCATGCTCAACTCCTCCTGTTACCTTCCCGAGAACACAGGTTTTCTTTTTTCAACGAATGCTTGCATGCCTTCCTTGCGATCATGGGTGGCAAAGGCATTTCCAAAGCAAGCGCTTTCAATCGTCAACGCCGTCTCCAGGTCTGCGCTTGCACCGGCATTTACAGCCGTTTTCATCATGCGAAGCGCGACAGCCGGCTTTTGCGCCAGCTTTTGCGCCCAATCCTTTGCAGCGGGCAACAACTCTTCTGCAGGCACCACTTTATTAATCAGGTGAATCTCCAGCGCTCTTTGGGCATCGATCATTTCCCCGAAATAAAGCAGTTCTTTTGCCACTGTTTGGCCAACCAGCCTTTGCAGACGTTGCGTTCCCCCGGCTCCGGGAATGATACCCAAAGACATCTCGGGAAAAGCAAACCTCGCCTTCTCCGTGCTTATCCGTAAATCGCAAGCCAATGTCAGTTCGCACCCTCCCCCGAGTGCAAGTCCGTTAATCGCCGCTATGACCGGTTTCGATAGATTCTCGATTTTGGAAAAGGTCCGTCGGGAGACATTGTTCATTTCCATCATGCCGATGTGATCAAGTTCCAGCATCTGATGAATGTCTGCTCCAGCTACGAATGCCTTTTCTCCTTGGCCGGTAAGGATAATCGCTCCCACTTCGCTGTTCGCTTCCAATTCCCCCATGGTCTCTGCCAGCTCCGTCAGCACTTGCGTGTTAAGCGGGTTCATAGGCGGGCGATTAATGGTAACGACCGCTACTTCGTTTTCGATTTCACACAAGATACATTCCCGTTTCAACATGCGACCCTCCCTGTTTTACTTGCTATAGTCGTAAAAGCCGGCTCCCGTTTTCTTGCCCAAGCGACCTGCCCGTACAAGCTGGCGAATCAAAAGCGGTGCGGCGAATCGGCTGTCTTTGAATTCCTCATAAAAGTAATCCATGACATGCAGGCCGACATCCACCCCGCCATAATCCTGCAGCGCGAATGGTCCCATCGGATAGTTCAGTCCGAGTGTGACAGCCTTGTCGATGTCTTCTGCGGAGGCTACTCCTTCCTCCAATAACCGGATCGCTTCAATGAACTGCGGTACCATAATCCTGTTTACGATAAATCCAGGCGTATCTTTCTTTACCACAACCGGCTCTTTGTTTAATCGCTTGGAAAATGCTTTGATTTCCTCCACCGTTTCATCGCTGGTTTTGTATCCTCGCACGACCTCCACCAGCTTCATGATTTGTGCCGGGTTAAAGAAGTGCATGCCCGCGACCCGTTCCGGACGCTTCGTGGCTTCGGCTATCGCCGTGATCGACATGGACGAGGTGTTCGTGGCCAGAATGACGTGATCGGGAACAATCTCGTCAAGTCTTGCAAACACGCTCTTCTTTACTTCCATGTTTTCAATGACGGCCTCAATGACGATATCTGCCCTTTTCATTTCTTCAAGCTGCGTGGTGACTTGAATCCGCCCCATGACCTCTGCCTTTTCGGCCTCCGTCATTTTCCCTTTCGAAACGCTTTTGACAAGGAACGAATCAATTCTTCCCAATGCCGACTGCAAAAACTTTTCTTCGAGATCCTGAAGGATTACGTGGAAGCCCGACATCGCTGCCAGATTGGCAATGCCGCTTCCCATTGATCCGGCACCGACAACTCCTACCGTGACCATTTCCATGCCTCTCGTCCTCCCCTTTTGTTTTGTTTGAATTGTTCGTCTATTCGAGATTATAGTGTGTCGCCGTTTCCAATAACTACCTACGCCATAAACGAATCCGAGAAGCTTTCTCGTACTTCGTGTAGGAAAAAGAGAACCCTGAAAGGATTCTCCATTGGCGACCTTCTTATGTCTGGCTCTTGATACCGGCACCTGTCTCTTCGGGCAATCGCTTTATCGAATCCCCATGCTGTTCCTTGACAAGAAGGATTGCGATCGCACCAATTACACCGGAAAAGGCGAGCACTACCAGATTCGTCTGCGGCGACAGGCTCATGGAAAGCAATATACCGACAAGCATCGGAGCGACAATCCCCCCGATCCTGCCAAAGGCCGTATACACACCGACTGCCGTAGAGCGAATCTCTGCCGGATAGTACTGGGAGACATAGGCATTAAGCAGATTCTGCAGGCCAATCGATGCAGCCCCAACAATGGCAATCAAGATGTAAGCGAGCCACAGATCGGTTTTGAGACCGATGGCACTGAGAGCCACAGCACCGCACACATACAGGGGAATCAGAACCGTTTTGAACCCTTTTTTGTCGGTTAGTCTTCCGAAAATGATCGTTCCCAAAATGGCCCCTGCGTTCAATACCATCACAAAGGTCAAGCTCGAACGAAGGTCATAGCCCGTCTCCATCATCAGCTTGGGCAGCCAGGTGTTTAACGAAGATATGAGGATAAAGCAACTGAAGCATGCAAACCAAAACATAATCGTGCTAAGGCGGCGTTTGCTTTCAAACAGCTTTCCGAGGGAGGGCTTGGCTTCCTTGGCATCCGAGCCCATAGCAAACGTGTCCTGTTCATCCGGTTGGTATTCCGGATTCGCTCTGCTAAGAATTTGTCCAACTTTCTGATGCTCTCCTTTTCGGAGCAGCTGACCGTAGCTTTCCGGCAATGCCTTGAGGATAAATGGCAGCAAGAGCAACGGAATTGCTCCAATCCAGAATATCGGTCTCCATCCGAATTCCGGCAAAATCAGTCTGCTAACCAGTCCCGCCAATAT
Source organism: Brevibacillus sp. TJ4 (assembly GCF_044627595.2). NCBI lineage: Bacteria > Bacillati > Bacillota > Bacilli > Caryophanales > Paenibacillaceae > Brevibacillus > Brevibacillus sp. TJ4. The sequence goes on along the minus strand of NZ_CP185865.1, from coordinate 481,121 downwards.
ACCTCCAACCGAATATCCGCAAAATACGAAGGAGACGATCGCCGCTCTCGACGTTTTGGGGGCGTATTCGGTTGTAAGCGCGATAATGTTGGGCATCACGCCGCCAAGCCCCAAACCGGCGATGACGCGGCAGATCGCAAACAGCACCGGATCAACCATCAAGCCTGCCAAGGGAACGAAAATGCTAAACAAGACGACACATAGTACAATCACTTTTCTCCTGCCGATTTTATCTGCCAGATACCCGAACGCTAACGCTCCAATGGCTGTCCCCAGGGTGGCGTAGCTGCCGATGGCACCAGTGACGACGGACGACAGCGACCACTCCTCCATCAATACCGGAACGACCGAGCCGTAAATGACAATGTCGTACCCATCGAACATGATAATGATAAAACTCCAGACAATGATGGCAAGATGAAAGGCATTGAACCGAGAACGGTCAACGATTTGACTTGCATTCAATACTCTCATTGCAACTTCCCTCCCCAAAAGGTTATGATCGGTCTGTTCCAGAACCGCATAATGAAAGCGTTTACTTTTTCAGTTATTGTAATAGTCTGATTTTTTATTTTCTACCTACGCCATAACGGAAAATCACTCTCTTGTTTCATCTCTATGGCAGGAGGGCGGTTACACGAAGTTGGACAATTTTCGATTGAAACCAAATCGATATGGAACGAGGGGATGTCGTGGGGAAACGTGGGCATCGGTCGTTTACTGGTGAGTTCATCGAGAAACACATTCATACCATGACTTGAAAAACCGTCCTGTATAGCGAGGATACTTGATAACAAAAAAAGCCGCCCTCATCAGGTGGCTTCACTGATATGTATGATGGAGGCGGCATGCAACGCCCTATGATTAACAGGAGCGTTACAATCGATCAACTATTCAATCGCAGCTTGGTAAGATCCCTGGCTTCATAAATGGTTTTACAGGTAAATAAGGTGTCTAACATACACCACACCCGACCGGATGGATAAATGTTTCCTGTCTTTACTTCTTTACTCGGGGCAAAAGCCGGACCAAGATGATATAAGAAAGTCGGATTCCACTCTTCGTCAACGGCTTCGGGGAAAACCTTGCTCATGTTCGTGACAATCTCATAATTTTCGATATGATGAATCGACTGCAGCTTGCCGTCATATCGAAAGGCTATATAATTAGGAGGCTCTTTTACCCAACCGTTTCCACCAACCGGATGGAAGTATCTCGATCTTTTCTTGACAATGTCTTTCCAGGAGATGCTCCAACCTTCAGGGGAGCCATTGGAAATGGAAACTACATACACCAAATTTGAATCTTTCTTCTGCATCGTCATCAGCCCCCCTAAATAAGTGTTCAACTCCAATAACAACCGTTTTCCAGCATGCGTACTGTCACCATAAGCAATTCTGGAATACTGATATATGTCCTTCCAAGACAAGATGTCAACTTGAATGCCATTTACGGACTTTGGCACTCGATGTTCAGCGTAGTCTTTGCTGCATTCACTTAACACAATAAGCCGCTTGATCGGACAATGGCTTCTTACAAAAGAAGCTCTCGTCGCATACTTTTGAAGCTGGGTATCGGCAGGAAGATTCCAACCTCGTTTTGCTTCGATAATCAAATGAAACTCGTTTCGCAGCTCAATTTCAATATCGGTAAAGCCTTTGCCCCGATCATACTGCTGCATTCGAATCTCTACCTCATCGATGCTCCCAGACCATTGAATGACATGTGAGAGAAAAACGCCAAGGAAAGAAGGACATTGAGCCAGCCCCCAGGCAACACTGTAGCTAATGTCATTCTCATGTTCCCCGAGAAGTTGGAATACACTATTCATTTCCTTATTCCGCAAAAATAATTTCGTCATCCCGAATGCTCCTATTTCTTAGTATGTAGTAGAGCAAAATTCTCGCCAAAGGTTACCCAATAATTGAGCATGTAAGGGCAGGTGTCCATTGTGAGCGACTGATCTTCCTTAATAAATCGTTACTTTGTTTTTCAGGCCAGCTTGTACATTCTAGCATTGTACCATATTCAACACGGGGATCACTTTGGCTTCTTTAATTCGATCGCAATCTTCTGAATGAGCCCGAATAGAAACAAAAAAACTTTAAAGCAAAAGTTTGCCTAAAGTTTTTAGAAGAATTAGCTTGCCGATGCGGCAAATTTATAGTTTTCATTACAGCTACCCTCATCAGGCGGTATCTTTGATATGTATGGTGGAGGCAAGGGAATTACCAATCTCCTTCATCTTCTCGCTCCGTCGCTCCGCTCCCTCGCGGACGCCCCTCCCGCCCGTTCGGACTTGTGAGATCAAATCCTGCGCACGCCGGTACATAAAAAAAACACCCACGAGGGGTGCGTTTTTTTATGTAAGGTGGAGGCGGGGGGATTCGAACCCCCGTCCGAAAACAGCGATACATGAGCATCTCCGAGCGCAGTCACTCATTTAGAATTCGGCGATGGATTCGCGGAGTGACGCGCTGACCCAGCACCTAGCCTGATTGATCTTCTTCCTTTGGCCCCAGGCGGAGACCTCCGGCGTATCCCACTAAAGTTGAGCGCTAGTCACGCCACATGGGCGATGGAGTGGTAGCGCCTCACTGGTTATTAAGCAGCGAGAGAAAGTTGTTTGTTGCCAGTTAATGGCGTTTGCGTTGATGACGAGGTCCGCAACCCCCCGGCTCGCTTCTCATGCTCTACCATCCCCGTCGAATCCAGAACGCCCCCGGGATGTGAAAAAAAGTGGATAAAAAAATCCAGGCGAAGAGAGGCAACCAAACCTGTTCCACACCCAGATTGTGTCTTCACAGTGTTTACTACTCTTCTATGATACCACATGTGACACGCACGTCTCAACGTGGATTGCTGCCAAGCCTGCCAAGGCAAGCCAACAGCCATGACACACACGCGAAAACGAATCCTCATGCCCCGTCGCGACGGCTTTACACCTTCTGCCGATCCCGCAGCGCACGTTCCACTTCACGCGCAGCGTCCTTTTTCTTGAGATCCTCGCGTTTGTCGTAATTTTTCTTCCCTTTGACCAGCGCCAGCTCCACCTTGGCCCAGCCGCCCTTCAGGTAAATGCTGAGCGGGACCAGCGAGAACCCCTTTTCCCGCACGAGGCCGTTCAGCTTGAGGATTTCCAGACGGTTCATCAGCAGCTTGCGGGTGCGCTCCGGTTCGTGGTTGAACCGGTTGCCCTGCTCGTACGGGCTGATGTGCACGTTGTACAGCAGCAGCTCGCCGTCCTGTACGCGAGCGAAACTGTCCTTGAGCTGGACGCGGGCAGCGCGGACCGATTTGATCTCCGTACCGGTCAAAGCGATGCCCGCTTCGAATACTTGCTCGATGTGGTAATCATGGCGCGCTTTCCGGTTTTGGGCAACAGTCTTGACACCAGTTTTTGTCTTGGACAATGGAGATCACCTCGCTTGGGCACTGATTTTGCCGTGTCGTATCAGTTAGTCTAGCAAATTTCACGCGCCGTTGCAAGGAATTTACCCGGCAACGGCGCAAAAATGGCTTGATGTACAGCCCTAAACAACTGTTTAACGGCGTTTTCGCTTTGCTTGTCCAATCACATTCTTGCGGCTCTTTTTCTTGGAGCGGACCAAATCCTCCCAAAACGCCTTCTGGCGCGGCACCGCGTTGTCTTCTGCCAGCTCGTTCATCACGGGAGGAAGTCCTTCCGTTGGCGCTGGCCCATCTGCGCGGCGTGTGGGCTTGCCTCTCTTGCCTTCACTCGCACGCTGCTCCTTGTACTTGCGTCGCAGTTCTGCCGGATGCGGCTTATCCTTCTTGCGGCCCGGCCGATCTGCACCTGGACGTCCGGCACGTTCTGGCTTGCCGCGCCCTCCGGCTTTCCGCTCCCTGCCGCGGGCATCGATGACTTTCGGGCTTCGCTCGCGGCTGCCGCGAAAACCGGCTTTGGCCATGCCAACGATTTCGAAGTCGATGGCGCGCTCATCCACATTGACATTGGACACCCGTACCTGCACGACATCCCCGATGCGGAACTGCTTTCCGGTGCGTTCCCCGACGAGCGCGTACATTTTTTCATGGTAGTGGTAGTAGTCGTCTGTCAGGTAGCTGACATGGACCAGACCCTCGATCGTATTGGGCAGCTCGACGAAAATCCCGAACGCCGTGACGCCGGAAATGACGCCCTCGAACTCCTCGCCGATCCGCTCCAGCATGAACTCGGCCTTTTTCAGATCGTCTGTCTCCCGCTCCGCATCCACCGCCAGACGCTCGCGCTGGGACGCATGCTCGGCGATGAGCGGCATTTGCTCCTGCCAGTACGCCATCCGTTTTTCATCCAGATGCTCCCCGTACTGCAGCCACTCGCGAATACGGCGATGGACGATGAGGTCCGGGTAGCGCCGGATCGGCGAGGTAAAATGCGTGTAAAAATCGGTGGACAACCCGTAGTGGCCGAGACTTTCCGCATCGTAACGCGCTTGCTTCATCGAGCGCAGCATGACGGTGCTGATGATGATCTCCTCGGGTGTGCCCTTCACTTCTTCCAGAAGCTGCTGAAGCGCACGCGGGTGAACCGAATTGCCTTTGCCGCGGATCGAATAGCCAAAGTTGGTGACGAACTCCATGAAGTTTTGCAGCTTTTCCTGGTTTGGATCTTCGTGAATCCGGTACATGAACGGCTGTTTCAGCCAGTGAAAATGCTCCGCAACCGTCTCGTTGGCGGCGAGCATGAACTCTTCGATGATCTGCTCGGCGATGGAGCGCGTGCGAAACCCGATGTTCGTCGGGGTGCCTGCCTCGTCCACGTAGATCTTCGCTTCGCGGAAATCGAAGTCGATCGCGCCGCGTCTCATCCGCTTGCTGCGCAGCTTGCGCGCCAATTGCTCCATCTCCTGAAACATCGGGACCAACTCGCTGTACTTCTCGATCAGGGCCTCGTCCTTGTCCTCCAGGATGCTGCGCACATCGGCGTAGGTCATCCGCTCGTTGGTGCGGATCACGCTGAGAAAGATGTCGTAGCCGACGACGTTTGCCTCTTTGTCCATCTCCATGTCGCAGGAGATCGTCAGCCGGTCCACCTTGGGATTCAAGCTGCAGATCCCGTTGGACAGGCGATGGGGGATCATCGGGATGACGCGATCCACCAAATAGACGCTCGTTCCCCGGCGATACGCTTCCTGGTCGAGCGGCGAATTTTCCGGGACGTAGTAGCTGACATCGGCGATATGCACGCCCAGCCGTACGTTGCCGTTGGGCAGACGCTCCAGCGATACCGCGTCATCCAGATCCTTTGCGTCGGCGCCGTCGATCGTCACCATCATGCGCGTACGCAAATCACGCCGCCCCTGGATCTCCTCCTCGGAAATCTCGTCCGGCACTGCCTCTGCCTGTGCCAGCACTTCGTCGGGAAACGACTCCGGCAAGCCGAACTTGCGGATGATGGACAAAATGTCCACGCCAGGGTCATTTTTGTGGCCGAGAATCTCCACCACTTCGCCCTCTGGGTTGACGCGCCCTTCCGGATAGCGGACGATCTTGACCACGACCTTGTGCCCGTCGACAGCGCCGTTGTACGCCTCCTTGGGAATAAAAATATCTTTGCCCAGCCGTTTTTCATCGGGGATGACAAAAGCGTAGTGAGTCTCATCCTGAAACGTGCCCACCACTTCTGTAATCCCTCTTTCCACGACGCGAATAATTCTGCCTTCCAGACGGTTGCCGCCGCTCTCCTTCTCGACGCGGACCAGCACCGTGTCCCCGTGCAACGCCCCGTTCATATCGTTGGCATGCACATATATATCGTCCATTTCCTGCGCTTCCGCAATGACAAACCCGAATCCTTTTGGATGGCTCTGCAAACGGCCCCGCACCAGATTCATTTTCTCCGGCACGCCGTAGCGGTTGGCCCGCGTCCGTACGATCTCTCCGTTTGCTTCCAGACGATTCAGCGTCTTGACCAATTCCTTGAAGCCTTTCGGGTCTGCCAGTGCAAAAGCTTCCTCCAGCTCCTTGACGGTCATCGGGTGATACGCTTGCTCCCGCATGAACGCCAGGATATCCTGTTCCTTCATTCCCTAACCTCCTGATGGGCGTGGATTCTCCTCGCTCATTCTCTACTTTGATTTTCTTGTACTATGTAGTATTCACCGCACGCCCCCTGCGCAATCAGTGCAAGAGAAAAAGACAGCAAGTTCGCAACTCGCTGTCTTTTACCGTTCGTCTATTACGCTCCTGCTTTCAGGAAGTACCCCAACAAAATCGCAAATACCATAAATGCTACAGCAAATACAACCGTCAGTCTTCCCAACAATGCGTCAATCCCACGAGCTTTTTGCTTGCCCATCAATTGTTCCGCACCGCCACCAATCGCTCCAGACAGTCCGGCACTTTTCCCGGATTGCAACAATACCACGATAATCAAGCCAATACTTGCAATGATAAGTAAAATTTTCGCAGCCAATGCCATATTTATTCACCTCAAAACGTATTCCGCAGGCAGAGAACTAATGAGACCACTTTACCATATTTCCAAGGCGACAGCAACCCGGTATCATTTCCATATTATATAGGGATGATAGGTAGGGAGCATTGCGCAGGTCAATCTGAATAGAAAAATCAATCGTGTATAAAATGGAAAATGTGTACTTTCTTTGACCGTTTCCAAGTGTCCTTGCAACTGTCATCATTTTGCCGTAAAATTGCACTTGTACCTTTATACTTGCTTTGGGAGGTCTTTGTCAGATGGCTGGGTCCAACAAAAAAGACATGAATCAAAACGACGTAATTGATTCCGCGAAGGCCTTTTTCACTTCGTTCGGCATCTTGTTTTTAGTATTTCTCATTGCACTTGTAGGATCGATCTTTTTTCCGCCGACACATGGAGAAGAAGCCCAAGAAGGCGGCGGTGGAACCGCAACTATCGATGCTGCCGCTATTTTCGCACAAAACTGCGCGTCCTGTCATGGTCAAAACCTGGAAGGTATCGCTGCACCAGCTCTTAATACTGTAGGGGCTCATTACACTGCTGATGAAATTGCCGACATTATCAAAAACGGTAAAGGCAGCATGCCACCAGGACTGCTGAAAAAGCAACCGGAAATTCAAGCGGTTGCACAATGGCTGTCTGAGCACAAGTAAGTACATAGATAGCCTGTCGGACAAACACCGGAGATTCGTCCTCTTCGGTGTTTTCCCTATTTTGAGGAGGAGAACATGAGCGCCACGCTTCAACTGCAGACACTGGGCAAACAACTGGGTTCTCCATCCGGCTCCTGGCTGTTTCGCGACATCAGCGCATCCATACAAGAGCCGGCTATTGTCAGTATCTTGGGAAAATCAGGACAAGGAAAAAGCACGCTGCTGCGCATCCTCGGGCGCTTGACGGCACAGGATCAGGGAATGGTCCTGCTGGACGGCAAGGAGATGGAGCAATGGGCTCCGGAACATTGGCGCATGCGGATCAGCTATGTATCGCAGGCGCCGGTCATGCTGCCGGGCACGGTCGAGGACAACTTGCGTGCTGCCAGTACGCTCCACCAGCGCCCGTTCGACCGCCAGCAGGCGCGGCTGTGGATGGAACAGATCGGGCTGGAGCAGCTCGACTGGGGCAAACAGGCCGAGCAGCTATCCGGCGGGGAAAAGCAGCGCCTCTCGCTCGTACGTACCTTGCTGCTGCTTCCCGCAGTGCTCTTGCTCGATGAAGTCACCTCTTCTCTCGACGGCTACAGCAAGCTCGCCACTCAAAATCTGCTGGCCGATCTGCATGCGCACAGAGGGACGACGATCCTCTGGGTAACACACGACCTGGAGGAAGCGAGGACGACCAGCAGCCGCGTCTGGTTCATGGCTGAGGGACAGCTACTGGAAGACCAGGAGAGCCACACGTTTTTTTCCGCACCCGCTACCGAACAGGCACGGCTGTACCTGAAAAGCCAGACTGCTGCCGAACCAAGAGACGAGGGAGAGACTCCATGACCGATTCACCTGTAACGATGTGGTTCGCCGCTGGTTTTGTCCTCATCGCCCTGTTTTTGTCCCTGCGGCAAAAGCTGGGGATGGAAAAGGAGATTTTGATCGGGACGATCCGCTGTACCGTCCAACTGCTCGCCATTGGCTATGTGCTGCAATTCGTCTTTCATGCGGACAACCCGCTTTTCGTCGTCCTGATTCTGGTGATGATGATTTCCGTCGCTTCCTGGAACGCATCCCGGCGCGGCCGTGCCCTCAGCGGCATTTTTTGGCGAATCTTTGTCTGCCTGGCTGTCACCGAAACGGTCACGATGGGACTTCTCCTCGCCTTCGATCTGGTGTCGCCTACTCCGCAATACGTGATCCCGATGAGCGGGATGATACTGGGCAGTTCGATGATCGTCTGCGGCCTGTTTCTCAACCAGATGGACCGCGAAAAGGAAGCCTCACGCGGCGAGATCGAGACCCTGCTCTGCCTGGGAGCGACCACCCGACAGGCTGTACAGCACGTGCTGAAACGGTCCGTCAAAGCGAGCATGATCCCGACCTTTGACGCGATGAAAACAATCGGTCTGGTGCAGTTGCCCGGCATGATGACCGGCATGATTATCGCCGGGGCAAGTCCAATCGAAGCGGTCCGCTACCAGATTTTGATCATGCTCACGTTCTCGTCTGCCGCCTCGATTTCCGCCGTCCTGATCAGTGCCATGAGCTACCGGCTGTGGTTTACCCGGGACGGGATGCTGCGGTAAAAAACAGAACAACCTCCGCTTCCCTGCGGACGTAGACCTGAGCAGTGCATAGAAATATTCTTCTCCTCCCTGCGGCTACTTGCCAACGAAAAAAAGATGCCCTCCGACGAAACGAAGGGCATCTTTTGTCATGCAAACCATTATTCTCCGATAATGTACTTCTCCAGCTCATCCAGCACCATGTTGGCTGCGATCACACCGCCGGACGTGTTCCAGATCGTGTCATCCACTTTGAACGCCTTGTTGTTTTTCACCACGTTGAGGTTTTTCCAGAGCGAATCGTTGGTCCATTCCTGTTCCAGCTTGGAGCCTTCGCCATCGCCTGTCTCATAGGTGAAGTAGAAGAGAATGTCTCCCTCCATCTCCGGAATCCGCTCTTTCGTCACTTCAGCCGCAAACTCTTCTTTGTTTTGCGCCTCTGGACGCGGAATGCCCAGATCCTTCAGAATCGTACCGCTAAACGTATCATTGTAGTAAATGCGAACGCGTCCAGGCATGAAGCGAACGATTGATACTTCAGTGTTCAGCTTGTCGCCAGCCTTTACCTTGAACTCTTCGACACGCTTGTTCCAGTCGGCGAGTACCTTTTCGCCTTCTTCCTTCTTGTTGACCGCCTCGGCGAACAGCATGAAGTTGTCTTTCCAGTCACCGCGCGGCTCTTCCACAAATACAGTCGGAGCGATGGCGCTGAGCTGCTGGTAAATTTGTTCCTGACGCATTTTCATCCCCAGAATCAGATCCGGCTGCAGCGCCGCGATCGCTTCCAGGCTGGGCTGGGATTCGGAACCGACGACGGTTACACCCTCAAGCTCCGGTTTGACAAAATCGTAAAACGAAGTCGGATCAGTAAAGGAACCGACGGCGCCGACCGGCTTCACACCCAATGCGATCAGCGTTTCCACGCCTTGCGTAGTCAGCATGACGACACGCTGCGGCGTACCTGGGAGCGTGGTTTCCCCCATCGCATGTTTTACCGTGTACGGCTGCTGGTCAGAAGCCGTATTGCTTTGTGCCGGCGTTTCCGTATTGGACTGCGGGGGAGCCTGCGTCTCGCTCGACTGTCCTCCGCATCCGGTTACAAGCAGCATCAGGGACATTGCTGCTGCTACCAATCCCCTCTTTCCGATCAAACGATGTGTACGAAGACGCATCCTGGAAAACCCCTTTCAAACATTCACTCTGAGTGATAGTGAGAATTATCATCAATGCCATACATATCCTACAGCCTAGCCATTGGGAAGTCAACAACTTAATGATAATGACTCTCAAATTCATTGACACCTACCCGGCTTCCTTCTACAATGATCTTGTCACTGATTCGTTTCAGGGAAAATTTCATGTGTATATAAGGATGTCTGCCCCCATGCATTCATTACTGGACTCAAACTTTCGAAAGATTTCGGGAGCACTGATTCTTCTTCTTTTTCTCGTGTATCTCTGCTATGCAAGCCTGGTCTTCGGCGTGATCGATACAAACTGGCAGACCGCCATCGATGCATTCCGGCAGTACGACGGCTCCAATGAGCATATCGTCATCCGCGAAGTGCGTATCCCTCGCGTCCTCAATGCGCTGTGCGTCGGCTTTTCGCTCGGGTTGGCGGGGATGCTGCTGCAATCCCTGACCCGCAATCCGGTGGCAGACGTAGAGCTGTTTGGTCTCAATGCGGGTGCGGCCCTGTTCGTCGTATTCGCCGTTACCTTTACCGGGATCAGCTCGCTCACCCAGTTTACCTGGATCGCCTTTTTCGGTGCGGCGACGGCAGGGCTTGTCGTCTACGTACTCGGCTCCCTGGGTCGCGACGGCTTTACGCCAGTCAAGCTGATTTTGGCTGGTGCGGCGATCACCGCGCTCTCCGCATCGATTCGCCACGGCATGATGGTCCTCAATGAAAAAGCAGCGGATGAAGTCCTCTTCTGGCTCGCCGGGTCTGTCGGCGGAAGAAAGCTGGAGTATTTGACTGCCGTCCTGCCGTACATGCTCGTCGCATGGGTCATCGCCTTTTTGCTGGCACGCCCGCTGCAAACCTTGATGATGGGCGATGACGTCGCCAAGGGCGTCGGACAGCGCACCGTCTGGGTCAAGATCATCACCGGGATCGCACTCGTCCTGCTGGCTGGCTCCTCGGTAGCAGTCGCGGGACCGATCGGCTTCATCGGGCTGGTCACTCCGCATTTTGCCCGCTACCTGGTCGGACTGGACACGCGCTGGGTGCTCTTGTACAGCGGCCTTCTCGGCTCTGCCCTGCTGCTGATCGCCGACATCGCCGCCCGCTTTGTGGCCATGCCATCCGAAGTGCCGATCGGGGTGATGACCGCGCTGATCGGAATCCCGTTCTTCATCTACGTGGCGCGGAAAGGATGGGATGCAAAATGAAAGGATACGTATCGCTGCGCATCGGCAAACGGTCCATCTCCTGGCAAATTCAGAAAAAGACCGTTCTCTATACCTGCATCGGGCTTCTGCTCACCTGCATCGCGGCAATTGTCAGCCTGGGGATGGGGGAAATGAGCATCCATCCGCTCGATGTGGCGAAGGTGCTCCTCGGCATGGGTACGGACCAGCATGCGCTGATCGTTCAGCAGTTTCGCATGCCGCGCATTCTCACCGCGATCCTCGTCGGGGCGGCGCTCGCTTCTGCCGGGGCGATCATGCAGGGCATCCTGCGCAACCCGCTCGCCTCTCCCGACGTGCTCGGCGTCTCCGGAGGCGCGAGCGTAGCCGCTGTCTTCTATCTGCTGATGATTGACAGCGTCAGCACGAAATGGCTGCCCCCTTTCGCCTTTCTCGGCGCGATGGTGACGACGCTTCTGCTCTACATGCTTTCCTGGAAAAAAGGCGTCACACCGCTGCGTCTGGTGATGATCGGCGTAGGGATCAAGGTAGCTGCCGGAGCGCTTGTCACCTTGCTGATTACGTTCAGCCCGTTTTTGCTGCAAAACAAGGCGCTGCTGTGGCTGACCGGAAGCATCTACAGTGCCTCCTGGACCGACGTCTGGATGATCCTCCCCTGGGTCGTGACACTGATTTTGGTTGCCGCCATCTTGGCGCGGAGGGTAAACATTCAGCAATTGGGCGATGACATCGCCAGCGGGATGGGAAGTACGCTGCAGTGGGATCGCTTTTTGCTGCTCATTCTCTGCTCGGCTCTGATCGGCACTGCCGTTTCCGTTGCCGGAGACATCAGCTTCGTCGCCCTGCTGGCACCGCACATCGCCAAGCAGTTGATCGGCCCGTCCTTTGGCTCATCGCTGCCTTTGTCCGCACTGATCGGCTCCTTGATCGTACTGATCGCCGATCTGATTGCACGCGTTGCGTTTGCACCGATTGACGTCCCCGCAGGTGTCTTCACCTCGGCAGTCGGCGCTCCGTTCTTTATTTACCTGCTGTACAAAAACCGCCATCAGTAACCAAATAGGAGGGATCATTTATGCTGTCCCATACGCTGGAAACCCGTCAACTCACCTTGTCGTACGGAGAACGGAACATCATCGATTCCCTGGACTTGCAAATTCCAAAAGGTAAAGTAACTGTCTTTATCGGGAGCAACGGTAGCGGCAAATCGACGCTGCTGCGCTCCCTCGCCCGTTTGCTCAAGCCAAAGGGAGGAGCCGTCCTGCTCGAAGGTGAAGCGATCGCCAAGCGCTCCACCAAAGAAGTCGCCAAGCGGCTGGCGATTTTGCCGCAGGGACCGAGCGCGCCAGAAGGTTTGACCGTCCTGCAGCTTGTGAAGCAGGGCAGGTATCCGTACCAATCCTGGCTGCAGCAATGGTCCGAGGAAGACGAACAGATGGTCCAGCGGGCATTGGAAGCGACCCAGCTTACCGATATGGCCGACCGCACCGTCGACTCGCTTTCGGGTGGACAGCGGCAGCGCGCCTGGATCGCCATGACCCTGGCGCAGGGGACAGAGACGATCCTGCTCGACGAGCCGACCACCTATTTGGACATGTCGCATCAGATTGAAATTCTCGATCTGCTCGATGAGCTGAACCAGCAGGAAGAGCGCACGATCATCATGGTTCTGCACGATCTCAACCTGGCTTGCCGCTACGCTCATCACATCGTCGCTGTTCACAACCAGACCGTCGTCGCAGAAGGCCCGCCAGAGGCGATTATGACCGTCGACCTGGTCCGCACTGTCTTTCAAATGGACTGCGAAATCACCCATGATCCGCTCTACGGTACCCCGATGTGCATCCCGTACAGCAAAAACCGCATGATGGCCAAAACAGCAGCCAAACAAGAACGTGTCGTCATGTCCTGACAGCCGAAATTTGCCTGAAAACAGAAAAGGACCGTCCACGCAGCACTGCGCCGTTACGGTCCTTTTTTGTACTATGGCGTTGTGAGACTCACACCTTGCTCGTATCGAAAATCATCGTGAAAAAGACGATCATCAGATAGTTGATGGAGATAATAAAATTCACTTTGGCCCATTTGTCATCGTCTTTGGCACCAAACCCGAGTACGGTGTGTACGAGCCAGACGAGCGCCAGAACGACAGAAATGACGAGAAAATAAATGCCTACATACTCATACATATAAAACAGGATCGAAGCAGGTACGAGCAGCACAATGTAGGGAAGCATCTGCCACTTCGTCCGGGTAATCCCTTTTACTACGGGGAGAAGCGGAAAGCCCGCTGCCCTGTACTCCTCGACGCGACGAATCGCCAGCGACCAAAAATGGGCTGGCTGCCACAAAAACAGCAAAGCAAACAAAAGCCACGCCCCAATCGTCAGCTCGCCAGTTACGGCACAAAAGCCGATCAGCGGCGGCATCGCGCCGGATATTCCGCCGATGGACGTGCTCCACGTAGAATTTCGCTTTAGCCACATCGTATAAATGACAACATAGACAAAAATGCCGATCAGACCCAGCCATCCAGTCAATTCATTGACAAGCCCGAAGAGCACCGCAGAACCGGCAATGCCAAGGATGATTGCGTACAGCAGCACACTTTGCGGCTTGATTCGCCCCTGCGGCAGCGCACGGTCACGGGTGCGTTCCATCTTTGTATCGAAATCCCGGTCCAGGTAGTTGTTGAACACACAGGCAGAAGCCATCGTCAATGCAGAGCCGACCAGCATCCACACGAGTACCCATGCATCGATATTCCATTGCGAAGCGACCCAGTAACCACCAAAAGCCGCAATCAGGTTCAAGCGTATGATACGTGGCTTGGTGAGGGCCACAAGATCTTTTACCACAGTGCACCTCCTGAGGAACTTTACTTCTCTTCCATGATACTCTCTTTGCTTTCCTTATGAAGTGGCAAAAATATTACTTTTTTGATGTTTATGGAGTGAAATTTTTCTCTTTTCTCATCATTGAATCTAACAGTCAGAAAAACGAATGCCCCCTAATTCTCATTAGGGGGCAGAGCCTCAAGGGCGAAATCAACGAAGCCTCAAAGGGCGAAATAACGGTACTTCTTTTCAGAAATCATTATAACTCTTCAGGGAATGTTTGGTCAACAGCTAGTGGTTGAAAAACATGTCAGCCTTCCTTTTGCATAGCTGCCGCAACTTGTTCAAACTTTTCCTCGCCAATTACATTTTTTATTTCCTGCAATAAAGCATCTTTTTGTTGTAATCGCAATTTCAACACATCCATTTCCTGCTTCACTGCTTCATTCTGTGAATAGAGAAACTTAGCAAATGATTTGTATATCGCCTCCTCAATCTTCTTCATTAGTACAGTACCAGAAACAGATTTGCCCGTATCCCGTAAAATCCGGTTTTTATCGACAGTCCGAATCTGATGAATCATAAGCTCTGAGTCATGAGCAAATTGAGGATAGTCAACCTTTTTAACCTTAATTACTGCGTCCACAAAATCACCTTCAATGGCCTGTCCTCGATCAGAGCGTACGGGAACCACTACTACCGTTTTCGGAAAATTGCCAACTACGATTCCGAGATGAGGTAATGAAAGTTCCTTTCCTATGTTATGGCCAAAATCGATAAAAACCAATCTGCCCCGATTGATTTTCCTCCCACGGAGGGTCGTTCGATTCTCTTCTTGCTTTGGACCATAAACACCATAGTCGTTCCAACGGTCGTTAGAAAGTACAAATTCTATTACATTCCCAATCTCTCGGCTTCTCAACAGTGCCTGTGTATCTTGCAGTGTATGCGATAGTGCTACCTCAACCTCCGGCACCTTGTTAGCAATGATACTTTCTCTTTCTGCGCTCGTTTTACTATTATAAATTACCCGTAATAACCCTGTGTTGATCGACAAAAAAATCCCCCCTTTTTGAAAATAATACCATGAGGACTGTACCAAAAAGGACTGTTTCCCCGCGGTTGAGCTGGAAACAGTCCTTTTTGATTGTACATCGATGCTTATTTCTTCAAGTTGTAAAAGGCAGCTTTCCCTGCAAAACGCCCTGTATCGCCCAGTTCGTCCTCAATGCGCAGCAACTGGTTGTACTTGGCTACGCGGTCAGTACGGGATGGAGCGCCTGTCTTGATTTGACCTGCGTTGGTCGCGACGGCAATATCGGAAATCGTGGAGTCTTCCGTCTCGCCGGAGCGGTGGGAAATGACAGCGGTATAGCCCGCGCGTTTCGCCATCTCGATCGCTTCGAACGTCTCTGTCAGCGTACCGATTTGGTTCACTTTGACGAGAATGGAGTTGCCGGTGTCGCTGTCGATACCGCGCGACAGACGCTCGGTGTTGGTCACGAACAAGTCGTCGCCCACGAGCTGCACTTTGCCGCCGAGCTTTTCCGTCAGAGCCTTCCAGCCGTCCCAGTCGTCCTCGGACAAGCCGTCTTCGATGGAGATGATCGGATATTTGCTGACCAGTTCTTCGTAGAAGGAGATCATTTCTTCCGTCGTTTTCACGACGCCTTCGCCTTCGAAGTGGTACTTGCCGTCCTTGTACATTTCTGTAGCGGCGACGTCGAGCGCGAGGAAGACGTCTTTGCCTGGCTCGTAGCCAGCCGCCTTGATCGCGTCGAGGATCGTCGTGATCGCCTCTTCATTGGATTTCAGGTTCGGCGCAAAGCCGCCTTCATCCCCTACTGCCGTGCTCAAGCCTTTGTCATGCAGCACTTTTTTCAGCGAGTGGAAAATCTCCGCACCGGTGCGCAGCGCTTCCTTGAAAGACTCTGCTCCTACCGGCATGACCATGAATTCCTGGATGTCGACCGTATTGTCAGCATGCTTTCCGCCGTTTAAGATGTTCATCATCGGAACAGGGAGCGTTCTCGCATTGAATCCGCCGAGGTAGTTGTACAACGGCAGTCCGAGCGAGTCAGCAGCAGCACGGGCGACAGCCATGGAGACGCCGAGGATTGCGTTGGCGCCCAGCTTGCCTTTGTTTTGCGTGCCGTCGAGGTCGAGCATGACCATGTCGACGCCCACCTGATCGAGCGCATCCATGCCAACCAGCGCCGGAGCGATGATTTCATTTACGTTTTCGACTGCTTTCAGTACGCCTTTGCCCAGGTAGCGGGACTTGTCGCCATCGCGCAGTTCTACTGCCTCATATGCGCCTGTGGAGGCACCGGACGGCACAGCGGCACGGCCCATGCTGCCATCCTCCAGGTACACTTCCACTTCGACAGTCGGGTTGCCGCGCGAATCCATAATCTCACGTGCGTATACATCTGTAATCATAGCCATCTCTCATCCATCTCCTTTTCTCGTACTATTTTCAACAATTGCCATATCCACATACAGTTTGTGCTACGGAACGCTATTTTGCAAGCAAGGATTTTCCTGTCATTTCTTTAGGCTGCCCGACGCCCAGCAAATCGAGCAATGTCGGCGAAAGGTCGGCGAGAATACCGCCTTCCCGCAGTGTCGCACCTTCTTTGGTGACGATCACGGGAACCGGATACGTGCTGTGCGAGGTGATCGGCCGTCCCGCTTCATCCAGCATCAGGTCTGCGTTGCCATGGTCTGCAGTGATGACGGCCACCCCGCCCTTGGCGAGAATCGCGTCGACCACTCTGCCCAGACACGCGTCGACGGTCTCGACCGCCTTGATCGTCGGCTCCATCAAGCCGGAATGTCCGACCATATCGCAGTTGGCAAAGTTGAGAATGATCGCGTCGAAGTTCTCCGCCTCGATCTCCTTGACTACGGCGTCCGTCACCTGTTCAGCGCTCATCTCCGGCTGCAGGTCGTAGGTCGCCACTTTGGGAGAGGGGATCAGGATGCGCGTTTCACCGGGAAACTCCTGCTCGCGTCCGCCGCTGAAAAAGAACGTGACATGCGGATACTTTTCCGTCTCTGCGATACGCAACTGCTTCAGACCGTTTTGCGCCAGCACCTCTCCCAGCGTATTGTCCAGGTTGGAAGGCTTGTAGGCCACGTAGCCGTCGACGGTTTCGGAAAAGTGCGTCAGGCAGACAAAATGCAGGTTGCGCGGACGGTTTTCTCCCCGATCGAAGCCGCGGAAATCGTCGTTGGTGAATGCCTGTGACGTCTGAATGGCGCGGTCCGGTCGGAAGTTGAAAAAGATGATTGCGTCCTTGTCCTTGATCGTACCGAGCGGCTTGCCTTGCTCGTCGACGATCACCGTCGGCATGACGAATTCGTCCATGATCGACTTCTCGTACGACTCTTTTACCGCTTGCAGCGGATCGGTGTAGGCAGGTCCGTCGCCGTACGCCATCGCGCGGTACGCCTTTTCCACACGCTCCCAGCGCTTGTCTCGGTCCATCGCGTAGTAGCGGCCTTGAACAGTGGCGATAGTGCCGACGCCGATTTCCGCGATCCGCGCTTGCAACTGTTCGATGTAGACGACCGCACTGTCCGGCGAGACATCCCGCCCGTCGAGGAAGGCGTGGATGAATACCCGGTCAAAGTTTTGCTTTTTCGCCAGCTCCAGAATCGCGTACAGATGCTCGATGTGGCTGTGTACGCCACCGTCGGACAAAAGCCCGAACAGATGAACATTGGTCCCGTTGTCGCGGGCGTGCTGGAAGGCTGCCAAAAGCGTCTCGTTTTCAAAGAAATCTCCCTCGGCGATCGACTTGGAGATCCGCGTCAAATCCTGATAGACGACACGGCCGGCACCGATGTTCAGGTGACCGACCTCGGAGTTGCCCATCTGCCCCTCCGGCAAACCGACGGCAAGCCCGCTCGCTTCCAGTGTGGCGTGCGGGAACCGGTTCCAGTACCGTTCAAAGTTGGGTTTCTTCGCCTGTGCCACGGCGTTGCCGTACGTCTCTTCACGCAGGGCAAAGCCGTCCAGGATCAACAGTGCAACCGGTTTTGGCCGATGTGCCATGTCTGTTCCTCCTCCCTATTTCTGCGCTGCTCCGGCGACAAGCTGCAAAAAGCTGTCCGCGACAAGGCTCGCGCCCCCGACCAATGCTCCGTCGATGTCCGGCTGCGCCATGTAGCTTTCGATATTTTCCGGCTTGACGCTGCCCCCGTACTGGATGCGAACCTGCTCGGCTGTCTGGTGCCCGAAGAACGCAGCGATAACCTGACGGATGATCGCGATCGTCTCATTTGCCTCTTCCGCACTGGAGGACTTGCCCGTACCAATCGCCCAGATCGGCTCGTAGGCGATGATCACATCGCGAACCTGCGACGCTTCCAGACCGGACAATGCTGCTTCCGTCTGTCTGCGCACGACCGCTTCGGTCTCGCCTGCCTCGCGCTGCTCCAGGCTTTCGCCGACGCAAATGATCGGCACCAGGCCGTGCTTGATTGCCGCATGTACTTTTTGATTGACCGATTCATCGGTCTCATTGAAATACTGGCGCCGCTCGGAGTGGCCGAGGATCACGTACTTCACCCCGATTTCTACCAGCATCGCCGGACTGATCTCTCCGGTGTACGCGCCCTGTTCGGCAAAATGCATGTTTTGCGCTCCCAGTGCGATCTGGCTGCCCTGCAGCTCTTCCGCCAGCGCGGACAAAGCGGTAAATGGCGCGCAAATCACCTTTTGCACCCCGTCTGCAGTCGCGCCCGCCCGAGCTTCCCGGGCAAACTGCCTCGCTTCCTGAATCGTCTTGAACATCTTCCAGTTCCCTGCAAGTATTGGCGTTCTCAATGCGCATCCTCCTCAGTCATTGTCAGCCAGAACCGCGACTCCCGGCAATTCCTTGCCCTCCATAAACTCCAGGGAAGCGCCGCCTCCGGTCGAGATATGCGTCATTTCTTCCGCGACTCCCGCCTTTTCGACTGCGGCTACCGAATCTCCCCCGCCGATGATCGTCGTGCCGGCGCATGCTTTCATCGCCATCGCCACGCCGATCGTCCCTTGGGCAAACGCGTCCATCTCAAACACACCCATCGGGCCATTCCAGACGACTGTCTTGGAATCGACAATTGCCCGCTGGAACAATTCCACGGTCTTCGGACCAATATCGAGCGCCATCCAGCCGTCGGCAATCGCTTCTACCGAAACGGTCTGTTTGGCTGCGTCCGCGGCAAAGCGGTCCGCCACGACGACGTCGACTGGCATCAGCAGGTTGACGCCCCGCTCTTTGGCCTGCTCCATCAGCGAGCGCGCCAGGTCAAGCTTGTCATCTTCGCACAACGAAGCGCCGATCTCATGGCCCTGCGCCTTCAAAAACGTATTCGCCATTCCCCCGCCGATGATCAGGTTGTCGACCTTGGTCAGCAGGTTTTCAATTACCGCGATCTTATCTTTGACCTTCGCGCCCCCGACAATCGCCGTAAATGGACGCTCCGGACGGGTAAGCGCTCCGCCCAAAAAGCGAATTTCCTTTTCCATCAGCAGGCCCGCTACGGCCGGTATGTACTGCGCGATACCAGCAGTGCTGGCGTGAGCGCGGTGTGCAGCGCCAAACGCGTCGTTGACAAACAGGTCGGCAAGCGAGGCGAACTGTTTGGCCAGCTCCGGATCGTTCTTTTCTTCTCCGGCATGGAAGCGGACGTTTTCCAGCAGCACGACGTCCCCGTTGTTCATTTGCGCGACGGCAGCCTGCACCTGCTCACCGACTGACTCGTCCAGCTTCTGCACATCCCGGTCCAGCAACCGGGACAGATGGGCCGCTACCGGCGTCAGGCGCATCTCTTCGACGACTTGCCCTTTTGGACGACCAAAGTGGCTGGCCAAAATGACCTTGGCTCCTGCATCGATCAGGTAGCGAATGGTCGGCACAGCAGCGCGAATACGCGTGTCGTCCGTAATGACCCCGTCCTGCATCGGCACGTTAAAATCAACACGGCAGAAAATGCGCTTTCCTGCCAACTCCACATCGCGGATCGATTTCTTGTCCATGAACGATTCTCTCCAATCAGCAGCGTATAGTTCGTAACATACATATGGGAAAAGGGAGATTCCCTCTCCCTTTTTCACAACCACATCTATTTTACGTGTTACAGCCCGCGCTGCGCAACATACTGGCACAGGTCTACGACGCGATTGGAGTAGCCCCACTCGTTGTCGTACCAGGAGACGACTTTGACCATGTTTCCTTCCAGCACCATTGTGGAGAGCGCGTCGATCGTGGAAGAAGCCGGATTTCCGTTGTAGTCGGAGGAGACGAGCGGCTCTTCGGAGTAGCCGAGGATGCCTTTCAGTTTTCCGTTTGCCGCTTCTTTCAGCGCTTCGTTGATCTCTTCGACGGTGACATCGGTCTTCAGTTCCGCGACGAGATCGACGACGGATACATTCGGCGTCGGCACGCGCATCGCAAAGCCGTTCAGCTTGCCTTTCAGTTCAGGCAGTACGAGTGCTACTGCTTTTGCCGCTCCGGTCGAAGTCGGAATGATGTTTTCCGCAGCAGCGCGCGCACGGCGCAGGTCCTTGTGCGGAAGGTCGAGAATTTGCTGGTCGTTGGTGTAAGAGTGAACGGTTGTCATCAGACCGCGCACGATTCCGAACTTGTCGTTGAGCACCTTGGCAAACGGAGCCAGGCAGTTTGTCGTGCAGGACGCGTTGGAGATGACAGTGTGGCTTGCCGGGTCGTACTTGTCTTCGTTCACGCCCATTACCACGGTGATGTCTTCATTGGTCGCCGGAGCGGAGATGATGACTTTTTTCGCTCCGCCTTCCAGATGCTTCGCTGCATCTTCGCGCTTGGTGAAGCGTCCGGTCGATTCGACCACGATCTCGACTCCGTAGTCCGCCCATTTCAGTTGTGCCGGGTCGCGCTCAGCGAGTACCTTGATTTCCTTGCCGTTAACGATCAGCGCGTTTTCTCCAGCTTCCACAGCTACATCCAGCACGCCGTGAACCGTATCGTATTTGAGCAAATGAGCCAGAGTGTGCGCATCGGTCAAATCGTTTACCGCGACAATCTCTACCTGGGGATTTGCCATTGCTGCGCGAAATACATTGCGGCCAATTCGTCCAAACCCGTTAATTCCTACCTTCACCATATCAAACTACCTCCTGCTCGCTATCGATAGCTTTATTTTCATATCCGTCCCCGGACAAAAAGCGCCGGGAAGAAAAGATGGTAACCAAGGGCAACAACAAGGCATACAAGACAAACGGCAAAGACGCAAGCGTCGAGACGCCGAGGCTGACCGCGAAGACCATCGCCAGGCCGTTCCACGGAATCAGCACGGGCATGACCAGGGTCGAATCAAGCATCGTCCTGCCGAGCAGCTCCTTCCCTTTCGGCAACCGGGAGAAACGCCTGATGAGCGTCGAACCCATAACCAGAATCGGAATCGTCTGATTGCAACTGACGATCACCACGAGCAGCGACAGGGCGACTGACTTTGCCACCAGCACGACGCTGCTTCGCGTCTGGCCTAGCATGCGCTCGACCAGCGGAGTCAGCAAATTTGCCTCTTTCAAAATGCCTGTCAAAAATCCAGCCAGGACGATCAACAGCAGTACGCTGGCGATGCTCGCCAGACCTCCCCCGTGGACAAGCTCGTCCAGCCTCGTCCCGGAGTTCAATTCATATCCATTCCAGACAGTGGCGAGAAACCTCGCGACGTCAATCGGCCCATTCAGGACGACGAGAAAAGCAGCGGTCACCACTCCTGCGAGAAGTGCCTTGACTGCCTTCGTGCGGAAAGCAAAGCTGGCAATCAGGACGATGATCGGCAGCAGGGGCACGACGCCCACCGGAAAGTAGGCGAGCAAAAGCTCCTGGTACATCGGGATCGTGCTGCCCGACTCCGCATCTGTACGAAACAGGTCCAACACCAAAAACAACATGGCGCACAGTCCTGCCGTCCACAAAGCCGGCTTGCGCATGATCCGTTCCTGCTCCTCGGTAACGCCTACCTGCGCTAAGATCAGCAGGCGGCTGCTGGAGATCAGAGAAAAGCGCTCGCCAACCATCGCTCCGCTGATCAAGGCTCCGGCTATCATTGCCGGCGAGATCGCCGCTGCATGGGCAATCCCCATCAGCGACAGGCCCACCGTACTCAGCGTCCCGACTGACGTGCCCAGCACATAGCTGACAGCAGCGCTCAGCAGAAACGAGATGACCACGAGAAAATCGACATTCACAGCCGACAGTCCGTAGTAGATGATCGCCGGAATGGTTCCCCCCATCATCAGCAGGGGAATCAAGATACCGACGAGCAACAAGATAATGAGTACCGGCTTCGTTTGCCGAACACCTGACCAGCCGAAGGCAAACTGCTGCTTCCAGCCGTATCCCCGTTTTTTTACATTAACCAGTGTGACCAAGATTGCAAAAACAATCCCCAGTGCAAGCGGAATTCCCAAAAGCAAACTTACTACGATTCCTGCTATTAAAGACAAGATTGGCAGCACAGCCGTGAAATTCATTGCATCCAAACGTCTCCTTTTACATGCAGGCCATCAGCAACGCTCTGGCCGCACCTTCATCTGTGACCAGTACATTCTGACACGACTGCTTGGAAAAGGAAAGAATTGCTTTTGCCTTGCTCTCACCGCCTGCGATAGAGATGACGCTATGCGCCCTTTTGACGTCCTCCAACTGCAGCCCGATCGTCGGCATATGCTCGACCGCTTCTCCGGCTTCATTAAAGTAGTAGCCGAATGCCTCTGCGACCGCCCCGGCTTCTGCCAGCGAAGCGAGCTCCGCTTCGGAGTAGTTCCGCCTTCTGGCCATCGCCAGCGCATCACCAATCCCGTGCAGGACGATCCGCGTGCTTTGCAGCAAGCCGAGTACATCTTGCACTTGCGGCTCCTTGAGCAATGTTTGCAGTGCTTCGGGATGAAGCCGATCCGGGACGTGGAGCAGCCGGTAGCTTCCCCCTGTCTTTTCCGCCATCGCTGAGGCGAGGGTGTTGGCTTGCAGCTCCAGCCGCTCGCCCAACCCGCCGCGCGCAGGCAAGAACTGGACGCTTCGGAAGACGGATGAGGCCGACAAGTGATGGACGACACTCGCTACAGTGGAGCCGCCCGTCACGGCGATCGTATCGCCTTCCTGCACGAGCTGCCGCAAGACGCGGGCACCGACTCGCCCCAACTCCTGCTTGACCCACGGCGACTGGTCGGCATCGCCCTGCACGACGATCACTTCTTCGATGTTGAGCAGTCGCTGCAGCCGCTCTCCCAACTGGGTCAGGCCGAAAAGCTCGTTGACCATCGGTTCCATTTCGTCGAGGACAAGCTGTCCATCTTCACTGAGACTCATCCCTGCCGCTGTCACATGCAACAGCCCGGTCTCCTTGAGCAAGTCAACCTCTGCCCGCAAAATCCGCTCGGTACTGCCAACCGCCTGCGCCAGAGCGCGTCGGCCGATCGGCTGCATGTGCGAGATGGAGCGCAGCAGCATGTACCGCTGACGCAGCACCTCTACCAGATCAGGCAGCAGCTTTTGTTGCAATTTCAATAACGGATTCATCTACAATCTTCCTCATATGGGTAAAGTGACCAAATAATCGGGACTTATTACGTCCCGCTATTACTTTTTATGTCCCGCTTGGTGCAAAAAAAAGAACGTGTGCTACACCATGAATGTAGCACACCCGTAAAAAACTTGCAAGCATGCTTGCGCCCATTTGCTCGCCGCTTGCTTTGCGCTTACTTGGCGCTTCTTTTCGCCAGCTCGCGATCCAGCTCGGCGATCGTGACGACCTGCGACACGGAGCGAAAGACGACCTCTCCGTCGATTTCGACTACAGGAATCTCCAGCATAAACCGTTCGTGAAGCAGCGGGTCTTGTTCGATGTTGACCACTTCCACTGAAAGCGGATACACATGTTCCAGCGTGCGGACCGCCAATTCCACGTCCTCGCACAAATGACAGTTTGGTCTGCCGTACAGTACAATCCTGATCAATTGTTAAAACCTCTTTCGTTTGGCGGAAGAAGGAATCAGCAGTTCTTCCCGGTATTTTGCGACCGTGCGTCTGGAAATCTCCACGCCCTCTGTGAGCAGCAGCTCCGACAGCTTCTGGTCGGACAAGGGCGCTTTGCGGTCTTCTGCTTCGATCAGGGCCTTGATCCGCCGCTTGACGCTCTCCGACGAAGCCGATTCGCCGCTTGCCGTAGACAGCGCCGAGGTAAAGAAATACTTCAGTTCAAAAATCCCGCGCGGCGTCTGCACATACTTGTTGCTCGTCGCCCGGCTGATCGTCGACTCGTGCAGCCCCACTCGCTCGGCGATTTCCTTTTGCGTCATCGGCTTCAAGTAATGAACGCCCCGCTCGAAAAAGTCCAACTGCATCTCGACGATTGCCTGCGTCACGCGCAACAGCGTCAGCCTGCGCTGTTCCAGACTTTTCGCCAGCCACATCGCGGCGTTCAGCTTGTCGTGAATAAACTGCTTCGCTTCGTTTTGGCTCTGCTGCTGGCTGAGCATTTTTTCATAAAAATTGTTGATTCGCAAGCGCGGCGTCGCAATGTCGTTGACCAGCACGACGTATTCGCCGCCGACCTTCTCTACCGAGATGTCGGGAATGACATACCGCGTTTCGACCGTGGAGTAAGCAGCTCCCGGACGAGGATTGAGCGTACGGATCAGATCGGCCATCGTTTGCACGTCCTGGACAGTACAGCCGATTTTTTCGGCAATCCGCTGGTAGCGATTGTCTGCCAAATCTTGCAGGTGATGCTGTACCACCTGGACGATCTTGTCGTCGTCTAGCGCCAGATGCTGCAACTGCAGCAGCAGACATTCCTCGAGATTGCGCGCCGCTACGCCGACCGGATCGAAATGCTGCAAGACTACCAGCACGTCCTCGATCTCCTCCGGCTCGGCGTCCAGCCGTTCGGACGCCTCTTCCAGCGTGACCTCAAGGTACCCTTTCTCGTCCAGATTGCCGATCAGAAATAGGGCGATCTTCCGCTGCAAGGGGGTGAATCCTTTGACGTAGCCAAGCTGGTTTTCCAGGTGTTCATACAGCGTCACGGAGCCTTGCGAGACAAAATCCAGTGGATTGTATGAGTTATCGCTTTTCATTGGCGAGTATTCTCCGGTGGCCCGATTGCCGACGATCTCCTTCCAGTCGATCTCGGGTCCCGGCTTCTCCACTTGGGCCGAGGCGACTTCCCCCGCTGCTTCCTGCAGCTCAATCACAGGGTTTTCCGTAGCCTGCTCGCGCAAGTAGGAGATCAGATCAATGGTGGAATACTGCAAAATGGTGATCGCCTGTCGCAATTCCGGTGTCATTACCAATTTGAGTGTCTGTTCCTGAAACAGACCCATGCCCATATTCATTGCAACTGCCCCCTTCCCATTCTGCCTGTTGTCGCTCTTTTTCTTATTTTATTCCTATTCGCAACTTCTTGCAATTTTCCTGCCAATATTTTTCAGAATATTGGATACGTGATACTGAAAACCCTTACAAATCAAGTAAAAAAAGATGGACACCGCTTTCACGTCTGCCCCTTCCTCACTTAATTTCACACTCACGAAAAAAATTAGAGGAACACCCCTTTTTTTATTTGCATCCGTCAGCCCCATGCCGTATAATAGAAGAGCACGAAAAAACCATGCGCCTGTAGCTCAGTGGATAGAGCAATGGTCTCCGGAACCATGTGCGGGGGTTCGATTCCCTTCAGGCGTACCATCCAAAAAGGCTGTTCCTTCGTCAAGCGACAGGGGAACAGCCTTTTTCGTTCGCGGTCGTATCGATTACTCCTTCTTCGCTTCGTCGGAAGTCTGCTGCTGGAGCGGATCAGGGTCTATCGTATCGGGCTTGCGCGAGTACGCCGAGTTCGTCGCCCAGATCGTGACACCGATAATAAATACGGCTACGATCACCAATATCGCAATGAAACCTGCTGACATGAACGAGTACCTCCGTTTTTTCGTTAGCTTTATTATAGCGCATCCCCGCGCCCGCCGACAGGAATAACTTTTCCCTCCTGGCATGTCTGTTTTTCCGACTGCCGACCCCGGCATCCGGTCATCCTATAGAAGCGGACAGCCCACTTTTTTCGGAGGTGTTTTCGTTGGATATGCAGCAGGTGAGCACAAGCCAGTTTGTCTCCATGATCCAAGAGACACAAAGGAAGAGCCTTCGCAACAAACAGCGCCAAGGCTACGGGCAACCGCAAAAGCGCCTGCCGAGCAAGCAAGGGATTTAGCGAGCCAAGCAGCACAAAACCCCTGGAGAAACGAAATCTCCAGGGGTTTTGCTCGATGCAGCTTCTGCCGCGCAGCGCTTCTTACTCCGCTTCGCCGATGTATACTTTTTGTCCGTTTTCGTACTTGTAGACGTAGACGGAAGCAAACTCGTTGTCCCCTTTTTCGTCGAAGGTGACGTTGACAAATTTGCCTTGGTAGTCCTTGACGCCTTTGACTGCTTCCAGCACCTGTTCACGCGTCGGCTTTTGGCCGCCGTTTGCCTTGATCGCCTCTTCCACAGCATGCAGCATTACACCCATCGAATCATAGCCGAAGGAAGTGAAGATTCCGACTTTGTTTCCAGTCGCCTGTTCGAATTCGGTGATCCACTGTTTGCCTTCTTCGGTCGCGCCTACGTCGCCTACTGTTGAGGTAAAGATGACGTTGTTGGCGTTTTCTTCGCCGGCGATTTTGACCAGGTCCATGGAGTCGTATCCGTCTCCACCCATGAATACGCCTGTGAAGCCTTTTTCACGAGCTTGCTTGATCAAGATTCCCGCATCGGAGTAGTAGCCGCCGAAGTAGATCATCTCCGGATTGGCTGCCAGCACCTGGTTGAGCACGGCGGAGTAGTCCTTCTCTCCGGCCGTTACCCCTTCAAAGCCGAGGACCTGTACGCCATCCGCTTCAAACTGCTTTCTCACTTCTTCTGCCAGCCCCTGACCGTACGCCTGATTGTCATGGATCAGGTACGCACTCTTGATGTTCAGCTGGTTTTTGGCAAAGATCGCTGCTTTGGAGCCTTGCTGATCGTCGCGGGCACAAATCCGGTGAACAATTTTATTGCCTTGCTCGGTCAAGTCAGAGCCGGTCGCAGACGGCGAGACCATGGCCAGGCTGTCCTGCTCGTACTGGGCTGCTGCGGTAATCGTAGCCCCGGTGGTCACGTGACCGACTACGCCGACCACGTTCGGATCGGAAATGAGCATCTGTGCGACCGCTACCCCTTGCTTGGGATCGGCCTGGTCGTCCTGCGTGGACAACTGCAGGTCAAAGCCGAGCTGCTTGAACGCTTCCTTTTTCTCGTTCAGCGCGTATTCTGCGCCTGCTTTGGCGGTACTGCCGTAATCGGAATACTGACCGGACATCGGTCCCACGACAGCGATCACCAGTTTTTCCAGGTTGCCGCTATCGGCCGCTCCTGTATTGCTGTCCCCGGTATTGTTGTTAGGTTCCGGGCTTGGTGCTTGTGTGCTTCCGCCGCCACATCCAGCCAGCATCGCGCTCAGCGCAAATACTGTTGCACACATCGCAATCGATTTCTTTTTTCTCATTTGCATGCATCCCCCTCTTTGCTATGTGGACAAACTGTATACCTAATTGTATGACAAATGGGAAAATTTGCAATAGAGATTTGTGTTTTCAATAAAAAATAACTCACCCAATAAAGAGGACCGCCTACGCATTGCTGGAGCGGTCCTGCTTGCTTTGCCATCGTTTTTTATATCAGGTATTGATACACACACAAATAATATATGTCCCTCTTACTTTTGGATTGGAAATTCTACTTGATACGTCTGGCTTGCCTCGTCATACGTTACCGTAGCCCCCAGCTCTGCAGCCGTAAAACCGAGCGGGACGAGGACGGCTCCCGGAATCGTCCGCAGCGGATGGGGCACCCGGGTCTCTTCGCCATTTTTATAGGCGAAGGTGCTGTCTTTGTACATGCGCAGCGCATACGTGCCGTCTTTTGCAATCAGGACGGACTCGATCATGTTGTCCCATGCTGCCGAGCCGCCCAAGGCAGTAGCGAGTTTGCTTGCGTTGACGTAGACGACTCCGTTTTCGATGACGATTTCTCCCTCGAACGCTCTCCCGTTCAGTTTCACATTCGCTTCCTGGCGCACGCCTGTCGTCACGCCGAGTGCCGCTGTCGCTGCCACACTTCCCGTCAGCAAAGCAGCCGTGAGCAGTAGAGCTGATACTTTTCGCAACATCGTTATACACTCCCTTTTTGTCCATACTAATGAGAAGTATGTAAAAGTCCTGTTCATACCATATGAAGCGTTTTTCTGTTTCATACCACCTGTGCTTTTGCGGCTGTCTATCCCGCGAACAGGTGTTTTTGTGCACAATCTGTGGATAACTATGTGGATAAGTGTAAAAGGAGGATGTTGACGATAAAAGGCGAACGTCTATATCTGATTTATCAGGAAGCCAGCGACGAGGAATGCCTGCTCACCATCCAGCCGTACGCGGATGAACAGGCTCTCGGCGAAGCGATTCAGCAATTGAAAAACAAGGAAATCGACGACTACACGATCATCAAGGGAAAGAAGATGACTGCCCAACTGCGCCTCACGGTAGAGCTGTCCGACGCGGAGGAAGGAGAAAAGCCCGCAGACGAAGAAACGTGAGCGAGGAATTTCCTCACGTCCGATGTTTAAGCGAGGAAGAACTGGCAAACATGTGTAGGGAAGGGATACATAGAAGTGTTTGACCTTTATTGACCTTTAATTGCCTTTTGTGTATGATATTCTTACAAAGAGAGGAGGAAGACTAGATGCACATGAATTTGATTCCAACCGTTATTGAACAGACCAACCGCGGTGAACGTGCTTACGATATTTACTCGCGCCTGCTCAAGGATCGCATCATCTTTCTGGGTACCCCGATTAACGATACAGTAGCGAATATTGTGGTAGCTCAATTGCTGTTCCTGCAAGCAGAGGACCCTGACAAGGATATTCATCTCTACATCAACAGCCCTGGCGGTTCGATTACAGCCGGTATGGCGATCTACGATACGATGAACTTCATCAAACCGGATGTCTCCACCATTTGCGTGGGTATGGCTGCCTCGATGGGGGCATTCCTGCTGGCTGCAGGGGCGAAAGGCAAGCGTTTTGCCCTGCCGAACAGCGAGGTTATGATTCACCAGCCTCTTGGCGGTGCACAAGGGCAAGCGAGCGATATCGAGATCGCGGCCAAGCGGATTTTGCGAATGCGCGACCATCTGAACCGCATCCTGGCTGAGCGGACTGGTCAGCCACTGGAACGGATCGAAAAAGACACCGACCGCGACAATTTCCTGTCTGCTGCACAAGCGGTAGAGTACGGCCTGATCGACAAAGTCATCACGGCTGAGCCTACCGACAAGGACAAGAAATAAGCGCAACGAATAACGAAAACACCCGCTGCCTGCAAGCGGGTGTTTTTTCATGCCATTCGCCTATGGCGTCGCCGCAAATTGCGGGACGAGGCGAATGATTTTGTCGTCGTCCTGGGCGGGATTCCCCCTGCCGTCGCGGTTGTTGGTCAACACGTACAGCGACCCGTCAGGCCCTTCGTACACATCCCGAATCCGTCCGTACTCGCCGGGAAACAACGGTACCACTTCCTTTACCGTGTCGTCTTCCAGGCTGATGCGCAGCAGTTGTTGCCCGCGCAAGTTGGCGACCAGAAGCTGCCCGGCCCACGGTCCCTCGCTCACAAACGTCATGCCCGAGGGCGCCCACGTCGTCGTGCCGCTGTGAACGATCGGGGTTTTCATGCCGTCTGCCTGCTCGTCACCGCGGATGTTCGGCCAGCCGTAATTTGCGCCCTTTTCGATCCGGTTGATTTCATCGTGCGCCGACGAGCCATGCTCGGAGCTGTACAACTGACCATTGGCCTGATTCCAGGCGATGCCCTGCGGATTTCGGTTTCCCCAACTGTAGACTGGTGAATTCGGAAACGGATTGTCTGCCGGAATGTTGCCGTCCAGATGGAGGCGGAGAATCTTGCCTGCCAGACTGGCGGGGTCCTGGGAAAGCTGCGGATCGCTGGCATCGCCCGTAGTGATGTACATCATCTGATCGGGACCGATCTTGATCCGTCCGCCATTGTGGATGGAATCACCGGGAATTCGGTCGATCAGCACTTTGTCGACGTAAGCCCGGTTCGCTTCTTCCCGCAAGCGCAGGACGCGGTTGTACGTCTGCTCTTCTTCGCGGTACGTATGGTAGACGTACAGATAGTGATTGTCGGCAAACTGCGGATCGAGAGCGAGTCCGAGCAATCCTCCTTCCCCCTGGCTGACGAACGGCGCCGGGAAAGAAATCAGCGGTTCCTCAAGCAGCTTGCCATCCGCGATCACCCGTACATTCCCGGGTCGCTCCGTAAAGAAAATCCGCCCGTCTTCTGCGATCTCGATCGCCCACGGCACATTCAGATCAGCAGCCAGCACCTCCGCCTGATACGGCAGTTGCTCCTCGACTGGCTGTTCGCTTGCCCCCGTCCCCGGGACCTGCTGTGTCGGCTGCTGTTGCCCGCCAGTACCCAGACTCGTTTGCTCGCACGCCATCAAGAGCAGACTTCCGACGAGTGCTGCCATCACAAATCCTTTTTTCTTCATACCTCTTCCCCTCCCTGCAGAACCTGTATTCCTTCTTGCAACGATCCCCTTCATTCCCGTCTCACTTCTTTTTGTCCAGTATACAAACCGCAGCAGCTCTTTTCCATCCCTGACGCGGAAAAGCCGAGCATCCGGGCACATCGGCTCCGGTCACTCGGCCTGTATCATCTGTTTTGCGGCTGTTTCTCGCTACTCGTCCTCTGCCTGTTTCGCCGCAGTCGCTCCCGTCATGGTGTCGACGGTCGATCCTTCGATCAGACCGTTCTGGTCCGTGACAAGACCGCCGCCCAATCCCTCGTTGACCATCCTGTCGATATCCATGTCGTACTCGTCGCGTCCTTCCCAATCCGTGTCTGAAGCGTTCATTTCCCTTTGTCCACCTGCCTCTCCATGCTTGTCCCGTATGGATCTTGCATTACATAGATTAGCAATGCCCTTCCCTGTGCCAAAACATGCAAAAAAGACACCTTCCAACGGGGAGAGTGTCTTTTTTGTACGCTCTTTCTACTCTTCTTTGCTCACCAGATTGCTCAGACTGGTTACTGCCTGGGTAGCATCCGGTCCTTCTGCTGAAATGGTGATTTCCGTTCCAGAGCTGATCGCGAGGCTCATAATACCCATAATACTTTTGGCGTTTACTTTTTTATTCTCTCTTTCTACGAATACTTCCGATGCAAAACGGTTTGCTTCCTGTACGAAAAAAGCAGCCGGACGAGCTTGCAAACCGGTTTTCAACTTAACCGTCACCTGCTGTTGAACCATGGATGGACCTCCTCACGCAAATAATCATTATCCTCTAGTATATCATGGAATTAGGACGAAACATTTTGTTTTTCTCGTAATTTGTCAGCGATTTCGTTAATTTTTCGCAGGCGGTGATTGATTCCCGACTTGCTGACGACTCCGCTTGGTATCATTTCCCCTAATTCCTTCAAGTTAATATCCGGATGAATCAAGCGCAGCTCCGCTACTTCGCGCAGCCGTTTCGGCAGGTTTTCCAGACCCATTTCCTGATCGATCAGCCTGATATTCTCCATCTGCCGGGTAGCGGCGTTAACCGTTTTGTTGATATTGGCAATCTCGCAATTATGCAACCGGTTCACAGAGTTGCGCATATCTTTCACAATTCGTACGTCCTCAAAGTAGAGAAGGGCCTGGTGGGCACCAATCAGGCTCAAAAATTCGGTAATTTTTTCACCTTCCTTGATATAGAGCACGTACCCCTTCTTACGCTCGATACATTTTGCATTCAGCTTATAGCGATTGGCCATTTTGGTCAAGGCCTCGCAGAAGTCCTGGTACGACGTAAAAATCTCCAGGTGGTAGCTGGACGCCTCCGGGTGATTGACCGATCCTCCCGCCAAAAACGCCCCGCGCAAATAAGCGGCTCGGCAGCACGATTTCTTGACGACATCCGCAGAGATTCCGGGAATGAAGGATAGGGATTCATCCATGATCCCCAGCTCCTGCAAGACTTCGTTAGCCTTATGCGGAATACGCACGATGTAGACGTTGTTTTTTTTCAACCGCATTTTTTTGCGAACCAACAGCTCGGCATGGAGTTGAAACACTTGTTTAATCAACGTGTATATTCGTCTGGCAATCGCCGCATTTTCAGTGGTCACATCCAGTATCAGCCGACCGGATCCAAATTGCAGACTGCCGTTCATCCGAATCAGGGCGGACAGCTCTGCCCTGCTGCAGCAATCTCCTGCCTCCTGCATCGTCAGTTCCTTTTTGGTATGCGCGGCGAATGACATCTGTAATTCAACTCCTTATCCTGACTGGGCCTTGCGCCTCCGCTTGATCAGGGATACTACCTGTTTGCTCACTTCCCGTGCGTCATGTCTGAGGTAGCCGTCTTCGAATGTAACCAGTGGCTTGGCTACGACATGCAATCCCAGCTTCCGCAGTTGTGGCAAATCGCAAGGGACTGGCGCGGCCCCTTTTTCCGCGTACTTCTCCAAGACATAAGCGGGAATTTCCGCCGAATTCACGATAATCGTATCCAAAAAGGCATCGCCAACATGCTCGTGAATGACGCGCACGTGCTTGGACGCGGTGTACTCATCTGTCTCCCCCGGTTGGGTCATTACATTGCAAATATACATTTTATGGGCCTGCGAGCGCGTAATCGCCGCGAAAATGCCGCGTACGAGCAAATTGGGCAAAATACTCGTATACAAACTGCCCGGTCCGATCAAAATCGCGTCGGCATCCTCGATTGCTTGCAAGGCTTCGCCCAATGGTGCAGCGTCGTGCGGCTCCAGAAAAACGCGCTTGATCTTCTTCCCGGCAAGCGGGATTTGTGACTCGCCGGTGACGATCGTGCTGTCTTCCATCTCCGCCTTTAGCTGGATCGATTGGGTCGACGCAGGCAACACGTCCCCGCGTACCGCCAATACACCGCTCAACGCCTTGACTGCGGTGACAAAATCCCCTGTAATCTCGTTCATCGCTGCAAGTAGTAGATTTCCCAAATTATGCCCGGCTAAACCGGTTCCATTGGAAAAGCGATACTGCATGACTTTCTCCATGAGTGGCTCTGTATCTGCCAGAGCCGTCAATACGTTGCGTATATCGCCGGGAGGAGGCATATCCATCTCTTCGCGCAGACGCCCCGAGCTGCCTCCATCGTCAGCCACCGTCACGATCGCGGTGATATGAACAGGTTCATTCTTTAATCCCCGCAGCAATACAGACAGTCCTGTCCCCCCGCCGATGACGACAACTCGCAACTGTTTGGGCTGTTGCCTACCCGTTCCCTTTGTCGGCATATGTCACCCCGTTATTCTCTCCTGCACACCTATCTCACTATATGCAAAGCAGGATCGCTCTCCCACTTTTTTGCATCCCAAATCTTATCTGTTTTTTTCCATGTCCCGATGGCTGATGCGGACGGTGAAATCTTTGCCAAAGACTTCCCCCAGCCGCTCCACAATCGCGACAGACCGGTGCTTTCCGCCTGTGCAGCCGATGCCGATCACCAATTGGCTTTTCCCCTCGCGCTGATAGTGCGGCAGGGTAAATTGCAGAAAATCGATCAGCCTCTCCATAAACTCCTGTGTATCCTTGTGTTCCATCACGTATGCGGCAACTTCCTGCTCGCAGCCTGTTTTCGGACGCAGTTCCTCCACGTAGTGGGGGTTGGGCAGAAAACGCACGTCGAACATCAGGTCGACATCGATCGGAGAGCCGTATTTAAAGCCAAACGACATCAGGTTAATCGTAAGCGAAGAGCCTTGCTGGCCGTACTGGCTGATGATCTTCTCTTTCAGTTGTGCGGGCTTCATCTGGCTGGTATCGATAATCTGATGCGCCGAGCCTTTGATTTCCTGAAGCAGGCGGCGTTCCGCCTGTATGCCTTGCAGAGGCGAACCGCCAGTAGATAGCGGATGGCGCCTGCGTGTTTCCTTGTACCGGGAGACCAGCGTCTGATCGTTTGCGTCCAGATAGAGAATATGGAAGGAAAGGCCCTCGATCTCTCGCAAGCTGTCGATGACCGCAGACAAGCTCTCGAAAAATTCCCTGCCTCGCAAGTCGATGACCAATGCGACTTTTTCCATGCTGCCCGCAGATTGCTTAACCAGTTCCGCAAATTTGGGAATCAAGACAGGTGGCAGGTTGTCAACACAAAAGTAGCCTAAATCTTCCAGGCTTTGTACGGCTACCGTTTTTCCTGCACCCGACATTCCTGTAATAATCAGCAAATTGATCGCCTTGTCGTTTCCCACTTCTGTCACGCAACTCGCCTCCTACGATACTGAGAATAGCATACCATAATGCGGCCGTTTCAGCATCCTTTTGCGGCAGGGATCATCTGTCTGCCGCTGTCCGCGCGATGGCAAAAAAAAAAGAGGCGTGACCACCAGGTAGCCACGCAACAAAAGGATATATAGATAAGGGGGGTTAATTCATTGTCTTTATCTTACCCCGCAAATATTTCACTTATGTTACAACCAAGTTAAGAGATTGTGACGTTTTGTTCTTTCAGGCGTTCATTCAATTCTTCCACGTAATGCTGAGCGGACTGGGCAGCGATCGAACCGTCACCTGTCGCTGTCACTACCTGGCGCAGCATCTTTTCGCGTACATCCCCTGCTGCAAAGATGCCTTTTACTTTCGTGTGCATTTTCTCATCGGTCAGGATGTAGCCAGCTTCGTTGGTAATGCCCAGATTGCGCACGGCTTCCGTCAGCGGGTCCATCCCTACGTAGATGAACACGCCATCAGTGTTGAATTCGCGCTGCTCGCCTGTTTTCGTGTTTTCCAGCAAGACGGCTTGCACTTTGCCTTCCCCGCGAATTTCTTTTACCTGCGTATCCCAGATGACTTCGATCTTTTCGTTTTCAAACGCGCGTTTTTGCAGGATTTTTTGCGCACGGAACTCGTTGCGTCTGTGGATGATCGTCACTTTGGAGGCAAAACGGGTCAAAAACACCGCTTCTTCCACCGCCGAGTCACCGCCACCTACGACTACCAGCTCTTTGCCGCGGAAAAAGGCTCCGTCGCAAACGGCGCAGTAGGAAACACCGCGACCGGACAATTCCTTCTCGCCCGGAACGCCGAGCAGACGATGTTCTGCCCCGGTTGATACGATGACGGATTTGGCCAGGTATTCCTTCTCGCCTGTAATCACGCGCTTATACGGTTCTTCGTCACGGATTTCCTTGATCTCCCCGTATGCGTACTCAGCCCCGAACTGCTGGGCATGCTCGAACATTTTGGTGGACAAATCCGGACCGAGAATCGACGTAAATCCAGGGTAGTTCTCGATCTCTTCCGTGTTGGCCATCTGGCCGCCCGGCACGCCGCGCTCGAGCATCAATGTGCTCATATTGGCCCGCGACGTGTAGACAGCAGCTGTCATACCTGCTGGCCCGGCTCCTGCGACGATGACATCATAAATTTTTTGGTCGCTCATGTAACTCACTCCTTCTTCTGTGGCGCATGCATAGACTCTTTATTTAAACTAATTATAAAGTAAGAATCTATTTAAAATCAAGCCTCGACAATACTTTCACATATTTTGCAACGGTGGCGGCCGAAATTCCGTATTTTTTCGCCAGTGCGGCCTGTGTTCGTTTCTGGTCGCAAAAGTTTCCGTATACATATTCCAAAGCCGCGATCCATGCCACAGCTTTCCGCGCCTTCTGATCGCAATCAGGCTGTTGTTCCTGTACCTTTTTCCAGGCATCCAGACACCACTTTGCCGCTTCCGGATCGCCCTGATCGCGCAAGTACAGGCAAATGCCTTCCTCTACGGACGCGATTTCCTTGGTCCCGGGCTCCTGTTTTTCCCCCGGAGTGTCTGTCGGCAGAGCCGCTCCCATGTCGGAGAGAGCCAGCAGTGCCACCTTCTGCAACTGCTTGTTGTCAGTCTGGTAGTAAAACTGCCGGACGGCGTGCTCCGCTTCGTCGTCGGCGATCAGAGACAGCGTCTGGAGAACGGCGAATTTCACTTCATCCCGTCCGTGCTGCAGCGCCCACAGCAGGGAAGCGCGAATCATCGGATCTGTCTTGAAGTCCTCTACGCCGGCAAAGCTGGCCTGCTCCCAGGATACGTTTCGCTGGGGCGGATTGTACTGATAGGGGATCGGTTTTATCATTTCCCCTTCTTGCTCGTTTTTTACCATCTGGATGTACGGATCAGCCACACCAGCATCCGGGTCAAGCTGCTTCGCCTTTTGCCACCAGCGCAACGACTGGTCCTTGCGTCCGCTCAAATAGGCCGAAATCGCAGCGTAATGGTACGTACACGCCTCGTGCGGCCGACCGGTGCGCAGCATCCGCTGGTAATGGCGGAACGCTTCCTCGTGCTGACCCAGTACGCCCATCGTCGTCGCCAGCTTGTACATGTTCTCGGGGTGAACCGGGACTACCTTTTTCAACGTGTCCAGCAGATCGAGAAGCTCTGCGGTGTGGTTGTGATGGGACAGCAAGACAGCGAGGTTGCACAAGGCGTGCAGGTTTCCCTCTTCCCTCTCCAGCGTCATGCGGATGGTGTCCATCGCCTGCTCAAAATCCCCGATGTAGTAGTAGGCGAGCGCCAGATTGTTCCAGGCGGGAAGAAACGACGGGTCTTCCTCGACGATCTCCTGCAACAGATCGCGCGCTTCCAGAAAGCGGCCCTCTTCCAGGCTGAGCCGCGCGTTTTCGTGCTTGCCGTAAATATCGTCGCTTTGCCCAGGGAGAAAATGGCGCGGCGGAATTTCCAGTTCAAAGTAAATGTAATCGAGCAATTCCTCCGCCTCTTCGGCGTAAGGGCCGTCGCCAGCCAGTTGCAGGTAGCGGAAGGCCATTTCTTCGGCCATATGGTAATCTTCCAGATTTGCATAATTGTTTGCCATATAGAAATAGACTTCGTGCATGGAGGGGTTCCATTTTTCGATCACCTCTCGCAGCACTTCATTGGACTGTTCGTATTGTCCCGCCTCAGCCAACGCACTGGCCAGGTGACAGTGACAGTCAGCATTCGTCGGTTCCAGATCAACTGCCCGGCGAAAGGAACGCAGCGCCCGATCGTAGTCATAGCGGTTCAAAAAGCGGATACCCCGCTCCACAAAAAAAGCCGCGTCCTGCTGAAATTCAATGACAGTTGGTTTCATCACTCGTTTAGTATGTTTCATAGAACCTCCAACCTCTTAGGAGAAGCACTCCAAGTATCGTACCAAAAGCTCGCCTCCCCTACAAGCTGGCGAGTACCGGAAATGTTCTTTGGCACTTCATAGGACAGCAACCGGGCGATGAGTGATCAGTCGAATTTGTAAGGCGAGGGCGCGATCAACAAGTGCCAGCTTGCGTGCCGAACCGGTGAGATCAGGGAACAATGATGAAAGCCAAAAAGAGGCTTTCCCCTGAACGTCTGTATCACATGACACAAGGGATCGCCTCTTTCTTGACTTACCGACGCCGCTCTAGCTCCGCCAGCACGCGGTCAAGCGGCAGCTTCTGCTCCCGCAGCAGCACCAGGAGATGGTACAGCAGATCGGAAGCCTCGCAGCTCAGTTCGTGCGGGTCGCGGTTTTTGGCGGCGATGATCACTTCTGCCGTCTCCTCGCCCACCTTTTTCAAAATCTTGTCTACGCCTTTGTCGAACAGATAGGTCGTATACGAACCTTCCGGACGCTCCGCTTCGCGCGTCGCGATGATCTGCTCCAGCTCGCCCAAAATCGCAAAACGATCCGCGGGTGTATCTGCCGCCTGCTCCTCTGTCCCTGCTTCCTCCAGCAGTGCGCCTGTGAAGCAGCTATAGGTTCCGTTGTGGCAAGCCGGGCCGTTTGGCTCCACCTGCACCACCAGCGCATCGCCGTCACAATCGTAGTGGATCGAGACGATTCGCTGGGTATGTCCGGACGTCGCTCCCTTGTGCCACAGCTCCTGGCGCGAGCGGCTCCAGAACCACGTCTCCTTTGTTTCCAGCGATTTTTCCAGCGATTCCTTGTTCATGTACGCCAGCGTCAGCACTTTTTTGCTCGCTGCGTCCTGTACGATGGCCGGTATCAGACCGTTGTCGTCAAACTTCAGTTGGTCCCACGCCTGTCCTGTTGTCATGGCCGCACCACAACTCCTTTGGTTTGCAGATACTCTTTTACCGATTGTATCGATGTTTCTTCGTAGTGAAAAATGGAAGCGGCCAAAGCAGCGTCTGCCTTTCCATCGGTCAGCACGTCGTAAAAATGCTCGCGTGAACCGGCGCCGCCCGAGGCGATGACCGGGATTCCGACCGCTTCCGAGACCAGCCTGGTCAGCTCCAGACCGAAACCCTTTTTCTCGCCGTCGTCGTCCATGCTGGTCAGCAGGATTTCCCCTGCTCCCAACGCCTCCGCCTCCTGTGCCCAGGCGATCACGTCTTTGCCTGTGCCGTTGCGTCCGCCATGGGTGTATACTTCCCAACGCCCTGTCTCGACGCGGCGGGCATCGATCGCCACGACGATGCACTGCGAGCCAAACACCGCAGCTCCCTCACGCACCAGTTCCGGTCTGAGTACGGCAGCCGTGTTCAGCGAAATCTTGTCCGCCCCTGCGCGCAAAATGCGCTTCATATCCTCTACGCTGTTGATGCCGCCGCCGACCGTAAAGGGGATGGTAATATTTGCTGCTGTCCGCTCGATCACGTCGACCATCGTTTTGCGCCCTTCATGGGAAGCGGAAATGTCGAGGAAGACCAGTTCGTCGGCACGCTGTTCGCTGTATTTCTTCGCCAGCTCCACCGGATCTCCGGCGTCACGCAAGCCGACAAACTGCACGCCTTTTACGACGCGTCCGTCTTTTACATCCAGACAAGGGATGATTCGCTTCGCCAACATATTACCCACGCTCCCCGATTCGCCCCAGCGCCTCTTGCAACGTGAACGCTTCGGTGTAGAGCGCTTTTCCCACGATCGCCCCGGAGACACCGTTCGCCGCATGTGCGGACAGCTCCAGCAGGTCATCCAGGCTGCTCACCCCGCCAGAGGCGATCACGGATTTGCCCGTGGCCAGCGCCAGATCGGAAATTTCTTGCA
Source organism: Brevibacillus sp. TJ4 (assembly GCF_044627595.2). Lineage (NCBI taxonomy): Bacteria > Bacillati > Bacillota > Bacilli > Caryophanales > Paenibacillaceae > Brevibacillus > Brevibacillus sp. TJ4. Next base: position 442,100 of record NZ_CP185865.1, on the reverse strand, counting down.
CATTCGGCCCGGTCAGTGTCCCGTCGCGGGCAATATCGGTGTAGATAAAAGTCTGTGCGCCGTATGCCACCAGTCTTTTCGCCAGCTCTGTCGCTTTCACATCGGTCGTGGTCAGCCAGCCTCGCGTCGCGACCATGCCGTTGCGGCAATCCAGCCCGATGGCGATTTTTTCTCCGTATTGCTTCAGCACACTGCTTGTAAACGATTCGTCTTCAATCGCAGCCGTCCCGATGATAACGCGGGCTACCCCTGCTTCCAGGTAATCGGCGATCTGCTCTTCTGTGCGGATGCCGCCTCCCACCTGAACGGGGACGGGAATCGATCCGGCGATTTCTTTGATCAGCCCGGCATTGGCCGGCTGCCCTTCCTTTGCCCCGTCCAGATCGACCAGATGGACCCAAGCGGCGCCTTGCTCAACCCAGCGCTTGGCCATGTCCAGCGGGGAGTCGGCGTACACCGTCTCCTGCGCGTAGTCCCCTTGAAACAGCCGCACGCATTTTCCTGCGCGAATATCGATAGCCGGATAAATGATAAAGCTCACTTACTGTCCCTCCTCGCACTGTGCAGCAAAATTCTGCAAGAGACGCATGCCCGTCTCTCCGCTCTTTTCCGGGTGAAACTGCATGCCGTAGACGTTGTTTTGTCCGACGATAGCCGTCACCTGCTGGTGGTAGTCCGTCGTCGCCAGGAGCACGTTTTCTTTTCCGACGCGCACGTGATAGGAGTGAACAAAGTACACGTATTCGCCTTCCTGTACACCTGCGAGCAGTGGATGGCGCTGCTTGAGCTGCAATTGGTTCCAGCCCATGTGCGGCACCTTGTACGCCCCGTGAAAACGAACGACTTCGCCCTCCAAAAGCGCCAAGCCCTGATGCTTGCCATGCTCTTCGCTTTGTTCGAACAAGAGCTGCATGCCCAGGCATATGCCCAGAATGGGGCGACCCGAGGCTGCGTATTCGCGGATCGCGTTCTCCAATTCAAGCTCGCGGATATTGGCGATCGCATCCCCAAAAGCTCCGACGCCCGGCAGGATCAGTCCGGCGTATGCTTGCAGCCGCTCGGGACGCGAGACGAATTCATAGCTGTAGCCCAGCCGCTCCAGCGCCTTGCTCAAGCTGTACAAATTGCCCATTCCGTAATCGATAATGCCGATCATCCTACAAAACCCCTTTGGTCGACGGAACCCCTTTGACCCGGGGATCAATCGTCGTCGCTTCGTCCAGAGCGCGTCCCAGCGCCTTGAAGATCGCTTCAATCATATGGTGGGTATTGACGCCGTAATGGACGATGACGTGCAGGTTGATCCGAGCTTCCAGAGCAAATTTCCACAAAAACTCATGCACCAGTTCGGTCGGAAAGCTGCCGACCATCTGCGTCTGGTACGTCGCCCGATACTCCAGATGCGGCCGGTTGCTGATGTCGATCACGACCTGTGCCAGTGCGTCGTCCATCGGCACGAAGGCATTCCCGTACCGCTTGATCCCTTTTTTGTCGCCCAGCGCCTCGCGCAAGGCATGGCCCAGGCAGATGCCGATGTCCTCTACGGTGTGGTGGTAGTCGATCTCAATATCGCCTTTTGCCTTTACATCGAGATCGAAATGTCCGTGGCGGGTGAACAAATCCAGCATGTGGTCGAGAAAAGGCACGCCCGAATCCTGCTTGCTATTCCCCGCTCCGTCGACTGCAAACGACAGGGCAATTTGCGTCTCGTTCGTATTTCGCTCGATGGACGCTGCCCGATTTTTTGGCATCTCACTCATCATTGTCACGCTCCTGCTTATCGCTTTTGAATATCCCGCAGTCTCTCTGCAATCGCTCTGCCGTGCCCAACCAATCCTTCCTGTTCAGCCAGGGCGATGATCTTGCCGCCGTTCTCGCGCAAGTCCTGTTTGCTGTAGGAAACCACGCTCGATTTTTTGATAAAGTCGTCTACAGACAGCGGCGAGGAAAAACGCGCTGTACCATTCGTCGGAATCACGTGGTTGGAACCGGCGAAGTAATCGCCCACAGGCTCCGAACTGTACGGTCCGAGGAAGATCGCTCCGGCGTTTTCCACTTTGCCCAGATGTGCAAACGGATCGTCAATCATAATCTCCAAATGCTCCGGTGCGATCCGGTTGATCACCTCGAAGCCTTCTTCCAGCGTATCGACCAGAACGATCGCCCCGTGGTCGCGAATCGCCGCCTCGGCAATCGCTTTTCGCGGCAAATCTGCCAGTTGCCGCGCCACCTCCTGCGCCACCTGTTCCGCCAATGAAGGCGAGGGCGTCACCAGGATCGCTGCCGCCATCGGATCGTGCTCCGCCTGGGACAGCAAATCGGCTGCGACATAGCGCGGATTTGCCGTGTCGTCTGCGAGTACGGCAATCTCGCTCGGTCCCGCCACCATATCGATGCTGACCAGACCGAATACTTCCCGTTTTGCCAGCGCGACATAGATGTTGCCTGGCCCGACGATTTTGTCTACGGCCTGGATTTGCTCCGTTCCATAGGTCAAAGCCGCGATTGCCTGCGCCCCGCCCACTTTGTACATCTCGGTCACTCCGGCGATCTGAGCCGCGACGAGAATCGCCGGATTTACCCGACCGTCCGCTCCCGGCGGAGTGACGATCACCACTTCCTGTACGCCGGCAATGATAGCCGGGATCGCGTTCATCAAGACGCTGGACGGGTAGGCGGCAGTACCGCCTGGCACGTACAGGCCGACGCGTTTTAACGGGCGCACCAACTGGCCCAGGATCGTTCCGCTCTCTTTGGTCGTAAGCCACGACTGTCGCACCTGCCGCTCGTGAAAATCGCGGATATTGGCGGCCGCTTCCTTCAGCGCGTGATTCACTTCCAGGGATACCTCGGCATCTGCTTGCGCGAACTCATCCACGCAGACGCGAAACTGCTCCAGCTCGACCCCGTCGAACTTGCGGGTGTATTCACGAAGCGCTTGATCCCCTCGTTCTTTCACATCGGCGAGAATCGCTTTGACCGCTTCCTGCTGATCGCGGGTACCCGATTCGACAGAGCGCTTGGCGTTGTATTGACTGGCCGGTACAATCTTCATTTATTGACACCTCTCCATGGTCACGATCTACTTTGAGTTAGGGATAACTTCCAAAAACTTGCTGGCGATATCATCGACCGCTTCGCTTTTCATGCGGTAGCTCGCCCGATTCGCGATCAGCCGGGTCGTAATCTCGCAAATATGCTCCAGCTCGACCAATCCGTTCTCCTTGAGCGTACGTCCGGTCGAGACGATGTCGACGATGCGGTCCGCCAAGCCGATGATCGGAGCCAGCTCCACGGAACCATTCAGCTTGATCACCTCTACCTGCTGGCCTTGTTCGCGGAAATACCGGGATGCGATTTTCGGGTATTTGGTGGCGACACGCGGCGCTTCGGTCTGCTTCCAGTCCGGCATCCCGGCTACCATCATGCGGCAGTATCCAATCTGCAGGTCGAGCAGCTCGTACACATCCCGCTCTTCTTCCAGCAGCACGTCTTTGCCGACCACGCCGACATCGGCCACACCGTATTCCACATACGTCGGGACATCGGTCGGCTTCGCCAAAATAAATTCCAGCCGCGCATTTTCCACCGGGATGATCAGCTTCCGCGACTCCTGCAGCTCTGCCGTCACCTCTAGACCGGCCTGCTGCAAAAAGTGGACTGCTTCCTCAAAGATCCTCCCTTTCGGCATGGCGATCGTCAATTTTTGAGAGCCATCGGAAAAACCCATCTCCTACTCCTCCTCTGCGACCAGGCAAATGACTTTGGCGTACTGTGTGTCTTGTGCCCCTGCCGCTGCCTCTGCTCTTCCGCTTACCAGACGAGTCACGACGACCAGACCGTCTTCGCGCAGCAACTGCGCCTCTGCCAACGCCTCCCTGCGTCGTTCTGCACTATAGCAAAGCAGCACGCGAGAAGGGGCTTTGCCCTCGATGGCGGGCGTCACCTGCAGCAACCGGTCCATCTTGATTGCAAACCCGGTAGCAGGCGCAGGACGTCCAAACTGCGCCAGCAAGTGATCGTACCGCCCGCCGCCCAGCAATGGCGAGCCCAAGTCGGCTGCATATCCTTCAAAGACGACGCCGGTGTAGTAATTCAGGTTGCTGAGCAGATTGAAATCGAGCAGCAAATCCTCTGTCACCCCGTACGCCTCCAATGCGTCCCAGAGTGAAGCGACCGTCTCCACTGCCCGTCTTGCTTTTCCGTTTCCGGTCAGCTCGCGTGCCTCGGCAATCTTTCCTTTGCCTCCGCGCAGTCTGAGCAGGGCTTCCAGACGCTGCTTGGCGTCACTGCCGATGTCCAATCCAAAGAGCAATTGGCGGTATCCGACAAAATCCCGATCGTACAGGTATTGCCGGAATTGTTTCCGCACGTCTTCGCAGGCGATCTCCTCTTCCAGCAATCCGTCTACGAAATCGACGTGCCCGATCGCGATCCGGAAGGTCTCCACGCCTACTGCCCGCAAACAAAAGACAGCCAGGGCAATCGCCTCAGCATCCGCATCCTCCGAGCCATCGCCGATCAGCTCGATCCCTGTCTGGAAAAACTCCGCGTTGCGTCCTGCCTCCTGCTCCTGTGCGCGAAACACATTGGCGTGATAAAAGAGCCGAATCGGCAGCGGCACATCTTTATACAGGGAAGAAACCACACGGGCGATCGGCGTCGTCATGTCCGGGCGAAGGACGACGGTATGCCCTTGTTTGTCCAAAAGACGAAACATCCGGTCTGTCAAGGTAGCGCTGGCGGCTCCTACGGTGTCGTAATATTCCAGGGAAGGAGTCGAAATCTCCTCATACCCCCAAGGTTCGATGCATGCTCGCAATACATGTTCCAAATGCCGTTGCTTCGCCAGTGATTCCGGCAGTATGTCCCGCATCCCCAACGGCTTTTCAAACCCCAACGGCTTTGCCATTCCGTTTCCCTCCAACCGATTTTACTTTACTATGCTAATATGGTAGCAAACTAAAGCGTTCTTGTTAGATAGAAGCGTAACATGGATAGCCTCAAGGGTCAACCTCAGCAAGAAAAGTCAGAATATTGCCTGCAAAAAGAAAAAAGGGAGCCCGTCCCAGAACGAGCAGTCCCTCTCTGCGCTTTATATCTCGTCCGATTGATTGCCTTCCCGAATGACTTGCATCGGGTTGCCTCCTACAAAGGCGCCCGCAGGCACGTCCTTATGAACCACCGTACCGGCGGCGATCACAGCACCGTCCCCGATGGTCACCCCGGGAAGAATCGTCGAGTTGGCTCCGATGAGAACGCGATCGCCGATCCGCACCTCGCCGAGCCGATACTCCTCGACCAGATATTCATGGGCGAGAATAGTCGTATTGTAGCCGATTACACTGTTGCGGCCGATCTTGATCAGTTCGGGGAACATGATGTCGACCATCACCATCAGGGCGACAGCCGTCTGTTCCCCCACCTCCATCCGCAAAAACGTCCGGTAGAGCCAATTCTTCAAGGCTAAAAACGGAGTGTAGCGAGCCAACTGGATGATGACAAAATTTTTGACAACCTTCCAGAAGCTCACCGTCTTGTATATATGCCACAACGGATTTGCACCTTTGACGGGATAGCGCGTCGTCCTTCTCATCGTGTTTGAACCCCACTTCTCTTCATTAGAAATCGCCGTCCGCGTCCTCCAGAATGGCATCCGATTGCTTGCGCGAGAAGTGCACAGCCGCGTTGTAGCCCATCCGTTTCAGGCGGAAATTCATCGCTGCCACCTCGATGATGACAGCCAGGTTGCGGCCCGGTCGCACGGGTACGGTAATGATCGGAATTTCCATGTCCATAATTTTGACGGTTTCTTCATCCAGTCCGAGCCGTTCGTACATTTTTTGCGGCTCCCACAGCTCCAACTGAACAACCAGCTCAATGTTTTTCACATTGCGGACTGCACCGGCGCCAAACATCGTCATTACGTTGATGATCCCGACGCCGCGAATCTCCAGCAAATGCTGAATCAGTTCAGGAGCGCTGCCGCTCAACTGGCCCCCTTGTGTCTGCCGAATCTCGACAGCGTCGTCGGCAACGAGGCGGTGGCCACGTTTTACCAGCTCGAGTGCTGCCTCGCTTTTCCCGATACCGCTGGAGCCCATGATCAGGACACCGACGCCGTAAATATCCGTCAATACACCGTGGATCGTCGTCGTAGGAGCGAGACGGTTCTCCAGGTAATTGGTCATTTTCCCGACCAGCGGCGTAGTCGCCAGTGGCGTCTGCAATACAGGGACCCCGTACTTGTTGGATACCTCTATCATTTCTTCTGCCACGTCCAAATTGCGCGTCACACAAAAACAGGGGGTTTTTCCCTGCATGAGGAAATTCATCCGTTCCAATCGTTCCTCGCGCGACAAGGTTTGAAAGAACGTGACTTCGGTCAGGCCAAACAATTGTATCCGCTCTTCGGCATAATAGGAGTAGTAACCAGCCAGTTGCAAGCCAGGCCTGCTCAGGTCGGTCACCGTGATCTCCCTGCCCAATCCCTCTTCGCCGCTCACGATGTTCATATGAAAATGATTGGCGAGATGACCGACATTTGTTTTGCGCATGCGTGTTCCCCCTCACATTGCGTTTTCGGGATCATAGTTTTATCTCTCTATTGTAACGAATCGGGCATGGTCGGGACAACCATTCCGCGCTCGATACGGGCGATTAGCCATCATTTACATTTTTCTTCTGATTTCATAAGATAGATATGGGTTGATAATTAATAATAGAAGGAAACGATTTCAGAGTTTTGGACTGGAAGGAGGCAACATCTTGGACTTAATGCTTCGATTTTTTCTTGTTGACGTACCGGAAGCCTTCTTGCTACTCACGATCGGATTGGCCATATTCAATCATTCCGTCTTTCGGAGCTGGAAAAAAGCACTCACCTTTGTCATCATCTTTGCAATAGCCGGAGAACTTTTTACATATTTGCAAATACAATATCAACCCAAGTTTCTGCTGATGTTTACGATAACCACGATTACTCTCTACCTCTTGTACAGACCGGGTATCTTAAAATCTGTCTTCATGGCCACTGCTGCTATCGGGTCGATGATTTTGGCTGAATTTATCCTGCTGATGATTTACAACAGTCAGCAAATTTACTTGGCGGACATCTTCTCGACATCTGTAACCATTGTCGTGATACGCGCACTTTACCTATTACTCCTGTTCCTCCTGGCTTTCATTTTGCGCATCGTGCGTTTTGACATCCGAAGACTATTGCCGAGGAACCGCCATAACCGCTATCTGTTTTTCCTGATCCTGGCAGGCAGCATCGAATTCTCTTTGATTCTGGTGATGAACACGTCCTTCTTTTTGCGGGATAACAACTCCAACATGACTCAATTTTACAGCCCTCAGTTTCAAATCGTATTTCAACTGCTGATCCTAGGAATGTTTATCCTGATCGTCTATTTGTTCCGCATCTATATGAACCTGACGATCCACCGCGTAGAAGAAGAGACGGGGACCCCCTATCTGAAAAATATCCATGACATGCTGACTGCCATTCGCTCCATCAAGCATGACTCGTTAAATCACTATACGGCCATTAATGGCTTTCTGAAAAAAGGATTGTACGATCTGGCCAAAGAATATGTAGAACAACTTTTGCAGGAAACTGTGGTGACAGAGAAGAAAGTAGATTACAGCTCACATATTTTGGAATCGATCAGAAACCCGGCTGTGTCCTCGCTGCTGCAATCCAAAATGGCGTTATGTCTGGCAGAACGAATCACTCTCACTGTAGACATTCACAATTCCAACCAATTCTCCCATATCAAAACCTTTGATTTGATCAAGGTGGTTGGGAATTTGCTGGACAATGCCATTCGCGCCACTTCCCACGAACTGGAAGAAAATCGATACATACACTTCGAATGGGGCCAGACGGAGCAAGAACAATTTCTGATGATCGAAAATAGTGGGCCAGTCATTCCGGAAGAAAAACTAGAGGACATTTTCCAAATGGGGTATACAACCAAGACAAACGGAGAAGGTGGACTTGGTTTGGCCATTGTCAAATCCGTGATTGAACGATACGGAGGGAAAATTCAAGTCAGCTCTGCAGATGGCGTAACCCGATTCCGCATCTCCTTTCACCATCGATAATGGAGAGGAGGCATCAGCTATGACTTGGATGGAGAAAATATCATGGCGTTTGGCCAAGCGGATCAAAATGGACGAAACCCCTTACTCGATTGGTCAGCTGGCGCATGGAATTGAAATAGTGTTGCTTAACATTCTAAATGTCATCGCACTATTTGTTACCTCCGCCTTGTTGCAAATCGTAGGAGAAGTGTTTCTTGTAACGGCTCTATTTTTCTTTCATCGTTTACTATCAGGTGGCGTTCATTTGAAGAATCCGTGGACGTGCATGACCGCAACGCTTTTGCTAATGAACGCAGGAGGATACCTGGTCAAGCACCTGTCCGCGACCGTTCCGCCCTACGCCGCGCTGCTCGCAGGAGTCGGTATTGGAATTGCTTTTCTTATTAATTATCGGTATGCGCCCGCAGAACATACATATGTTTCTACCGACCCCAAAATTCAACAAAAAAATAGAGTTATTATTCTAAATATTGTAGGATTTTGTTGCATCCTCTCTCTATTCCTGGTAGAATATGTATATCAACTGGTGATTGCTTATATGGTGGCAATCCTGACACAATCAATACTTCTCCTGCCGGTTTCATTCCAAATTGCCAATCGTTTGGAAAAACACTTTGAGAGGATGGTTGTAAAATGAAAAAGATTCAAGCGTTGTCCAACCACTTTTTTGCCCAGGTTTCTTCCCTCAATCTGAAGGGACTGCTCAAGGGAAGCGTCATTTACGAACCAATTCCACCTCAAATGCGAGAAGAACAAGCAAAAAAAGAATCTGCCAAATAACAGCTCACATACGAAAGAACCCGCACTCTACTACAGAGTTGCGGGCTCTTTTTTTCCTGCTATTTCTTTCCGAAAACCCTGTCAATCAGCCAACCGGCGATACTCATCAAGGCAGCCGCTGCAATGACAGTCCCGATATTGCCTGGCCATTCACCCAGTTCGAACCCATCGATGAAGTACGCCGTTAATGCAAAAGTAGCGGCATTGATGACAAACCAGAACAAGCCAAATGTCATCATGCGGATTGGCAGGCTCATCAGCAGCAAAATCGGACGGACGACTGTATTCACTACGCCCAGAACCAGCGCCGCCCACATCGCCACAACCATGTTTGCCAGATAGATGGATGGAAACCAGGAGCTGATGTACAGCAGGGCCGCACCGTTCAAGAACAGCATGACGAGCCAGCGGGCCATTTTCTTCCCTCCCCCGGGCATACCCTTCCGTTAGCGTACGCCCCTCAATTCCTCTCTCCACTGATCAAAAAAATCAGCCATGACACGATGACGCTCTGCCGCGATCCTTCTCGCTTCGTCAGTAAACAATGCTTCGCTGATCCGCTTCAGCTTTGTCTGATACTCGCGGTACGGCGTATGTTGATCCGGATCATCGGAATGAATCGGCTGCCCGATGACACCTGAAAAGGCAAACGCGCGAGCGACTCCAATCGCTCCGATCGAATCGAGTTTATCCGCATCATACAAAATCTGTGCCTCCAGACTGTGCGGCGGATAGTCCTTGCGAAAGCGATGGGCGAGTATGGCATGCTGGATGCTTGCGATTTGTGCCTCCTCGACACCTTCCGCACGCAGCATGTCCGCAGCGAGCCGGGCACTGATCTCGGCATGACATTCGCCAGTGCGCCGCTCCTGTGCACGCCCGATATCATGGAGCAAAGCAGAGAGGCGAAGAACGGTCATATCCGCTCCTTCCTCTCGTCCGATTCGCTCGCACATCCCGATCACGCGCATGTTGTGCTGCCAGTCATGTGCCGCGTCCTGGCCGTGAAAGTGGCGTTTTGCTTCCTCGACCAATCGGGTCGAAAGATGAGATAAGGCCCAAGCCGCGTAGTCCATACGATCCCCCCCTCATCAGCCCTTCTGTTTATTTGGAGATCAATTCTTCCATTCTGCTCTTCGTGCGTTCCCGATCGCGCTCCAAAATCGGCTTTAAGTACATGCCCGTATAGGAGCCTTCCATCTCGACGACCTCTTCGGGAGTACCAGTGGCGATGACCTGACCGCCTCGCGTACCGCCCTCCGGTCCCAGGTCGATGATGTAGTCGACCGTTTTGATGACATCGAGATTGTGCTCGATCACCAGTACCGTATCGCCGTTTTCCACCAGCCGCTGCAGCACTTTGAGCAAGCGGTGGATGTCATCCGCGTGCAGACCTGTCGTCGGCTCATCGAGAATGTAGAGCGTGCGGCCGGTGCTGCGGCGGTACAGCTCGGAAGCGAGCTTGACGCGCTGTGCTTCACCGCCGGAAAGCGTCGTGGCCGGCTGCCCCAGCTTCATGTAGCCAAGCCCTACATCGACGATCGTTTGCAGTTTGCGCTCGATGCGCGGGAGGTTGCGGAAAAACTCGACGGCATCCTCAATCGTCATCTCCAGAACATCGGCGATGCTTTTCCCTTTGTACTTCACGTCGAGCGTCTCGCGATTGTAGCGTTTGCCGTGGCAAACCTCGCACGGTACGTAGACGTCGGGGAGGAAGTGCATTTCGATCTTGATGATCCCGTCCCCGCTGCAAGCCTCACAGCGGCCGCCTTTTACGTTGAAGCTGAAGCGACCTTTTTTGTAGCCGCGCACCTTGGCTTCGTTCGTCGAGGCAAACAGGTCGCGAATGTCATCAAAAACCCCGGTATAGGTCGCCGGATTGGAGCGCGGGGTGCGCCCGATTGGCGACTGGTCGATGTTGATGACTTTGTCGAGATGCTCCAGACCGGTGATGCGCCGATGCTCCCCTGGCTTGACCTTGGCTCCGTTCAGTTCGCGGGCCAGCGTCTTTTGCAGGATTTCGTTGATCAAGGTACTCTTTCCGGAACCGGAAACACCCGTAACTGCGATAAACATCCCCAGCGGAATCTTCACATTGACGTTTTTCAGGTTGTTTTCCTTCGCTCCCTCGATTTTCAGCCACTTGTCCGTCGGCGTTCGCCGCTCCAGCGGCACAGGAATAAACTTGCGTCCGCTCAAGTACGCGCCGGTCAGGGATGCTTCATTGCGCATGATCTCCTCGGGAGTGCCGGCAGCCACGACTCGTCCGCCGTGAATGCCTGCCCCCGGACCGATGTCGATGATGTAATCGCAAGCCATCATCGTATCCTCATCATGCTCCACGACGATCAGCGTATTGCCCAGCTTGGTCATGTGCTCCAGCGTTTTGATCAAGCGAGCGTTGTCGCGCTGGTGCAGCCCGATACTCGGCTCGTCGAGAATGTAGAGCACGCCCATCAAGCTCGAACCGATCTGTGTCGCCAGCCGGATGCGCTGCGCCTCACCGCCCGACAGCGTCCCGGCGGCACGGCTCAAGGTCAGGTAATCAAGCCCTACGTCGATCAGGAAGTTGAGACGCCCGCTGATTTCTTTCACGATCAAGTTGGCAATCTTCGCTTCCTTCTCTGTCAGCTCCAGTCCGCTGACAAACTGATGCGCCTCGGCAATCGACAAATCGGTCAATTCAGAAATGCTGCGATTGCCGATCTTCACAGCAAGGCTTTCCTGACGCAGCCGCTGTCCTTTGCAGACGGGACACGGCTTTTGGCTCATAAAGCCTTCGATCTGCTCGCGGATGTAGTCGGAGCTCGTCTCCAGATGGCGCCGCTGCAGGTTGGGAATTACCCCTTCAAAAACGACACTTGCCTCCCGCACCTGGCCAAACTCGTTTTCATAGCGGAACTGGATCTTTTCTCCATTGCTGCCGTACATCAGTATTTTCGTATGTTCTTCCGGCAGTTCTTCGTACGGGACATCCATGCGAATACCGAAGTGACGGCAAGCCGATTCCAGCAATTGCTGGTAGTAGGTGGACGATTTCGGCTCCCAGGCGGCGACTGCTCCCTCGGCAAGCGACAAGCTGGCATCGGGAACGACCATATCAGGGTCTACTTCCAGCTTTACTCCCAGCCCATCGCACTCCGGGCAGGCGCCAAACGGACTGTTGAACGAAAAGATACGCGGCTCCAGCTCACCGATAGAAAATCCGCAAATCGCGCAGGCGTGCTTTTCACTGAACAGCAGCTCCTCCTGCTCCATGACATCCACGATCACCTTGCCGTCCGCGAGACGAAGCGCCGTCTCCAGGGAATCGGCGAGACGGGAATGTACGTCAGGCTTGACGACAATGCGGTCGACGACGACCTCGATGCTGTGTTTCTTGTTTTTCTCCAGTTTGATCTCCGTCGACAGATCGACAATCTCCCCGTTGACACGGACGCGGACAAAGCCCTGCTTGCGGATGTCCTCCAACAGCTTTACATGCTCTCCCTTGCGCCCTTGTACCATCGGAGCGAGAATCTGGATGCGGGTGCGCTCGGGGTACTCCATGACCCGATCGACCATCTGTTCAATCGTCTGCGATTGAATTTCCACACCGTGCACCGGACATACAGCTCTGCCCACGCGCGCGTAAAACAGGCGCAAGTAGTCGTAAATCTCCGTCACGGTTCCGACCGTCGAACGCGGGTTGCGGCTGGTCGTCTTCTGGTCGATGGAAATTGCCGGAGAAAGGCCTTCAATCGAGTCCACATCCGGCTTGTCCATCTGCCCGAGAAACTGCCGGGCGTACGCGGAGAGCGACTCCACATAACGGCGTTGTCCCTCCGCATAGATGGTGTCAAAAGCAAGCGAGGACTTGCCCGACCCCGACAAGCCCGTCAGCACCACGAATTTATCCCTGGGGATGACGACATCGACATTTTTCAGGTTGTGGGCACGTGCGCCCTTTACAACAATATGTTCCAATGGCATGAAAATAACCTCTCCTTAGAGTTCCGCCTTTAGTTCCAATATCAAGTCACGCAGCTCGGCTGCACGTTCGAACATCAGGTTGCGCGCTGCTTCCTTCATTTCCTCTTCCATCCGGGCAATCACTGTCAGGCGGTCCTTTTTCGGCATTTTCTTGAAGTCGTCGCGCGGCATGTAATCCGCCTTTTCCTCCGCCACCTTGGTCGCTTCGATGACGTCGCGCACCGCCTTTTTGATCGTCTGCGGGGTGATGCCATGCTTTTCGTTGTACGCGATCTGGATGCTGCGCCGGCGCTCCGTCTCCTGGATCGCCGCCTTCATCGAATCGGTCATTTTGTCAGCGTACATAATGACCCGCCCCTCGGCGTTGCGCGCTGCCCGTCCGATCGTCTGAATCAGCGAGCGCTCGTTGCGCAAGAAGCCTTCCTTGTCCGCGTCGAGGATCGCCACCAGCGATACCTCCGGCAGATCGAGTCCCTCCCGCAGCAAGTTGATGCCGATCAGGACGTCAAACTCGCCCAGGCGAAGCGAGCGCAAAATCTGCATCCGCTCGATCGTTTTGATGTCGGAGTGCAGGTAGCGCACCTTGATGCCGACTTCCTTCAGGTAATCGGTCAAATCCTCCGCCATTTTTTTCGTCAGCGTCGTCACCAGCACACGCTCATCCTTGGCGATCGTGGCATTGATTTCCCCGATCAGATCGTCAATTTGCCCCTTGATCGGACGAACCGAGATCGTCGGATCGACCAGACCGGTCGGACGAATCACCTGCTGCACCACTTCCGGACAGTGCTCCAGCTCATACGGTCCCGGCGTAGCAGAGATGTAGATCGCCTGTTTTACTTTTTGCTCAAACTCTTCAAAGCGAAGCGGCCTGTTGTCCCGTGCAGAAGGCAGCCGGAAGCCGTGCTCCACCAGGACGTCCTTGCGCGCGCGGTCACCGTTGTACATGCCCCGCACCTGTGGCAGGCTGATATGCGACTCGTCGACCAGCACCAGGAAATCGTCCGGGAAGTAGTCGATCAGCGTGAACGGCGGATGTCCCTCCGGCAATCCGGTCAAATGGCGGGAGTAGTTTTCGATCCCGGAGCAAAAGCCCATCTCCAGCAACATTTCGATGTCGTAGCGGGTCCGCTGTTCCAGGCGCTGCGCTTCCAGCAGCTTGCCCGCTGCCCGCAGCTCGGCCAGCCGCTGCTCCAGCTCCGCTTCGATGCTCGCGACAGCCAGCTTCATTTTTTCGCTGCGCGTGACGTAGTGGGAGGCCGGGAAGATCGCGACATGCTCGCGCTGCCCGAGCACTTCTCCGGTCAGTACATCGATCGCCGTAATGCGCTCGATCTCATCCCCGAAAAACTCTACGCGAATCGCCTGTTCGTCCTGCGAGGCAGGGAAAATCTCCACCACGTCGCCGCGAACGCGAAACGTACCGCGCACAAAATTGATGTCGTTGCGGTTGTACTGAATGTCGACCAGCCGATGCAAAATTTCGTTGCGGCTCTTTTCCATTCCCACCCGCAAAGAAAGGACCAGCTCTCTGTACTCCTCGGGAGAACCCAACCCGTAAATGCAGGATACAGATGCGACGATAATGACGTCCCTCCGCTCGAACAAGGCACTGGTGGCCGAGTGGCGCAGCTTGTCGATCTCGTCGTTGACACTGGAGTCTTTCTCGATATACGTATCTGACTGGGGAATGTACGCTTCTGGCTGATAGTAGTCATAGTAGCTGACAAAGTATTCGACTGCGTTGTTCGGGAAAAACTCCTTGAATTCCGCGCAAAGCTGGGCAGCCAGTGTCTTGTTGTGGGCCATGACCAGCGTCGGCTTGTTCACCTGGGCGATTACCTGGGCAGCCGTAAATGTTTTTCCCGTACCGGTAGCCCCCAATAACGTCTGATGCCGTTTCCCCGCCTGTACTCCCTTCACCAGTTCGGCAATGGCAGCAGGCTGATCGCCGGACGGCTGATACTCCGATACCAATTCAAAACGGTCCATTCCCTCGTTCATCTCCTCGTTGCCGTTCTCATTATTTCCATTATAACACATTCAACCTGATTATAAGCGGAAATTCAGAACAAATGTTTGTCTTTATCAACCTGTCTGTTTATCCGATACTATACTGTAGAAATCCCCAGCGAACGGAAAAAATCGCCACTTCAGGGAGGTCCATGATGCCAGTAACCAGTCTAACCAACACCAGTTCACAATCGCAATGGAGTTATAAAGGAAAGAAAGAGTTTACGACCGAGCTGGACCAAAACGCGTTTATGATGCTGATGCTCGAGCAGCTCAAACACCAGGACCCGCTATCCCCGATGGACAACTCGCAATTCCTGCAGCAGACGAGCATGATGACGATGGTGGAGAAAATCACGAAAATGGCATCGCTGATGGAGCAGTCCAACAACAGCATGCTGACGCTGGAAAAGTACGAAGCGCTCGTAGGCAGAACCGCCACATATGACTTGACGCTGAAAAACACCGTTACAGGCGAAACATCCACAGAGACCAAGCACGGCGCGATCGAGGCCGTATACATGGACAACAACAAGATTTACTTCCGCATCGCCGGCGAAGCCACACCGATCCCGCTTGCCGACGTCAAGGGACTGGAGTCCAAAGGGATGACCGGAAACGCACTGGACAGCAGCCTGAAATACATGAACATGATCGGCTCCCACGTCTCCTACGTCACCACTACCCAAGGAGAGAGCGGACCGGTTGAAAGCATCGCCGAAGGAACCATCATCGGATTTGCGATGAAGAACGGTACCGGCCAGTTCCAACTGGACAACGGCGCCACTGTCAAGCTCGAGGATATTGTCGGCATGTCGGTGAACCCTGACAACTCGACCATGAGCAGCTCCTTGCAGTACGCGCAAATGATCGGCTACACCCTCAGCTACAACAGCTCGCAAACAAACGCTGACGGAACGGTGGACCAGGATGAGCGATCCGGGATTATCCAGGCAGTCAGCATGAAAAACGGGCTGGTGGAATTCGTGCTGGAAGACGGAGAAAAGGTATCCTTGCAGCAAGTGATCGGCTACGAAGCCCAAAGATGGTGAACCACAAAAACGCACCTCGCCTGAACCCAAGCGAAGTGCGTTTTTCGTTTGCCTGCCGGCTTACTCCTCGACTGTCATCTCTCCCGTCAGGGCGTCGATGCGAATCGTATCGTCGACCAGCCGCTCCGGCCCACAGAAGCACTGAGGGTCGGTTTGCCGGAACGACAGATCGTACACCAGCTTCCATTCGACTTTTTCGGTTTGCGGATTGGATTCGTGGACATAGGTCAGGATGAGCGGAAAGCCTTTGAGCAGGCGGGAAACGGCTTCTTCCTCGGAGATCGCCTGCGATGCTTGCGGATAAACCGGGCTGTTCGGGCGCTGCAAGGATACCTCTTGTACGGCTCCACTGCGAGAGTCGACGATGACCCGATACATCGCATCTTCCACCGTTTGTCCTGCGCGGTAGACCGGTATGCCGTTCACGATCGGGTCTGCGAGAATAAGCGTATACTCCCCTCCCGCCGATTCACGGATCTTCAACTGATTTGCCCCCGTTGGCAGCAGCCGCGCCAGCAGATCGTCCGCCACCTTCCGATCCCGCTCTTTGTCCTGCCGGGCTGTTGCCTGCGTATCGTCGAGGTGCAAAAAGCGAATCAGTTCGCCTGACTTCGCGTCGACAACCAGCATCAGGTGCTTGCGCTGTTCGGCGGTCGCATCCTCTGGATATGTTCCCAGGTAATACGGCAGATCCGCTTCGGCTACATCCTCCGCGAAATGTCCCCACACATAATAGCGAACCTGCTTTGTCCCCCAGTCTTCGTCAAAGGTATGGAGCGGCAAGCCAGCGGGATTGACCTGGAACAGCCCGTTAATCAGCTTGCCAGCTTCTTCCTCTGTCGTCGCTGCCCACGTTTCACCGGTTCCTTGCAAGGCAGCCGTCCGGACCACCTCCTGCGATGCTTGCTCCGGCTGCTGCGCGTATGTCCTCGCTGCGATCTCGCCGGTCACCGCATCGACTGCGCTCGCCGTATACGAGTTGGTGACAACGCCGCCTTTGACCACGTAGACCAGCTTGACTTCCTCTGTTTCCACGCCATTTGCCTGGTTCGGAAGCAGATACACCTTTTCCACGGGAGCATTTTTGGCAAAGTGCGCCTCTGCCTGCTCGACGGAGATGACCCGCTGTGCCGACGGCAGGTCGGTCCGGCTGATCGCCTCGTGCATCCGTCCGTTATGCGTGCGAAATTCGATCAGTCTGCCCCCTGCATCAAACGTCACGAACACATCGTAAGCGTCATCCAGCACGATATTGTTCAGCTTGCGTACGAGGCGAACGGTCCGCCCCTCTGCGCTGCTGTTGACTTCCTGTACATGGTACGTATTCCCCAATGATTGCGAGGACTGCAATCCGGAGACAAAGGAAACCGCCCTGGATTTGGCCTGCTCCTCTGTGAAAGCGTCAGACTGCACCGCTTTTTTCGGATGGAACGACAAAAACAGCAGCTTGCCGGTCTGCGCGTCAAAAATCGCCTGGTCTTCTTGTTCTTGTGCCTCGCCTTCTGCCTGTGCGGAAGACGGCAGGAAGGAGACGGCTATGCCGCTTACCCCGGGACCGTCCACTTCGCCGTTCAACACGACATGCGTGCTCGACAGTTCCGGCAAAAGCCCGACCAATTGCTGAATTCCCTTGGATACCTGTGCCGGGATCGGCCGCACTTCCTGCTGCTGGGCAGCGGACGTTCCTGTATTTGCTAGTGCCAACGGTGCTGCGAAGAGACTGGCTGCAACCATTGCACCTGAAAGTACGCACAGCGCTGGCCTTTTATAGTGTGTAAACAACATTCATTCCCCCTCTGGTTCATACGGTTTAGACGCATAAAGTGGTATTTTGTTACACCTTTTTTGCAGATAATGGTGAAAATTGATTCACTCAAAGGAAATCTGCATAAACAAAGAGAGCGCGCCCCTTTGTGACACGCTCTCATCGCCTTTACGCTCCTATATGCAGTTTCTCCAGTTTTTGCTTGATGAGCTGCACCACACTGGACCGGCGCAGATCGACGAATACGTTGGTCGAGGAATCCGGAACAACGATGATCCCCAATTGATGGTGGCTTCCTGCGTACACGGCGGACTGGACGAATTTCACCTCGCCGTCGTACGTGAGCACTTCCAATTTGCAAAAAGCGGAATTCGCCTGCAGGGCGGGATAGAGCTCTTCCCGGCTGCGTACCGGTATTCCGTTTACCTTGACGATAATCTCTCCCGGCAAAATCCCGATCTCCGCCGCCCTCGTCCCTGGTATGACAGCCATGACCTTGACCCCTCGTGGCGACTGTATGTAGTACGGGGTGCGCTGCCTTTCCTGATACTGGCTCCAGATAAACAGCCCCTCATGTCCCAAAATCGCGAACAGCGCAGCGACAATAATCAGCGGGTAGACCCATATCGCCAGAGCGGAGATCGCGAGCAGCACGATTCCGTACAGTGCGAGCTGTCTGGAAATTTGCAATGCCTTCTTGTACGGAGTCGTCGTCTGCGTCAGATCAGAAAAGCCGGTCACGGTCGGCAGCAGCAGCAAACCATACGACGTCGCTTCCTGCCAAAAGAACGGCCAGCCCGGGTACAGTGCTCCCTGAAGCGCCCCGTGGTCGACCGGAACGAACAGCACAAGCGGCGTGAGCCAGAACGAATGTAGCAAATACGAGCCAACAATGCGCCCCCGCGTTCCCTCGACGAACAAGGGAGAGGCATCTCTGCCGCCATTCCAGCGTACCAGCAGCGCTTCTCCGATGTGCATGATCGCCGCCAGCGCCAAAAGCGGCAATGGCTTCGCCTGGATGCACATCTCCCAGACGACTCCGATCACAGCCACCTCCGACAGCCCGGGAAACACCTGCGCGATTCCGTGCAGTAGCGTCAGCAAGCCAGCCGCGTACGCAAAGCAGAGAAAGCGCAAACGAAACAGAGCCAAAAGGATCGCCAATCCCCACAGCAGCCACAAATCCTGGGCCTGAATCACGATGCCCAGCCCTGCCGCCAAAAGCGAAATGACCAGACCGCCGACTGCCCCCATGCCGACCGCGCGAAGCGTCTGTACGACCGGGGTCTGGATGCGCACCGCAAACAACTGCCGTTCCCAGTTCATTTGCCGCCGATACTGCAAGTAAATCAGGAAGACGAACACATAAAAGATGGGATTGAGAAAAAACAGGGCAAAGCCATATACCATTGAGAGGATGTCTCCTTGTATCTGCACGCGCCTCACCTCAATTTTTCAGAAAAAGAAAACCACGGCAGCTTTTTGCCGTGGTTACCATTTCTACGAATGGCAGGAGATTCCCTGCCTTTTCGCTTTGGTTTATTTTGTCGATTGGCTCACGATATCGAGCGCTTTTTGCAACTGCATGTCGTTTTCGGGATGACGGATCGCTTCGAGCAGCTTTTCTTCCATCAAAGTGCGTGTGGCAGCATCCACCTTGCCCGTCACCGGCAAGTTATTGTTCTTCTGGAACTGCTCCACGGCATCCTCTGTCTTCTGGTCAAAATAGCCGTCTTCTCTGCCCGGGTCCAGATTGAGACCCTTGAGAATGACTTGCAGATTTTTCACGTCGCTGCCATTCATGTCGCGCGCCAGCTCTTTGTCTGCCGGCAGCAGCGTGGCATTGAAGTACGCCGGTTGCTCGACGACGTAATCCGGGGTAATTCCTTTTTCATTGACCCACTCGCCGCTTGGCGTCAGCCACTTGGCAATGGTCAGCTTCAACTGGCTCTTGTCCTGCATCTCCATCGTGCTCTGCACGGTGCCTTTTCCGAACGTCTTCTCGCCGACCAGCTTGTAGTTGCCGCTGTCGCGCATGGCACCTGCGAGAATTTCCGATGCGCTGGCGCTTCCTCCGTTGATCAGCACCGTGATCGGATACGGCTTTGCCTGTTCGGTCTTCGAGCGATACTCTTCCTGCTGTCCGCCCGAGCCGTACTCAATTTTGACGATCGGTGCGTAATTGGGCACGAGCATTTCTCCAATTTCCTTCACGGCCAGCAAGTAACCGCCCGGATTGCCGCGGACATCGATGACCAGACCGCCAATTCCCTGCTCTTCGAGATCGGCAAGCTGATCTTTAAAGTGCTGGGCTGTTTCCGTGGAGAACTGAGTGAGTGAGATGACGCCCACTTTCACCCCGTTTTTCTCCATGATCTCGCTGGTTACCGTCTCGATCGGAATATCGTCGCGGATGCAGACGATGGTCAGCGGCTCCGGCACCCCTTGGCGGATGACCTGCAAGACCGCTTTTGTACCTTTGGGACCGCGAATCTTCGTCACAGCCTCATGCAAGTCCAGTCCTTCCAGCGATTCGCCGTTCACACTGATAATCTGGTCGTTCGGACGCAAACCCGCCCGTTCTGCTGGCGAACCTTTGAACGGGGAAACGACGGTCACACGCCCATTTTGCATCGTTACCTCGGTGCCAATCCCCTGGAAGGTAGATTGCAGGCTCGAAGTAAACTCGGCCGCCGTTTTCGGGTCCATGTAATCACTGTACGGATCGCCAAGCGAATTGACCATTCCGCCAATTGCGCCTTCTACCAGCTTATCTGTGGGGACTTTCTCGATATACTCCTTCTGGATCGCGCTAAAAGCCTCGTACAGCTTTTTAAACTCGTCCGGATATCCTCCGGCAATCCCGGCAAAGAGGCTATTCGCTGACGCCGTCAACGATGAATCCGCCTTGCTCGCGGCTGAAGTCTTCATCATCGCCATGGTAAACAAGCTGCTCGCTACCATGGAGACGAGTACAAGCCCGAGTACGGTACGTCCCTTCCATCTCACTGCTACGTCACCATCCTTTTGCTGCCGTCGAAAAAGATTCCTGTTAGTCTATGCGATTTCCGGCAGCAATATTTGTCTGGACGGACCAGAAACTATCGCAAATACGGCATCGGGTCTACGGCCACGTTGTTTTTATACACGGTAAAATGCAAGTGGTTCCCGGTGGAACGGCCTGTCGAACCTACTTCGGCAATTTTTTGTCCTGCTGCTACCTGTTGTCCGACCGACACCTTGATGCCGCCCTCGCGAATATGACCGTACAGCGTCGTCAGTTCGTCGTTGTGCTTGATCATAACCGTATTTCCAAAGCCGCTGTAATATCCGGCATACGTGACGATCCCGGAAGCTGCCGCCATGATAGTCGTCCCTTTTGGAGCTGCCATATCTACTCCATTATGCCCCGCTGAGCGACCTGTAAACGGGTCTTTGCGCACACCGAAGCCGGAAGTAAAGCGGAAGTTTCCGTCGGCGATCGGCAGAGCCAGCTTGCCGCCCTTGTAGCCGCCGCTGCTGCTGCTAAGGGCGCGCACACGTTCGGCGTACTTCTCCGACTCTGCTCGGGTCAGGGCAAGCAGCTCCTGTCCGCTGCGCTCCAGATCGGCCTCCAGTTCTTTCTCCTGCTTGTCCAGCTCTGCCTTGACGACTACGCTTCGCTGATACTGCTTGTCCAACTCAGCTTTGAGCGCCTCCGCTTCATCGTACATGCCCGCATATACCGTAAGCTGGTGGTCGATCTCTTTTTTCTTCTGCTCGATCGTCGCCTTGTCCCGCAGGTTGTCTTCCAAAATGCGCGTATCCTGCTCGAGAATCAGCCGCAATCCTTCCATGCGAGTAAGGAAATCGCCAAAGTCAGAGGCGCCGAGCAGCACGTCCCAATAAGAGATATTGCCGCGCTCGTACATCGACTTGACTCGGGTCTTGAGCAAGGCATCCCGCTTCTCGACGCGGTCTGCCGCTTCATCCAGCTCGTCCTGCGCCTGTGCCGCCTTCAGCCTGGTGTCATCCATCTGCTTTTCCAGCTGGTCCAGCTTTTCCTGGACCTCGTTGCGGCGCAGGTCGATTTGCATCAGCTCAGTGTTCAAATCCTTGATTTGCTTCTGAACCACCGCAATATTCTGCTCAGTTTCCTTGACCTGCTGCCTCTGCGCATTTTTCTTTCGCTGAATTTCTGCCAATTCCTTGTTGATTTTGTCCAGCGCTTCCTGACTTGCCGCCTGGCTTTGCCCCAGCGGGATCGCAGGTACGACCAAGAGGCCGGTTATGAAAAGGGTTAGTAGGATCTTTTTCTTCATACTTCTCCTCCCACTCTACTCATTTTACACCCGCAAGAAGCGGCGAACAGAAACCAAACTTCCCCAAATGCCGATAAAGGCGCCAATCGCCAGCAAAGCCAGCGACACTTGCCACATCAGCGGATAGATCGGCAAAAGATTGAACAGCTGGGATGCTTCAAAGCTGGAGTGAATCGCGTCCAGCAAATAATAGTAGCCAACTGTCAGCATGATCGTCGGGATCAGCGCCCCGGCAAGACCCATCAAAAGTCCTTCGACAAAAAACGGCCAGCGGATAAACCAGTTGGTCGCCCCGACCAGCTTCATAATCTCAATCTCGCGGCGTCGCGCTACAATCGTCAGCTTGATGGTATTGGCGATCAGAAACATTGCCGTAAAGCCAAGCCCGACGATAAAAATAATCCCTACATTGCGGACTGCCCCGGTCCAGGCGAACAGCTTCTCGACTGTTCCCTCTCCGTAGTTCAGGCTGTTCACATGTTCAAACTGCTTGATTTTGGCAGCTACGGAAGCGGTCTGCTGCGGGTCCTCGGTCTTGACGACAAAGGCGTCGGGCAGCGGGTTGTCCTCTTCCAGCCCTTCGAACAGGTAGGCCTTGTCGCCCAGACTTTCCTTAAACTGCTTCAAGCCCTCGTCTTTCGGGACGAATGTGACTGTACTCACTTCGGGAATCGCCTTGATGTTCGCTTCCACCTGGTCGGCTTCCGTCTGGGTCGCGAGGACATCGAGGAATACGCGGATTTCCACCTGCTTTTCCACTGATTGCGCGAAGTAATTGACATTCATGGCCAGGATGAGAAAGACACCGAGGATCAAGAGTGTAATGGTCACGGCGCTGATGGAAGCGAACGACATCCAGCCGTTGCGACCGAGGTTTTTTACCCCTTCGCGGGCATGGCGCCCCAGCGTTCTAATCTTCATAGCCGTAATCCCCTCTCTGCTCGTCACGGGCAATTTGTCCCGCCTCAATCGCGACAACCCGCTTTCTCATGGTGTTTACGATCTCCCGGTTGTGCGTTGCCATGACTACAGTAGTACCTCGCTGGTTGATCTCCTCGAACAGCTTCATAATCTCCCAGGAGGTTTCCGGATCCAGGTTTCCCGTCGGCTCGTCAGCGATGATAATGCCAGGATTATTGACCAGAGCACGTGCCAGGGCGACGCGCTGCTGCTCCCCGCCCGACAGCTCGTTCGGCAGCATTTTCGCCTTGTGCTTGAGCTTGACCAGCCCCAGCACGTCCATTACGCGCGGTTTGATTTGCTTCGGGTTGCTCTCGATTACTTCCATGGCGAATGCCACGTTTTCGAATACAGTAAGGGTTGGCAACAGTTTGAAATCTTGGAAAACGACGCCGATACTGCGTCGAACCATGGGAATTTGCCGTTCCTTGATTCTGCTTACATTGAAGCCGCCGAGAAAAATCTGTCCTTTGGTCGGCTTTTCTTCACGGTACATCAGTTTGATAAAAGTGGACTTCCCTGCCCCACTGGGACCAACTACATACACAAATTCGCCTTTGTCAATCCGAATATTGATACCCTTTAAGGCATTGGTCCCATTCGGGTAGGTCTTCCACACGTCAAACATCTCGATCAAGTCCATCACATCCTATGTTGTCAGATCCTACATCCTCACTCTATCCGCTCATTTCGACAAATCCGAGCGCGTTCTCTGTAGCTCCCTGTTCCCCACTGTTGAAAAAGTGCAGGATTTCTCATCTTATCCATTATACCATCCCATTTCGCGGATGGTATCCACTAAATCTCTCATTTCTAGTCAAAACTGTCTTTGATTCGTCGAATTCTGACACCGAGGTGCGAAGTGTCTACCAACACATTGCAATCTAGCTAGCGCAAGAGACTGTTGGGTACAATAACAGAAGTACCGGTGAGAAAGGGGACAAGGAAAATGAATAACTTTGTGTATCGCAATCCGACGGAACTGATTTTTGGGCGAGGCCAGATTTCCCATCTGGAAGAAAAGGCAAAGCAGCTTGGTTCTACCGTGCTGATGGTGTACGGAGGCGGCAGCATCAAGCGTTCGGGGCTGTACGACAAGGTCGTCTCCCTGCTGGAGAAAGCAGGCTGCCGCGTGCTGGAGCTGTCCGGCGTAGAGCCAAACCCGCGGCTTGGCACAGTGAAAAAAGGCATCGAGCTTGCCCGTCAGGAAGGTGCAGACTGGGTGCTGGCCGTTGGCGGAGGGAGTGTCATTGACGCCTCCAAAGCGATCGCTGTCGGCATCCCTTATGAGGGCGATGTGTGGGACTTTTACACGCGAAAAGCTGTCCCGCAAACAGCGCTTCCGCTGGGGACAGTCCTGACCCTGGCTGCGACCGGCTCGGAGATGAACCGGGGAAGTGTCATAACCAACTGGGAGACGAAGGAGAAGTTTGGCGGCACTACGACGTTCCCGACTTTTTCGATCCTGGACCCTGAAAATACCTTCACTGTTCCGCGAGATCAGACAATTTACGGCATTTGCGACATCATGTCGCATGTGTTTGAACAGTACTTCACCCATACGCCAGAGATTCCGCTGCAAACCCGATTCGCCGAGTCAATTCTGAAGACGGTGATCGAAAATGCGGAGCGCGTACTGGCCAATCCCGAAGACTACGATGCCCGCGCCAATATACTCTACTGCGGCACGATGGCTCTGAACGGAACGCTGCCAGTCGGCGTCGACACGGATTGGGCGACCCACTCCATCGAACACGCAGTCAGTGCTGTCTACGACATCCCGCACGGCGGGGGGCTGGCGATCATTTTCCCGAAATGGATGCGCTACGTCTACCGCGAGAACACAGCACGCTTCGTCCGTTTTGCGGTTGAGGTGTGGGGCGTCGATCCGGCAGGCAAGACCCACGAGGAAGTCGCGCTGGAGGGCATCGCAGCCACAGAAGCGTTTTTCGCCCGTATCGGAGCGCCAACGCGTCTCGCTGATTACGAGATCGGCGATGAACATATTCAGGTGATGGCGGAAAAAGCGACGCCGTTCGGCCCGATTGGCCGCTTCAAACAACTGTCTGCCGCGGACGTGGCTGAAATTTTGCGCATGTGCTTGTAAAAAAAGATACGCCAAAAAGGATGGGCAGCGGATTGCCCATCCTTTTTATGTGTATGGAGTCTTACGCCGGCGAACCGACGTCGATCAGCGACTCGATCATCACTTTTTGGCTGTTCTTTTCTACCCAGTCATGCGTCTGTTCCAGGTGTTTGCGGAACACCTTGATCTGTTCCTCCACCTGTCCACGGGCAGTCGCGCCCAGCACATTGCGTGCATTTACGACTGTCTCTACAGCCAGCGCCTCGTACACATCCTCGCCGATCACGCCGGAGAAGCTCTGGAATTCGGCAAGCGACATATCGAGCAAGTATTTGTTGTTTTCGATGCAGTACAGGACAGCTTTGCCCACCACTTCATGCGCCTGGCGGAACGGCATGTTTTTGCGCACCAGATAATCAGCCAGGTCGGTCGCGTTGGAGAAGTCCTGGGTCACCGCCTGCCGCATCCGGTCGGCTTTTACCTGCATCGTGGAAATCATCGGCGTCAACAGCGCCAGCGCTCCGTGCAGGGTAGCCACGGTGTCGAACATGCCTTCCTTGTCTTCCTGCATGTCCTTGTTGTACGCCAACGGCAAGCCTTTCAGCACAGTCAATAGACCAAACAGATTGCCGTACACCCGCCCTGTCTTTCCGCGCACCAGCTCGGCCACATCAGGATTTTTCTTCTGCGGCATGATACTGGAGCCTGTGCAGAATTCATCGTCCAGCTCGATAAAGGAAAACTCCTGGCTGCTCCAGATCACCAGCTCTTCGCACAGACGCGAGAGATGAGCCATCAGGATCGCCGAATCAGCCAAAAATTCCACGATGAAGTCACGGTCGCTGACCGCATCCATACTGTTTTGGTAAATTCCGTCGAACTGCAACAGTTCGGCGACAAAGGCGCGGTCGATCGGGAAGGTCGTGCCCGCCAAAGCGCCCGCTCCCAGCGGAAGGACGTTGACCCGCTTCCACGTCTCGGTCATTCGCTCGATGTCGCGCTGCAGCATCGAGACGTACGCCATCAGGTGGTAGCCAAAGAGCACCGGCTGGGCACGCTGCAGATGCGTGTAGCCAGGCATCACCGTATCCAGGTGCTGGCCCGCTTTTTCCAGCAGCGCTTCCTGCAGGTACATGGCTAGCTGGATAATTTCCATCAGCTTTTCCCGCAGGTACAAATGCATATCTGTCGCTACCTGGTCGTTGCGGCTGCGTCCGGTATGGAGCTTGCCCCCGACCGGACCGATTTCCTCGATCAGCATTTTTTCGATATTCATATGGACATCCTCGTGCGCCACCAGGAATTCCGCCTGGCCGCGCTCGATTTTGTCCTTTACTTTTTTCAAACCGGCGATAATTTGCCGTACTTCTTCCATCGGCAGGATGCCACACTTGCCCAGCATCGCTACATGTGCCAGACTGCCCACGATATCCTGACGCCACATCTGCTGGTCAAACGAAATCGATGATGTGTACTCATCTACAAGTTGATTCGTCGGCTTCGTGAAGCGTCCTCCCCACAGTTTCATTGCTTGATCGCATCCTTTTCGTCCAAGATCTTGATGGCTGTATTGACGTTTTGTTGCAGGACGCCGTCGTTCACCTGCGCGTATACTCTCGTCGGCAGACCCCACAGCTTGATAAAGCCAAGCGCTGCCTTGTGGTCAAACTGGTCGCCGGCGTTGTACGTAGCAAGCTCATGGCTGTACAGCGAAGAAGCGGATTTCCGGCCCACGACGATCGCATGCCCTTTGAACAGTTTCACGCGGACGACGCCGGTAACGTACTGTTGTGTCTCTTCGATGAACGCTTGCAGGGCGTTGCGGATCGGCGAGAACCACAGTCCCTCGTAAATGACTTGGGACATTTTTTGCTCGATGATCGGCTTGAATTGTGCCACCTCGCGCGGCTGCGTCAAAAATTCCAGCTCGCGGTGAGCGAGGATCAGCGTCGTCGCCGCGGGAGTCTCGTACACCTCGCGGGATTTGATGCCGACCAGGCGGTTTTCTACATGGTCAATCCGGCCCACGCCGTGGTTGCCGGCGATTTTGTTCAGCTTCAGGATCAGTTCGGACAGCGCCAGCTCTTCTCCGTTCAACGCTGTCGGAACGCCTTTCACAAATGTGATCTCGATTTCTTCCGGCTCGTCAGGAGCATCGGCGATCGATTTGGTCAAATCGTATGCGCCTTCTGGCGGAGCCGCCCACGGATCTTCGAGGACGCCGCACTCGCAGCTTCTGCCCCACAGGTTTTGGTCGATGCTGTACGGATTGTCCAGATCGATCGGGATCGGAATGTTGTTCTTTTTCGCGTATTCGATCTCTTCGTCACGCGTCCAGCCCCACTCACGAACAGGAGCGACGATCTTGATTTCCGGATTGAGAGCCGTGAAGGATACGTCAAAACGGACCTGGTCGTTTCCTTTTCCGGTGCAGCCGTGTGCGACAGCGACCGCTCCTTCTTTTTCCGCGATCTCGATCAGGACGCGGGAAATCAGATAACGGGACAGCGCCGAGACGAGCGGATACTTGCCTTCGTACATCGCGTTTGCCTGCAGTGCCGGCAGGACGAACTCCTGGGCAAATGCTTCCTTGGCATCGACGACGATCGATTTCAGGGCGCCGACCTGCAGAGCCTTTTTCTGCACGAAATCGAGGTCTTTGCCCTCCCCGACATCAAGCGCGACCGCGATGACGTCGTAGTTGTATGTGTCTTGCAGCCAGCGAATGGCTACCGATGTATCTAAACCGCCTGAATAGGCCAATACGATTTTTTCTTTGGACATGGTTCTTCTCTCCCTATACCGAAGAATTTTCTTATGTGAGTAATTATACAAATGTATTTATAAAAATACAACCATTTTCTTTCCCTGCTCTCTGTTCTTTTTCGCCAGCAACAACTGGTACTTCGGGGCGACAACAAAAGCCGGACGCGTCTTGTCGACCGCCCGGCTTCTTGCCAGCTTGTGCGTATTCTTATGTATATGCTTTTATTCATGCAGTTGCGGCGAATATGTACATCACACGCTTCCGGATGCCGCGGGGAATCGTTTCAGGGCAGCGTTTCCTTGAGCGGAACCTCGGGGCTGTCTTGCTGCCCGAGCATGCCCTCCAGTTCCCCCGGAGGGAGCTGGTTGATAATATGCACAAAGTGGTGCGCCAGTTCCGGGTCAAATTGCGTTCCCGCCCCGCGCCTGATCTCCTGCAACGCGACTTCCAGCGGCAAGCCTTTGCGATACGGACGGTCCGCTACCATCGCGTCGAACGAGTCGGATACAGCCAAAATCCGGGCAATCAGCGGAATCTCCTCACCTGCGAGACCATCCGGATAGCCTTTTCCGTCGAAGCGCTCATGGTGGGAACGGATCGCGGGAAGCAGTTCGTGAAACATCCCGGCCTTCTTGACGATTTCATATCCAATCACCGTATGCTGTTTGATCTTATCGTATTCCTCCGGTGTTAATTTCCCTTGTTTATTGAGAATTTCATCTTCAATCCCGATCTTGCCAATATCATGCAGGATACCGCCGAAGTATACCTCCTCTACTTTTTCTGGGGGCAATCCGATTTGCCTGGCGATCTCCCGGCCCCAATGCGCCACACGCATGGAGTGACCGCTCGTGTAGTGGTCACGGGCGTCAATCGCGGCAGCCATCGTCGTGAGGAAGCCATGGTTGAGGTTTTTCACTTCTTCTACTTTTTGCTGAAGCTTTTGCACACTTTCATAATATTGGTGAAACACGAAGCTGATCGTAAGCAAGGCGATGAGCATCGGTATCAGCGCAAGGACACCGTATGATTCAAACAGCCGTGCCCCGATGCCTGCCAGTACCATCAGAAGCAGATAGGTAGAGGTAAACCCTCGGGCCATGTCCCGAATCGTAGCAAACCAGCTTGTCCGATAAAAATAGGAAATACCGAGCCCACACAGGATCAAATTGACAAACCAGTACAGGACGGCGAGCAGCAGATCGGAGAGGATCGGGGACAACTCCCAGCTTCCCAGCCACTCGTTTACGACCGCCACCGTCCAGATCGTCATCAGCAATTGACCTGAATTGATCAGCGTTTTCAGCAAGTTAAAGCGTACCAGAAATGCGATAATCAGAGCTTCAATAACGGCCGCCCATACCCCGACCTCCAGCCCGTACAGAAGAATTCCCGAAAAAATGACTGCGTTGTTTACCGTCAGGATCGTTTTGGAGTATCGGATCGGCGCAAAACAGGAAAAGATGGTGAGGAGAGTATAGGCAAACAATACTCCCCATGTTTCCCTGGGCTCCCACGCGGGCAAGGAGGTGTAAAAGATGCTGATGGCAGCTAGTACAAAGCCTACTTGCACCACGAAGCCCTTGACCATGAACCCAACATCAATTTTTTGTCGCATAGCTTTTACCTTCTCGGAGTTGTAGTAGAGAAATCGGTTTGTCCATGAGACGTTGTACAAGCAAAAAGGCACCCAGCATAATAAAAATGTCCCCGATACTAATCACTCTCGGAATGATAAAAGGCATGTAAATAACATCTGTCAGGAACGGAAAGTTGGAGCTTTCCGTCAGTACGTTGTGTTTGAAATTGGTGCCGTTTATCACCGGCTCCAAATCGTACGGCAGCTTGCTCGCCTGCTCCAGATCGATCGGCATCTTTCCGCCGTTGGTCCAGATCGCAATGGCGTTCAAAAACCACCCGACACTAAAAATGCGCATGTCTTCATACTGCCGGTTCGACAGGAGAAACGCCAGGATAAACACGTACGCAATCGAGATAAACACCCCGCCCTGGAGCGGAAAAAAGGCAGCACAAATCTGAAGCGCAATCGTGACAACCAGCAAATACACCCGGTTGAACTTTGGCAGTTCTTTGACCCTTCCTCCCCGCAGCAAGGCCACGAGGAATGAAGCGAGAATGACGTCCAATAGCATCGAAAGTTCCCCCAAGTTTAAGAAAAAACACCACTGCAAAGCAAGCGGTGTTTTTCTTTTCCGTTATTAGCCAATGTGGAAGTTTGCCGAAGTAGCAGCTACGATGGCAACCACCATCAAGATCGCAGTGATCCATTTTTTCATCCTGATCCCCCTCCTTTTTCTAGAAATGGAGAAAGCCGGGTTCGCTACTGTATCGGATAGAGGCCAAGCGACCAAATACAGCCTCTACCAAAGTTCCTTTCCATGCTTGGGGGAAAGGGCGGATTCGCTACTCGCTCCATACAGACAAAGCGACCAAATACTGTCTGTACTTCATTGCATCTTCTTGTCTATATTTTATAACTATCTGACAAATTTCGGCAATCACAGATTTGGGCTCTATTGGGAAAAACCAAAATAATGATGCTATTGAACTAGAACTATTCTCACACCAGCGCTGCCAAAACAGCTTTTTGCGCGTGAAGGCGGTTCTCCGCCTGGTCGAAAATGAATGAACGCGGTCCGTCGATGACGCCTGCTGTCACTTCTTCGCCGCGATGTGCAGGCAGGCAGTGCAAGAAAACGTGCTCGCGGTCGGCGTGAGCGGTGAGCTGCTCGTTCACCTGGTATTGGGCAAATGCCTTCAGGCGAACCTCATTTTCCGCTTCAAAGCCCATGCTGGTCCAGACGTCCGTGTAGACGGCATCCGCTCCAGCCACAGCTTCCACCGGATCATGGGTAATCAGCAGCTTGCCGCCGCTTTGCTGTGCGTATTCCTTGGCTTTCTGGGCGATGCCGCTTTCCATTTCGTAGCCGACCGGGGTTGCGACGCGTACATCCATACCGACGAGCGCTGCTGCCAGCACGAGCGAATTGGCTACGTTGTTGCCGTCTCCGACATAGGCCAGCTTGCCGCCTTGCAGCTTGCCCTTTTGCTCCCAGATCGTCAGCAGGTCTGCCAGCGCCTGGCAGGGATGGTACAGGTCGGTCAGTCCGTTGATGATCGGGATCGAAGCGTGCAATGCCAGCTCTTCCACGTATGCGTGAGAGAACGTGCGGATCATAATGGCGTCGACGTAGCGGGAGAGCACCTTCGCCGTGTCGCTGATCGGCTCTCCCCGTCCGAGCTGCAATTCTTTTCCGCTGAGGAACATGCCCATGCCGCCCAACTGGTACATGCCGACTTCAAACGAAACCCGAGTGCGGGTCGAAGCCTTGTCAAAGATCATTCCCAGCGTCTTGCCTTGCAGCGGCTGGAAGGGCTGACCATGCTGCTGAAGCTGCTTGATGTGCGAAGCGAGCTGCAGCAGCTCCATCAGCTCCTGGCCGTCGAACTCGTCGATACGAAGCAAATCTTTTCCTTTATGCTTGCTTAACGGCAAGTTGGGTAAGTGTTCCAATATCTTCACAGGTTGCATCCGAGCCACCCCTTTTCTCCAGTTTCGATTGCACGTACAAGTCAAAGGTTTCTACCGCGGAAAACAAGGACACGCCTTGCTGGATCAAGCGGCTGCGCAAAGAGAATCCGTTGCTGCCAAAGCGATTTCCTTTTGTCGCCGTAACCAGTGCAAAAGCGGCAGGTGTCTGCTGCAGCAAAGCCGGCAGTTGCTGATCGTCTGCCAGTACGTGCGCGACGTTGACTCCCTGAGACTCCAGCCACTTGGCCGTACCCGGCGTAGCAGCCAGCACTGCTCCATCTGCTTTCACCTTGGCGATCGCAGCCGCTACCTCGTCCCGCTTGTCTGCATCGCGCAAGGAAAGGATGACGGCGTGACCGGAGCGCCAGTCTCCGTACATTTTGTCTTTGAAGGCAAAAGCCTTGCCTGCGGCTTCCGCGAACGATTGGCCCAAGCCGAGCACCTCTCCGGTCGACTTCATCTCCGGACCGAGTGCAGGGTCGACGCCATTGAGCTTGATAGTGGAGAAGACCGGAGCTTTCACCACGGAAAACGGAATGTCAGGCAACAGGCCTGTACCGTACCCCATCGCTGCCAGCTTTTCTCCCAATTGCGCCCGCACTGCCAACTGCACCATCGGAATCCCTGTCACTTTGCTCGTGATCGGAACGGTGCGGGAGGCGCGCGGATTTACTTCCAGCACATAAACGGTATCGCCATGGATGACAAATTGAATATTGATCAATCCCACCGCTTCCATTTCGCGCGCGATCGCGGCGGTGTAGCGGGAGATTGTCTGTTTGATCTCGTCGGACAGCGCGGGAGCCGGGAACAAGGCTACGCTGTCACCCGAGTGAATCCCCGCTTTCTCCACGTGTTGAAAAATGCCCGGGATCAGCACGTCTGTCCCGTCGCAGACCGCATCTACTTCCGCTTCCTGGCCTGGCACGTACTTGTCGACGAGCAGCGGGAAGAACGATTGGCTGTCGGGATGGCTCAGCCATTCGCTGATCGTAGCCGAAAGCTCGCTTTCGTCATGCACGACAACCATTCCCTGCCCGCCGATGACGTAGGACGGACGCATCAGCACCGGATAGCCGATTTCTTCAGCAATTGCAGCGGCCTCCTCCTGGGTGGAGACGCCTTTTCCGGGGATGTGCGGAATATCGAGCTTGCGCAGCATGTCGTAGAACAGCTCGCGATCCTCCGCCCGTTCAATCGCGGAAAGCTCAGTGCCCATCACCTTCAGTCCGGCCTGTTCCAGCTTGGCGGCCAGATTGATCGCGGTTTGCCCGCCAAACTGCACCATGACGCCTTCGATCTGCTCGCGCTCGGCTACATGGAGCACGTCTTCCACATGCAGCGGCTCGAAATACAAATGGTCGGCTGTCTCGTAATCCGTACTCACCGTCTCGGGGTTGTTGTTGACCACGATTGCGGCTATTCCTTTTTCCTGCAAGGACTTGGCGGCATGAACCGAGCAGTAGTCGAACTCGATCCCTTGCCCGATGCGGATCGGACCGGAACCAAGCACCAGAACTTTGCGCCCAGTGAGCGTCGCTACCTCGTCCACGCCCTGCCAGTCGGAATAGTAGTAAGGCGTTTGCGCGTCGAATTCGGCTGCGCATGTGTCCACGATCTTGTAGCTGGGGCGGATTCCCGCCTGTTCGCGCATGGCTTTTACTTCCGCCGGAGTGGAGCCGACCAGCGCAGCGATCGTTTCATCGGCAAAGCCGCGTCTTTTGGCGGTCAAAAGCAGCTTTTCATCCAGCGTACCGCCCTTATAGGAAGCAAGCTCCAACTCCATCTCGACAATCTTGCGGATGCTGCGCAAAAAGAACGGATCGATTCCCGTCAGACGGTGCAGCTCCTCTTCGGTAAAGCCTTTGCGCGTCGCTTCCGCCAGCGCGAACAGGCGGATGTCGGTCGCCTCCTGCAAAGCGTGCGCCAACTGCTCATCGGTCCATTCCGCCATCTCCGGACGGGACAGGTGGGTGCAGCCCTGCTCCAGCGAGCGGACTGCCTTGAGCAGCCCGGCTTCGAGATTGCGGGCGATCGACATGACTTCCCCGGTCGCTTTCATCTGCGTGCCGAGTTTGCGGTCGGCATGCGGGAACTTGTCAAACGGGAAACGCGGAATCTTGACGACGATGTAGTCCAATGCCGGCTCAAAGCTGGCATACGTATAGCCGGTAATCGGGTTCAGCACCTCGTCCAGGCGCATGCCCAGCGCGAGTTTGGCCGCGATCCGGGCGATCGGATAGCCGGTCGCCTTGGAGGCGAGGGCACTGGAACGGCTTACCCGCGGGTTGACTTCAATCAAGACGTAGCGATCGGAATTCGGATCGAGAGCAAATTGAATGTTGCAGCCCCCTACCACGCCCAGCGAGCGGATCACTTTGGTGGAAACGCTGCGCAGCATTTGGTACTGGCGGTCGGTCAGCGTCTGCGAGGGCGCGACGACGATACTGTCTCCCGTATGCACGCCGACCGGGTCGAGATTTTCCATATTGCAGACGATGATGCAGGTGTCATTGGCATCACGCATGACTTCGTATTCGATTTCTTTCCAGCCTTTTACGCTGCGCTCGATCAGCACCTGGCCGATCGGGCTGGCGGCAATTCCTCCGGCAGCTACCTTTTTCAGTTCTGCCTCGTCGGCTGCGATGCCGCCGCCTGCACCGCCCAGTGTATAGGCAGGACGGACGATCACAGGGTAGCCAATCGAGCTGGCGAAGGCCAAAGCCTCTTCCACCGACTCGACCGTGTCGCTCTCCGGCACAGGCTCGTCGATTTGCTGCATCAACTGTTTGAACAGCTCGCGGTCTTCCCCTTTCTGGATGGCTTCAAGCGGCGTACCGAGCAGCTCTACGTTGTATTTTTCCAGAACGCCTGCCTCAGACAAGGCGACCGCCAGATTCAGTCCGGTCTGCCCGCCCAATGTCGGCAACAGGCCGTCCGGGCGCTCCTTGGCGATGATTGCGGCAACAGACTCTACGGTCAGCGGCTCCAGGTACACTTTGTCTGCCACTTGCTGATCGGTCATAATCGTGGCCGGGTTATTGTTCACGAGCACGACCTGGACGCCCTCTTCTTTCAGGGAGAGGCAGGCCTGTGCCCCTGCGTAATCAAACTCTGCTGCCTGACCGATGACGATCGGGCCAGAACCAATGACAAGAACTTTGTGGATGTGTGGCAATTTCGGCATATTACTTCGCTCCTACTACGCGCATCGATTGCAAGAATTGGTGAAAAATATGGGATGTGTCACTTGGTCCGGGATGTGCCTCCGGATGGTACTGCACGCTGAACACCGGCAGGCTGACGTGGCGCAGCCCTTCGACGGAACCGTCGTTTACATTCCGGTAGGAAACCTCCAGCTTGCTCTTGTCCAGGCTTTCTTCCTTCACGACATAGCCGTGGTTTTGCGAAGTCATGTAGACCTTTCCCGTCTCCAGGTCTTTTACCGGATGGTTGCTTCCGCGATGACCGTACGCCAGTTTTTCCGTCTGGCCGCCGTACATCAAGGCGAGTACCTGGTGACCCAGGCAGATGCCCAGCGTCGGGTACAGCTCTACGGATTTGCGCCACTCGCTGCAATACGCGAGCAAATGCTCGGGGTCGCCGGGGCCGTTGGAGAAAACGATGCCGTCCGGCTGCAGCGCCTTGATCTGCGCAAACGACGCGTCAAACGGCACAACCGTCACGCGGCAGCCCAACGCGAGCAACGAATGCAGGATCGACAGTTTCATCCCCAGATCGACCAGCACGACATGCTCCCCGCTGCCGGGGTAGCGGATCATTTTCTCGCTGGAGACGTTGGCTACCAGCGATTTTTTTGCGTGCTTGTAACGCTGCGCGATCACTTCTTCCGGTGTCAAAACGCGATCGGAAATGACGCCGAACACAGGTCCGTTCTGGCGCACGCGCTTCGTAATCGTCCGCGTGTCAATGCCGGCCAGGATGGGAAAGCCGAACTGCGCGGCGATTTCCGCCAGTGACTTGTTCGACTCGTAATGGCTCGGCTCGAGGCACAGTTCGCTGACTACCATCCCGGTCAAAGCGGGCTTGGCGGCCTCGAAGTCGCGTTCGTTGACCCCGTAATTACCGATCAGCGGATACGTAAAGGAAACGATCTGTCCGGCGAAGGACGGGTCGGTCATTACCTCCTGGTACCCTGTCATTCCTGTATGAAATACAACCTCCCCAAATCCGCTGACCGGGGCGCCGTAAATGGTTCCTTCAAACACTTCTCCACTTTCCAATGTGAGATAACCCGTTCCGAAATCTTCTTTGTCTCTACTCATCTATGAAAGCCACTCCTCTCCAGAAAAGGCACTCGTTAACGAAAATTTATGCAACTCTCTGTATTAATATACATTTGCTTTAATAAAAATGCAACGAGTTTTTTGAACTGCCACTCGTTGCATCGGATATGAACTGCCTCTTCTTTTTGATCCTTACTGCGTCAAGGCTTTGTCTATAACAGAAATTACCTGGTCGATCTCCGCTTGCGTCGTGATGAATGAGGGCAGCAAACGCAGCACGTTCGGGCCTGCCGAAAGCAGGATGACACTCTGCTCCCGTGCAAAGGAAATGACATCGGCAGACGGAATGGCAAGTTCTACGCCTACGAGCAGCCCCTTGCCGCGTACGGCAACCACCTTGGTCGGATGGTCAGCCTGCAGCTTGTGCAGACCGGCGAGCAGCTGTTTCTCGATTTGTCCGACCCGCTCCAGAATGTGTTCTTCTTCCATTGTCTCCAGAGTCGCGATCCCGGCTGTCATCGCCAGTGGATTTCCGCCGAAGGTCGTCCCGTGCGTTCCCGGTGCGAAGGCTTGTGCGACCTCGCTGGTGGCGACAATCGCCCCGATCGGGAAGCCGCTGCCCAGCCCTTTTGCCAGCGAGATAGCATCCGGCTTCACGCCGTACTGCTGGAAGGCAAACCAGGTGCCCGTGCGCCCGATTCCGGTCTGGATTTCATCCACGAGGAGAAGCAATCCATGCTCATCGCACAGCTTTCGCAATCCCTGGACCCATGCTTCCTCGGCGGGGTGCACGCCGCCTTCTCCCTGCACCAGCTCCAGCATGATCCCGCACGTATTGTCCGTGATCGCCGCCTCGACCGCTGCCAGATCGTTGTACGGAACAGTGACAAACCCGGTTGGCAGCGGCGCAAAACCGTCTTTTACCTTGTCCTGGCCGGTTGCGGTCAGCGTAGCCAGCGTTCGTCCGTGAAACGACTGGGAAAACGTGATGATTTCAAAACGTCCGGTGCCCTTTACCTTTTGCGCGTAGCGACGGGCGATCTTGATCAGCGCTTCGTTCGCCTCTGCCCCGCTGTTGCAAAAAAACGCGCTGTCCAAACCGGACAATTTGCTCAGCTTTTCCGACAAGACCGCCTGCTGCGGAATATGAAACAGATTGGAGCAATGCCAGAGGGTGTCCAGTTGCTGGTGCAGCTTCGCCGTCACCTTGGGCGGCACATGTCCCAGCGAAGTGACCGCGATGCCGGAAGTAAAGTCGAGGTACTGCTTGCCCTGATCGTCCCATACCTGGTTGCCCTGTCCTTTGACCAGGCTGATCGGCCAGCGTGCATAGTTATTCATCAGATGTATAGGCTCGGTAGCGGTATTCATGCTTATCTCCCCTTTATTGTCGAATTCGTCCGAACTGTCGTCCCCACTGTCTGCCCTGTGCAGACTCCGAG
Organism: Brevibacillus sp. TJ4; assembly: GCF_044627595.2. Classification (NCBI taxonomy): domain Bacteria; kingdom Bacillati; phylum Bacillota; class Bacilli; order Caryophanales; family Paenibacillaceae; genus Brevibacillus; species Brevibacillus sp. TJ4. Next base: position 405,050 of record NZ_CP185865.1, on the reverse strand, counting down.
CAAGTCTCCAGCAGTACCGCGGCAAATGACGACCTGCTCCACTCCCTGCCCCAAGGCGTCCAGCGCAGCCCGCACCTTGGGAATCATTCCTCCGGTAATGATCTCATCGGCGATCATGTCGTCTATTTCCTGCGGATCAGTCTGTGTCACGAGCGTTTTGCCGCCATCCGGCTGCGGCTTTAAAATGCCGGGAACATCTGTTACCATGATCAGCTTTTCCGCTTGCAGTCCCGCTGCAATCGCCCCGGCAGCCACATCGGCATTGATGTTGTACGTGTGCGATCCGTCCGTACTGACGGACAGAGGAGCGATCACCGGCACGTACCCGCCGGCGAGCATCATTTGCGGAATGGCTGTCTGCACCTGTTTGATCTCGCCCACCCAACCGAGCGGCTTGCCCGTCTTTTCGGCGATCAGCGTCTGTCCGTCTATGCCGCTCACTCCCCACGCCTTCACTCCTGCCTGCGTCAGGCGACGAACGAGCGCTTTGTTGATACTGCCGCAGAGCACCTGCTCCACTACACCGAGCGTATCCTCGCAGGTGACGCGCAGCCCGTCCGCGAATTGCGGGACGATTTGCAGCCGGTCGAGCATCGCGTTAATCGCCGGCCCGCCGCCGTGGACGATCACAACTTGTTTTCCGTTCGCTTGAAGAGTGGCAATTGCCTGAAAAAACGAATCCGGCAATTGATCCATCGTGCTCCCGCCGCACTTGATTACGATTACGCTTCCCATCTGTTCTCCTCCTTTACGGGAATACCGGCACCAGCGGCAGCCCCGCCGTCTCCGGCAAGTCCAGCATGACGTTCATGTTGTGGATGGCTTGACCGGCAGCGCCTTTGACCATGTTGTCGATCACCGACAGGAGGACTACTTTTTGCGTCCGCTCATCTACATGTACGGCGATGTCACAGTAATTGGAGCCGTATACTTCTTTGGTCCGGGGATGGCTGCCTGCGGGACGAACCCGCACAAACGGCTTGTCGGCATACGTACTGGCGAAAAGCTCCTGCACCTGTGTCTGGGTCACCTGTTCGGTCAATTGCCCGTACGCCGTGACCAGAATCCCCCGGGTCATCGGAACGAGGTGCGGCGTAAACTGGACGATTGCCTCCGTACCGCTCTGCCGACCAAGCTCCTGCTCGATTTCCGGCGTATGCTGGTGTTTGCCCACCTTGTAAGCGTGGATACTTTCGTTAATCTCGCTGTAGTGAACCCCCAGGGAGACGCCCCGTCCAGCTCCCGATACTCCCGACTTGGCATCCACCACCCAACTGCGTGGATCGACCCAGCCACTTTTGGCCAAAGGAAGCAACGCCAGCAAAGTCGCAGTCGGGTAGCAGCCAGGATTGGCGATCAGATTGGCGGCAGCAACCTGTTCCTTGTTCCACTCGGTCAGCCCGTATACCGCCTTTTTCAGCCATGCTGCATCGGCAGGCTCATGTTTGTACCAGGATTGGTATACGTCCGGGCTTTCCAGCCGGAAGTCGCCAGACAGGTCGATAACCTTTCCGCCCAGCTCCACAATCTGCGGTGACAGCTTGGCGCTGACTCCCGCCGGAGTAGCGAGAAAAATCACGTCATTTTCTTTGCTCATCTGCTCTGCATCAATCGGTGAAAGTGCTGGCAAACCAAGGTTGTATACATGCGGGAATGCGTTTTCAAACGCCTCTCCCTGTGCCGAACTGGAGTACAAATTCGCTATTTTCACGTGAGGATGCGCTGCCAACAGACGGACTAACTCCGCTCCGCCATAGCCAGTAGCCCCCACTATTCCGACACGAATCATCGATCTCTCCCTTTCCCCCGTCGGGTTGCATTTTTATACATGAATAATAATAAAAATTCACAACGAATACAACCCAAAAAAACTGCAAACGAAAAAAAGCGCCCCGATTCCAGAGCGCTCTTCCGCTGTTTTGCATACTTGATTTACTTTTTGTCGGCCAGCCAGGCTGCCAGTGTTTGAGCATCTTCCCCTTTGGCCAACCCAGGTGGCATGGAGCCTTTCCCGTTGTTGATGACCTCCAGAATTTGCTCCTGGTTCAACTGGCTGCCGATCGTCTGCAGATTGGGACCGACCGCGCCTTCCAAGGTTTGGCCGTGGCAGCCGGCACACGTGTTTTTATACAGAGCCTCAGCCGTAGCTGCATCGTATTCGCCAGAAGGGGCTGTAGGGGCTTCCGTACCCGGTTCATTGGTGCCCGGTTGGGTTTGTTGATTGCCGCCTCCACCGCCACAGGCACCGAGTGCGAATACCAGAGCAGCCGCTGCCACGACACGTGACCATTTTTTCATGGGCTTTCTCTCCTTTTCGGATATTCTGCGCTCAGTATGCCTCTTAAGGCGAGTCTTCATTCCTGCCCGGCGACCAAATTCTCCGCGTTTAGTCCAACGGGAAGTCCAACGGGCTCCACTCACGTACTTCCAATGTGCGCGCTCCTTCTACGATTACCGGATCGGCTGCTGCCATCTTGTACGCTTCTTCGTAAGAATCGGCCTTGTAGATTGCCATTCCGCCCTTTTTGTCGGTAAACGGACCAGCCATGACTACTTTGCCCTGCTTGTACAACTCATTGATGTACTCCAGGTGGGCGGGGCGGAACTTCTGGTTTTTTTCTTCATCCACGATGTGAAGCATAGCGACGTACAACATGTTTCCTCTCTCCTTTGCCAGAGCATGTTTTGTGAGCCATTATACCATAGCCATCCCTTCGCCCGTGCTGTTCTTTTTTGCGGTTGACGATAAAAAAATGCCCTCCTGCCTCGCCCCATAGTCCGGGCATCAGGAGAGCAATCCACGAAACCTTCGTTATTCGCTTTTGTTGACCTGAATTTGCGAGCGCAGGTACGCATCGATAAACGCATCGATTTCTCCGTCCATCACAGCCTGTACGTTGCCCACCTCATGGTTGGTGCGGTGGTCTTTGACCAGGCTGTAGGGATGGAATACGTACGAGCGAATCTGGCTGCCCCAGGCGATGTCTTTTTGCTCACCCTGAATGGAGGCGAGCGTTTTCTCCTGCTCTTCCCGCTTGCGCTCAAACAGGCGCGCCGCCAGCATCTTCATCGCACGCTCACGGTTTTTGATCTGGGAGCGCTCAGTCTGGCAGGTCACGACGATTCCTGTCGGCAAGTGGGTAATCCGCACAGCCGAGTCGGTCGTGTTGATGTGCTGTCCGCCGGCACCGCTGGAGCGGTAGGTGTCTACTTTGAGGTCTTCCGAGCGGATCTCTACTTCGGTATCGTCTTCGATCTCCGGCAGTACATTGCAGGAGACAAACGAGGTATGACGGCGACCGGAAGCGTCGAACGGAGATATGCGCACGAGACGATGAACCCCTTTTTCTGCTTTCAAATAGCCGTACGCATTATGCCCCTTGATCAACAGCGTCACGCTTTTGACCCCTGCCTCGTCGCCTGGCAGGTAGTCCAGCGTCTCTACTTTGAACCCTTTTGCTTCCGCCCATCTGGTGTACATGCGCAGCAGCATGGAGGCCCAGTCCTGGGACTCGGTTCCACCCGCGCCAGGATGCAGCTCCAAAATGGCATTGTTCTTGTCGTACTGATCGCTGAGAAGAAGCTCCAGCTCGAAGTCTTCAAAAGCCTTGCGCAGCTCCCGGGTGCTGTCGTACAAGTCTTGGACCATCGAGTTGTCTCCTTCTTCGATCACCAGTTCGAGCATTACCTCGATGTCTTCGTACTGGGAGTCCAGCTTGGACATCGTCTCCACCATGCCTTTGATGGCGTTCAGCTCGCTGATTGTTTTTTGCGCCTGATCGTTGTCATCCCAAAAGTCGGGAGCCAGCATCCGCTCTTCCAGTTCGCCGATGCGCTCCTGTTTTTCTGGGAGGTCAAAGAGACCCCCTGATATCTGCTAAACGTTTAGCCATACTAGACATCTCTTGTTTGATGTCCGCAATGTCGATTAAAGCCATGTTGCCAACCACCTTCTCTTTTCTAAGCTATGTTTTATTGTATCGCAAATCGCCGGATGAGCAAACATAGCAGAGTGTCCGATCTCGAGTCGGGGTGGCCTCTTTTTGCAAAAACTGCTATCTGTGCTGTACGTGCACAGCCTTCTGCTCCGGCGGTGGTGAAAGCGATGAGCGTGTGTAGCGCTGCCGCTGGAACGGTTTGTGAGCCGGTTGTTGCAGGGCGTTGCCCGCCGCTCGCTGTTTGCTTCCCCCGATCGCCGATACACGGTACAGAAGCTGCCGTTTCGCCCGTTGCACTCTCCCTTGTGCGGTACGGTAAACATGCGGCGTTCCTGAATGGATCATTCCCGCCAATAGCGGCACCCTGCTGTCCTGCCAATTCGGCTCTGGAATTTCCCGTTTTACCCTTTCCTCGGTAAGGACATGCTCTTGTTTTTTAAATATCGCCGCCATGCCCCTGCGGCTATCTCCGATGATCTGTATATGAGCAGATGCTTCCCCCTGTCGCACGACTGCCTTCCAGGTTTCCCCGATTCGCTTCAATGTTTGTTTTGCCTGTATCCCTAATACGTTCCCTGACGTCTTCATCCGCTATCCCTCGTCTCCTGTAAATTTCGCAAACATGTTGTACTTACGATTCTATGCGGATTGAGAAGAATTACCAGCAGAATCGTTCGATGCCTTTTGGCAGTGTTAGACATATTGAGGCATATCGGGGAGCGAGGAAAACAGGATTGGGACGAACGCTGTCTAGCTTATGGGAAACGGCAAGAAAAAAACCTCCCCGCATCGGTCTTGCCAATGCGAGGAGGCTGTACAGTTTTGCCCAGTAATTAGTTCTTTTTGTTTTGGCGACGTTTTTCCTGTCGGCGCTGTGCCCGGTTTTTCGGGTCGGCATCGCCGGATGTGGAACTGGTCGGACGGCTGTCCGGACCAGACGTTTTCAGCTGCGAAGGATCTCCTCCCTGACCGCGGATCACATCCTGACGCTCCAGGTTTTGGCTGACTTCTGCCTTCATAATGTACAGCGCCACTTCTTCCTCGACCGCCGCGACCATCGATTGGAACATCTCGTAGCCTTCAAACTGGTACTCGCGCAGCGGGTCGTTTTGCCCGTAAGCGCGCAAGTGAATACCTTGGCGCAGTTGATCCATCGCATCGATGTGGTCCATCCACTTGCTGTCCACCGCACGCAGGATGACGACTTTTTCAAACTCGCGCATTGCATCGCCCATCTCGGCTTCACGCTGCGCAAACTGCTTCTTCACTTCTTCTTTCAGCAGTTCTTCGATCTCTTCCGCTTCTTTGCCTTTGAGCATTTGTACGGTAATCGTCTCGTCGTGCAGGAATGTCTTGTTGGCGGCATCGGCCAGTGCCTGCAAATCCCACTCTTCCGGCACCAGGTCTTTCGGACAATGCTGCTCCACATTGCGCTCGAGAACGGTGAAGATCATTTGCAGAGCCACTTCGCTCAGGTTTTCTTTCTCCAGAATATCGCGGCGCTGCTTGTAGATGACCGTCCGTTGCTGGTTCATCACGTCGTCGTACTGGAGGACCACTTTACGCGCGTCAAAGTTGGCGCCCTCTACCCGCTTTTGTGCGGACTCGACTGCGCGCGTCACCAGACGGCTTTCGATCGGCATATCTTCTTCCATGCCGAGGCGGTCCATCATATTCATAATGTTGTCTGCCCCGAAACGGCGCATCAGCTCATCCTGCATCGACAGGAAGAACTGGGACGAACCCGGGTCACCCTGACGACCGGAACGACCGCGCAGCTGGTTGTCGATCCGGCGGCTCTCATGGCGCTCCGTACCGATAATATGAAGTCCGCCCAGATCGGCGACACCCTCGCCCAACTGGATGTCGGTACCGCGTCCAGCCATGTTGGTCGCGATGGTCACAGCGCCATACTGGCCGGCACGAGCGACGATTTCTGCTTCGCGGGCATGCTGCTTGGCGTTGAGAACATTATGCGGCACGCCTTTTTGCTTCAGCATGCTGGACAGACGCTCCGAGTTCTCGATGGAAATCGTACCAACGAGGATGGGTTGTCCTTTTTTATGACGTTCCACGATGTCATTTACGACCGCCCGGTACTTGGCTGCTTCCGTTTTGAACACCAGGTCCGGGTAATCGATACGCTGAACCGGCTTGTTCGTCGGAATCACGACGACATCGAGGCCGTAGATTTTCTTGAATTCCTCTTCCTCTGTCTTCGCCGTACCCGTCATCCCGGCCAGCTTTTCGTACATCCGGAAGTAGTTTTGCAGCGTGATGGTGGCGAGCGTCATGCTTTCGCTCTGTACCTTCAGCCCTTCTTTTGCCTCGATCGCCTGATGCAAGCCGTCGCTGTAGCGGCGACCTACCATGAGACGTCCGGTAAATTCGTCGACGATCACAACTTCCCCGTCCTGTACGACGTAGTCGACGTCGCGCTTGAACAGCACTTGTGCCTTCAGGGCAGCAGTGATGTGGTGGTTCAGTGTCATGTGGGCAGTATCGTAGAGGTTTTCGATGTTGAACGCCTTCTCTACCTTGCTTACCCCTTCGTCTGTCAAGGAGACGATTTTCAGCTTTTCATCAATCGTGAAGTCCTTCTCCAGCTCGAGTCGCTTCACGAAATGGGAGCAAATGTAGTACAGCTCCGTCGAGCGGTTGGCTGAACCGGAAATGATCAGCGGCGTACGCGCTTCGTCGATGAGGATGCTGTCCACCTCGTCGATGATGGCAAAGAACAGCGGGCGTTGCACCATCTGCTCTTTGTACAGCACCATGTTGTCGCGCAGGTAGTCAAAACCGAATTCGTTGTTGGTTCCATAGGTGATGTCGCACGCGTAGGCAGCACGCTTTTCCTCCGAGCTGAGTCCGGTCTTGTTCAGCCCGACCGTCAGACCGAGGAAGTTGTACAGTTTGCCCATGATAGTCGAGTCGCGTTCTGCCAGGTATTCGTTCACGGTTACGACGTGAACGCCCTTGCCCAGCAGCGCGTTCAGATATGTAGCCAGCGTGGCTACGAGCGTTTTCCCTTCCCCGGTTTTCATCTCGGAGATTCGGCCTTCCTGGAGAACCATACCACCAATCAACTGCACGTCAAAATGGCGCATGCCAAGAACGCGCTTGGAGGCCTCACGCACTACAGCAAACGCTTCGTTCAAAATATCGTCAAGCTTCTCCCCGTTTTGCAGGCGAGCCTTGAATTCCTCCGTCTTGGCTCGCAGCCCGTCGTCGGAGAGCGCGGCAATCGTCGGTTCCAGCGCGTTGATTGCTTCTACGCGTTTAAACATTTTTTTAATTTCTCGTTCATTACTGTCGCCAAACATCTTTTTTACGAGTCCTAACATGAGGACACCCCTTCCCTATCTCTCGGCCAAACCAGACTATGACGGTTCGTACAAGAGGGTTCCACATATCCACATTGATGGAATACTGATATTCTCATTTGTAAACACTCTCTAAAATTGTATTTTATCAAAATAGGGTTCATTTGCACAAGCAAAGGGAGCTGCTACCCAGCAACTCCCTTGTCCTATACGAAATATGTTCCTCAAGGTTTCATCTATTTTGTCTCAATCAAACCGTAACGTCCGTCGTTGCGGCGATACACGACATTCACATCATTGGTTACGCTGTTTTGGAAGACAAAGAAGTTGTGACCCAGCATATCCATTTGCATGACGGCTTCCTGCGCGTCCATCGGTTTTAAATCAAAGCGCTTCGTGCGGACGATATTGATGTCTTCATCGTCTTCCGCCAGTGCAGTCACTGGCTGGGAATCACGGTGAATCGCCCTGCTGCCTGCTTCCACTCTCAGCTTTCGCATCAGCTTCGTTTTATGTTTGCGCATTTGACGTTCGAGCTTTTCTACCACCAGGTCGATGGCAGCGTACATGTCTGCATGTGTTTCTTCTGCACGAAGGATAACCCCGTTGAGCGGGATCGTCACCTCGATAGTTCCTTCCCCCCGAAGAACGCGCAATGTCACTTGTACGTCCAGCGAGACAGGATCATCAAAATACTTGGTAAGACGGCCGACCTTCTTTTCTACATACTCTTGAAGTGCTGCGGTGATTTGAATGTTTTCTCCACGAATATTGAATTTCATGGTTCCAACCTCCTTCCGTCTATGCTTAAAATATTCGCCACGAAATGTAAATAATCCTGCCGGAAAAATTTACGAAATATTAACAAATAGTGAACGATGTACACAAACATGCGAGCCCCCTGCATGTCGCAGAGGGGCTCATTCCCATGTGTATCGTTTTACAGTTTTACTACATTGGCCGCTTGCGGACCGCGATCTCCTTCGACAATGTCAAATTCTACGGTTTGGCCTTCTTCCAGTGTGCGGAATCCATCTGTCTGAATGGCAGAGAAATGGACAAACACATCATCTCCGCCTTCCCGTTCGATAAATCCAAAACCTTTTTCTGCGTTAAACCATTTTACTCTGCCTTGCATGAAAATAGCACAACCCTTTCTTTTGTAAAAAATTGGGATGTTGTCCCGTGTGTCTGACTATATCATGCCCATATGTCGGAGTCAAATTCCCCATCAGCGGGAAGAATATTTTTTTTCCAGTCCACGGACGACAATCCGCGACAGGAACAGCGTCAGGACGAGGTACACAGCCGCTTCCGTCAAGTACGGTGGGTAGCGCTCGAAGGTGCTTTTTGCCACGTTCATCGCCGCATAGTGCAGCTCGGGCGTCGCCACCATCGCAGTCAGGGACGAATCCTTCAACAGTGTGATAAATTCATTGCCCAGCGCCGGCAGCATCCGCGTGAACGCTTGCGGCAGCACGATCAGGCGCATCGCCATCGCCTTGGGCATGCCGAGCGAGCGCGCTGCCTCCATCTGACCGGAATCGATGGACTGAATCCCTGCCCGGAAAATTTCCGCGATGTACGCAGCAGCGTTCAGGGAAAGCGCGACAAACCCGGAATAGATCGCTTCGGGAGCAGCCTGCCCCGGAAATAAAACTTCCCAGATCGAAGGAATAATGGCAAAGTGGATCAAGAAAATTTGCACCAGCAATGGCGTGCCACGAAACAGTTCTACGTAAATGGCACAGGGCCAGCGAAACAGTTTGATGCTCGACATTTTGCCCAGACAGATAAACAAGCCGAGAATCGTACCCAGAATCGTCGCCACGACAGTCAAGAGAATCGTATTGAGAACACCCTGATAAAAAAGCGCGCGATATTCGTAAATGACACTCCAATCCAAAAAGTTTCCTCCCTTCACTCTTTATTCCATGCCCCCGGTGTGTCCGGACAGCATAACGGGTACGCCCTGACAGACGTACCCGGTTTTCCTTTTCGCTTTACTGGTTGCCGAAGTACTCGTTGTAAATTTCCTGCAGTTTTCCGTTTTCCTTGATTGTTTTCAAGCCCGCATTGATCTTCTCCATGATTTCTGTGTTGCCCTTTTTCACCATGATGCCGTAATACTCTTTCTCGAATGAATCATCCTGGATCATTTTAAACTTCGCGTTCGGATTCTTATTGGCGTAGTAGGCAATGACACCGTTGTCGCCGACAGCAGCGGCAACACGGCCGTTGAAGAAGTCATCGATGGCAGACGGCATATCGTCGTAGCTCTTCAAGCCGGAATACGTGTCTCCAAACGCCTTTTTCACAACTTCTTCCCCGGTGGTTCCGCCCTGAACGCCGATGTTTTGTCCTTCCAGATCGGCCAGTTTGGTGACTGTCGAATCTTCTTTTACCAGGATTAACTGGTTCGCTTCGAAGTACGGTTCAGAAAAGTCATACTTTTTCTTGCGGTCTTCGGTGATCGTGATCGACGAAATCCCGATATCGACTGTTCCTCTGTCCAGACCGTCGAAAAGCGGGTCCCATCCGGTGTTTCTCCATTCAATTTTGAAGCCTCCCGCTTCGGCGATCGCGTTCATCACGTCGATATCGTGACCGCTGATCTTGTCAGCCTCGAGCATTTGGAACGGCGGATAGGCCGCATCTGTACCCACCACGTACACCTTCTCCTCTGCCGCACCTCCAGCGGGTTGCTGGCCGCCTGTTTCTGCCCCGCCGCTGCCGGATGTCTGCTGGCCGCCCGATCCACAAGCGGAAACCATCAGCGCCACGCCAAGCGTCAAAACGCTGGATACCCACCACTTCTTGCTCATTTTCATTGAAAATACCCCCTTGGACTCCACTGTTTTGTTTTTTGTCCCCAGTCGTGTCCACAAGCAAAATGCTGTCTGTTTCGAACCCAGCCAAGTTATCCACATTATCCACATTTACTTGTGCACAACCTGGGTATAACTTTGAAGCAAAAAGAAAGGACTCCCGTCAGATATACTTCTACCTGATATATGGGAATCCTGCTTATAGTAAGAGTCTATTTATCAATATTTCAAAAATTATTCTTTTTCTGCCAAAATCAATATTTCCACCCGGCGGTTGCGAGCACGGTTCTCTTCATTGGAGTTGTCGACGAGCGGATTGTTTTCGCCCCAGCCCCCCACGGTAAAGCGAGTGGCAGGCAGATCATGCACATCGACCAGTTCGCGCATCACGGCAATCGCCCTGGCGGCAGACAACTCCCAGTTGGACGTGTAGGAGCTGCGGCCGATCGGCACATTGTCCGTGTACCCTTCGATCCGTACCAAATGCGAATACCCGCGCAGCACCTCGGCCACGGTCGCTACGACTTGCTTGCCCTCCGGCTGCAGCTCTGCCGACCCGCTGGTAAACATAATTTGCTCGGGCAAACGAATGCGCAGCCCCTCTCCGGTCTCCTCAAAGTCGAGATTCAACTCGGCCAGAGCAGAGGCGAGACGGGTACGTACCGTTTCCATGTCCCTCTCCCCAGTGTCACTCGAGCCGACCGGTGGTTTGGGCTTGTCCGGCGTCAGCGCTGCCGCTGGTTCGTCGTCGGCTGCCAGCGCGTTCTTCCGCGCTTCCAGTTGGAGGACCTCCCGCTGCAGCTCGAGCTTTTGCAGATTCAGCAGATCGAGGCTTTCGTGCACCTGATGCAATTGCTGCTGTTGATCGGCCACTTCTTTTCTCGCTGCTTCCCGCTCTGCCCTGATCGAACTGGAGGACGCCGCAGCGATGATCAATACGATGATGAACAGCAGTGTAATCAGGTCGCTGTAACTGAGAAGCCAGCTCTTTTCCAGCTCTTTTTCGTCGTACTTGCGGTCATCAAGCATAACGACCCTGCCTTTCGATCGTTCCCTTCATGCTGCCCGGCTCCTTCACCAGTACCAGCTTCTGGTCCTCCGGCAAAAACGAATTCAGCTTTTCAAACAGCAGGCGCGGCGTTTCCATGCGCTGCAAGCCGACGCACCCTTCGATGTAGAGCTTTTTTTCAAACATCTCCTGGTCGTGGATGTCCATCAGTCGGTAGTAGCAAGGAAGCGCGAACATATTCGCCAACAGCGCCCCGTACAATGTCGCAACGACAGCCGTACTCAGGCTCAGCCCCGTCTCTGACAAGTCGGAGAGATTGCCCAATACGCCGGTCATCCCCAGCAGCGTCCCGACCAGTCCCATCCCGGGTGCGAGCAGGCTGATCAATCGGAAAAAGCTGCCCGCTTGCTGGTAGCGGTATTGCTCGCCTTTTAACTCATTTTCCAGGACGAGGCGCAGCTCCTCTTCAGAGACTCCCTCGATCGCCAGCATGCTGCCGCGCTGCACGAAGGAGTCACGTTCCTGCTGCAGCTCCTTTTCCAGGACGAGATGCCCCTGTTCTTTTTGCACGAGAGCGTAGTAGTAAAAGCGCTTGATCGTTTCCTCCACATTGCCCTGCCTGCCGTGAATCAACAAGCGGACGAGGCTTTTTAGCTGCAGGTGTTTGCGCTTGATCGCATAGGAGATCAAAATCGCCAGCGCCACCATCTCCAGCGCCGGTATGTTGAGCAGATCGGCGAGACTGCCGTTGAGATAGACCGCATGGATAAAAATGAAAAGTACAGCTCCGATTAGGAGGAGTGAGCGGCTTTTTGTGGACAAGTATGTCACCTTCCTCTTATTTCAATCATGTTGTCAACATTATAGCAAACGGCTGCAGCGGGAAAGAGGAAATCGCAGTAAAGAACAAAGGCCCAACGAAAACAGCAAATGTAACCGATATAGATAGAGAACGACCATCACAAGCGCATGGAGGTGAACGAGAACGTGAACATAAACGGACTTCAACTGCAGCAAGGGGTCATCCTCAGCCTGAACAAACAGGTACAGGAGACTGTACAGGCGCAAGCTGCGACCCTGCTGGAAGGGTTTGCCCAGACCCAGCAGAGCATTCAGGAGGCGCAAGCGCCGCATCCTGTAGCGGGGAAAGTGCTGGATATACGTGCATAAGGGGGGCCGATGCCCTCCTTTTTTCATCCACAGATTCTACGCTCCCGTGATCAGCACGAAAAATATCCCCCGAAAGTGCCGTCATGGGAGAAAATGCTCCTTCGGCCTTCCAAGGGATTTTTTCGTTTCCTAGTTTCGCTTGTCAAAAAAAGCTCCGTACCCGGCCGCGCCTTCCTGATTGTAAAAATTGCGAGCGGCTTTCTTTTTTCGAACGTCATCCAGCTTTCTTTGCATTTCCTCTTTCCGCTGTTCCATCAGCGGCATCATTCGCAGATTCAGTTGTTGCATCTGCTCCAGTTGTTGTTTTTGCTGTTGGGAGAGCGTGAACCCTTCCGTTAACAGAAGCTGAACGTCCTGGATCAAGGTCTCCCGTTCATCCAGAATGACCATCCACTCATCCGGTTCCGAGTCTGCTTGTTCAATGATGTGTGCAAGTTGCTGTGTCTTGTCAAACATCTCTGCCAACAATTGATTCATCTTCTGCTCCACGATATACTCCTTACCCCTGGTGTTTCGCCAATGCGATGGCTTCTTTCCAGGTATCGCGAAACTGCACGAACAAGTCCTCGACCTCATCCAGGATCGCGATGTCTTTTCGCATGTTTGCTTCCACTGTACGGCGCAGCATGTAATCGTACATCCGCTCAAAATCTTTGGAAATCGGGTAATCCTTGTTCAGGGAATTCAGCAATTCGTACAAGATCTGCTGTACCTTGATGCATGCCTCATGCGACTTGGCGTAATTTTTTTCGCTCACGGATTGTTTTGCCTGTTTGACAAACTTGATCGCTCCGTTATAGAGCATCAAAGTCAACTCTGAAGGAGCAGCGGTTGTTACCTGATTTGTTTGATAGGTCTGTGCAGCATTGTGTAACATCTGCATCTCTCCATCTCTACTGTGATTATTGTCCTAACATCTGGGCAAACCAGCTCGATTGCGACTGAGCTTTGGACATCAGGGTCTCCATTTTGGCAAACTGCTTGTAATAGCGATCTTCAATATCTTTGAGGCGTTTTTCCCACACATCGATGGAATCAGACGTTTCCTTGATCCGTTTCCCCAAATAGCTGTCATCATAGGTCGAGGTCGAAGTCGTGCTCCCCGCTTCGTTCGTCACCTTGTTGATCACCTTCGTCAACTCGCTGTACAAACGGTCGGCGATCCCGCTCTCCTTGTACTTGGTTGCCGGGTCCGTGCTGCTGCTGAAGTTCGTAAACAGCTTCGTCACATCGGCACCATTATTGCGAATGGCAGAACGCAGCTTGGTCTCGTCAATGTAGAGCTTTCCGTTTTCCTGATACGCATACTTCCCGTTTGGCGGACCGGTGATGCCGATCTCCGCCAGCGTATCGAACGCCGCGTTGACACCCGAACCGCTCAATGCAGTGCTCATTGCACGACGCATTTCGTTCAGCCCGTTGGTGAGTGTAGCGTCACGCAGAAGCAAGCCGCTTTTAGCTGTCTCTTCCCATTTTTCCACTGTTTTATCGGGCATTGCTTCTTTTTCGCTGTCCAGCAATGGGTGATACGTACGGTATCTGGGCTCGGAAATCTTCTCATTGATCTTGGCGATAATTTCATTGTACTTGTTGACAAAGTCGGAAATGGTCTTGAAGATCGCGTCCTCGTCCACCTCGTTGTTTACCATGAGGGGAGAGCCTATGTTCTCTTGCTTCAACGTAAACTCTACGCCGTCAAATGTAACCTTGTTGGTGCTCGACTTGTATTCCACACCATTGATGATGACTACTGACTCTTGTCCTGGGACTCTGACCGACGAATTGACACTTGCCCCATCCTGCAGGCCGAGCTTGCTGCCATCACCGGTAACCGATACGGAAAACTGGTCGATCGTCATGTCATTTCCTTGGGCGTCGGCGATCTTGGCAGAAGAAAGCAGCAATTTCCCGTCGACAAAAGACGCTTGCACGGCTCCTCCTGTCTCGATCCTGATCTTGGAAATGATCGAGTCAATGCTGTCGGTTTCTCCGGATACGGAAATGTCTTTTCCGTTAACCGTAAGCGTGAAATCCTCTCCGCCAATCGGCAGCTTCGAGTCCTTGATCGTTCTGTCCACCGTCAAAGAGACGGCAGCCGGCATTTCCGCCTTGGCCAATTGCCGGACCTCTACTGCATAAGAAGACATTTTGGGCGTCCCTACTACTTTTGTCGAAGCGACGTTGTCATTTTCGGATACTGCCACTTTTTTGTTGAAGTTGCCGGAAAAGCGCAGGGAATCGACAGATGTACGCAAATCGAGCAACAGCGTATTCATTTCCCGATACGCTTCCCGCTTCCACTCCAGCGACTGCTTTTGGCGAATCAAGCGGTTTACCGGCTCTCTGCGCGCATTCATCATCTCTTTTACCATTGCTTCCGTATCCAGACCAGAAGCCATCCCGGCAAAACGGATTGTTGGCATATCTCTCAACTCCTATCTTTTTTCGTCCACCAATAATCCCACCATCTCATGGAACTTCGCGACCATATCCATCATTTTCTTGGAAGGAATTTCACGGATGACTTCTTGTGTCTGGTCGTTGATGACCTGGACGTAATACTCGTTCAATTCCTCATGCAAGGTAAACTTCACATGTGTGTTTGTCGATTGCAGCCATTTGTTGATCCCATCGATTTCCTTGCTCAGTTCTGCCTTGGAAAGGACTTTTTCTCCCGCATGACTGGTTTGCACGGGTCTAGTTGCCGGTTCTGGTTGTGTTGGTGCTCCCTCGGAAAATGCGGTTGTTCTACCAAGCTGTCCTGCTTGTACACCGATCTCCATATCCCACTACCTCCTAGTAAAAGAAACCTCTCTTACTAGAAGTATCGGAAAAAAGGGAACCTACATTTATGTTATCTGAAAAAAATTCCTATTATAAGACGTCTACCCGTTTCGGAGCAAGCGTAAACGTTCCATCGCTTTTTTGTATTCGCTTTTTGCCGACAGTTGATAATAATGCAACGCTTTGGCCGTATCACCGACTACCTCATAGTACACCCCGAGGTTATACGCCGCCAAAAAAGACCCCGTCCCTACCACGCTGCTCGATTCCCGGCGCTCCCCCAGCTCCAGGCAGCGAAGAAAGGAGGCTTCAATACGTGGGAGTTTGTCCAGATGAGCCGCTACGTTCCCCAGCACGTAATCCATGTAAAACATCCCCGAAGCGAAGTGGAAGTCGGGATGACGGGAAAGCCGCTCCTGTTCCGCTGCAATCAGGTCGTACCCCGCATCCAGCTTGCCCGTTCTCATCAGATTGTAGAGATAGTCAACGACCAGTGCCGGATAGTATCCTTCCTGTCCTGTCGCAGCCTGATGCGCCTGTCCAAAGAAACGGTCCGCCCCGGCAAAGTCCTGCTTGTTTTTATGCTCGCGGGCAATCTGCATGAGCAGATACGGATTGTGCGGGTCCTGCTCCAGCTCTTTCATCAGCAAGGGAAGATTGCGGTCTGTCTTATCCGTCTGAAAGTAGCCTTCGTGGTTGACAGTCACTCCGGTCAAACGATGCGGCAGATCGGATACAACCTGCTCGTGGATGCGTCCCTTGTACTCCACGCCCTTCGGGAACAGCCTGGAAATGGGGGACGTAGAGTAGCGAATCTCCCCATTGTCCATAAATTTGCTGACGATGTTGACCCGTCCAATGGCCGGAGAACCTGAGGCGAACTCCCGGATCAGATGGGCAGTGTCAGGTGCCAGGTGCTCGTCTGCATCCAGAACCAGAATCCAATCCCCTGTCGCCTTTTGCAAAGCGAAGTTGCGCGCTTCGGCAAAGCTGTCTGTCCAGGCGAAATCGTAGACGACAGCTCCACATTCGAGAGCAATTTGTCGCGTATTGTCCGTAGAGCCGGTGTCGACGACGACCATTTCGTCTACGTAGTCCTTGGCGCTGAGGAGGCATTTTTTGATGTGAGCTTCTTCGTTTTTGACGATCATTGCGAGGGAAATGGTTTTCATGTGTACGCTCCAAACTTCATACGGTTTTCACGCTAGTTATGGGCACAAGGGTCACTTTGCTAACTCGGCATCGATTTTCATACTATGGATAAGGTTGTGAAACATCTCTTCCAGCCCTACTGCTGCCGACCACCCGAGATCGTGCAACCTGGACGTGTCGAGGCAAATTTTTACGGTCGGATTGTAACCGTGCTTTTCGTTTGCTTCCAGGTGAAACTCGACTTCCGTATCAGAGCCAAGGGAAGCGACCAACGCAGCCATCTCGCGAATTGAAATCCCTGTATCTTTGTTGGCTACGTTGTACGCAGTCCTGTTTTCTCCCCTGAGCAGTATGTAAAACAACGCCCGGACAGCATCACTCGTGTAGCAATAATTGCGAACCGTGCTTCCGTCTGTGTGTAAAACAATATTCGTTTTCTCGATTACACTTCTGGCAAATTGCGCGAACACGCGATTGTCGTCATACGACACGCCTGCGCCAAATGTTTGCGTGAGCCTTGCAATTTTTACGGGAACGCCGTATTGCGCCGAAAAAGCACAGCACAGGTTCTCGGCCATCCGTTTGCTTTCCGAATAGCTGCTGCGAATCGACAACGGATCGATATAACCGCCGTGGTCTTCGGGGACTGGCTCATCTGAGTGCAGCGCTCCGTACACCTCCAGCGATGACATGTATACCATGCCGGATACGTTTTTGGCTCTGGCTAGCTCCAGCACATTTCTCGTGCCGTTTATCGCCGTTTCGATCGTTTCCACAGGATACTCGACGAAATATTTGGAAGAAGTGGCGCTCGCTCCGTGAAAAATATAATCAATCGGCTCCTGTATATCCGGGATGTGCAGCACATCTCCGACGACAATATGCAGGTTTGCATGATCGAGGAGTGCTCCAAAAATCGTTTTTGCTTTTTCCTCACTGCGGACCAACGCGAATATCGAGACGTTATAGGAATAACAACGATTCAGGCAGATGAGCGATTTTACGATGAGAGAACCTAATAAACCGGTAGCACCGGTTATCAAGATCGCCTTGTTTCGGATCTCTGGAAATTGTCTCAGGTTGTCAGCGATACGCTCAATATCCTTTTGCAGAATACTATTGTCAGGTGACTCAACCGGCATACCATGATCATCCTCACAGTCCAAAAATTTGTGAATTCTCCCGAGCCTCATAGATTGCGCGGAAAATATAATAGTCGGAAGGCGTCGTGATTTTAATGTTCTCCACCGGACCGTCAACCGTGTGCAGTTTGTGACCGTAGTGCATCATCAGCGAAGCCGAATCGATCATCGTAAACAAATTGTCCGCAATCGCTTTTTCGTGTGCCGCCATAATATCACTCAGGTAAAAGCTTTGCGGTGCTTTGGCGATTTTGGCGTACTTGCGATTGGGGACATCGACGATCTCGTTGTCATCATTCGTATGAATCACGGTTTCCACAGCTTTTGTCACGGTAATGGCAGAGCCGTACTGCTTGACCGCTGCTATGTTGTCGGAGATGAGCTTGTCATTGATCAAAGGACGAACACCGTCATGGATCAGCACGATTGTCTCTTTCGGATTTTCACATGAATCGTAAAGGGCTTTCAGGCCGTTGTAAATGGACTGCTGACTCGTCTCGCCACCTGGAACAATCCACCGAACCTTCTCGAAAAAGTTGTGCTTGATCTGTTCCTTCAAATAATCAATCCAGTTTTCGCGGCACACCACTGCGATACTGTCGATTTCAGCGCTATATTCGAAATGTTCCAGAGTGTGGATAATAATCGGCTTGCCAAACAAGTTCAGAAATTGCTTCGGTTTGGACTTGCTGTTCATTCTTGAGCCAGTGCCACCCGCAAATATTAGCGCTACAGCCATGTGGGGAACCTCCCTTAGGTAAGAAATATCTTTTCTCAAGGTTTTTGCAACAAAGTCGGCTCAATAAATGTATACCTTGAACACGGAATATGGCTTGTCCGGTCTTTTTCCGGCGGAGGGGTCATGTAGTCCCCGTAAATGGATGTCAGGTACCAATCATAATCCGTAAAGGCCAAAAACTTGTACCCCTCGAATTCGTACTCGCTTAATGAATCGAACAATTTCCGCGGAAAACCGTACGAATGTTTTTTCGGATGGGGGGAACACATATGGCGCACAAGGATCGATTGATCGTTTTTGTTGCATAGCTTGGCGAGCTTGTTTCTGGCGGAAAACAATGTATCCCTGCGAATCTTCGAGACAAGCCCGTAATAGATTCGCAGCAGAGCATTGGGATGTACCACTTTTCCAACCTCTGACCATAGCGCTTTTCGAATACAGTAGCACAGAAACTTGTGAATGACGCGCCTAACGGATGAATCCGGCACACTGTCCATCGTAAAAATGTCGACAAATACGCCGTTCTTCGTGTTCAGATGCTCATGTCCCGCTCGAACGTACTCCGTTCCCTGCCGGAGCATTCGGGCATATCCCCATCTATAATTTTTGTCCGTCTGGTAATCTTGCAAAAAGAAGCAGTCATGGTTCAACTCTTCTTCGCAGACCTTTTTGAACCGCAGGTAGTCTTTTCGCAAAATGACGATGTCTGCATCCGGGTCCCACGGAATAAAACCTTTATGGCGCACTGCTCCTAAAAAAGTGCCGCCATCCAGAGAGTATTTGATGTTGTGCTTTCGGCATATGCGATCGATCTCGATCAAGATTTCCAGCATGTTCATTTGCATGTTCCGCAATTCGTCTGGTGTCAATTCGATCGACCGCACTTCTTTTTTCATTGCGTATCGCATAGTACCCTCTTGTTTGCCTTATATTTCAACGAGCTGTGTTTTGTTCTTGACGAGAACGCATCGCAACTTGTTTTCTTTTAACACGTTCGATGCAAATTCATGGGCCGCTTCCGGACCAACAAAACAAACCGTATCTTTATCGAGCTGTGGAATATCTTTGGAAGTCTGGATAGGTAAGCCTTCGTATTCACCTGTTGAATATTCATCAATGACCGCTTGCAATGTCCAGCCCGGGAAATGATCTTCGATGATATGGTGCATATTCATCGTTTCGCCACGCAGTCCCCATAGAGCGTATTTCAGCGGCTCGGTTTTGCCTGCGACCTGGCGCAGCGATTCCAGCATGTGCTTGTTGTATATTTCCCGTTCCCGATTCTCGTACAAGCTGCTGCAATCATAAAGAGGCTGGCTGTCTTCAAATGTTTTCCGGATTCTGTACATAAACTGCTTCTTGATCAGCTCTTTCTCCTCTTCGTATTCGACAGGCGCTGGGTCCCAGTCAATTTTGTCAAATTCGCTAGGAGTGTAGAGAGGCAAATACTTATCGATCCAGGAGAATCTTCCGTCAAAGTTTTCACTGACCAGGATGACAGGGATTCCCAATGCCATGCAAGGAGCCGCGGCATGCAACCTGGATGTAACGACCAAGGCAGCCTTGTCTTCGTACTCTTTGAGCTGGTTCACGCCTAGTTCGTAATAGTTTCTTGTCTCTTCATCCGTCAAATACAGATCGTCCGAAGTGCGTGGAATATACGGCATGTGCGTGACGAACTCCGCATCGTCCAAAAGATGCTTGGGCACATATTCCATCAGGCTTTTGGGGCAATCCACGAAGTAGACCTTGCCGTTTTTCGGAGTTGTTTTCCGCCTCGGCAATGTTGCCGTTACACAGCCTGACAAGTATGCGCGAATGTTGTAGCTTCGTATTACCCGCAATGTTTCTTCATCGCGGCATCCGATTGGCTCATAGGACCTGAGCTGCTGTACGAGAGCCGGATCGAGTTTGCGGGTGTGCAAGTGGAAGCTGACAAAGACAGGAATAATCTTGTCCGACACAGGAAGTGCATGATTGTGCCGCTGCTGACCAAAGATCATGTTGTAACAATTGAATGGCAGGACAACATAATCCCCGTCGTATAATTTCGCTGTGTATTTGTTGACTTTGACGAGTTCGGACTCGGGAATTCCCATTTCTTCATACAGCTTGACCATCGCATACGATTGTATCGGGTCCCCCAGGTTTGTCCATTTATTGCCGCCGCTTCTAACAGCTTTTTGATATGATATGACTCCGTACTTCATCCATTCACCCACTCACCCAGTCTGTGTGTCAGCTATCCTGCTTACTCTGCCAAGCTCACGATTCGTTCATGCGTTTTTTGCCCGCAGGAACCGTCGACATTGACGATAGAATTGCGCAAATCCTTCATTCGGGCTTCCTTCTTGTCATCGGTTCCGTTTATCACCATTTTACAAAAGTCTTCAATACTGAAACCATCCTTGACAAAGTAAGACGAAAAATGGTCAAACACGTAAATCCGCTCTTTTTTCAGTTCACTCTGCCCGTTGAGGAACAATACCGGTTTTCCGGTAGCAATGTATTGACGCGCCCAGGAGCTGATATCACTGATCATGCCATCAGATACAACTGTAGCAGGCAATGTGCTTCCCAAATGATCAATCACAGCATTGTCGCTATTTTCCACAATGTGGACAATTTCCTTGTACTCATCGTACAGATCCGGTCTCATCGACGTGATGGTCGCCTCCAACAGCGGGTGCGGCCGCCAAATAAGAACGAGCTCCTGGAATGACAAAATGGTAGAAATCCGATTTCTCAACTCACCAAGGTACTCGGGATTATTCAAAAGAGAACCGATACTGCTGTTTAATACAATGGATTTCTTATCTTGTATCTTTTCTGTCCACGACGTTGGCACGTCTACTTTGGTTTTATCCAGGTTTACAATCGCGTCGAATTTGGGGGTGCCTAAAACGAGCAGTTTGTTCTCCTTGATACCAGAAGCCATGTACAACTTTTTTTGCGTGTGGGACTGAACAATGATTTTGTCCGTCACTTTTAAAGCTGGTGTCAGATGCTTTTGTGCAAACGCCTCGGTATTGGCATACGCTCCGGAAGTAAAATACGGGACATAGACGAGCATGTCCGTGTGCTTCTTCAGGTTGTACGAATAGAAGCGCGGGTCTACCGAAGTAATCAGGTTGTTTTCATCAAACGGGTTATGAATATAGATCACGTCCGGCAGGTGCGCGCTGACGTCGTATTTGTCATAGTGAATGATTGGCACATAATCAGGCAGTTCTGTGCCTTCATAGTGCATAGCTCCAAAACTCCGATCCGGATTTCGATCATAGTACGGTATCGGTACTACAGTGGCATTGCATCTCTCATCCTCTTTGGCAGCGAGCCAAATGCTCTCAAGGGAATCCCACATACTGGCCTTGTATGGCATAAACACAATTTCCAGTTTGACTTCCGATTCCCTGGCAAGCTCCTTTTTCAGCAAAGCAAACAAGTTTTTACATTCTCTCGCTTCCTGAGCAGGAGATAGCTGGCTTACCAGACTGCTGTTGATGTCTTTGAGATTTTGATGCAAATCTTCCAGGATGTTTTCGTAAAAGGCAAAGCGTTCTTCAGAAAGCCCGGCCTTCAGCGTCTCCGCTATGGAATGTACGGCATTCATACAATCATCGAGAACGACGAATCGCTGCTCTGATTGTGTGTTGGTTGCGTATCGGATGCCCTCCCAAACAGTGGAGAGAAGCTCGACAACTTGATCTCGAATGTACTTTCTCATGGTAGCCTCCATCTCGCATAGTCATAAAACCATCTTGAAAATCACAGAAAACCAGCCCGTTTAGATGGACTGGAGGAATGAATGCAGTTCCGCCCTGGTAGCTTCTCGCCACTCTTGCCGCTTATTTCGGTCATATGTGAATTCCATGGCTTCCTTTAATTTTGCGACAACGATTTCCCCTGTCAATTGATTCACGGGTGGAAAAAAGTCCTCCTTGATGAACATGCGTCCAAACTGCGTCAGTTTGTCGTTCCAGACAAGCCCGATCGTTGGAATATCCAACGCATACGCGGATATACAAGCATGCAATCTGGCGGCGATGACCGCTTTAAACTGTTTAAGCGTGTGCAAAAGCTCTGCCGAACTTTGCGGACGAGGCACAAATTTCTCCTCTGGCGCGTAGCCGAGACTTTCCAGCAATTCGACACCAAATCGATAGTCCGAGGTCAATCCGTTCGAAAACAGACGCCACTCTATGCCACTTTGCTCCAGGTTATGGATAATATCCTGGTACAGGCGCATGACATCCGATTCGGAAAAATCGACGCCATACCTTCTGAAGTTATCGCTACGAATCACACCCAGGCCGACCATTTCCTGCGGCTCTCGGGTTATTTGATAACATTCCGGGATCCAGAAGGCCGGATCGCCAACCGGCCGGATCACAATGTCCGTATTGGTCATGTACTTGTCGCGCAACAGTGCAAAGTCATCGCGAACCGTTATTCTTTTCACGCAGGAGCGATTGATGGCTGCCTTCAATTTCTGGCAGTTGATGTTTTCTTCCGAATACCCCTCTACTCCCATCGCGCTCATCATAACCGGAATGTTCCTGTCATCCGCGATTTCCGTGATAAGATCTACCAGGAAGTTCAATCCCTGTGTCTTGTATTTAATGAATGCTCCTCCGGAAAAGAGGATCGCATCGGCATCTTTCAAACATGCTTGAAAGTAGTTGAACAGACGCACTCTTGCAGCCGTATACTCAACCCAATACCCCAGCGTCTCACCATTTGGCAGTGTGGAGAGTGGCCCCTTCCATTTTGCAATCAGATTGGAGGCGTAAAACGGAACCTTCAGATGCTCCCTGCAATACGAGTCATACGGGTTCATATCGACAAAGTAAGGTTCAATCCCCTCAATACCACATTGCCTCACCAAGTATTCCGTTGTTTCCGAAATGATCTGATCGCCGATGTTGTTGAAATTATTCAGCCCAACCAAGGCGACACGCTTGACCTTTTTCCCGCTCGTCGGCTGTTCAGCTTGCGTGTTCATCGTCATTCTTCCCCTCATTCGGTTCGCCAGCCGTTGGTACTACGCATGACACGTTCAACAGGCTCTAATGTTGAAGCTGCTTCAAAAAATAGGTATCAGGATAATACTGTCGAGCTGTCTCGTAAAGCTCTTGCATACTGTTCAGACGCTGGGTTCGTTTTGCCAACTCGATAGTGGCCTCATAGACGCGAAAATCGGCTGGCGCCAACGTATGCGCCTTTTGCAAAAACAGCCATGCCTGCTCGTCCAGGCCATTTTGCATCAGGCAATCGCCTACTTTAAACGTAATGTCTGCCAGTGTGTTCTCAGGCACATTTTCGACCCGCTCCAGATAGTGATTGTAGAACTGATAGGCATCCGCGTAGTTCTCCCGGAAATACAGATAGTTCCCCATCTCCAGCAAGAGGTCAGACCCCACTGCAAGGTCTGCCAGGTGATGATAATCCGTGACGTGCAAAGTCCCGCTTAGATACATCAAAAACTCGTACATGTTCTTTTTCTCTATGGTAATGGGTGAAATTCCCCCACATACATTCACTGTTAATTGACGCATGTCCGGTTGATCGGCAAATACGGCTTCCAATTGGCGGGCGAGGTTTTGATCCTGAATTGCCCACACTGCAGCAATCGCCCCGTATGCATGCTCCGCTTTTTTCGTCTGTGCATACAGCGCAACGAACCGGTTGATCGCATCTGTGTGGTTCCCCGTCAGGAATTGAAACAATGCGATGTATTCCTGCAAGGATGGATGCTCGACAGGCAACCCTGCCAACAAATCTTTTGCCACTGCCGTCTGGTTGCTATCCAGTGCGGCTCGCAGCAAATACAGACGATCTTTCGTTTTGGTCAGATCGTACATTTTCGCAAAAAAGGAGTAGACTGCTTCGGGCTTTTCAAAGCGCCCCAATACACTCATCAGGTTCAATAAAGAGGAATAGTGGAACTTGTCAATCTGGAGAGCCTGAACATGGTACTGGACGCATGGGTTCCACTCTCTCAGCTTTCCATACAAATGCCCGACTGTATCGATTACTTTCACAGCGCTTGCAATCGCGCCCGTTTGAGCGATGGAGGATTGGTCCAATAGCTGCAAACCTTTTTCGTAAGCATGGATGGCATCGCGATAGCGGTTCTCTTTTTTATAGAAATCTCCCAGGTACAGATGGATGTCGGGATAGTTCGGGAACTCTGCGATCGCTTGTTGCAGCATCTGCCAGTATTCGTCTCTAGGTTTGTCCAAGTGAATCATACATTGGAAAATATTAATGTAGTTCTTTTCATACATGCCCTTTAAGTGAGAATTTCGATGTTGCAGGGCACGGACTGCGTAATCGAAAGACTGTGAAAACTGCCTATCGAGCAATAATGACTCGGAAATGTAAAACAATATGTCAAAGCTGTCCGGATTTTTTTCCAGTTCCGTATACAACAGCTCCAGATTTCGTTTGCTTTTTTCTTTTTCCTGCACGTTTTCTTCGCTGTATCCTGTGTGGATAATCGTAATATCCTTTTGCACATCCAGCGCGTTGGCCGGCTTGTCCAGTCGTACGATTCGTTCATGTACAGCTCCCACGTAGCGAATCTGCGGATGGTTTTTAAAGATGCGGATGTGCAGGTTGGAAGAGGTGATTGCCCCCGTCTTTTTCTCCACATTCGCCATCGTGCAGATAATCATGTCCAGCTTCTTCTTCTCGGCTTCCTTGATTGCGCCCTTCACGTATTTCACGCAATCCGGCGCAAAGTATTCATCCGCATCCAAAAAAATAATCCAGTCGGATTTGGCTTGCTCGATCGCATAGTTGCGGGCAGCGGCGAAATCGTTGATCCACTCAAACGAAAACACCTTTGCCCCGTAGCTTTTGGCTATGTCCACGGTTCGATCTGTTGATCCTGTATCGACCACGATAATTTCTGAAACGATCGATTTCACGCTGTCCAGACAAGTTGGCAAGTTTTTTTCTTCATTTTTCGTAATGACACAGGCAGATATTTTCATCGTGGGCTTCCTTTCTTATCGGAAAATCATTTTAAAAAAGAGAGCAAGGATACCCTGCTCTCTTTTTTCAGGTTGAAACATGCTATTAACGGAGAAGTTGCAGTACGCCTTGTGGCAATTGGTTTGCTTGAGCAAGCATAGCTTGTGCAGCTTGAGTAAGAATGTTGTTCTTCGTGAACTGCATTTGCTCTTTCGCCATGTCGACGTCGCGGATACGGGATTCAGCAGCAGTCAGGTTCTCAGCTGTGATATCCAGGTTGTTGATAGTGTTTTCCAGACGGTTTTGGTTCGCACCCAGGTAAGAACGCGCGGAGCTCACTGCGTTGATTTGGGAATCGATTGCGCTCAGTACGCTTGTCGCTCCATCTTGCGTAGACAGGCTCCAACCGTTTACAGTGGAGTATACATCACCCAGGCTGAAGCTTGCTGCGTTCAGGCCGAGAACTTGGGAAGCCTCTTGACCGATTTGCAGGGAGATTGTACCTGCGCTGCCATCCAACAACTTGATGCCGTTGAATTTGGTGTTGTCTTTGATGTTTTCGATCTCTTTTGTCAGCTCAGTCAGCTCTTCGTTGATGCGAGCCAGGTCGTCAGTCTCGCTGTACGTACCGTTCGCAGCCTGTGTAGCCAATTCTTTAATACGAACCAGCATGTTGTTTACCGTTTGCAGAGCGCCCTCAGCAGTTTGCACCAGGGAGATACCGTCTTGTGCGTTGCGGGAAGCTTGCTCCATACCGCGGATTTGTGCGCGCATACGCTCGGAGATGGAGAGACCAGCAGCGTCGTCAGCAGCACGGTTGATGCGGTAACCGGAAGACAGTTTTTCTACGTTTTTGGACAGGTTGTTTGCGTTAACGCCCAATTGACGATGAGTGTTAATCGCGGACATATTGTGTTGGATAATCATTGTACAATTCCTCCTTGAGTTTTCGACAGTCACGTCCCTGTGACTGTGCAATTTAGTGGGACCCATCGCAATCGCGCGCTTGCGACTTTCTCCCTACATTTACTTTATCGGAATCTCGTTTTGCATCGTTTAGCACTTTTCGTTTTTTTTCTGCATTTTTTATCAAAATAGGAGCAGAACTCTCCGACTATAGTGATTATAATGATAGAAGTTACCTATTCTCTATACGACCCGTGACGGGAATTGGAGGAAATCTCATGTCAGTCAATCAGATCCTTCTCGTGCCTACCTACATGGATCGTTTTCAATGCATCGGTTCTGCCTGCGAAGATACTTGCTGCGCCGGTTGGAGCGTACCGATTGATAGGGCGACCTACCAGAAATACAAAAAACTCTCCCAGTCTGATTTGACGCAAAAGCTGGATACCCATATCAAGCGGAAGCAAACCAATCCGACAGAGGGGCACTACGCCACGATCAAAATGTCAGGTTGCCAAAGCTGTCCGATGCTAACAGCGGACAGCCTGTGCGAAATTCAACTGCGTCTCGGTGAAGAGTATCTGTCGAAGACATGCGCGAACTATCCGCGTGTAACCAACAGGGTAAACGGAAATTACGAGATGGCCGCCACCATGTCCTGTCCGGAAGCCGCTCGCCTCGCTTTGCTGAATCCGGAGCCGATGTCCTTTTTTGAAATTCCGTCGCAGCCCGGACAAACATTCTCGATCCAGACGGAATTGCATCCTGCGAACTGTTCGCCCGCCGAATTGCCTTTTTACTTTTGGGACCTGCGGATTTTTTCGATCGAGCTCATACAAAATCGCCGTTACTCCCTGACCGATCGCGTTCTGATACTGGGACTTTTTTACCAAAACATGGATGACTTCGTGAACAGCGGCAAGGTCGCAGAAATTCCGCGTCTGATTGAAAACTACCGAACCTTGATCAAGGACGGCTCACTGGAAGCCGCTATTCAGCAAATTCCTCCCGAAGCGGCGGCGCAAATCCGGCTGCTGAAGGAATTGATCGATGTACGGATGCATATCGGGATAGACAATCAGCGGTACCTGGACAGCTTCCAGGCATTTTTGGCAGGGATCTCGTTTGACAATGAAGAGGGGATTGAGACTGTTGCCGCCCGTTATCAGGCAGCGTATACGGATTACTACAAGCCATTTATGAACACGTATTCCTACGTTTTGGAAAACTACCTGGTCAATTACATGTACAAAAACACGTTCCCCTTTTCCAGCAATGCGCCGGTTCTGGAGAACTACTTCCTCCTCGCCTTGCACTACAGTCTGATCAAGATGCACCTGATCGGGATTGCCGGATTCTACAAGGACAAGCTTGCTGTCGAGCATGTCATTACGTTGATCCAGTCTTTTGCAAAAGTCGTGGAGCACAACAGCCGCTACATGCAAATTGCATTCGACTACCTCAAAAGAAGAGATTTCGTCTCGATTGCCGGCATGGCGATCTTCCTGAAAAACGAATAAACGATCCACCGGGAATCCTTGGCTGTCAGCCGTGCGCTGATGGCCTTTTTCTTCCCTGTTTTTACGCACAAAAAAAGACGATCCTATCGATCATCTTCTTCTTTCTTCGCTTGAATCAATTGTTTTACCGCCGACCAGTCCGCCGCTCCTTGTGTCGCCAAGCGATTTTCCTCCTGGATCGCGTCGAAAATCTCCTTGCGATACACGTCAAGATTGCGCGGGGCTTCAATTCCGATGCGCACCTGATCCCCGTCTACGGAAATGATCTTGATCTCGATGGTGTCACCGATCATGATGGATTCATTCTTTTTGCGAGACAGCACGAGCATGTGATCACCACCTATTTCGGACCTGCAGCCGGTTGCGTGAACAACGGCTGGCGGATGGGGTACGTATCTTCCGGCAAAATGACTTGCTTGGCCATACGGTTTGACAGGTTAATCACGATCGGAGCTTTCAGATTGACTGTCACCTGCTCCGCATTTCTGATCGTCACGATGGAGAAAAACGCCATGGGCGTATCTTCGCTTATGCGCAGCGCCTCTTTCGGCGCCTCGGGAAGCGTAAACGTATAGTCGGGAAAGAAGGCAAACGGGTCTACTACCCAGAATCCAACACCCGGCTCTTCTATCGACTGTACGTGAAAAAGCGGGCTTTCTTCCTCCTGCATCAGTTGGAAAAATTGCAAATGAGAAAATCCGGGAATTCCATCTTCAAAAAATAGCTTGCCCAATTCCACTTTCTGACTTGCACTCATGTCTTCAACCTCGCTCACATCGTTCGATCCAGTTGGCCGCCTACGACTTCTATTTTCAGACTATTGTATTGTATCATATACGGCTCCACTTTGCCCGGTGTATACGAAAGCTCCGGTGGACGAGTCACCGGATTCATACTCATGCCGTTTCGCTTGACGTCAATGACCACCGGCTTCACGCGGATGTGAATGTCCACGCCCTCATCTCCGGAAGAGGAAAACGACGGCGTCCCTCGCTGCAACAGCCGCATCGTATTTTGTTGGGCGATTGCCTTGATCGCATTTTGCTTCGTGTGGATCGCCCGCAACTGTCTGCCCTCCTGGCTTTTCTCGGCAATCGCCTGCAGCCATTGCTCTTTCCCAAAGGAGGCATTTTTGTCGCTAAATTGCATCGAGGTCATAAGCCCGATATTGGCACGAGCGTTGCTGGAGTCGATCTCGAGGATCGGGCGCGCCTGTTCAATCGACAGCTCGGCCGGGGTCTGCTGCAGGTTCATCTCTGCATTCGGCTGGCGTATTTCCTGAACAGGCTTCTGGATATTCAGGCCGAGTCTGGCAAATGTGCTTTCCATTCGGAGTTGTGAAATCGGCATCGGTCAATCCCCTTTACCCGGACTTAACGCAAGAAGTCTACAAGTGTAGGCTGAATAATTCTCGCTCCTGCTCCCAGCGCAGCGGAATGTACGCTTTCCTGGGTAGTCAGATCGGTAATTACTTTTGCCAGGTCCGCATCCTCGTTTTTGGAAAGCAATCCGGTAATCGTCACTTCTTGTACGTTCAACCGCTCTGCGATCAGATCGACACGGTTTACGCTGGCTCCCAGGGTAGCGCGCTCTGACAGCAGGTTGTCGTATTGCGCAGTGAGGGTCGCCTGGTATTGCGACGCGTTGTTTCCGTTCTTGAGTTCGTCGACAATGTTGTTCAAAACCTTGAAAATGTTATTGGCATTGTCCGGGAAGTTAAAGATGTTTTGGCCGTCCGTATTGGATCGTACAAAAACACCCTGGCTCACTTCCAGATTGATCGCTTCGCTGTTCGTACCGACAAAATCACCTCGTCCGCCCTGCGCGGCAGGGTCATACGGGGCCAGATTCGTGTCAGTCCCGGCAAAAATATACTTGCCGTTGATCTGCTGGTTGGCCAATGTGCCCATGTGATTTTTCAGCTCTTCCACCTCTGCGGCAATCGCCTGCAAGTCCTCTTGCGAAAGGGCGCCGTCAGCAGCATTTACCAACAGCTCCTGAACGCGCTTCATCACATTTCCGACCTCGTCCAGCGTCTGGTCGGTCATATCCATCCACGATTGCACTTGCGATACATTTCGCTTGTACTGTTCATTTTCGATCAGGGACGAGCGGTAAAACATTCCTCTGGCAGCGACGACCGGATCGTCGGAAGGCTTGGAGATCTTTTTGCCGGAAGAGAGCTGGTCCTGCAGTTTATCCATATTGCGCATGGAGTTGTTCAGGTTGCGAAGCATGTTGTTGTTGAGCATGTTTTGCGTTACGCGTACTGACACCGGTTATCCCTCCCTATTACAGACCGACACGACCCATGCCGTTGATGACTCTGTCCAGAATTTCGTCCATGCTCGTCATAACGCGTGCGGAAGCGCTGTATGCGTGCTGGAATTTGACCAGTTCCGCCATTTCTTCGTCGATCGATACGCCGGATACGGATTGGCGTTGGTTGCCGACTGTATCGACCAGCATCTCTGCGTTTGCCTGGTTGCGAATCGCTTCCTGCGCAGACACGCCGAGCTGGCTGATTGTATTTTGGTAGTAGCTGTCCAATGTTGTGTTCTCCGGCAGGTCAAGCGGACCTGCTCCAGCCGCGAGCACTTTGAACTTGATGGCGGCAATGTCCAGGGCAGCTTCGTTGTTCCCGACTGATGTCGTCGGGTTCCCTGCTTTTGCCGCCGCGATCGCATCCAGCGATTGCAGGATGGCCGGGTTGATGACGATGCTCGCAGCACCTGTCGGATAATTCTTCGTAGCCGGGTCGCCGGCAACAGCAGTCCTGTCGACAAAGAAAGGCAGGTCCTGGACCGCGTTGTTTTGAATGTCTGCCAGGCTTCGTCCGGCACGGTGAATGTCGTTGATTTCCTTCGTCAAATTGACCGCCAGAACGTCCAGGCGACTTTTCATATTGGTGACGATCTGATCGCGGGCTTCAAATGTTCCTGCCATGTAGCCAGAAGTTGGGACAAAAGGCGCTCCGCCCAATGTCATGCTGTACAGACCGGTCGCCGGATTTTGCTGAGTCGCCATCACCTGCGAGGCTTGTCCGGTCACAAAGGCTTGCCCCTGGATCGTGACGTCAACCATGCCGCTTGTCGTCGGGGTTACGTTGATCGATACCAGATTGGAAAGTCTGTCGAGCAGAACATCCCGCTGATCGTACAAATCATTTGGCGTATAGCCATGCGGCACGAGATTGGCGATCTGGCCGTTCAACGCCGCAATTTGCTGGCCAAGCGAGTTGATTTCGAGCGTCTTTACGCTGATGACGTTGTTCAAGTCGGCTTGCACCTGGTTCAACTGCGTGTACAGAGAGTTGAAGGTGTCAGCCACTGCCTGGCTGCGCTCCCTCACTACGGCACGCGCTGACGTATCGGACGGGTCGTTTGCGAGGTCCTGCCAGGACTGCCACATTTGGTCCATTACTTTTTGCAGCCCCGTTTCTGACGGCTCGTTCATAATCCCTTCCAGTCTCTCCAGCGTCTCGGCACGTGCATCCCAAAAGCCTTGCCGATTGAATTCATTGCGGTACTGAATGTCGAGAAACTCGTTGCGCAGCCGTTGGATATTGTCTGCGCGTACGCCTGTACCGAGCAATCCCGCTTCTGTTCCTGCATGCAGCCCGACGTACGGCAATCCGTTCGTCGTAACCAGGTTTACGCGCTGGCGGCTGTAGCCTTCCGTATTGGCGTTGGCAATATTGTGGCTTGTCGTATTCAACGCGGCTTGCTGTGCGAACAGCCCGCGTTTGCTAACTTCGATTCCGTGAAAACTTGAGCGCATGGTAGCACCTCTTTACGCTTTTTTATTGAAAAACGTGCGACTTGTCTGGCGGTGCAGATCGGTCGCAGACTGCCCGTACAGGTAGTCGTCCTCGGGTACATCCGTCAGCAAGTCCAGGGTCATGGTAACAAACGAAAGGGATTGCTTCAGCAACTGCTGGTTCACGTCGTTGGCTTCTCGCAGTTGCTCCACAACCCGTGCCAATTCCTCGCGATACGTAGTGAGCCGCTGTTTCTCTTCCGCACTGGTCGTCAACTTGATCAGTTCAGCAAGCCTTCCTTCCTGCAAAGAAAAGCCCTTCTCCCCAGACAGCTCTTGTACTGTCTGCTGTCGTGCGGTTTCTGCTGCCGTAATTCCTTTCATCAATTGCTGTTCCTGGCGGGTGATGGCGACCAGTTCGTCCACCTGCCCTTTAATCAACACTTCTTTTTTCTGCGTAGCCAGGGTGTACAGAGCTTTGTGCAATTGGATCAAGTTGTCGAGCAGTTCGTAGAGTCTGTTCATTTTTGTCATGGTCTCTCACCTGCGCTTCCGCGAAGAAGTTTACAGCTTTCTCCAAAAAGCCAGAAACTTGTCAGCAATCTTTTCAGTGGGAACATGGTAGGTATTTTCTTCTACCTGTTTGCGCAACTGTTCCACTTTTTCCCGACGGGCGAGCGCTTGCAAGTC
Source organism: Brevibacillus sp. TJ4 (assembly GCF_044627595.2). NCBI lineage: Bacteria > Bacillati > Bacillota > Bacilli > Caryophanales > Paenibacillaceae > Brevibacillus > Brevibacillus sp. TJ4. The sequence goes on along the minus strand of NZ_CP185865.1, from coordinate 373,109 downwards.
TTCCACCATCTTCAGCATTTCCATCGCCTCTGTGGAAATCTTTACCTCGTCCTTGCCCATCGCCAGCTTTCCGCTTTTGCCCACCGGCGTGGTTCCCGTCTTGTTGTACGCATTGATCATACCTGTGCGATTAGGTTCATTGATTCGCATCTGACAACCATCCTCTCAAATTGACCGGACATCATCATGTTGAAAGCGAAGGGTAACTTCCAAAAAAGAAATAAAACCGACGATACCTCTTAGTAGTATCATCGGCAAATTGATTGTCAACGATTAGTTTTTTTACAGAAAACTATTCGTCAAGTTTTGCTTTTCTTCGATAGGCGGCGGCAAATTCCCTCGCGCGCGCCTCCTCATCCAGACGTTTTTCGACAGCCAGGTCCTGCGTAATGTCGTGCTTCAAGCTGTGCATGCACGTTTCGCAAATATTACCGCGCAGAATCAGCGTGCCGCATCGGTCGCAAGGATACCCGAGATTCGGATTTCCATCGACGGAAATGCGTCCTTCTTTTATAAACTTGGTTATTTGTTTCACACTTACTCCGGTAGCATCGCTTACCTGATAAATGGTGGCTCCCCGATTTTCCCGCTTGCGCAAATACTTTGCACAAAGCTCGTACTCTTGTTCCACCTCTTTATGGCAGTTCGGACACAATTCGCGGGCGGTTTGTACAAACAACGCGTCGCAACGCGAACAATTAGCCAGCTTGCCGAGAGACATGCTAACACCCCCCTGTTCACCTTTCCCTGTTGTCGATTCATGCTAGTCCTCATATGCCTACATCATAGCGCAATTTTCCAAAAGGTGCTAATACTATCTGAAAATTGTCAAGGAAAATATACATATTTCATTATGTTGTGAATCCAGAATCGTTTTGGCGCACTCTCGCAGTGTAGAACCGGTAGTATAGACATCGTCGACAAGCAGGATCGCATACGGTGCAGATTGCTTTGCCAAGACTGCTCTGCCCGCGTCGCCGTTTATCGAAAAGGCTCCCTGGACACTTTCCCGTCTCGCCAGACGCCCTGACTGCTGACTCAGCTTTTTCGTCTCCCGCGTACGCACCAGCAACTGTTGGTATGGGATGCGGCACGCCTCACTGACCCGCCTTGCCACTAGTTCCACCTGGTTGAAGCCGCGCTCCCGCAACCGCTTCACATGCAGGGGAACAGCGGCAAGACTGTCGATCCGCTCCGGGCGGTAGTGGCAGTGCAGTCCGATGACGAGCAGCGAAGCAAACAATTCGGCCAGACGCTCATCTCCCCGGTACTTGTACAGACCGAGCAGCTCCTTGCCCCACTCGTTGTAGCGCAGCAGACTGCGGTTGGCGCGCAATGGCGAAGAACCGGCAGCACGGCAATCCTGGCACAGCATGTTGCCCGGCGATCGAACGATCCACTCTGCCGCTTGCGACGCCTGCAGCCGCTCCCGGCCACAATGCGCGCAAATCTCGCTACCGATCGCAGGCATCTCCTCCAGGCAGCCGCCACATAGCGGCAAGCGCTGCACCAGCCGATACATCCGCGGATAGCTCGTCCTGGATATGGACATCTGCGCAAACGAAGCAGCGCAGCGACGTACCACGCCCTCACGTACGGCATGCGCAACGATGCCTGCGCCGCATCGCGCACAGCGGCGCCCACTCATGGCGAACCGACTCCTCTCTCGCGCAAATGCCTTGCCATGCGATTCATCCTGGAGATTTGTCTGACCGCCGCCTTCGTCGCCTCAGCGCGATACGCCTGCAAAAACAAAACCGTCCCTTGCGGATCGTCCATCGACCTGCCTACTCTGCCCGCGATCTGGACAAGCGATGCCTCGTCGAAAACGGGCGCCTCAGCCCCGACGACGACAACATCGCTGCTGGGGATCGTTACCCCCCGCTCCAATATCGTCGTCGTCACCATCAGCACGTACTCCTTGCTGCGAAACGCCAGCACTTTGTCCTCGCGCAATGGATCGGCAGCGTGCACGCCCTCCATCTTCGCCGCGTATGCGGGCAGAAGCAGGCGCATATAGGCGAGCATCTCTTCTACCTGGTCGACCCGAGGAACGAAAACGAACACCTGTCGCCCGGCTCCAAGCGACCCCTCGACCATCTGAAGCAGCTCCGGGATCGGTCGTTTCGCTGCAAGCCTTTTGTGCAGGGACGATACGGTACTCACTTGCGGAACCGGCAAATCCGCTCCGTGATAACGGCCGGGGAGCAGGACATGACTCCGCGAGGACAGTGCGCCAGGACCTTTCCAGCGTGACCATCCTTTTCCGCTGCCGACCAGCCTCCTTTGCAGATAGCGCGGAGGTGTCGCGCTCAGGTACAGCATTTTCCCTCCCGCCTCCACAGCGCGCTCGACGGCACGGTACAGCACGGGATCATTGTGATACGGAAACGCGTCTACCTCGTCGACGACAACGAGAAAAAAGCGCTGGTAAAAACGCATGACCTGATGTGTCGTCGCAATCGTAATCTCGGCATCCTCCCATTTTTCCTTGCTGGCTCCGTGGACGGCGATAACGCGCGCTGATGGAAAAACGCGCTGCACACGTGGCGCCAGTTCCAGCACGACGTCCTTGCGCGGAGTGGCGATCAGCACACGTCCTCCGCTCTCCAACGCTTCGACGATAGCCGGAAACAACAGTTCGGTCTTCCCCGCCCCGCAGACTGCCCAGATCAAAAAAGCCGAAGATCCCCTCCATCTGTCGGCGACAAATTGACGAGCCTTCTCTGCCGCAACCGCCTGATCGCGGGAGTACCGGACTGTCCACGCCAGGCGGGCAGCCTCGGCGTACGAACGCGCTCCACGCCCCTCCACGGCTTCTGCCGGGATCAGCAGGTACGGCGTGCAGCATTTGCTTCTGCCCATCCCCAGGCAGATCGTGCAATAGGCGCAGCCCTGTTCGCAGCTGTGGCATATGGTGAGCGCAATCGCCTCCCGTCCACTGCTTCCGCAGCGCGCGCAGACGAGCTCCAGCCGGTTGCGCCACACGCTTTTTTTCACATGAAGGCGTATTCCTGGCTGCAGCAAAGCCCGTCCGGTCAACACCAGCCTCTGTATGTCCGGGAGAAGCTGCTCTACGGACCATCCATGCCGCCTGCTCCATACATCCAGCTCTTCCCATAGCAACGCTCTGCCAGCCAACGACTCGCACCAATCGGCAAACCCGGGCTGACGCCGCTTATGAAGCGGAGTCGAATCTTCAGTCTCCGCTGGTACCTCTGTTTCCTCCCATGCAAACCAGGCTTCCCGCACTGGCTTTCGCTGCTGTGCACGCTGCCCGTACAATACCTCCGCCTCCCGCACGAACGAGACGGCAGCCTGCCTGATTTCCGCCAGCAACCCGTCATCCATCGCCCGCTGCCGGCATTGCTCTAAACGGGCATTGACCCTTTCACGCATCGCAAAAGCCAGAGCCAGTGAAGGCGTTTTTCCGACGATGTACAACTGGCATCCTTCCCGCTGCTGCCAAAAACTCCGATCTGCGGCAAAACAAGGGGTGACGTACGCCTGCACATTCTCCTGGCCCGCTTTGACATACAGTAAGTACTGGAGCATCCCGCTTCCCCTTTCGTTCCTTTCTTTGCCATCAGTTTGCACAAAGACAGCAGGGGGACGCAAAAAATTTTGAAACAAAAAAAGAGTGCACCTGGCACTCTTCTCGTAAACACATATCTTCCCGCTTGCTTGCTGTTACGCGCCCGCTTCTTTCTTTCGCAAATCGATGATGATCGTCGAGCGAGATGTGCTGTCCTGTCCGTCGTCCAGCCAGCAGTAGGGATAACGCTTATACAAAGCCGCGATCTGCGGTGTATCATCGATCGATCCTTCATCATGCAAGGTGATGCGGACGGGTTTGCCGCTCCAGTACGAGCGAAACAACAACAGCCGAACGGTCGATTCCAGCACCTGCTCGGAATCCCGCACGAGCAAACGGTAATGTACATACGGATACTCGACGCCGCTTCTCATCTGTTTGGCCCATCTGTCGAGCAGCATAACCAACAATGAGGAGCAGACGTATACCGCCAATAGCCATATTGCCATCTCTGCCATCACGGTCATACCTCCCCTTGCTTTCAAGGTATGCCGGATGGCTTGATTAGGGTACCTACGGAAACAAATTAAAGCTTCACCCAACCATTTTTGATGGAATTGACCACTGCTTGTGTCCGGTCCTGTACATTCAATTTTTGCAAGATGCTGCTGACGTGGTTTTTCACGGTCTTCTCGCTGATAAACAGATACTCGCCGATCGCCCGGTTGCTCTTCCCTTCCGCCATCAGTTGCAGCACTTCCCGTTCACGGCGGGTCAGGGATTCAATAATCTTCGGATCGACGGTACTTCCCTCTTCAATGGTGAAGGTACGCTCACTCGCTCCTTCTTGCTCGCTCAATCGGCGAAACTCTTCAATCAGTTTCCCCGTAACCTTGGGATGTATGTACGCTCCCCCGCTTGCTACGACACGTACCGCTTCTACCAGGTCACTGGTACCCATTTCTTTCAACAGGTATCCGGAGGCTCCAGAGCGAAGCGTGCGATAGACATAACCCTCGTCGTCGTGGATCGAGAGCATGATCACTCTGGTTTGGGGACTTACGGAAATGACATTTTCCGCTGCAGACACGCCATTTATATTGGGCATGTTGATGTCCATCAGGAGAACGTCCGGCTTGTACTCTTCTGCCAGCTTGAAGGCTTCTCCACCATCCGCACCCTCTCCTACAACTTTAAAATCTTCTTCCATCTCGAGTATACGCTTAACTCCTTCGCGGAATAATTGATGGTCATCTACAATCACAATACGCAATTCCTGTTGGCTTTTGTCCATGTTTCATCCCCCAGTCTAAGTTCTGTTGTGCTATATTTTCAGCGGTATTTGGAATAAAACTTTTGTCCCTTCACCTGGAACGGAATTGACTTCCATCTCACCCTCCAGCAGTTGTGTACGCTCTTGCATACCCAACAGGCCGAATGATTTGCCTTTGACCAGTTTCTTTTCCATGTCAAAGCCGACTCCGTCATCCTTCACTACCAGCCGGAAGGAGTCTTGCAAAAATTCAAGTTTTACCTGCACCGTATTCGCCTGGGCGTGCTTTTCGACATTGTTTAAGCATTCCTGCACCAGGCGGAACATGGCAGCCTTTACAGAACTGCGAAGAGGCGGTTCCACACCAAACACAACCAGGTCGATCGAGGCCTTGATTCGCTCCTCGCATGTCCTGATGTATTTTTGCAGCGTGGGGACCAATCCCAGATCATCCAGAGCCATCGGGCGCAGGTCAAAAATGATTCGCCTCACATCGGCCAAACTCATGCGCACCATCTCTTTTAGTTCGTGCAGCTCCATTTGCGCTTCCAGAATCCGCTCATTCTTCAGCATCTTTTCCACAATCTCGGAGCGCAGCACCACATTGGCCATCGACTGTGCCGGACCGTCGTGAATTTCCCGCGCTACCCGCTTGCGTTCTTCTTCCTGGGCCTGAATGACCTTCAGTCCCATCAGTTGATGCTGCTTCGCCGATTCCAGCGCTTCGCCGATTTTGCTCAGGTCGCCGGTCAGGTAGCCAAGTACGACTCCCATCTGGGAAACAAGCGTTTCCGCCCGGATAATCGTTTCCTCCAAGGCGCGAAGCTGACGCTCCAGATCGTTGCGTCTGCGCTTCAGATTGTTCTCGCGTTCCCGGAAAATGGAGAGGTCCACCTGTATGCGGCTGGCCTCTTCGTAGGCAATGCGTATGTCTTCTTCCGTGTATTTATGGAAGTTGCGGCTCACCAGGACAAGCCGGTCGCGCGACTTGCGATAGGACAGTTCCAGCGCATCTACTCTTTGAATCACTTTGGCAATTTCCTGACGCAGCTCGTGGAGGTCCAGCTTCATCGCATTTCCTTGCTGTCTGGCATGTTCGGCTATTTCAAAGATTTGTGTTTTACTCGCTTCGACCGTTTCGATTGTTCGTTTGATAACCCCATCGAGCACGCTGATGTCGATTGTTTTGTACATAATGACTCTCCTTCAATTTCTCGCTTTCGTGAACAGTTGATGGAGCTTCGTCATATCCACTTCACGCGTGCCAACATCAAAACGAGGGATCGCAAAAGGGTCTGTATCGCTTGTCACAACTCCCGGATTCGAGTTGAAGACGTACTTGTATCCCGCTTGCTTTGCTGTTTCCTGAACAACGGGATTGGTGTACCCGTAAGGAAGCGATATTACTTCTATCGGATGATTGAGCCATTCACTTAAACCAATTCGAGACATACTAAAATCTACGTACAAACGATCCCGATATTCCTGCTCGGCCTCGAGTCGCTGCAGTTCCTCCAGGTAAACAGGCGCAGTCACCGGACCCAAATCTCCCCATTCATTGCGGGCCTCTTGTGCATGCAAGCTGTATGTGTGGGAACCGAACTCAGCCAACCCGGTCGCTCGCATCTCCAAAAGCTGTGGACGAGTGAGCGGAGGGGTCATGTTTTCACGCTTTCGCTCTGCCACATCACGCAGCCGACCTGCGATGACAAAATTCACAGAGGGAAAACCGTATGTACGCAATATGGGAAAAGCGTCCGTGTAATAACTTTCATAACCGTCATCAAACGTAATCAGCACTGCATTGGGAGTAGTCAGGCTCCCTGTGTCCATGAAATGCAAAAATTGTTGTAAGGTAATCGGATTGAGATCATGTTCTTTCAAAAAAGACATCTGTTCCGCAAATTGCTGCAGTGAAATGGCAAACGGCTGATCCGAATGCGCATCCACATGGTGATACGATAACACGACAACCTGATTGCGATACCAATGCATCGGAGACGCATCAGCATCTGTAGGTGATATTTCGTTTGCCTCAGAAAACACCGTTTCACTTGTGTTTATAGACGTTGCAATGGACGGAGAAGGTTGCATGGAAGACGTGTTTTTTTCATTTTGTTCTGGCCTTGCCAATACTCCTACCGACACCACAACGAGGAAAAATGCCATAAACACGAGAAGGAAAAGCCTCTTGTTAGGCAAGTCGATCCCTCCTCTTTTCTCCATCTATGAGGATTCGACACTGATCAATCAAATTCCTTTATCGGCACCGTTCCAATCGATGCCAATCCAACAACTCGTCCTCAGATTACACCACGTATTGTTATACTATAGACGTTATAAACGCAAAAAGGGCCCGGTAGTTTCTACCAGACCCTTGCCTATTTGCTTAGCCCAGGCTTGCAGCGTCTTGCTTCAAAGCATCTGCCTTGTCTGTGCGCTCCCAAGGAACATTCAGGTCGTTGCGGCCGAAATGACCGTATGCAGCAGTTTGTTTGTAAATCGGACGGCGCAGGTCGAGCTGTTTGATAATGCCAGCTGGACGCAGGTCAAAATGCTTGCGAACGAGTTTGACCAGCTCTTCTTCCGCGATCGTTCCGGTACCAAACGTGTCTACTGCGATCGAAACAGGTTGAGCTACCCCGATAGCGTACGCCACCTGAACTTCACATTTGTCTGCCAGACCGGCAGCGACGATATTTTTTGCGACATAGCGAGCTGCGTACGCTCCGGAACGGTCCACTTTTGTCGGATCTTTCCCGGAGAAAGCACCACCGCCATGGCGTGCATAACCGCCATACGTATCTACGATAATTTTGCGGCCAGTCAAACCGGCGTCTCCTTGAGGTCCGCCGATTACGAAACGGCCTGTCGGGTTGATGAAATACTTGGTTTCTGCATCGAGCAGTTCAGCCGGCACAACAGGCGTGATTACTTGTTCCAACAGATCTTTCTTGATTTGTTCCAGGCTTACTTCGGGAGCATGCTGGGTAGAGATGACGATCGTGTCGATCCGTACAGGCTTGTCCCCTTCGTATTCAACCGTAACCTGTGTTTTACCGTCCGGACGCAGGTAAGAAAGCGTGCCGTCTTTGCGCACTGCTGTCAAACGGCGTGCCAGTTGGTGTGCCATGCTGATCGGCAATGGCATCAGCTCCGGTGTTTCGTTGCAAGCAAACCCGAACATCAGGCCTTGGTCACCAGCACCAATTGCTTCGATCTCCGCATCGGTCATTTGTCCTTCGCGTGCTTCCAGCGCCTGGTCAACACCCAGGGCAATGTCAGCAGATTGTTCTCCGATAGCAGTAATAACACCACACGTATCTGCGTCAAATCCGAATTTGGCACGATCATACCCGATTTCGCGAATCGTTTCGCGCACCAGTTTTTGAATGTCGACATAGGTGTTGGTGGTAATTTCACCCGCGACGAGAACGAGACCGGTCGTTACGGACGTTTCGCAAGCGACACGAGCGTTTGGATCTTTCGCCAGGATTGCATCGAGAATGGAATCAGAAATTTGGTCACAAATTTTATCCGGATGCCCCTCGGTTACGGATTCAGATGTGAACAGACGACGACCTTTTTGCAAAGCCATGAGAAAATGACCTCCTTTGACCTCATACAAATAGTGTGGTAGCCGAGTCGGGATTTTATCGACGTAAATGCAGGCAAAAAAAACCTTTTCCGCCTTTCTCTGGAGGAAAAGGTTTGCGCGCTTTATGCTTCCTTCATCCTCTTATCGGCCAGAACAGATGTCCGTTCTGCTGGTTAGCACCGCTCTAGTCGGTTGCCGGGCTTCATCGGGCCAGTCCCTCCGCCTGCTCTGGATAAGAGTATCCATTACGGATTATAGGATAATTGTTTTTCCTATCTGTGTCAATAGAGATTTCGCGTGTCTGGCACCCCAGTCAGCCCACTCGCTACAAGGAATAGGCCTTGGCCAGGACGACGACTACTTCTGCACGTGTAGCGATTCCGTTTGGCTTGAACTGGGTTCCGTAGCCGTTCAGCCATCTTCTCGCAGACAATGCCTCGATCGCAGGAGCAGCCCAGTGGTTCGTCGGTACATCGCGATACCGTGATGTCGAAATCGAATTGGTCAGGATGTTGTTCGCCCGCGCCACCATGACCGCCATCTCCGCACGGGTGATCGGCTGGTCCGGCTTCATCATCCGGTTGGTATACCCGCGGACAATGCCGAGTTCATACGCGAGCCCAAGGTTGTTGTAGGCCCAGTGCCTTTTCGGCAAATCGGCAAAAGACGCCTTGCCTGAATAGGTACCTACCCGCTTGCCGCTGGCTCTCATCGATTGAATCAGCATCGTCGCAAATTCCGCCCGTGTCACAGCGCGATCAGGCTGGAAGGTCGCATCCTGAAAACCGTTGACAATTCCTTTTTGGCTGAGACGGGCGATTTCGCTGCGCGCCCAGTGTCCGGAAATGTCGCGGAAGCCGGCGATCAGCGGCTGTTGATGCAGGGTCAGACGATACGTGTCGTACTTGAACGGCACAGCGCTGTTCAAACGGATGTAATACCTGCCCGGCTGCAAGCGAATGCCGATGATCTCTTTGCCCTGATCCGACAGCTCCGCTACCCGGTTCGTCGAAATGAGCATGTAGTTGGCATCGCTGTTGTACAACGCAAGCTGCATGCCGCTTTTCACCGGAATAAAAGGTGCGCGAATGGTGACATACGATTCCGTGGACACGGTGAACTGGAACCAGTCATAATCACCTGTCGTCGGCAACGTACCCGTCATGGTCCCCGAACCGCTCAACGGGGTAGCCTGGCGATATGTGTCATTCGGTTCGTTTTCATCTGTCTTTACCGGCGTAAATCCTACATTTAGCTGATACTCGCCGTTCACTGCATTGCCCTCATACTCGCGGACGAGAATGTAGTATTTGCCCGGCGATACCTCTTTTTTCACCCGCTCCGACGGGTCTTCACGATCGCCGTTGTCATAGACCGGGTCCCAGGTTGTCTGGTTCCCCTGCTGCTTGCCGAGACTCAGTACGATATCCATTCGCTTGTTGTCCGGTATGACCGAGATGTCGAGCAGGCCGTATTCCCGCACGTAGTAGGAGAACCAGTCCTCGTCGTTTCGTCCGTGAAAATTTCCAACTACGCTGATCTGGTTGCCCACCAGCGGCCTTGCCGTCCCCATCGTATCATTCGGTTCATAACGATCCGGATTGATTTGGAAGCTGCTCGTCAGCACATACGTAAATTGTGAGACACCGGCATTTCGCACGAGTTTGATGTTCATCCGCCCGGCCTTCGCCGGAACAGTCAGCGTCCCGCCATTTCCGACGTATTGCGTGATCGGATCGCGGTTTTCCGAGTAAAAGGTAGCGGCAATGGACGAAGCCACTCCGACGGAAACCGATGCGCGCAATGTCACCTTTCCGTCGTAGGGGACGTCCATCCAATACCAGTCCACCGTGTCATTCGGTCCCAGGTTGCCCCGGATTTGCGACTCGATGGGAAACGCCTTGGCGGACGAGAGCGTGTTGTTCGGCTCCAGAAAGTCCATCGACATCGGACTGGTTACTGCCTTGTGGACATTGAGCAGGCCGTAGCCGGTCTCCCGATCCCAACCGCGGGTCCCGAGATCCGTAGCCGTCTGATACAGCAATTGCCGTACATCGAGCGGCGTCAGCTTGGGATGGCGCGCCAGGATGAGAGCTGCAGCGCCGGCCACTTGCGGAGCCGCCGCCGAGGTGCCGCTAAACGAACCGTATTTGCCGCCCAATTTGGTCGTGTATACATTCAAACCGGGAGCCATCAGATTTAGTTCCGGGCCGATATTGGATTCATAGATCGGCTGGTTGTTTCCTCTTACCCCGCCTACGGCGATGACGGTGGGATAGGCAGCGGGATACGCGACCCGATCCCCTTCGTTGCCGCTCGCTGCAACGAGGACAGCTCCCTGTGCTTCTGCACGATTTACTGCATCTGTCAGTGCCTGGGAATACGTCATGCTGCTTACCGACATCAGGATCACCTTGGCACCGCGATCCAATGCCGTGTGAATCCCTCTGGCGACGATGTCCAGGTTTGCAGCAGCGGCATTCTTGTCCAATATCTTGATCGGCATGACACGTGCGTTCCACAGTACCCCGGACACACCGATGCCGTTGTTTCCTTTGGCAGCCAAGACCCCGATGACTTCTGTCCCGTGGCCGTTGTCATCCTGCGCGGATTTCTGCGGATCGACCAGATTCACGCCGGGGACCAGGTTCTCTTTCAGATCCGGGTGATTGTAATCGGCACCCGTATCCAGGACGGCGATCAAGATCGACTCGTTGCTCGTCACTGTTTTCCAAGCCGCGTCGGCATTGATCTGGCTGATATGAATCTGATTGGAAATATGCGGATCACTCGTTGCGTTGGCCCGTACAGGACGGACGTCGGCCAGCAGCAGTGTGAAGGCCAAAAGAAACGAGAGCATGCCTACTGTCCATTTTTTCATGTAATACAATCCTTCCTTCCCCCTCCTGCACGATGGTGCACTTGTAAGGAAATCGGGTAGTCTCTACTCCAGTCTATTAAGCATACGAAACATAGCGAATGTTCGCAATGTAATATCGGAAAAAAATGGAATGCGTGAAAAGACACCCCTTTTCACCAGCGGCAAAAAGGGGTAGTCGTTTACTGCAAGAAACCTTTATTATCTACCTTTTGAATTCGGGTAATCGTCTTTTTCTGTTCTACTGCCTTGGGGATCACCGCAGATACCATTCCCGGATCGGGAACCGGTCTGCGAAGCGAAGAGGCAGGAATGTCGAACGCCCATACCTTATGGCTTTTGCCTTCGACCTTCATGTTCTCCAAGGTAAAATTCACCTTCGCCACCCGTTCGCCAAACTGGTCATGCACCAGGATCGGCACCTGTGTGAACTCCAGACGTTTGCTTACACCGTTGCGGAAGACGACAACCACTTTCAGACCACCATCGTCGCCTGCTTTTACGTCCAGCACCTGGAGATCAACTTGCCCGTCTGCCAATGGCTCCAATTCCGCAACCTTTTGCGAGTATTGTTCCAACTGGCTGTCGTCCAGGCCGCCTTGCTCGCTAGTGGTGACCAATTTGGGGAGCCGTTCTGTTCTCGTATAGGACAGCATAAGCGGCACCTCCTGATCCGGGATCTTGCTGAACTCTTCCCATCGGAACAGTAATTCGCACGGGCGGCTCGACATGTCGCCAACCGGACCGAACGGAATCATATCAAAGACTTTTTTACAAACCACTTCGCCTTCAGGCGTAGAAAGAGACAACGTCAGCTTCTGCAGCAGTACACTGCGGTCTGTAGCGTTGCGAATATAAGCGAGCACGAGATAGCCTTTTGCCGTCACCTGGGTGTAGAAAGGAAAAATCCCTACTTCATCCCGTACGATCGGAGGCAATTCATTGTGAATGTATTGCAACAGCTCTGATTCGGTCTCGTCCAGTGCACTTTCCCACGGTCCGTTCATCAGCACAAACAGGTTTTCAGACGGAACGCGATTCGAAGACTGCTCCGGGTTCTCGATGCCGGAGAGTCCCAGGTACACCTCACCCTGCAAGTTTCCACGGATATCTTCCCGTACCTGCTCCAGACTTTCCTTTGAACCAAACCAGTTTTCCAACAACCAACTCATATGTCAACCTCCCCTTCCAATCCAATCAAAAAGCGCTTAGCGAACCTTCAGCAGCCATCTGTGCAGGTTTGCATCCGGCTTCAGTACCGCCTCTGGAGGGAATACGACAAGCCATGGACGGCTGTATCCCGGCTGCACCATTACTTTGCTGCCGTCTACGTTTCCTTTGGCTACAACATCGCCTTCCATATCGGTAATTTCAATGTGGAGCTTCTTCGGCTTGTATACCTCATTCAGCCCATTGCGGATGAGGATAGCAGCAACCAGTTGGCCGGATTTTGTTTTTCCGATATCGAAGCCCGTCACATGCACAGTATTGACCGGAATTGGCGGCAATTTGTAGGCAAGCGTTTCCAGGCGGTCTTTTTGTCTTTCTGTGAGCTGTTTTTCCATATCCGGGTCAAGCTCCAGTGTGTTCGGCCATACGTGCGTGCTTTTCCCGGCCTTCATAACAACCTTCCAGCTCTTGAAGGTGAAGTTGTCATGCAGGTAGCTTTCTTTCGGGAAGAATACCTCCCATGGACGGCTCGTATGTGGCGGGATCGCACCCATCTCTTCCAGGTTTACACGCATGCGGGCAAACGGCTGTTCATCCAGGAACACAGCCAGGCGGATGTTTTTGATGCGTGCCGGACGGTTTGTCGAGTTGCGGAAAAACAGTGCAACCGTCAGACCGGCTTCGCTTGGAATCATACTAAATCCAGTCACGCTGATCATGCCTGGAATCATCTCTGGAAGCTCGGACTCCAAAAAGCGCAGCGCGTATTTTTTCTCGGCGTCCAACTGCTGCTCCCATGCCGGATGCAGGGAAAGCTCCGTCCGGATGCGTCCCGAAGTTGCTTTCTTCGGCTCCTCAACAGCCTCAGCCTCGAATTCTGCTTCTTTCACATTCAATTCTTCGACTTCAATAGTCGATTCCTCTTGGATATCTTTTTTCAGGTCTTCCAAACGAATGTCTTTTCCGGCCTCTTTCCCCAGCCAGTTCTTGAAAAATGACAACATGTACGATTACCTCCTTCTTTGCCCTGTGCAGGGCAAAGCTCTTCACATTATCCATAATAGTGATTTTTCAAATGGCTTGCAAACGTGGTGCCATTCATTATGCCTTCTGTTCTTTCCCCAGCGGGACGATTGCTTTCCAGCGGGACAAATCGGCATCTTCCTTCTGGATGCTTTCTTTCGGGAAAATAAACAGCCACGGTTTGCTCGTGCCAGAATTGACGATAAAGGTACCGAGTTCAAACAGTCCGTGCGCCACTTTGTCGTCGTCCGCATCGTAAATCTCGAGCGGCAGCTTGTCAAAGTTGATAGACCGTGCGGAGCCGTTGCGAATCAAAAGAATTACGTGGAGCGCACCGTCTTCCATTTTACGGGCCTGAACACTATGGATGTTTACTTCGCCGGCTTTCACGGCAGGCAACCGTTCAGCCAGTTCGGTCAGCATCTGCTTTTCCTGGTCACCGAGCGACTGGACCCAGGACTCTTCCAGTTCCAGCGGCAAGGACAGCTTTTTCTCCGCCGTCTCAAAGGCGATTTTCCAATCGGTCAGAAGCACATTCACCTGTATGAAATGCTCCCGTGCAAATACAAAAGACCACGGTCTGGCCGAATGCGGCGGAATTTCCCCAAGTACCGACAAGTCAAAGGACTGACGGGTAAACAACTGCTGCTCTCCAAACAATATGACCAGCGGAATCGTGCCCAGCCGTAACGGACGTTCGGTATTATTGCGCACAAAGGCAGTCACTTCTATACCCTCATCATGCGGTACGAGCGACATACCGACAATGGAGATAGTCCCTTTGGGTAATGGCGGCAATTCCTCGGCCATAAACGAGAGCGCGTATCTCTCCTGCGCACTCACTCTCTCTTCCCATGATTCGTGCAAAGATAGAGAGGTCGTCACTTTTGAATCCTCACCGATCTGCTGTGCCGGTTCCGCATCATCGGCAGGCAGCACGGATTCCTCCTTTAACTGCTCACGTACCTCATCGGTTGTGGGTGTCTTCCCCAGTAAACTTTTCAAGAAGGATAACATATCGTCGCTCCCAACTTATCTCTACATTATTATGTAGAGTCTGTTCGTCATCCACTATAGCGATAGTACCATCGTTTTGCAACATCGAAAACTTGGTATTCTGCCGTTTTGAGGCGACCAATCAAGGGCTAGATCCATCCGTGTTGCGATCTGCCAAAAGCTGTGCAATATCTGTTAAGGATACCTTTCGAGAAAATGAATGTCAAGGAATGGAGGGAATTGCCTGAACATGCCAAAAAAGGGCTTGCAATCTTCAAGCCCTCTCTTCGCCACTATGTCTGACAAGCATGTTATCTGACGACCTCGACAATGATTTTTACCTGCTTTTTGCCGTATTCGCCGGTGATGCCGGTTATGCCCGCCTGAATCGCCGTTATCGTACCATCCTGGTCTACGATGGCTGCCTTTTCGTTGGACGACTTCCACGACTCGATCTGTTGCCGTACCTCTTTCGTGGAGCCGTCATGGTACGTGGCAACAATCACCGGACGATACGTCTCCCCAGGCTTCAGTACAAGTCTCGTCTCTTCCGTGTGCAGCTTGCGCAGGCTCGTATCCACACTGACACGCGCCGTCTCCCCTCTGTAGCTGGCCGTAAGCGTAGCCCTGCCAAATCCTTTGAACACGGCTTCTCCGCCTTCCACAACAGCGACTCGGGGGTTGCTTGTCTGCCATGCTTCTGCCTTCACCGCTTCGCGTACATTCCCATCGTAAGCGTAGAGGAAGAGCGGTACAGACTCGCCCGGCTTAATCATCACCTCATTCGGTTCGATAGTCAGCTTCGTCAAGCGCACACGTACCGGAATACTGAGCGTTTTCCCGCCGTAGCTGGCCGAGACCGTCGCATACCCGGTGCTGTTGGCTGTGACGACTCCAGCTTGTACGGTCGCGATCCGCCTGTTGCTCGACTTCCAGACAATCGACTCGGCTGCTACCTGTTCCGTCGTCTGGTCACCGTACGTCGCCCAAATCGTCAATAGCGTCTCACCATCCGGCTTCATCGTCAGCCGTACCTCAGATGCCTCCAGCTTGGTTACCACGACAGAGACAGGAATGACCACCTTTTTATCCGCATAGTAGGCGGTGATACTCGTCTTGCCTACTCCGCGGGCAGTAACAATTGCATTTTCAGCAGTAGCGATTTCTTCATCTCCGGATTGCCACAACACCTCAGAAGTGACATCCTGCACCGATTGATCCGGGTATACCGCCGTGATCGTCAAAGACGCACTTCCTCCAGGCTTGAGTGACAGGCCAGAGTGGCTTGCCGTCAACCTGACTGGTATTACTGGCTGTGCCGCATAGGTCAGCGCCCGATGTGCGTTGACGAGACCGTGGCCATAATGGCTGTCCTTCCCTTTTCTCCCCAGATCGACCGCTGTCTCCCTCAGGCGTTCCGTTACTTCCCGCACGCGCAGCTTCGGGTCCTGCGCGACGAGCAGCGCTGCCGTCCCGGAGACGAACGGTGCAGCCATCGATGTCCCTGTCATCGGCCGATACTCCCCGCCCGGAACCGTACTCCAGATATTCACGCCGGGGGCGGACAGCGCAATACTTGTCCCTTTGTTGGAAAAGGGGACAAACGACAACTCTTCATCCACGGCGCTGACAGCAATGACACCAGCCAGGGAGGCAGGAATGTACCTGTCGACATCGTCTCCTTCATTTCCGGCCGCAGCGACTACTAGTGAGCCTTTCTTGTTCGCATAATCGATCGCTTCCTGAAGAAACCGGGCTTCCTGACCATCATCGAGCTCACCGCCGAGGCTCAGGTTAATGACGTCGGCTCCCAGATCAGCAGCGTCCATAATCGCCAGCGCAGTATGGAACATGTATCCTGCTCCCTGCTCATCCAATACCTTGAGCGGCAATATTTGTACATCTGCTCGCCCCGCCACCCCGGCAATACCCTGGCCGTTTACTTTCGCGGCAATAATTCCCGCTACATGGGTGCCGTGTCCATCGTAATCGTCATCCATGGCGTCATCGTCGCCGTTCACATAGTCATGGTCACGTCTGGTATCGACACGGCCGGCGAGGTCAGGATGCGTGTAATCCACGCCGGTGTCAAGCACCGCGACGATTGCTTTTGCACGGATATCAGCTTGCCCCCATGCTTGCGGCGCTTCGATCGCCAGCAGGCCCCATTGCTCGGCAAAGTACGGTTCATCTGCCACTGACGCCTTGTACATGCGAATATTGGGCTCGATGTACTCCACGGAAGGATCAGCCGCCAGTGACTCCAATACTTGCTCCTGCTCATCCGCCGAAACTTTGAGCAGCACCGATTCCCTGTCAGCCTGCACATAGGAGACATCCTCACGGAACGAAAAGGAGGCCATCGTCCTGTAGCGCACTCCCTCTCGCAGCTTCACGATGTACTCTCCGCTTTCACTTACCCCCAACAGCTTCTGCTCGTCTGCTTCTCCCTGATCGGCCAGCGCGGCAGAAGGCATGGCCGAATAGCAGATAGCGATTGCAACAAACAGCCCGACTAGTACACTTCGGATGTCTCGCACGTATTTGATTCCCCTCTCCCACACTACGTTTTTCCTGTTCTCTACCTAGAAGTATAGGAAATGATAGCAGGGGGACGCCAAAATTTTTGTACGGTTCTTCAATCAAAACAGCCTACCGCATCTGTTGCGATAGGCTGTATCACTCGTTTACTCCGAGACAGTCTCCGAAGTCTCTTCTTCTACATTCGTTTCTCTACTGTCATTGTCCTCACCAGCGGAAAGTTCAGAGCCCTGCTCGTCGTGATCCGGTTCTTCCACGTCGTCTGCTTCCACTACTGGCTGCGCGCCTTCTGCCGTGTCTCCAGATTCCTCGATGATGACGAGGCTTCCTTCTTCCTGATAGCGAACATTCGCCTCCAGCGTCTCACCGATAAAGCGCAGCGGCAGGAACACTCGTCCGTTTTTAATCACAGGCTGCGTATCCAGAGCGATCGTTTCGCCATTGACCATCGCTTCCTGCTTGTCGAGATAGAGCGTAATCGTCGTTTCCCCACGAACAACCGTCACGATCCGCTCCTGTGCATTCCACTCGACTTCTGCTTTCAAAGCCGCGCTGATTGCACGGACAGGCACCATTGCGCGTCCTTTTTCGATAAATGGCTCGATGTCCATTTCGACCTCGCTGCCGTTGACGAAGGTTTTCAGCCCTTTCTCGCCGTTCTTCTCATAGAGCTTGCCCAGCTTGCCGTACAGTTCGCTATTACCCGGCTGGTAAAAGCGATTCAGCAGTTCTTTCTGGACTTCCAGTGCCTGCTGCAGCTCCGCCTGCTCTTCCAGCAAACTGGACAGTTCTTCGTACCTGGCTTTCAGCTCGGCGGTGAGTTCGGTTGTCTGTTTGAGCTGCTGACGCAATTCGATCAGCTCTTTTTTCGTCTTTACTGCTTGCAGTACCTGGTCTTTTTTGGACGGCTGTGGTACAGCGGCTGGCTCTTCGCTGGTCCCCTCTTCTGGTGTCGGGGTCTCTTCTGTCATTTCGCCCTCATTAGTTCCATCCGCTTTCTCTGGCTTCTCGACTTTCTCTGGTTTTCCTGTGGTATCAGGCTTGCCGGGTTTGTCCGGCTTGGCAGATTTGTCCGGTTTGGCAGACTGTTCGGCTTTCTCGTTTTTCTCTGGCTTGCCGGCCTTGTCGGAATTTCCGGGTTTCTCCTGCTTCTCGTTGCCCCCTTTTGCTGCCTCCTTCGCCGGTTTCTCCGCATGTACTGACGCGATCGGCGAGACCGCCAGCAGTGCAATCACCAGACTGCATGTCATCAATTTTCTCATATCTGTTCCCTCCCTGGAGATGGATACCTCTTACTCTACATATCGGAGAGTCTGTGACGGGAAAAAATGCGCCAAAAGTTCCAATTCTATGTAGTGTGGTCGATTGATTATGTACAGGCAAAGCCTCAGTCAACGCAAAAACCCCATGATCATTCAAATGACCGCGGGGCAGATTCATTTTCGCAGATACAGTTAAAAGTCGATGTTAAACCGCTTAAAATACCAATCGTCGTCGTACTTTCTGCGGGCAAAATACTCTTCCCTTTGTTTCAAAGCGTCTTTCTCCAGCACCAGTTCAATGATGCGGTCCGCTTTTTCACGCACACGTATAAACTTCTTGCATTTTTCGATCCGTTCTTCGCTAAAGTGGCTGTAGGCCATTCTCATCATGTTAAAGTCGGCATGATTGGTGGAAACTGTATATGGAAAAGCCTTACGAAACACATGCAAGATTGTTACCTGAGGCTGGACATAGCATGTATACCCAAACAGCCACATCTTCAACGAAATCTCGAAATCCTCGTGTCCCCAGACGATAAAGCCTCTGTCGAAGCCCCCGATATCGTCGAATACGCGCTTGGAGATCGCTAGACAACCGCCTGGCAGCCCTGCTGTTTCGAACGGGCTCTTGTCCTTGGGAACGACATTTTTTCCGCTTAACTTCGCTTTAAATGTATGATCCTGTAGCGAAAGAAAATAACCGTATCCGACTGACTTAGGGTTGTCATGTTCAGCAATTCCCGGAGAGACCCCATCCGCAATCCCATTTTCAATGGGATCAAGCAATTTTTCGATCCAGTAGTCTTCGAAGAACAGGTGGGCGTCGCAAAAAATAAAATAGGTTCCTTTTGCCTTCTCCGCGCCAGCGTTCCTCGCTCTCGCGGCACCCAATCCTACTGTTCGAAATGTCGTAACAGCAAACGAGTAGTCGTGGTTGGCGAGAAAATCACAGCACCCGTCCTCCGATGCATCATCCACGACAATGACTTCGAAGTGTACATCTGTTTTCGTATTCTGCAAGGAATCAAGCGTATTCTTCAGATGGATTCCCTCATTTTTAACAGGGAAAATAATCGAAACCAACGGATTGTTTTGGTTCTCGAACATCAACTGCACCTCCCAGTCAGTGATGGAAACTGGCTCTAACTAAATACTTGCCCCCAGTTTAACATAATCATAAAAAAACCATATTTTTACCAGATTAAACGATAAACTGTATTAAGGATGTTTACATGCGAGATACGAGTAGCAAAACGCAGGAATTGTTTAGAGTTTCATATACTTCTCATCGAGAGTAGTAGCCGCAACACTGCCATCTTGAAGTTCTACACTAAATCGATTGTCGGGCAATGTCGATTCTTCCTCTATCATTTTCCGATTCAATTGAGAAATTGTTCGATCAAGGGATAAAAGCCCGCTCCACTTGCTGTTTTTTATGAGAAGTGCAGCAACCTTTTCTTTTCTATTGCTTTCCAATCCATGGAACGACGCAAGAGGTAATTGGTCAAGTCTAGCAATCATTTCATTACAGTCATTCACCTCAGCCAAGTATTGCACCTGTTGTTCTATTCTGACTGCATAATCCGTTATATGCTCTACACCCGATTTATCTCCAAAATCTTTAAGAACCTCTGAAATTACATAGTTCCTTCCGTATTTTCCTAAATTCACGAAGACATCCCCGGCTTCTTCGAGAGCCTTGTTCGTCAATAACTGGACTTTTGTTGGTACTGCGTCTGTCTCGACCGGTGTTTCCTCTGGAAGCATCTGTTCCAATGAATCAAGCTTGGCTAGCACATGTTTCTTGAGGGGGCACGTCGGAACAGATGCAATAAAATTGCGTATTTGCTTAGCTTTTTTCTTTGTATCTGCTGCATCCAATTCCTGCTTTGCTTTGTACAGGCGTTGCAGCGAGTCAATACGCGTTAGAACTTCATCTTGCTCTTCACACGCAAACGGAAATTGCTTTGATAATCTTATAATCGTTTCCAACTCCAGCAAGCGTATATCATCTGAGATTTCGAGTTCAATCAACATCTTATTAACTCGGGAGTATAAGCTTTTTTCATCAACGAATCCTGTAAAAGTAATGTCCATAGGATCATCAAACAAAACCGATTCCTTTAATGTGTCCGCCACAGTTAATGGCAAGAATCTAGTATCAATCATTTGAAAAGCCTCCCTGTAGATGACCTTGTTTCATTATAACGGATAGCTTGTCGCTATAAAAAGAAAATCTTCGTTCGGGTAAAGCTCCGCATTTTTCCATATAAACTATCGTCTAGTATTTGTTTATTTAGGTCCACAATAAAAAAGAAAAAACTAACCTTTTGGTTAGTTTTTTCTTGCCTTCTAAACTCGAAAGCTATTCCCCTTATTGAGCAGCAATAGCCGCGTCAATGTGAGCTTTGATAGCTGCCAAAGATCTGTAAGGAGATTTCAGTGCAGTTCCATCAGCGTTGAATTCAAGTGCTTCAGCAAATTTCTCAGCAACCAGTGCTTTATCAGCTGCAGACATATCGCTAAACGCTTTGTAGCCTACCAAATCAAGTGCGTCAATTACATCAGTAATATCTGTATCTGGCAGCAATGCGTTTACTGCAGCAATTGCAGCAGCACGATCGGCTGTAATAGTTGCCACGTCAGCAGCTACGTCAGCTTTAGACTCATACTCAACAAAAGCATCGTCTTGAACAACTTCAAGGAGTGATTCTGCTACTGTCAGTCTGTCGGCACTTGTAACATTCAGATAGTCTGGCAACGCAAGAGCCATCAGAGCATCGTGTACCTCTGTAGCAGATTTAGCCTTGTTAATGATTGCTACCTGGTTCAGGTCTGCAACCAAAGCTTTCACAGCTTTAATAGCATCAGCAGCGGTACCTGCACCCACTGTAGCAGCTGCTTTGAAATCAGCTTCATTTGCCAGGTAAAGTTCAGCATTAGCATCTACAACATTACCAAGTGCAAGTTCTTTGTGTTTCAAGTAAGTCAGCAACGCTTGAGCTGGATCGGTTACACCGTTAGGGAAAGTCGTAGCATCGCTAGAGTCGAAGTTCTCAATGTTGCCCAACGGTGTTCCGACTGCTGTACCATTTACAGTATCAATAGCATTTTTCACATCAGCGATAGCAGTTGCAACGTCTCCTTCTGTCAAAGAAGAATCGATTGTCAGTGAAGGCAAAGCAGCCAATGCAGTTCTGTATGCTTTCAGTCTGTCATCAGTAGTGGATACAGTGCTGATGTCAAAGTCAGCTTTGTTTGGAACATAAGCTGCAAAGTCTTGCAGTTTTTTCAGAACATCTGCTGTTTTGGTTTCAGAACCTGCAGTATCACTGACTTCAGCAACTGCATTATAGAGTTCAGCACGCTTTTTAGTGTTTACTGCAACGATAGCATCCTCAATGTCTTCTGGAGTCGTTACAGTCTCAGGTACACCTGCTGGCTGAGCTTTGGTAGCTTCCATGTACTGAGGACGCAAGTCAGTATAGAATACCTCGTCCCCAATGATAGTTTTGTCATTAACTTTTGCAACCAGAGCGTTGTATGCATTTGCAAATTGAGCTGCAGTCGAAGCTTCCTTCACATTCAACAGAAGGTTAAGAACCTCAAGTGCTTCTTGCATGTCAGCTTTTACTTTATCGTCAGGATCTTCTGGATCATCTGCACGCACAAAGCTTACAGCAGTGACAGCTTTGTTATAAGCTTCACGCTTAGATTCAGTAAATGCATCGTTCAGCAAAGTACCAGCATTAGTGATGTTAGTTGTATTAATAATATCCTGAACATCATCGAATGTATCGGTAACAGTTACAGCAGCCAAATCACTTGCGTAGTCACTGATATATTCTGGGTTGACTTGTGCCCATGGAGCAAGTGCGTTCAAGATTGCTACCTGACTAGTAGTTTCAAGTGCTTTTACCAACGCTTCCACTTGTGCAGCTTTTTCTGCATCAGAAGCTTGGTCAGCATTTACTTTATCAACAAATGCTTGCACTTCTTCCAAAGATTTAAATGCTTCAGTCTTATCGAGTTTTTCCGCAATGTATGCAGGTGCATTTTCAACTTTCAGATTGGCAATGCCTGCTTCTGTCAAAGCATTGTACAGAGCCAGTTCTGCATTAGCAGCGTTAATTTTTTCGAGTTTTGCATATGCATCTGCATCGAAAGAAATACCCGCAACTGTCCAAACACCAGTTGGATCAGCAGTCAAAGCTGTTTTGAATTCGAATGTAGCTACCGTTTCATTAACAACCAGATTCAATGGTTTAACTTCGACTACGTTACCATTGTTATCTTTCACCTCGATGGTTGCACCTTCAAGGTCTGCAGCCAGTTTGGTGATTGCAACAGTTACACCCGCTTTGCTGATAGAGGTTACACCCTCAACAACGAGCTCCCCTGCTTCTTCTTCAATCTCATCTTGTGGGTTGTAAGTGCCAGCTTCTGTACCATCGGGATTTACGACAGTGTAAGAATCAGCAAAGTCGGATTTTTTCAATGGTTCAGATGTTGCTTCTTTGAAACCTTTTGTCAAAATCTCATCAATTGTCGCACCTGTTCCATCCAGGTTAACAAAAACGACTTGTTTAAAATCGCTTGTTGCAAATGCAGTTTTATAAGCTTCTTTTGTTTCACTATTCATGTTCAGCAGCGTGTCGACGGAGTAAAGCTTAAGATGGGAACCACCGAGGTAGACACCATCCTTAGGTGCGGCAAATGCAGAAGATGCCATGCTTGCAACAACGGCTGTTGACAGAACAGAAAGGACAAGCTTTTTATTCACGTACTACCCCTCCATACAATTATTAGAGTGCGAGTATTTATCTCTTAGGGTATGTAGAGGCATAAAGGGAACGCTCCCTTTATGCCTTATCCCTAACTACATTTCCGTGCAGAAGGCAATTAAGCTTCTTTATAAGTTACTTCTGCTTCGTCAGCTTCACCATCAGCATTTTTTACTACCAGTTTGCTGGAAGTAACAGCTACATCAGAGACAAATTGCACTTTGATTTGGCCATTTGCCACTTCAATGCGAGCATCTTCTACGACTTCACCGTTTACGTAGAGTTCTACAGTATCGATGTCATCTTCGCTGATGCCGTCGTTCAGAGTAGCGATTACTTGGTAAGCACTCACTCCACCAACGATTGCTGCATAGGTACCTTCCAACTCATCTTCGATAGCATCGAAGTCAGATGGAACTGGTTCTGTTGGTTCTTCAGTTGGATCGTCAGTTGGATCTTCACCATCACCAGGTGCCAATTCTGCAGCGATTGCCCAGAACTCATCAGTGTTCAGGTCGTATCTGTCTACTTCACGCTGCGTATTGATTTGCAGTACGAAGTCGAAGCGGTCGCCATCGCTGTCAGTTTGGATCATGATTACGAAGTCGCCTTCATCAACACCGTCATCTGCTTTGCTGTTGTAAGCGTCGAAGTATACAGTGCTGCTGCGAGTGAAGTACTCTTCAGTAACATCGCCTTCTTCATCATGGGCAATAGTCACACGGTTTTTGTCTACGTCAGCAACTTGACCAACAACGATTTTGGAGATGTCAGCGAAAGCCCAATCGTCTTCGGACAGCAGACCGATTTGTTCGATATCGTCAGCACGGTTTACAACTTCGATTACATCGTCAACGATAACTTCGTCAGCGTTGTTCAGTTGGAATGCAATGAAGTCACCAGTTCTGATACCGTTGTCTCTCAGGTCTTCTACATCATCGTCCAGTTTGTAAGTGACGGATTTTACTTCTTCGCCATCTTTTGTCAGGACTGTGATTTCGTCTGTGCCGCCACGAGTACCCATCTCCAGAACTTGACCGAAGAGGAAGTCGCCGCTCAGGCCAGTGCCATCAACTACGAATACTGCTTGAACTTCACGGTTGCTTTCGTCCAGAGTGTAGTATACAACCACATCGTCCTCATCTGCGATATCTTTCCATTTGAGGGTTTTTGGTTTTTGCAGCTCAGGACGCAGTTTGCCGCTGATACCGCCGGACATGTCGAAGATAGCAGTGTCGCTAGTTACTTCGTATGCTCTTCCGCCGATTGTCAACAGATCGTCGTCTTCGTCAGCAGCATTATTCCAGTTACCGGAGAACTTAACAGGGTTCTCGTCGAGGATTTGTACTTTGGTAGCGTCGCCGTCTTTATCCAAAGTAACTTCCAGCAGCATAGGCTTCACGTTGCCATCTGCATCTGCAGGAGTGAGCAGGGATTCGATCAGATCTTCGTCAACGCGGTCGTTGTCAGCGTCTCTGATGTCTCTTGGATCGATATCGATTCTGACTCTGGATCCTTTTTCATTGTATACAGTGAAGTTGAATTCTCCACCGTTGTAGGTAGCAGCTCTAGTCACGATCGCTTTGAATTTGCGGTCAGTGATGTCGTCTTTTGTTTCGATGTGACGGATACGACCGGAAGCATCCAGGTACAGCTTCACTTCTTCGCCATCCAGATCTTTCAGCAGATCTTGGTTGGATTTTGTGATGTCGATAATGTCGTTGTTACCGTCATCGGAATAAGTGGAGTGACCGTTGCGGACACGGTATGTTTTACCGCCGATTACCAGACGATGGTCTTCATCGGAACGGATCGATACTCTTTCTACTTCGCCTTCTACTACGTTACGAGTAGCGAATACGAGCAGTTTGTCATCTTGGCCGTCTGCGTAGTATACATTGTATACATCCATTGGTTGCAGATCAGCGAAAGATGCTGGTTCGTTGTTGATGAATACCAGGAAGTCAGTTCCTTCTTCCAAATCTTCCAATTCGGAGAAGCTCTTGCTGTCCAGGTTGGTGATGCGTTTGCTGCTTGTGTTGATGCGGTTGATCACTTTGGAACCATACTTCACTTCAGTGACGTTTTTGTTCATTGTTACATCGTCAATGATGTGAATGTAGCTGATTTCGTTTCTGTTATCCAGAACGATTTTCACAGCGTATGGCAGATCGTCCTTGATTACTTCTTGGAGGTACTCAACTGCTTCCTCTTGATCGTCAGCAGGGTTGAAGTTGTAAGTAACTTGAGTGTCCTCGCTGAAACGGTATTTCTTGCCGCTTCCATCGAGTTCGATTTGCAGGTCAGCCAGATCGCGATCGTCTTCCAGGCTATCTGGTTTGCCTTTCATGTCTTTTCCTTTGAAGAAGAATCCGCCAACGCGGTCCATAACAACTTCTTCTTCAGTGGAACCTTCCATCCAAACGATGGTGTTGTCAGAATCGTTCTTGATCCAAACTTGTACGTGTTGACCAGCGTAGTCGTTTGCATTGATGCTGTCAGCTACTTTGTAAGTAGTTCTGGAACCCAGGTCAGCATTGCGGCCATCCAAGGTTACTTCGTTGGCTTTCAGCTTGCCAAGTCCAACAACCGGTACGTTGGTAACAACTGGCAAATCTTCAGCGTCACGATTGTTAGTACCGCGAGCCCAATCCATATCGCGAACAGTTACATCCAGATAACGAGTCAGGAGTGTTTCGTTCGTGATTTGGAAACGGATGTCAGTACCGTATTCGATTTGCTCCATCAGTTTTACGCGGAGAGCGTTATCCAGCATTTTGAATACATCGCCGCGAGTTGCTGCAACATTTGGAGTTGTGATGTTGTTCGCAATGTTCAGCTCGGAAGCTTTTGCGATGTAGTTGTTTGGCCATTCGCCACGAACTGCTGGCTCATGTCCCAGAGCGCGAATGATCATCGCTACGGATTCAGCGTAAGTAACCTGGTTTTGCGGTTTGAAAGACTTGTCAGGGAAACCTTTAACGATTTCTTGACCAGCCGCTACGTTAACGAAACCGGAGAACCAGTCGGAAGTGTGTACGTCAGTAAAGTTGGATTGGAACTGTGCCAGTTGAGCACCTTGCTCCAAGTTACGAGCACGCACGATCAGAGTAGCGAACTCTGCACGAGTGATGGTTCTTTCCACACCGTAGTCGCCGTTTCCATAACCAGCAACCAAGCCGAGTGCTTCCAGACGTTTTACAACTTTCTCCAGTTCAGCGTCCATAGCAGGAGCTGTTGTTGTCGTTGCATCTTCATTAGCGAATGCCATTGGTGCAACGGAGAGTGCCAGAGCACTGGCCAGTACACTGTTAACAACCTTTTTCATAACCTTGTGTTCTCCTCCTCTAGGGTAAACAAATTGTTCTTGGGGAATATTCGTTGATAATCTATCTTTCTTTTTAAAGCCCGAATCCTGCAAGCGCGTGTCACCTCCTTTCGCAGGAAAGCGTCGCTTTAATCCGTGTTAAAAATCTCTAGTATAGTCAGTATTGTGTAAAATGGACAATCACTAGTGTAACACAGTTGCTAGAATTCGTGAATCTTTTTTACACAATTCCCCGTTTTTCGTGTGACATCCTATTAAACGCCTCAGCTTTGCAAAAGTTGCGGTACCTCGGAAAAAAAGTTTAAAGATTTTTGTGGACGTATTTCACGGTCAATATGTAAAAGTGACATCCGCCACATACCGTATTATAGGGCACGTTTTGGCGGATGTCATCCATGAACCTTTTTCCAATTCCGATCATTTTTAAAAAAATTTATCTCAGTTTCCTAGTGCTGTATCAAAATTGACCACTGCCAGGTTGTATGTCTGGATCGCGCGTTGGTACTGGTTCTCGCGGTTGGCCAGCTCTTCCTCTGCCTGGATCACTTCCAGCGTAGTGGCAAGTCCGTTCTCATAGCGCAGGTTGGTCAGACGGTAGCTTTCTGCCGCAGACTCCATCGCTTTTTTCTGGAATTCAATCGCCTGCAGCGCAGAGTTCAGATTGAAGTACGCTTGCGCCACTTCCTTGCTCACGGCACGTTTTTGTTCTTCAATCGCCAGCTTGGCTGTTTCCACGTTGTTGCGGGCAATGCGTCCCTGGTAAGTAGACAAGGCGGAATACTTTTCAATCACCTGTACGTTCACTTCAGCCAGCTGCAGCTCGCCTTCTGCCTGGACGAGCTCTACACGCTTGGAGAGAGCCTCTTGCTGGGCTTGCTCCAGCGTTTTTGTAATTTTCGCTGTCTGCTTGTGCTCGGGCACGATGTTCCACTTCTTGTTCAAATCTACACCCAGAAAATCATTCAGATTCATGCGGGCAATTTCCAGAGCGCTCTCGGCGGATACGAGTGCAGCCTGTGCAGAGGCTACGCCCATTTCGGCCTGCAATACGTCAGTCTTCGCTTTTGTTCCTACGTCAAAGGCGGCCTGGGCTACTTTTAACTGTGCTTGTGCACGAGCCAGACTTTTCTTTTTCAGCTCCAGATCATCCATGGCGTAAACCAGATCGTAGTATTGCTGCTGTGCGCCCAGCTTGATCTTGCTCTCTGTTACAGCCAGATTCAGCTCGTTCAGCTTTTTGTTCAGGTCCTGTGTCTCTTGCTGGACGTATTTGGCTTGTGCGGCGCTCAGAGTCTCGATTGCCTCTTCCGGCATTTTCGCAGGTGTCGGGTACGAGAGTCTGTAGTTGATATCTGCATTTTTCTTGTTCAGCCGAGCGTTTTCCAAAGTCACATTGGTTTCGAGTGCTTGCTCGATCGCCCGTTCCAGCGTCAGGTCTTCTACCGCAGCAGAAGTTGCGCTATTGTTTGCAGCCGGTGTGTTGGCTGTATTCGCCGGTGAGGTGTTTTCTACAGCAGTCGGCTGGGCTGCACTTGTCTCTTCATCGGCAGCCGCCTGTTCCTCAGCCGTATCCGTACCTTCCGCAGTCGCAGGCGCATCAGATTGCGGCGTCTCTGTCGCTGCTTCATTGTTTGCGTTTGCCGCGTTCTCTGTTGTATTGGCTGATGCCGTCAGCGTTCCAACTCCGATCGCTGTCGTTAAAAAAGCTGCCATCCCAAGCTTCATCCACTTTTTCGTCGAATATGGAAAGTTCATTTGATCCACTCCTTTTACTTGTAAAGATGGAACAGACTGATCCAAAAACACTATAACACAGAAAAATGTTTCGTACACGAAAAATCTGGAACTTGCCACTTTTTGCATACACTGTTGTGACACCTGTGTCGCTGGATCACTCTGATCGATTTCTGCACTCCCCCGATGATAATACGTTCGTGTGTCAGCTACGTTTCAGAATTCGCGAAGTTCGTGCGAGTCTGCTATTCTTTTCTTGAGGTGAATGAAATGCTGCAACAGTACAAGACAATTGCCGGGTATGGCGAGGACGAGATCGTAATCGAACGCTCCCGCTTTATCGGGTACGCCCAGCGCGTGACGACAGAAGAGGAAGCGAGCGCCTTTATTGCCATGATCAAGAAGAAGCACTGGGACGCGACGCACAACTGCTCAGCTTTTGTGATCGGTGAAAACGATCAAATCCAGCGATCCAGCGACGACGGGGAGCCAAGCGGGACTGCCGGCAAACCGATCCTGGAGTGCATCAAGAAAAACGGGGTAAAAGATACCGTCGTCGTCGTCACCCGTTACTTCGGCGGGATCAAGTTGGGGGCAGGCGGGCTCGTCCGCGCCTATACGGCTGGTACAGTGACCGCACTGCAGGCCGCTGGCATCGTCGTGCACACGCTGCATCAAAAAATCTCTGTCCAGGTGGAGTACCCGTGGTGGGGCAAATTGGAAAATGAACTTCGCATCGGGGAGCACCGGGTGGTCGGAACCGACTTCACGGACAAGGTAACAGCGCATGTACTGATTCCGGATGGCAGCCAGGATGATTTCGTCGCGCGGATGATCGACCTGACGAACGGACAAGCCGACATTGTTTTGGGTGAAAAAGAGTATGTAGAACTGCCCGTTGATGCAGTCGGAAATGAAGACTAACGATCGTTCCCAACGTATTCCTTCATTATATAGGAGGTCCGGGAGCGATATAGCGATAACCCAAAAAGAAAAAGCTGAAGGGCGCTACAGGCCGCTTCAGCTTTTTTCTTTATATAAGGAAGGTTTTGTTTCTCAAGTCACTTATTGCTTCGGCAGTTTTTTCAGTTGCACCATGATGCGGACTGTGATCACTGCCATCTCGGCACGCGTCAGGTTGTTGCGCGGCTTGAAGCTGTAGGTAGGCTTCTTCTCGTTTGGATCGTTCGGCTCACCGAACATCAGGTTTGCCTTGGTAACAGCCAGTACAGAAGGAGCTGCGTAATAGCTGACATCCTTCGCATCGGTGAACGACTTGGCCAACGCGGATTCGGATGCTTCCAGCGTACCCACCTTCATGTTCAGTGCACGCGCCATCATAATCGCTGCTTCTTCGCGAGTCAGCGGATCATCCGGACGGAAGTAGCCTGGCTGCTTGCCGCGAATAATACCGGCACGCGCTGCCGTCTCGATGTACTTGTACTCGTAATCCCATGTGTCGCGGCTTGGGCGCACATCGGTGAAGGTCGGCTCCTGCGGATCGCGCTCATTGCTGTCGCGGTATGGACCTGCATTGATCGGCAACTCCATCGCCTTCACGAGCATCGTCGCGAACTCTCCACGGGTCATGTCGCGATTGGCACCGAAACTGCTGCCACTGTACGGAGGCATGACGCCTTTTGCAAAGAGTGTCTCCATCGCGTCACGGGCAAACGGGTGAGTAATCACGTCATCATACGTTTCGCGCGTTTTCATTACCATGTAGAATCCAAATCCATGGAATGGCACCTGAATTGTCTTGGAACCTGTGTTGACCACACCGCCCACGTTTCTCCACTCGTTACCATTGTGATAGAAAACGGTGAGCATTGTATTGGCTGCATTGACAATCGAAGGATCGTACTGCAGCGTCAGGGTACCCCGACGGCTCGGAACCAGGTTGTCTTCATAGCGGCTTCTGAAGTCGCGCGCGTCGCCTTCATCCAGGTACGGATCGCGTCCACCCGGTGCGTCGACGTCACCTGCGTCGATGTAGAACAGCGGGCTTGCGTAGTTAAAGCTGGAATCGAGCTCCAGACGGCTTTCCAAACGGTCGTCATCGATGCTCACCCGACCTGTGGTGCGGTCGGCAATCCCGAAGTAAAGCGGTACGTCTACAAAAATATCGCCTGTCGGATTTTTTACCTCTTGACCGATGCGGCCGTCATCCGGCGAAAGCAGAACCGTACCAGCCGGGAACTTCAACGTAAGCTGTTTGTCGAAGACGGTGAAGGATACTTTCTTGCCGAGAACATCGCGGAATTCCGCACCACCGACAGAAGAGTTTGCATTGTAAATCTTGATTTCGTCATTGTACGTCTGGTCTCCCACCTGTACGGAGAACTTGATGGTGTTCAGACCTTTTTTCAACGATACGGTCGACGTAAACACGTAATACGTTTCCGGCAATGTCTTGCCGCGGTCGTCGTCATAGTAGAAATCCGGGTTGGTCGTGTTGGTCACTCTCGCTTCGTTTTTCCCAAACAGTACCTTGTCTGCATTCTCAGCAAAAATTTTGATGACCGCGCTATTGCTGTTTACGATGATGTAGTCATCGGATTCTTTTGCTTTTACCGGGGAAAGAACTTCCCAACTGGAGTACGACTGGTTGATCCGGATGTCGTAACGAAGAACGGTTCCGTTTTCATCCTCTGCCACGATCGTGTACGTCGTCGTGCCGCCCTTGCGCAGGGTCAGCGGGAACAACGCGAGCTTTTGCTCCTGATCGGCAGCGTTGGATACGACACTTTGCACTGCTTCGACCAGGTCACCGTACTGATTGGCCGTCATTTTTCCTTCGAATGCCGTTCTAGCAGAAGGCTCGATGTTGTTATCGTCAAAGAACGGCTCCAGGTTGCCCCGGCTATTTTGACCGCTTAAAGCTTCATTGCGGGCATTGACGTAATCGATGTGATTCGTCATATGATCCCACTCGCTGCCGTCGTACTCATAGTCGCTGATGCGCTTCCCGTTTTTCTCGATGTAGACACGCGTCGCGTCTTTCACTGTGAAGCTGATCGTACGCAGGAAGTTGGCGCCGGTACTGTAGGCATCTTCGTTTGCTTTTTTGGTCAATTCTTCAGTCTTTCCGTTAGACAGCACTTCCAGCTTAACATTTTCGACGCTGGGCGCTTTTGTCGTGTCGTAGGAAATATTGTACGTGAACGTCGTGTTGTTGTTGCTGTTCGTGCTGTCACGCAGTGTAATTTTGAGGACGTTGTTGCCCTTTTTCAAGATCGGCGGATCGGTCAAAAACTGATCTCTGTTAATGCGGAACGTCCCGTTTGCAGCGTTGATGTTTGAAATCGTGATATCGCTTCCGTTCAGCGTTGCAGAAATGTTGTTTGTCCGCAGCACGTAGTTGTACACCTTACCATCCAGGGCAACGATGTCGCCTTCGCCCTTGATCTGGTAGCCATCTTCAAAGCTGTAGACATTGTTGGACTTTTCATACGTCAATTGAACAAACGGGGTGACGCGAATGTCGAGAATGTATTCAGCAGTTGTGCTGCCTGCCGCACCACCGTTGTACTGAATTTCCAGTCGTCCCGAGCCCGGAGGAGTATCCAGCAGGGTCAGCAGGTACTTGTTTGCACCGTTTGCTTCCAGCCTGTACTCCTGGTTGTTCGTCAAGGTTGCACCTTTGTACGTGACAGTAAATCCGGTCGCGTTCGGAATGTTCGTCGTTTCAAGCTCCAGCACTACCGGAGAAGTCACGATGACGTTGCTGCCTGTCGGGGACAGTGTTTGTCCACTGGTCGTATTCGTCACTTTTTCGATAATCGGCTTGGAGCTGTCCACATAGCGGAACTCATACTCGTAGTTGTTGATCCGGATGAAACCATTTTCAGTTGAAGGCGGCAAAGCCGGATCGTCCAGGGTCGTCTTGACAAGGTACTGGTAGCTCAACGTCACTTTGTATACGTTGCCGTCCTGCAAGCCGGTCGGGATGTTGGCCGAAATGTAGTATTCGGTAAATCCATTCTGCGGATTGCCGACCTGGGCAAAGCCGACCTGCGACGGATTGCTCAATACGGCGTTGTTCTGGGTGAGATCGAATTCCTGATCGTATCCGTCACCCGTGACGCGCATTCTGAATTTGTCAAAAACCTGCTGGTTCGGAATGTCTGCATATTGCAGCAGGGCCCGTCCGGTCAGTTGCTGGTTGCCGGAAGGAATCGCCCCTTTGATCATCGTCTGGGTGTTTGGCACCAGATCAGTACCTGCCAGTTTTACCTGGAAGAACTGGTCAGATGTCCCGGAAGAAGTGGTCGTGACCACGAGTTTCCGTTCAAAAATCCCTACTTCTTTATTCTGGTTAAAGACGCGAATATGGAGAATGTTTTCTCCCAAAAGCGTCGGCAGGTTCAACGCGAACGAGCCGTTGCGGCCAACCGATGTCTTGATTACTTCACCTGTCCGCAAATTCGTAACCTCGACTGTGTCTGCGTTCATGGCTTGTCCCGCCATGTTCAGGTTCAGCCGGTTTTCCGAAGAAACGGCGATGTAGGTCGGCGTATTCGTAATGTTCGGGTCATTCAATTCGATGTCGTTGACCTTCAGATCGGTAACCAGTGGCGTGTCATTGTATTGCACGTAGAAGTGGTAGTACTCCTTGGTGACACTCCCAACTCTTTCGTAAAACGTGATCTTGTTCAGACCCGGTCTCAAGGAAACGTCATAAAACGTAAAGGTCGGACCGCTAATCGATGGAGATGTACTAGCCAGATCCTCTACCGTTTGTCCGTTATTCGTCGTCAATTTCAGGCGCAAATCAGCCCCCGACACGCTGGCACCGTATGTACCCGTAAGCGTGATGGTCGGGCTGCCGTATACAACCGGAGTAACAGGGGTCGTATCATTGCGGAAGCCGGTCAGTGTAATCGGGTTGTTGTCATTTGCAGCCGCCACAGGAGCAGCCGGCGCAAATCCTGCTACCAATACCATCATCGCCAGGCACATGATGAACCAGCGACGAACTGCATGCAATGTTGTTTGCATTGTTTCACCTCTCCTTACAAATTTTCATCCCACTGTCCTGTTTGTACTTGCGACAGAACACATTCTTTCTCTCTAATATTATCGGACAATACCTCATCCAAGTTAAGGGGCAAACTGTGAAAAGATAGCAAAAAAAGCCCCTGCAACTAAGCAGGGACTCATCTTTGACAATTTAGTGACTTCTTCTTTCACTTGCTTTGAGCTTCAGCCGGCGGTAAATATTGATCAGCGGACGATGACGGCGGCTAACCAGTCCGACGATTTCTGTGCCCAGATGAATCGCGATCAGCAGGCAGACCATTACGGTCAATGTGGTCCACTTCGTCGTCTTGGTCAAGAGAATCGCCATGCTCCCGAAGAAGATGCTGATGCTGTAGATGACCAATACGGTCGTCCGGTGCGACAATCCCATGTTCAGCAGGCAGTGGTGCAAATGACCTTTGTCCGGGCTGGAAATCGGCTTTTTGTTGATGATGCGGCGCACGATGGCAAAGAAGGTATCCCAGAGCGGCACTCCCAATACCACGATCGGTATGATAAAGGAAACGAAAAGTGCTTCTTTAAAGCCCATGATCGAGAGCGCTGCCAGGTTAAACCCGAGAAACAGCGAGCCGGTATCCCCCATGAACAGGCGAGCAGGATGGAAGTTGAAGTACAGAAAACCGATAATGGCGCCCAACAGAACAAAGCAGTACAGGGCGACGTTGTAATCTCCCATCAGGATGGCCATGACCGCCATCGTTGCTGTAGCGATCGCGGATACCCCTGCCGACAAGCCATCGAGACCATCGATCAGGTTTACTGCGTTGGTCACGCCGACGATCCAGAAGATGGTGATCGGAACGGCCAGCCACAGCAGCCAGCCGCTTCCGAAGTCGATGCTTCCTTCATACGGCAGATTGACTACGCCGATTTTCAGTCCGAACGGGATGACGACAATAAGCGCTGCCACCAGTTGGCCAAGCAGCTTCCACTTGGGCGAAAGCTGGTATTTGTCGTCCAGCATGCCGACGATCATCACGATGCTGCTGCCGATAAAGATGCCCAGAGTCTCCGGCTTATCGGCAAACGGCACAAACAGGAAGAAGGCGACCAGATAGCCCAGGTAAATCGCCAGACCACCCAGCCGGGGCATGATCCTCGTATGTACCTTTCGTTGATCGGGAGCGTCTACAGCCCCCACTTTGATCGCCAATTTTTTTACGTACGGTGTTGCGAGAAATGCTACGATCAACGACGTCAAAAATCCGAAGATAAACGTAGACATCGGATGACTCCTCTCTACGGGTGCTCTAGGAGCGTGATTTCCATTTTTCTGACAAGACAGTCCAGACAAAGCGCGGAATCGCAAGCTGGCGTTTCCAGCGCGAAGGCATGGTCAGCAGCCGGTGGAGCCATTCCAGATGCAGTTTCTGCCATATGAGCGGCGCTCGCTTTACTTTCCCCGAGACGACATCGAAGCTGCCTCCCACACCCATCATCAGGGTGGCCCCCAGCTGGTCGCGGTATCGGGCAATCCATTCATCCTGCTTGGGCGCGCCCATCGCCACGAACAAAAGCTGCGTCTGGCGCTCTGCGATTTCCTGCACGATTTGCTTCTCGTCCTCCGGGCGAAAATAACCGTCACGGTAGCCGACAATTCTGGCTCCCGGGTATCGGTTGCCCAGCTTTTCTGCCGCGAGCTGCACCACATCCGGTGCTGCACCCAGCAAAAAGACGTTCCATCCATGACGATCTGCTTCGGCCATCAACGCTTCCAGCAGCTCGACACCAGTCACGCGCTCGGTGATCGGCTGGTTCGTCCACTTCGCTGCGTAGACGATCCCGATCCCGTCAGGCACTACGTAGGCCTGATCCAGTACAGTACGAAATGACGTATTCTCTCTGGCGATCATCACTATTTCCGGATTGGCCGTGACGACATGCGTCCGCACGCCGCGCTCGACCCGTCCTGTGAGATCGGCCACGGTCTCATCAAAATTATGCGTTGTAAAAGGTACACCCAGTATATGTGCAACCTGTTTGGTCAATAGTTTCACCTACAATATGAAGACGCTATACGCCTAAAAAAGTTCCCTCCAGACATTCTACCCGAAAAGAGAAACGCGTTCAAGAACGCTCGTTTACGCCTGGTCTGGGGCCACGATGGCAAACATCAAATCTCCTTCGGCAGCCACCTTGCCGTCGACGAGCGCACGACCATGGCCTTTGCCGATCGTTCCCCGCA
Organism: Brevibacillus sp. TJ4; assembly: GCF_044627595.2. Classification (NCBI taxonomy): domain Bacteria; kingdom Bacillati; phylum Bacillota; class Bacilli; order Caryophanales; family Paenibacillaceae; genus Brevibacillus; species Brevibacillus sp. TJ4. Next base: position 337,759 of record NZ_CP185865.1, on the reverse strand, counting down.
CACGGGTCAGCTCGACTTCCAGCGTGAGCGTATCACACGGCTTCACTTGCTCCTTAAAGCGGAAACCGTCAATTCCCGCGAACATCCCCAGCTTGCCCTGGTGCTCTTCCATGCTCAAAATCGCAACAGCGCCAACCTGTGCCAGTGCTTCTACGATCAGTACGCCCGGCATGACCGGATAACCGGGAAAATGCCCCTGAAAAAACGGCTCATTGACCGTCACATTTTTCAGACCGACGGCGCGCTTTCCCATTTCGAGCTCGACGATCTTGTCCACCAGCAAAAACGGGTACCGATGAGGAATGATTGCTTGAATTTGTACACTGTCCAAAGGTGCCTTGATTTCCATGAATATCGCTCCTTTTCCATAGCTTCACTAGACTTGTCCACGCATGAACCGCATGCTGCGAACGGAAAATAAGACAACCACCCGCTCCCGCCAGGCGAGGAGGCCGGGGTTAAAATAAAAGGAGCACTTCCTTCCCTTCCCGGAAGTGCTCTTTTTCCCGCTTACGTCACGACGCATTTTTGTTGAGCAGACGAAATTTGGCCAGATATATCGCGCTCGCAAGGAACGAGAACGCAATTACAGACCACAAGATCGCCTCCCCGTACGGATACCTGTACATCACGAGCGGAGTGACAAGGTACAGCATGACCGTAGTCAGCTTGCCGTAGGCGTTGGCAGGAACCGTTTTCTTGCCGCGAAAGTGATACACTGCTCCTGTCGCAATCATCGCGACATCGCGTGCGAAAAAAAACAGGGTAGCCCACAGGCTGATCCGCCCGGTAATAAAAAATGAAGCGATAACAGACAGCATCATCAGTTTATCTGCCAAAGGGTCCATCATAACTCCAAAGCTCGTCACCATTTTGTATTTTCGCGCGATATATCCATCCGCGATATCGGTCAATCCTGCCAGCAGCAAGATCGCCAGAGAAATCTCCAGATGGTAGGGCCATTCGGAAAAGAAAACCACCAGGTACAAAGGGATAAGAAACATGCGAAAGACCGTAAGCATATTAGGAAGATTCACGGATAATCCCTCCGTAATCGTAAGCTGCACTTCCCTTTTCAGTCGCTCGATCTATTATACTCTGGGGACAATCGAAACAACAAGTCCCGCCAAAAAGCAAGCAGCCCAAACCGTGGGGTCCGGGCGCTTTCCTGACATGTTTTATTCCTCTATTCCGCAAACAGCAAATCGTACATATGTTTGTATGTAGCGAGGTCAAACACTTCTGACATCGGCTTGTCACCTACGACTCCATACCCGATCATCAGACCTGCTACGAGCGAGAAAAAGACCAGAATCGGGACCAGCATGACTTTTGCCAAGACAAAAGGCCATCTTTTGCCGCTTCTGACGCGCTCCGATTGTTTCCCTTGCTGGGTCTTTTGCGGAAAATGTTGTCCCTTTTCTTGATTCATTGCTGCCCTCCGTCATCACGTGGTAATGGTTCAGCTACGGATCGAAGTGGCGATACCCATCATCTGATCGGCGATCATAATCGCTCGCGAGTTCAACTGATAAGCACGCTGGATATTGATCAACTGGGATATTTCCTCCTGCATGTTCACGTTGGATGTTTCCAGCGCGCCCTGGCGAATGGCTGTAGCCATGCCATCCTCCCATGCAGCATAGACATCAGCCGGGTTTTGTGCACCGAGAGCCGGATCGTACAGGTTGTTTCCGACCTGCTGCAGTTGATCCGGGTTGTCCACCTTCCAGATACCGACGCGTTCAAAGGTATCGTTGCCGTTCGCTGTCACAAACCCATCATTGGAAATAGTGAGCTCGTTGACTTCATCTTCCGGGATTAAAATAGGTGCGCCAATTTCATTGGTCAGTACATAGCCTGACGAATTCACAAGGACAAACGCACCGTGGTATTCGCTTTCCTGCAAATGAAACGCCCCATCCCGTGTAAACCGAAACTCCTCTCCGACTTGTGCGCCAGTCGCATCTGTAATCACTCTGCTAACCAGGAAGAAACCTTCTCCCTCGATCATCAAATCGGTCGGCTCGTCGGTTTGCTTCATGTTGCCCGGCGACATGTCCAGCTTGGTCATGTTCAGTGCAGCGCCGTTACCCAAGCGCAAGCCAGCCGGGGTCGTACGGTTTTGGGTGTCCGTATCCGGTTGCTTGTTGAACGAATCGGCGAGCAGTTCGGAAAAGGAAGCTGCCCGGCGTTTGTAACCGACCGTTTCTACATTCGCCAGATTGTTTGCTGTGTTATCCAGCCCAAGCTGTATCCCGCGCAGTGCAGAAGATGAGATATTCAGTGATTGCATCTTCGCCGCTCCTCCTTATTTTACCCGTTTACGCGCCCGATTTCATTGGCAGCCTTTTCCAGTGTACCGTCAATCGTCGTCAGTACGCGCTGGTTCGCTTCATAGGCGCGGAGCACGCTCATCATATCGGTCATCGTCTGGGCAGAATCCACGTTGGCTCGCTCAATCCATCCTTGCTTGGTGCCGTATCGACCGGAGATTCGTGGGTCATCGTACTCGCCCGCTCCCCAGGCAGCCAGGTCTTCCGCCTCCGCTACATCGATCGGTACAGGCTCGCCTTCGCCTTCCCAGCGGTAGATGCCGAGACCTTCACGGACCAACTGCGACGGATTGGTGATTACCGCAAGTCCCAGGCGTTGGTTGTCCATCGCGACAAGATCGCCGTCTTCATTCTCGTACACCAGCTCGCCAAGTTCGTTGATTTGCATGCGTTCCCCGACGTTTACCGTATCCGGGTTATTGACGCGAATCGCCTGGTTCTCATTGTCCAGCACGTAGTAACCGTCGGCGGTCACCAGATAGCCGTCAGCATCGACGTTCCAGTTTCCGTTTCGCGTATAGCGGATCTGGTCCTCGGGTGCTGGCTCATCCAACTGATCCTCAGGAATCCGGGCCACACTGAAGAACAGGCGGCGCTCGTTTCCTTCGTCATCCGGCTGAAGGTTGTCCATCAGCGCGACATCGTACGGGTTGCGCGTCTCGGCGATGTCTCCCTGCTGGAACATCGTAATCGCCTCGGACATGTATACTCCCGTATTGAGACGGCCGATCATGGCAGCTTGTCCACCCATCATCGGCATTCCCTGAACACTCGGTCCCTCCTGATCGCGGATTCGCGAGATCAACTGTTCGGGAAACGCCCGCATGACGCCTACATCCTGTTTAAAACCGGGCGTGTTGATATTGGCCAGATTGTTGGCGAGCGCTTCCTGGCGCTGCTGCAAAGCAAACATCCCTGATGCAGATGTATACAAGCCTCTGATCACAAGCTCTTACCTCCCGAAAATTTTCTTCTCCCGCTGTGCCGGCACCTTGTCCAGGTAGTCCAGCATCATTCCTGTTCCTTTGGCGACGCACATCATCGGCTCGTCGGCAACCAGTACCGGCACTTTCAATTCGTCTGCCAGCACCTGGTCGATACCGTGCAACAAGGCTCCGCCGCCAGTCAGGAATACTCCCTTATCTATTATATCGGCAGAAAGTTCCGGAGGTGTTCGTTCTAAAACAGATTTTGATGCTTGTACAATCGCACTCACCGACTCAGCCAGGGCTTCTTGGACTTCAAAGGACTGGATGGTAATCGTTTGCGGCAAGCCGCTTACCATATCTCGTCCCCGAATGTCCATTTCGTCCTGGCGTCCGCCGAATACGGTGCCAATCTGCACCTTGATGTCTTCAGCCGTACGTTCTCCAATCAGTAATTTATATTTGTTTTTTATGTATCGCATAATGGCTAAATCAAACGTATCGCCTGCTACCTTGATCGATGAGGACGTGACAATATCGCCCATGGAGAGTACCGCTACATCAGTCGTACCGCCTCCGATGTCTACAACCATGTTGCCGGACGGCTGAAAAATATCCATTCCGGCACCTACTGCAGCCACCTTTGGCTCTTCCTCAATGTACACCTGTCTCGCTCCGCCGCTGCGCTCGGCTGCTTCCCGGATCGCCTTTTGCTCGACAGAGGTGATGTTGGTCGGGCAGCAAATCAAGATGCGCGGGCGAGCGAACATGCTTTTTCCACCGATTTTCGTCAAAAAGTGCTTCAGCATGGCCTCTGTAATTTCGAAGTCGGCAATTACACCTTCTCGCAAAGGTCGGATCGCCACAATATTCCCTGGGGTTCGGCCCACCATGCGATGGGCTTCATTTCCTACGGCCAATACTTTTTTCGTCTGATTGTCAATTGCTACGACAGATGGTTCGTCTAGGACAATCCCCTTGCCTTTTACAAACACCAAGACATTGGCCGTGCCCAAGTCGATCCCGATATCTTTGCCAAACATGAAAGGTCCTCCCTGTTTCCAGTAACATTCTACCTAATATCATAGGCTCTTCTACGTGAGAGGACAAGGAAATTATTTCTTAAATACTTTCCTCTTGCTCAATCCGGACTTTCTTGCTGCGTCGTTTGTACTTGATTTTGGTGGCTTCGCCGCCGCGCAAATGCCTGATAGCCTTGTGGTATTCCAAAATTTCCTTAACTTGGTTTGCCAACTCCGGATTTATTTCAGGCAGCCGCTCTGTCAGGTCTTTGTGCACTGTACTTTTGGAAACCCCGAACTCCTTGGCGATCATACGAACCGTATTTCGCGTCTCCACAATATATCTGCCGATTTTGATGGTCCGCTCTTTGATGTAGTCGTGCACGTCACTCGCCTCCTTGTATCTACATTGTCTGATACAATATATGGGTGGGTGCGGACACATATTCTACGTTTCCAAGCCTGACAAGCCAGCACGGCCGCATCTTTTTTTCACAGTTTGTACAAATGAAAAAAACGCCTGCAAAAGATTTCGCTTTTGCAGGCGCGATTTCAGGGCTTATTGGTGTTCAGCTTCGCTTTTGGTCAGGTACTGCTCGGGGTTGACCGGCTTGCCGTCGACGAGCACCTCAAAGTGAAGGTGGACGCCAGCGTCTTTTTCATATTCATTGCGTCCCGCGGAGCCAATCACCTGGCCCTGCGTTACTTCGTCTCCCGGCTTCACAGTGCTGCTTTCCAGCGACTGGTACACGCTTACGACGCCGTCTGCATGCTCGATCTCGACGACTCTGCCGACGAGCGGGTCATTCTCGACCTTTGCCACTTTTCCGTCGAGGACAGCCACGACGTCAAAACTGTTGCCGTCAGCGGCTTTCAAATCAATACCGGTGTGCGGGAAGAAGGACTGGTTGTATTGAACCAGCGCATTTTGCTGTTCTTCCTGCGGGGCTTGTTCGTCGTAGAAGCCCATCGACTGCTCATGCTGGACATCCGCGCCTACAGGCCAGGTCATTGGCTGGGTGTTGCCCGCAACAGGTACAGATTCATCGCCTGGCTGGTTCTCAGAGACCGTCACACCGTCTCCCGGTGTCGCTACCACGTTATCGGGATTGTTCAACTCCGATACGGTGCTGATGACGTTGCCCTGATACCACATCACAAAAGCGAGAATAATTGCTGCGGCTCCGATGTAGATCGCTGGAAACGCCCATTTTTTGCCCATCATTTTTTTCCAACTGCTTGTCTTTTTGAATGGAATCGGTTCTTTTGGATTCTTTTGATCTTCCATTTTTTTCATCACCTCATCCCTCAGTATCGCCAGAATTTTGGCGTATAAACCTGAGAGAGAAGGGAAAATTAAAAATTTGCGTGCATCGTACGATTCACTGCTTCCTATACACTCATGACCTGGCTTACCTCCTGCAAGTCAATCCCCTGGTAAAAATACTTCACGATCTGCTCAGCCTTTTTCCCCGACTTGGCCATGCCGTTGGCTCCCCACTGGCTCATGCCGACGCCGTGGCCGTATCCTTTGGTCGTAATGTAGACCTGATCGCCTCGAAGTTCCATGGAGAAGGAAGAGGAGTTCAGGTTGAGCTTTTCCCTCACTTCCCGCCCCGTGAATTCCTTCCCGCCAATCGTAACCTTGCCGACCCGATTGCCGGTCGTCCGCGTTTGAATCTGGTACCATGCCCCGCCGGATGTATTCATCGCAAGCTGGACACCGAGGGTTTTTTCCAGTTCGGCAGTCGAGAGCACGACCGTCTCCTCATAGCGTGGAGATTCGATGTCCCACGGGCTGGGCACGCTTTTCAGATAAGGGATCGCCTGCTCCCAGTACTCTTGGGAGTTTTCGGTAAAGCCGTTGCTCGTAGAGAAAAACGTCGCATCGATCGGCTTGCCGTCATACGTAAGCACGATGCCCGCCGTCGCCTGGACTGCCTGCGCGATCCTGGTGTTTTTCCACTCGTACTGGCTCTGCCAATTGGCCTTGCGCTGCGCTTCATCGAGGTACACCTGATGTTTCACCGTATCCGATACATGGGCACCGTCCGGGACGTCCTCCCATTTTCCTTCCATCAGTCTGCGGACGATGTAGGTGCGTGCCGCCATCGCCTGTGCCTTCAGCGCCTCCAGTTCAAACTCGGCTGGCATCTCTGCCGCTACCACGCCGGTAATGTACTGTTCCAGCGGCAGCGTTTCGACCACCTGTTTTTCCGTGCGGTAGACCTTTACTTCCAGTCCGGATGCAGCGGGAGGATCGTAGGTGGCGGCTGCTGGAACTGCTTCTCCCCCCTCTTCTACCACTTCCACAGCAGGAGAAAAGAGAGAGACCAAAGCGGCAGGCATCAACACAAGCAAAAGCGGTAATACGACAATCCACAGGACGAGATAACGTTTCATTGCGGCAAACCCTCCCCGTAGTCATGCTGGACTATTCCAGTCTATGTACGAGCCCCAGTCGGTAGAACGAGAGAGTGAGAGGGAAGCGAGAATAACAAGAAAAGACCCTCTGGCAATCAGAGAGTCTTCTACCATGCTTTTGTATCGTTAGGCGAAATTGGGTGAAAAGCTGATTTGCACCTTGTCTTGACGCAGTGCAGAATCCTCTTCCTGGGCCGTTTCCGGACCGATGCGATGGATGTCTGCTCCGAGCGCCTGCAGCTTTTCGGCAAAATTGACGTACCCGCGGTCGATATGGTGCAGCCCGCCGACTTCCGTCTCTCCCTCCGAAACCAGGCCCGCCAGTACAAGCGCTGCTCCAGCCCTCAGGTCGGTAGCGGTTACTTTGCTGCCCATCAGCTTGTTGCCGCCCTCGACGATCGCGCTGCGTCCTTCGATCTTGATGTTGGCGTTCATGCGGCAGAACTCTTCTACGTGCATGAAGCGATTCTCAAACACAGTCTCGGTCACGATGCTCGTCCCCTCAGAGATCAGCAGCAACGCCATCATCTGCGACTGCATATCGGTCGGAAAGCCAGGGTATGGCAAGGTCTTCAGGTCTACCGCTTTCAGCTTGCCGGTCCGTCTGACGCGAATACCGTTTTCCTGCTCATCCACCTCTACGCCCATTTCGCGCAGCTTGGCCGTCACGGATTTGAGGTGGTCGCAAATCGCGCCTTCAACAAATACGTCGCCGCCGGTAATCGCCGCAGCCACCATAAATGTGCCCGCTTCGATCCGGTCCGGAATCACGCAATGTACGCAACCCGACAGCTTCTCCACACCTTCGATGCGAATGGAGCCTGTCCCTGCGCCTCTGATTTTAGCCCCCATCCGGTTGAGGAAGTTGGCCAGATCGACGATTTCCGGCTCTTCGGCAGCATTTTCGATGACAGTCGTGCCTTCAGCCAAGGTCGCCGCCATCATAATATTTTCCGTAGCGCCCACGCTGGCAATATCGAGGTAAATTTTTGCACCCTTCAGTCGGCCTTCTACGCTGGCTTCAATGAAACCTTGACCGATTTCAATTTTTGCTCCCATCGCTTCGAAGCCTTTGAGATGCTGATCGATCGGCCGTGTCCCGATCGCGCAGCCACCCGGCAACGCTACGCGAGCTTGTCCCTTTCTCGCAAGAAGCGGTCCCATGACCAGGAAAGAAGCCCGCATTTTACGCACCAGGTCGTAGGAAGCCTCTACGCTCGACAATTGCGAGGCGTCTACTGTCAGCACTTCTTGCTCATATGTAAGGGAAATCCCCATTGATTTCAAAAGGTCGCATATCGTTCTGACATCATCGAGAGCAGGTACATCTGAAATGACGCATGTCCCGTCTTCTGCCAGGATGGATGCTGCAATAATAGGGAGTACGGCATTCTTGGCACCGGAAACTTTCACGGTTCCCGCCAATGCCTTACCACCACGGACAATCATTTTATCCAATGTGTACCCCTCCGCGTGCTAATATTCCACTGTGATGATCGGTGTACCAATCGTAATCGACGTCCCTGCATCACTGTTTCGGTGAGTCGCCACCTGTAGGTTCATTTTTTGGCCATGCAGGGGAATGGATTCCTCCCACAAATGGGTGTAACCGGATATGCTGACGACAGTTTCGTCTTGCAGCCGTTCCAGTTCCTTGGCCTCGAGGGTCCGAAACATTGACAAAATCCTACCCTCCTGTTGGTCAACACTCATCTTAACATTGTCCATTCCACGAATACAAGTGCCAATTTGCACATTGAAGCTGGCATCTCGCAAAGCTGTGACATACGCTTTTTGCATGGATTCAATATATGGTAGCGATGTTGGACTTCCTGACAGCAGCAATACCAGATATGTATGATACAACCCATTACTGGAAACGCCTGTAACCTCGTACCGGATCTGTACGCCGGATCGGTCGGCATTCGCGCGATAGGACAGGCCGTGACCCGTTTCGGAGATGTCTGCAGCCGAGAAGGGAATTTCCAGTCTCGTCGCCCATTCTTCCGCCACCTGCTTCCACTCCTCAGGACTGTTCGCCTGATCGGAAGAAGCCCGCAGCCTAACCTGTACTTCTTGTGCCGTCGCTCCCGTATCCTCCAGCGCCTCTACCAACAGGGCTGCTACAGGAGTATTCTCTTCCTTCGCTTGCACAGGCAGCCAAAAGGCGATACCGGCAACGATCAGCAATGTCGACGCCAACCAGCCTAACCACTGTTTCATCGCTCTCTCCCCCACTCCATGTACCTCTATGTACTTTTCATTGTGGACATGAAAATGGGTAGATATACCAGCAAATCGTGTCGAACTTTGCCTGTTTAGGAGAAGAGGTTGCCGAAGACGAGCGACCAGCCCAGGTAATCGAGGAAAAAGCGAGACAATTCATACCCCATTACGATGGACAGAAAGATTTGCAGCAGTTTGGCTTGTGCGCTGTTCGGCCGTTTCAGCACCTTTTCGAAGTGAAATGCCTGCAATGCCCACCAGCTCAAGCCGATGAAGAAAACCGACAACACGATGCTGAGCAATCCGTAAATATCTTGCGGCACGTTGCATACCTCCTCTAATGAAAAAGGACGGCACGAAGCCATCCCTTTCATTGTACATGAAGTTGTGCGCAGATTCGAGTCTTACTGTCAATTACCCGGCAGCATGCTTCCAAAATCAAACGACGGGTTGAAGTTGGCCTGTATGTATTCGGTCAACAGTCCCGGGAAGATGCCGAAAAATACGGTTGCCACTGCCATCACCATGATGAACAGCCAGATACCTTTTGGCACGGCCAGAGGCGCTTCGCTTTCGCCCGGGCGCATGTACATTTGCCGGATAATCCCGAAGTAGTAGTAATACGAAACCACGCTGGTTGCGATCATCACGGCAGCCAGCCAGTAGTTCGCCTGTGCCAGCGCGCCTATGAACAGGTAGAACTTCCCGAAGAAGCCGACGGTGACGGGAATTCCCGCCAAGGAAAGCAGGAAAATCGTCATCGCAATCGCGATCCACGGCGAGCGGTGATACAGTCCCGAGAAGCCCCTCAAATCTTCCGTCTGTTGTTCCTTGGCCACGACCATGATCACGGCAAACGCCCCAAAGCTGACCAGCAAGTAGCCGAACAGATAGAAGATGACCTCACTGAAGAACAGGGTCGTCGGCGGCACAAACGGCACCAGCAGATACCCGGCCTGGGCGATCCCGGAGTACGCCATCATCCGTTTGACATTGGACTGTTTGAGCGCCATCGTGTTTCCGATGATCATCGATGCCGCAGCCATCAGTCCGAGGAACAGCGCCCCTTCGGCGAAGAAAAAGCGTCCGCCATCACTTGGTACGTAGAAAAAGGAGATCAACAGCAAGCGGAACACAAGCGCAAAGCCGGCCGCTTTCGAGACTACGGCGAGAAAAGCGGTAACAGGTGTAGGCGCACCCTGGTACACATCCGGCACCCACATATGGTTGGGCGCCGCCGAGATTTTAAAGGCGAGACCTACTGCCAGGAACGCAAACGCCACGTAGACGATAAACTGATACCCCATCATGCTCGCTTCTTGCAGCCGCTCGGAGAGCAGATAAATATTCGTCGTCCCGCTCAAGCCGTACAGATACGACATCCCGAACAGTGTGACAGCCGTAGCGATTCCTCCGGATACGACGTACTTGAACGCCGACTCGTTGGACTTTAGGGACTTTTTCCGCATGCCGGCGAGAATGTACGAGGACAGCGACAAAAGCTCCAGACCGACAAACATCGTAATCAGGTCTGCGGAGGAAGCCATCACCATCGCTCCCAGCAGTCCGGTCAGCATCAGGTAGTAATACTCGCCGCGATGGACTACCCCGCCATGCTCCAAATACGACAGGGACAACAGGATGGCAAATGCCGTCCCTCCCAAAAAGAGCAGCTTGAACGCATTTCCGTAGTTGTCGACTCGTATCGTGTCAGCCATATAGCTGTACGGCTGTTCCAGTGTACTGATGTTGACGAAGACAAAACATGCAGCCAGCACGATCCCGACCAGGGAGAGGATGCCGATTCCCTTGCTCCCCACTCGTTTTCCAGCGAACAGATCGATCAGTGACAAGACCGTGGCAAAGCCCAGGATGATAAATTCGGGCAGAAGGTAGCTCCAGTCGTATGAGAAGATGTCTTTCACTTCCATGGATTTACCCTCCTATTCCCGTCACGATGGGTACGATTGTTTTCAAGGTTTGCTGCAGCGGATTCCCCAGGATCGCAGGGTATACCCCGATCAAAATGATAAAGCCGAGCAAAAACACCATCGGTATCACTTCAATCGGCTGGGCATCGGCCAGATGGGCGAACCGGTCTGGCGTCGGCCCAAACGTCGTGCGCAAGATCGCCCGCAGCAGGTAGACGGCGGTCAGCACAATCCCCAGCGCCCCGATCGCAGCCAGTACCGGCATGTTGCCAAACAGGCCGAGGAACGCGAGGAATTCGCTGATAAAGCCGGACATGCCAGGCAGTCCGAGCGAGGCCATCCCCCCTGCCAGGAAAATGCCGCTGACAAATGGCATGGATTTCGCCAACCCGCCGAGGTCGTCAATCATGGATGTGTTGGTTCGATCCCAGATGACGCCGATCAGGAAGAACAGCAAGGCAGAGATAAATCCGTGAGAGACGATCTGGAACATCGCTCCCTGGAAGCCGATCGTGTTCATCGCGGCTAATCCGAGCAGCACGATGCCCATATGGCTGATACTGGAGTAAGCCAGGACCATTTTCAAATCCTTCTGGACAAAAGCGAGTACCGCCCCGTACAAAATATTGATGATCCCGAGAACAGCCAGCCACGTGGAGAACATGTATGCTTCCTCAGGGAAGAAGCCAATTCCCATGCGCAACAGCCCGTACGCCCCCATCTTCAGCAAGATCCCGGAGTGGATCATCACGATCGAAGGCGGTGCCTGGACGTGTACTTTCAGCATCCACGTGTGGAACGGAAAGACGGGCAGCTTGATCGCAAAGGCGATGAACAGCGCCAAAAACAATCCAAAGCGAAGCTCCGGCGTCAGTCCTGACATCAAGGCAGGCGAGCTGTTGGCCAGCTCTTGCATGCTCATCGTCTGCGTCAGCAGGTAGATGACGATAAAGGCGAGCAGCATGATCCCTGAGCCAATTCCGTTGTAGAGCAAAAACTTGTTGGCGGCTTTTTCCCGCTCTCCGTACCCCCAGACGCCGATGAGGAAAAACATCGGCACGAGTGTCAGTTCAAAAAAGATGAAAAAGAGAAACAGATTGTCTGCCGCGAAGACGCCCAGCATCCCGATCAGCAGGATGTGAAACAGGATAAAATACTCTTTCAGCCGCTTTTTCACTTGCCAGGACGCGACCGCAGCCAGCGTTCCGATGATCGCGGTCAAAACGAGCAGCGGCATCGAAATGCCATCTACGCCCATCTCGTAGTTGATGGTGAGTGCAAGCGTTTCGCCCTGCGAGGCGACCAGCGGTATGGAGATCCAGTCGTATTTTTCGACGAACTGGAGATTCGCCGTTCCGTATTGGAAAAGACCGAACAACACCAGCGCCAAAATGAGCGGGAGCAGCGTCCCGAACACGCCAACCTGCTTGATCGCTCCTACCTGATGCTTGGGGATAAAAGCGAGCACGAGGATCGCCAAAAGCGGTGAAAATACCAGTGATGACAAGAGGATACTATTGAGCAAATCCAAAGAGTCCACCTCCTTGTGCCATCAGGCTGATGGCGACGACCACGAGCAGAAGCCCGAACAGCACCATGACTCCGTACGATTGCATCTGTCCGTTTTGTGCCTTCGAGTGCAGCGCTCCGATCCCCGATGTAAGTTTCGCGGTCAGATTCACCAGTCCATCGACCACGTATTTGTCAAATGCGAACAAAATCGTTCCCAGCCAGCCGAGCGGGCGAACAAACACGTAGTGGTACAGCTCATCCACGTAGTACTTGCGGTAGGAGAGCTGGTACAGCCACGGCAGCGTCTCGGGAATCGTATCCGCCGAGACGGACTTCTTGCCGTACATCAGGTAGGCCAGGATAATGCCCAGCACGGACACAGCCAGAGCTACCACCTGGAGCCAGATCGCCGCATGCGCGACACCATCGCCGAAGACTGTCGTGATCGCCGCGCCAGTCGCGGAGTCGAGCAGCCAATCGGACAAGACCGGCGCATTCGGAATGTTGATAAACCCGGATACGATCGCCAGCAAAGCGAGAACCAGCAGCGGTCCGGTCATCACCGAAGGAGACTCATGTGCCATATGCTTGCCGCGCGCTTCTCCCGTGAACGTCAGGAAGAACAGCCGGAACATGTAAAATGCGGTAAAAAACGCAGCTACCAACGCGATCAGCAACAGATCGTAGCGATGTGCGCCGTAGACGGCAGCGAGGATCGCTTCCTTTGACCAGAATCCGGAGAATGGGAAGATTCCCGCGATCGCCAGACAGCCGATCAAAAAGGTCAGGGCTGTAACCGGCATTTTCTTCCACAGTCCACCCATTTCAAAGACATCCTGGGTATGTACAGCGTGAATGACACTGCCTGCTCCCAAAAACAGCAGCGCTTTGAAAAAGGCGTGCGTCATCAGGTGAAAAGACCCTGCTACATATCCGGCGGCGCCCGCTACCCCCAGCGCCATCATCATGTAGCCCAATTGGCTCACCGTCGAGTATGCCAGCACGCGTTTGATGTCTCGCTGCGTGAGGCCGATAGAAGCGGCGAAGATTGCGGTAAATCCACCGACGTACGCTACCACGGTCAACGCCGTATCCGATGCGATAAACAGCGGATACGTAGCCGCCACCAGGTACACACCGGCTGCAACCATCGTCGCGGCGTGAATCAGTGCCGATACGGGAGTCGGTCCCTCCATCGCATCCGGCAACCATGTATGGAGCGGAAACTGACCTGACTTTCCGATTGCCCCGACGAAAATCAGGATCGCTACCAGGGTAATCATCCACGGTTCCAGTCGACCAAAGGCTACGCTGTCAAAGATGTGTCCGTACTCGAAACTTCCGGTCCACCAAAACAGCAGACAGATGGCAATAAACAAGCCCAAATCGCCAATCCGCGTGACAATAAACGCTTTTTTCGCTGCCGCTTTTGCTTCCTTTTTGAAATAGTAGTAGCCCACCAACAGAAACGAGCAGACTCCTACCAGCTCCCAGAAGATGTACAACTGCAGCAGGTTTGGCGACAGCACCAGACCGAGCATGGAAAAGGTAAACAGCGCCAGGTACTGATAAAAGACCGGAAAACGCTCGTCTCCATGCATGTAACCCTTGGAGTATATCTGCACCAGCAAGCTGACCAGAGTCACAATGACCAGCATCATCGCATTGAGCTGGTTCACCTCATAGCCCATGGTAATCAGCGAATCGCCAACCAGAAGCCAATCCAGGCTATACTTGTAATCCGTCGCTCCCCCCATGAATCTCTCGAAAAAGACAAGTGCCGCGAGCACAAACGCCACACCTGTCAAGAGAATCCCGACAAGGGCTGCTCCTTCTTTCAACTGGCGACCAAACGAGACGATCACAATGAAAGCAAGAAGCGGAAACAGAGGGATAAGCCAGGCATATTGCAATATCGTATCCATCTTTGTCCTCCTTATCTGTTGTCCATCTTACCTTTTCATTTGATCCATCTCGTCGACGTTGACTGTCTCCTTATTCCGGTACAGGGCGATCAGGATCGCCAATCCTACCGCTACCTCCGCCGCTGCCACCGTCATCGTAAACAGGGTAAAAATCTGCCCTGCAATGTCCGGATACAGTCCGTATTTGGAGAAGGCGACGAGGTTGATATTGACTGCATTCAGCATCAGCTCAATGGAGATCAGCACGACGACGGCGTTGCGTTTGGTCAGCGCGCCATACAGCCCTACGCAAAACAGAATCAGGGCGACCATCAAGTAGGAGGATAAACTGACCATCATTCGCTATCTCCCTCCTTCTTTGCCATAATGATCGCACCGACGAGCGCAACCAGCAACAGCACAGAGACAAGTTCAAACGGAATCACATACTCGGTAAATACCCGCAGACCGATCTCCTTGGCATTGCTCTCTGAGGATGCCGTCATCGGTTCCGGCAAAGCCCATGGCGTATTTTGAATACCCCAGAACAGCAAGCCAAACAGCGCAGCGACAAAGATCAGCGCAAAGCGGTTTTTCCAGGTGGCCCCTGTACCCTCGTCATTGGCATCGTGTTTGGTCAGCATGATCCCGAACAGCATCAGGATCGAGATCGCACCGGAGTATACGAGAATTTGCGAGACTCCGACAAATTCGGCTCCCAGCAGCACAAACAATCCGGCGATGCTGATAAAGGTGATGCCCAGAGAGATCACCATATGAACCACGCGGGTGAAACTGATCATAAACACCGCGCCGCCAATCGTCAGGAGAGACAGGATAAAAAAGGCCACGAATTCGCCGTTCATCTAATTCTCCTCCCTGACGTTGGTATTGTTGTCATCCAGCCACTTCAAGTCTTTGTACAATTCATCCCGGCTGTATGTCGCCAGCTCAAAATTGTTCGTCATCACGATCGCTTCGGTCGGACATACCTCGGTACAGAGGTCGCACAAAATGCAAATCTCAAAATTGATGTCGTACGTATCAATGATTTTCCCTTTTTTCTCCGGGTCCGGATGCGGTTTTCCCGTAAGCTGGATGCACTCTGTCGGGCAAATGCGGGCGCATTGGTTGCACACAATGCATTTTTCCGGAGAAAAATGCTGGATGCCGCGAAAGCGTGGCGGCATGGTAAACGGTACGTCAGGATAAAAATGGGTTACCTTTTTTTCAGTCAGCTTTTTAAATGTATACCCGAGGCCTTTGGCCAATCCTAGCATGTGTGTCACCCCTCAGTATTAGGAACTCAACGATGCCATTCCTGTTGCGTTAGTTTGATGCGGTCGGCAGTGCGCGCAGCCGCTTTGGGCGCTGCTGCGCGTGTTCCTTTATGAGAACATGCCGCTTTGATAGGAAACGACAACTGCCGTCAGCAAAATATTCACCAGTGCAACCGGCAACAGCACCTTCCAGGCGAACGACATCAACTGATCGACACGCATACGGGGCATCGTGGCGCGCAGCCAGAACTGGAAAAAGATATACAGTGAGAACTTCAGGATAAACCAGACGATTCCCGGAATGAAATCAAGCGCCGGGTGAATCGGCAGCCAGCCCCCGAGGAACAGGACGGTAACGAGCGTCCCCATGCCAAACATGTACACGTATTCAGCCAGCATAAACATCGCAAAGCGGAAGCCGGAATATTCGACGTGGTAACCAGCCACCAGCTCCGACTCCGCTTCCGGCAAATCAAACGGCGTACGGTTCAGCTCCGCCTGGGCGGCGATGATAAAGACGAGAAAACCGATAAACTGCGGCACGATATTCCAGACATCGCGCTGCGCCTCTACAATCTCGCGGAGGTTCATACTGCCTGTCAGCATGACGACACCCACGACAGACATGACCAGCGGCACCTCGTAGCTGATCATCTGTGCCGCCGAACGGAGTCCGCCAATCAGCGAGTATTTGTTGTTGGAGGCCCAGCCAGCCGTAATTACGCCCAAAACCGTGATCCCCGACAAGGCGATGTAATAGAGCAAGCCGATGCCGAGATCGGCAAACTGGATGCTTTCCGTAAATGGCATCACTGCCAGCACCGCAAAAGCAGGCGCATAGGCCAGGATCGGAGCCAAGGTAAACAAGGCGCGGTCGGCATGCTTGGGACGCGTGTCTTCCTTGAGCAACAGCTTGGCAACATCGGCTACGGTCTGCAGCAGCCCGAGAGGACCTACCCGGTTGGGACCGATGCGCAATTGCATCCAGCCGATGACTTTGCGCTCAAAGTAAATGGCGTATGTAACGAAGCCAAGCAGTACCGCAAGCAGTACGACTGCAGCCAGAACAAACCACAGGGTCGTTTGCAAAGATGGCGCTTGCTGCAAGAGTTCGCTCATCAACAGTCAACCTCCCCGAGTACGATGTCGATACTACCCAGGATGGCAATCATGTTGGCAATGTTCTCTCCCTGCAACAGTTTGGGCAGAATTTGCAAATTGGTAAAGGAAGGACGGCGGAATTTCAATCTCCACGGTTTGTCCTTGCCCTGGCTTGAAATATAGCAGCCGATCTCCCCGCGCGGCGCTTCGATACGGACAAAAGTCTCTCCTGCCGGCGGACGGATCACGCGCGGCACTTTGCCCATCACTTCGCCCTCGCTTGGGAACTGCTCCAGTGCCTGTTCGAGTATATACAGAGATTGTTCAATCTCGGCCATACGCAGATGATAGCGGGTGATGCAGTCGCCTCCGGTACCTGTGGGCACTTCAAAATCGAAGCGGTCGTAGATACAGTACGGTTCGTCCTTGCGCAAATCCCATTTGATGCCGGTCGATCGTAGCATGACTCCTGACAAAGAGTAATCCAATGCCGTAGCGGCGTCAAACTGCCCGATTCCTTTGATCCTCTCCAAAAAGATCTCATTCCCCGTCACGAGACGATGGTAATTCTGGAATTCTTTCTTCATGTAGGCGACAAACTCTTTCACCTTGTCAATCCATCCCGGGGGCGCATCCCATTTCACTCCGCCAATGCGCATGTAATTGAACGTCATGCGTGCCCCGCACAGCTCGTTGAACAGGTCGAGGATTTTTTCCCGATCGCGGAAAGCGTACAGGAAGGG
Organism: Brevibacillus sp. TJ4; assembly: GCF_044627595.2. Taxonomy (NCBI): domain Bacteria; kingdom Bacillati; phylum Bacillota; class Bacilli; order Caryophanales; family Paenibacillaceae; genus Brevibacillus; species Brevibacillus sp. TJ4. The sequence goes on along the minus strand of NZ_CP185865.1, from coordinate 320,354 downwards.
GCTCATCGCACCCAAGTCCAACAGGTACGTTCCCCACCAGACGAGATGGCTCGCCACTCGGTTCAACTCCATCGCAATCAGACGCAAATACTGCGCTCGCTCCGGGATCTCCAATCCCATCATCGTTTCTACTGCGTGGCAGAGAACGTAGTTATTGGTCATCGCCGATACGTAATCCATCCGGTCGGTGTAAGGGATGATTTGCGTATACGTGAGGTTTTCCGCCAGCTTTTCCGTGCCGCGATGGAGGTAGCCCATCACCGGTGTCGCTTCTTTAATCGTCTCCCCGTCGATTTTTACGACAAGTCGAAATACACCGTGTGTACTGGGATGCTGGGGACCGACGTTTAACAACATCTCCTCGGTGCGAATTCCTGTTTCGGAAGAGGTTTCCACATGGGTGGTGATGATGTTCTGGTTCAATCGCTACACCTCCTCGTCGTATTGCACGTAATCTTTGCGCAGCGGATGTCCAACCCATTCGTCTGGCAGCAAAATACGACGCAAATCGATATGTCCCGGGAAATAGATGCCGAGCAAGTCGTACGTTTCCCGTTCGTTCCAGTTGGCTCCCTGCCATATATCCATGACAGACGCGACGCTTGCCTGTTCGCGACTCGTTTTGACTTTCACAGCCACGCTTTGCCGATTTTTGTAGGAATACAGGTGATAGTACACTTCCAAACGGTCCTCGTAATCGACACCATGCAGATTGGACAAATAGTCAAAGCCCAACTGTTCATCCTGCTTTAAAAATTGCGCCACATCGTGCCAGCGCTCGTTTTGGATGATCAGGGTCGGGACTTCCTTTGCCAGCTCGTTGATGTATGCCGATTCGATCACATCCGGCCCGAATGCCTCGGTAATGCGGGCCACGTATTTATCGAGATACGGCTGGTTTTTCGATGGCGGCTTGGGTGCCTCTTCTTCTGCAGGCTCCGCACTGCCTTGCGCTGCCTTTGCTTTCGCTGCTGCGGCTGCTGCTGCCTTCGCCTTGGCTGCGGCTGCCGCTTTTGCCTTGGCATCGGCGTCTGTATCGCCATCGTTGCCTGCCGCTTCACGTGCTGCTTTTGCTTTGGCTGCTGCCGCGGCTGCTGCGGCTGCTTTCGCCTTCGCTGCGGCCTTCGCCTTGGCGTCGGCATCGCTGTCGCCCGACGGCTCTTCTGCTCCTGCGTCTTTTGCCGCCTTGGCTTTTGCCATCGCTGCCGCTGCTGCTGCTTTCTTCGCGGCTGCCTTTTCCTCTGGCGTCATTTCCGAAAACGGCTTGCTCGGAGCTTCTTCTGCCTCAGCCGGAGCATCGGTCTGGGCTTGCTCTTTTGCTTCCTTCGCTGCCTTCGCTTTTGCCATCGCTGCCGCTGCCGCCGCTTTCTTCGCGGCCGCCTTTTCCTCTGGCGTCATTTCCGAAAACGGCTTGCTCGGAGCTTCTCCTGCCTCAGCCGGGGCATCGGTCTGGGCTTGCTCTTTTGCTTCCTTCGCTGCCTTGGCTTTTGCCATCGCGGCTTCTGCCGCCGCTTTCTTCGCGGCCGCCTTTTCCTCTGGCGTCATTTCCGAAAACGGCTTGCTCGGAGCTTCTCCTGCCTCAGCCGGGCCATCCGTCTGGGCTTGCTCTTTTGCTTCTTTCGCCGCCTTGGCTTTTGCCATCGCGGCTTCTGCCGCCGCTTTCTTCGCGGCCGCCTTTTCTTCTGGCGTCATTTCCGAAAACGGCTTGCTCGGAGCTTCTTCTGCTTCAGCCGGAGCATCGGTCTGGGCTTGCTCTTTTGCTTCCTTCGCTGCCTTGGCTTTTGCCATCGCGGCTTCTGCCGCCGCTTTCTTCGCGGCCGCCTTTTCTTCTGGCGTCATTTCCGAAAACGGCTTGCTCGGAGCTTCTCCTGCCTCAGCCGGAGCATCGGTCTGGGCTTGCTGTTCTTTTTGTTGTCGCAATGCTTCGACTTTTGCTCGCGCTTCAGCGGCTGCCTTTGCCTTTTCCTCCGGCGTTGGCTTGCGCTCATCACTCATTGACTGGTCACCCTCTTCCCAGTCTTCGCTTCGTAGCGAATTTTCTCTTGCAGCTTGTTGATGCCATAAATAAGGGCTGCCGGGTTAGGCGGGCAACCGGGGATGTATACATCAACGGGTACAATTTGGTCTACACCCTTGACTACACTATAGGAGCGTACATACGGTCCGCCCGCCGTCGCACAGGACCCCATGGCGATCACCCATTTGGGCTCAGGCATCTGGTCGTACAGCCTGCGCAGCAGGGGAGCCATCTTTTTCGTAACGGTACCGGCGACGATCATCAAGTCTGACTGGCGAGGCGAGGCACGGAAGATAACGCCGAAGCGGTCGAGGTCATAGCGCGCTCCGCCGGCTCCCATCATTTCGATCGCACAGCATGCCAGGCCAAAAGTCAACGGCCACAGCGAGTTGCTTCGGACCCAGCCCTTTACTGATTCCAGTGTGGTGAACATGACATTTCTGTCCAGCTCTTCTTTCAATTCAGGCGCAACACTCGTCAGATCTAGTTCCATTCCAGCACCTTCTTTCTCCACGCGTAGATCAGACCAACGACTAGCAGTGTAATAAAAATCACCATCTCTACGAGAGCGAACAATCCCAGCTCCTTGTAGGCGACGGCCCACGGGTAGAGAAACAACGTCTCTACGTCAAAAATAACAAACATCAAAGCAAAGATATAGTATTTGACATTAAAGCGAACCCAACTGTCGCCAACCGGAATGTTACCGCTTTCATAAGTTGTTTGCTTTTCTGCCGTCGGTTTTTTCGGACGTAACAACGGTCCAACGAAACTGACGGTAGCAACGGGCAACAACACACCGAGTAGCAGAAAAATCGCGACAATCACATAATTGTTGACATAGATGCTGTCCATTTCCCACGTTCCCTCCGCACAAAGTGGAATATGACGACTACTTCCCTTCCTCAAATGGCGTTTCCCAGATGATATACTGATCAGAAAGTTGATTGAACAATTGACGCAATCTGATACTGATAGAAAAAAATGCCTTTTTCATTATAGCAAATCGCGCATGAGGTGTCTAACGAAAGGCTTCCTGTAAAGGAATAAAAAGGAAAAAACCCAGGGGAAATTTTCCTGGGCTTCTTTTTGTGCAACATTGTCAACAGCTACTGTGTTATTGTACGTTATTGGAGAACTGCTCACCGAGGAAATCTTCGTATACGCGCTCCCAGACCACGGTAAACTCCATCGGCTGGTCGTTAGGGATCTCGAGTACGTTCTCAATCGCTTCCTCCAGGTACGGAGTCAGCTTGATCAGCACTTCCGCGAGCATTTCGTCGTTGGTGTTGAGCATTTCCTTCAGCTCGTTTTTGGAGTAGCTGAATTTGTTCTCGTCTTTTTCATGCAACGTCATAATCAGGCGGGAGAACATCGGATGTACCAATGCCTCCAGTTTCAGATGAGCCAAAGCAATTTGCTCAGCCTCTGTCAGCTCGAACAGAGCCGTAACATCCGGGAACGGGTGTACCGGAACGTCCCACACGTTGCCGTTGTCGATCAGCAGGCCCCATTTCATAAACAACTGCAGCGCCTCTTCACGAGAATTCGGGTACTCGAAATTGGAGCGTGCCAGGAAAGCCTTGTGCTTGTTGAGCACTTCCACGTACCCTTCGTAGTCTTCCTCCGACTTGAACATTTCCGGTACTGGCGTCGTAAACGTACCTTCCAGCGCACGGAATTCGTTCAGCCCCTCTTCCATCTCTTTCTTTGTTTCGTATTTGCTTACGACCAGGCACAGCGCCTGAAAGAGCACTTTCATTTCATGGGGCAGTATGTTGGACCACCCATTGGCCACAAAACCGCTTGGAGTCACAATTCCGTTGCTGTTGTTGTGACGAATATCGCGAATGGTTTGCATCGCTTACACTCTCCTTTAGTCCCAATCCCTGTGCGGCGAACACCGCGCCATCGTGTACAAACATCTCTCCCAGGGCAATTAGGTCTATTATACACAAAAACCCCTCTTGATTACCAACTACAACCTTTTGCCAATGTAAAAAATCCCCGCGACCACAAAGGACACGGGGATACTAGCTTACTTCGCCACATCGAGACGTGTCATAGCACGTTGCAATGCGCGTTCAGCCCGCTGTACATCAAGCTCAGGGTATCGTTCGGACAAGCGTTTTTCGGCACGCTCTTTCGCTGCCTTGGCGCGATCCACATCGATGTCTCCCGGCTTTTCAGCGGTCTCAGCGAGGATGGTTACCTTGTCGCCACGAACTTCCATAAATCCGCCGCTTACGGCCATCCGCACTACTTGATCGCCTTCTACCTTGATTTGAACAGGCGCCGTTTTCAGCGGGGTCACAAGCGGCATGTGGTTCGGCATGATACCGAGCTCACCATGTACACCGCGCGCTATGACCATTTCGGCTTGACCGCTGTAGACAACCCGTTCAGGAGTTACGACTTCAACTGTCATCTTACTCACTTATCGGTCTCCCCTTTCCAGGGTGTCTTACGCCATGGACTTCGCTTTTTCAACCGCTTCTTCAATGGTTCCCACGTACAGGAACGCACCCTCAGGCAGATGGTCATGCTTGCCTTCGAGGATCTCTTTGAAGCTGCGAACTGTTTCCTTGAGCGGTACGTATTGGCCTGGGTTTCCAGTGAACTGCTCCGCTACGTGGAAGGACTGGGACAGGAAGCGCTGAATACGGCGAGCGCGTCCAACGACTTGTTTGTCCTCGTCGCTCAACTCGTCCATACCCAGAATTGCGATGATGTCTTGCAATTCTTTGTAGCGTTGCAGAATTTTTTGTACGCCACGCGCTACATCGTAGTGCTCTTGGCCGACAACTTCCGGCGTGAGCGCACGAGAGGTAGAAGCGAGCGGGTCTACCGCCGGGAAGATCCCCAACTCGGCGATGGAACGCTCCAGGTTGGTCGTAGCGTCCAAGTGGGCAAACGTCGTTGCCGGAGCCGGGTCGGTGTAGTCATCCGCAGGTACGTAGATCGCCTGGATAGATGTAACGGAACCTTTTTTGGTAGAGGTAATACGCTCTTGCAATTGACCCATCTCGGTGGCCAGTGTCGGTTGGTAACCTACCGCGGAAGGCATACGGCCCAACAGAGCGGATACCTCGGAACCTGCTTGGGTAAAGCGGAAAATGTTGTCGATAAAGAGCAATACGTCGCGGCCTTCTTCATCGCGGAAGTATTCCGCCATAGTCAGACCAGTCAACGCTACGCGCAGACGAGCACCCGGCGGTTCGTTCATTTGTCCGAATACCATCGCTGTCTTCGGCAATACGCCCGCGTCTTTCATCTCGTGGTACAGGTCGTTCCCTTCACGAGTACGCTCCCCTACCCCTGCGAATACGGAGATACCGCCATGCTCTTGCGCGATGTTGTTGATCAGCTCCTGAATGGTAACGGTTTTTCCTACACCCGCACCACCGAACAGACCGATCTTACCACCCTTGATGTAAGGGGCGAGCAAGTCAATAACCTTGATCCCTGTTTCCAGGATTTCTACGTTTGTCGCTTGATCCACGAAATCTGGAGCTTTGCGGTGGATCGGGTCGCGACGCTCTACAGTGCCCATATCTTGCAGGTCGATTGGCTCGCCGAGTACGTTAAATACGCGGCCGAGTGTTACTTCACCTACAGGAACGGAGATCGGCGCACCTGTGTCTACTGCTTCCATTCCGCGAACCAGACCGTCTGTGGAAGCCATCGCTACGGTACGAACTGCGTTGTCACCCAAATGGGTAGCAACCTCAACTGTCAAATCGATGTCGCGCTCACCGGAGCTTTGCGCTTTATGCTGAATTTTAATCGCATTATAAATGGCAGGCAAGTGTCCACGATCGAACTCAATGTCGACAACGGGACCCATTACCTGAACCACGCGTCCTTTCGCCATGTTACTTCTTCCCTCCTGTAAAGCTGAATTGGGAGTTAACAGTTCATTACACCTGTGCGTTTGCACCTGCTACGATCTCGGAAATCTCTTGTGTAATGGCTGCTTGACGGGCACGGTTGTAGATCAATGTGTACTTGGAAATCATCTCTGTCGCATTGTCTGTCGCGTTGCCCATCGCGGTCATACGGGATCCCTCTTCGGAAGCCTTCGCTTCGAGGAGTGCGCTGTAGACCAGCGTCTCTGCGTATTTTGGCAAGAGATCAGCCAAAACTTCTTCCGAGGACGGCTCGTATTCGTAGTCCATGTTCCGCTCTTTGCTTCCTTCCGGTGCTTCCAACGGCAGCAAGCGTTTCACAGTAGGCACCTGCGAAATCGCACTGTTGAACTTGTTGTAGCACAGGTACAGCTCGTCAATTTTCTCGTCAGCAAAGAATTGAACAGCGGTACCGGCGATCTTCTTGATATCGGCAAAAGACGGATTTTCCTTCAAGCCCGTAATCTCTTCGAGCAACGGATAATTGCGCTTGGAGAAAAAGTCGCGGCCTTTTCGCCCGATGACGAAGATGCCGTACTCATCCTTGGACTTGTGCTTTTCGGCAATCGTGTTCACGACGGCGCGAATCATGTTGGCGTTGTAACCACCCGCCAGTCCGCGGTCGGACGTGATGACAATGTAGCCCGTCTTCTTGATCGGGCGCGATTGCAGCATCGGGTGCTTGGAACCGGAAGTACCGCTTGCGATGCTCGCGATCACATCCTGGATTTTCTCTGCGTACGGGCGTGCCGCTTCCGCTCTCTCCTGATTGCGGCGAAGCTTGGCAGCAGCCACCATTTTCATCGCTTTTGTGATTTGACGGGTGTTCTTGGTACTTTTAATCCGGCGTCGAATCTCGCGAATTCCTTTAGCCACTCGTTTTCACCACCTTGAGAACGCATGTCCGGGCTGACGGCCCGGCATGCATCTAATATCTATCGGGTTAACGGTTAGCGGGTTACCGAAAAGCCTTTCTTGAACTCTTCGATCGCTGCGTTCAATTCTTTTTCATCCGGGAGCTCATGCGTAGTGCGGATGTGCTCCAGCAGTTGCGGTTTGTTGGAATCCAGGAAGGAGAGGAGTTCCTTCTCAAAGCGGCCAACGTCAGCTACCGGAATATCGTCGAGGTAGCCTCTGGTTGCTGTGTAGATGGAAGCAACCTGTTTTTCGACCGGCATTGGTTCGAACTGTCCCTGTTTCATAATTTCCATCAAGCGCTCACCACGTGTCAGACGGGCTTGCGTCGCTTTGTCCAGATCGGAACCAAACTGTGCGAAGGCAGCCAGCTCACGGTACTGAGCCAACTCGAGCTTGAGCGGACCGGCAACCTTTTTCATCGCCTTGATTTGCGCCGCACCACCTACGCGGGATACGGAGAGACCGGTGTTCACAGCAGGGCGTTGACCGGCGTTGAACAGGTCTGTCTCAAGGAAGATCTGACCGTCCGTGATGGAAATTACGTTGGTTGGAATGTAAGCGGAGATGTCGCCCGCTTGTGTCTCGATAAATGGCAGGGCCGTAATCGAACCGCCACCGAGTTCATCAGACAGCTTTGCAGCGCGCTCCAACAGACGGGAGTGCAAGTAGAATACGTCACCTGGATATGCTTCGCGGCCTGGAGGGCGACGGAGCAACAGGGACATTTCGCGGTATGCGGCAGCCTGTTTGGACAGGTCGTCGTATACGCAAAGAACGTGTTGTCCTTTGTACATGAAGTACTCACCCATCGTTACACCCGCATACGGAGCCAGATACAGCATTGGAGCCGGATCGGAAGCAGTCGCGGAAACGACGATGGTGTATTCCAGGGCACCTGCTTTACGCAGGGTTTCTACGATGTTGGCAACGGTGGATTGCTTTTGTCCGATCGCCACGTAGATACAAATCATGTCTTTGCCTTTTTGGTTGATGATGGTGTCCAGCGCTACAGCCGTTTTACCGGTCTGGCGGTCACCAATGATCAATTCACGCTGTCCGCGGCCGATCGGAATCATCGCGTCAATCGCTTTGATACCGGTTTGCAGCGGCTCATGTACGGATTTACGAGCCATTACGCCAGGAGCCGGGCTTTCGATCGGACGGAATCCGTCGTTTTTGATCGGTCCTTGGCCGTCAATGGGCTGACCCAGCGGGTTTACTACGCGGCCCAGCATGGCGTCCCCTACAGGAACCTCCATTACGCGACCGGTACGTTTTACGGTGTCGCCTTCGCGAATATCGCGGAAAGGACCCATGATAACCGCACCCACGTTGTCTTCTTCCAAGTTGAGTACCATACCCATTACGCCATTTTGGAACTCGAGAAGCTCCCCTTGCATGGCTTTTTCCAAACCGTGAATGCGGGCAATACCGTCACCTACCGTGATGACTGTGCCAACTTCCACAACTTCGATTTCAGATTTAAAATTAGCGATCCGCTCTTTGATGAGGGAGCTAATCTCTTCTGGTCTGATTGCACTCACTACATTCACCCCATTCATCCAACTTCGTTCGTAGAGGTATTACCAGCCTACGCTTGTTGCGCAAAGGTTTCCAGCTTCGCTTTTACGCTGCCGTCGTAGAAACGATCACCGATCTTGATAATAATCCCGCCCAAGATTGACGGATCGACGACGGATGTTACATGCAGCTTTTTGTTCAGCTTTTGTCCAAACTGCTCCGCCAATTCCGCTTGCTCTTCAGCAGAGAGCGGCTTCGCGCTGGTCACGATTGCTTCTGCGACACCGCGCGCCTCATTGGCCAACTGCACATAGGAGCGATAGATGTCGCTGAGCTGCTGTTCCCGGCCGCTTTCAATCAATACGTTCAGGAAATTGAAGATTTCTTCACCGACATGGCTTTTGAACAGTTCGTCAATCAAGGACTGTTTGGCGTCTGCCGCAATGTGAGGATGAAGCATGATCTTGGCCAGATCTTCATTCTGTTCCACAGCCTGCACGATTGCAGCAAAATCTGCTTCTACCTGATCGATCTTGCCGCGTTCACTCGCTACTTCAAACAAAGCGCGAGCATAGCGCTTTCCTACTGCGCTGCTCATAGGCGATCTCCCACTTGTGTGAGGAATTTATCAACCGTATTCTTTTGCTCTTCCGCATCCAACTCTTTCTCGATGATCTTGGATGCCAAGAGCACGGAAATGCTAGTCAACTCACCGCGAAGCTCTGCTTTCGCTTTTTCGATCTCACGAGCCAATTCAGCGCTCGCGCTTGCTTTCATGCGCTCAGTCGCAGCCTGTGCTTCCGAAACGATTTTGGCAGCTTCATCAGATGCTTGTTTAGTAGCACGATCGATGATTGCTTTCGATTCTGCACGCGCTTCATCCAGCAGGCGACGCTGCTCAGCCAGCAGCGCTTCCGCTTCCTGGCGATTGCGCTCAGCAGTGCTGATTTCATTGGCAACATACTGGCGCCGCTTTTCCAGCACATTCGCGATAGGTCCAGTTGCATACTTGTTGACGAGCGCCAACAGCAACAGGAAAATGATCACTTGGAACAGTAAGGTGCCCCATTCAAGGGATACAGTCCCAAACTCGAGCATGTTTCGTTCACTCCTTCCTGGACTAACAGGAGATTGTTGTCATGTACGTTCCGCTATCGGAAATATTATGCAAAAGATAGGCGAAGGTCATGCCCTCCGCCTTTTTACTGCTGTTCAACTTTGCTCTTACAGGCGTCCCATCAGGATGAAACCAACCGCAACAGCGATGATCGGAATCGCCTCTACGAGACCCATACCGAGGAACATGATACCCATCAGGTTACCACGAGCTTCTGGTTGACGAGCTACACCTTCAATTGTACGAGAAATTACGTTACTTGCTCCAAATGCACCACCAAGAGCTGCCAATCCGAAGATAAGACCCATAGCAATTGCTACACCCAAAGTTTCCATGTTATAAAATACCTCCCTAAATTAGTTGTTGAACTAGTGTTCGTCATTAATATGTTGTGAGATGTACACCATCGACAGTGTCAAGAAGATAAACGCCTGAATCGCTCCGACAAACACAGAGTATCCGAGCCAGACAAACAGCGGAGCTGCTGCCAGAATACCCCCGCTCAGGAGGAAGGCAATCATAATCTCCTTGGCAAAAAGGTTACCGAATAGACGCAAAGGCAACGTCAGCGGCTTGATGATAAACTCTTCAAGAATGTGTACCGGGTTGAGGAATGTGTGTTTAAACCATCCACCCGCACTCTTGCTTATGCCGAGGTAGTGAGAATATAAAAGAACCACTAAAGCCAATGCAAAGGTAACACTAGGCGTTGCAGTTGGTGATTTCCACCAAGCAATGTGGATGCCATGATCGGCAAGTTCGTGCTCAATCGTCTCACGTTTTGCCGCCTCTTGTTCCGGTGTGGGAGCAACCGTCAGCATCTCCATGACACCTTCGCCAAGCTCACCCTCGTGCAGTGTATTGACTGTGGCGATGACCCCGAGCTGATTTCCAATAAAGATGAAGAGGAACACGGTTAAGCCAAGTGTCATCAGCTTCATGGCGTATTTCATATCCATGTAGCCGGAACTGACATTCTTGACAAAGTCGAAGACCCACTCTACTGCGTTTTGCTTGCCGCCTGGAACGCCTGCTTCCAGTTTTCGCGTCATTACGAACAGGAAAACAAACACAAGGATTGCGGTAAGCACTGACATGAGCATGGTTGAAATGTCAAAAACCATGCCTCCCACTTCAAAGCGTAACGTATAATGATGACTCATCTTTTCACCCCTTTCCATCATATAGATAGAGGTTGTCCGAAACATCATGGCTGTGCACTGCTGTTTGAACACTCTCTGGCAATTTTTGCTGCAAACACTGATCCTAATCTATTTCAAATTGCGGTATACGATGAGATAGCTGAGTCCTTGTATCAAGAACAGACCGATGAGGACTCCTGCTAGAGCAAAAATATGAGGAAAAAGAAAAGTGGCATAGGCGGCGAGGCCGGCAATCATCATCCGAAGCATCGTGCCCGTACCTTTCGGGCGCACTGCGGGGTTGTCTCCCGATTGTCCCACAATCCATACCTTACTAGCAAGAACAAGGGTATTTACGATTCCCGCGCCGACACCGAGCAGCAGGCTCTGAAACAAAATCTGATAGTCCGGAAGCAGCACCAGCAGAATCGCAAACAGGGCCAAGATGTAAAAAGAGTAGCGAAAAGTCTTTCGCATAGCCAAAGCAAACGTTTCCATCTTTCCCCCTAGAGATATGGGCGAACCAGCCGATAGACACTGTAGACGCCTATCGCAATCCCCATAATCAGGCAAAACAACAAGAGCCATGGTTCAGTCGCGAACAGACGGTCCAGATACCTGCCGAGCAAAAACCCGGCGACTACGCAAAAAGCGAAATCAAGACCGACTACGCCGACAAAGGCAACGGTTCGCCAAGGATTGTCGAATTTCGCCAGTTTCTCCTTCCCCTTTCACATGAGGAGAGGGCAATCGTTCCAAAATGCCCTCATCCATATTAACGAAGATTTATTCGTTTTGTCAATTGGCTGTTAGGGAGTACACAAACCGTTCACATTTGCAAACTGGCTACGCCTTTTCAACAACGGTGGCCACTCCCTGACCGCCGCCGATGCACAAAGTCGCTAATCCATATTTTGCCCCATCCCGTTTTTTCAATTCGTGGACAAGTGTCACCAAAATGCGCGCACCGCTTGCTCCAATCGGATGACCGAGGGCAATCGCTCCTCCGTTGACATTGATCTTGCTGCGGTCAAAGCCAAGCGCTTTTCCTACAGCCAGCGATTGTGCTGCAAAGGCTTCGTTCGCTTCGATCAGGTCGATCTGTTCGAGGCTGAGTCCGGCTTTTTGCAATACTTTTTTCGTCGCCGGTACCGGTCCGTACCCCATTACGCTCGGGTCGACTCCGGCGCTTGCGTTGGCGATGATGCGCGCCAGCGGTTTGACGCCGAGCTGGTCCGCTTTTTCACGGGACATGATCAACAGCGCTGCCGCTCCGTCGTTGATCCCGGATGCGTTGCCTGCCGTGACGGTGCCATCCTTTTTAAATGCTGGACGCAATTTGCCCAGACTCTCGGTCGTGACACCCGCGCGCGGGAACTCGTCGACACTGAACGCGATCGGGTCACCTTTTCGCTGCGGCACGGGCACCGGAACGATCTCGTCGGCAAAACGTCCGCTAGCCAGCGCTTGTTGGGCTTTTTCCTGGCTCCAGGCGGCAAACTCGTCCTGTTCCTCCCGGCTGATCTCGTATTTGCTGCACAGGTTTTCAGCCGTAATGCCCATGTGGTAATCGTTGAAAGCACACCACAGGCCATCGCGGATCATCGAATCGACTACCTTCTGGTCGCCCATACGGTAGCCTGAGCGCGCTCCCTCCAGCAAATACGGAGCCTGGCTCATATTTTCCATGCCGCCTGCCAAAACGACCTCTGCGTCGCCGCTGACGATCGCCTGGACCGCCAAGTGGACTGCCTTCAGTCCGGAACCGCACACCTTGTTGATCGTCATCGCTGGCACCTCGTGTCCCAAGCCTGCCTTGATCGATGCCTGGCGAGCCGGATTTTGCCCGAGACCTGCCTGCAGCACATTGCCCATGATGACTTCGTCGACCGCATCCTTGGCTACTCCGGCGCGTTCCAGTGCCGCCTCCAGCACGATCCCACCCAACTGCGTGGCACTCACACCCGACAATGCTCCCTGAAAGCTGCCGATCGCTGTACGAACAGCGCTGGCAATCACGATTTCTTTTTGGCTCATACCCATTCTCACTCCTTTTACACTAGTAACGCCATCATAACACGATGCAGTTGCAATCGTTTCCATCTGCATCGAATATGGGCTCAGAGCCGAAATGTGGCAACGCTTTCACCCGCCGACATTCAACATTCACCTTCACCCTCACCAATTCCTGCCACATGAAAAAATTCCCTAAAAAAATAGGCAACCAGCCCTAATCCTGACGAAAGGGCTGGTTGCTCCGTATTGCCTTTACTTGTGTCGCTCCAAAACGCGATAGAGGGCGACGACACACGCTGCACGGGTCATGTTTTTGTTTGGCTCAAACTTGCCGCCAACCGGGTCGATCAGTCCCAGTCCGACCATATTGGAGATCGAGGAAGCAGCCCAGGATGGCCAGGAGTTCTGATCGGCAACCGATCCTGCTGACGCTGTCTTCTGCAAAACGCGGTCGAGAATCACGGCTGCTTCCGCCCGCGTCACAGGACGGTCAGGACGGAATGTATTGTCTTCGTATCCTTGTACAAATCCGTTAGCCACCGCTACTTGCACAGCTCCCCGCGCATATTCCGGAATGCTGTCCGCAAAGGCGAGCTGTGTCGACGACGGAAGCTCCCACTCGAACGTGCGGGCGAGCAGCGCGACAAACTGGGCCCTCGTCAGCGACAGCTCCGGACCAAAAGTCGTGTCCGTCATCCCTTTTACGTACCCTTTATTCGCCATGTAGCTGATTTCCGCTCTGGCAGGGTGGTTGGCAATGTCAGTGAACACTGCATGGTTGGCAGGCTGATCGAGGTAGTACGGGATGTACGTTCCGTAGGCATTCACCTGGTACTCCCATTCACCCTGCGCGTTGGCCACGCCCGGCAGGACATCGAGCGTCCCGTGCGCCTGGTTGACATAGAGCAGACCGATGCCTTTGCCTGCCGCCGCGTTCTTCGGCGCCAGCTTCAACTGGATCGGGGACGTGACAATCCGATCCTCTTCCCCCGGCTTGAGCGGGCCAGGTTTGATCGTGAAGGTGTATTGCGTCGGGACGTAGCCTGGCAGCGAGCGCTCCACGATGGAGTCGACCTCAATCGTCGCGCTCTGCAGGAACGAAGCCGCCTTGACGAAGGAGAATTTCAGGTCAAGCTCGCTTCCCAGTGACATGCTGCCCGGCTGCTCCGGCACGACAATCGCGTCGTTTGGCACGCTTTGTTCCGGCAAGAGCAGCGACAATTCGTCGAAGTAGAGCGTGCCTTGGTCATGCGTAATGCCGTCGTTTGGCTGGTCGACGAGATAGATGCTCTTCAGCTGCAACGGGTAGGCAACTCCGGCCGGGAAGTAGCCTTTTACCTGCTTCCAGCCGTTCCAGTCGATCGTTTTGGCGAAATCGACGTAGACAGGCTTGCCGTTGGCGTCTATCACTTCAGCGCGCAACCAGTGACCGCTGCCGTCGCCGTACACCCACAGTCCCAGTCCGAGCGGTTTGCCCGGGATCGTCAGCGGCTGTGGACCGAGTACGCCATAAGCGAAGCGGTTCTGGTCGTTCGGCGCTCCCGTGAAGTTGTACACCAGTCTGGCCGCTTTTTTCGTGCGGAACACCGGTTCGCTGACAGTGGTAAACGAGCCTTTGGAACTGAGCGAAGCCGGATTGGCTGCGTGATACATGCCGCTCTGATTGTCAAAGTTGATCCACGGTTGTTCGAATTGGCCGACAGCAAACGGTACACTTGTCGTCACGCCATCATAGGAGATCGTCAAGGTTCCTTTTCCCGGCTGATCGCCTGCTACGAGCTGCAGCTTGTCGTTGACGCTGGCAACCGCCGAGTTGACGCTCGCCTGCACACTGGCCGGCGTCGCGGAGACGGTCGTTCCCTTGCGCGTCTTCAGCTTGACGTCGAGCGTCAGCGTCTGTCCCGGTGCCAGTGCTATCGGGTTTGGCGACACGAGGATGCTCTCCACATCCGCGCCGGAAATGACATGAATCTGCTTGTTCTGCACGGCGTTACCCGAGCGCGCCGTGATCGTCACCGGGCCGGAGCGGGTCGGCGTAAAGCTCTGCCCCTGGACGACGCCCATGCCGCCCTGTACGTCCCACGTGATCTGGGACGGGTTGATCGCGTACGGTTGATAGTGCGTATCGTAGCCTTTTGAAGCGGACAGCGAAACCGTCTGTCCGATCAGCAAATCAGTCGGCACCTCGATCTGGAAGCCGCGCAATTCTCCCGGAGGAGCCGTGTTGAAGACAGCCAGACCGGTAGGCACGCGACGCTCGGTTCCTCCGGTCGGAGGGATCGCCAGGTTGGCCTGTGTTTCCCCGAGCATGCGGACCGACATCGTCGTGGAGCCGCCGCCGTCAAAATTCACCGCGCGGTAGGAGCCAAGCTCGGCCATGATCCGGGCCAGTTCATCCAGAAATACCCCTTTGCCGCTGACAGTCACCATGTACAAGGTCTTGCCATCCTGGGAGACGCCGACTGCCGTCCGGGCGTTCTGCGAAGTGATCGACCGGTCCGCCTGAAAACTCGTCAAGGCTCGTCCCTGATCGACGAGCAGGACGTTTCCGCCCACGGCTTGTACCCACTCTTGATTAAGTGGTGTCGTCTGGTACTCGACATTGGCGATCGCGCCGACAGGGAAGTTTTGCTTCAGGAATTCGGCTGCCGTCCCGTGGCCCCACAGGACAAAGCCGTTGTACGGTATGTAAAAGCCCGTCGGCTGGTTGACGCGGACTTCGGTAGCGACGTTGTCGATGAACAGAACTTCGACGACGTCCTTGTAGCCGGCGATTGCGCCCAGACTGTTTTGCCCGAAGGCGGGGGTGTACATGTTCAGTTGGTTCTGGTGGCTTTTTCGCCCTTCGCTCGGGTTGTACTCTTCCTTGTTGATCCCCTGGAGCGGATAGGCGTTGCCCGTCGCCGCCGATGTCACTTTCCCGGTAAAACCGAATTGTTCGACGAGCGCAGACTTGTCCTTCGTAATCCCCAGGCTGTACCAGTACGAGATCAGTCCCATGGAGGAAATCAACTGCTCGTCCTTCATCACGATGCCAAAAGGCGCCCCGCGTTTGGACATGTTGAAAAAGTCCGCGTTGACCGCCGCCACCGCACCCGCTTCCCGGGCCATGTTGGTAATCGACTGCCGCTCAGTCAGCCTGCCTTTCGTCCCGTAGATCGGCTTTACTTCGACGTACGGATTGTTCAGGTCTACCTTGGTCACCATCACCTCGGCAGTCTGATCTGCGAAAGATTTCGTATATTTCAGCAGTGTGGTCCCTTCCCCGATCGGGGTTTGCCACATCAGTTGCAGTGCACTCGTCTCTGCCCTCGCCGCCATGGCCACATTGGTGGCAAGCGGCACAAATGGAACAGCAGCTCCCCAGGCCATCGTACTGGCCGCGAGCAGCACAACCATTTTCCGCGCTCTCATGTTGGTACTCCTCTCCGTCTTCTATCTATGTAGTGTCTTGATCGTAAACGACTAGTTGTTTAGACGTTCCAACATGATGTTTGTTTCGAGGTGTAACCAATTTGTAACCTTGAAAATTATGACATCGCGCTTGCATAAAAATACGTACTGGACAAAGCAAAAATGCCTGGCTTTGCAAACGAAAGCCAGACGTCTCGTAATCATCCAATATGAGGTTTATCGCTGCGCAGAAAACGGCGCAGGGCGGTCAGTGCGATACCCGTAGTGGTGCAAAATCGCTTCGACGATCCGCCGGGAGGCTTCCCCGTCACCGTACGGATTGGCAGCGCGGGCCATTTCCTCGTAGGCGTTTTGATCGCGCAGCAGCTCATTGGCCAACTGGTACACCCGTTCTTCATCCGTACCGGCCAGCTTCAGCGTCCCTGCCGCGATTCCTTCCGGGCGTTCGGTCGTATCGCGCAGCACCAGTACAGGCACGCCCAGCGAAGGCGCCTCTTCCTGGACTCCGCCGGAATCGGTCAAAATCATGTACGCACGGCGGGCAAAATTGTGGAAGTCAAAGGCGTCGAGTGGTTCGATCAGATGAATCCGCTGATGATCGCCCAAAATCTCCTGCGCTACCTCTTGCACAGCCGGATTGAGGTGAACGGGGTAGACCACAGCTACATCCGGATGCTCGTCAGCCACTCTTTTCACGGCGCGGAAAATGCGGCGCATCGGCTCTCCCAGATTCTCCCGGCGGTGCGCCGTCATCAGCAGCATTTTCTGTCCGGCTACCTGCTGCAGGACAGGATGTGCGTAATCGTCGCGCACGGTCGTCTTCAAGGCATCAATTGCCGTGTTGCCGGTAATGTAAATGGCTTCCTCCGGCTTGTTCTCCCGGCGCAGATTGTCCGCAGCTCCGTCCGTCGGCGCAAAGTGCAGGTCAGCCATTACCCCGGTCAATTGACGGTTCATCTCTTCCGGGAAAGGAGAATACTTGTCCCCTGTCCGCAGTCCCGCCTCGACGTGACCGATCGCTACCTGGTTGTAAAAGGCAGCCAGACTGGCTACAAACGTAGTCGTCGTGTCACCGTGCACGAGGACGATGTCCGGCTTCACTTCCTTGATCACAGCATCTATGCTTTGCAAGGCGCGCGTGGTGACATCGACCAGCGTCTGCCTGTCCTTCATAATGTTCAGATCGTAATCGGGCTGGATGTCAAAAATCTCAAGCACCTGGTCCAGCATTTGCCGATGCTGTGCAGTGACGCAAACGATCGATTCCATTTCAGGATGCTTGCGCAATTCATGGACGAGCGGAGCCATTTTGATCGCTTCCGGACGTGTGCCGAAAACGGTCATCACTTTGCACGTTTTCATCCGTTTCTCCTCTCCGGCTGTTACTTCGTGCCGTACAACCGATCGCCGGCATCGCCCAAACCGGGGACGATGTAGCCATGGTCGTTCAGCTTTTCATCGATGGCAGCCACGTAAATGTCTACTTCCGGATGCTCGTCCTGCACAGTTTTGATTCCTTCGGGCGCTGCGATCAGGCACATCAGCTTCATATTTTTGGCTCCGCGATTTTTCAGCGCCGTAATCGCCGCTACCGCAGATCCTCCAGTCGCCAGCATCGGGTCGATGACGATCAGCTCACGTTCGGCAATATCACTGGGCAGCTTGACGTAGTACTCGACCGGCTGCAATGTCTCGGGATCGCGGTACAAACCGACGTGGCCCACCTTGGCTGCCGGGATCAGCTTCAGCAATCCGTCCACCATGCCAAGACCAGCGCGCAAAATCGGAACCAGCCCGACCTTTTTTCCGGCGATGACGTTGGACTGGCAGGTCGCCACAGGCGTTTCGATCGTCGTTTGCGCCAGCGGCATGTCGCGCGTGATCTCGTACCCCATCAAGGTAGCCACTTCGTCGACGAGCTCGCGAAACTCCTTCGTCCCTGTGTTTTTGTCACGAATAAACGTCACTTTATGCTGAATCAGCGGGTGGTCAAACACATAAACACGGCTCATAAAAGCGTTCCTCCGTTTCCTCTATACACATCCTTCTCATCATAACGAAGCAGCCTGCCAACGTCAATTTGCCGCGATCTTTTCAAAACATTTGGTCCTTTTGGGTATTAAAAAAGGCAGGCCCGTCCGATCATGTATCGGAGGCCTGCCTCATGTTTGGCATATTCGCTTAGACGCTCAATCCTTCGTACATCGGGAAACGCTGGCACAAAGCCGCAACGCGTTGGCGCGCTTCCTCGTGTTTTGCAGCGTCTTCCGGATGCTTCAGGGTGAGCGCGATAATCGCCGCCACTTCCTTCATCGCTGCTTCATCAAAGCCGCGAGTCGTCACAGCCGGCGTACCCATGCGCACGCCGCTCGTTACAAACGGGCTTTCCTGGTCGTACGGAATGGTGTTTTTGTTGGTCGTGATGTTCACCTCGTCCAGCAGATGCTCGGCCACTTTTCCGGTCAGGCCGATTTTGCTCACGTCAACGAGCAGCAGGTGGTTGTCGGTACCGCCGGATACGAGGGTCAATCCTTCTGCTTTCAACGCTTCTGCGAAAGCGCGCGCGTTGGCGACGATCCGGGCAGCGTAGTCTTTGAAATCAGGCTGCAGCGCTTCGCCAAAGGCAACTGCTTTCGCCGCGATTACGTGCATCAGCGGTCCGCCTTGTACGCCAGGGAAAACCGATTTGTCGATCGCTTTGGCAAACTCTTCCTTGCACAAAATCAGACCGCCGCGCGGACCGCGCAAGGTTTTGTGGGTAGTGGAAGTGACGAAGTGCGCATACGGAACCGGATTTGGATGCAGTCCGGCTGCGACCAGTCCCGCGATGTGCGCCATGTCGACCATGAAATACGCGCCTACTTCGTCTGCGATTTCACGGAATTTGGTGAAGTCGATCGTGCGCGGATAGGCGCTGGCACCTGCGACGATCAGTTTTGGCTTGTGCTCCAGTGCTTTGGCACGAACATCTTCGTAGTTGATGCGGTGGTCTTGCGGGTCTACGCCGTACTCAACGAAGTTGTACAAGGTTCCCGAGAAGTTGACCGGGCTGCCGTGCGTCAAGTGTCCACCGTGGGAGAGATTCATGCCGAGAACGGTATCGCCAGGCTTGAGAATCGTAAAGTATACAGCCATGTTCGCCTGTGCGCCGGAGTGCGGCTGCACGTTGGCATGCTCTGCGCCAAACAGTTCTTTCACCCGGTCGCGGGCGATGTTTTCCGCGATGTCGACGTATTCACAACCACCGTAGTAGCGGCGTCCCGGATAGCCTTCCGCGTATTTGTTGGTCAGGACCGTGCCCATCGCTTCCATAACGGCGCGGCTGACGAAGTTTTCCGATGCGATCAGTTCGATCTTGTCGCGCTGTCTGCCCAGTTCCAGTTCGATCGCCTCTACGATTTGTGGGTCTTGTTTACGCAAAAATTCTAGCATGAATATCTCTCCTCCTTGGAATGTATGCTTGTCCCTAAAAGGGTTAGCTGCAACTGCGATTGGAGCTTGTCGCCTCGTATACGGCTCTCGCCCCGCCAATCAGCTTGGGGCGCGTCCGCGCTGCTGTCACATGGGCTTCGCCGACTTCCCGCACGGCAGGACGAATCGGAACAGCCACATGCTTGAGATGCATGCCGATAAGCGTGTCGCCGATGTCAATTCCGGCGTCGGCACGAATCGCTTCAACGACGACTGCATCCTCCAGTTTGGAAAAGGCATGCGCCGCCATCGAGCCGCCAGCAGTCGGCACCGGGACGACCGAAACCTCTTCCCAGCCTTTGCGCTCCATTACCTCACGCTGCACGACCAATGCCCGGTTCAAATGTTCGCAACATTGAAACGCCAAGTCAAACCCATGCTGCTCCCGAACGATAGCGATTCCCCGGTAGATCGCCTCGGCAATCTCGCCACTGCCCGCTTTTCCGATGCTTTTGCCAAGCACCTCGCTCGTACTGCACCCGATCACCAGTACCCGCCCCGGCTTCAATTCGGCCAGGCGCGCGACCTCGTCGACAACTTCGCGTACCTGCTGTTCGATGGCAAGCAAATCCACTTACTTCACTCCCGATTGCTGAGCTTCGATTTGGGTGATCTTTTCGACGCGACGCTCGTGGCGACCGCCCTGGAACTCTGTTTCCAGCCAAATTTTCACGATATCCAACGCCAGGCCAGGACCGATCACTCTCTCTCCCATGGCGAGCACATTGGTGTTGTTATGTTCACGGGTGGCACGTGCGGAAAATGTGTCGTGCACAAGTGCGCAGCGAATACCCGGGACCTTGTTGGCAGCGATCGACATGCCAATGCCGGTACCGCAAACCAGGATGCCGCGGTCAAACTCGCCAGCCGCCACTTTTTGTGCCACAGGCAGAGCGTAATCAGGGTAATCGACCGAATCCTCGCAAGAACAGCCGAAGTCTTCCGTCTCGATATTCATGGAGGACAAGAGCTTCTTGATCTCATCCTTCAGTCTGAATCCGCCATGATCAGCAGCAATGGCTACTTTCATCCGTCATCCCTCGCTTGTTTCATAATCTCAACCATTATACATCATAATCTGACAAGTAAATAGTGAACATTTATCGTTGATCAGTAAAAAATGTTCGTGGTTCAACAGAAAAGAAGGTCCTGGATCAGCGCCAGCACCCCTTTGCATCACGAATCACGATTTTGTGCCAGTTGCTCGTACAGCATGTCCAATGACTCTTCGATCTCGACGGCGCACCTGCGATAATCCTCAAGAGCTCCGCCGAATGGATCGGCGATGTCTCCGTACCCTTCCACGCCAACAAACTCGCGCAGCGTATACACTTTGGACCGTGCAGCAGGATAGTAGGCGAGAATTGCCTGTTTGTGATTGTGTGTCATGGTCAGGATCAAATCAGACCAGTCAACCAGCTCATCATTGATGCGAGACGCCTGGTGTTCGCTTTCGATCCCGCGCTCCCGCAGGACGTCGACAGCATGGCGGGAAGCAGGCTGCCCGTCAAAGGCCGCGACGCCAGCCGAGCGAATCTCCCATCCCTGTCCTTTTGCCTTGGTCCGAAAGAGTGCCTCCGCCATCGGACTGCGGCAGGTATTTCCCGTGCAGACAAACAGTATGCGTTTCACGTGTTTTCCTCCTTCGTCCGTGCGTTGTGTCACAAGATAATTTTCAACCCAAAGCAGAGTAAAATCAATCCCCCTGCAATTTCACTGTACTCACCGAGCCAGCCTCCGACGCTTTTGCCCAGCAACAGCCCACAGGAGGTCATCAGCGCACCCGTGATGCCAAACATCGTGATCGCCATTACCGTGTTGACCTCCATCAGCCCAAACGAAAAGCCGACGGTAAGCGCGTCCAGGCTGACACTGAAGGCGAACAGCAGCAACCCCAGCCCTTTTGTTTGCAGAAGGCTCTGCTGCTCCTTTTGCGCAAATCCGTTCCATAGCATATGCAATCCGATCAGCATCAGTACCGCTCCACCGATGGTGACAGCAATACCATCCACCAGATCGGACAAATAACCCCCCAATGTAATACCGATCACAGGCATGGCTACATGAAACAAGCCGATCGTAATGCTTACTTTTATGATTTCCCGTACACGGACGCCCACCATGCCGACGCCGACACTCAATGAAAAGGCATCCATGCCGAGTGCCAAGGCAATCATCAGCAAGGTCAGGAATTGCCCCCAATGATACAAGACCAAGTCCAATTTGCCTCCCCCTCCTGTCCATTCACCTTATGCGGACAAGAGCAAGTTTAGACATATCAGACAGACAGGATGCGGCCTCCCGCAGCCTTTTCCAGGCGATTCATAACTGCCATGCCCAGACCGTCCCGGGAGAACGCTTCGGACACGATAAACTGCACGTTCGCATCGTCAAATTGGCGCAGCACCGCATACAGCCGCTGCGCTACCTCTTCCAGGCGAGCCGATGACCCGACAGAAAACACGACGTCCGCATCTGCCACGTCGCGCCAGAAGTCGAGATGCTCATCGGTGGTCAGTACGCCTGTTTTCAAGCCGTGCTGCCTAGCCTGCCGCAGCATCTCCGCTTTCTTTTGACGCACCTGGGAAAACTCGCCCGCGACCAGCCACATTTCCCCTTCTGGAGCGTAGTGCGTATATTTCATGCCAGGAGAGCGCGGTGTTTCTACGGCCCCGACTTCAAACGAGGGATCGACTGCTACCGGTCCAATCACTGCTTCCAACTGCTCGCGGGTAATGCCGCCTGGACGCAGGATCATCGGCGGCTCTGCCGTCACATCGAGAACCGTCGACTCCACCCCGACACCGGTCAGACCGCCATCCAGAATCCCGGCGATTCGTCCGTCCAGGTCCGCCTGAACATGACTTGCTGTCGTCGGGCTCGGCCGTCCGGAGCGATTGGCGCTCGGGGCTGCGATCGGAATTCCCGCCTCCCGCAGCAGGGCGAGCGCCATCGGATGATCCGGCATGCGCACGCCTACGGAATCAAGCCCAGCCGTGACCAGGGACGCTACCCGATCCGTCCGTGGCAAAATCACAGTCAACGGTCCCGGCCAGAACGCCTCGATCACGCGCTCTGCCTTTTCCGGGAGCTGACTTGCTACCATGGACAACTGCTCTTTCGACCCGATATGGACAATCAACGGATTGTCGCTTGGTCTTCCTTTTGCCCAAAATATTTTTTCCACAGCTTCGTTGGACAATGCATTGGCACCAAGCCCGTAAACCGTCTCCGTAGGAAAGGCGACTACTTCCCCCTCCCGCAGCAGACTGGCTGCATCCACAATCTGTGTACAACTCAGGTAACTCTCCACATTATTTTCCACATTCTTATCCACAGTCCAAATCTTTGTTGCCACCCTGCGTTCCATCCCGAAAAAATCCTTTCTTTCGCTCAAACTCGTAACAATTAGTGCCTCTAGTATAGTGCTGTACCGAGAAGTTTTCAACAGGCTGTGGGTAACTTGTGAATAACTTTGCCGCACGGAAAAGATAAATAATAGAACAAATGCAACCTTGGTGTAACCTTTTCCGTCCCGATATGTAGTAGTATATGAAATGGACGGGGCATTACTCGCTTCTGAAACTCAGTCACGAAAGGAATGTACACAAATGAAAGCTGAAAAATGGATTGCCGTCTCTCTGCTTAGCACCTCACTTTTGTTCACCGGGATTATCACTCCTGTATCCGCATCTGCTGAATTGCCTTTGCAAGCAGCAAGCGAGAATACAGGAATTACGATTACCAGCCAGTCGATGAACTCTTCTGCTGCTGAATACGAAGCTCGCATCTCCTATCCGCAGATCAGCGGTCTTGCCGACAAGGCCTTTGAAGCGCAATTGAACGCAGAGCTGCAAAAATACGCTGCCGACTCGCTGGCAAACGTCCAAAAGGAGAGCAAACAGGCGGCGATCGCAGCCAGACAGCAAGGCTACGAGTTTCGCCCTTACGTACTCGACATCTCGTATAAAGTGTACAACACAGGCAAACTCCTCTCCTTTTCCGTCAGCCACTACGAATACACGGGCGGGGCACATGGCATGACCAGCGAAACCTACTACAACGTCGCCAATCTGGACAAAGGGCGCAAGCTGGAGCTTTCCGACCTGTTCCAGCCAGGCTACGACTACCGGACTGTCCTGTCCAACCTGATCAAGCAGCAGATCGCTGTGCGCGAACAGCAAGAGGGCAATCTCGGATACTGGTTTGAGGGCATTTCCGCCAACCAGGCTTTCTCCATCCAGGACGGAAATCTGGTCATCCATTTTGGGCAATACGAAATCGCTCCGTATGCCGCTGGAATGCCTTCTTTTACCATTCCGAAGAAACAATATGCAAATCTGTTGAAACCAGAGATTCGGGCGCTGCTCCAGTAAACCAAGCGTGAATCCATAGCAAAAACCGGCATCGGGCAAAACCTCGATGCCGGTTTTTCTATCACCAAATCGCTTGATTACGAGAACAGTCGCTCCAGCCTCTCCCAGAAGAAGAAGCGCACTTCCACCCCAGGGGTTGTCTCGTCCGTCGCAGGCGTGGCTTCCTTCGACGTCACGCTATCCTCACTCTCCTGTACCCGGATAGTGTCCTCTCCATTGTCTTGAAAACGCAGACGGTCGCGCTGGCTGATTCGCTCATCCTGCCAGTCCTGGCGGGAGTCAGAGATCGTCGAAGCGATTTTTTCACTCGGTGTGGCACTCGCCTGTACGGCATCGCCATTTGACATATCGATAAAGCAGAGCGGAGGAAACAGCACGCACCACCAGTTTTGGCCCTGTGCCTCTCCGATGCTGACGCGCACCGCCTTGTATTCACCAGCAGGATATACGTAGGACCCGTACAATTTCGTCGGAAACGGCACGTCGCCGAATTCGACGACCGCCGGGTAAGCAAATCCGCGACTGCGAATCGTTTCGTCGACGACTTGCTGCAATTCGGGCAGCTTGGCTGCTACCACCTGCTGCGCTTGCTCAAAGGATTCGATTTCTCCCGACCAACTGTTCATTTTGTCGATCAGCGCATCGCGCACTTCCCGCTTCAGCCACTGATCCTGAAAGGAGTCGCTGTTGGCAATGATACGCAGACGGATCGACTCTTGAGGGATCGGCCCGTTGTCCAGAACATTGGCCATCGTAAGCTGTCCCTCCCAGCTCGACATCAACAGAAAAAAACTGAACCCCAACAAGAACAAACGCTTCATGGCAACCGTCTCCCTTACTCTGATCTGCCCTTTTTTTCTTCTCTAGCAACAGTATGGACAAGATCGGATGTCGGCAAACGCAAGCTGCCACAATTTTTTCTCCGTTTTGAATTCTTTCTTCTGCCCACAAAAAAGAGCCGCGACAGGCTTACTTTCGAATACCCATCACGACCCGCTCTATTCCGGCCAAATCACAAATGATTTCCGTTTCACTCACCATCCCCGTCGCTTGCAGCAAACCGGCTACTGCCTGCGCCTGATGGATACCCACCTCAAAAGCGACGATCGCTTTCTCCCGCAGCAGAATCGGCAAAGCCTGGCTCAGCCTGCGGTAAAAATCCAGTCCATCGTCTCCGCCGTCCAGGGCGAGCCTGGGCTCAAAGCCGCGCACTTCCTCGTCCAACTCATCGACATCGCGGCTGGGGATATACGGCGGGTTGGATACGAGTATATCGAGCCTGCTCCCCTCCCGCACCAGCGGCTCCACCAAATCTCCGAGCAGAAAACGAATATCTGCTCCAAGAAGCCGCGCATTTTCCTGGGCGATCCGGGAAGCATCCGCGGAGATGTCGACAGTTGTGACATTCCAGTGGGGACGCTCACAGGCGAGGGTAATGCAAATCGCACCGCTGCCCGTGCCGATGTCTGCAACGCGAAGCAGGCTGTCTTTCTCCCACATCTCGTCAGCCTTGCGCAAAATGCGCTCGACGAGAATTTCCGTCTCCGGCCGGGGAATGAGCACGCCCGGTCCTACCGTAAAAGGGCGGCCGTAAAACTCCTGGCTGCCAAAAATGTATTGCAGCGGCTCGTTCTCCGCTCGGCGCTGACACAGTGCCGCCAGTCTGTCGACCGCTTCTGCCGGAATCGGCTCCGTCATCGAGGTCAAAAACCGTGTGCGGTCCCAGTTTAGGGTGTGGCGGATCAGCAGCTCTGCCTCAAACATCGCATCCTTTGCCCCTGCTTCCCGCAAAAAGGAAGAAGCCCCTGCCAGGGCTTCCCGTATCGTCGTGACGTGAGACCAATCAGGCTGTGTGCGCATGGCTTTTCAGCAACTCCGTCTGTTCGTGCATAATCAGGTTGTCGATCACTTCGTCGAGTTCGCCTTCCAGTACGGACTCCAGGCGATGCAGCGTCAGGCCGATGCGGTGGTCGGTCACCCGGCTTTGCGGGTAGTTGTAGGTGCGAATCCGCTCGCTGCGGTCGCCGGTTCCCACCAGGCTTTTGCGAGTGGCATCTGCCTCGGCGTTTTGCTGTTGCAGGTAAAAGTCGTACAAGCGGGCGCGCAATACGCGCAGCGCTTTGTCCTTGTTGGAGTGCTGCGACTTTTCATCCTGGCAAGAGACGACGATGCCTGTAGGAATATGCGTCACACGCACTGCCGATTTGGTCGTATTGACGCTCTGCCCGCCGGCACCGCTGGAGCAGAAGGTATCGATGCGAATGTCCTTTTCGTTTACTTCCACTTCCACGTCCTCTGCTTCCGGCAGAACCAGCACGGTCGCGGTAGAGGTGTGGATGCGTCCGCCCGACTCGGTTGCCGGAATCCGCTGAACGCGGTGTGCGCCGCTCTCGAACTTCAGCTTGCTGTAGGCGCCGCGGCCGCTGATGGAAAAAACGATTTCCTTGTAGCCGCCGATGTCTGTCGGGCTCGCTTCCAGAACTTCCAGCTTGAAGCCGTTTCGCTCCGCATAGCGCGTATACATCCGGAACAGGACGGCAGCGAACAATGCTGCTTCATCCCCGCCTGCAGCCCCGCGAATTTCCATGATGACGTTTTTCTCGTCGTTCGGGTCTTTGGGCAACAGCAGAATTTTCAACCGCTCTTCCAGCTTTTCCTTGCGCGAGGCCAGCTCGGAAATCTCCATTTTGACCATCTCGCGCATTTCGTCGTCCAGCTTCTCTTCCAGCATCGCCTTGGCGTCGTCCATTTGCTCGACAACAGATTTATATTCACGGTATGCAATAACGGTTTCTTCCAGCGAAGATTGCTCTTTGGATAGCTCACGCAAGCGCTTGGTATCACTGATGACGTCGGGGTCACACAAGAGGTTGGTCACTTCTTCGTAACGCTCTTCTACTGCCGATAAGCGCGTAAACATGTACTTCACCCCATCATTTCAAATACGTAGTCATATGATTCATTATAACAGATAAATTATAGGAGGAAACATAGAATAAGTCAAAGCGCATTTATGGCAAAACAGGCCCGGCATGTTGTGCAGCCGTGCCTGTCTTGCAGAAAGCGTCAGCGATGGTAGGAATCATTGGACGTGACGTGGAAATCGTAACGCGGAATTTTTTGTCTCAGTGCGGCAATCACTTCTCGCTCGATGTTGCGTGCCTCACTGGCCGTCACATTGTGCTTCAGGTCAAGAGTAACATATGCGTTGGGGCCGTTAAGTGTGATGCGGCAGTTTTCCACGCCGGGCACTGATTTTGCCATCATCACCATGTTGTTCATGTCGACTTGGTAATTACGCGTATTGGCGTGACCGATAATGAGGTTGGGGTTCTGGTTGCGCCCCATCAAATCATCCCGATCCAGCGTTCTTGTGTTCATGCCCACTTGCTGACCGCGTCCCTGGCCCAGACCCTGGTTATGGGTCGCCTGGTTTCGAACCGCCTGGTTTTCATTTTGCGCACCCGGGGGGTAGTTTGCTCCATTGTTTGCACACCCCGCCGCAAGAACCGTAGCGAAGAGCAACACGCTGGCTGCCCGTACACCGGGCTTTCCATATGAAACGCGCCACATGAAAAAGCCACCTCCTTTTCGGCTTAGTCTGTGCAATGCTCGTCAAGCACATGCACATCGCCAGGAGGCAGCGTAGCGTCTTTTGAACTGATGCAGTTTTCTCTATTTCGTCCCAACCGGCGGATGGTAGTAGTGCGTACGGCAGACACTGCTGTATGTATCGTTGCCGGCTATCTCGATCGTTTCCCCGCTGTATACCGGCTTTCCATCCTTGAATTTGAGGATATGGGTCGCCTTTTTGTTGCAGTAGACACAGACGGTTTTGATTTCCTCGATCTTGTCGGCTTCGCACAACAGCGCGGCACTTCCCAAAAACAGCTCGTTCTTGAAATTTTTCAGCAAGCCGTACACGATGACGGGAATTCCCAGCTTGTCCACAATCTGCACCAACTGCTGGACATGATGCTTGCCGATAAACTGGCCCTCGTCGACGAGGACGCAATCCGGCTGCGGCTCCTCCGCCGCAACGATCTCAAACAAGTCCGTTTCCTCGCTGATCGGAAGCGCATCCCGGCTGATGCCGACACGGGATGCCACCGTTCCGACGCCGTATCGATCATCGACAGCAGGAGTAAACACGAGCACCTTTTTTCCGGATTGCTCGTAATTGTGGGCGACCGTCAGCAGTTGGATCGACTTGGATGCGTTCATCGCGCCATAACGAAAGTATAGTTGCGCCACGATACCAAAACCTCCTTCTCAAAAACAAAACCAGGCAGATCGCTCTACCTGGTTGCTCCAATCGCTTCCCGATTAGGAAAGATTGTATTTGCGTTTGAAACGGTCCACGCGGCCGCCTGCGTCTACGAATTTTTGCTTACCCGTGAAGAAAGGATGGCAGTTGGAGCAAATCTCTACACGCAGCGCTTGCTTCACAGAACCGGATTCGAATTCGTTACCGCATGCACAAGTTACTTTCACGACATTGTAATTAGGATGAATTCCTTGTTTCATCTCTTCACACCTCTTTTCGCCCTGAATCGTTTGCCGAAACAGAGTTATTAAACACATATTACAGATTAACACGCCTGCCCGCGAAATGCAACAGATAGCCTTATTGTGCCATTTTTTTCCTGCGCTGCAGCTCCTCTGGCGGAACGTGGGTAAACGAGCCGATCACGACGTCAGGAAGTTCCTGCTGGTAGATTTCAATCGCCTGCTTCATGCCGAAGATTTCCCCCTGTGCCTTGGGGATCATCGACAGGTAGCTTTCCGGATCGATGTTGAGATTGCGCAACTGGATCAGCTTGATTCCGGTGCGGCGGATAAACTCGATCATCGCCTCCATCTCTTCTTCCCGATCGAACACTCCGGGGAAGCACAGGTAGTTGATCGAGGTGTACACGCCTTTGGAAGCGGCGTACTCCGCCGATCGGGCTACGTTTTCGAGCGTGTAGTGGCGCGGTCGGTAATAGGCGTTGTAATGCTCGTCGATCGCACTGATGATGCTCACCCGCATCAGATCAAGCCCGGCATCGACAATTCCTTTGATGTGGTCCGTCAGCCCGGCGTTGGTATTGATGTTGATAAAGCCCTTATCGGTCTGCTCGCGGACGCGACGCATCGCCGGAATGATAATCGAGGCCATCGTGGAAGGCTCGCCTTCGCAGCCTTGTCCAAAGCTGATAATGCTCTGTGGCGTCTGCAAATGGTGCAGCATGACTTCCACCAGCTCGTCCTCCGTCGGTTTGAAGTTCATCCGCGTCTGCGGTGACGGGAAGCCGCTATCGTCGGGCTGCTCGGAAATACAGCCGTAACAGCCTGCGTTGCACGTATACGATACAGGCAGGCTTCCTTCCCAGCGGTGGAAAAAGTTGTTGGAGGCGGTCAGGCACTCGTATTCCAGAGCGCAGTGGGACAAGTGCTGCAAAATGCGGTTCTCGGGAAACAGCTCCAGCGTCTTGCTGACCCGCTGGCGCAGCTCGTCCATCGGAAAATTGAGCGGGTCCCATTGATAAATGTCATCGCTCGCCCTGCCCGCTACCCAAAACTGTCCGTCTTTCCACACCACAGCCGTGTAGCCGAACAGCGGGAGCTTGCTGTCCTTCTTGCTTTTGACGTAACCGGGGAGCAGCAAACGGGTAATCCCCTGTGGCACCAATGCGCCAACCGAGGTACACCCGTCCAGCTTGACCATCTCCCCGGTCTCGGGGTCCATCCCGACCGGAACGGTGTCCGGCAAACTGACCAGCGTCGCTCCCTCTGGCAGAGGAATCAACTCTTCCTCCAGAATTTCTGTCAGTATATCACCATTACGAGCCACCGCGAACAATCCCGGGTGGTCGTATACATTGCCTTTTTCATCTGCATACACCAAATACATGGAAAAATCGCCTCGCTTCTTTGCTTCGCCCATTGTATCGTATTGAAAAAGCAATGTAAATTGGTGAAGGTTTACCTGTTCAAAAACGGAAGCGGATTGATCGGCACATCATCCTGCCGCACTTCAAAATGGAGATGGTAGCCGGTGGAGTCTCCCGTCATGCCCATATAGCCGAGAATATCCCCGGTATTCACCTGTTGTCCGACTGATACCGTGATCGTCCGCAAGTGCGCGTAAAAGGTCTGCAGCCCGTCTCCGTGATCGATCACAACCATGCGCCCGTAGCCGGATCGATTCGCCCCAGCCTCGACGACGACACCTGCCTGGGCGGCCTGAATCGGCGTTTTTTCTTCAGTGGCGCTCCACAAATCTACCCCTTTATGCACTTTTCCCCAGCGGACGCCGAAACCGCTCGTAATCGTCGCGTCTGCTACTGGCCACTCCAGCTTTCCACGTACGCGAGCAGTCGCCTGTCTGCTGGCAATTTGCGTCGTGTTTTTTCGCGGCTGAAGATCCTCCGCCTGGAGTTTGGGCTGGGTCACAATCGGCACGTATACAACCTGTCCGACGTACAGGTTGTCCGACAGCCACCGCAGCAGGGGATTGCGTTCGATCAGCAGTTCCTTGCTCACCCCGTAGCGGGCGGAGATGTAGTTCAGTGTCTCTCCCCGTTTCACTACGTGTTTGACTTCATCATCGCTCAAGACCAGCTTGAGTCCGATTCCGAGCATATGCGGATTGCGAATGCGGTTCATTTCTACCAATGTATGTAGAGAAATGCCGTAGCGATGGGCAATTTCTGAAAGAGTATCCCCTTCCTTGACCGCGTACACCATGGCTTTGTTGTGCGAAGAGGGGGTCTCGGTCAAGTCTGCAAACGGGTTGAACGCCTGGAACAACGCTTGTTGCACGACGGCATGCTGTGCTTCCTCCCGACTCTCCAAGGGAAGGGTCACCTGTGCGTAATCCACTGTCACTCCTCCTTTTTGCCTACTCTTCCTAGTGTATGCCCAGCGCAACAAAAAAATGACGGTGAGATTAACTCACCGTCGACGGGTTGGCTGCGGCTGGTTTGCCGTTGCTGCGTCCTTGCTTGCTCTCCAGAGACTGTACGAACTCGTCGTTTGTCTTGGTATCTGCCAGTTTTCTGATAAACGAGTCGACAAACTCATTCGTTTCATTCATATTTTTGCGGATCATCCACAGTTTATCCAGCTCGTCCTTGGACAGGAGCAGCTCTTCGCGCCGCGTGCCGGAACGGCGAATGTCGATCGCCGGGAAGATCCGGCGCTCCGCCAGCTTGCGATCGAGATGCAGCTCCATGTTTCCGGTGCCCTTGAACTCCTCGTAAATGACGTCGTCCATCCGGGAGCCGGTCTCTACCAGCGCTGTTGCCAAAATTGTCAGGCTGCCGCCCTCTTCGATATTGCGAGCTGAGCCAAAAAAACGCTTCGGGCGATGGAACGCCGCCGGATCGATCCCCCCGGACAGCGTACGTCCGCTCGGCGGAATGACCAGGTTGTACGCGCGTGCGAGACGCGTGATGGAATCGAGCAAAATCACTACGTCTTTCTTGTGTTCGACCAGTCGCTTCGCCCGCTCCAGTACCAGCTCCGCCACCTTGATATGATTTTCGGGAAGCTCGTCAAAAGTCGAGGCGATCACTTCTCCTTTGACCGAGCGCTGCATATCCGTCACTTCTTCCGGTCTCTCGTCGATGAGCAGGACAAACAAGTGAATATCAGGGCGGCTCTCCGTGATGCTATTGGCAATCTCTTTGAGCAGCATGGTTTTCCCCGCTTTCGGCGGAGCCACAATCAGTCCACGCTGTCCAAGTCCAACAGGGGCGATGAGATCCATCAGGCGGGTAGAAATGCGGTCTGGGGAAGTCTCCAAGACAAGCTTGTTTTGCGGATAAAGTGGAGTCAAGGCTGGAAAATGAAGGCGCTCTGCTGCCGTTTCCGGATCTTCTCCATTTACAGCCTCTACTTGCAAAAGCCCGAAATAGCGCTCATTTTCTTTCGGGGGACGGGCTTTTCCGGAGACCAAATCCCCCATTCTCAGATCAAAGCGGCGAATCTGGGATTGCGAAATGTAAATATCCTCGGAGCTTGGAAGGTAGTTGATCGGACGCAAGAATCCGTAGCCCTCCGGCAGGATTTCCAAAACCCCCTCCATAAACATCAGGCCGTCCCGCTCCGCCCTGGCACGAAGGATGGCAAAAATCAGTTCCTTTTTCTTCAACTGGGAGTAATACGGAATATGGTATTCCTTGGCCAGTTTATACAGATCGGTCAGCTTTTTCTCTTCTAATTCAGAAAGTAACATAGATCCACCACTCTTTTTATACTCTTCCTCTATTCTCGTCCGAACCGCTATTTACAATACAAGCGTCGGTTTGCGTTCCAACCGGTGGTTTCCTTCAATGAAGCGGACCGTACCTGTTTTGGCGCGCATTACGACTGAATGAGTGGTCGCGACCATCCCCTGAAAGCGAACACCGCGCAGCAGCTCTCCGTCAGTGACGCCGGTAGCGGCAAAAATCGCGTCGTCCCCTTTGACCAGATCGTCCATGTACAGTACCTGGTGCGGATTGGCCAGGCCCATCTTTTTACAGCGTTCCAGTTCTTCGTCGTTTTGCGGCAGGAGCTTGCCTTGGATCTCTCCGCCCAGGCACTTGAGTGCCACCGCAGCGAGAACGCCTTCCGGTGCTCCCCCGGAACCAAACAGAATGTCTACACCTGTCCCCGGAAATGCCGTGTTGATCGCTGCCGCCACGTCACCGTCGGAAATCAGGCGAATACGCGCACCCGCTTCGCGAACTTCGTGAATAATCCGGGAATGGCGGTCGCGATCGAGAACGATCGCCACGAGATCGCTGATGTCTTTTCCTTGCGCCTGGGCGACTGCCTTCAGATTGTCGCGGATCGGCGCGTTGATGTCGACCTTGCCTACCGCTTGCGGTCCGACCGCCATTTTTTCCATGTACATATCGGGTGCGTGCAGGAGATTTCCGCGGTCGGCAATTGCGATGACCGAGATCGCCCCCCATGTCCCTTTGGCGAGAATATTGGTGCCTTCCAGCGGGTCGACTGCCACGTCTACCGCAGGGGCAACTCCCTGGCCCAAGCGCTCCCCGATGTAGAGCATGGGGGCTTCGTCCATTTCCCCTTCACCGATGACGACGACGCCATCCATCGGCACTTTTTCAAATTCACGGCGCATGGCTGTGGTGGCTGCATCGTCAGCCTCATCTTTTTTTCCACGACCCATCCAACGGGCAGAAGCCAATGCAGCCGCCTCCGTGACGCGAACCAGTTCAAGTGTTAAACTTCGTTCCATTCTCGGGAGTCTCCTCTCCTGGTAATTGCGGTATGTGCTTACCTTTGATGATGTTCCGATTGCTGCGCGCCTACTCGCCGAACATCTGCGCCCAATCGCTGCAGCTTGCCCACGAGATTTTCATAGCCGCGATCAATATGCTCCAGCCCTTCCAGCTCTGTCGTGCCTTCCGTAGCCAGACCGGCAATAAACAAGGCTGCGCCTGCGCGCAAATCGGAAGCGACGACTTTGACTCCGTTCAGCTTGTTGCCGCCTTCGATGACCGCGGATCGGCCCTCCACTTTGATCGTGGCCCCCATCCGACGCAGCTCATCCACATGGCGAAAACGGGAGCTGTAGATGTTGTCGGTGACAATGCTCGATCCCTTGGCAAATGTCAGCAGCGTCGTAATCGGCTGCTGCAGGTCAGTCGGAAAGCCCGGATACGGACTTGTCTTCACGTCAATCGCGCGATACTGCGAGGAGCCTACGACCTGAATGGCATCGTCCAGCTCGACGACTTCCGCCCCGATTTCACGCAGCTTGGCCGTGACCGATTCCAAATGCTTCGGAATGACGTTTTCGACCAGCACATTGCCATTGGTTGCTGCGGCGGCAATCATATACGTGCCAGCCTCGATCCTGTCGGGGATGATCGTATGACGGCAGCCGCGCAGCCGCTCTACACCCTGAATACGAATCATATCGGTACCAGCGCCTTTGATATTCGCTCCCATGTTGTTCAACAAGGTCGCGACATCGACAATCTCCGGCTCCCTGGCAGCGTTTTCGATAACAGTCACGCCGTCAGCCTTGGAAGCGGCGAGCATGATATTGATCGTCGCGCCTACGCTGACCAGGTCCAGGTAAATGCGCGCTCCCTTCAGCCTGCCGTTTTGGGCGCGAATCGTCATAACGCCGTTCTTGTTTTCTACTGTAGCTCCCAGCGCTTCAAAGCCTTTCATATGCAAATCGGTCGGACGCGGCCCCAGGTCGCATCCCCCCGGCAAGCCCACCTGCGCTTCGCCGAACTTTGCCAGCAGTGCTCCCCACAAATAGTAGGAGGCGCGCAGTCTCTTGATTTTGCCGTTGGGCATGACCATCTGCTTCATCGAACGACCGTCGATTTCCATCCAGTCGTCTTCAAACAACACGTCTGCTCCCATTTCTTTCAGCAGCTCGTGATAAATTTCCACATCCTGAATATGCGGGAGATTTTCAATGACAACAGGCCCGTCAGCCAGTAAAGCAGCTGGAATCAAGGCGACAGCGCTGTTTTTCGCCCCACTGATGCTCACGGACCCCGCCAGCGGTTTCCCGCCGTTAATTATCAGCTTATCCATGATTTGCTCTCCTCAGGCGTAATCGGGAAAGAAGCACCTTCCCCGGTGGAAAAGGTGCTTGTTTCAAAGGTCATTTATTTTTGCATGTTGTTCCAGTCAGCAAGAAACTTCTCCAGACCGCTGTCGGTCAATGGATGTGCGAGCAACTGCTTGAACACCTTGGCCGGGATCGTCGCAAAATGGGCACCTCGGCGGGCAGCCTCGGTTACGTGAACCGGATGGCGAACCGATGCGGCAATGATCTCTGTATCGATGTCATGGACGGAGTAGATTTCGGAAATGTCCTCAATCAACTGCATGCCGTCCTGACCGATGTCATCCAGACGTCCCAAAAACGGGGAAACGTACGTCGCTCCTGCGCGTGCAGCGAGCAGAGCCTGGTTCGCAGAGAAGACCAAGGTCACGTTTGTTTTGATTTTCTTTTTGGCGAAATACTTGGTTGCCTTCAAACCTTCGGCAGTCATCGGAAGCTTGACCACGATGTTTTTGGACAAGGAAGCCAGCTTTTCGCCTTCCTCGATCATCCCCGCAGCATCCGTGCTGATGACTTCGGCGCTGATCGGACCGTCCACGATATCGAGAATTTCGCGAAGTGTCTCGATGAAATCGCGCCCTTCCTTGGCAACCAAAGACGGGTTGGTGGTAACGCCAGCGAGGACACCCCACTCGTGGATTTCACGAATTTCTTCTACATTTGCTGTATCGATAAAAAAGCGCATGATTAACCTCCCTGGTTACGCTCGATTGCTGCTGCCGAACAAACGAATTTTCCCTTTGACGACTTCCTTGATCGCCTCGCGAGCAGGACCAAGGTATTTGCGCGGGTCAATCTCATTTGGTTTGGCAGTCAAGATCTGGCGTACCGTCTCTGTGCATGCGACTTGGCTTTCCGTATTTACGTTGATTTTACCGACGCCCAGACTGATCGCTTTCGTAATCGACTCATCCGGAACACCGGAGCCTCCGTGAAGCACGATCGGCGCTTCGATCTGGCTTGCCACTTTTTCAATGATGTCAAAGCGGATTTTCGGCTCGCCTTTGTACATCCCGTGGGCAGTACCTACAGCGATAGCCAGATAATCGACCTTGGTTTCCTCCCAGAAGCGAATCGCTTCTTCAGGGTTGGCCAGTGTTGCGTCTTCCTCGTCTACAGAGAGGTCATCCTCGACTCCACCAATTGTACCCAACTCTCCTTCTACAGAGACGCCGACAGCGTGTGCGGCTTCTACAACCTGTTTGGTCAAGCGCAGATTATCTTCAAAGGAATGATGGGAACCGTCGAACATGACCGAAGAGAACCCGGCACGAATGCATTTCATCACCATTTCGAAATTGCTGCCGTGATCCAGATGCAGGGCAACGGGCACGCCGGCGCGCTCTGCAGCCACTTTTGCAATCGCCACGGTATAGTCGATGCCCATGTATTTGAGGGCTCCCTCAGACACACCAAAAATCACAGGCGACTTCTCTTCCATCGCTGCTTCCGTGATCGCTTGGGTAAACTCCAGATTGTTCAAGTTGAATTGTCCAACCGCGTATTTATGTTTCTTGACGTCCTCGGTAAAAGCGGTCATAGGTACCAGTGGCATGATTGTAAATCCTCCTCCAGAAGACTTCATTAACGTGGCTTATTATACCACATACACCTGTATGTTAACAGGTACGCTTGTCTCGGGTCTACAGGCAAGGCAGACTAGCACGCCAACTGCTGCTGAACCGCCAGGCGCAGTTCGTCTATGTCAAAAGGTTTCGTAAAGTGAGTCAAGGCTCCAAGCTGTGTCGCTTCCTTGATCATATCCAGCTCTCCGTAAGCCGTCATCATAATGACTTTGATCTCCTGATTGATTTTCTTGATATGTTTCAGAATCTCGATTCCGTCCATTCCGGGAATTTTCATGTCAAGAATAACCAGGTCAGGCGACTCTTTTTCAACAATTTCCAGAGCCATTTTTCCGTTCGCTGCCTGAAAGGTTTTGTATCCTTCCTTCCCTAACACCTCGTACAGTAAAATCCGAATTCCGTATTGATCATCAACGACCAGAACCTTTTTGTCGCGCTTGTCAAACATGTCTGAATTCCTCCTGACCATTGCCTCATTACTTAGCTTTTTAGAACTTCGCCTAAAAATTAGGAAAATCCTGCTGATACAGGGGGTAAATTTTCCTCATCCCGCTCGATCAAGTATAATGAAGTATATGCTTGTACAGCGAAATCAAGGAGTTTAAACCGATACCGATGGATACAATCTGGCTGATATGTACGCTTACGCTCATTATTCATACGACAGAGACTCTCTCCTACGCCCTGCGCTTCGCCGGCGTTACGACGGGGAGGCTGGCCGTCGCGCTCTCCTTGACGGGGATCATCCTGCTCGTCTCCCGCACCTCCAATCTGGTGCAGGCTCCTTTTACCGGCGGGCTGATCGACCAGGCTTCGCTGCAAAATACGGACCCGACTGGCAGCCTGCATCTGATTATCGCTGCATCCTCGCTGGGGACGCTGGTCGCAATAGCGCTTTTTCCCACATTCGTGCAGTTGTCCAAGCGGCTGATCTCCCATCTCGAAGTCGCCGGTTCGATTCCCAAAATGATCCGTTCGGCGATGACAGTGCAGAGCATCCGGCACGCACGCCATCACGTCCGCTGGCCCAAGCTGTCCTCGCTCTCCCGCTTTCGGATCAGGGGGGTGCCCAAACGGCTGCTGCTGCTCAATACGCTGGGAACGGCGATCTATACGACCAGCATTTTGTCCGTCTTGTACGCGACGCTGATCGCCCCCGGCTACGAGGCGACCGTGCTGATGTCTTCCGGGTTGATCAACGGCTTTGCGACGATCTTTATGACCTTGCTCGTCGACCCGCAGGTAGCTGTGTTGACGGACAGGGCATTGCAGGGGAAAACGTCTCCCGAATCCATCCGGCAAATGTACATATGGCTGATGATCTCCCGCTTTTTCGGAACGATCCTGGCGCAATTCCTGCTGATTCCGGCTGCTCATTGGGTCGCGTGGCTGGCCCCTTTCTTCCACTGAGCAAAAAACAAAACGCACCGGCGACGGCGATGTCGCAGGTGCGTTTTTTGTTCGGACAGATTTAGGAACGCTTGTTATGCAGGGACGCTTTGATAAAATCGCGGAAAAGCGGCTGCGGACGGTTCGGACGGGAGGTGAACTCCGGGTGGAACTGGGTCGCCAGGAACCACGGGTGGTCCGGGATTTCCACGATTTCCACCAGACGTCCGTCCGGCGATGTACCGGCAAACTGCAAGCCCAGATCAGCCAACTGCTCGCGGTATTCGTTGTTTACTTCATAGCGATGGCGATGGCGTTCGTACACGAGCGTGCTGCCGTACGCCTGCTCTGTCAACGTGCCCGGCAATACGCGGGTCGGTCCGACGCCCAGACGCATCGTACCGCCTTTGTCTTCCACGTCTTTTTGCTCCGGCAGCAGGTCGATGACCGGATACGGCGTGCTTGGATTGATTTCCGAGCTGTTGGCGCCATCCATACCTGCGACATGGCGGGCAAACTCGATGACAGCGATCTGCATGCCCAGGCAAATTCCCAGGAACGGCACTTTTTGTTCACGCGCATAACGGGTCGCTGCGATCTTGCCCTCGATACCGCGGTCACCGAAGCCGCCCGGTACGAGGATGCCGTCCACATCTCCCAAAAGCTCTGCCACGTTGGCCGGCGTCACTTCTTCCGCACTGACCCATTTGATCTCCACGTTGGAGTCGTTGGCGTAACCGCCGTGGTACAGCGCCTCTGCTACCGACAGATACGCGTCGTGCAGCTCCACGTATTTTCCGACGATGGCGATGCGGGTCGTCTTCGTCAGGTTTTTAATTTTCGTGACGAGTGCTTTCCACTCGGTCATGTCTGCTTCTGTGCAGTCCAGTCCGAGATGTTTGCAGACGTAATCGTCCAGTCCTTGCTCTTGCAATAGCAAAGGCACGTCGTACAACGTCTCGGCGTCGACACATTCCACGACCGCCTTTTTGTCGATGTCGCAGAACAAAGCCAGCTTGTCTTTCATTTCCTGCGTCATCGGCTTTTCCGTACGTGTGACGATCACGTTCGGCTGGATGCCCAGGCTGCGCAACTCTTTTACGCTGTGCTGCGTCGGCTTTGTCTTCATTTCGCCCGCAGCTTTAATGTAAGGGATGAGGGTGACGTGGATGTACATGACATTTTCGCGGCCAATGTCGCTTTTGATTTGCCGGATCGCTTCCAGGAAAGGCAAGCTCTCGATGTCGCCGACCGTTCCACCGATCTCGGTAATCACGACATCTGCGCCTGTTTCCTTGCCAGCGCGAAATACACGTTCCTTGATCTCGTTGGTGATGTGCGGAATGACCTGAACCGTTCCTCCCAGGTAGTCGCCGCGGCGCTCCTTGGCGATGACAGAGGAGTAGATTTTCCCGGTGGTCACATTGGAGTTGGCACTCAGATTGATGTCAATAAAACGCTCGTAGTGGCCCAAGTCCAAATCGGTCTCTGCCCCGTCGTCCGTCACGAAAACTTCCCCGTGCTGGTATGGACTCATCGTTCCCGGGTCGACGTTGATATACGGATCGAACTTTTGAATCGTTACCTTCAGGCCCCTGTTCTTCAGGAGTCGGCCCAGAGAAGCCGCAGTGATCCCTTTACCCAATGAGGATACGACCCCGCCCGTTACAAAAATATATTTCGTCATGTGAAAACGCCCTCTCTTTCCCTAGTCCTTAAGATGATGATGAAATGTAATAAAGACGGCTTTGTGAAAAAAGAAAAAACAAAAGTGGGGTCCTATCCCGTAACAGTTCCGGGTAGGGGCACTTTTGTTTTGTAGTTTCCCATATTGAATCCTTCTTCATGTGAAGCCCAAGGAGTATTTTATCTGTCCCTCAGACAGAAGTCAAGGATTATCAGCGGAGATCCTCATCGTCCTCCACATCTTCTTCCAACTCTTCCTCCAGCTCTTCTTCATCTTCCAGTTCTTCTTCAAAGAGCTCCTCTTCGTCTTCCAATTCTTCCTCGTCGATGTCGGTATCAAGCTCCTCTTCAAGCTCCACGTCTTCATCGACAAATTCATCCTCTTCGTCAAAGAGCACGACTTCGTCTTCTTCGTACTCTTCCACGAGTTCTTCCTCGGCTTCGTAATCGTCGAAGTCGTCGTCGAGGATGACTTTCTTCTTCTTCGGTACGCCACCCTCTTGGGTTTCTTCCACCGTATCGGTCGGGTACCAGCGCTTCAATCCCCACACATTGTCTCCCAGGCAGACGAAGCGGCCGTCAATGTTGATTTCTGTGTATACTTGAGCGATGATCGCCATTTTTTGTTCTTCGGTCATATTGCGCAATTTCACCAGTTCATCCATCAGATCGCGAAAGGTGTATGTGTGATTCGTCTCGCGCAAAATTTCATAGGCAATGTCGACCAATGCCATTTCGCTTAATTTCTCAGCATCAATATGGGCAAGCTTTTGACTCACTCCGGGCACGTCCTTTCCTATAGAAAACTTTTCTATCAGCCCTGATCACTTGTACAAGCGCAGGCTTGGCATAACCGACAAGGAATCCGCAGGTCATATGTACCGATGGTTTCGATACGAAGGCTATCATACAG
The DNA here is from genome assembly GCF_044627595.2 of Brevibacillus sp. TJ4. NCBI lineage: Bacteria > Bacillati > Bacillota > Bacilli > Caryophanales > Paenibacillaceae > Brevibacillus > Brevibacillus sp. TJ4. Next base: position 280,286 of record NZ_CP185865.1, on the reverse strand, counting down.
TATTCCTTATTTTAGACGAAAATGCAAGGCTTTCAAACGGGTTTCGAGAAAAGCATTTTTCCCCTTGGGCAGCGGGCTTTTGCGAAGCTGAAAACAGGATGGTCGCGCACCGAAAATTCGTCCTGAAATTCGGTCCGTTCGCAGATTGCTGCTCCGCCGGATCGGACTGCGCGAGAGGCGCCCCGCGTGCCCTTCGGTTCAAAAGCAAAAGCAAGGTGCCCCTCAAGCAGTCATGCTCTCCTGCGGGACACCTTTTTAAACGGGTGCTACATATTGCGGCGGTACTGCCCGCCTACTTCGTACAGCGCCGAGCTGATCTGGCCGAGGGACGCTACTTTGACCGTCTCCATCAGTTCGGCAAAAATGTTGCCGCCCGAGGTCGCGACTTCCTGCAGTCGCTTCAGAGCCGCCGGGGCCTTGTCGCGGTTGCGCTCCTGGAAGGCGCGGAGGTTTTGAATCTGCTGCTCTTTTTCCTCCTCGGTGGCGCGGGCCAGCTCGATCTCGTAATCCTCCTCGGAAGCATTCGGATTGATAAAGGTGTTTACTCCGATGATCGGCAGCTCGCCCGTATGCTTTTTCATCTCGTAGTACATCGACTCGTCCTGGATCTTTCCGCGCTGGTACTGGGTCTCCATCGCACCCAGGACGCCGCCGCGGCTGCTGAGCCGCTCGAACTCCTGCAGTACGGCTTCCTCGACCAGATCGGTCAGCTCCTCGATGATGAACGCGCCTTGCAGCGGATTTTCGTTTTTCGCCAATCCCATCTCTTTGTTGATAATCATCTGGATGGCCATGGCGCGGCGCACGGAATTTTCCGTCGGCGTCGTGATCGCCTCGTCATACGCATTGGTGTGGAGCGAGTTGCAGTTGTCGTAGATGGCGATGAGCGCCTGCAGTGTCGTGCGAATGTCGTTGAAATCCATCTCCTGGGCGTGCAGCGAACGTCCGGAGGTTTGGATGTGATACTTCAGCTTTTGGCTCCGCTCGTTTCCGCCATAGCGGTTTTTCATCACGGTCGCCCAAATCCGCCGGGCCACTCTGCCGATGACCGTGTACTCGGGATCGAGCCCGTTGGAGAAGAAGAAGCTCAAATTGGGCGCGAAGTCGTCGATTTTCATGCCGCGGCTCAAGTAGTATTCTACGTAGGTGAAGCCGTTGGCCAGGGTAAAGGCGAGCTGGGTGATCGGATTGGCGCCCGCTTCGGCAATATGGTAGCCGGAGATCGAGACCGAGTAGTAGTTGCGCACGTTGTGGTCGATAAAATACTGCTGGATGTCGCCCATCATTCGCAGGGCGAATTCGGTAGAAAAGATACAGGTGTTTTGTCCCTGGTCTTCCTTCAAAATATCGGCCTGCACCGTTCCGCGCACCGTGGACAGCGTGTACGCCTTGATCCGCTCGTATTCTTCGTCAGTCGGCTGGCGCCCTTCTTTTTGCACAAAAGCCTCTACCTGCTGCTCGATTGCAGTGTTCATGTACATCGCCAAAATCATCGGCGCAGGCCCGTTGATCGTCATCGAAACCGATGTGCTGGGCGCACACAGGTCGAAGCCGGCATACAGCTTTTTCATGTCGTCGAGCGTGCAGACGCTCACGCCGCTGGTTCCGATCTTGCCGTAAATGTCAGGGCGGTAATCAGGGTCTTCCCCATACAGCGTAACCGAGTCAAACGCGGTGCTAAGCCGCTTCGCTGCGTCGTTTTGCGAGAGGAAGTGGAAGCGCTTGTTGGTCCGCTCCGGCGTGCCTTCCCCGGCAAACTGCCGCTTGGGATCTTCGCCCTCGCGCTTGAACGGGAACACCCCTGCCGTATACGGGAACTCGCCGGGGACATTTTCCTTGAGCGACCACTTGAGAATCTCGCCCCAGTCCTGGAAGTCAGGCAGCGCCACTTTGGCAATCCGCGTCCCGGACAACGTCTCGGAAAACAGCTTGGTGACGATCTCCTTGTCGCGCACCTTGGTCACAAACTGGTCCTGTCGGTACGCTTCCTTGCGCTTCGGCCACTCCTCGAGAATCTGTTTGCATACGGGATCGAGTTTCGCCTCAAACAAGGCGATCTGCTTATCCAGCACAGCGGCGACTTCGCGATCCTCGGGATCAGCGGAGGCGAGCAGCGTCTCCTTGGCTCCGTGCAGTTGGTAGAGCTTTCTCGCGTATGCGGATTGCTCCTCTGTATAGGCGCGGTATTGGCGCACCGTATTGGCGATTTCCTGCAGGTAGTGGATGCGCTCTACCGGAATTAACGAAGTTTTGTGAATCTTGACCGGAGTCGGGTCCAAATGCGCGACCGGCCAATCCAGCCCTTGCTTTTCAACCAGCTTGCGCATCAGTGCGGCAAACAGGACATTGGTGCCCGGGTCATTGAACTGGCTCGCGATCGTCCCGTAGACCGGAAGCTCTTCGTCGGCCAGGTCGAACAGCTGATGGTTGCGCCGATACTGCTTGCGCACCTCGCGCAATGCGTCCTCCGAGCCTTTTCGCTCGAACTTGTTGATCGCGATCAAGTCGGCAAAGTCGAGCATGTCGATCTTCTCCAACTGCGAAGGAGCGCCGAATTCGCTGGTCATTACGTACATGGAGACATCGCATACCTCCGTTACCTGCGCATCGCCCTGCCCGATCCCGCTCGTCTCGACGATGATCAGGTCAAATGCCGCAGCGCGGGTCACGCGGATCGCATCTTTCAGCGCTGCCGACAGCTCGGAGCCGGACCGGCGCGTAGCCAGGCTCCGCATGAAGACGCGCGGCGTACGGTTGGCGTTCATGCGGATGCGATCTCCGAGCAGGGCACCGCCCGACTTTTGCTTGGACGGGTCGACAGAGAGAATCGCTACCGTTTTCTCCGGGTACGTATTGATAAAGCGGCGCACCAGTTCGTCGGTCAGCGAGCTTTTTCCTGCGCCGCCAGTCCCGGTGATACCCAGCACGGGAGACGGCGTTTGCGGTTGCGGCAGCTCCTGTGCGATCTTCTCTCTCCATTCGGGATTTTCCACGGCGTACTCCGCGACGGTGATCAGCCGCGCTACCGCCTGGTGATTTTGTTCTTGCAAGGCATACAGCTCTTCTTTCAACTGCGTCACGGTAGGGAAGTCGGATTTGCGGATCATGTCGTTGATCATTCCCTGCAAACCGAGCTTGCGTCCGTCGTCAGGCGAGTACAGCTTGCAGACGCCGTACGCTTCCAGCTCCCGAATCTCTCGTGGAACGATGACTCCGCCTCCGCCTCCGAACACGCGGATATGCTCTGCTCCGCGCTCTTTCAGCAGGTCGATCATGTATTTGAAAAACTCCACATGACCGCCCTGATAGGAGCTGATCGCGATTCCCTGCACATCCTCCTGAATAGCCGCTGTCACGATCTCGTCCACGGAGCGATTGTGCCCCAGGTGAATGACCTCGACACCCGATGATTGCAGAATACGGCGCATGATGTTGATCGAAGCGTCATGTCCATCGTACAAACTGGCCGCAGTGACAAAACGGACTTTGTTTTTCGGACGGTACACCTCTGTTTCCATCGTTCCACTCTCCCCCGAAATGCTTTTGTTAGTCGGAGACGCTGATTTCACGAAGCAAAAGCGCGATCTGCTTCTCCGTGTATTCTTCCAGTGTGTAGTGCTTGTGCAGCGCCCAGCGGCGGAAGACCCACATCTCGCCCAGTACCATGATGTTGTCCGCCATGAGCTTGACATGCTTCTCGTCGATATTGATGGAGCCGTCAGCGATGCCTTTGCGCAGAATCTCGACGAAAATTTCGGCGATCTCCTCTTCGCGCCTCAGCACGTAGCGAAGCGTCTCCTTGGGTAATGATTTCGACTCCTGATAAATCAGCAAAACCCGGTCGCTCATCTGGTCCATGACGCGAAACAGGCTCTTCATCGCAAGTTTGAGTATTTTTTGACCGGTTCCGTTGAAGTTGATCGCTTCCCGCAAGCGGCTTTCCATCTCGACATGGATGGCGTCGCATACGAGATAGAGCACATCTTCTTTCGATTCAATGTATTCGTACAAAGTGCCGATGCTAAAACCCGAGGCGCGGGCGATCTCCCGCGTCGTCGTTTTGTGAAAACCTTTATGAATAAACAGATCGACAGCAGCCTCGACGATTTGTTCGCGCCGCTTCTCGATCAGCTTGGGGTCCTTTACCAGGGACGGGATATTTCTCTTCTTATCAGACACTGCTACTCCACCTTTCAAAACCGACTGAGCGTTTGGTCAAACAATTCTGCACAAACGCCCTTCGTCTCTGCTTCCATCTATTATACGCGAGCCAAGCGTGGAAGCCAAATCCTAACTTCGGTCCTGTCAGCCTCTCAAGAGCAGTGCTTCTTTTGGAGAAGGAAGGCAAGGAAGCAAGTCGCTCTCCTTGCCAGTCCGTCCGCTCACCGTCAGTCTTTCAGCAGGTAGTTGCCGATGACGACGCGCTGGATTTCGTTGGTCCCCTCGTAGATTTGCGTAATTTTCGCATCGCGCATGAAGCGCTCCACCTGGTATTCACGCGTGTAGCCGTAGCCGCCGAATACTTGCACCGCCTCGGTCGTCACTTCCATCGCAATGTCTCCGGCGAACAGCTTGGACATCGCCGACGCCTTTCCGTAAGGCAGCCCCTGGTCTTCCAGCCAGGCCGCCTGATACGTCAAGAGACGAGCGGCTTCGATCTTGGTCGCCATATCGGCCAGCTTGAACTGAATCGCCTGCAGCGCCGCGATCGGCTTGCCGAACTGTTTGCGCTCCTTGGCGTAGCCCAGCGCGAGCTCGAATGCGCCCTGTGCGATCCCCAATGCTTGTGCAGCGATACCGTTGCGTCCGCCGTCCAGCGTCATCATCGCGATTTTGAAGCCTTGCCCTTCTTCCCCCAGCATATTTTCCACGGGAACGCGGACGTCGTCAAAATTGACTGCCAGCGTAAGCGAGGAGCGAATCCCGAGTTTCTTTTCCTTTTTGCCCATCGTAAACCCGGGCATGCCTTTTTCGACGACAAAGGCGGTGATTCCCTTGTGTTTCAGCTCCGGGTTGGTGACGGCGAAGACGATGTAAATCTCGGCTTCCCCTGCGTTGGTGATGAAAATCTTGCTGCCGTTGAGAATGTAGTGGTCGCCGTCGCGCACAGCAGTGGTGCGCATTCCCGCAGAGTCGGAGCCAGAGCCCGGTTCCGTCAGGCAGTAAGCGCCCATCTTTTTGCCTTCCGCCAGAGGACGCAGGAATTTCTGCTTCTGCTCCTCGGTGCCGAATTTGTAGATCGGCCAGCTCGCCAGCGAGACGTGTGCAGACAGCGTGACGCCGATCGATGCGTCCACGCGAGAAAGCTCCTCTACAGCGATCACGTAGCTGAGGTAATCGGCTCCTGCCCCGCCGTACGCTTCCGGCCAGGGAATTCCGGTCAGCCCCAGCTCTGCCATTTGCTCAAAAATATTGCGGTCAAAGCGCTCCTCCTCGTCGCGCTCCGATGCCGTCGGAGCGACCTGGCTCTCGGCAAATTCACGGACCATCTTGCGCAGCATCTCATGTTCTTCAGCCAATTGAAAATTCATCTCGTTTTCTCCCCCCGCGAGTGTGTTGACCGTCCCCAGAGTTGGTTGGTTCTGGCGCTGAATCGATTGGTCTGTCAGCCAATCAGATGCTTGGCGATGACCAGGCGTTGAATTTCGTTTGTTCCTTCGTAGATTTGTGTCACTTTGGCATCGCGGAAAAGGCGTTCGACTGGATATTCTTTGGTGTAGCCGTATCCGCCGAATATTTGCACGGCTTCGATCGCCAGCTCCATCGCCGTGTCGGTGGCGAAGCGTTTGGCCATCGACGATTCCTTGCTGCACGGCAACCCCTGGCTGCACAGCCACGCCGCCCGGTAGACGAGCAAGCGAGCCGCCTCGGCTTTGGTCGCCATATCCGCCAGCTTAAAGGAGACGCCCTGCAGCCTGCCGATCGGCTGACCGAACTGTGTTCGCTCCTTGGCGTACTGGGTCGATAGCTGCACTGCCGCTTCGGCGATGCCCAGCGCTTGTGCGGCAATCCCGATCCGTCCTTTGTCCAGGTTGGCCATGGCGATCGTAAAGCCGTCTCCCTCCGCTCCGAGCAAATTTTCGGCCGGTACGGCGGCATCCTCCAATATCAGCTCTGTCGTATGCGATCCGTGCAGTCCCATTTTCTGCTCACGTTTGCCGACGTGAAAACCGGGCGTATCCTTATCCACGATAAAAGCGGAAATCCCTTTTCTTCCGCTCGACGAATCGGTGACTGCAAACGTGATGTAGGTGTCCGCTTCGCCGCCGTTGGTGATGAATACCTTGTTTCCGTTGAGGATGTAGTGATCGCCCTTTCGTACAGCCGTAGTCCGGATGCTGCCGGCGTCTGAGCCCGCATGCGGCTCCGTCAGGGCAAAGGCTCCCAGGTATTCGCCTGCTGCCAATCGCGGTACGTACTTCTGCTTCTGGCTCTTTGTCCCGAAATAGAGGATCGGGTTGGTCCCGACCGATGTATGCACCGACAGGATCACGCCTACTGTAGCGCTCACCTTGGAGATTTCATGGATCGCGAGGATGTAGGAGAGAAAGTCTGCACCGGCACCGCCCCATTCTTCCGGCACGGGAATACCCATCAAACCCATCGCGCCCATTTTGCTGACAAGCTGCCGAGGAAACTGGTGGGTCTCTTCCATCAGCGGGATAAGCGGCGCAATTTCCTTTTGCGCGAAGTCGCGAACCATCCGCTGCATCATCAGTTGTTCGTTCGTCAGTTGAAGATCCATCTGAGCCCTGCCTTTCTGCGCAATCTATTCGCTGTAGACGTAGAAACCTCGACCGGATTTTTTGCCCAGCCAGCCAGCCTTCACGTACTTCCGAAGAAGCGGGCAGGGACGGTACTTGGAATCGCCAAACCCTTCGTAGAGAACCTCCATGATCGCCAGGCACGTATCGAGCCCGATAAAGTCAGCCAGCCTGATCGGCCCCATCGGATGGTTCATCCCCAGCTTCATCACTTCATCGATCGCCTCCGGGGTGGCGACGCCCTCGTAGACGCAAGTGATCGCTTCGTTGATCATCGGCATCAGTACGCGATTGGAGACAAAGCCGGGGAAATCGTTGACGCTGACCGGAACCTTGCCCATTTCTTTGGCCAAATCCTCGGTAAGCTGGTACACTTCGTCGCTCGTCTGCAAGCCGCGGATGATCTCGACCAGCTTCATCACCGGAACAGGATTCATAAAGTGCATGCCGATCACTTTTTCCGGGCGCTTGGTCACGGCGGCGATTTCCGTAATCGGCAAGGACGACGTGTTGCTGGCGAGAATGGTATGCGGCGGACAAATCGCATCCAGTCGGGAAAAAATGTCCGCTTTGACCTTCATGTTTTCGGTCACGGCTTCGATGACAAAACCGGTTTCCCTGGCGTGTTCCAGATTCGTCGAAGGATGCAGACGCGCGATAATTTCGTCTTTTTCCGTTTCATCCAGCTTGCCTTTTTCCACATTGCGGGCCAGATTTTTGCGGATCGTCGCCATTCCCCTCTGCACAAATTCCTCTTTCTGATCGTGCAGGTACACGTGAAGCCCGGCTTGCGCTGCCACCTGGGCGATACCGCTGCCCATCTGTCCTGCGCCTACGACCATCACGGTTTGAATATTGTTCATAGCTAGCTCCTCCCACTCACACTTTGATCAAAATTGCGTCTCCCTGGGCTGCGCCGCTGCAAATGGCGGCGATGCCAAGCCCTCCGCCCCGCCGTTTCAACTCATAGGCGAGATGCAGGATAATCCGCGCTCCGCTGGCCCCGATCGGATGTCCGAGGGCGATTGCTCCGCCGTTGACGTTTACTTTTTCCTCGTCCCACCCGACGATTTTTCCACTGGTCAGGATGACCGCGGCGAACGCCTCGTTTACTTCAAACAAAGCAATGTCGGCAAGCGATACGCCTGTCTTGGCAAGCAGCTTTTGAATCGCCAGACCGGGCGTCGTGGCGATATACGGCGCCTCAGCGCCCACCTGCGCGTGTCCGAGAATCGTCGCCAGCGGCTCGATCCCCAGCTCCTGCGCCTTGGCGTCCGACATGAGGACCATCGCTGCCGCTCCGTCGTTGATCCCGGGCGCATTGCCTGCCGTGATCGTTCCGTCTTTTTTATACACAGGAGGCAAAGCGGACAAGGCGGCAAGCGTCGTGTCCGGACGCGGTGCTTCATCGGTCGAGACGAGAAGCGGCTCGCCTTTTTTCTGTGGAATCGCAACCGGGACGATTTCGTCTGCGAACACGCCGTTCGCCGTCGCGGCTGCTGCCCGCTGCTGGCTGCGCAGCGCCCACTGGTCCTGCTCATCGCGGGTAATTCCGTACTCCTCCGCGACATTGCTGCCGTGCACCGCCATCGGAACCTGATCAAACGGACAGGTCAGCCCGTCGTACATCATCAGGTCGCGCACTTTGCTGTCTCCCATCCGCAAGCCGTAGCGAACGTCGGAGAGGGCGTAGGGTGCATTGCTCATGCTCTCCATGCCGCCTGCAACGATGATCTCGCCATCGCCCGCGCGGATGATCTGATCGCCCATCGTCACCGCGCGCATGCCGGACGCACATACTTTATTGATCGTCTCGCTGGCTACATTCCACGGCAGACCCGCCTTGCGCGCCGCCTGACGGGAAGGCACCTGGCCCGCTCCCGCCTGCACGACCATGCCCATGATCACTTCGTCTACCTGCTCACCCGACACACCACTGCGTTCCAGTGCCGACTTGATGGCGTTCGCTCCCAGATCTACTGCCGACAGCGTTTTCAAAGAGCCGCCAAACTTGCCAAAAGGGGTACGCGCTCCTCCAGCAATGACCGTTTTCATCTACCGACCCTCCATTCTCACCGTTCCTGATTGAGCGGTCGCTCATTTTATTTCTATTCTCATTTTGCCCCGTTGTGTGGCAATAGTCAATGCATTCGAAAAAGAAAAAAAGCTGTGCCGCTTTGTGCAGCACAGCTTGCCGTTCTCGGACTGTGGCGATCAGATTGCGTCCGCCAAAATTTCCGCGATGTCGCGTGTCTTTACCTTTTCTTCCTGTTCTTTCATCTTGATTCCGTCGTTCATCATCGTCAGGCAATACGGGCAAGCGCTGGCGATCTCCGTCGGATTGACCTCGAGTGCTTGCTCGGTCCGCGCCACGTTGACGCGCGTGCCTTCATGCTCCTCCATCCACATCAGGCCGCCGCCCGCGCCGCAGCACATGCTGTCGCAGCCGCTGCGCTTCATCTCGACGATTTCCACGCCAGGGATCGCCTCGAGGATGACGCGCGGCTTGTCGTAAATTTCGTTGTAGCGGCCAAGGTAGCAGGAGTCGTGGTAGGTGATCCGTTCTTTCACTTCCTTGGTCGGTTTCAGGCGCCCTTCTTTTACCCATTGTGCCAGCAGTTCGGAATGGTGGTACACTTCCGCCTGCAGGCCGAACTCCGGATATTCGTTCTTGAAGGAATTGTAGGCATGCGGGTCGCACGTGACGATTTTCTTCACTCCGTACGCTTCGAACAAGGCGATGTTCTCCTGCGCGAACTGCTGGAACAAAAATTCGTTTCCAATCCGTCGCGCCGTGTCGCCGGAGTTTTTCTCCTCTGTGCCGAGCACCGCGAACTTGATTCCCGCCTCGTGCATCAGCTTGACGAACGCCTGGGAAATTTTCTGGCTGCGCAGGTCGAAGGAGCCCATCGCGCCTACCCAGAACAGGTATTCAAACTCCTCCACCTGTTTGACAGTCGGCACTTCGTACTCGCCGTTCAACCCTTCGATCCACTTCATCCGGTCTTTGCGGTTGATGCCCCACGGATTGCCCTGGCGCTCGATGTTGTTTAACGCACGCTGCGCCTCTGCCGGCATGCTGCCTTCGGTCATCACCAGGTAGCGGCGCATGTCGATGATTTTGTCCACGTGCTCGTTCATTACCGGGCATTGGTCTTCGCAGTTGCGACAGGTGGTGCAAGCCCATAGCTCCTGCTCGGTAATGACGTCTCCGATCAGGTTTTTGTCGTATACAGGTGCTTGTGCGCCCTCAGCAGTTGCCGCTGCCTGGGAAGACTGCATCGCCAGTTGGTTCGCAGTCGTTTGGGCAAAGGCAAAGCTCGGCATCCACGGCGTGCGGGAAGTGACGGCCGCGCCTTTTTCGGTCAAATGGTCGCGCATTTTGGTAATCAAATCCATCGGGGAAAGCATCTTGCCGGTTCCCGACGCCGGGCACATGTTGGTGCAGCGTCCGCACTCCACACAGGCGTAGAGGTCGATCAGCTGCGTCTGGGTGAAGTCTTCGATCTTGCCGACACCGAAAACTTCCTGCGTCTCGTCTTCGAAGTCGATCGTGGACAGCTTGCCCGGCGGGTCCAGCTTTTTAAACCAGACGTTCACAGGGGCGAACAGCAAATGCGCATGCTTGGATTGCGGCACGTAGACAGCAAAGCCGAGCAAAATGATCAGATGCGCCCACCAGAAGATGTAAAAGAGCACGGCTCCGCCCGTCTGTCCGACACCAATGGCGGCAAACAGCATCGCGATCAGCGAGGAGAATGGGGCGTACGCGGACGCACCGTGACCGAGCCAGAGCTGTTCGAAGGCCAGCGAGAGCAGAACCGTCGCCATCAGAGAAGAGATCAGGAGCAGGACGATCCCCGACTTGAAGCCGCGCTTGAGCCGTTTCAGCTTCTCGATGTAACGGCGGTAAAACGCGTACCCGACCGCCAGAAGAATCAGGAGAGTAGTGATTTCCTGCATCAGGCTGAAGTATTTATGGGCACTGCCAAAAGGCAGCTCGTACCCTTTTACCAGCCCTTTGACGATCAGTTCGATCGCCCCGAACTGCAAAATGATAAAGCCGTAAAACATGACGACGTGCATGATGCCGCTTTTTTTGTCTTTCAGCAGCTTTTTGTGAAAAATGACGTTGTCCAGCATCAGATTGATCCGTGCGCCAAAGTCGTCCTTCACATCCGGCTTCTTGCCGAGCTTGATGAACAGGTAACGGCTGTACACGACGTGGCCCGCCAGATACAGTCCATACGCAAGGACCAAGAAAAAAGCAATAAGATTGATCAGTGCAAGCATGTAATCAACTCCCCTTCTTCCTGCGAGTGATCGAGTTGTTTTTTATTTTATCAGAATCATCTTTAAAAATGAATGACCATTCACTCACAGTCTTTTCGTCCCACTATACAAGCAAGTTTGTCTTATCATACAACCAAACAAGCATTTGTGACCACTCTTTTCACAAAAAAGCGCCATCGGAGATGATCCGATAGCGCTTGGCACTGAGCGTGCTTATTTTCCGGAAACTTCTTTTGGTTCCTCGGTTTTTTCCTGCTTTTTCTGCTTTTGCTCCAGCCGCACATCTGCGAGCGATTTGACCTTGGTCGCCTTGATCCGCTTGTTGCGCGGAAGGTCGGTCGGCTCCAGGTTGTCGGCCTCATCCCGCATCAGCGCTGCGATACCGACTGCTTTGCCTTTTGCTGCCTGGCAGTATTCGCAGTTGTCCTCTTCGTGCGCATGGTAATGTTTCGGCTCCGGATACGAGGTGATTACGCCCTCGAAGTTGCGCAGCACGACCTTTTCCGCCGACTGGGAAATGATGTAGTTGGGGCTGACCGGAATTTTGCCGCCGCCATGTGGGGCATCGACGACAAACGTAGGCACAGCGTAACCGGATGTATGGCCGCGCAGGTGTTCGATGATCTCGATCCCTTTGCTGACCGGAGCGCGGAAGTGGCCGATTCCCTCGGACAGGTCGCACTGGTAGATGTAGTACGGGCGGACGCGGATTTTCACCAGGTCGTGCACCAGTTGCTTCATCGTGTTCGGACAGTCGTTGATCCCGGCCAAAATGACCGCCTGGTTGCCCAGCGGCACGCCAGCGTTGGCGAGCATTTCACAGGCGCGTTTTGCTTCCGGCGTAATTTCTTTTGGATGGTTAAAATGCGTGTTGAGCCAAACCGGGTGGTACTTTTTCAGGATGTTGCAGAGATTTTCCGTAATGCGCTGCGGGAACACGACAGGCGCGCGAGTCCCGATGCGGATGATTTCCACGTGCGGAATATCGCGCAGGTTGCTCAGGATGTACTCCAGCACGCGGTCGTTGATCAAAAGACCGTCTCCGCCGGAAATCAGGACGTCGCGAATCTCGGGTGTACGGCGAATGTAGTCGATACAGCCGTCGAGCTGCTTTTTCGGCACGCCCATCCCGATCTGCCCGGAGAAGCGGCGGCGCGTACAGTAGCGGCAGTACATCGAGCACTGGTTGGTAACGAGGAACAGCACGCGGTCGGGATAACGGTGCGTCAATCCCGGCACAGGTGAATCGGCGTCCTCGTGCAGCGGGTCTTCCATGTCGTACTTGGTGCGGACCATTTCGGAGGAAAGCGGCACAGACTGCATCCGCACCGGATCGCGCGGATCATCCGGGTCCATCAGCAAGGCGTAGTAAGGCGTAATGTTCAACGGGATCGTCTGGGAAGAAATGCGTACCCCTTCCTCTTCCTCCGGTGTCAGGTTGACGATCTGTTTCAAATCATCTACGGTCTTTACGGTGTGGGTCAACTGCCACATCCAGTCATTCCACTGTTCCTCGGTTACGTCCTTCCACATTTCGATCTGGCGCCAGTCGCGCATTGTAGCTACTGCCATGAACAACATCTCCTTTTCATCCAAGCGTTAAACAACAACAAGCCATCACGCCAAAGAGATGTTGCAAATGCCATGCCAACTTAATCGAAATATTTAGAAAACGGGTGAAGAGGCTGTATGTTCGGCGTCAAAACGGGCAAATACCAGTCTGTATCGATATGCCAGCGTTATGATAGCGATGACTTCACTGCCGAATTTTCGGCACTTTCTGTTTTCTTAGTGCCTGTTTTTTTGCAGTTGCGTCAGTTTGTACTGCAAGGTTTGCCGGGGGATGCCCAGCAGCCGTGCCGCCTTCAGCACATTTCCCTGCGTCTTGTCCAGCGCGTCGGCAATCAGTTGCTCCTCCAGCTCCCGCACCAGATCGGGCAGCGGCCGCTCTCCCGCCGACCAGTTGTGCTGCAGAGGCATCGTGCCGTCCGGATCAGGCGTTGCGCCGGCGCAGCGCTCCAGCAGATGCTGCGGCAAATGCTCGCGCTCGATGATGTCTGTGTCGACCATATTCATCGCCGCCTCCACCACATGCTCCAGCTCGCGCACGTTTCCCGGCCAGTCATAGGTGGCAAACAACTGCTCCACCTCGGAGCTGATTCCACGCACCTGCATGCCGAAGCGTCGGTTGAATATGGCGATAAAATGGTCGACCAAAAGGCTTACGTCCTCCCGCCTGTCGCGCAGCGGAGGAAGTTCAAACGAGACGACGTTGATCCGGTAGTACAGATCATGCCGCATCAGCCCGCGCTCGACTAGTATTTGCGGAGGTTCGTTGACGGCGGCGATGACGCGCACGTCCACCCTCGTCGTCTGCCTGCCGCCAATCCGGCGAATCTGCCCGTCCTGCAGCACGCGCAACAGCTTTGCCTGCAAGTCCAGCGGCATGCTGTTCAACTCATCCAAAAACAGCGTGCCACCATCTGCCAGCTCGAACAGCCCCGGTCGATCGTCTGCCCCGGTAAAGCTGCCTTTGGTCGTCCCGAACAGCAGGCTTTCCAGTAACGATGCGGGCAGGGCGGCGCAGTTCTGGGCAATAAACGGCTTGTCGCCACGTGTGGAGGCCTGGTGGATGGACTGCACGAACAGTTCCTTGCCCGTCCCCGTCTCCCCGTAGATGAGCACCGGTGACGTCGTTCGTGCGGCGCGGCGGGCTCTTTCCTTCAGTGCCAGTACGCGCTCGCTTCGCGTCAAAATATCGTCAAAATGAAAAGACACGGCGTCCGACGCCCGCTTGCTCCGCTTTGGCTTGCTGATCTGCGCCTGCAGGTCGACCAGGCGTTCGGACAGTTCCTTGAGCTTGCCTATATCCTTGGAGACTTCGACAGCGCCGACCAGCCTTTTCCCCACGCGAACGGGCAGAGTCGTATTGATCGTCTCCACCCTGACGCCCTTCCAGTTGGTGTAGGCTTGGGGCTGGTTGTAGATCGGCTCTCCGCTCTCGATGACACGCAGCAAGGTGCTCGAGTGACGATCCAGGGATGGGAAGACATCCAGGAGAGGTTTTCCCAGCACTTCATCCGGCGCCAGTCCGTCCATCCTGGCTGCCACGTGGTTGTAAAAAATCGTGATTCCCCCAGCGTCGACGACATGGATGCCCTCGTCGATCGCACCAAGAATCGCTTGCAGCATTTCGACCGTGTCGGACATCGGTATGCGCCCTCCCTTTCATCCAAGCTGCCAAAATACAATTAACATGCCGAATTTTCGGCACATTCCGCTTACTGTCGTTTTTCCAATCGAAACATGAGTACCGCGGTATAGAGAATATGCCCGAGCAACCACAGCAAAAAGGCCATCCACGACATGGCGTTGCCGCTCAGCAGGCTGAACGCGACGAACGCCAGGATGAACGCAAGCATCCATCCCCCTGCGTATTTCAGTACCGCGAGTTTTTGGCCGCGCGGGTAAAACCAGGAAAACCCGGCGGCAACCGCGATACTGACGACTAAATGCAAGAGCAATTCCACGATCGCGTTGAGATTTTCCAAGCCGGGTATATAGCTGACATCGAGCAGCACGGCAAAGGTCTTCGTTCCAAACAAACCGTCTCCCAAAGCCAAAAAAGCGGCCAATAGCAATCCGGCGGACAAACCGTTCAGTAAAATAAACATTGTGTCTCCTCCCTATTGTACGTGTCGGAAAATGCTCTTGCCAAGGAGGAGCGCTCACGCTTCCAGCTTGATTTGCAAGTGATGCTCGCCTGCGTACTGCCCATTCATCCACAGTTGGTAGGCGATTTCCACCTCGCTCGGCTTTTCCTGCTCGTAATGAATCCGGAGTTTGTTGGTGTGCGTCTCCATGTCGAATGGACCGTACGGACTCTGGTAGACCGAATGTGTGCTCTTCCCCTTTTCAAATTGCTGACGGGTCGAGACACTGCCCTGCCGTATCAGCGTGACGCTGTTTTGTCCCAGTCGCAAGGTCGTCGCAACATCCCCGATATCGGGCATCTGCTCTGTATAGGTGACATACCAGGCTTTCGCCTTTTCCACGTACCTTCCGGGGTATTGGTGAGAGGTTTCGTCCCACTCTCCTTCGACCAGATGGCGTGCTGTCAGGGTAATTGTAATGTCCTGCATGCTTCTTTCCACACTCCGCTTTGTTTCCTGCTCCTGTATTCAGGAGTCCGTTCGTCCAATTGTACGATCAACGCTCCTCGGAAGCAACCTCCCTGCCGTGTTCCGCATCGCCGAGTATGTACCGCATCGTGGCGACAACGCCGAACGCCGCCAGCAGCAGCAATCCCGCCAAAAACAGGTAGCCGACGCCTGCTCCGGTATAGTCGATCAAAATCGTAAAGAAGCCGATCAACAGCAGCCGCATCATCATCCCGAAGGAATTGAAAAAGCTCATCACCCGGCCCATCATTTGCTTGGGTACGATTCGCATGTACAGGGATTGGCGGATCAGCCGTGTCGACGCGTTGCACCAGCCGTAGAACAAATACATCGCGATCAATGCCCACCCGTAGGGGAGTGCTACCATGACGATGATGGCGACGGCAAAGAGCAGGATATTGCCGACCATCGCCTGAAAATCGCCCCATTTGCGCACGACCGCCATCACGAGAACGCCTGCCGCCACTGCACCGATGGCAAAACTCATCTCGCCGAGTGAATAGACGGACACATCCGCCTGCAAGGTCTGGCTGACGTAGACAGGCTTCAAGAGATTCGTCGCCATCACGACAATAAACGGCATCATCGCGGACAGCCCGAAGAGGAGAAAACCTCTTTTTTCCCGGATGTACGTCCAGCTTTGCCCGATCTGCCCGATCCAGTTGACGCCGCGGTTGGCTCTCGCTTCGCCGGAGAGGGTAAACGAATAGGACATCGTAGAAAGATTGAGGAAGGCAAACAGGTAGGTGAGCGCGTTGATGATCAACACGATATGCAAACCGTAATACTGCAGCAAAATGCCTGCCACACCGCCGGACAATACGCTCGCCGTCTGCCCCTGGATTTCCATCAGGCTGTTGATGCTTCCGTAGTGGCGCGCCTCGTAGCTCTCCTGCACGAGCGCCGACAGTGCCGGGTAGTGAATCTGGTACATAAACGTCGTGACCAGATAAATCGCCACCAGCATCCAGTCAGCGTAGTCTCCGCGAAACCCCCAGGCAGCCAGTAGACCTAAGATGCTAAAGCCGATCATATTTTCCACCAGCAGCATTTTTTTGCGGGAAAAACGGTCGATCAACGTACCGATATACGGACCGACAAAAAACAGGATAAATGCCGAAACAAACATCGTCGTTCCAAGCAATTGCGCAGAACCGGTCGTCTCCACCAGGTACCAGGAAATCCCGATCATCGTCATGCCCTGGCCGAATCCCGAGAACAGATTGGAGAAAAACAGCTTTCGAAAGGCAGGATAGGCAAACACTTCTCTCATATACAGCACTTCCCCTACTGAAGCATTTCGTTTGCTTCCATCGTAATCCATATTTTCTACTTTGTAAACGAAAATGTATAAAAAGTAAATAGAAGACAAAGACGCCTCTTTCCTATTTAGGCAGAGACGTCTTCGTTGATCAAGTGTTTATTTTACAAAACCAAGCAGCAATTCACGCACGATTTTGGAAGCGACGATTTGTGTCATTTCGCTGTGGTCGTACACCGGTGCTACTTCGACCAGGTCGCAGCCGATCACATTGGCTCCGTTGTTGGCCATGAAATGAATCGTATCGAGCAGCTCGCGGGAAGTAATCCCGCCCGCTTCGGTTGTGCCCGTGCCCGGCGCATGTGCCGGATCGAGAACGTCGATGTCGATCGTCAGGTAAATCGGACGGTTGCCGATGGTCGGCAGCACCTTTTTCACCGGCTCGAGAACATCGAACTTGTACAGGTGCATGTTTTCCTTGGCCCACTCAAACTCTTCCCTCATCCCGCTGCGAATCCCGAACGAGTAGACATTTTTCCCGCCGATCAGATTGCATGCCTTCTTGATCGGGGTCGAATGGGAGTACGGATAGCCCTCATAGTGATCACGCAGGTCGGTGTGGGCGTCAAAGTGGAAGATCACCAGGTCCTGGTACTTCTCGTATACCGCCTGGAACACCGGCCAGGAAACGAGATGCTCGCCACCCAGTCCGAGCGGAAACTTGCCGTCAGCCAAAACCTTGGACACGAACGAACGAATCGCATCCAGGCTGCCTTCCACATTGCCAAATGGCAGCGGAATATCGCCGGCGTCAAAGTAGCGGATGTCTTCCAGCAGCCTGTCCAGATACGGGCTGTATTCCTCCAGGCCGATCGACACTTCGCGGATGCGCGCCGGACCAAAACGGGAACCGGGACGAAAGCTCACGGTCCAGTCCATCGGCATGCCGTAGATCACAGCCTGGCTTTCCTCGTAGTTCGCGTGGCTGCGAATGAAAACATTTCCCGAGTACGCCTCGTCAAAACGCATAAGTTCGCACTCCTTCCTGTTAGTCGCGGGTCAGCTCCGCCACGAAGTTCGGCAGCTTGAATACTGCATGGTGCAGGTCCGCGTTGTAGTATTTGGTATCCAGGTTCTTGATCGAAGCCGGATCTACGTTCAACGGGTCATGCTGTTTGGAAGCGATCGTAAAGCTCCACAGTCCGGATGGATAGGTCGGGATGCTGCAAGTGTACAGACGGGTGACCGGGAAAATCGATTTCAGGTCCTTAAATACGCGTTTGATCAAATCGCGGTTGAACCACGGCGATTCTGTCTGTGCGACCATGATCCCGTCTGGCTTCAGCGCGTCGTAAATTCCTTGGTAAAAGCCTTTTTCGAACAGTCCCACTGCCGGTCCGACCGGTTCGGTGGAGTCGACCATGATTACGTCGTACTCGCCTTTGTGATCGTGGATGTGTTTGATCCCGTCGATTACTTGCACGTCCACGCGCGAATTGCCGGTCAGCGCACTGGCGATCTCAGGGAAGTATTTTTTGCACGACTCGATCACACCGCCGTCGATTTCAGCCAATACCGCTTTTTCTACAGATGGGTGCTTGACGATTTCACGGATTGCTCCGCCGTCCCCGCCGCCTACGACCAGCACCTTTTTCGGATTCGGGTGCGTATTCATCGCTACGTGGGTAATCATCTCGTGGTATACAAACTCGTCCACATCGGTCGTCATTACCATGCCGTCCAGAACCAGCATGCGGCCAAATTGCTTCGTCGTAATAATATCGATTTGTTGGAAATCGGTTTTTTCACTGTATAAGGTTTCGGTAATCTTCGTTGTAATTCCGTGATTTTCCGTCTGTTTTTCGGTGTACCACAATTCCATGTTCATGGTTATGTACCCTCCTTCTCGTAACCGTGCTGCTCGAAAGCGCAACAAGAAAATTATAGTAGTTGACTCTCAAAATGCAAGAATTTTTTCCGGAATGCATCCTTTTGTCAGTCAGGTAAGTTTATCCAACTCTGCTCCTACCCATACTAGAAAGTAGTATGCCCCGATCTGTTCCAAACGTCGGGAGAAAGGAGGCAGCCATGGAAGTTGTAAATGAAGCGCCGATCATTCGCTATCTGCGCTTTCTGAAAACCTGTATCAAATATTTCTTTTTGGGCTTATTATGTCTATCTTTTGCAGTTTTGCTCCTGTTGTTGTACTTGCGGTCGCAGCCGCTGCCGGAGACGTTCGTGAAACAGACCACGACCATCTACAGCGCGTCAGGCGAAGTGCTGGACACGATGCATCGCGGTATAAACCGGACCGTCGTACCACTGTCAGAAATGTCCCCCTCGCTGATCGATGCGACCATCGCGATCGAGGACCGCTCCTTCCGCGACCATTACGGTTTCGACTTGAAACGGCTGGCCATGGCCGCCTACATCGACGTCATCAGCATGGAGATGCGGCAGGGTGCCAGTACGATTACCCAGCAGCTTGCCCGCAATCTCTACCTGACACTGGACAAGACCTGGGAGCGCAAAATCAAGGAAGCACTGCTCGCTATCCAGCTAGAGCTCAACTACAGCAAGGACGAGATTCTGGAGATGTACTTAAACCAGATTTACTACGGTCATTCCGCATATGGCGCCCAGGCAGCGGCCCAGACCTATTTTGGCAAGGACGCGAAAGACCTGACGCTGGCGGAAAGCTCACTGCTGGCGGGAATCCCCAAGGGGCCGTCCTACTACTCGCCCTTCACCGATTTCGAACGGGCAAAATCCCGGCAGAAGCTGATTCTCAACGCGATGGAACGGGATGGCCTGATTACAGGCAAGCAAGCGGAAGAAGCATACGCGGAAAAAATCACGCTGCGTGAACGCTCGCAGGCAGAGGTGGCAGAGATTGCTCCGTACTTCCGCGATTACATCGCCAATCTCGTACAAAACAAATACGGTATCGATGAAGAACTGTTCGTTCATGGCGGACTGAAAATTTATACGACGCTTGATCCGGTCATGCAGAAAAAAGCTGAAGAGGTAATCGCCAAGTCACTCCCGGCCGACAATCCCGACCTGCAGGTGGCGCTTGTCGCAATGGACCCGAAGACGGGTCATATCAAAGCAATGGTGGGCGGCAGAGATTACAAGAAAAGCCAGTACAATCGCGTCTTGGCCAAACGCCAGCCTGGTTCTGCGTTCAAGCCGATCCTGTACCTGGCCGCGCTGCAAAACGGCTTTACCCCCCTGACAATGATGAAGAGCGAGCCGACGGTGTTCACCTACGACAACAACAAGCAGTACATCCCGCGCAACTTCGGCAATCGCTACGCCCACGACATGATCAACATGCGCGAGGCGATCAAGACTTCGGACAATATTTACGCGGTGAAAACGATTGAATTTTTGACGCCGCAAAAAGTAGCAGAGCAGGCTCAGAAATTGGGGATCAGCAGCAAAATTACCCCCGTGCCGTCTCTGGCACTGGGCACATCTCCCGTATCGCCGCTGGAGTTGAATGCCGCTTACGGGGCTATCGTCAACAATGGGGAGCTGGTGGAGCCGATCGCCATTACCTCGATCGAGGACAGCCAAGGAAATGTGCTGGTAGAGGAGCAAACGGTCAAGACGCAAGCCGCCGATCCGGTCGCCTCGGCACTTCTCGTCAATATGATGCAAAGCATTTTTGAGCGCAGTGGAACAGGTCACCGCGTCGCCAATGAGCTCGACCGACCAGTGGCAGGAAAAACAGGCTCTACCGATGTAGACGCCTGGCTGAGCGGGTTTACTCCGCAACTCGTAACGACAGTATGGGTCGGGTATGACAAAAATCGCCTCGTCGATGACGTCACGGAAGGGTACCTGTCCAAAAAAATATGGGCGCAATTCATGGAAAGCGCCCTGCAGGATGAGCCTCCTGCCCTGTTCGAGATGCCAGCAGGCGTAGTCTCCGTATACATCGATCCAGCTTCCGGCAAGCTGGCTACCGAGCACTGCCCGAATCCTGAGCTGTTCTACTTCGCCAGCGGGACTGAACCACATGAATACTGTACCGACCATTTGCCGGAAAACGAAACCGTTCCCACTCCGCTGCCAGCTCCTGACTCCTCGTCGTTCTGGCAACGGATGGGAAGCTGGTGGAAGCCGGGGAATTAACTGTGCTGCTGTTCGCCGCCACCAATCACGCCATTGCCGTCAGAAAACAGATGGTCGTTGACGACGGTGATCAGCCCAGCCTGATCGAGCTGGTCCAGAACTTCGAACAGGCTGTCCCGCTTTCCAGCCGGTAATTTACGGATAAAGTTATTAATGTCTTGCGGAGGTACATTCGTGCGGAAGTGTACACCGCCATGTCTGGCAAAGTGATCGTTGTTTTCGACTTCTGTGCGGAAATCTTGTTCCACGTAGACGACACCTCTTCCGTAACAGCGTTTGCAGTCATGCTATCTTACTGTTCCGCAAGAGCGTGAAAAACATGAGCTGAAAAATAAGACAAACAGGGAAAGAGTGACGGCTCTTTCCCTGTTTGTTGACCTAGTGTACATGTACACAGATATGAACATAAGTTTACCTGACTTCATTTCTGGTAACAATTGATTTCACAATTTGTTCACATAGCGTTCAAGATTTTTTCTTCAGGCTAAAGCCTGTTTCAATTCTTCCGTCGAATTCTCCCACATCTCTGCATTGTTATCGATCAAAAGTTTTTTCAAGGCTGTCTTTTCCTTTTCCCCCAGATCAGACAACATGATCCGTCTTTTCATCGAATAATCCATGCGATTGACATGCTCCGCCAGGATTTTGTAGCCGCGACGCGCCTCCCGGTCAATTTCCATGTAGCAGGCAGTTGCCCCGGCGTAGTACGGACCTGCTTCATTGCGATCCACGGTCACCCATACCAGCCAATACGGTTTGCCGTTTGGCACTTCCTCCTTGTTCGTCGTCCACTTGATCCCTTTTTCTACAGAGCTTTTTGCGTGCAGGGCACCCATATCGATATAGGCTTCATCGCCGTCAATGATCACGGAGGAGACTGCGCTCAAATCCAGTACGCCCTGGCCGAACCCGCGGTGTTGAACGTCTGTCTTCGTGCTGTTCATAATTGTAAAGCCGCCCTTTTTCGTATCAAAAATATCCATGCCATTCACCCTTCCGAATAGAAATCCTACCTTTATTCTACTCGCAAACAGGCATGGAAAGCAATTTGACCATGTGCCCGACAGCGGAAACAAAATTGTGGGAATTGCCTTTAGTTCTCCAGTGTTTCCACCTCGATCAGCCCTTCATCCCCCAGCATGTACTCTTTCCCGGATTCGCGCTCCTTCTTGGAGAACTTCGAAGAGAAGACGAGGACGCGCAAGCCTGCTTCTGCATCCTCTCCAGGAGGCAGGCGGAACGTGATCGGCTGATTGTCCAGGGAGTGAATCACGACGAGATTGCCGTGTTTTTCAACCGAGAGATCCTCTCGCCACTCCAGTCTGCCTTGGTCGATCGTCATTTCCTGTCCCGCTTTTTCGATGGTGACGACCGGGAACTCCCCGTCATCGCGCATCAGCATGTAGTAGAGATAGTCATTGGACTTGCTGGCCGACTTGCTGATCCCTGCCTTGGTACTGTCCTTTCCTTTCAGCAAATTCACCACCTGCTGGATCACACCCTTGATCGCCGGCAGCTTGGCATGATCTCCTTTGACGTAATACTTCTTCAAAATATCTTTTTGGGCGTATTCCGCGCTGACAAGCGGCACGGTGCCGTCCCCCTCGCTTCTGTCGTAATAGGGCGTAAACCGATTAATGAGGCTGTGGTAGCGGTAGCCCATCAGTGTGGATTTGCCGGTGCCGATGATCGAATATTGCTTGATGTTCGGCATCGTCTTGTTTTCCCATTTGTCATGCAATTTGATCGCCTGGTTCAGCAGAGGCTCGTAAGGAACACGCAACGTCGTCTGGTTTTGGAAATCTGTATAGCTGTATTTGTCCTTGCTGTTTTTCATCAGAAACGGAGCCAGGCTATGATGTTTTTTGGATGGCAGCAGTTCATAGACAGCCGGGCTAAACTCTGCGATCTGCTTGCCTGTATCTTCATGGAAAACGAGCGGTATCCCGAAATCGTAGCCGAATTTCAATGCCTGGTAAGCACGTGGGGAGCCGAGAAAAGGCGTGCCCATGTAGATGATCCGATGTACTTTCGATTGGTAGGAGACATTGGACAGCAGAGTTTCTCGTGCAAGCAGCCCGCCCATGCTATGCGCTACGAGTTGCACCTGACGCGCCCCGGAACTCGCCAGCGCCTGATCGATTCTCTCTTTCAGGTAACGGGCATTGGTGGCATTGCTGTAACGCCAATCGTACGGCATGGCAAACAACGTCTGGCCTTTCACATAGCCCTGGCTTTCCAGCTCCTTCACCATGCTGTAGTACTGCTCAGTCACGCCCTGGAAGTCGTAGGAGAGATATTCGATCGCGCGGAACCCGTTATCATCCTCTTCGGGAAATACTCGAATACCGGGATTGAGCGGTTGGACATCCACACTCCCGTTTCTCACGGGTGTCAAGGTCAAAGCCCTGCGGTGTGTGGGGTCTCCGATTCCCCCAATGATTTCATCCGCTCCCAGCCATATTTCCGACACCTCCCCCCGCTCCTCCATTAGCAACCTGGTGCCGCCAATACCTGGTATCAAAACGACCGGCATGGCAGGGGTCGACAATGTAAGCTGGTACGTATGCGGGGCGTATCCGGAGCGCTTGCTCGCCATTACCTTGATCACGTACGTACCGGGATCGGCATTGACGACAATCTCCTCATCCGCATTTTTCGGTTTTTCCGACTTTCCGATCGTGCTTCCCTTGGCATCCATCAGGTAGATGTCAATATCCATCCCCGCTGGCACGCCCTCCAATTTGACGATAATAGTCGAGGCGAGATCAATGGAAAACCGGTAAAAATCGAGGTCCTTTACATTGTGCAGGTTGGCATAAATCGTGCGCTGCTCCCCGATGTCAGAGGCGTTTCCAAAGGAATTGTTGTGCTCGTACGGATCCTGGTTTACTACAGTCGGAGCAGACTGAAATTCGGCCCGCAACCGGTAATACTGGTCTTTGCTGTAGGAAGAGCCTGCGCCTTTCACCATGATGTAATACCATTCCCGATTTTTTACGGCTACTCCCTGAATGTACTGCGTCTGCCCCGGCTTTTCCGAACTGACCAGCTCACGTCTCTGCTCGTCAAACACGTACAAGGAGTAATTCATCCTGGCGGGAATATCCTGCAAAGAAACATTCATAACGCCATTTTGCGTCGCCCTGATCTTCCATATGTCTACGTCGCCCTTCTCCCTGATTCTGCCGAACGCATCCTTATCCTCGTACATCCAGTCCGCCTTCTCGAAGGTATCGTTCGGCTCCATCTCGAAAAAGTTGCGGAGCGCCTTCAATTGCCCCTCCTTTGGCTTTTCTCCCAGTTCGAACTGTTTGTAATATTCTTCTGCCCATTTCTCGATCCGCGACCTGTCCGGATTCTCCTCCTTGTCGTTGTCTGGGAAATTTTCTTCATCCGGCTCATCCATTTCCGTTGCCCCGGAACGTACGGCAACCTGCAACAGATTATGCTCTCTCGCCGCTGATCGACTCCAGCTTTTGACCTGGATCGCGAGTTTCTCCCCCACGACAGCAGTCTCCTCGGGAATCGATACTTGCCACTGATAAGTCTCATCTCGGGAAGACGTGATCAACTCTGCGACGAGCGGTGCGGATGAAACAAGCTGCACGGCTACGGAAATCCGTTTCTCGTCACGGAAGGTACGGCTTTTTTCTTGTCCACTCTGGGAAAAAGACAGCTCCGCCTTTTTCGCGGCATCATCCAGCTCGATTTGTACGCGCAGCTCGTCTTCTTCGAGCCAGGCTATCATTTCCGGTACATGAGGCTCGTCCGATTGGCGCGCCCACCCGACCGGGACAGACATGCTTACTGCCAACACGATCAACGTGAGCAGATGGATCAGTCGCTTTACGGATTTTCCCACAAAAATACCCCCTCAACCGTTTCTTCTCTATCAGCGTAGAGAAAGAAAGAGAGGGGGCGCAAATAATTTTGCGTATCGGAAATGACACTAAACTTCGTTATTGTGTCGAGTGATTGCGGATTCCCTGCCGCTCCCAGGCATTGGCGATGATACGGAACGGGATGCGGTAATCCTCCTGTCCATGCCCCGTTCCAGACAGCTTGTTGGCGTACGGGAAGCCTTTTTCCACGCCGAATTGAAAGCTCACAGAGTAATAGACGGCGTAGCTGGCATCTTTCTGAAAACCTCGCTGCTTGTCTCCCATCAGCGGCGTATCTACGCCCTGCTCGCGTGTTCCCAGTTTGGAAGCCTGGTAGTTCGGACCTCTCCAGCGGGTCTCCCCAGCCGGCTGCAAGACAAGCCGGGATTGAAGCGCCGTTTGCTGTCGGCCCGTCTCCGAAATCCAGGCGACTGCGCTCTCCACTACCGGGTACTTCCCGCTCACGGGATGACGATGTCTCGGCTGCAGTTCGAGCTGCGACAAGATCCGTTCCCCGGCGTAGAAATCATTGGGACGGCTGTCGGGATAGCGGTCCCGGGCGTGGTATTCGATCCACTCCGCTGTATGGTGAATCGAGCCGGTCGCATTGGGTTCAAACACCTCGAAGGAGCGCTGTCCGCCTGTTACGGTGATCGTATAGCGCCCAGACATGGTGCGCGTAAAGCTCCGTGAATCGCACGCTTCTTCCTCCTCATCGCCAGAACAGACGTCATATGAGACGTTAAAATCGATCCGATGGTCCATCGTGATTACAAACCCATTGATTTGGGCCACGTACGGTCGCGAATCGAGGACCTGCCGCCAGGTCGTCTGTGTCGGAACGACTGTCCCCGTGTAGAGGAAATCGCCTCCAGTCGAAGTGCTGCTGACCGGCCATTGCTGAGGCGTACCCGGGCCGCTCACCTGCAGCTGGAGCGTAGCCGGCTCGTACACTGCCAGGCTCTTGGCATTGACAATCTGCTCGGGAGTCGCCGTTACCCGAATATTCTGTACGCCGTTTCCAGATACGTATTCCTCCAGTTGGGCTTTGTACATTGCGATATTGGCGTTAATCTCCTGTTCAGTACGGGCGAATCCTTCATTGATTTTTGTCTGGTCAATGACGACACGGATGCGTGCCGGTTCCCTCTCCCAGACACCGTCTGCTTGTGCCTCGAGTCTTTGCAGTTGACGATTATCGCTGTCGTAAATCTCCAAACCAATCTCGCCACCGTCAAAATCGCCACCTCCACCCGGCGGGCTCGGGATTTCTTTCATCACCTCTACAGGCCAGACAGCGCGGTTGTCCGTCCAGATGCGTTCATTGTCCGGCTTGTCCTTGTCCGGGTTGATGTTGCCGATAAAATCTTCGGACTTTTGCGGATAGAGCGTCGGAATCGTAATCGTGCGCACTTCTCCCGGTTTGAAGCCCTTCACGTCCAGCATCGTAGCAGTAGGCGAACTTTCCCAGCGGACTGCCAAGGTTGTATCATGCTCCGTTTTTCCGGCATTTTTAATGTCGAATGTAACGGTCGCCTCCGTGCCTGGAAACTGCGGAGCTTTCGGTGTAATGGAAAAACTGCTCTTGACGATCAACAGATTTTCCATATCTCCAGTCGGCCCGATCTCGACGAAAAAGTCGCCTTCGCAAGACGAAGCAGTATTGTTCTCGCCGTAGATCGTGATGCGGTATAGACCTTCTAATGCGATGTCCGTATCAGGGTCGGACGGGAAATACAAATAATGCTTGTACCCATCTTTTGTTGGCAACATTTGCTTCCCATTTCGTTCTCGCTCCCAGTTTCGCGTGTCCGGATTATACCAGCGCATCGCTACGCTGTTGATTCTCACTGGGGAATCAGATTGAAGCGATACACGCCAAGTGCCGCCTTTGCGGATGTCTAACGGGTCAATCGTAATGGTTTCTCCAAACCGCACCTCGTACTCCCAATTGGTTTCCTCTACCAAACTAAACCCACCGTTAAAACGTACATTGCCCAATGTCTTGGTCGGACACTTGTTGTCGGAATGGATCTCAATGGTGACGGTTCGAACACACTCCGTATCGGTAACAAACTCCAACAGGACCGTGTCTCCCGCACCGTAATGTTGTGGCAAGTACAAATGGAGCCTTTCCATTGGGGCCAGCAGATCGCTCAACTGTGTTCTCGTGCCGTTTTCATTCAAGTACCAGGTTCCCGAAACGTCTGCATAGTAGCCCATGTTGGTATCGTACCTGCCGTCATCTAATCGGGTGAACATGGACGTAAATATGATATGAGGAGCCACGCCACTGATTTCCTCTCCCCGAGGCGGGATCGGATTCGGGTAGGCGCCATAGCGGTACATCTTGATTCTGTTTTGCTCCTGGATTGTACAAGCGATATCCTTGACCACAACCGTGACTTCCCAATTGTTGCAATCGAGGTTGGCAAACGTCGTACCTTCATAGCCGATTCTCAAGTGATACGTTTTTCCTGGTTCCAACGGGATGTCGTGCGGATCTAAACGGGAAGATTGTTTTCCACGCGCCCATCGCGGCAGATCAAATTCCCAATACGGTTCGGCTCGCCATCTTTCTCGATCTCGATTATCCGTTTCGTAGTTGCCGGAAGTGTCTTCTGTTCCATCCGGTTTGGTCACGATCCACCATACAGAAGCGCGATCTGTTTCACCAGCTTTATTGGTGAAGGATGCCCGGAACTTTAGCTCCTCGCCAGGCATGACTTCAATCGTACTGCCGCTTCTGTAGGAAGTATGGTTTACCGTTATTTTGGGACAAGAGTTTTCTTCATTTCCACCGGACTGGACACGGAATGACTTTTCCCAGCAGTCTCTACCGTCGTCACTGACATAGGTGATCGTAACCGTCCCTGAGCCGCCGAAATACCCCAGGCCCCGCGTCCGATCATTGCCGGAACCGGGCCGCAATTCCACTCCGTCCACTTGGAAGGTTCCCGGTTTGGATGCGAACAAGGAAATATCTGCGTACGGTTCGACGGGGATGGCACTGCCGCCGCTTTCAACCCGCGAGTAGTCTTTTATGTCCTTGTCACCTACTACTTGAAAGTTCATGGTTGTTCTGCTTGAGTTCGGGGAGCAGGCTGGTCCAGGGGGTGGGTCTTCTGGACCCACCGGTTCGCCCTCATCAGGAGGGGGGAGGGGAGTGCCTACGGTGAATCGAAATACATAGGGAGTGGATTCTGTCATAGTCGGAGAACCTTGGCGAGAACGATGGTTCCGGTCTGTCATTACAAAGGTGACTTCATACACGCCAGACTCTGTTGGTACATAGTTGTAAGTCTCACTCCAAGAAAAAGGCTCAGGAGTCACCGTATTGTTAACAGGCCATTCTTTTGTACTTGGATCTTTGATGACTTTGTGAGGGCTCAGTTGTTGGTATCCCCTACCCGTTGTGGTATTAATGACCGAGACACTCCATACAATGATTCCTCGATGGTAGTAGGAAAAGTCGTTTCCGGTTACTGTTATCGGAACAATGTCGTTGATCTCATATTCCGTTTTCGGCGCTGTCACGTTCCCGGTCGGACGCTGTGTGGTACGGAAGTGTCCCACAGATTTATAACCGTTGCCGTCAGGAACAAGGTTGTCTCCACTCGTGAATCCTGCTCCTCCTGAAGCAGTTGCGAGTTCGGCGAGGTTATAGGCTTGATAGGGATTAAAACCAGCCTGGTTAATAGCTGTTACTGTACTGCTATATACATTTGCATCACCACCGCTTAGAATATAGCTTTGATTACCTCCAAAACGGTTGATCCAGTATATAGCCTCATCTATATCTACAAAGTACCAGCCCCTGTCAGCCTTATCATCCAAATCTGCAAACCCTAAGACTTGCCTGTTATCTTTCACACCATTTATTTCTATATCGGCAATAGTTGCACCTAATGTCGCTGAAATGGAGGATATATCAATCTCAGTAATTTCTCCTTTCGGTACAATTTCCTTATTTGAATTTACAGTTCCAACAACAATTTCATGTAGGTTAGGACCAGCAGCTTGAACTGTTATGGGAAAAAGCCCACCCCACCCACTAATTAAAACAGGAATAACTAGAAATATACTAAACCATTTTTGAATAGCATAAATTTTCATAATTCATTACCTTATTTTCTTGAAAATAGTCTCGTAAAATTTGTTCGTTCAAGACTTGGAAACTTGATATAGTGATACGCGACTGCGTTAGTAGAATCAAGCTGATTTGTTGCCGTAAAGGCCATGTTATTTAGACCTTCTATTTTTAGTTTAAAATATTCTCCGTTTCCAAAATTAAGGTACTTATTTTCTTTAGAATGGAAAGTAGCTCTTAGACGCAACAACCCATCCCCTTTCGGCACCGTCCCAATCAAGTACCCATTCTCCACCTTCAAACTTTTATGAAATTCAAGAGCATACTTCTCGCCCAACTCCAGATTTAACTTATCCTGCCACAAATACCTCAATATCAACGCAGCATCAGCCCTCGTAACCGGCAAATCCTCGCGAAATTTGGGCTGTCCTTGCGGAGCAGGCTGCATCCAGCCCCATGTGATCAGCGCCCCTGTGTTAGTAAACCCTTGATTTTTCTCCCCTCTATACGGTCTCCATGCATTGAATACCAAAAGAGCTGTCTCTTCCTTGTTCAATAATTTGTTCGGGTTAATCTCCACTCCATTCAAGATGCCTGCCTTTTGAGCGCGTTCATAGACGGTTTTGGCCCAATGACCATCCGGAATTTGCGGTACTGGCTCTGTCTCTGTCACTCCAAGAACCGCAACTAGACTGGAAACAAATTGCGCCTGGGAAATCTGTTGATCGCCATGGAACTGACCATCCGCATAATTCCACATCAGCCGTTGTTTCAAAACAAACTCTACTGCACCCACCTCTGGATAGGCAGTATATTCACTGGTAGAACTGGCTGCACTGGTCCCGGGCGCAGAAAAAGACAAGGCACCCATAACGACCGTCACAACCAACACACGAGTCAACCAGTCATTCACAGCTTTCATCACCAATCATCCTCCTTTGAAAAATCCTTCTCGCCAGGGTGAAGAAATGGGCTTCCTCCATTATGGCAAGCCTGTTTGAGACAAAAAAAATGCACTCAACCTTTGACAAAGTGAGTGCATGCTGTCATATCGTATTTACCTGTACGAATAAGTGCTGTCCTACATCGCAGAAGAACTGTCTGCTCCCATCAGCGACTTGAGCTCGGCGACAAACTCCTGTCCTTTTGCGATTTCTTCCTCGGTGTAGCGCTGTTTGCTTTTCAGCGTAAAAATCTTGTTTTTCATCTCTTCATAAGGCAAATGGCTGAAGTAAAGAATCGTCGAGACCAGCTCCAAAAAGCGGGAGTTCTCCTCGTTCATCCGGCTGATGGCACGCTCACCCGGGCCCAAATCCACCTCGTTGTAGCGCAGAAAATCACGGCCTGTCTCGTTCAGCGTGTAGCGGTACATATGGATAGCGCCTTTGCTCTCCACCTGCTCGTCCAGCAGACCCATGTTGCACAGCTCGTCCACGCGCAGCGTCAGTTCCTCCGAGTACGGACCGTACATGTGAAACTCGTAGCGCTCATCAAAATCCATGTTGAGATGCTTGGCTATGTAGACCATCTTTTGCAGTTTTTTTCGTCCGCTTACCTCACCCGCAACCTCAATCAGGCGAATAATCTTGGCGTGACGCCTCAGCATTTTCCATCACTCCCAGACGTTCTCGTATCTTGCGGGAGAGATCCCCCGGCAAAGCCATCACTTTATCCATCGGAAAGTACAATTTGTAATCAAACCGCCGCTTGCCGCTGATCGCCTGGACAATCTCGGACTTTTGCGAGAGTTCCACCAGTTCGCCCGACGGCATCCTGAGCATGATCGGAATACGTTCCTCTTCTTCTCCGGCACGGTAAAAATCATAGGGCAGATCGGAAGTCGTGTCTACCTCCAAATAATACGTGGGATCAATATCCGCTTCCCGAAACAGTTCTTGCAGTTCCTGTAACAGACGGAAATCCCTTGAATGGAATTCGACGTATTTGTACAAATTCCTGTCTAAAAATCTCGCGCACAAATCATTCAAAATCGGATCGCTTTCCTTCCGCCACATCTGCATGTAGAAAAGAATCACCGACTCGTCCAGCGCCAGATAATCGGCCAGCTCCACCTTGTCCTGCAAAAACGGCAGCAGCATGATCGGCTCCTGATAAAAGGCGTAGCCCTGACGGTACAAATCTTTGGCTCGCTGGAAAATTTTGCGCAGCACTACCTCGCCGCCGCGCGTCACCGGATGGAAGTACACCTGCCAGTACATCTGATAGCGCGACATGATGTAGTCCTCCACGGCGTGCATCCCGCTGTACTTGAACACGATCCCGTCCTCGGAGGGGCGCATCACCCGCAAAATCCGCTCGATTTCAAAGTTGCCGTAGTTGACCCCCGTGTAATAGGCATCTCGCAACAAATAGTCCATTCGATCCGCGTCCAGTTGGCTGGAGATGAGACTGACGATCAGCTTGTTTTCATAGGTTTTGGCTATGACTTCTGCCAGTTTGCGGGGAAAATCTTCGTCGATGCGGCGCAAGATCGTGTTGATCTGGGTATCTCCCAGCAGGATCGCCCGCGTCCAGTCCTCGTGGTGGTAACGGAACACCTTTTCAAACGAATGGGAAAACGGCCCGTGTCCGACATCGTGCAACAAAGCAGCGCACAGGCAGAGCAGTTGTTCCTCGTAGCTCAGCTTGATTCGTCCCTCAAACGTCTCCAAAATCCGGCGCATCAGCTCGTAGACGCCAAGCGAATGGTTGAAACGGCTGTGCTCGCCGCCGTGAAAGGTAAGGAAGCTGGTGCCCAGTTGCTTGATCCTGCGAAGCCGTTGAAATTCTGCGGAGTTGATCAAATCCCAGATATATGCGTCACGGACGTGAACATAGCGATGAACCGGGTCTTTAAATACCTTTTCTTCTTCGAGAAGCCGGGGCTTTCGCATCTGGACACTCCTTTCCCTGACCCTTGCAAAAATTGTCAATCTAGTCGTTCTTCTACTATAGCACATTCATTTCCACTAGGAAAACGGCCTGGCACTATGGCCAGACCGCCTGATTGCTCATTCCAGCTCCGTTGCAATACCGCCTGTGGCTACTTGCTTTGCCGCCTTTTTCGCCTGCCTTTTTTGTTTGCGCAGCATCATCACGGTGTAAAAGGACGGAACGACGATCAAGGTCAACAGCGTGGAGAACAATAGCCCGGAGATAATCGTCACCGCCAATGGCTGGAACAGTACATCGCCCGAGAGCGCCAGAGGACTAAGCCCCGCTACAGCGGTCAGCGATGTCAGCAGGATCGGACGCAGCCGCGCCTCCCCGGCCTGGAT
This sequence comes from Brevibacillus sp. TJ4, assembly GCF_044627595.2. NCBI lineage: Bacteria > Bacillati > Bacillota > Bacilli > Caryophanales > Paenibacillaceae > Brevibacillus > Brevibacillus sp. TJ4. The sequence goes on along the minus strand of NZ_CP185865.1, from coordinate 248,392 downwards.
GACCGCCTGTTTCAACTCGACCCCGGCATGGCGTGCTTCCTCGATAAATTCAATGAAGACGATCCCGTTACGAACGACGATACCGGCCAGTGAGATCGCGCCCATCATCGTCATAAAGCCGAGCGGTGTCTGCGTCACGAACAACCCGATCAGACTGCCGGAGACGGCCAGATACACCGTACTCATAACGAGCAGCGGAATCGACAGCGAGTAGAACTGCATCGCGATCAAAAGCAAAATGAGGAATACGACAATCACCGAGAGTTTGCCCATATCGATAAAAATGTCCGTCTGTTCGGAGGTCTCTCCGCCGATTTCGTAGCGGTAGCCATCCGGCAGCGACAAATTGTTCAGGATCGGCCGGATCTCGCTCATCACCTCAGTCGCAGTCCGTCCTTTGACATCAGCAGAAACTGTCACACTGCGCGACATTTTCCAGTGCGGGATCGCTTGTGTGCTAAACGTCGGCTTGACTTCCGCCAACTGGGACAACGGAATCAGCTCGCCGCGGGCATTGGGCACGCGAAGGCGCTCGAACAACAGTGCCGGATCAGCCTCTTCTTTGGACAAGAACAGCTTGATGTCGATCAGGTCGTTTCCGTTATCGAATTCGCTGACCGTAATCCCTTCGCTGGCGAGGCGCAGCGTCTGCGACAGCGTATTGTAGTTGACCAGCTTTTGTTCCATCATCTCCTGATTGACGACAAATTCCAGCGTGTACCGCTCAATGTCCATGTTGTCCTGAATATTGTAGGTCCCGCCGACTTTTGCGATCTGGTCCTTGAGCCCCTCCGACAGTGTACGCAGCGTACCGATGTCATCGCCCAGCAGACGAATGACGACCGGTTTGCCCACGGGCGGGCCTGTTTCCAGTTGCTCCAGCAAAATGCTGGCTTCCGGGTATTGCTGGTCCAGCGCTTCCTGCCAGTTTGCCAGTATTTCGTCGATGCCAGCCTGGCTTTGATCGTAGCGGACCACGAGCTGTCCGATGTGAGTGCCGCTGCCCGCCTCGGTATCGCCGCTGAACATCTTCGGCGCACTGCCGCCTGCATAGGCTGCCACCGATTCTGCCTCCGGCTGCTGCATGATCCACGCAGAGACGCCGCTCACTACCCGGGCGGTCTCCTCAATGCTTCCCCCTACGGGCATACGGACGTTGACCAAAAATTGCGGACGATCATCCTTGGGGAACAGCTCGATCGGGGTAAACGGAATCAAGCCGTACGCTGCTGTACCGATCAGCACCCCGACCATCCCGGAAAGCAAGGGGCGCTTCAAAATGCGCGGCATCATCCGGTTGGCGTACCACTCGGTCAACTGCGCAAGCTGCTTGCCCAAAAGACCTGCCGGCTTCCGGTAGTCTTTCTCTGCCTTTCTGTTGCGCTCTTCATACCACTGCCGAAAAATCGGGATGATCGTCAGCGACATGATCATTGAAGCCAGCATCGTCAGGGAAATGATGACCGGAACGGGACGGATAAAGTATCCGGCATTCCCTTCCAGAAACATGAGCGGTCCAAAGGAGGCAATCGTCGCCAGCGTCGCCGTGAGAATCGAGATCGATACTTCGCTCGCTCCTTTTACCGCTGCCTGCATCGGCTTTTCCCTGAGGACAGACAGCCGCCGCTCGATATTGTCGTTCACGACCACCGCATCGTCGACGAGAATACCGAGCACGATGATCAGCGACACGATCGAAATCATATTGAGAGAAATCCCGAAAGACGGCAAAAACAGCATGCCCATCGCCAGGGAAATCGGGATCGCCAAGGCTACGACGAGCGAAGTCACCAGATTCAATCCGAGTGTACAAATCAGCAAGACCGCCGCAATCGCAATCAGCATCTCCTTGGACAAATCGTGGAACAGCTCGTCGACCCGCTCCTTCTGACTGTAAATCGAGTGTGTTTGCGCCCAGACCGGAAGCGTACTGGACAACGAGGCCATCATTTCATCCACAATTACTTGCAAGGAGGGGACATCGCTTCCCGTCTCCGCATTGATGCTGATCGACACAGAGGGCTTGCCGTTAAAATAGGCGAGGAAGGAAACCTTCTCCGTCGTCAGTTCGACACGCGCCACATCCTCCAGGTAGATCGGGTAGCCCTCGGGCGTGCGGGAGATCAGGACGCGGTTGAGCTCCTCCACATTGGTGTAGTGCGGCAGACTCAACTGGTAGGTCCTGGAGCCGCTGCTCAGCTCGCCCAGCGGAGTTCGCTCGTTCTCGGCCTTCACCGCACTCAGCACCTGGCTCCAGCTCAATCCGTAATCACTTAATGTCTGGGCGTCTACCTCGATATGGACCTCCTGCTCGGGCAGTCCCTGAACCGTGACATCAGCGACATTGGGCAGCGTGCGCAGTTGATCTTTCCACGACTCGATCGTATCCCGCAGGCTGTACAACTGCTCCTGCGTATCTGCCGTCACTGCGATCGTCTGGACAAACGTGCGGTTGAGGTCATCGTTGATAATCGGCTGCATCGCATCGGACGGGAGATCCGCCTCTGCGTCCTTTACCTTTTTGCGCAGCTCCTCCCACGTCTGCTTGGGGTCTACACCGCTTTTGGTTTCCACCAAAATCGAGGAAACGCCGGGAGCCGATGTCGAGGAAATGTAGTTGAGTCCTTGTATTTCATTGATTTTTTCCTCGAGCTTTTTGGTGACCATCTGCTCCACTTTTTCCGGGGAAGCGCCGGGGTATACGGTCGTGACCGTCGCCAGATTGACGACGATATGGGGCATTTCCATCCTGGGCAGTTGCAAAAAGCTGAAAAATCCGACCAGTACGACCATGACAAAAAACAGCAAGGTGATTTTTCGCTTGCGGACGATGTACTCGATCACGAGGTCGTACCTCCTGTCACCTCGACGGTATCGCCGTCAAACAAGCGCTCGGCTCCTTTGACGATCACCTGGTCGCCCACTTGCAAACCATTCACGATCTCCAGCTTGTTGTCGGCAATCTGGCCGATCTGAACGCTTGTTTTGACCGCCTTGCCATCCATGTACAAAAAGACGTGGGGCTCCCCCTGTCCTCGGCTAAGGACGGCTTCCACCGGCACAAAGATACCGCTCTTTCCGTCCAGCTCCTTGGTCGCTTTTACGACCTGTCCGGCAAACCAGTCGCGTTGCGGATTGGGAATCTGTACTTCCACCCCGATCGTCCCCGTGCTGGCATTGGTCATCGGGTGAATTTTGACTACTTGCCCGTTTCTCGTCTGGCCGTACAGGTCAAACGCAATCGTCTCTCCTACCTGCCAGTCTGCGATCTGCCGGTCTGGTACAGGCAGGATGACTTTCAACAGGTCGATATTGCCCACCCGGTAGACGGGCGTTCCGGCTGCGACCAGATTGCCCGAAGACGAGAGTTTGCCGAGAATCGTCCCGGAGATCGGCGCGCGCAGTTGGGTTTTGCCCAGCGTCGTCGCGGCGGCATCGCGGGAGATCACCGCTTGCTGATAGGCAGCCTGGGTCAGTGCCTGATCCTCTGCACGCGCTCCTTGTACGACCAGGGAATATGCCTGTTCTGCATTTTCCAGATCTTTTCGGGCGAGATTCAGCCCGTTTTGCGCTTGTTCAAAATCGCTTTGGGAGACTGCGTTTTCCTGATACAGCTTTTCGACGCGCCGGAAATTGTCCTCTGCGTTCTGATACGCGATTTGCGCCTTGTCCACTTGCAGCTTCGCCTGTGCGATCTCCTGCTCGCGCGCGCCGTTTTGCACTTTGCTAAGACTTGCCGCACTTTGCTGGACGGCGGCATTGGAGGCAGCTACCTGAAGCTCGTAGTCCTGATCCTCTACTCGCGCCAGTACATCGCCAGCCCGGACGGAGTCGCCTTCTTCGTGCTTCATCTCTACGATTCGTCCCCCTACCTCGAAGGAGATGACCGCTTCCTCCCAGGGCTGCAAAACCGCAGACAGCTCAGACATCTGGGATACTTGCTCCTGCTTGACGGTTTCCACCGAAACCCGCTTTACCTCGGCCGGCTGTGCCTGTTCCTGGCTGCTGCACGCTGCTGTCAGCAACAAACTGAAGATCGTGAAAAAAACTAGCCCTCTCTTGTACATGGTAGCCTCCGCTCCCGATTCGGTGATTTATTTTTCTTTTGCCGAAAGAAGTCCGTACAACAAAATATCCGTCGTTTGTTCAAACAAATGCTCTTCTGTCGATGGCAATGTCACGTGGAGCCGGTACTTTGCCATAAACGCCTGAAAGCATACCGACAAAAACATCGCCGCTGCCGACCAGCAGTCTACCCACGGCGGCAGATGGCCTTCATCCTGAAAATGTTGCAGCTTCTCGCCCAAAAGCTGGATCGCGGAGAGCGGCACCTTGCTGAACAACTCGCCCACTTCGGGGTAATTATCCGCTTCGATGACGCAAATCATGGTCAACTCTTTTCTATCTACCAACAGGTTGTAGTATGTACGCGCGTAATGGATCAGCATCTCCCGAATCTGCGAAAAATCTCCTTGCAGGCTTTTCTCCAGCGGCTCACGGATGTCGAGCGCTTCGTTCAACAGTGCGACGGCAAGTCCTTGCTTGTTGGTAAAGTGGCGAAAAATCGTCACCTCATTCACCCCGGCAAGCTCGGAAATCTTGCGCGTCGTCGCCCCCTTGAACCCCTTTTGCGCCATGAGCTGACTGGCAGCAGCCAGGATTCGCTGACGCGTTTCCGCTTCTCCCCTTTTTCCTCCCTCAGAGTTTTCATTTTCTTTTGTATGCAATGTCGTTCCCCTCATTTCATGCAAGTGCTTGCTTTCATTTCGTCTGTGCACATGTAGTATATGTCATATTTTGGTGCATGTAAATACTTGCATACAAAAAAACAGGACCGCATGCAGCTTCAGTCCTGTTTCTCTACGGCAAATTCAATGTGGATCAATCTCTCCATATCGGCAGGCAGCGGTGCCGTGCAGCGAATCTCCTGCTGCGTCAATGGGTGGACAAACGTCAACGTAGAGGCGTGGAGCGCTTGCCTGCGTATCAAGGTCCGCCTGCCTCCGTACATGGTGTCTCCGACCAGCGGATGGCCGAGGTGTTGCAAATGAACGCGAATCTGGTGCGTCCTGCCTGTCTCCAACCAGACGCGGACAAGACTCATCCCTTCTGATCGCTTCTCTACCTCATAATGGGTAATAGCTGCATCGCCGCGCTCTGACACACATCGCCTCGTCGGATGGCGTGGATCACGGCCAATCGGCGCATCGATCGTCCCTTTGTCTGCCTCTATCCGGCCGTTTGCGACAGCCAGATACTCGCGGTGAATCTGCCCGTCGCGCAACAGCCGGTCTGCGAGCTGATGCCCGTAGCTGCTTTTCGCCACCAGAATCACGCCCGACGTATCCTTGTCCAGGCGATGCACCGGGTGAACGCCAGCCGCCTCTCCGCGTTCCCGAAACAAGGCTGCCAAGGCGTGGACGAGCGTTCCCTGCTGCTCCGGTTTGAGCGGATGCACCATCATCCCCGCCGGCTTGTCGGCGATGAGCAAATGGTCGTCTTCGTATACGATTCTGATCGGCTCGCCCGTCCAGGCGGCATCTGCCGGTTGCCCCGCTGCCCGCTCGTCTGGCACAGGCGTATCGTGCTGCGGCTGTGGCTTTTCCCCGACGCGAACTGCGATTTGATCTCCTGTTTTAACCTGCCGCTGCAGATAAGGAGTTTTGCGGTTTACCTGGATGCCCTTGCTCCTTGTCAGCCGCTGCAGCATGCGCCCCGACACATTCAGTTTCTGCCGGACCACCTGCTCCACACTCATCCCCTCATCCGCTTCCGTAACGATGTATTCCAGCCAGTTTTTGCGGTTCACGTCTATCCCTCTGTTCCTGGTTTTGCTCCATTGTAGCAAATGACGCGGCCGCCGATCCAATTTCACCGTAAACATCCCCCGGTTTACGGCCTGAGATACAAGTCTTGCAGCATCCGGTCGACGTCTCCCGCCGCTTCGTGCATACCCAACTCCAAATGCTGGGTGACATACCCCTCGTCTGCATTGTATTCCCGCCCGATCAGCTTTCCGCCAAAAAAAGTATGCAATTTCTCCCTCCAGCGCAAACGGATCATACAAGTCGCCCCTTTTTGTTACTTTTTATACTTTTTAGTATATTAAGTATACGTTTGGGACTTGCATTTTGTAAACATTTTTATTTAAAAAGTTTTATAAAATGTATCGAATGTACCATGGCATAAAAAAACCACCATGCCAGGCATGATGGTCGTGGGTTTCGCTCTTTTCGGTTCTTATGCTTTCAGATTTTCCGGGTTCAACCCTTCCAGCTCCGGCAGGACGAATCGTCCGTCTTTGCGGATCAGCACGTCGTCGAACCAGATTTCCCCGCCGCCGTACTCGGGCCGCTGGATGTTTACCATATCCCAGTGAATCTGGCTGCGGTTGCCGTTGTCGGCGGCTTCATAGGCGCGGCCGGGGGTGAAGTGGAAGCTGCCCGCGATCTTTTCATCAAACAGGATGTCGTTCATCGGGTGCAGGATGTACGGATGCACACCGATCGCAAATTCGCCGATGTAGCGTGCCCCTTCGTCCGTGTCGAGAATGTCGTTGAGCTTTTGGGTGTTGTTGGCGGTCGCCTCGACAATTTTACCGTCCGCAAAGGTGAGTCGCACATTTTCGAATCGTGTCCCCATATAGCTTGTGGCGGTGTTGAAGGTAATCGTACCGTTGACGGAATCGCGCACGGGAGCAGTGTAAATTTCCCCATCCGGGATGTTGCGCAGCCCGGAGCAGATGACGTTGGGGATATCTTTGATCGAAAAATGCAGATCTGTGCCCGGCCCGACCAGACGGACCCTGTCTGTCTTGTTCATCAATGCTTCCAGCGGCAAAAACGCCTCATGCATTTTCTTGTAATCAATCGAACACACGTCGAAGTAAAATGTCTCGAACGCTTCCATCGACATGTTGGCGCTCTGGGCCATCGCCGGAGTCGGGAAGTTCAACAGTGTCCAGCGGCTGTTGTTGATCAGGTAGTCGTTCAACTCCTGCATCACTTGCTGGTGGGCGCGGCGGCGTTCGACCGGCACATCGGACATTTCGCTGTCGTTGGCAGGACCGTTGATCACGATATACGCGTGCAAATCCTTGTACATCGGCTCTTCCCACTTCGCCACACGAGCGGCTCTCTCCGCGCTCGTACCCATCATCAACTCTCGCTGCAGCATCGGGTCGAGGATACGCACAAACGGGTACGCATCTTTGGCATACGCCTGCTTGACCAGCTCACGTGCCAGGGCATGCCCCTCCCCGCGCACCTCGATAAGAATATGTTCCTTTTCCCGGAGACGAACAGAGTGACTCAACAAATTTTCGGCCAGCTTGGCAAAACGTGGATCTTGCATGCGATCTCCTCCTACCGTTCTCTCAATATTAAAAAATATTTTACTGAAGGATTCGAACGAATGCAAACCGGAATGTGCTTCCGTTTATTCATTTTTACCAAATTTACAAAATTCCCTTGCAAATATGCCCATAGATGGTTTAATCTATTCAACAAGAATTGATCTGTACAAAATTTTTTAAGACAGGAGCGCTGTTCCATGCGAATCACTGCAGTTGTAATGGCTTAGGTTGGGCCTCTGACAAGGGGCCGCCGCCTCTTGCTGGAAACCCAATACCCTATAGCTAGACTGCAGGATGCCTGAACCGCTTCTGTCTTTTCCCGATACAATCGGGCGAGCAGCCGACAGTAGGAAAGCAGCCGTTGTACCGTCGTGTACCCGCTGTTTCTTCACTGATCTTTGCTGTTGTGTCCGCATATCCCGGTTATCGTGAAAAGCGCAGGCGAAGAGCACCAGCCTCTTTCGTGTTGCGCTTTTTCCTGTTTTCGAAAAACCGTACGCGCTTGGGAAGCAGTATGCCTACTCACGGCGGAGGCTTCGGGTGGCCTGCAGGCAAGAATCAGAGAACACGATTGGAGGAATTTTTGTCATGCATTGGCGTACGTGGGATTTGAACTTGAAGGTTCGTCTGTTTGGCGAACTGATTACTCATACATTTTTCTGGATGTACTTTCCGTTTATGGGGATTCTCTTCAGCGACTCGTTTGGCAAAGACATCGCCGGATTTTTGCTGATGGTTCCGCCGCTGCTCGGGATGTTTTCCAACTTGGTCGGCGGCTACCTCGCTGACCGGGTGGGGCGCAGGCCGACGATGCTGCTCTCGCTCTGTATTTCCGCCAGCATGTTTGGACTGTTTGCCTTTTCCACCTCTCCCTGGGTCGATTACATCGCCTTTATGGGCATTGGGCTTGCGGGATCGCTCTACTGGCCGGCAAGCTCGGCGATGGTCGCAGATTTGACCACGGAAGAAGACCGCAGGATCGTGTTTGCCACCTTTTACACGACCATGAACATCGGCGTGGTGGCAGGTCCCGTGCTCGGCTCGTTCTTTTTCGTAAACTACCGGTTTGAGCTGCTTTTGGCCTGTATGATCATCGAAGCCGTTTTTGCGGTGATCGTCTATTTCCTGATCAAAGAAACCCTGCCTGCCGAAGTACGAGCGGAAAAGGCAAAAGAACCGTTCTCGTTCAAGGAACAGTTCCACAGCTATGCTGTCATTTTTCGCGACAAGGTGTTTGCCCTCTATACGCTCGCTGGCGTATTGGTGGGGATTGCCTTTATGCAGTTGGACCTCTACATGGCGCTGTACGTAAAGGAATCTGTCCCGGCACAGCCGCTGCTTTCCTGGGGAGACTGGTCGTTTCAAGTAGGCGGAACCAGTGCCTTCGGCTGGCTGATGGGGCTGAACGGTTTGCTGGTGGTGTTGTTCACGCTGCCCGTGACCAAATGGTTCGAGAACTGGAGCGACCGCAACAGTCTGATTACATCCTCCGTGCTGTACGGATTCGGGATGTTCCTGATGGCCTTCACGACGAATATCTGGCTGTTGTTCGGCTGTATGTTCATCCTGACGCTGGGCGAGCTGATTCGCACGCCAGTCGCGCAAAGCTTCGTCAGCAAATACGCACCCGAAGAGTCACGCGGGCAGTACATGGGCGCATCATCCCTGCAATTTTCCATCGCCCGGTTTATCGCGCCACTGGCGATCACCTTTTCGGCATGGATGCCGCCGGTCGGCGTGTTCGGCCTGATTCTGGCAGTTTCTCTTTTGAGCGCGTACCTGTACATCTTCATGTTCCGTTTAATGCCCCAAAAGGAAACGTAATACGCTGCTTTTACGTAATCTAAAATAGTGAACGGGCGTCGAAACAGAACAGAAAAATGATTGCAGGAGGTTTTTGACATGACTGGCAAACGATTCTTCGTTTCTTTCTCGGCTCTTGCAGGAACGACCGCTTTTCTCTACCTGCTTGGCCATGTATTCTCCATCCCTTGGCTTATGTTTTCGTTTGCGTTTTTCAATCACGCCGGTGAGTTCAGCGTCTCCGCCGGTTCATTTGTTCCGCTGCTCATCGGTTTGGCTGCCAGCTTGCTGGCTGAGATCATCTATGTTCGCAAGCAGCGGAGACATCCAGTCTGAGTACCGCACACGCTGGTTCCGAAAACCTGCACGTCTTCATTCGAATCAAAAAGAGCCTTTCTCCGGGAAGAAAGGCTCTTTTTTGCGTGCTATTTACGGCTGGGGAAATAGTTCCTGCACCGTATAGTCTATCTCGCCGAAGCGGCCGCGCATCCATTTGTACGTGTCATCGTAGATGGCGCGCAGGGCGGGATCGGTGCTTTTGAACGCTTCGAGGAACGTCTTGGAGCCGTAGTAATAGGCGTGGATCGTGTTTGTGTCGAGCCCGAGCTTGTGGGTCATCGCCAATTGGTTGTAGTAGAGCTGATAGAACGTCGGATCGCGGTACATTTTGTTGTCGCCCTCGATCTCGATTTGCAGACCGTACTTTTGTACGGCGTCCATGAACCCTTCCCAGCGGTCGAGCGGAATCTGCCTGTCGCTGTAATAACTCGGCTGCAGGAACGCGTAGTCAAAGGACAGGCTCCTCCACTCTTCCAGTCCGGGAGCCCCGTAGTACGGAATCCAGTAATAGCGTAGTCCCTTTGCATGGACCATGGCTGCAGTGCTGCGAATCAGTTCCCGTTCTTTCGGCGCACTGTCTTCGACCAATTCGTGGAACCAGTAGATACCTTCCAGGCGCAAATAGCTGAACTCCGCCTTTTCCCAGCGCTTCATCAGCTCCTGGAAGTACCATTCCACGGCCAGCTTGCGGTTTTCGAAGGCTTTTTCCTCGCCGATTCCCGCCGGCGAGAACGAAAGCGGGGTGGATGAGTCGGGCAGTGTGCCGAAATTGGTCTGGCTCGCTGCCGGATACGGAATCGCCAGTACGACGTTTTCCTTGGTCGGCGTAGTGTACAAGGTTCCGCGCAGGCGATTGTATTCGCGCATCGCGCTGTTCAGCGCGTCGAGCTGCCGGTTTTTGCGGAACAGGTCATCCAGGTAGTCCGTCCAGCTCTCCCGCGTTGCCGGCATCGTTTGGTACGGCAAGAACAGCACCGTGTCAAACATCTGATCCCGCATGTAACCATCCTGGGTCAAATAGCCGACCATCGGCAGGAAATCCTCCGTGCGCCATGTGCCAAGATCGCCATGCATGCCGGTATAGGCAAGCAGCATGTTCTCCACCGGGCGGCGTGCGCTCTCGGTCTGGATCGTCTGCGTCGGGTTCGGGTGCGGCAGCAGGACGATGCTGTTTGCCTGCCCCGTACCTTTGCCCCATACCTCGAGCTGTCTGGCAAACACAAATACGTCTACCGGGAACGTGACACGGACGTAACGCGCTTCAATCTCGGGCAGGGAAATCGCCAACGTCCGCATGACCATCTGCTCGTTTGCCGGGGATACGTCATGGAAGGCTTTGCCCGCATACGACCATGCCTTGCCGTCCTGGGAAACCTCTACTTCCATCCATTTGGGCAGGGTGATACCTGACGTTTTACGCTGCTGGAAAGTCAGGTTGACCTGGCCGAGCGCCTTCGTTTCCGGCAACACGACGGTCACCTTGCGCCCGAACTGACGGTTGTAGCCTGTCCACTCCTCAGAGATCGCTGTCAGTCCACCGACAGGGCCGGGATACTGCATCTCCACCTGGCGGAAAAACGGGTCGGCTGGTCCAATCGTTGCCACCGAGGTAAAACTTTCCGGTCCGAAATTGACCCATTCCTCTTCTCCAGCCACAATCTCCTCTTCCTGGGCATCGGTCTGGTCCGCGTCTTGCCCAGGTTCAGAAGCAGTTTCCTCCTGTGCTGGCTCTTCGCTTTCTTCAGTGGCTTGGCTGTCCTCGCTTGCTTGAGGTTCGTCCGCTGCCGCCTCATCGGGAGCAACGTCCTGGTCAGCGTCCGCCGACTCCTCGTTAGTCACCGGTTCCGCGGTCGTCGACTCGGCTTTGGTCTCTTCTTCCGCCTCTTTCGCTGGCGGGGCTTCCGTGATCTCGACGGGAATCGTCAAGGTCCGGTACCCGACTGTAACCGTCACATTCCCCCTACCCGGCGCAGGTCCGGCGACAAACGTCCCGTCTCCCAGCACTTTCCCCAGTTCCGGGCGGTCAAAAGCGAAAATCGGTGTAAACGGCAGCGCTTCTCCGGTGGGTCGCGTCACTTTCAACGATTCGCTTTCACCTGCCATGACGCGAAGCTCCGATGTGTTTACCGCGAATTCTCCTGTATCTGCCTGCGCATAGCGCACGTCGAGCAGGCGCTCTGCGATGACAGCCGCTTCCGCACGCGTCACCAGGCCCGTAGGATTGAACCGGCCGTTTGCCCCTTGCATCCATTTTTGATTGGTCACCTGCCGGACTGCTTCCCGGGCATAGCTGGCGATTTCATCTTCGTCTTCATATGCGATCGCCGGAGTGCCAATCGCCGGTACAACGCCGATCTCCTTCATCAAGCGCCCAAGGATGACTGCCATCTCCTGCCGGGTCAGCGGGTCTGCTGCTCCCATCGTTTGATCGTCCCTGCCTCGAAGCACCTCAAGCTGTGCCAGTGCGTAGACGTACGGAGCGTAGGCACTCTCCTGCGGTACATCGGCAAATACGGCTTCGCGGTCTGCCAGCGGCTGCAAGCCTACAACTTTGCTGATCAGCACTGCCACATCTTGACGGCGAATCGGATTTTGCGGATAAAAATGGTTGTCACCTTGCCCGCTGATCAACTGCATTTCCGCCAGTCGGGTGATAGCGTTCTTGGCGTAGCTGTTTTCCACGTCGACGAATTCGACTCGCTTTTCCACTGAGTCTGCTTCCGGCGTCTCCGCGGCATCCGTCGGTTCTGTGGTTTCTGATGCCTCGTCAGCCTGCGGCGTCTCGGCAGTCGCTGCACTTGTCGCCGTGCCTTCCGCAGAAACCGGCAAGACAGCAGCCGAAAGCATAAAAAACGCCATACATGCAGCCGTGATGCGACTGCTTATACGTTTCGCTTTTCTCATGTACTCTCTCTCCCCCCATGCTTCTCCCGCTTATTCTCCCGGGGCAACCACTGCTGGACGAGGCGGTTTCGGTCCGTAAAACTGGTAGTAGTCTACTTTGATATTGCCGTTGTACAGCTTCCGTTTTTTGCTCGCCGTCCGTCCAAAGTGCTCCTCGAATTGCTCGTCCGAGGTGATGATGTAAAACGACCATGTATCCAGTTCTGCTGCAAAGGTCCGCCCCATTTCCCCGTACAGCCGGCTCACTTGCTTCCATTCGCCCAGGCGTTCCCCGTACGGCGGGTTGCAAATCAAGTAGCCGTATTTTCGTTTGGAGCGAATATCCCGCACGTCCATTCGCTGAAAATGAATCAGATCGTCGACGCCTGCCTCGCCAGCATTGCGGCGGGCTACCTTCAATATCTCATCATCCGCGTCGGTACCAATGATCTCCAGCTTTTGCTCATAGCGGGCCAGGTCGTGTGTTTCCGCCCTCGCCTCCCGCCAGATGCTGCGCGGGATGACGGGCCACGCTTCGGAGACGAACTCGCGGTTCATGCCCGGCGCGATATTTTGCCCGATCAGCGCCGCCTCGATCGGAATTGTCCCGGAGCCGCAAAACGGGTCCATCAGGATGCGGTCCGGCTTCCAGCGCGACAACAGGATCATCGCCGCAGCCATCGTCTCTTTCAATGGGGCCGTTCCGATCAAGCCCCTGTAGCCGCGCTTGTGCAAGCCCGGTCCCGACGTGTCGATCGTCAAGGTAGCCACGTCCTTGTGCAAGGCGACCTCGATCTTGTACAGCGGTCCCTTTTCTTCAAACCAATCCCGTTTGTAGGTCTTTTTCAGGCTTTCCACTACTGCCTTCTTTACGATCGCCTGACAGTCGGAAACGCTGAACAAGGTCGACTTGACCGACTTGCCCTCGACGGGAAAGGCGGCATCTTCGCTGATCCAGTCCGCCCACGGAAGCGCTTTTGTCTGTTCAAACAGCTCGTCGAACGTGGTAGCGCGAAACTCCCCGATCTTTAGCCGCACACGGTCTGCGGTACGCAACCACAAATTGCTGCGGGCAATCGCCGAAAGATCGGCGCGATATTGCACTTTTCCGTTTTCCACCTGCACATCGTGGTAGCCGAGTGCCTTTACTTCTTCCGCCACCACTGCTTCCAGTCCAAACGTCGCCGTGGCAATCAAATCTACTTTTTGCATGCTCCTGTAATCTCCTGTTCCAAAATACGTATCATCGATGATTCCTCATCCTATATTACCCGATTTGCTTGTAGAGTTGGTATGTTTCTGATTATAAACGATCTGAACGGCATGACAAAACAGCCCCGAGGAAAACCTAGAGGCATCATCCTTTGCCCACAGGAGGGGACGAAATGCCTGAGCTGCCGGAAATGGAGACGTATCGCACACTGCTTGTGCCGCGTGTATGCGGACCAGAAATTACCGCCACCCAGGTCAACCGGGAGAAGACGATCAACCTCGCTTCGGAGGAGTTCTCCCGCATCCTCGCAGGAAACCGCCTGACCGCCATCGAGAGGCGCGGCAAACACTTGCTGTTCCTGCTGCAAAACGGCCAACTGCTGCTGCTTCATTTGATGCTGGGCGGCTTTCTCTACTGGGGTACGAGCACGGACAAGCTGGATCGAACAGCCCAGGTGACGTTATCCTTTGGCGAACACATCCTGTATTTTCACGGGCTGCGTCTCGGCTACCTGCACCTGCTGGACAAAGACGAGGCTGCCCGCAAGCTGTCCGCTCTCGGCCCGGAGCCGCTCGCACCTGCTTTCACCCCTGCACAGTTCGCCCGGCTGTTGACCGGCAAGCGCGGTGTGCTGAAAACAGCGCTCGTCGATCAGCACTGGCTGGCAGGAATCGGCAACTGCTATGCCGACGAGATTTGCTTTCACGCGGGCATCTTGCCGACGCGGAAAATTCCGGAGCTGACGGACGCGGAGTCGACCCGGCTGTACCACTCCATGCAGACGGTCCTGCAAGAAGCGATCAAGTACGGCGGCTACATGGAGACGCCGCTCTATCGCGGCGATCTGCTTACCGGCGGCTTCGACAAGCGCTGCCAGGTATACGACAGAGAAGGAGAGCCCTGCCCGCAATGTGGACACGCCATCGCGAAAAGCGAGCTCTCCTCCCGTAAAGTATTCGCTTGCACCAACTGCCAAACGTAGTCAGGCCGCCGCGCCGCTTATCGGTCTGCCGCTTTTTCCATGTTGCGCACCATCAGCACCTGTTCCGTCTCGGTCGCTCCAAAGCCGGCATCCTCCAATACGCGCAGGAGCATGCTGTGGGAAGCCGGCAGGTTGAAGGTAGAACGGCGGCAGGCCAGCTCGGCAGGCGCGTAAAGACGATCGAGAGCAAGCCGCAAAATCGTCTCGGCATCAGGATGGTCGGGCTGTGCCACACATTGGCGCAAGACGATCGCTGTGACCTCCCCCTGTTCATTCCACATCCGCTTGTACAAGGCGTATCCGACGGGTGATCCCGCACTGTCCTCGACTGCCAGCGCCTCTGCATCACGCAGGCTGGTCCAGTGGTTTTGCCAGGGGACATCTGCCCGGTAAAAGGAAAGGCGGGCCGTTTCCTGCGGCAGAACCGTTTTCACCTGATACGATGCCACTTGCCCCACCCGGAACGCATCCTCGGACAATGCGTCTGTCCGCTGCCAGAAAAGCAGGCGGTCCACGATCTCGTAGCCGAGCTGTTGATACAGCGCGATCGCTTGCTCATTTTTGCTGATCGCCTCCAATGTAGCGACCTCTACACCTGCTTCCCGGTACAGCTCGAAGCTCGCTTCCATGAGTCGGCGTCCCACTCCCCGACGCCGATATGCACTCGCTACCCCGGTCCCGCCATTCCAGGCGACCGTCTTGCCGTCAATCGTGCGCAGACCGTTTGCTACCAGTCCAATCGGCTCATCTCCGTCGTAGGCGACAACCGAAAGCGAAGGAACGTACGACTCCGCTGCCAGCCGTTGCAGAAGCAGCTCCTCCGTCATCGAAACCGGAATAAAATAGCCCTCAAATCCCCTGTTCCACGCCTTCGTGATGTCGGCAATGGAACACACCTGCATGCGCTTTATGGTAATCACGGTATCACCTTCCTATCGTTCATTAAAATTATTTTAATCGATAAATCGAAAAATTCAATCTGCTTTTGCAAAGCGTTCCTCACTGTCAAGACCGCATAGGGCATGATAAGATGAGGACAAATGCTTTACCAGGAACAAAAAAACGTGTTTGGCAGGAAGTGGCGTACACATGAACAAAGCGAAACGAATCTTGCTGTTTGCTGGTGGAAATGTAGGAGAGTGGGCGCTGTCGTACATACAACCAAATGACGTGCTGGTCGGAGTGGACCGGGGAGCCTGGTTTCTGATTGAAAACGGGCTGGCTCCCCACCTGTCTATCGGTGATTTTGACTCCGTGACCGAGGAAGAAAAAAAGCGGATCGAGGAGAGCAGCGAACAGTTTTCCTGCTGCGACCCGGTAATGAAGGATTTGACTGACACGGAGATGGCATTGACCTGGGCCTTGGAGCAGAAGCCAGGCGAAATCGTGCTGCTCGGCGTGCTTGGGTCGCGCTTTGACCACACGCTGGCCAATGTGCACCTGCTGGCCAAGGGGCTGGAAGCAAACATTCCCTGCCGGATCGTGGACGCAAACAACGAAATCCAGCTCATCGCCGAAAGCCTGGAGGTGACAAAGGATCACTTTCAGCACTTCTCCTTGCTTCCGCTTAGCCCGGAAGTAACTGGCATCTGCCTGAAAGGCTTCCAGTACCCGCTGGAAAACGCCACGCTGCGCATCGGCGATACGCTCGGAATCAGCAATGTGCTGATCGCAGAATACGGCAGCATCACGCTTTCATCCGGACTTTTACTGGTCATCAAGAGCAAAGACTGACATTATTCCTCCGGCTTAAGAGGGAGCTGCCAGTCGATTTCGCTCATGCCGTTTTCTCGCAAAAACTGGTTGGCCCGCGAGAAGGGACGGCTGCCAAAAAAGCCTCGGTGCGCAGACAAGGGGCTGGGATGCGGAGACTGGATGATGCAGTGCTTGTTCCGGTCGATAAAAGCTGCCTTGTCCTGCGCATGCCGACCCCACAGAATAAATACGAGCGGCGTCGACCGTTCATTCAGCAGGTGGATGACCCGGTCGGTAAATTGTTCCCAGCCCAGTCCTTTGTGCGAATTGGCGTTTCCGTCGCGCACGGTCAGCACCGTGTTCAGCAGCATGACGCCCTGCTTCGCCCAATGGACCAGGTAGCCGTGGGAAGGAATCGTACATTGCAGATCTGCCTGCAGCTCCTTGTAAATATTTTGCAGAGAGGGGGGCGGCTGCACGCCAGGTTTGACCGAGAAGCTCAAGCCATGAGCCTGACCTGGCCCATGGTAAGGGTCTTGTCCGAGAATAATGACTTTCGCCTGTTCGTAGGAGGTCAGGTGCAAAGCGTTGAAAATATCGTACATGTCCGGGTACACTGTGTAGTTTTGGTACTCTTCCTTCAACGTCTGCCGCAGCTTCAGGTAGTACGGCTTGGAAAATTCTTCTTCTAGCAGCGGTGCCCAATCGTTTTTCAAAATTTTCATTGTCGTGATCACCTACTTACTCTTTGCTCGATTCCATCATTATAATACAAAAACGGGACGGGCAGCGGTCAAAAAACCGCCGCACTCCCGGCACCGGACAAACAAAAACAGCGGACAGGCCGATTGGCCCACCGCTGTTTTTGTTTGCACACTTGCTATCCGACCAGACCGCCGCCGTTCTGGCTGTATTTCAGGATGCCCTCCGCCGCGCGATACGCGAGCGCTCCGACAGTCGCTGTCGGGTTGTAGCCGCTGTTGTGCGGGAAGGCAGACGCCCCGATGACAAAGAGATTTTCCACGTCCCACATCTGCAGATAGTTATTGACCGCAGAGGTTTCCGGCGAGTCGCCCATAATCACACCCCCGGTATTATGCGTGGACTGGTACGGCGTGATGTCGTACGGTCCGAGATTGCCATTCACTTCGACCGTGTCCGCACCCATTTCCCTGAGGATTTCCCCCGCCCGCTCGGCACAGAAAGCAGCAAGCTGCCGATCCTGTTCCTCAAAGTCAAACGTAATCCGGATCAGCGGGTCCCCAAACACATCCTTGTACGTCGGGTCCAGATCGAGGAAATGGTGGCGGAACGGCATGGAAGCACCCTGTGCCCCTACTGCGAGCGTGCGGTATTGATACTTCAGCGAAGCTGCCTTGAATTCCTTGCCCCATGTGGGCGTGCCTTGCGGTGCTTTGTTGTTGGCGATCGGCCGCTGCCCCAATTGGGAGATGGCGATATTGGCGCCGTGGATAAACCCGAGGTCGGAATGATCGAAGTTGTCGCCGTTATAATCGTCCAGCACCATCCCCAAGGACCCTGCTCCGGCGTAGAGGTTGAATTCCCTGTCCTCAAAAAAGCCGGTAGCCCCGCCGCGAATGACCTGGTAGGCGTAATTTTTCCCGATCACACCTTGACCAGTCGCCGGGTCATACGGCCTGCCAAGACCGGACAGCAGCAGGAGTCGGGCATTGTTGAACACATAGCTGGTCAGTACGACAATATCCGCAGGCTGCTCCAGCTCCTCCCCGGTCGTCACGTCCGTGTACAAGACACCTGTCGCTCTGTTGCCGTTTTTGAGAATGCGGCGAACATGGGAGTGCGTGCGAATCTCGAATTTCCCTGTCTGCTTGGCGACCGGGATGACGGTTACGACAGGGTCTGCCTTGGCTCCGTACTCGCAGCCAAACCGCTCGCAATAGCCGCAATACTGGCAAGCCGCACGGGATATGCCGTCCGGATTGGTGTATGCCTCGGACAGATTCGCCGATGGCATCATATACGGATGCAGATTCAGCTTTTTGGCCGCCTCGGCAAACATTTTCAGCGGCGGCGAAGCCTTCATCGGCGGTGTCGGATACGGCTGGGAACGCTTGCCGCCCAGCGGGTTTTCTTCACCGGAAATACCCGCCATCTGCTCAAACTTGTCAAAGTAAGGCTCCAATTCATCGTAGGTGATTCCCCAGTCCTGGATCGTCATCCCGTCCGGAATCTTGTTTTCCCCGTAGCGCTCAATCGTCTTGCTGCGAATCTCGAAATCGTAAGGCAAAAAGCGAAACGTCTGCCCGTTCCAGTGAACGCCCGCTCCCCCCAGACCGTCTCCCAGCAAAAACGATCCGTACGAACGCATCGGCAAGGCGCGCACGTTCGTATTGCTGCGAAACGTGATCGTCTCCTTGGACAAATCCTGCATCAGCTCGTAGCGCAGGGCATAGCGCAGCTCGTCGTGGACCATGAAGTAGTCTTCTGTCTTGCGCTCTTTTCCCCGCTCCAATCCGACTACCGTCAATCCTTGCCTGGTCAGCTCCGAGGCGATGATGCCGCCCCCCCAGCCAACCCCGACAATTACCACATCTACTTTGGGCAATCTGCGTGCCATTGCAAAAAATCCCCCTTATCCGGTCTGATGATCCCGCAGACTAAGCGGTTCCATCGTGACGAATTCTTCCTGCTCGATCACTTGCGTATACGCCATCTGGTTTCCGGGGTATCGTTTCAAGCGCCAGCCCTCCATGTTCTTGTTCCCTCCGTATAGCGGATCGGCATACAAGCCCTCCAGTGTGGCCGAACGGAGCATTTGGAAGAAGGCTGTGGCAGAGATCGTGGTCAGGTTGACCTCCCCTGCCTCGAACGCTTTCAGTACCTCATCCTGCTGTTCGGGAGTCAGTTCGCTGAATCGTTTTCCATGCACGTTATTGCTGTAGTTGTTCATTTCCTGGATGCCGATGTCAAAAATTTCCCTGCGTTTCAGACGCCCTTGATAGCCTTGCGTCGCCTCGCCGGGATAAAACGGCCCCTGCATGTAGTCACGTCCGTTGAAGCCCCACTCACCTGCTAGCTGGTGGTCGATAAAGTAGGCTGCACCCAGCGCTTTTGCCCCTGGTCCCAGTTCATCTTCCGGGAAAATCCGCTCACACGCGGCTTCCACGACTTTGAACTGCTCCGGTGTGAAATACATGAGCGCCTGGTTGAAATCGGTTGGAGTCGGTGCTGCCCCTGGTTGTTGCGGCGCTTCCTGTGTTCTCGCCAACAGGCTTCCTGCTACACCGCCAACAACGAGTCCTCCGAGTATCATGCCGGAGTTTTTGAGAAATTTCCGGCGTGATACGGGCTGTTCTTTGTGCTCATTCTGTTCCAACACTACCACCTCCTGATGTCTCTACTCTCCTTTTTGTGCATATTTTCCCAGCTATAAACAGATAATGAGAAATAATTTCCACCAAGAAATGCGGGATGGCTGTTTCAGGCTGACCGCACCATTTTTGCGCACGCCAGACACAAATTTGGAGGGATACGATGAGACGAGCATCACGATGGCTGAGCGCAGGAAGTCTCGGCTTGCTGCTACTACTGTCAGCCTGCAACAACAACCAGGCTACACCACAGCAACCCCAGGAAAATCAGACGCATTCCGGGGAACACGGGGCACACACCCAGCAAAACGGAGTCACTGTCATTCCCAGCGTCGATCGCGACAAACAGCTGACGACCAACCGCGACAACAATACCTTTAGCGGCATGGGAACATCGCTGTACAGCACCATCGGCAGCTCCGGCTTGCACGCCGGAGGTCCGTCTACGAACCTCGAGTCGAAGTTGAACGCTGCTGGCATTCATGGCGTACAAGCGTTGATTGTCAACGACATGATTGTGATTGCTCCCGCTTCTGCCAACACGTCTTCGATCAACCAGGCGGACCCGATGCAAGCACACCTGCTCAGCAATGTAAGGGGGAGCTCCGCCCGCAGCCCGGAATGGCCGGATGGCACGTCCGGGACGATGGGCACGAAGGCGCAGACCCAATCTTTCGCGCACATACGCGACCAGATCGAGCGGCTCTACGGCAGTGATGCACAGGTAATGACCGTCACTTCCCGCGAAGGCCTGCAAGCCTTTGAGCAGGTGAAAAAGCAGATGAACGACGGGAATCAAAACACGCTCCAGGCAGAACAAATCAACACGCTGCTGCGCGAGGCAAAACGACTGCCATAAACGATTGCATACAAAAGGGGACTAGCCTTGGCGCAAGTCCCCTTATTATTATGGTACTCTATTGGTGAAAGGAGGCTGTAATGGGACGAAACATACAGTTTGACAAAGAAGGCCTCACGCTCCACTTGACTGGTCTCACCCGTTTTTTCGCAATGAAAAGCAGCGTGAGGATGCCGTACTCTTCTATCAAGCACGTGCTCGTCGATACGTTTGACGCCCCCCGATGGATGCTGCGGATGCCAGGGACGTCCATTCCCGGAATGAACATTTACGAAGGGAGCTACAAATATGCGAATGAGTGGTATTTTCTCTCATACGCCCAGAGAGTGCCGCTGGTCATCATCGAGCTGGACGGCCATGAAAAGTATCGATATGTGATCTTTCAAATGGATGATCCCACCCGTGTCGCTGCTGACATCCGCCAACATTTGCGGAAGTGGCGAACGTAACTACGACAAGTCTTTCGCAAAAGCGTGTATTTCCCGGATCGTCTCGCGAGGGTGCGTCACCATCAGCAAGTGCTGCGCACCCGCGATTCCTTTCACACAGGCATCCTTTACCATCTCCGGGTACGCTGCGGCTGCCTGGCGCAAAAACGGACGCTGCTGTGGCGACGTGTACTGTTCATCTGCGAGCAGCAGCAACACGGGACAGGAGATCCCCCGAAACAACGTGTCCTTGTCAAATGTGCTGTATGCCTGAAAGTACCCGACAAAAGCCTCGCGGGGTAGCGCATACCGGTACTGCCCATCCTCCGCTTGTACGAGTTCGCCCGCCATCCAACCTGCAGGCAACCCACCCTCGCCGTACCGTTCCGAAAATTGGCGTTCCGCCTCGGCAAGCGACGAAAAGCTTGTGCCCGCCAATCTGTCCGCAGTCTTTTCCACGGAAAATCCGGGCACTTCCCTCAGTCGATAATACCCGCCGTCCAGCAAGATCAAGCCGGAAACCTTTTCCGGAAAACGGATGGCCAGCATCTGGGCCACAACAGCGGCAAAGGAGGCGGCCACAACCGTCAGACGCTCGATTTGCATCCCCTCCAGCCATGCGGCCAGATCGTCGACAATCTGCTCAAACGAATAAGGAGCTTCCCGTATCGAACCACCGTGGCCGCGCAGATCGACAGCGATGACACGGTACTGCTTCGCTAGCTCCGGGATTATTCCGGCATATAGCATTTTCGTGCTGCGGATGGCATGAAGCAGCAAGAGGACCGGCGCCGTAGATGACCCAGCCTCGCCGTATTCCAGTACCAGGTCGCCTCGCTGCCATCGGCACACTTGAGCAAACACACGTCTATCCGCTTCGTTTCCCATACTCTCTCCTCTTTCTCCCTGACAAGCAGCGCCATTCACTGCCTGCGGGTCGTCCTTGCTCCTGTGCTTCCGAATAGAGCAAAACGCTGCCGTGCACGTATAGCGTCGTGCAACAGCAGCGTTTTTCGTTTGTATACACAGTGCCTTGTCTTTACTTCTTCGGCAGTTCGAACGAGCTTTTCAGCGAAACGATCCGGTTAAAGATCAGCTTGTCAGCCGTCGAATACTTTGGATCGACGTTGAAGTAGCCGTGGCGGAAGAACTGGAACTTGTCATGCGGCTTTGCTTCCTTCATGTTCGGCTCGACAAAGCCGTTCAATATTTCCAGCGAGTTTGGATTGATGTTGTCCAAAAACGTCCCTTCCTGGTCTTCCTCGTCCTCCAGGATCAATGGCTCGTACAGGCGGAATTCAGCTGGAACAGCCTGGCTCGCCTCCACCCAGTGGATCGTTCCCTTGACTTTGCGTCCGGTAAAGCCACTGCCGCTCTTCGTTTCCGGGTCGTAGGTGCAATGAATTTCCACGACATTGCCTGCTTCGTCCTTGATGACATCGTGGCACTTGATGAAGTACGCGTGCTTGAGACGCACCTCATTGCCCGGGAACAGGCGGAAGTATTTGCTTGGCGGGTTTTCCATGAAATCGTCCTGCTCGATGTAGATTTCGCGGGAAAACGGAATTTGGCGTACGCCCATTTCTTCGTTCTCCGGGTTGATCTCGGCATCCAGCATCTCCACTTGCCCTTCCGGATAGTTGGTAATGACCACTTTCAACGGGTTGAGTACAGCCATCGTGCGCGGCGCTTTCAGCTTGAGGTCTTCGCGAATGAAGTGCTCCAGCATTTTCTCATCGACAGTGCTGTTGCTGCGAGCCACGCCGATTTCCCGGGCGAATGTGCGGATGGCCTCCGGTGTGTACCCGCGGCGACGCAGTCCGGCAATCGTCGGCATGCGCGGATCATCCCAGCCGTCGACGATCTTTTCGTCGACCAACAGCTTCAGTTTGCGCTTGCTCATCACCGTATTGGTCAGATTGAGGCGGGCGAATTCGTACTGACGCGGTACGTTTTCCATCTCGCATTCGCTGATGACCCAGTCATACAGCGGACGGTGGTCTTCAAACTCCAGCGAACAGAGCGAGTGCGTAACACCCTCAATCGCATCCTCCAGAGGATGGGCGAAGTCGTACATCGGGTAGATGCACCATTTGTCGCCAGTGTTGTGATGATGTGCGTGCGAGATGCGGTACAATACCGGATCGCGCATGTTGAAGTTGGGGGAGCTCATGTCGATCTTGGCTCGAAGCACTTTTTCCCCGTCCTTGAACTCGCCTTTGCGCATCCGTTCGAACAAATCCAGGTTTTCTTCAGCAGTCCGGTTGCGGTACGGGCTTTCGACCCCCGGTTCTGTCAAAGTACCGCGCAGCTTGCGCATCTCTTCTGCAGGGAGATCGTCCACATACGCCTTGCCTTTTTTGATCAAGAGCACCGCTCTGTTGTACATCTCCTCAAAGTAGTCCGAGGCGAAATACAGTCCGTCCCATTCGAAGCCAAGCCACTTCACATCTTCCTTGATCGCCTCTACGAATTCGATATCTTCCTTTACCGGGTTGGTATCGTCAAAACGCAGATTGGTTCTCCCATTGAACTCGTCTGCCAGTTCAAAGTTCAGGCAGATTGCTTTGGCATGTCCAATGTGAAGGTATCCGTTCGGCTCTGGTGGGAACCGGGTAACGACTTCCTTTACTTTCCCGCTTTCCAGGTCTTCAATGACGATATTTCGGATAAAAGAGGATGATGCTACCTTGTTTTCCAACGAAATCAACCTTTCCCTTCACCTTTACACTCCATAATACTGATTCTGCTCTTATAGTTCAACAAAATCGGACCCGATGAAGGCCCGATTATTCCTTGCTCTCCTCTTTTTTCCGCTCTGCCCGGCAATACAGGTGGACGAGCGAATCGATCGGGGCCTGCTGCTCCACGATTGCCCTGATCTTCTCCCGGTGTTTGGGGCGTATCAAAAAACCAAGCGGCTGTTTGACCTGATGAAAGCTGCGAAACGCTTCTTCTGCGATCCGGTCCCAGCGCTGATGGTAGTGCAACAGATCGTCTGGCAGTACGCGCGTGCGGTCCGTGCCCTCTTCCGGCAAGCAATCAAACGGCTCATCCAGGTTGAGCGTGCCGTAGTCATCTGTCAGTTGCTCGCCGGGATAGATGTCGCGGGCGGCCAACTCCAGGTCGTACATGGTGTCCACGCAGGTAGGATGGAAGCTGTGATTGACGAACCTCGCCTTATCCCAGCACAAGATGTACTGTCCGAACTGGTTTTTGAACGCGTATTTTTGCACTTCCCGCTTCCGCAGCGGGTCCAGTCTCTCGACATAATCCGGGTCCAGCTTTTGATCCAGGTCGTCGAGCGCCCAGACGATCGTTCCTTTGGGAATCAGCCGGGTCGCAAAAACCCCGTAGCCGATCCGGCTATTGATATACCGAAGCTCCGTGTCGGGATGGATCATCCTTTGTTCCAACTCCTTGGCCTCTTTTTCTCAATATAAGCAAAAGGGTACGGAGTGGTGTGGCGATCCGTGGAGAGAGGCAGCCTAAATTTCGAGTAGATAAATAGGAAAAGTAAGATTAACAAAAAACAAACAGGAAAGCCGCCGGATTCCGCATCCCCTCCGGCGGCACACAAGCATTTATTCCTTATAGATATTCCAACATCAGATCGGGGTGGTTGGTACAAATCTGAACGTCAGGATGCCAAGACAGCACCGTACGAATCGCATCCGGGTCGTCCAGCGTCCAGGCGATCACCTTGAATCCTTCCTGAATCACCGTGTTGACCAGCTCCTGGTTCAAGTACGTGTACTCCATCGCCAGGATGTTTGCCCCCGCCGCTTGCAATTGCTCCAGCAGCATGACCGGGCGTCCGAACACGATCAGTCCGGTCTGTACGTCAGCGTCCAGCGAGCGGACATGGCGAATCAATTGATGGTCAAAGGAGGTGATGTACACCTGGTCTTTCATTGCGTGACGCTCCAGCAGTTCCAGCACTTTTTCCGCCAGTCCCGGATACATCTCGCTCGTCGCCTTCAGTTCGAGATTCAGCGTGCAACGCCCTTTTGCGGCAAGCAACGCTTCCTCCAGAGTCGGGATTCGCTCTCCGGCAAATTTTGGATTGTACCAACTGCCCGCATCCAGCGAGCGCAACTGTTCCAACGTGTGGTCTTTGACGAGTCCGGTGCCGTTCGTCGTTCGCCCTAGCGTAAAATCGTGAATCAGGACCGGAACGCCGTCGCGGGAAAGCTGTACATCAACCTCGATTCCGCGAATCGCGGGTTCCGCCAATGCCAGTCGGATTGCCGTCATCGAGTTTTCCGGTGCCTTGCCAGACCAACCGCGATGTGCCATACATACGTTCATGGTGCGCTCTCCTTTTCTCGTCTTATTTTTTCAGCAGTTTTTCCCCTTTGTCCGCAGCATTCTGCAATGCCTCGTCAATGCTCGCCTGACCGAGGACAGCGCGCTGAATTTCAGTCATAATGACTTCTTGCAGTTCTTTGTAGCCAGGAACCGTCGGGCGTGGAGAAGCGTACTCCAGTTGTTTGACTGCTACCTGGAAGTTTGGTTCTTTTTCATAGGCGGCTTTCATTTCGGCCGATTCTACTGCCTCTGTCGTCACCGGCATATACCCGGATTCCAGGGAGAACGGTACCGTTTGCGCCGTATCGGTCATCCAGCTGACAAACTCCCAGGCAGCTTTCTTTTCTTCTTCCGGCGATTTCGCCAGGATGACCAGGTTGGCCCCGCCAGTCGGTGCGCCGTAGCTCTTGTTGGCTGGCATAAAGGCAGTGCCGACCTCAAACGGAGCGCTTTCGTTCAGCCCGCGCAAATCCCCGGTGGAGGTGAAAATCATCGCGACCTGCTGGTTGATGAAGTCTTGTTTGGCTACATCCCAGGCGTTGTACTTTTCCCCTGGAGGAGCCTTCATGCTGCCTTCCTTGATCATCTCGGTCCAGAATTGCAGTGGCGCTTTTCCTTCTGGCGTGTTGATGCCCAGCTTGCCGTCATCCGTTACGACCAGGCCGCCGCTCTGGAAGACGAGTGCTTCGTAGAACCAGATGTCAATTGGCGTAGAGAAGCCGTATGTCGCCGTCTTGTCCCCGTCTTTTTTGGTCAGGGTATTGGCGAATTGGCGCAGTTCTTCCCATGTCTTCGGTCCGTTCGGGTCCAGTCCGGCTTCCTTGAGCATGTCGCGGTTTACGTAGAGCAACGGTGTAGAGCGGTTAAACGGGATGGCGTACAGCTTGTCGTTCCAGTAGGAGTTGCCCAGCAGGCCTGGGATGTACTTGCTCTCGGCTCCGTTGGCGTACGGACCCAGATCCTCCAGCACTTTGGCATCGGCAAACGCCCCGATCGAACCTACCTCGACCATCGTCACGTCCGGCTGGTTGTTTGCCGCTACCGCAGCCAGTACCTTGGAGTGGTTTTCATAGTAATCTCCCTGATACGAAGCATTTACCTTGATGTGCGGGTGGCTATCGTTAAACTTTGACACCAGCCCCTGGATCAGCTCTCCGTTGCGACCGCCAAGCGAGTACCAGAAATCGATCTCGACCGGTTGGCTGGCAGCTTCAGTCTGACTTGCCGCAGGTGCGGACGTCGAACCTGCACCGCTCGTAGTGCCGGTCGAAGACGGGTTGCTGCCGCATCCGGCCAAAAATGTCGTCACACTCAACACACACGCAATCATGGATACATGAAAATTCCTCATTATTCTTTTCCTCCTCAGGTCAGGTAGAGAAACTTTACTTGGATTGGTATACAAATGCGTTGATAATATGGCGTTGCGCAAAGAAGAACACGACGAGAATCGGCAGGACGAGAATCATATTCCCCGCCATGATGACATTCCACTGCTTGCCGCCTTCTGCAGCCTTGAGCATGGAAATCCCGATCGGCAGCGTACGGACGCTTTCGCTGTTGGTCATAATCAGCGGCCAGAAATAGTCGTTCCAGTGGTAAATGAAACTGAACAGTCCGAATGTGACCAGCACCGGCTTCGCCAAAGGCACCATGATCGTCCACATGATTTTCCACTCGGAGGCATTGTCCAGTCGGGCGGCTTCAATCACCTCGTCTGGCACCTGCATGAACGACTGCCGCAGCAGGAAGATGCCAAATGCACTCGCGCCAAACGGCAGGATGAGCGCCCACAGCGTATCCACCAGTCCCCAGTGGCTCATCTGCACGTATACAGGCAAAAAGATCACTTGCGAGGGAATCATCAGGGCAATCAGGCTCATGCCGAACAGCAGCTTTTTCCCCCGGAAGTTGTACCGGGCAAACGCATAGGCTGCGGGTACGCCGATGAGGAACTGCAAAATCAGCGTGCCCACGGCGACGACCAGGCTGTTCCACAAATAGGTGAGAAATGGTCCCGAGCTCCAGGCGATGCGGAAGTTCTCGATCAGCCACGATTCCGGCCACCAGGTCGGAGGGAACCGGTATACTTCAGGCATGGTTTTGAACGCCGTCAAAAGCATCCACAAGAACGGGAAAACGAACACCAGCGCGACTGCCGCCAGTAGGACCCACTCGATGGTTTTCAGGCTGATTTTTCCGATCTGTCCCATGTGGTCTCCTCCTTTCTTTTACTGGTAGTGGACGCGTTTTCCCATGACCCGGAAGTGCAGGAAGGTCAGGATGCCGACCACAGCCAGCAGGATCACCGAAGCAGCAGAGGCTGCACCGCCGTTGTAGAAGTCGATTCCTTGTTCGTAGATGTAGAAGACGAGCATGTTGGTGCTGTTGATCGGTCCGCCCTGGGTCATAATGTAGATCGTGTCAAAGACTTGAAAGGACGAGACCGTATTGATCACCAGCAAAAAGAACAGCGTAGGCGACAGCATCGGAACAGTGATCCGGGTCAGTGTTCTCCACCAGGGAGAGTGGTCGAGCTGCGCCGCTTCGTAAATATCCCGGGGAATGCTCTGCAACCCGGCGATGAAGACGAGCGTATTGTAGCCGAGCCCTTTCCAGATGCTGACGAGAATCAGCGACACCATCGCGCTTCCCGGTTGGGCGAGCCAGGTATAGCCCGGGAGTCCGACCATCTCCAGGATGGCGTTCAACAGTCCGTACTGCGTATCCATCAGCCACATCCACAGCATCGACACCGATACGAGCGAAATGATGTGCGGACTGAACACAGCCGCCTGGATCACGCCGTAAACCTTGGCTTTTTGGTTGAGCCACAGCGCCAGGAAAAAGGAGAGAACGATACCCAGCCCCACCGTACAGACCGTGTACACAAACGAGTTGCCCAATACCTGGTAAAAATCGGAGTCGCCAAGCAGCTCGGTGTAATTTTCCAACCCGACCAGTTCGATCTCATCCAGATTGAGAAGCGACCAGTCAAAGAAGGAAAGATAGATGACGTAGGCGATGGGAAAGAAGAAAAACAGGGTGAAAAAAATCATCGCCGGCGTTACATACAGATAGGGACGAATCCGCTCCATCCAGGTCTGGGCAAATCCTGCAGTCCGCTGCTGTGCAGCCGGGGTGACGGCTTCAGCCAGCCCGTGGACTGTCGCTTCTTTCCGCATCAGACACCCCCTCCAGCGAGCATCTGATTCCGCTCCGTCGCCGACCGTACGATCCGTTTCCCGGAATGTTGGTCAAATTCGTACAGGTACGATGGCGACACGCAGACCTGGACGTTGCTGTCGATGTCCACGCCGTTGTCCGTGTCGACCTTGACGACTACCCTGCCTTTTTCCGTCTGCACGTAATACAGCGACTCGGCTCCGAGTATTTCCCGCGAAACGACGCGACCACGCAGGGTGAGCATCTCCTGTCCGCCTACCTGGGAAACTGCATCTGGCAAGATCACGGCCTTTTCCGGGCGGAAACCCCAGAGATTCCCGCTGCCGTTCTCCGCAGGGATGATATTCATGGCTGGAGAACCGATAAACTGGGCGACGAACAGGTTTTCCGGCTCCTGGTACAAATCCATCGGAGCAGCGAC
Organism: Brevibacillus sp. TJ4; assembly: GCF_044627595.2. Taxonomy (NCBI): domain Bacteria; kingdom Bacillati; phylum Bacillota; class Bacilli; order Caryophanales; family Paenibacillaceae; genus Brevibacillus; species Brevibacillus sp. TJ4. The sequence goes on along the minus strand of NZ_CP185865.1, from coordinate 219,565 downwards.
CTGCATGATGTTGCCTTCGTTCATCACGACAATCTGGTCTCCCATCGTCATCGCCTCGACCTGGTCGTGCGTGACGTAGATAAAGGTGCTGCCCAACTGCTTGTGCAAACTGGTCAGCTCGACGCGCATCTGGTTGCGCAGCTTGGCATCCAGATTGGAGAGCGGTTCGTCCATCAAAAACACCTTGGGCTTTTTCACCATGGCACGGGCCAGCGCGACACGCTGCCGCTGCCCACCAGAGAGCTGGGACGGCTTGCGCTTGAGATACGGCGTCAGACCGACGATTTCCGCGATCTCCTCGACGAGAACCTTGCACTCCTTCTTCGGCGTACCCCGGTTGCGCAGGCCGTAGGCGATATTGTCAAATACGTTCATCGTCGGATAGAGCGCATAGTTCTGGAACACCATTGCCACGTCCCGCTTTCCAGGCGGAAGCTGGTTGACTACGGTATCGCCGATCCTGATTTCTCCTTCTGTGGCGCTTTCCAGACCGGCAATCATCCGCAGGGTTGTTGATTTCCCGCACCCTGAAGGGCCAACCAGAACGGTAAACGATCCGTCGGGAACGAACAGACTGATTCCCTTTACGACGTTTTGATTGTGAAAGGTTTTGCTAATCTGATGAAGTACCACCTCTGCCATTTCCTCATCCTCCTGCTTTGGTTTTCACAGTCAACATTTCAAAAGCGAAGGTCTGAAAATCGGGAAACCGCTTATCCGGGTTGGCATTGGTCCACTCTTCACGCCCATACCATTCCAGTACGACAGCTGGCACACCGGCTGCTTTGGAAGCCAGCACATCAAAGCGACTGTCGCCGATCATTACGGCTTCCCACGGCTGTTTGTCCAGCTCCTGCAACGCTTTTTGCAGAGGCTCTGCAGACGGTTTTCCCCGCGCGACATCATCGACCGCCACTACTGCGTCAAACAGCCCGGCGATGCCCGCCAGCTCCAGTGTTGCTACGGCGAATTCCCGTTGTTTGTTGGTGACGATAGCCAGTTGGTACCCGGCTGCTTTCAACTGCTCCAATCCATCCCGTACGCCGGTGAACAATGTGGCATGGTCCTCCAGATGAGCGCGCACATGAGCGAAGTAGTGCGACAGCACCTCGCTTTTGTCGAGCTTGCCTGCTGCTAGCGCAACATCCATGAGAAAGTCGTCGAACGACTCGCCAAAACGGGAAACAAGCTCTTCTCGGCTAAACTGCCCCGGTGCAAAATGCTCTGCTGTATGAGCGACCGACTCAATGACGGCATCGCGGCTGTCCACCAGCGTACCATCCAAGTCAAACATCAAAACCCGATTCATCGTGTACATTCTCCTTCGCTGGCATGTAAGGGGGAAGATAAAAATAACTGATTTTTATGAAAATTTTTCGTGTTCATCATATCCTGGAGGCTTTTTCTATCCCCGCTTCAAGGAGCCCATTTACTTTCGCACCTTGAATGGTACAAAAAGCTCGTTAATCTGACGTGAAGCAAATGTAAACAATCCTCTGTGATTTCGTTAAACTCTGCTGCGCGCTCTTTGTCTTGCTTGGGCAAACAAAAAAAGGGGGCATTTCCGCACTCCTGCTCACTGCAGGCGCGAAATGCTCCCTCGTTTGTTCACCAAAATTTGGCATTTTGTTTACAATTCCACTGCAACCAGGGCATCGAGCGCGATCACGGCCTCTTCTTCTACGGCCCGCGCTACTTCCTCGGTATGCGGGTTGTACTCCTCCTGCAAGTCGGCATCGGCGTAACCGTCAATCGCCAAAATCGCACCTGCCTTGACTCCGCGAAGCGACGAGATGACGAACAACGCCGTATTTTCCATCTCTACCGCGAGCACACCCGCCTTTTGGTACAGTTTGTGCGGAAATTCCAGCACCCCGCTGTAGAAGACGTCCAGAGTCAAGGTCATCCCTTCTGCTACCGGAAGGCGATCGTTACGAGACGAAGCTGCTTGTACCAGCGCCTCCACCACATGGCGATCCGGCACAGCCGGGAAACCTGGCGGAACGAGCTGGCTGGTCAATCCATCCTGCCGAACAGCCGATGTGCTGATGACGAGGCTGCCCGGCTTGATCTCGCGTTGGTAGGAGCCAGCCGTCCCGACGCGAATGATCGCCTGCACGCCTCCTTTGGCCAACTGTTCGAAACAGACGGCCGCACCTGGCGCGCCGACACCGTGGCTGACGACGCCGACCTCTGTGCCCTTCCAGAAACCGGCAAAGCTGTGGTATTCCCGGTTTGCTCCAATGGGACGATGCCCGTCCAGCCGGGACGCGATCGCGGCTGCCCGCTTGGGATCACCGCAAACGATGACCCGCTTGGGCAATTGCCTTGGGTCTACTTGCAAATTGACTAGCATCTCCATCCTGCTCCTTCCGCGATGCGGGTAGGGGGCCTGCGTGCCTCATTTTCGCCCTACGATCTTCTGCTGCTTTTACGATGTGTGGAAGGATTGCTGCAGGCGGTGGGACAATTTGTTCAACTCGCCCAGCTCTTCCGTAATCTCCCGTACTTTTTGGTGCTGGTTCTCGGCGGTCGCAAACAGCTCCTCCAGGTTGGCAACCGACTGTTCCGTGACGGCCGTAATCGTCGACATCTCGGACGCCACCTCGCTCGACCTGCTTTTGATCCGATCCATGCTCGTGCGGACGTGCTCGGTCGCCGTCACGAACGATTCCATTCCCGTACGCACCGTTTCAATCGAGGCTACGGTCTGGACTGCCAATTCCTGTCCCTTGGCGACAGACGCCTCGCCATTGCTCATATGCTGTACCGCATTTTGGCTTTCACTGTGCAGTACCTGCAAGATCTGCACGATTTCCTCGGTAGCGTTGGCGCATTGTTCAGCCAGCTTGCGCACCTCGTCGGCGACGACAGCAAAACCGCGACCGTGCTCCCCGGCGCGCGCCGACTCGATCGCCGCATTGAGCGCCAATATATTGGTCTGTGCCGCAATCTGATTAATCGCCGCGACAATTTCTTCTACCCGGTTGGCCTGGCGGTTCAACTGATGGATCGTGGTCGATGTGATGTCGACGGCTTGTACGATCTGATCCATTTGCCTGGACAGCTCGTTCATCATCGCGACACTTTCCGCCAATCTGCGGTTGTTTTGGTCCGCCTCGTCCTTCATCGTCGCCGCCTTTTCGGAGACATCGACGATTTCGTGGTCGATCGACTGCACTTCCTCTTCGATCTTCAATGTCGAATTGGCCTGCGCCTCCATGCCCGTAGCCACTTCCTTGAAGGCGATCATCATGTCGTCTGTGTTTTGCCGGGTTCCTTCCGCATGGCCGAGGACAAACTGCGAGGTGCGATCCAGCTGTTCCGTCATCACCTGGATCTGTTCCAGCATTTCCGTCAGTCGCTGTTCCTTTTCCTCGGCTTCCAGGCGCGCGTCTTCCGCCTTTTTCAGCGATGCTTGTCCAGCCAGGCACAGGTAACTCAAAGCAATCATCATCACAATGATCATCACCATGCGCACGATCAGGTTGACCTCGTTGGCATCGCCGCTAAACAGCTCGAACATGCCAGTCGTGTATCCAGTGACGGTAGCCAAAATCTCCATCAAGCCCGTATACACGACCACTTTCCAATCGAGATAGGCCGCCAGAAAACCCATCACGATAAAAGAAAGAAACGCAACCTCATCATACTGCGTGAAATGGTCGAAGGAGATCGCGTAAAACATCAGGCCGGTCGCGACCAGATAGCGAATGACCCGGCTGTTTTTACGGATGAAGTAATAAGGCGATACGATCAATGTAACGATGAGTCCCAAAGAGCTGACACTCCAAAAACTTGCCTCGAACTGATACGCGATGAGAGCAGCCAACCATAAATGATTCCACAAAATAAAAATCATAAAGCCTTCTTTGTTAGTCAGGGTGTTGCGAATCAACTGAATCATACAGCCCCTCCTTTTGAACTACTCATCTTCTTGTACTTCTCCTTTCATTATAAAACGCTTATGACTCCAGCACTATCCTAGTATGTGAATAATTTGGCAAAAATCGCAAACCTCTTTTTCGGCTTGCGAATAGGCTATTGCAGGAGACAGAAATTTGCAAAGGAGGCATACGAGGTACATGCCACAACCACAGCTTCCCGCTACTGTTCTGACCCGCGCCGTCACCGGCAGGAACCGCCAGATTTACTACCCGCAGTTGGCGAATCTGGCCAATCACCAGGCGGAAACGCAAATCAACCGCATCCTCTTCCAGACTGTCCAAGGGCTGATCAAAGACCAGCAAAATGTCCAGGTTCCCGGCGATACCCAAATGCAAGGCAGCTACGAGATCAAGAACAACCAGCGGGGCATTTTCAGCACCACCCTGAGCAACTACGCCTACACCCCGCGCATGGCGCATGGCATGACGTTTCTCGGCTCGGTGACAGCCAATATCCATACCGGCGCCATCTACAGCCTGCGCAGCCTGTTCAAGCCCGGCAGCAACTACGTCGAGGTCATTTCCGCCCACGTCAAGGAACAGATCAGAAGGCGGCAAATCCCGACCCTGCAGGAATTTACCGCGATTAGTCCGGACCAGGAATTTTATCTCGCTGACAAAACCCTGGTCATCTATTTTCAGTTGTACGCCATCACGCCGTATTATGTCGGCTTTCCGATGTTTCCGATCTCGGTGTACGATCTCGAACCGATCATCGACGAAAACGGACCGCTTGCGATCTTGGCAGCCGATATTTGACCAGGCTGACCGCTGCACCGCCAAAAAAGCCGCCCCTCAATGAAGGGCGGCTTTTTTTTTTACAAAATCGGCGACAAAAGCCGAGTCAGCGACTCCAGCATGCGCAAATGCAAGGGCCGCTTCACGTACTCCTCCATCGTCACTTCCTGGCAATCCTTTTGATCGGAGAGGAACTGCTCCTCCAACTGCGTCGCCAGCTTGGAGTCGTACAGGAAGGCATTCGTTTCAAAATTGAGCTTGAAGCTGCGGATGTCCACGTTGGCTGTCCCGACCGAGGCGAGTTCGGAATCGACGACAATCGTCTTGGCGTGCATGAAGCCTTTTTCGTACAAAAAACAGCGCACTCCGCTTTTCACCACGTCTCCCAAATACGAGTGGGAGGCCCAGTAGACCATCTTGGAGTCGGGGCGACCGGGAATCATTACCCGGACGTCTACACCGGACATCGCCGCCATTTTTAATGCTGTTAAAATGTTATCGTCAGGAATAAAATATGGAGTTTGCAAATAAATCCTCTTTTTCGCCTTGTAGATCATTTTCAGCAGTGCATGCTTGATTTGCTGCTTTTCCGAGTTGGGACCGCTGGAGACGATCTGCACGCCGCTGCCGTCCGCCACCCTGTCACATTCCGGGAAGTAGAAAGACGACTGCTCCATCCGCTTGGGCGATGCCAGGTTCCAGTCGAGAAAAAAGCGCGATTGCAGCATGTAGACGGCGTTTCCCTGGATGCGCAGATGCGTGTCCCGCCAGTAGCCCAAATGCTTGCTTTTGCCCAGGTACTCGTCCCCGATGTTGAAGCCGCCGATGTAGCCGATCGCGCCGTCGATAATCGTCAGCTTCCGGTGGTTGCGGAAGTTGACGCGAAAATTGACCAGCGGAATTTTGGAAGGAAAAAAGGGAACAGCCTCTCCCCCGGCCGCCACCAACGGACGGAAGAAGCGGGCCATCGTATTCGGCGAACCGACGGCGTCGTACAGCACCCTGACCTCCACGCCTTGTTTGGCCTTGGCGACCAAGAGCTCCCGCAACCGTTTGCCCAGCTCGTCATTGCGAATAATGTAGTACAGCAGGTGGATATGCTCCTTCGCCTGCTCTATTTCCGCGAGCATCTCCTCGAACAGCGGCTGCCCCTCCGTGTATATCCGCACGACGTTGTCTTGCGTATACAGGGCTCCGTCACTGACCAGGTTCATGTAGATCATGTCGCGATGCTTTTCGATTGCCGGGTCGTGGACGCGGAACGCGCCGCTCTCCAGCAATTGCTTTTCCCTTTCCACGACCGAATGGAATTGGGAAAGCTCCCCTTCCTTGAGCCGGTACAGCCTTCGTTTGTTCAGCTTCTGCCCAAAGATCAGGTACAGCACAAATCCGACGATCGGCAAAAACAGCAGTACCATCAACCACGCCCAGGTGGCTGCGATATTTCTTCTCTCCAAAAAAATGAGAACGGCCGCCAAAATAATGTTCGATAGCAAAATAATCGCATATAGAAACTGCTGCAAAACCTGCATTCAACCACATCCGTGTATGAGATTCCTATCAATTTTACATGAAACGAAATGCGCTTGCACCTCGCTGCCCTGCCGCGCCACGCTACCCTCGACGCAGCAAATCGAGAAACACTTCCAACGCCTTCGTGCGAAACGGATTGGACTGCGTGACGAGTGAAAACTTTCGCGTCACCGGGGTTTGTTCGACATTCAGAGTGCACAGTGTGTCCAACTGCTGTTCTTTGCGGATGGCCCAAAACGAGAGCAAGCTGATGCCCAGTCCCGCCTCGACCGACTCCTTGATGAGCTGGGTGCTGCCGAACTCCATCAGCTTTTGTGGACGAATGTGCAGCTGGTCAAACAGCTTTTCCGCCGCTTCTCTCGTCCCCGAGCCCTCTTCCCGGACGATCCAGGTCTGCTCCGCCAACTCTTCCCGGGTTACCCGCTCCTTTGCTGCCAGCGGGTGGCGGGACGAGGCGATCACATACATGCGGTCGTCGGCGATCGGCTCCACATCCATTTTTTCGCCTACGTATTCGCTCTCGACGATGCCCACATCGAGCTGCCGACTGGCTACCTGCGAGGAAATGACGCGGGAATTGTGGATCGTGATTGCAGGTGTAATCAGCGGGTACTGCTCCCGCATGCGGGAAATCACATGCGGCAGCACGTATTCTCCGTACGTGTAGCTGGCCCCGATCGTCAACGGGCCGCCTGGTGTATGCAGCATGTCTTCAACCAGATGGTGCATGCGGATGTACAAGCCCAATATTTCTTTGGCGTGGTGATAGACAAGTTCTCCGGCTTTATTCAGTTGGACGTATTTGTTGTTTCGCTCCAGCAGCGTGCAGCCCATCGCCTGTTCCAGCGACTTGATGTACTGGCTGACCGCAGGCTGTGTCATATGAAGCTCCTCCGCTGCCCGGGAAAAGCTGCGGCGCTCCACTACTGTGACAAACACGCGCAATTGCTGGTCCACTACGCATGACTCCTTTCCTCTGCTCTGCCCCCATTTTACTATAACCTTTTACTTATGATTACAATTATTATCATTTATTTTCCTTATATACGTGGTTGCGGTATGCTGGGGAGTATCCAATAGGGGGAATGAGAGAACATGTTCGCTTTGAGTGGTGGTATTGCCTGTACATTGTTGATCGCTCTGGCAGGATTTGGCCTGTCCATGATTCCCGGCTTTGACCGGATCGGTCCGCTTGCCTGTGCGATTTTTTTAGCGGTGGCGTATCGAAGCGTGTTCGGATACCCGGAAGCGCTTCGTCCCGGCCTTCAGTTTGCCGCAAAAAAACTGCTGCGCTTCGCAATCATTTTATACGGTTTGAAGCTGAACATCGGCATAGTGTTGAGCCAGGGGCTTGGCCTGCTGCTGCTCGACGCCGCGGTCGTCCTCTTTGCCATCCTGCTCATGCAAGGATTCAGCAAGCAGAAAAATTCGCCCTCATCGATTCCGCTTTTGCTCGGGGTCGGAACAGGCGTGTGTGGAGCTGCTGCCATCGCCGCCGTCTCCCCGATCATCCGGGCAAAAGACGAAGATACGGCGGTCAGCGTCGGCATGATCGCACTGGTCGGCACTTGCTTCGCGCTGTTGTACACGTTCGTCCGACCTTATTTGCCCTTGTCGGACGCGGCATATGGAGTCTGGTCAGGGATCAGCCTGCATGAATTGGCCAATGTAGCGCTGGCGGCAGCTCCCGCCGGAGAGGACGCAGTGGCGATGGCTCTTTTGGCAAAATTGGGGCGCGTCCTGCTGCTCGTCCCGCTCTGCCTGATCATCATGTACATGGTGAAGCGCAAAGGGTCAGCAGAAGGAGAGGCAAATATTTCCTTTCCGTGGTTTCTCCCCGGATTTCTCGCCATGAGCCTGTTTGGGACGTATGTGCTGGGCACCTACATCCCGGTGACAGAAACCTTTCAGACGGCTGCGGCAACCGTGACGACCTTTATCCTGACGATGGCGATGGCGGGCATGGGCCTGGACATCAATCTGCGTGCTCTGGGCAAGGCGGGCAGACCGTTGGCAGCCATGGTCGCTACTTCGGTCTTGCTTTCCGGGCTGTCGTTAGTTTTGATCGCTTTTACGGACTGGTTTTGATAAAATATCACTAGTTTTTACCTTAACTAAAAATGGAGGCCGTTTATTTTGAAAAATTTTCGCACTCTACTTCTCTCTCTTACCCTTCTCGCGCCTCTTTACGCTGGCCCGATCCAGTCGGTTGACGCCTCTGCGACGCTGCGCCTGGAAGTAAACGGACAGGCGGTAGCCTACAGTCAGGCACCGACTTTGGAGGAAGGTCTGATCATGCTGCCTATGCGCCCGATTTTTGAGGCGGATGGCTTCCAGATCGAATGGGTACCTGAGACCTCTTCTGTGAAAGCCACAAAGGAAGGGATGAACCTGTTGGTTACCGTCGGCAGCAAGCAAGCCACCGTGAATGGCACGCCGACAGAGATGTTCGATCCCGTCAGCAAAGTAAACGGCTCGATCATGGTCCCAGCCACTTTTGTCGCCCAAGTATTCAACGGTCAGGTTGTCTGGGACAAAATCACGAGAACGGTCAGTATCAGCCACTATGAAATACCGGCTCATGCTCAAAATCCGATAACCATTACGTATGAAGATGGTGTACAACTGCCCGTTTACGATATCTCCGAGGTTACTCCCCTTCCCGGCGTAACGCTGATCGAGGACAAACCGCTGTTTGACGAATAGGGAAAGAAACAGAAAGTAAGGCTCCCTTGGTCTGTCGTTCCAGACCTCGAAGGAGCCTTTCTCGCTTGCCAAGCCGTTTTACATTTCTGCCTGCAGCAGCAGCTTTTCCAGTTCGACGATTGCCTCTTCCTCGTCTACTCCATCTGCAATCAGCGTCACGACTTCTCCTTTGCCGATTGCCGCTGCCATGACACCCATGATGCTTTTGCCGTTGACAGTCTTCTCTTTTTTCACGAGCTGAATATCGCTCGCAAACGAAGAAGCCTTCTTCACAAAGGTAGCTGCAGGTCTGGCATGCAAACCGTGTTCCAGTTGAACGATAATTTTTTTCTCCAGCATGTGTATGTTCCTCCCAGAAGCTCAGGTTTGTAAATAGATTCGCCGTATATATTCCTCCACCTGCTGCGAGGTACGCATGGAAAGCAGCGTCTCGATCCGGCTCGCCGCCTCTTCCCTGCTCAGGCCGAGCAACTGCCGTCTGGCAGGCAGCAAGCTGCCCGCGCTCATGCTGAATTCGTCCAGGCCCATGCCCAGAAGAATTGGGATTGCGACCGGGTCGCCGGCCATCTCTCCGCACATCCCCACCCACTTGCCTTTGGCGTGGGCCGCCTGAATCACCGTATAAATCAGGCGCAAAACAGCCGGATGGTACGGCTGGTAGAGATGGGCCACCCGCTCGTTCATCCGGTCGGCAGCCATCGTGTACTGAATCAGGTCATTGGTTCCGATGCTGAAAAAGTCGACCTCATCGGCAAGCATATCCGCCATTAGCGCCGCCGCCGGAATCTCGACCATGATGCCGATTTCCACATCGTCGGAGACGGGGATGCCGCGCTTGCGCAATGCTGCTTTTTCCTCGGCGAGCATGCCCTTTGCCTGCTGCAGTTCTTCAAAGGCGGCGATCATCGGAAAGAGAATTTTCAGTTTGCCGTACACACTTGCCCGCAGCAGGGCGCGAAGCTGCGTCCGAAACAGCTCCTGTTCGTCCAGGCACAGACGGATGGCCCGATGACCCAGGAACGGGTTGGCCTCCTGCGGCAGAGAGAGGTAGTCGAGATGCTTGTCTCCGCCGATGTCCAGCGTTCGGATTACGACCGGTTTGTCCTCCATCTGTTCGAGGACTAGCTTGTAGGACTGGAGTTGCTCCTCTTCAGTGGGGAAATCCTCTCTTCCCATGTACAGAAATTCGGTACGGAACAGTCCTACTCCTTCTGCGCCGTTGGCTATCGCTGCAGCCAGATCGCCCGGGTTGCCGATATTGACCCCCAGCTCGACGCGATGCCCGTCCCTGCTTACGCTGGGCTGCCGCACCAGACCCTCCAACTCGGCTTTGAGAGTCGTCTGCTCTGCCAGCTTTCTTCGATAAAAAGCAAGCTCCTCTTCGTCCGGATCGCAGATGACCACGCCTTCGTCTCCATCGAGAATCAGGATCGTCCCCGATCCGATCAGGCTCGTCGCCTGCTTGGTGCCGACCACAGCCGGGATTCCCAGCGTCCGGGCCATAATCGCAGAGTGCGAGGTCGGTCCGCCCGTATCCGTAACAAAGCCTTTTACATATCGGCGGTCTAACTGCGCAGTATCTGACGGGCTCAGATCCCAGGCGACCAAAACCACATCCTCGCGCAGTTCTGTCAAAGCGTCCAGCGGCCTGCCCAGCAAATGGGCCAGGACGCGGTTCGTTACGTCACGGATGTCCGCAGCCCGCTCTTTCATGTACGCATTATCCATCTGCTCAAACTGCCGGATGAGTTCCTGCGCCACTTCGTGCAGCGCGCGTTCTGCAAGCAGCCGCTCCCCCTCAATTTTCTGCTGCACCATGCCTGCCATTTCCGGGTCTTCCAGGAACAGCAGATGCGCCCGGAATATGTCCGCCTGCTCTTCCCCCATCTCTTCGGCCACGCGGGCACAGATGGCAACCAGGTCTGCCTTCGCTTTTTCGATCGACTCCGCGAGCCGTGCCAGCTCACTTGCGGCATCCGCACAATGGCCATCCGGGATGTACTGCTCCAGCCCGGAGCTGCCGAGCAAGACAGCCCGGGCGATGGCGATTCCACCCGAAGCCTTCACACCGTTTATTTTCCGGGACATGCTCAGACACCTGCCTTTCCATCTGTAGATTGTGCTGTCTTTTGCAGCTCCTTGACGTGACGCAGGACGATGCCCTCCAATACGTGCCCCGGAGGAATTTGCGTGTAGCTGTGCAATACCTCTCGTAGCCCCAGTTCCCGGATTTCCGACTGCAAGCGCACCGAGGCCGTATCTTCTGCACAATCAAACAAGAGAGCGGCTGCGATCGCCATCCCCAAATACTCCGGCACAATGCCACGTTCTACGCACTCCATTGCCGGAGCCACCAACCGATTGTCCGGCGCCAGCTTGGAGATCGGATCGCGTCCCACCCTCGTCACCTTGTCGTCCAAAAGCGGATTGGCGAACCGCTCCAAGATCTTCTCCGTATAGTGCGCGTGTGTCGCGGGATCAAACCCGTGCTTGGCGGACAAGAGCTGGCCGGTTTCCCTCAGCACGCCTTTGGCTGCCTGCCTGACTACCGTATCCTCCATCGCCTGGTCGATCGTGGCGTATCCCCGCAGGTGGCCGAGATAAGCCAGCATCGCATGACCCGTATTGACCGTATACAGCTTTCTTTCCACGTACGGACGAATCTGCTCCACATAGGTCACCCCGGCAATATCGGGAAGTTCGCCCTTGATCGACGGCTGCTCCACGACCCACTCAAAGAATGGCTCCACTGTTACACGCAGTTTGTCCTCGTGCTGCTGCACCGGGACGATCCGGTCTACCGCCGCATCCGGGAAGCCAATCCGTTCCGCCGCTTCGATCTGCTCGGCTTCCCCGAGGTAGCGCCACACCTGCTCCCGCAAAAACGTGCTGCTGCCGATTTTGTTTTCACAGGCAATCACATTGAGCGGTCTGTCGGTCGTGGCCAATCTCCGGGAAATCCCGTGGGCGATCGTCTCGGCGAGATGCGGCAGGATGTGGACGCCTACCGCAGTCGTCACCAGGCCAGCGCCGGCAATCACCTCTGCAACCGTGTTCACATCCCTCGCATCGAGGGCGCGCACCCTCTCCACAGGCAAAAGCGGAGCTTCCGCTGTAGCCAGTTGCACATCGTACGCCTGTCGCCGATTCAACTCGTCGACGACCTCCCGATTGACATCGACGAATACGACATCGTAGCCGGCCTGGTACAAAAGCTGACCGATAAAGCCCCGTCCGATATTGCCTGCCCCAAAATGTACAGCACGGCGCATTACAGTCCTCCCCCAAACAACGCGATGATCTCCTCGGCAGTCTGGGCAGATGCTGCCTTGCGCACATTGTCCTCGTCTGAACATACGATGGCGATATGCGACAGGACATCGAGATGCTCTGAACCGACAGCGGCAATGCCGAGCAGCACATACACCGTGTTCCCCTCGCCAAAATCGAGGCCGCCTGGCACTTGCACGACTGAAATGCCCGTCGATTTAATTTCCCCTTTGGAATCGAGGGTACCGTGCGGGATGGCGACCCCGCTGCCGATGTACGTCGTGGCGAGCCGCTCCCGCCCCTCCATTTTCTCTACGTACGCAGGCGTGACATGCCCCGCCTTTACCAACAAATCGCCGGCCATGCGAATCGCTTCCCATTTGTCACGCGGCTTGGCATTCAGTATGATTTTGTCCTTCCCCAGCAAGTTGTCTGTCCTGTTCATCTCTTTCTCTCCCATCCAATTTTGTTCAGGCAGAAGCGCTGCAATTGCTCCCCCAAATACTCGCGAAGCTGCTCCTCCTGCCCGTCTGCCACGATGCTTTGCATCTCTTCCTCGATCAGCATGGAGCTGATCTCGCTGACCACTTCCAACTGCTCCTGGCCCATCTGTTCCGGTCCAATCAAGAGCAGCAGCTGGCGGACGAGCATCCCCTGCTCATCCATCGAACGCATGCGCAACGGCTGTCGCAGCATGTGCACAGTAAACGAAGGCTGGTTCACTTCGGCAAACTTGCCGTGAAACAAGGCCATCTCTGTACCCGGAATCCCCAGCCCGCCCAGCCGCTCGCGCCGGAGCAACTTCGCAGCGACAGCCTTCCCGTCCAAAACGACTCCCTGTGCCGCCAGTTCCCCACCGATCTCGTGCAAGAGCCGCTCCACGCTTTCTCCGTCATTGTCCCAGCGGTATACGCGCAGACCATCGAGCAGGTCCAGAGCACAACCGCTGTACAGATGCATCTTTTGCAACTGCTGCAACGGCTGTCCGTCGACGAGCAGCATCCGTTTTCCGGCACTTGCGAATGGCTCCCCGCGAGTCTGCCGCACATGCGCCTTGATTTTTTGCACGTCCTCCGGCGGCAACAGCGGACTGACCATCACGTATTCCCACTCCGGAACAGGCAGCGGAATAGTCGAAATCATCAGGTCGTACTCCTGCTTGGGGATCTTTCCGACATCGAACAAGGACAGGTTTTGCAAATGGACGATTTCCGGGATTTCCTTCTGGATACGTGTCGCCAAAATGCGCGAAGACCCGATCCCGCTGGAGCAGACGATCAGTGCCCGATACCGTTGCTGTTCCGTCATCGAGCGCTCCACCGCAGCTCCAAGATGCATAACCAGATAGCCCACTTCTTCGTCCGGGACGTGAATATCGGGAAAAAACCGGACTGCAGCCTCACGTGTGACGGCAAACAGTTCCGGGTAATTGTGCTTGATCTGGGCAAGCAGCGGATTGCGAATCTCCAGATTGGATTTAAGCCGATAGAGCGCAGGCTCCAAATGGGTCAGCAGGCCGTGAAAAAGAGCGCTGTCCTCCGCAAGCGAAATCCCCAGCCGCTCTTCGCAGAAACGGATCATGCCCTGTGTGGCATTCATCAGCTCCGCACTCGCCGCCCAAAACGCTTCATGCTGCGACTGGCGGAGTTTGGCTCCACGCAAATGCATGCTGATGTAGCCCGCCTCCGCCTCCGGCATTTTGATCGAGAGCTTTTCTTCGATACGCTCCATAATTTTTTTTGCAGTCTGGTACTCCACCGTCTGCGCCAGTTCCGTCAAGGCACGTTCTTCGATGTGGATATTTTCCCCTTTCTCCACGCGTTCCACGGTCATCGCCAAATGTGTGACCAACCCGATGTACGCACTGTCAGCCAGCGGATTCGGCAGCTCCTTTTCGAGCGAATGAAGCACTTGCTCGACCTTGATCAGCTTTTCACGGTTGACCAATTGCAGAAGACGCTCTGTCAAGGAATTCGCACTGTCCGGCAGCTTGTTGGTCTGGATCGTCTCCTTGATGATCTCCACCATTTGATGGTCGTTTAAGTGATCGGCGATCAAGCCGCTAATTACCCTGCGCTTGGATGACTCGGAGCCGATCAGCTCCACCCCGTAGCCTCTTTTGCGCAACAGGGTGATGCCCAACGGACGCAGCCGCTTGTCCAGTTCATCGAGATCGTAGCTAACTGTCGCTTTCGTTACCTTCAACTCAATCGCCAGGGCGATCAGCTTGACCGGTTCGGACGCTTCCAAAAGCGTGCACAAGATGATTGCCTGGCGTTCCTTCGGGGTGAATTCCGTCGTCGTCTGCTGGCGAAGCGCCGCCTGGAGCTGCTTTTTTTGTTCGGTCGTCCCCCGCAGCTCCACGCCAGCGCCTGCCTTTCGCACCAGCTTCAGCCCGTGCCTGTGAATCAGCGCTTCCAGACTGTCCATTTCCCGGTGAATCGTCCGCGCACTGACATGGATGTGCGCGGCAATTTCCCCTACGGTCAAGCCACTCGGTTCGTCAAGCAGCAGTTCCAGGATTGCCCTTTTTCGCGTAGATACGAGAACCATTCCACCCCTCCTTGACCGAAAAAGCGAAGAAGGCAAGCACCAGTAGCGTTATCGTTTTTCGGTGATTGTTTGCACCAGCTTGTCGTACTCCGGACTGCTCAGGAAATTGTCGATCGAGATATGCCAGGCAGACGGCAATTTCTCCTGCGCACGCAAGGTAAGTGTTTTTTGCGTAATCACGATGTCTGCATCAGCGGGAATATCATTGATCGCGGCATTGACCACGACGATTTCCTCCAGGCCGGCTTCCTTGAATTTTTTCCGCAGTGCAGCTGCTCCCATCGCGCTGGAGCCCATGCCTGCATCGCATGCAAATACTACTTTGTTCACGTTTTCCACTGCGGAAGCTGTCAATGCTTCCCCTTTCGCAGCTGTCGGCTGATTTCCTTTCAATTCCTTCATTTTTTCTGCTGCCTGCTCCAACTCTCCTTCATCTTCTGCCCGGCTCGTTTTCAGCAGCGCCGCTGCAATCAGGAACGAAACGATCGTCGCTCCGGCCACACCAGCCAGCACTGGCAGCAAGCCGCCGCGCGGAGCCATCGCGCTAAGGGCGAAGATGCTTCCCGGCGAAGGCGGCGCGACAAGTCCGGCGCCAAGCAAGGTAAAGAGGAATACGCCAGCCATACCGCCCCCGATGACAGCGAGGATGAGACGCGGCTTCATCAGGATGTACGGGAAGTAAATCTCATGGATTCCGCCGAAGAAGTGAATGACCACCGCGCCGGGAGCCGATTGCTTGGCATTGCCCGAACCCAGCAGCCAATACGCCAGCAGAATACCCAGACCAGGACCGGGATTTGTCTCCAGCAGGAAAAAGATTGACTGTCCCGCCTTCGCTGCCTGATCCAGCCCGATCGGACCGAAAATGCCGTGGTTGATGGCGTTGTTCAAGAAAAGGATTTTCGCCGGTTCCACGATGATGTTGGCCAGCGGCAGCAAGCCCGCATTGACGATCGCCTGCACACCTGCGGCCAGCGCCTGGTTCAACCCTTGCACCACTGGTCCGATTGCACTGAACGCTACCAGTGTCAGCAGGCCGCCCACGATCCCTGCCGTGAAGTTGTTAATCAGCATTTCAAATCCGGGGCGAATTTTTCCTTCCAGCGATTGGTCTACTTTCTTCATCACCCATCCGCCGATTGGCCCCATAATCATGGCCCCGAGAAACATCGGGATGTCGGTCCCGACCACGACCCCCATCGTCGCAATCGCCCCGACGACACCTCCGCGGACATCGTGGATCATCTTGCCACCTGTGTATCCGATTAATAGCGGCAACAGATACGTAATCATCGGCCCGACCAATTTGGCCAGGTTTTCGTTGGGCAGCCAGCCCGTAGGAATAAATAATGCGGTAATCAGTCCCCACGCGATAAACGCCCCGATATTGGGCATCACCATCGCGCTCAAAAACCGTCCGAAGTTCTGTATCCGGACTCGTACATTGCCTGTCGGCTTGTTGCTTCCAACTGCGCTTTCCATCGCCAAACCTCCTTTTTCGCACGCCTGTGTGCAGAACATTTAGAATCATGCTGTTACACCAAAATATAAAGCGTTTTCATATTGGCCTCAACAAAATGAAATCTCGGCTTTGTCGCCAGCATTGTTGCCAAAACTGAATTGAACCAGCAGCATGAGGAGGAGGCAGACGCAAAACAGGCCCCTGAACGATCTCAGGGGCCTGGCTTCTTTTTCAATTTAGCGCTGACGATCGCCGCCACGTGGACGGGAATCGCCGCTGCGCGGACGGTAGTCGCCGGAACGTGGACGGAACTCGCCACTGCGCTGACGGGAATCTCCCGTGCGCGGACGTGGTGGCCGCTTGGCTCCGTAACCGCCCGGGCCGCCTTTCCCTTTTGGCGTTACTCGCTTCTTCCCGACGCGTACAGGCGCTTCTTCCGTGAGGCGGACAGGTGTCATATCCGGCTCTTTGGTCAGCAGCTTGAGCGCAGCGGAAATCAGGGTGACCGAGTCTACCTCTTCCAGCAGTTGTTCCGCCAGTGTTTTATACGCACCCAGATTGTCGCTGCCGCTCGCTTCCATCAGCTTCTCGACCGCGATGCGCTGCTGTCCTTCCATCGCTTCCGACATGCTCGGCACTGCACGGCGTTCCATTTTGCGGTTCGTCGCCCGCTCAATCAGACGCAAATGGTCGATTTCCCGAGGTGTCACAAAGGTTACGGCCAGACCTGTTTTTCCGGCACGGCCCGTTCTTCCGATACGGTGGACGTAGCTCTCCGAATCCTGCGGAATGTCGAAGTTGAAAACATGGGTCACGCCACTGATATCGAGCCCCCTCGCCGCCACGTCCGTTGCGACCAGCACCTCGATCGTACCTTCCTTAAACTTGCGCAGCACGCTGTCCCGCTTGGCCTGGTTCAAGTCGCCATGGATGCCTTCCGCTCCGTACCCGCGTTTGGTCAAGGCTTCCGCCAATTCATCGACACGGCGCTTCGTTCTCCCGAAAACGATGGCGAGCTCAGGAGAATGGATGTCCAGCAGGCGGCAGAGTACATCAAACTTCTGCTTTTCCACGACTTCCATGTACTGCTGCTCGATGTTGGGTACCGTCACTTCTTTTGCCTTGACGGAAATCAGTTCCGGGTTATGCATGAACTGCTGGGCAATTTCCTGGATCGCCCGCGGCATCGTCGCCGAAAACAGCAGTGTCTGACGCTGCTCCGGTACTTCGCGCAAGATTTCCCGGATGTCGTCGATAAAGCCCATGTTCAGCATTTCGTCAGCTTCATCCAGTACGACCATCTCGATCGCATCGAGGCGAATCGTCCTTCTGCGCATATGGTCCATAAAACGGCCCGGTGTCGCCACGATAATTTGCGGCCGCTTTTTCAACGCCTTGATCTGGCGAGTAATGTCCTGCCCGCCGTAGATCGGCAATGCGCTGATTTTTTTGTACTGGGCGATTTTGTTGATCTCCTCGGCGACCTGTACTGCCAACTCGCGCGTCGGCGTCAGGACGATCGCCTGGATTTGCGGGTCCTCTTCGTCTACTCTCTCCACGAGCGGAATCCCGAACGCTGCGGTCTTCCCTGTCCCCGTCTGCGCCTGACCGATCAAGTCCTTTCCTTGCAGAGCCACCGGAACGGTCTGCACCTGTATCGCCGTCGCCTCTTCAAACCCCATGTTTCCCAAAGCCCGGGTAACGGAGTGATGTAATCCAAATTCATAAAAAGTTGTCAATGCCCTTCAGTCTCCTTTTGTTCAATCCTTCGTCTATTAAAATTCTCACTAAAAAAGGGCATTATTCCCGACGATCCGGAATATGCCCTTCTACTCCCGTTTGTCATACACAGCATCCTGCAAAGAACATAGCCCTAATCGTACCATGCCGGGACGAAAAAAGCAACTTGACCTGACAATCATTTCCACTCCATGCACAAAAAACAGGCGAGAGAAATGCACTCTCGCCTGCCCAGTCCATACGTTTTCTTATTTTACCCACTTTTCGTACAGCTCATCGAATTTTCCTTGAAGTTCCATCTCATCCATCCACAGCTCCAGGTAGCTGGAGAAGATGAAATCTCCGCGATGAATCATGTACCCTTTTTCGCTTTTCGTGAACGGATCGTCCACGCGTTGTGCGAAAAGGCGGTCATCGGCATTTGCGTATACGATCGCTTCAATCGTGTCGGTAATCATCACGTCGTATGTACCGTCAGCAACCAGACCAGGGATGTCCAGGTTATTTTCCACGACTGTTACATTTGCTTCTGTCAGATACGTATCTACGAAAACCTGGTTCGTTCCACCCGGGTTTACACCGATGCGTACTTCAGGCTTGTTGATATCTTCAACCGAGTAGAACTTGTCTTTGTCTTCTGCGCGGATCAATGGCACTTTGCCAAACAGCAGGTAGCCGTCGCTCACGTACGCTTTTTGTTGACGATCCGTATTGCGCGTCACGCCGCCTACCGCGATGTCAAATTTGTCAGCGAGCAGATCGGACATCAGGGTTGGCCAGGATGTTTGCACGAAACGCGCCTCCACACCCAGGCTTTCCGCGAATGCCTTCATAGCGTCAATATCGTAACCCTCGAACTCGTTTGTCTCTGGGTTCAAATATGTGAACGGTTTGTAGTCACCAGGCGTTCCCACCAGGATATAACCGCGTGCCTTGATTTCATCGAGACGCGATTCAAACTTTTTGTTGGCTTTCGCTGTGTCTACGGCAGCGTATTGTTGCTGCGGCGCTACTGTGGCAGCACTTGCTCCCACTGCACCTGTAATCAGCATAGTTGCGGCGAACGTGCTCGCCAAGATGGATGTTGTAATCTTTTTCATGGATGTCTCCTCCTGATCCAGTACAGAAATATGGTAATGACTTGGGGAATAAATGATTGCGTGATGCTCTTGGATGCATCCCCCCTTTCAATTCTGCCAATCCTTGTTTTTACAGCTTGAATTTGCCAACACGCTGCTGCAGCTCTTCTACAACTCCGTTCAACTGATCGACAGAACCGACGATTTCCTGGATCGTCGCGAGCTGTTCCGCGGTTGCTTCCACGACTTTGTCAGCATCCGCCGAGGAGTGCTTGGCGATTCCATGCATTTCCTCCACAGCCGCTGTTACCTGCTGAGTGCCCGCGGAAATTTGCTCAGATGCGGCAGAGACTTCCAGGATGTGCGACGCTACATTGCGCGAGGATTCGAGAATCCGCTCAAAAATGCCGCGAACCTCCTGGATGATCTGAATGCCTTCTTGCGTGTTCTCTTTTCCGACTGCCATGACTTCTACGGCATGTGTCGTATCATTCTGGATTTCCTCGATCAGTTGGGCGATTTTGATGGTTGCCGCCTCCGACTGATGGGCGAGGTTTTTCACTTCTCCCGCTACGACGGCAAAACCGCGTCCGTGCTCGCCCGCTCTCGCCGCTTCGATCGAGGCGTTGAGCGCGAGCAGGTTGATCTGCCCGGTCAACTGGCTGATCGTATCCAAAATGCCCCCGATTTCCTGGGAACGTCCGCTCAGTCGTTCGATGACAGTCGAAGCGTTGTTTGTAGCCTCGCCGATGTTGTTCATTTGAAGCACTGCCTGTTCCACGGCAGTCGCCCCTTGCTCTGCCTGTTCGGTAGACTCGCGGGCTGCCTCGGAAACCTGGGAAGAAGTTTCCGCGATTTTGGTGATTCCACTCGCCATGTCGTTCATGGAAATCGCCACATCCTGCGAACTTACTGCCTGAGCCTGCGCTCCTTTGGCAATCTGAGCGATCGCGGAACCGATTTGCTCGACTGTGCTCGTCGTGTGATTGATTCCGGTGGAGACCTCTTTTGTATAACGGAGCACGTGATCCGAAGAGTGCGATACCCCTTCGATCAGATCCTTCAAATGAGAGACTGTCTTGTTAAAGTCGCGAGAGAGAACGGCAATTTCGTCTTTTCCTTCGACGGACACCGCCTCTGTCAAATTCCCCTGCGCGACCACGTTTACAGCCTTGTTCAGACGCTGGATCGGCCTGACGACGCCTCTTGCTGTCAGGTAGGAGAGAACCAGACCTACCAGCAACACCACTGCCGAGATGAGCAGCAGAGTGAAGAACAACTGATTCACTGCTTTATGCAATTCATTCTCCGGAGCGGTGACAAATACACCCCATCCCAGGCTCGTAGGGGCATAGGAGGCAAACTGGTCAGCGGACCCGTCCGTGTAGTTGATCAATCCTTTGCCGCCCTCCTGAATACTTGCATATGCGCTCTTCAATTCCTCGACCGAAGATTCCAGAATCGTTCCTTGCAGAATCAATTCTTCATCAGGATGCCAGATGTAGGTTCCCGCCTTGCTGACCAGAAAGGCGTAGCCCGTTTCGCCGAACGCTTCCTCGGAGACCTCTTTCTGGATCTCATTGATCGGAATGGTCGACCCCACATAACCGTATTGGCGGTTGTCTTTCATCAGCGGATAAATAATCGTCACGATGTTGTTGCCAGTTCGCTGCGAGGTCACCGGTTCCGAGACGATAATTTTCCCTTCCCCTTTAGACGCTTCCTTGAAGTGAACGCGGTCAGACGGGTTGGTCTCCTCCCCCCGAAAGTTGATGACCTTCGTACCGCTCAGGTCATACGAGAAAAAGAAAGTTTCAAACTCCGGGTTCTTTGTCTGGGCAGTTTGAATCAGCTTCAGGTCCTGATCAAACTGATTGTCCTCGGAGATCATTTCGCTAACGGTTTCCACGATGGCGATTTTTTCCTTGAAGAAGCTGTCAATTCTCGTGGACAGGCTTTCCGCCGCCATCTCTGCCTCCTTGTTCAGACTGGCAGACAAGAAACTGGATGAACTCATGTAGCTTGCACCACATACGACAGCCAAGCTGACTGCCAACAACAGACTCATCAGAAGCATCAACTTTTTTCGTAAACTAAGATACATAAGTGCTGAGTCCCTCCTGCATGTAATGTGTGAAAACAAAAAAGAAGACGCCAAACGGCAGCCTTCTTCCCTCGCCTCGGTTTGGCAACCCGGCTGTCATAGCATGTGACAATCGTCACATATCCGTAGACCCGTGGCTTTGCGTCCCTGTCTTTCAACAGGTTTGCCTTTATCTCCATTTTTGTCCAGATTGATATTATGTTCAATATAACATAAAAGTTGGTAAGTTTGATTAATAAATAATAAAATTTTCCCGATTTTTGTTTACCATTTGTAAAAAAAGACCACCGATGTTAATAGGTGGCCAATCTGTCAGGAAAGTGGCTTGTCCCGGGGAAAGCAGGTTTTTCCCGCCGAAATGGGCTCCATCATACAAAAAACCCCGTTAATAAAAACGGGCCAGCCTGTAGACAAAGTTCCGTAAGGAACAGGGTCTGCAGGCTTTTTTGTTGAATATAGAACATGTTACGTTTTCAAAAGTTATTTTTTAGAGGTGGCATTATGCTTAATAAGCAAGAGGCCGAAGGGCGTTATCAGATATCTGCATTCTCGCTAGATGAGTTGGTGCCAGAAGATCATCTCGTAAGAAAAATTGAAAATGCAATCGACTTTTCGTTCATCTATGACTTGGTGGAAAGCCTCTACTGTCATGACAATGGCAGACCCAGTGTTGACCCTGTAGTCTTAGTTAAAATTGCTTTCATCCAATATATTTTTGGAATTCGTTCCATGCGACAAACGATTAAAGAGATCGAAACCAATGTTGCCTATCGGTGGTTTATTGGCTATGATTTCAGTCAGCCCATTCCCCATTTCACGACCCTAGGCAAGAACTATGTTCGCCGTTTTCGGGATACTCAACTCTTCGAGTCGATCTTCCTTCGAATATTGGAGGAGGCGGTTCATCATGGATTCGTGAAGCCTGATGTGCTTTTCATTGATGCTACGCATGTAAAAGCCAGTGCGAATAAGCATAAATACGTGAAAGAAATCGTTGAAGAACAAGCGAAGAAATATCAAGAGCTGCTGGACGAAGAAATCAATCAGGATCGTATTGCACATGGAAAGAAGCCCCTTGAAAAAAAGACAGAAACTTCGAAGAAGGAGGTGAAAGTCAGCACAACTGACCCGGATTGCGGATTGTTTGTAAAAGGGGAAAAGGAACGTGTATTTGCTTATAGTTTTCATACAGCATGTGATCGAAATGGATTTGTGCTTGGTGCCAAGGTAACGCCAGGCAATGTGCATGACAGTCAGGTTTTTGAGGATGTTTTGAATCAAGTGCGAAAGACGTTTGCACAGCCTCAAGCTGTGGCAGTGGACTCGGGATACAAGACGCCTTACATCAGTAAAACACTCCTTGATGACCAGATTCGCCCCGTTATGCCCTACACAAGACCACGCACCAAAGAAGGTTTTTTTAAAAAGCACGAATATGTGTATGATGAATATTTCGACTGCTACATCTGCCCGAACGAGCAAATCTTAACATATGAGACAACAAACAAGGATGGGTACCGTATCTATCGATCAAATTCTCAAGTTTGCCGAAGTTGTCCGTTCTTGAAACAATGCACGGAAAGTAAAGACTACACAAAGAGAGTGAGTCGCCACATCTGGGCTGATTACCTCGAAGAGGTAGACCACCTCCGGCATACCGAGGAAAACAAACAAATCTATAGCAAACGGAAAGAAACGATTGAACGTGTATTCGCTGATATGAAGGAAAAGCATGGCATGCGTTGGACGACCTTACGAGGACTGGAGAAGGTCACGATGCAGGCGATGCTTGTTTTCGCTGCCATGAACTTGAAAAAAATGGCGACCTGGCTATGGAAATCAGGTCGCCAAAAGGTGAACGATCAAAACACCTTCGGTAT
Source organism: Brevibacillus sp. TJ4 (assembly GCF_044627595.2). Taxonomy (NCBI): domain Bacteria; kingdom Bacillati; phylum Bacillota; class Bacilli; order Caryophanales; family Paenibacillaceae; genus Brevibacillus; species Brevibacillus sp. TJ4. The sequence goes on along the minus strand of NZ_CP185865.1, from coordinate 196,553 downwards.
TTTCATCAAATTATTAAACAAACTCCCTCTGCTGTTCGTTCAGCGAGGGAGTTTGTCTGCAATCTGCCCCGTTAATAAAAACGGGCTTTTTTAACAAGACGAAATCCCTTTTCATGGGTGCATGTTTTCACGCATTACGAAAGACCTAGTACATGACCAGCTTCATCCAGTCGCATCGACTCCGCCGCCGGCTTTTTCGGCAATCCTGGCATGGTCATAATGCTGCCCGTCAGGACGACAAGAAAACCTGCCCCTGCCGAGAGCCGCACCTCATTGACTGTGATGGCAAAATCCGTGGGAGCGCCGAGGACGTCTGCCCGGTCTGTAAACGAGTAAGGCGTCTTGGCCATGCAGACAGGGAGGTGGGACAGCCCCAATTGCTCTACCTTGTGCAGCGTTTTTTGCGCAGCCGGGGAAAAGACGACTTGCGAGCCGCGGTAGATGTCGCGGACGATCGTTTCCACCTTGTCTGTGATCGTCTGCTCTTCATCGTACAGGAAGCGGAATTGGGACGGTGTTTCCGCGGCGAGGACGACCTTTTCCGCCAGCTCGGCTCCTCCTGCTGCTCCTTGCTCCCACACCTTGGACAGCGCCGCCTCTACGCCGATCTCCTCGCAAAGCCGCTGCACCTCGTCGACCTCGCGCTGCGAATCGGTGACAAAATGATTGATCGCAACCACTGCAGGTATGCCAAACTTGCGTATGTTCTCCACATGCCGCTTCACATTTTCAAAGCCTCTGGCGACCGCGGCGATGTCTTCTGCCTGCAAGTCCGCGACCTTCACCCCGCCGTTGAATTTCAACGCCCGCACGGAAATGACGATCACGGCAGCCGATGGCACCAGCCCTGCCTGTCTGCACTTGATGTCGAAAAACTTCTCTGCACCCAGGTCAGCGCCGAAGCCTGCCTCTGTCACGACGTAATCCGCGAGCTTCAAAGCCGTCTTGGTCGCGATTACACTGCTGCAGCCGTGGGCGATATTGGCGAACGGCCCGCCGTGGATCAAGACAGGCGTTCCATCGCTTGTCTGCACCAGGTTTGGCTTGATCGCGTCTTTGAGCAGCACGCACATCGCGTCGACAGCATGGAGCTGCTCCGCCCGCACAGGCTGGTCGTCCATGTCATAACCGATGATGATGCGGTTCAGCCTCGCACGCAGGTCTTCCCTGTTTTCGCTCAAGCATAAAATCGCCATGATCTCCGACGCTGTGGTGATCATAAAGCCGTCTTCGCGGGCCATTCCATTGCTCTCTCCCAGTCCGACCACAATCGAGCGAAGAGCACGGTCATTCATATCCATGGCCCGTTTCCAGACGATCTTTTTCGGGTTCAAACGAAGCGCATTGCCGTGATGGATATGGTTGTCGATCATTGCAGCCAGCAAATTGTGCGCCGAGGTGATCGCATGAATGTCTCCAGTAAAGTGCAGGTTGATTTCGTCTGCGGGAAGAATCTGCGCCTCGCCGCCACCGGTAGCGCCGCCTTTGATGCCCATGCAGGGGCCAAGAGAAGGCTCCCTCAGCGCCGCTACGGTCTTTTTGCCAATCAGGTTGAGGGATTGGGATAGTCCAATCGTGGTCAGCGTTTTGCCGGCTCCCGCAGGATTCGGGTTCATCGCTGTGACCAGAATCAGCTTGCCGTCTGGCCGATCTTTGATTTTCTCCCACAATTCATCGGCCAGCTTTGCTTTGTACTTGCCGTACAATTCCAAATCATCCGTATCTACTCCAAGTTTTCGGGCGATATCAACAATCGGTTTCATGGACGCCTCCTGTCCTGTAGTTCGTTCACTGCCTAAACATTCTTACACCCCACATTATAATCGATTCGCACGACTGGTTATCTTTTCATGCAAAAAAATTTTTTTCAGCCCTCCACAGATGCTGCTACACTTCGCTGCGAAATGTTCGGCCGAGCTGCTCTCCCAGTCCAAAATAATGCCGGAAGTTGTAGAGAATAGGGCTCCATTTGCCCGGGTCGATGTGATGCTCGTCCAGAGTGATGTTTCGATGGGCATGTACTTGCATCACTTTTGTTTCGACGATGGCGAAATTCAGCGTGTGCTCGGGAATCCGCACGTTCTTCACCGTCGCTTCCAACTGCAGCGGACATTCGCCGATTCGCGCGGGCTTACCTGCCATCCCTGGTACAGGAGTAAGGCCTGCGACTGCAAACTTGTCTTTGCGGTAGGAAAACCCGATCTGTTTTTTCTCCTCGGGCACGGGGTTTTTGCCCGTGTACGGAGCCAGTCTTTCGACCCGTTCCCATAAGGATGGGTCCGGCACATTGATGACACATTCGGGATGGCGCTGCAGGTTTTCAAACGCTTTTCCTGCCACGCCTACGCCCAGTACGATACAGTCGCCCAATGCCCAGGAGGAAGAAAGCGGGCTGATATTCGTCGTTTCGTCCTCGTTTACGGTAGTCAGCAAAATGACAGGCGTTCCGTAGTAGAGAATTTTCGGTTTGATCGTCTCGGTCGCCGGTATCTGGCTTGTTTGCAACCCGTTGTTCATGTTTGCATCCCCCTTTTCATCGCATTGTCACCATTATAAAATGCAAACATTTCTACGATGATCGAAGTATAATCGACATTGTTACAGACGTTGACTGACGTCTTCCCACACGCAAAAAAGCAGCCTGTCTCTGACTGGTCTGTCAAAGACACGGCTGCTTCCTCCCTGCGCGACTTACACGAAGATTTTACCTGGATTGAGAATTCCATTCGGGTCGAGCGCCTGCTTGATCGATTTCATCACGTCCAGCGCTTCCCCGTGCTCCATCCGCTGGTACTTGGCCTTTCCTACGCCGACTCCGTGCTCGCCGGTGCAGGTTCCGCCCCGCTTGAGCGCATACTCGACGAGGTGCGCATTCAGCTTTTCCGCACGCGCCATTTCGTCCGGATCGTTCAAATCGATCATCAAAATGACATGGTAGTTGCCGTCGCCGACATGACCGAGGATCGCGCCGTCCAATCCCGAGCGGTCAATGGCTTCGCGCGCATCCACGACTGCTCCCGCCAATTCGGAAAACGGTACGCATACGTCAGTCACCATCATTTTCTTGCCTGGCGATTTGTGCACAAAGGCGTAGGCCAAATTGTGCCGCGCATCCCAAAGCTGTGCCCGCGCCTTGGAGTCGCTCTCGAACAGGAACTGCGTGCATCCGTGCTCATGGGCAATGCCCTCGGCAAACTCAATATCATGCTGGAGGCTTTGTTCGCTGCCCTGGAACTCGATGAACAGGGTAGGGCTTTCCGGGTAATCGGTCTCCTTGAACAAATTGACCTGACGGATCGAACGCTCATCCACCAGTTCAATCCGCGATACAGGAATTCCTGCGGAGAGGATGTCTACGACCGAGTCCACCGCATCCTTGACAGTCGGGAAGCTCGCCCGCGCAGCCGTCGTCGCCTCCGGAATGCCGTACACGCGCAAAGTCAGCTCGGTAAAAGCGCCCAACGTGCCCTCCGATCCGACGAACAACCCCGTCAGCGAATAGCCGGACGATGACTTTGCCGTCATGCTTCCGGTGCGAATGATGCGTCCGTCCGCCAAAACTACTTCCAGGTCACGGACGTTGTCCCGCATGATGCCATAGCGAACCGAAGTCGTACCGCTCGCGTTGGTAGCTGCCATTCCCCCCAATGTCGCATCCGCGCCGGGATCGACGGAGAAGAACAGACCGTGCTTTTTCAGCTCTTTGTTGAGCTGAGTGCGCGTTACGCCTGGCTGGACTCGTACCAAAAAGTCCTGCGGGCGAACCTCGATAATTTGATTCATCAAGGAAAAGTCCATGCTGATCCCGCCGCTGTAAGGGATGGCATGTCCCTCCAGACTGGTTCCCAGGCCAAATGGCGTAATCGCAATCCGCTTCTCGTTGGCGAGTTTCATAATTTGGCTGACTTCTTCTGCTGTCTGCGGAAAGACGACTACATCCGGCAAATGCGGTGTATGGTACGACTCGTCATGGCTGTGATGCTCCAGAGCAGTAGGATTGGTGGTTACCCGATCGCTCCCCACTATGCTTGTCAATTCTTGCAGGTACTCCATGTCTCAACTCTCCTCACTTACTTTCCAAGATTCACGAGGAACATACTGATTTCCGGTACATAGGTGATCAGCATCAAATCCACGATCATAATGATCAGGAACGGTATGACCGCTCTCTCAATAGCTGTATTCGGCAGCTTCGCAATTTTTCCGGCCACCAGCAGGTTGATTCCCACAGGCGGCGTCAGCATCCCGATGGCGGAGTTGACGACCATAATCACGCCGAACAAGACAGGATCAATGCCCAGCGCCAAAATAACCGGCAGCAAAATCGGCGTCAGCAGGATGATGATAACCGACGTTTCCATAAACGTCCCCATGATCAGCAAAAAGATGTTAATAATCAGCATCGTCACAACCACGCTGTCGGTAATGCCCAGCATGAATTGGGCGATTCCCTGCGGGATGTTCTCCCTCGTCATCAGGTAGCCAAACGCGTTTGCTGTCGCAATGATCAGCATAATCGCTGCTGTCAAAGTGGCGGCGCTGGTGAAGATCGATCCCAGGTCCTTCCACTTGATTTCCTTGTAAATGAACAATCCGACGATCAACCCGTAAACGACTGCGACCACAGCCGCTTCCGTAGAGGTAAAGATACCGCCGTAAATACCGCCGAGGATGATAACGGGCATGAGGATGGCCAGGATCGCATCTTTAAACGCCTGCCAAACCTCTGCAACGGTATGCTTCTCGCCGCCGCCCCAGCCATTCTTTTTGCTGATCCAGATGGCGTAGATGGCAAGCGAGATGGCGACGAGAATACCGGGACCGATCCCGGCGATAAACAAATCGTTGATGGAGGTGCTAGCCGCCACACCGTACAAGACCAACGGCACGCTCGGAGGAATCATTACGCCGATCGTTCCGCCCGCAGCATGCAACGAAGCGGAAAAGCGTACGTCGTATCCCTTTTTTACCATGTGCGGGATCAGAATCCCTCCCACAGCAGCAGTTGTCGCTGCGGATGATCCCGAGATGGCCGCAAAAAACGTACATCCGATTACCGCAACGATAGCCAATCCGCCCGGCATTGTCCCGACAACCGTATTGGCGAACTTGATCAGTCTGGCCGAAATCCCCCCGGTTTCCATCAGTTTTCCTGCCAGCAGGAAGAAAGGGATCGCCATGAGCGGGAAGGAATCCGTACCACTAAACATTTTCTGGATGATGACGAGTAGCGGCATATTTCCTTCCAACACAAATGCAACCACTACTGACAGGCCAAGCGCTACGGCAATCGGTACGTTAATGACAAGCAGAACCAACAGGGTGACAAACAGAATCGTAGCCACTCGCGCTTCACTCCTTCCCCGTGATGTCTTTCCATGTCACATGGAGAACATTCAAGATAAGCAGCACTCCGCTGACCGGGATGACCATGTAGACTACACCCATGGGAAGGAGCAAGCCAGGCGAGGTTTGTGTCATGCTTCTCATCGCCAGCATATACCCCTGTTGAATCATCACGAGAAAAAAGAGTACAGAGAGCAGCGCAGCCACCGACAGGACGATTTTGTTGACGGCAGGCGACAAAAATTTCTGAATATATTCCGTGCCAATATGCGCCTTGACCGACATGGCGTAAGCGGAACCAAGAAACGTCAGCCAGACGAGCAGGTACCGAGCCAGTTCCTCTGTCCAGGCAAGCGGCTGATCCAGAATAAACCGGAACAGTACCTGCAAGAAGACGGCCACGACCATAAGACCCATGATGGCAATAATAACGAGTCTTGTTATGCTGTTAATGATAGAAATGACCTTGCCCACACGGCTTCCCCTTTCTTTCGTGAAAAAGGGAGAAAAGCAGACTGCCTTCTCCCCTCCGCCTCTTCCTCTTATTTGGTATTCATAATCTGATTGAGCAGGTCTTGGTCAATTTGGCCAGCGAATTTCTCGTAGACAGGCTCCATCGCGTCGCGGAAAGCCTGCTTGTCGACATCTTCGGTAATCGTGACGCCGTTTTCTTTCAAAGCGGCGATGGCCTCATCTTCCATTTTGATCATCAGTTCACGTTCCAATTGACCTGCTGCTTTTGCCTCTTCAGCGAGCACAGTCTGCACATCTGCCGGGAGCGTGTCCCATACCGGCTTGCTGAACAAAATCATCGCTGCCGAGTATACGTGACCAGTCAGGGACATTTGAGTCTGCTTGGACTCGTACAGCTTGTACGTGTTGGCGACGATAGCCGGGTTCTCCTGGCCATCTACTACACCCTGCTGCAGCGCTGTCAACGCTTCGGTCCAGGCCATAGGCGTCGGTTTGGCACCGAGTGCTTCAAATGCAGCCAGGTGAATCTGGTTTTCCTGTGTACGCAGCTTCATGCCCGCCAGGTCGGCTGGTGTTTTGACGACCTTGGTTCCGTTCGTTACGTGACGGAAACCGTTTTCTGCCCACGCCAGTCCGATGATGTTCGCACTCTCGATGTCTTTCAGAATGTTTTGTCCAACCTCTCCGTCCAGCACCTTGTAAGCATGCTCGCGGCTCTCAAACAGGAATGGCAGGTCCAATACACCCAATTTCGGATAGAAGTTGGTGACCGGAGCTGTCGACGTGATGACCATATCGACGGTTCCCAGCGTCAACCCTTCTGTCAGTTCACGCTCGGCCCCCAATTGGCTAAGCGGGTATACTTCCAATTTTACATTTCCAGAGGTACGTTCTTCCACCTTTTTTGCCATGTCAAGCATCGACACATGGTAGGGATGATCCTCTGTCAGCGAGTGACCTACTTTAAACACATAGCTTTCCCCTGATCCGCCTGACTGGCCTGTCTCTCCGGAAGGCTGAGCGGCTGGCTGCCCTCCGCCTCCGCCCCCGCATGCAGTCAGCAGCAAGGAAGCGGTCAACAGACTAGACAAAACAAAACTCCACTTTTTTCGCATCATTCTCTTTAACCCCCTAGTTTGTTTGTGTATCTATTTATATTTTTGTGTAACCGATACTAGATGCCTCTGCCGCCGTCTACATTGAGGACTTCGCCCGTCACGATTTTCGACAGGTCGGAAGCCAGGTACAGGGCAGCCTGGGCAATATCTTCCGGTTGAATCAGTGTACCAAGCGGAACGCTGCTGATAAAGATATCTTTTTTCCCCGCTTCGACTGCTTCCTCGTCTCCGTTGATAAACTTCCCGAGCATTGGCGTCTCTGCAGGGCCCGGATTGATCACATTGACGCGAATCTTTTCTGGTGCCAGCTCGATCGCCAGCGCCTTGCTCAACATGATCGCAGCTCCCTTGGAGGCGCAGTACGCGTTCAGTCCTGGACGGGCGCGAATTCCGGCAATGGAGGCAATGTTCACAATGCTCCCCCGCTTTGCCGCCTTCATGTGGGGAACGGCGTATTTGGTCGTCAGGTAGATCGATTTCGTGTTGACGTTCATAATTTTGTCCCACTGTGCCAGCGACAGCTCTTCGATCGGCGTGAATGCTTGCGGCACACCCGCGCAGTTGACCAGCACATCTACCGACCCGTACACCGAGACGGTCTCCGCTACCATTGCAGCCACGCTTTCATCGTTTGCCACATCGGTCTGTACGGCGTGCGCCTTGCCCGAAGGCAGCTCCTGGACGACGGCCGATGCCGCCTCCTTGTTCAAATCCGCCAGAACGACGTTAGCACCCTGTTCGGCAAAAAGTTTGGCGATGGCTTTGCCCATCCCGGATGCCGCACCTGTTACAATCGCTGTTTTCCCTTGCAATAATTGTCCATTCACAGATTGATCACCACCATACGTTCTTCTGTCATTTCCTCTACTGCGTAACGCGGGCCTTCTTTGCCCAAACCGCTGTTTTTGACACCGCCGTACGGCATGACGTCGTTGCGGTAGGTGGATACGTCGTTAATGACGACGCCACCGTATTCCAACACGCGAGCCGCTTTCATCGCGACATTCAAATCTCGGGTAAAGATACCTGCTTGCAGGCCGTACTCGGAATCGTTGGCTTGGGCAAATGCCTCGTCCAAATCGCTGTACGGAATAATCGTCACGACCGGAGCAAATACCTCCCGGCAGACGACCTTCATTTCCGGTTTGGTATCAACCAGGACAGCCGGGTAGAAAAGCGCTCCTTCCCGTTTGACCGGCAGCAGCGAGGTCGCGCCCTCGGCGATCGCTTCACGCACCCACTCTTCGGTACGAGCTGCCTCTTTTTCGCTGATCATCGGACCCACATCGGTACTCGGATCTTCAGGATTGCCGACTTTCAGCTTTTTCACCTCGGAAATGTACAGGTCCGTAAACTGCTGGAAGACCGACTCGTGGACGTAGATACGCTGTACCGCGATACACGCCTGCCCGGCATTGTGGAAGCTGCGGGCTGCCGTCTGGCGAGCTGCCAGCTCCAGGTCTGCATCGAGATGCACGATATTGGGAGAGTTGTTGCCCAGCTCCAGCGCTACCGGACGCATGCCGCTTCGCTCCTTGATGTGGCGGCCCACTTCTCCTGAACCGGTGAAAGTGTACATCGCGATTTTCGGTTCGTCCAGCAGCCATTCGCCGACTTCGCTGCCCGCCCCGGTGACGATGTTGATATGCCCCTTCGGCAGTCCTGCCTCTTCCAGAATTTCCACCAGCAGGTACGTCGCAATCGGTGTAACGGTAGCAGGCTTCACCACGACCGTATTTCCGGCCGCGATGGCAGGAGCGATCTTGTGCGTGCTGAGCAGCAACGGATAGTTGAACGGCGTAATCGCGCCGATGACTCCTTTGGGAACGCGGATCGTAAAGCCGATCCGGTTTTCCGATCCCTCGGTCGATTGCAGCGGCACCATTTCCCCGTGAATACGCTTTGCTTCCTCTGCGGACAGCAGCAGCGTATTGATCGTGCGGTCCAGCTCGTTCATCGCGTCCTTGCGCGTCTTGCCGACTTCGCGAATCAGCGAAAGTTCCATTTCCTCACGGCGCTGTTCCATCAGTTCGGACGCTTTCAGCAAAATTTTATAGCGTTGAAACGGCGACAATGTATCCGCTTTGAATTTCTTCGAGGCAGCCTCGACCGCGTCTGTGACATGCTGCTGCTTTGCTTTGGCGATCTGGGCGATCACCTCTCCGGTGTACTTGTGATACACAGGGATGTACTGTTCCGTTTTGATCCATTCGCCATCAATGTACAAATCATACGTTTTTGTTGTCATGCATACTCTCCTCCCTTTTCTCTTATCCTAGCGAGTCGCCTGATAGATTTGACGGACGATTGCGTCACCCATTTCCTGCGTGGTCGCTTTTCCTCCCAGATCAGGAGTCCGCACCTTGCCATCGATCAATACCTGTTCGATCGAATCGAGAATCACTTGACCGATCTCCTGATGTCCCAAGTGATCCATCATCAGGCTCAGGCTCCAGATTTGCGCGATTGGATTGGCGATTCCTTTGCCAGCGATGTCAGGAGCGGAACCGTGAATCGGCTCAAACATGGACGGGTATTCCCGCTCCGGATTGATGTTGGCAGAAGGCGCGAGGCCCAGCCCTCCCACGACGGCTGCCCCCAGGTCAGTCAAAATATCCCCGAAGAGATTGCTCGCCACGACCACGTCGAACTCTTCCGGACGGGTGATAAAGTACGCTGCCAACGCGTCGATGTGGTACAGGTTGGTCTGGATTTGTGGATAGTCTTTCCCTACCTCTTTGACGATGTCGTCCCAGAATGGCATGGAATGGTTGATGCCATTGGACTTGGTAGCCACAGTCAGGCGCTTTTTCGCTTTTTTCTCGGCCAGGCTGTAGGCGTACTTGATGATACGCTCCGTCCCGAAGCGGGTGAAGACGTTGTTTTGCACAGCCAGCTCATACGGCGTTCCCTGGTGCATGCGCCCGCCCATGTTGGAATACTCGCCCTCGGTATTTTCCCGGACGACGACAAAGTCAAGGTCGTCATGTCCTTTGTAGCGGAGCGGGCTTTCCAGTCCGCGCAGCAATTTCACAGGCCGCAGGTTGACGTACTGCTGGAACGTCCTGCGGATCGGAAGGATCAGCTCCCACACCGAGATGTGATCCGGAACGCCGGGCGCACCGATCGCTCCCAGGAGAATCAAGTCGTAATCCTTCAAAATATCCAAGCCGTTCTCCGGCATCATTCTGCCGTTTTTCAAGTAATAATCGCAGTTCCAAGGCAGTTCATCGGTCGCAAAGCGAATCCCGCCATGGCTTTCTTCTATCGCTTTCAGTGCTTTTAACCCCTCGTTCATCACTTCAGGACCAATTCCGTCTCCGGAGATTACGGCGATTGAGTAATGCTGCAAAAGACTCCCCTCCAACTAATCAGCAAAATATTTTGACAATTTCACCCTATAATACAATGCATGATTCGTGCCAATAGGAGGTGGTTCGACAAAACTCCCGATTCGCCCATGTGTTCATATCGATGAACGGAAAGCCTTTTCATCTAAACAGTTGCATGAAACAATTCGATGCAACACATCGTTGCAACACTCGCCGTCATTCAAGCTGATATTGCTTGATTTTTCTCCACAGTGTCGAACGGTCCATCCCTAATGCCTTGGCTGCAAGCGTCTTGTTGTACTTCGCATTCTGCAAAGCGATGGCGATACGTTCCGCTTCCGGATGCGTCACCTGTTTTGTCTCCTCCGGCAACGATGCTTGCTGCGTGCGGTTTTTCCGGGCAAACAGCGGAGCGACGAGCTCCTCCGTAATCCTGCCCTTTTTCGCCAGAAGGACCATGCGCTCTACCATATTGCGAAGCTCTCGCACATTGCCCGGCCAATGATAGCTTTGCAGCAGCCGATAGACACCCTCGTCAATTTGTTCGATTTTTTGCGTGTTTTGCTCGTTCAATTCCTGGATCATGCTGCGCACCAGGTCCGGAATGTCTGAGAGACGCTCGCGCAAGGACGGCACCTCCAACTGCAACATATTGATCCGGTAGTACAAGTCTGCGCGGAATCGTTCCTGCTGGACTTCCCGTTCCAGATCGCGGTTCGTCGCCGCAACGATCCGCACGTCGATGGGGATATTCCGCTCTCCCCCTACCCGGCGCACGCGACGCTCCTGCAACACGCGCAACAGATGAACCTGAATACGCGGCGGCATCTCGCCCAGCTCGTCCAAAAACAGCGTTCCCCCGTGAGCCAGTTCGAACAATCCCGGCTTGCCGCCCTTTCTCGCGCCGGTAAACGCTCCTTCCTCGTATCCGAACAGTTCGCTTTCCAAGAGCCCCTCCGGCAGAGCAGCACAGTTGACGGCGACAAAAGGCCCCATCGCCCGGTTGCTTTCCAGGTGAATTCCCTGCGCGAACAGCTCCTTGCCGGTACCGGACTCGCCCGTGATCAGTACGGTGGCGTTCGTCTTGGCAAACAGGACAGCGCGTTCTTTCGTCTCCCGGATCGACTCCGAGTCGCCGATGATATTGTCCAGGCGGTACCTCGCTTCCATCCCGCTATCATGCAGCTTTTTGCGCAGCAGCATCTCCATTTTCTGAATGTCGACGATTTCCTTGAAGTTGGAGACGGCCCCTACTACCTGGTCCTTGATGATGACGGGAATACGATTGACGATGATGGAACGATCCATCACAGTCGCTATTTCTCCCAGCTCCTGCTTGCCTGTTTTCAGTACGCGCAGCAAGTCGGAGTGAGGGATGTAATCGGTTATCGGCTTGCCCAGCACATTTCCGTTCAAGCCGAGCAGCATTTTCGCCTGATCGTTCACGAGCGTAATCAGACCATTGCGATCGACAGCAATCACCGCGTCATGCGCGGAACTGACCACTGCTTCCATCAGATACTTCTCTCTCAGACGCTCTTTTGTATGTTCAACCATCGAGGCCGCTTGCTGGGCTGCCCGGCGCAGCGTGGCCAAGGACGGCTTTACTTCATGCCAGTTCTTCACGCCCTTGATGCGCAGCGTGTTCGCCATCCAGACAGGAACGAAATACAGCGCATGATCGTGGATCGCTTTGATCTCGTCCTTCGTCTGAAATGTGCAGGAAAAGCCGAGTTGTTCCTTTTGCCATGCGTACTCCTGCTCCAGCCATGTCCGCTCCCGGAGCGATCCGCATACAACCACTGCCTCCTGCGCGTTCGCCGATGGCTCATCGCCTCCGTGCGGAAGTGTCTCCCACTTTTTCTGCACGTCTTGCAAATCGATAGAAAGCGAGACAACCGGCAGGGAAAGCCCCTCCAGCTCACTGCAGTAAGGCTCTGTCGTAATGACGACAAATGGATTCATCATGTGGTCTATGATGGATTTCAACGAATAAAAATACCCAATGCCCTGGGACATATCTCCTAGCAATGCCGCTATTGTTTGCTCCAGTTCCTTGTCTAGTCTGTATAGGGCAATCATAGCTCCTCCTGAACTTCTCTCCAAATGATCTGCGGTTTCGTGGCTATCCTGCTTATGCCATACTACCATGTATAGTAGTTAATCACAGCTTATCACGCCGGGCAATGAAAATGTGCCCCCGTTTCCTGCCATAGATGAACTGTTCGGAGCGATTCGTAAGAAATTTGTAAGAGTTTCTTGCACTATTTCGTTAAAACAGCCCGGTAAGATTAGGACCAGTGAGGCAAGAGAGAAAGGAAGAAGGTTGATGACCCGTTACAATGTGCTCGTCGTCGATGATGAAGCGGAGATCAGAGACGCAATCGAAATTTACTTAAAGGACGAATCCATCGTCGTCTTCAAAGCTGGCGACGGCCTGGAAGCCCTCAGTATTTTGGAAGAGACAGAGATTCACCTCATTATTCTCGACATTATGATGCCAAAAATGGACGGGATCACCGCGACGTTTAAAATCAGGCAGGAACGGAACATTCCGATCATCATGCTCTCCGCCAAATCAGAGGATACGGACAAAATCCTGGGCCTGAATGTAGGAGCAGACGACTACGTGACCAAGCCGTTTCACCCGTTGGAGCTGGTGGCACGCGTGAAATCACAGCTCCGCCGTTATACGCATCTCGGCACGTACAAAGAGAACCAGGACGAGATCCACGTCCGCGGACTGACCTTGAACAAGCAGACCAAATCAGTGACGGTCGACGGCAACGAAGTCCGCTTGACGGCTACCGAGTACAAAATACTGGAGCTGTTGATGAACCATTTGGGTCGGGTGTTTTCTATTGAAGAAATCTATGAACGGGTCTGGAAGGAACGCTTTCTAAACGGCGAAAATACAGTCGCCGTCCACGTCAGGCGGATACGGGAAAAAATCGAGCTGAATCCGCGTGACCCGAAATACTTGAAGGTGGTGTGGGGAATTGGATACAAAATCGACAAATAAGCGCGGATTCCTGCGAGTCGTCATGCTCGGGTTCGTCTTGACGGTGACGATCCTGGCGATCACTGTCGTGGATCTGACTGATAAAAGCCATTATCTGGATAAGGACTACTATCTCAACCAATGGGGGTATTCGATTCACGATGAATTGTTCGTCTTGGCCAAGCTGATCAAAGATGTCCATGCAGATCCGACAAACCGCTCCACAACAGTTGACAAGGTAGCGCCCCAAGACCTGCAGAGACTGAACGAGGAACGCGAGCAGAAGCTGGCAAAAGCCAATGCGGAAGCAGCGGCCCAGTTCGATCAGAAAATAAGCGAGGCACGCGCAGCAGAAAACCACGACCTGGTAGCGCAGCTTGAAGCAGACAAGGCGAAGCTGCTCTCCGAAAAGGAACAGCAAATCCAGGAAGCATGGGATGCCAGCGTGCTTCAACTGGCTAGGGCCGCAGATATGCGGTACGAGGTAAAGCAATACAGCCTGCTGCTGCGGGACGGAACATTCAAGTACTACATCCGGGACAAGGGCAACGACAATGTGTACACCAATCTGGAAAGCGAGCCGACCGAGCTGGAAGTAAGGCAAAGCGCGCTGATTACAGTGCAAATTCCTGCAGCCAGCGGAGAAGACAGTTGGGGGCTGACACGCTTTTTTCAAGAAAATCGCTGGGAAGGACTAATCTATATCCCGAAGAAGCAGCCACCGTACTCTCCCGAAATCGATGAAAAAAGGGCTGAACTCCTGCAGCGCTACAGCCAGCCGGAGGAGAGTTCCCAGCCGGAGCAGACAGAAGCGGACACCGCTTTCAATGACGAGGTCGATGTCCATCGAGAAATAACTGCGGCAACCTACCCGACAGATTTCCAGGCCCATGCAACCATCGTGGAGAAAACTCCCGATATTCATGCAATGCTGAACGCAGCCGAACAAGGCCATTTTCACAACATGATTTCTGATGCGATCTACTACCAGTCCTTGCGCGAGCGATTGCTGAAAGAAATCTTCGTGCTCGTCATCGGCTTGATTGCAGCCGCTGCGCTGGCATGGTATCTGAAAGAGCAAAAAGCAGCGGAACATCCGATTGTCGTCAACAGCCTGGCTGTCATGCGTCGCCTGCCGCTTGACATCCGCTTGTTCCTGCTCTTGCCAATCGGTTTGGTGTATTTGATCATCATCGCATCGCATACTTTCTTTTCGCTACCGATTGATTTCGGTCATGTTGTACAGCTTTTCCTGCTTAGCCCGCTTACCTTCCTGTTGCTGCTCTACCTGCTCGAAGCCTGGCAATACTATAAAAACCCGTCCACCTTCCAGGAAGCTTGGCACAAAAGCTACTCCGTAAAGCTGTACGCACTATTGAATGACAGCTTTGCCAACAAAGGCATTCTGTTCAAGCTGGTGACGTTGTTCGTACTGAGCGGCGGCATGGTTCTCAGCGTACCCGCCGGGTTGCTCGCGCTTAATGCCGGTGGCGGCGAAGGAACCTTGGTCTTGCTGTTTTGCCTGTTTTACAGTGGATTCTATCTGCTGTTTGTCCTTCCCTACATCCTGCGCCGCCTGTCCTTGCTCAACCGCATTATCGCAGGTGTCGCCCAGATGTCAGAAGGAAATGTTGATACGGTCATCGATCCGGGAAGCACGAAAGGCAAGCTGGCGAATACGGCTCACGCGCTCAACCGGATCAAAGACGGGGTGCAACGCTCCCTGCAAGACCAGATCAAAAGCGAACGGCTCAAATCAGAATTGATCACCAATGTCTCGCACGATTTGAAAACGCCGCTCACCTCGATCATCAATTACGTCGACTTGCTGAAGCGAGAAGACACTACAACCGAGGAACGGCAAAATTACGTGAGCATTCTGGAACGGAAGACAGAGCGGCTGAAGGTGCTGATTGACGATCTGTTCGAAGCGTCCAAGATGGCGAGCGGCGCCGTCGAGCTCAACATCGAGCGGGTAAACGTGTCTGCCCTGCTGAACCAGGCAATCGCCGAGTTTAGCGATAAGATCGAGGAATCCTCGCTCACCTTCCGCGTCAACGTCGAGAACCAGAAAATCTACGCGAAGCTCGACGGCAAAAAAACATGGCGCGTCTTCGAAAATCTGATCAGCAATGCGCTCAAGTACGCGATGCCAGGAACGCGGGTGCATATCGAGCTGACCGAGGACGACGCAGCGGTCCATTTCGCCATCAAAAACGTCTCCTCGTACGAAATCAACTTTGACGCTGACGAATTGTTCGAACGCTTCAAGCGGGCCGACACGTCGCGCAATACAGAAGGCTCCGGTCTCGGCCTGGCGATTGCCAAAAGCATCGTCGAACTGCAGGGCGGCACCATGTCCCTTGCCATCGATGGCGACTATTTCAAGGTGAACGTAAGGTTTCCGAAGTGACGGCTGCCAAGAAGGAAAGCCAACCACCCGCTAGTTATCTGGCAGATGGTTGGCTTTTTCACTTGCATCGCTACATGGCGAAATCGCGCAAAAAAAGCTGGCGAATGTCCTCGGCTGCCTCCCGCTCATCGGCTCCTTCGATTTCAAAGTCTACCTCGTCCCCTGGTTTCGCTCCCAAGGCCATCACGCCGAGAATGCTTTTTCCGTTCGTCTGCCTGTTCCCGCACCTGATTGTTACCGTCGACCGGTACTGGTTGATCTTGTGCACCAGGACAGAAGCCGGGCGCGCGTGCAGTCCGCCGCTGACGTTTACCTTTTCCGTAAACCGAACCATCGCAAACCTCCCTTTTGCACGGCGTACGATTCTTTTCCGTTTATCCGACAGACTTGTAAAACTGCGGCAGGTACGACTTGTGCGCCTCCAGCATCTCGTCCAGCAGTTGCTTGGCAACCGCATCGGAGGGGACGAGCGGATTGATCGTCATCGCCAGCAGCGCGAGTTGATAGTCGCCAGTCACGGCAGCCTCGGCCGCAATCCGCTCAAACGATTTAATCTGCTGCACCAGCCCGCGTACGGCGACCGGCAAATCGCCTACCGCCAGCGGAATCGGCCCTTGTTTGGCAATCAAGCAGCTTACCTCGACGGCGGAGTCGTCCGGAATGCCGGAGATCGCTCCGTTGTTGCGCACATTGACGGGCTGGATGTCCCGCCTGTCGTTGTAGATGGAGTGGATCAAATCGCAAGCCGCTTCGCTGTAGTAAGCTCCACCGCGCTGTTCCAGTTGCGGCGGCTTGACTGCCAAATCGGGGTCCTCGTAGAGCGCGAACAGCTCCGCCTCCACCTGTTTGACCACTTCCGCCCGCGTACCGCTTTTTTTCGCCTCCTCCAGTTCATGCGCAAGCATCGTTTGCGTCTGGTAGTAATAGCGATGGTACGGACAAGGCAAAATCCCCAATGCCTTGATAAAATCCGGCTCCCAGCCGAGATCGAGAATATTTTGCATCGTGATGCCCGACTTTTCACCGCACAGCTTTTCGATGACCTGCCGGGTGACATCCACGCCGTCCAGGTAGACAGCCGTGCCGTACACCATATGGTTCAATCCGGCAAATGTGATGTGAACCCGCTGCTGCTCGACGCCGAGCAATTCAGCCACACCCATCTTCATCCCGATCGGTACGTTGCACAGCCCGATGACCTTGTTCCGGTTGGTATACCGCAGCACTGCCTCGGTGACCATGCCGGCCGGATTGGTAAAGTTGATCAGCCAGGCGTCCGGGCACATCTCTTCCATCTCGCGGCAAATCTCCAAAATCACCGGAATCGTCCGCAATCCTTTGAACAAGCCGCCTGGACCGTTCGTTTCCTGCCCGATGACACCGTACTGCAACGGTATTTTCTCGTCGAGAATCCGCGCATCCAGCAGCCCGACGCGAATTTGCGTGGTGACGAAATCAGCTCCGGGCAGTGCCTCTCTTCTGTCCAGTGTCAGGTGTATCTCGATCGGAACTCCGGCCTTTTCCACCATACGCTTCGCCAATGCCCCGACCGTTTGCAGCTTTTTTTCCCCCGCCGGAATATCGACCAGCCACAACTCGCGTACGGGCAGCTCGTCGTACCGCTTGATAAAGCCCTCGATCAGCTCCGGCGTATAACTGGAGCCTCCGCCGATGGTGACAACCTTGATTCCGCTCACGCCCCTGCCTCCTCGCTCTCGTGTATGCGTTCGTACAGCTCCACGAACTCGTTGGCAAGCTCCCTGGTCGTCATCGCGTTCATCAGGTGATCCTGCGCGTGGACCAATAGCATGCTCAGCCCGACGTCTTCGCCGGCAACCTCCGCCTGGATCAATGCCGTCTGATGCTGGTGCGCCTTGGCCAATTCCTCCCCGGCGCGCCGCAGAACCTCTCTTGCCCCCGGCATGTCTTTGTCTTTCGCCAGCGCAATCGCCTCCATGGCCAGGCTTCGCGCGTTGCCGCCGTGCAGGATGATCTGAAAAGTCGCTTCCGTATGGTTCACTTGCATCTCCACCTATCCGATTTCTTGAAATGTGACAAGCTCGATCCCACTATTTGCGATGCGTGCCTTGACGGCAGTAGATGTCAGGATTTGCAGTTCGCGAACCCTTTGCCGAACGTATGCGCTATTGGCAAGCAAATATTCGTCCTCATAGCCCGGATGACACATAATCTCGGCCGTGGCACAAGGTCGCAGCGTTTCCACGATAGCGAGAAACGCCTCCTCACTGAGCGCGTCTCCGTAAAACTGGCTGGAAAAGCCCTCTGTCGAGCGCACAGCCAGCCCTGCCCTCCCTGGTCCGGCAAGTGGCCAGGGCTGGCGAACGGGCACACGGTATCGCTCCGCCAGCCGCAGCACGACGGGCAATATCGTTTCCTGCGCATGGACGTGATGATGGCTGTCCAGATGGCTGAGCCGCAGTCCCGCCTGCAAAAACCGCTCGATCTGGGCGGAAAATTCCCGCTCCACCTCATCCGGATGCACGGCAGCCAGATGGTCCTGCCCGCGGGGAAAGCAGCCCGCAGAATCGGTGAGCGAGGGGACATCGGGACATACCGGCTTGCCGCACGTAAGCACCAGATGGACGCCTGTGCCCAATCCCGGATTTTCCTTTGCTAGCCGGATCGCATGGGCAAAGCCGGGCATGTTGACCATCAGCGTAGCGGAGGAGACGACACCATTGCGGTACGCCTCCACGATGCCGTCGTTTACGCCTTTGCAATAGCCAAAATCGTCCGCGTTCACAATCAGTTTCATCTCATCCTGATTCCTTTCTGCCGTATTCCCGTTTACATCGTGATGGACGGATCATTCTTCTTGGCCGCCTCGCTGGATTGTTCCTCGCTCAGCTTTTTCTGGTCCCACAGGCAAAAAAACGGATAGTAAATCAGCAGTGCGACAATAAAGTTGAACACCTGCAGCACCACGCCGGAAATTTTGCCCCCGGTGGCGAGATAGCCGCTAAATAACAGCGGAGTCGTCCACGGGACAGCCACCCCGTTCGGCTTCGCCACCCAGCCGAGCGACATCGCCACGTACGTGATCACCACCAGCACGACAGGTGCGATGATAAAGGGGATGATCAGCAAAGGGTTCATCACGATCGGCATCCCGAAGATTACAGGTTCGTTGATGTTGAACAGGCCGGGACCGACGCCCAATCTGCCGATGCTCTTCAACTGCTTGCTTTTCGCCATCGTCAGCATGAGCACGACCAGGGCCAGCGTCGCCCCGGAGCCGCCTGCGTAAACCCACATGTCAAAAAACTGCTTGGTGATAATGTTGGGCAGTTCGCCTGTGGGATCAGCCTGAAATACTGCTCTGTTCTGATCCATCAAGGCGAGCCAGATCGGCCCCAACACCCCGTCGACGATGGCCGCCCCGTGCAACCCCACCGCCCAGAGAACGTGTACGAACAAGACGGCGACAATCCCGCCAAGCAAGCTGTTGCCCAAGGTGCCAAGCGGTCCGGCGAGCAAGTCGGAGACGACGTTGTGAATGCTCTCAAACGGCGTATTTTCCAGTAAAATGCGCAGCAGCCAGACGACCAGCAGCACAGCAAAAGCTGGAATCAAAGCGACAAACGAACGAGAGACAGCCGGAGGAACCCCTGCAGGCATCCGGAAGACGATGTTCTTCTGGACGATTTTGCGGTATATCTCCGTGGACAAAATGGCCAGCAGCATCGCGACGAACAAGCCGCGGCTGCCCATCAGCGAGACCGGGATGACCCCGCCGACCTCGAAAGCCTGTGCAGCTCCTTCCGGCGTAAACAAGGTCTTGTACGGAGTTGCCAGCAAAAACGCCGCTACAGAAATCGCTCCGGCCGAAATCGGGTCGACCCGGTACCGCTCTGCGAGACTGTAGGCAACGCCAAAACTGACGATCAGAGCCATGATGTCGAACGTGGCGTTCACCGGATACAGCAGCTTGGTTAACCAGTCGTCACCAAACAGTCCGCTCATAAACTCGCTGTATCCCGGTATGGGGAGAAAACCGATGATGAGGAAAAGGGAGCCGATAATCAACAGCGGCAAGGTTAAGATAATTCCATCGCGGATCGCCTGCAGATGCTTCTGTTCAGCGAGCCGCCCGGCAACCGGCATGACCCGGTTTTCCAGAAACGAAATAAATCCTGCCATATACACCCTCCTCTACTTTTTCAGACGGAGCGCGTGCTCCAGGACGTTTTTCCCGTTGAGCGTCCCGTAATCCGTCGCCTGGATCACGTCAACCGGAATCCCCCGCTCCTCACCTGCCTTGCGCATCTCCGCCAGCTTGTAACGGACTTGCGGTCCCAGCAGGAGAACCTCTGCTTGCTGGATATGCTGCCGCACCTCGGCTACGGACACCGCCCAGATTTTCGCTTCGACCCCCAGTTCCTTGGCAGCCTGCTCCATCTTTTGCACCAGCAGACTTGTCGACATACCAGCGTTGCAGCAAAGCAAAATATTCATGCCTTCCCCCCCTTTCCGCCTTTGGCAACCGATAAACAGCAAGCTGCGTGCCAAAACAGCTCTGATTGTATGCGCTTTCAAACCAAGCGGCGTCCCTGCGCGGTTTGTTTCCCCTTTGCCTGTCCCTGTTTATTCCGAGTGTTTTGCCGAACCCGCCTTTGTGTTTCGTTTTTTGACCGCCATTTCCCAAAAGAAAACGCTAATTCCGTTCGTGTTTTGCCTCTCCTGCCATGCTTTTTTTCTCACGCCTCCTGAAGAAAAAAATCCATGATAAAACAGACATCGTCGTCGCTGACTACAATTTCGTACTTGTCGAGAAGCGGTTGAAGCTCATGGCGAACGAGACGGTAGACGGTCTTGTGTCTGCAAAGAAAGCGCTCCTTGCCGGCATACTCCACCCGATCGCCGCCCCTCTTCAAGCGGTCTACCAGACAGCAGACATGCAAATAGATGCCGATCCGCGTGTCAAAATCAAGCTCATGCTCCAGGCTCTCCTCCATGCGTGCCACACACTTCCGGACATCGCGCAAAACAGCCTTTCCCTCCATCTGCTGAAATTGCTGCTGCAACGTCTCTTCCATCGTCAGCAGCGCCTCTTCCTGGTCGATCGTCTGCTGGATATCGTGCAGCGCCTCCCCGGTCAGCACGTCGTCCATGCCGAAGCAGCGCACATCCTTGTCCAACACGTAATTGCTGACCACGCAAAGGACTTTGCGCTCCTCCTTGATCCGCTTCAACTGCTTGCGCGCTTCCGCCTTGTCGGCGAGCTGAAGCGGCACGAATTCCAGAAGCGCGGCGTCGTAGCGCAGCCGGGATTGCAGCAGCTTTTGCAGGAACAAGGCGCTGCCTTCCCCCGTCAGACAAGCGGCGACGATGGCCAGTGACGGACCCGCCAAAGCCCTGGTCTCTCGTCGCCGGGGCTGCTCCTGGTACAGCAGCGAAACGCTGGCCACATCGCGGTACACATCCTCCAACGGATGACCCAACATCGCTTTTCTCGTCGCTTCGATCACGTGCGGCGTGCTGACCATCGGGATCACCTTGACCGGTACGCCCAGCTCCTGCTCGAGAATATCGCCAAAACCGAGCAGCGACCCCATATCGACCAGCAGCAACAGACCCGCGCTGCCGCTAATCTCCCTGGCCACCCTGACGGCCTGCTTGAGAATCTCCCCGGTATCTGCTTCGAGCGGCACATCGATTGCGCGGGCGTACTGCGTGACCAGCAAGCGGTTGGTCACGTCCACCATCGCCGTCGCCCCGCCGCTTCCGTGAGTGATTACCAGCACGCCGACCTTTTCCTGCTCCGTCTGCGCCGACTCGTCGTCCAGCACAAAAAACATCGTCACGTAGCCTGCTTCGCCAATCGGCAAATCGAGCAGCAGCGCTTCCTCGATCATGCGTACACACTCCAGCGCTACGGCAAATTCCTTTTTGTACTTCACGCGCACGCTGTTGACGTGGGGATTGCTGATCGGCTTTCCTTGATCCAGCCGCTCCCGCAAAGTCTGGATATGCAAGGCAAGACCGAAGATCACCTTTTGGCTCAACACCTTCCCCAACCTGTCTTCGACCAGGCGCACGATCTCTTCCACCAGGCGGACAATCACCGGGTCGATGATCCGGGCCATGTCCTCCTTGTTGAAACGCTGCTGTACACCTTTGATAAACGGCGTAAAGTAGTTTTCGATGTCAAACTCCAGTTCTTCTTCGCTAACCCCTTGGCTGCGCAGCTCGTTAATCTTTTGCTCGATCTTCTCGTAGACGCTCTCTGTGGCCGACTCCCGCCTCTGCTCCATAACGATGCTTTCCACCTGCGGCCAGACGACGAAGCTTTTTCGCTCCCCGCCAAACAGTTCATCCAGCGCGTGCCGCTGCTCCTTGGCGAAAAGCAAGCCCTGTTTGACGTGATGCGGCAAATCCTGGACCGAGATGTGCAGCTCATGTTTGCGCCCGGAAAAAAAATCAGCGTAGGCGCTGGCGCAGGTCAGCTGGATGTCCGTTTTCAATTGACCGATATTGTTGGGGCAGTGGTAGGACAAAAAGGCGTGGACGGCATTGGCGGAAATCTCGATCTCCCGGCCCAGGCGAAATGCCTCTTCACGGAAAAAGTTCATCACCAGCCCGTACCGCTCCTCGATGCCCCGCTCTACCAGGGAGGGCAGCTTGATGATCATCGGAATTCTGCGGATAAACGTCTTGAGCAGGCTTGACTCCGGGTTTTCCGTCGTCGCCGAGACAATCTGCACCTGTGCCGTCCGTTCCGCTTCCGTTTCACCAACCCGACGAAAGGTTCCCTTGTCCATAAAAGTGAAAAAGATTTCCTGCCCTTCTGCCGGCAAGCGGTGAACCTCATCGAGAAAAAGAATTCCGCCGTCCGCTTTCTCCACCAAGCCCTTGCGATCATGCTCCGCTCCCGTGTAAGCTCCTTTTTCGACTCCAAATAGCTGGCTGATCAAAAGCTGGGGATTGTTGGCGTAATCGGCGCAATTGAAGACGACAAACGGCGCCTCCCGCTCCATCCGCCCCACATCGAGCGCAAATTGGTGAATCCAGCCGGCAAATACGGACTTGCCCACGCCTGTCTCGCCCAGGATCAAACAATGCATCCCGCGCGGCGGGTACAAAACGGCCGCCTTCGCCTGTTCGATCTGCGTCCGCAAACTGTGGTTGAGCTTCGCCAGACGGTCCAACGTCGTCTCTTCGCGGAACAAGGCGTCGGCCACCGGCTTTGCCTGAAACAGCGTCGGTCTCCCTTGCGTTTTGACCACCTTGCCTTCCTTCCACAACTGGTTCAGATCGCTGCTCACATTGGCCCTGGCCAGTCCCAGCAGCTTCGCCAGCCCGCTTGCGTCGACCTGCCTTTGCGGTCCCAGCTCCAGCAGCTTCTGATAAACCTGGTCGATTCGTCTCACGTTTCATCACCTGCACATATGAACTGGTATCTGTTCCCGGAACATCCATTTGCAAAAAACCATTCATTCGCTGTGCAACGTACCATTTGCAATGAATACACTTGTAGTGAGGGTGAATGAAATCATCAAAAGGGGGAGTAAACGATAAATACGGATGACAGAACCGGCGCGGAACAGAATACCGAACCCGTGGATGCAAGGAATCTGTCTTTTGCCCAAGAACGGGAGACATCGCAGCACTCGGCGATCGACCGGAGTGTCTTCGGCATGCATCTGGAAGTGCCCGTCCCCGAATCAGACCCCGGTTCTCCCGTCACACCGCTCAGAAACTTGCGGTTCGGATTTGGCTCGTGGCGCTGGTGGGATACAGGCACAACCTGGCGCATGATTGAACCGAGAAAAGGGAGCTTCACCTTTGCCTTGATGGATAAACTGATGCGGGTAGCAGAGGAAAACAATCTGGAAGTGGTTCTGACGCTTGGCCAGCCCCCGAACTGGGCTACCGGAGGCAGAAAAGGTACGGGCTCCAACCCCGGGAACGCCTACAACAACCTGCCTCCCTTGAATATGGCGGACTGGCGCAATTATGTGAAAACGGTCGCTTTGCGCTACAAAGGAAAAATCAAGTACTACGAGGTGTGGAACGAGCCAAACCTGAAAGAGTTTTTCGGCGGTTCGGCAGGGCAGCTTGTCGATCTCACGCGTGAAGCAAGGACCGTCCTGCTCGCCGTCGACCCGGGGATCAAGCTCCTTGGTCCAGCGGTGACGACTCATTCCGGCTATCCTTTTTTGGAAGAGTTTCTTCGTCTCCAGGGCGGCCGCTACATTGACATCATCTCGCTGCACTACTACGAGCACCCCTCGCCGCCGGAAGCGCACATTGCCGTCACGCGAAAATACCGCGACCTGATGAAACGCTACGGAATGGGCGATACGCCCATCTGGAACACGGAGGCAGGCTGGCGGCACTGGCATTACAAGGGGAGGTATTATTCCGGGGACCAGAACAACAAGCTGGTCATGCCCGATGACCTGGCAAGCTCCTATATCTTCCGGCTGTACATGACAAACATCGTGGCAGGGATTGCACGCACCTACTTTTACGGCGTCGATTCCTGGTGGAACAAACTTCGGCTGATTGATGTCGAAAACAATCGACCCAATCTGCTCACAGGAGCGGGACGCGCCATGCAACGGACCGTTTCCTGGCTCACAGGCGCAGTCGTGGAGAACTTCACCCGAACCACAGAAGGGATATATTTTGTCTCCCTGAAAAAAGCCGGGAAGCCCTGTCTGATTGCCTGGACGGACGACGATGCCTACATTCCCCTGCGCCTTCCTGCCGACATGCGATCCGGACGCTTTACCACGGTCTTGGGCACGGTTTCAACGCCGAAGGACAACTACGTCTTTGACAAAATGCCTGTCCTGATCGAGCTGCCGGAACGCAAATAAGTCAGCCCCATGCGAAAACTCGAAAACGACACCAGTTTGTGAAGACATCCATTTCACAAACTGTCTTTTTGTGGAAATTTCCCCTTCAATGGGATTGTATTTGATCGGCATCCCAATTATTCTCGCCGGCAACTGACCCGCGATTCACTACGCCTGGACAAGCCTGACTCTCGATACCCGCACCGGGACAAACGCCAACGCTGCACTCCTGCTTTCGATTCAGTCACTCCCCGTTTTCCGAACCCCAGGATTTCTTTACGTACGCCGGCAACCTCGTACGGTATAATAGAAGTACGACGTTTTTACCGACGGGAGATCGTATTTGCCATGATGCTTTTCATGTTATGTACCATATGGGCACTCGGGTTGTTCGTACTGTTTACCGACCCGCGCCGCACCCCCATCCGCTGGGCGAGCGCGACAGCTTTTGTCGGCGGCGGCGGCTACTTGTCCGGCCTGATCGATGAACACATTTTGATCGCCTGGGCGGATACACTCGCTGCCCATCCCGACCTGGAACAAGGGCTCGTCCTCTTGAGCAGAACAGCCTCATTTCTCTGCCAGACAGGATTGCCGTACACGTTTTTGCTGTTCGCCATACATTCCAGCGAATCGCTATCGGCCAAAACCAAAACATTCGTGCAAATTCTCGGACTGATCCCGCCGCTCGTGATGCTGGCGATCACGCCGATCTACCCTGTTCTCTCGTTTAATTACTGGATCATGGTGGCATGGGTATTTCCCTATTTTTTCGCCGCTTCGTTCCTGCTGATCGGACGATACCGCGACGAACGGGACCCGCTGGTCAAAAAAAACCTGTTTTATACCAATCTGTTGATCATCGTTCCGCTCTTCCTGGTCTTTTTGCTCATCTACGGCATGCGGATTCACAACAATTACGAAGCGTGGCGCTACAACGGCTGGGTAGTCGCGATCCAATTCATCGTCATCATCGCCGTCAGCCTGAAATACGGCTTTCTCGGCGTCCGGCTGCGCGTCGAAAAGCGGCGGCTGGACAGCACGCTGCGTGCGCTGACTTCGGGCGTGCAGATTATCAACCACACTGTAAAAAACGAAGTCGGCAAAATCTCCCTGTACGCCGACCGCATACACGACTACGCCGAGCAACACAACCAGCCTGAGCTGAAAGAGGACGCGACTGTTTTGCTGCAATCGGCGCAGCACATGCTGAACATGGTCGATCGCATCCAGACCCAGCTTCGCGACGTGAACTTGCGGGAGCAAAGCGTGCCTGCCGCCGGACTGATCACGGAAGCCATCCATGCGCTGCGCCCATTTACCGCAAAGCAGCAGATCGAGGTCGTCACCGAGCTGGACGAGAGGCTTCAGCTTCTCTGCGACCCGGCTCTCCTGCGTGAAGTGCTGACCAATCTGTGCATGAACGCGATCGAGGCGATGAAAACAGGCGGAGTGCTGAACATCCAGCTCTTCTTATCCAAAAAGCATCTGGTCGTCTCTGTCGCCGATACCGGCGCAGGCATTTCCAGGGAAAACCTGGCGCGCGTGCTCGACCCGTTTTTCTCCACGAAAAAATCGGGCACCAACTTTGGCCTGGGGCTGTCGTATTGCTACCACGTGATGCAAAAGCATCAAGGACTGCTGGAGCTGTCCAGCGAGCCTGGAGCAGGAACCACGGTGTTTTTGCTCTTCCCGAAAAAACGCGTCGCCGTCAGAACATCCACAGCGCGAAGCGAAAGTGAGGAAACAAACCGATGAAGACGATAGCTGTTTTTCTCGTAGAAGACGACCCGGTCTGGCGCAAAGGCCTGATCGATTACCTGAACAAAGAGCCGGACATCCGCGTCACCGGCGAGGCTGCCAGCAAGGAAGAGGCTATCGAGCGCTTTGCGCAATCAGCCGCCGACGTGGTGCTGATGGACATCAACCTGACCGACAACAACCTGGACGGCATCGATACAGCCATCTCGCTGCTTCAGGACCATCCCGACTGCACCATTATCATGCTCACTTCGCTGACCGATGAAGACGTGATCGTCGAGTCGTTCTCCGCAGGTGCCGTCAACTACATCAGCAAGTCCAGCTTCAAGGAAATACCGGACGCGATCCGCGCTGCTCACACCCGGCAATCGGCGATCCATCCGACTGCCGCACAGGCGCTGCGAAACGAATTTTTGCGTCTGAAAAACGACGAGTACCAGAAGCTGCTCTCCCCCGCGGAAAAGGATATCCTGCGCCTGATCCACGAAGGGCAGACCCAGACGCAAATCGAAAGGTCGCTCCACATCACCAAGCGCACGATCAAAAACCACATCAACCGCATCCTCAAAAAAATGGGCGTCAAATCGAGCAAGGAAGCAGCCGCCAAGGCACGCCAACGAAAGCTGTTTTAACGCGAAACCAGGGAATTTTACCAGGGCTTATGAGCAGGTACCAAAGAAAGTTGGTACTTTTGCAAATCCCCCCATTCTTTACAATCAGAACTATGCAATCATTCTTTTTGTAAAGGTGTGGTACAGATGAAATTGATTCATGCCTTCATCAAATGTATCCTGATTCTCTGGTTCCGTCCCCGCGTACACGGTCTGGAAAAACTCGACCTCAGCCAGCCGTCTCTGATTACGCCAAATCACGTGTCGCTGTTGGACGCAGTGCTGCTCTCTTTTTACCTTCCCAAAAACGCAACCTTCGTCGTCAATACGGAAATCGCCAAACGCTTCTCCTTTTTCCTGCGTTTTTGCCAGCACATCACGGTCGATCCGCTCAATCCCTACTCGATCCGCCAAATGCTGCGCGTCGTCCGGCAAGGAAAGACGCTGGTGATCTTTCCGGAAGGCCGGATCACCACCACGGGCGGCCTGATGAAAATGTACAGCGGCGTCGCCTACCTGGCCCTGCGCACCGGAATTCCCGTCTATCCCGTGATCATCCAGGGAGCGGAGCGCTCGATCTTTTCTTACCTGAAAGGCAAACTCCCGATCCGCTGGTTCCCGCAGATCACATTTCGGATCGGCTCCTCCTACCGCATCGCGCACAATCCAGAACTGTCGATGCGCGAACAAAAAGCACAGGCGAGCGACCTCGTCCTGCGCACGATGCAAAACGAGCTGTTTGCTAGCAAGATGAAGCAAAACGTCAACCTGTTCGATGAAGTCCTGGAAGCTGCCCGCGTCAACGGCTCCAAAATGGAAATCGCCAAAGACCTGACGACAGCCATCAACTACCGGACTCTCCTGGTCGGCAGCTATCTTCTCGCTGGCAAGCTGCGCCCGATGCTCTTGGGTCAACCGTCTGTCGGACTGCTGCTGCCCAATTCCGTCGGTCACCTGATTACGCTGCTGGCTCTGTTTTCGATCGGCAAAACGCCAGCGATCCTGAATTTTTCCCTGGGTACCCGCTCGCTGCTCGACTGCTGCGAGACAGCCCAGATCGATACGATCCTGACGTCGCGTGTATTCGTACAAAAAGGCAAGCTGGAGCACCTCATCGAAGCGCTGGAGGAGCATGCAAAGATCGTCTACCTGGAGGATCTGAAAGCGTCCGCCACCACCTCCGACAAACTGCTCGCGCTGCTGCGCTACCTGCGCAAACAAAAGGCACAGGCTGTCACGAACGAACTGATTCTTTTCACCTCGGGCAGCGAGAGCAAGCCAAAAGGCGTGGTTCTGACCCATGAAAACCTGTACGCCAACATCCAGCAGGTGACAAGTGTGATCGACATCACCAGCCGCGACAAGTTTTTCAACGCCTTGCCGATGTTTCACAGCTTCGGACTGACTGCCGGGACGCTGCTGCCGGTAATCAAAGGAATTCCCGTCTACCTTTACCCAAGTCCCCTGCACTACAAGGCGATCGCGGAGCTGGTGTACGATCAGAACGCGACGATCCTGTTCGGAACCTCGACGTTTATGGCAGGCTACGGGCGGATGGCTCATCAGTACAACTTCTATTCGCTGCGCTACGTGTTTGCAGGCGCAGAGAAACTGAAGGACGACGTTCGCCAGTTGTGGATGGAGAAGTTCGGTGTGCGGATTTTTGAAGGGTACGGCGCGACCGAGACGGCTCCGATCCTCTCGCTCAACACGCCGCTTGCCAACAAGAAAGGGACGGTGGGCCGCCTGCTACCCGGTATGGCATACCGCCTGGAAAAAGTAGACGGGATCGACAATGGCGGCGAATTGCTGGTCAAAGGCCCCAACGTAATGAAAGGCTACCTGATCCACGGAAAAGGCTTTTTGCCCGCAGAGGAATGGTACCGGACGGGCGATTTGGTGGAGGCAGATGCAGAAGGCTTCCTGACGATCCAGTCCCGCCTGAAGCGCTTTGCCAAAATCGGCGGGGAAATGGTCTCGCTCAATCTGGTTGAAGAGTTGGCGATGCAGTGTTTTGGCCACTCGGAATTCGCTGTCATCACCGTCAGCGACCAGCGCAGGGGAGAGCGGGTCTTGCTCTATACCACAGACGAAACAGCCGGACTGTCGCAACTGCGCTCGTACATCAGCCAGCGCCAGTTCTCGCCGCTGCTCGTCCCGGCAGCCGTGAAGCACACCAAAACACTACCGCTGTTAGGAAGCGGAAAAACCGATTACGTCAGCCTGAAGCGATGGGCTGAACAAGGAGGCGAAGCATCGTGACCAATCGTATCCAGCCGCTGTCAGCCCTGTATCTCACGCAATTTTTATCCGCCTTCGCCGACAACATGGTGCTGTTTGTCATCGCCAATCTGCTGCGGGAGAACGGGTTTTCTCCCGCGATGCTGGCACTCGTCTCCATCGCCTTTTTTCTGCCCTACCTGTTTCTCGCACCGCTCGTCGGCCCCTTTGCCGACAAGCATCCGAAGTCGTTTGTCCTGATCATCGGCAATTTGCTCAAGGCAGTCGGCGTGCTGCTGCTGTTTGTCATCGATCACAGCAGCATCCTGCTGTTGATGCTCGCGTATTTCACGGTAGGCGTCGGCGCAGTCGTGTACTCTCCTGCCAAATACGGAATCCTGCCGGAGCTGACGAACAACGAAGACGAATTGTTCCGCGCCAACGCCCGCATCGAGGCGTATACGATCATCGCCATTTTGACCGGAATCGGAGGGGGCGGCGCGATTGCGTCGATGATCGATCCGCTGCTTTCGTCCGGCATCTGTCTCATCCTGTACCTGCTGTCGCTGATGATGACCTTTTTGATTCCCCGCATGGAGGGGAATGCAGCGATCCGCTACGGTACGGAGGCGCGCCGCTTCTTTCTCGATTTTCAAAAGCTGATGAAGCAGCGGGACACCCGCTTTGCCCTCGTCGGCACAGGTGCCTTCTGGATGAGCTCGGCGGTGCTCAGGGTCGCAGTGCTCGCCTGGATTCCCGTATCGCTGTCGATTGACCCGCAGCATTTTTCCGTCTCCCTGATCCTCGCGACGACGTCGATCGGGATTATCGTCGGAGCCTTTCTCGCCCCGAAGCTGGTTCCTCTACGGTCATTTACGCGTTCGCTGGCATTCGGGTTTGGCATGTTTGCCGTCATCGTCCTGTTTCCCTGGGTTCACATCACGGCTGTTGCGGTAGGTTTCCTGCTGCTGGCCGGGTTTATGGGAGGAGTCTTTCTCATTCCGATGAACACGGTGCTACAAGAACGGGGCAAACGAATGGTCGGATCGGGCAAAACGATCGCCATCCAAAATTTTATCGAGAATGGGCTGATGGCCGCAGGCTCGGGGATTTACTATCTGGTCGTTTATCTGGGCGCGTCCATCTCCTGGGCCATCGTCATCCAGGGGCTGATCCTTCTCCTGTTCCTCTCTTTCCTGACAAAAAAGCGCGGACAGATCAAGGCGCAAGAAAAAAGCCTGTTGGGTTAACCAGCGGCACCATTACAAAAAACAAGAAGGACAGCGGCCTTTTACATGCCGAGCTGTCCTTCTTGCGTTTATGACTGCCGGTTACGGTTGATTCTCTCGAAGATGTCGATCGCTTCGGTCGCCGTGGGGACTTTTTTGACGTTGTCCTCAGCGAACGGGATTGCCTGGGGATCGCCGCTCTTTCGGATCTCGGCTGGTGTGCGCGGAGTGAATATCATACAGGGCAGCAATCCTCACCGTTTCCCTCTCCTTGCTTTAGGGTGTTTGTGCAGCGTATTGCTGCAGACATTCCAGGAACATCTCGCCGTATTTGTCGAACTTGGAAGCTCCGACGCCTTTGATTTGCAGCCTACTCTAATTTGAGGGATTGCTGACAGACAAAGCCCGCCTGGCGTTGTGCCGGAGCGGGTTGCTTCGTGTTGATTTTGTTTGACTAAAGCTGCAACTAATTAGTTATGTCTATATAATGTTTCATCTTTAGTTTAGGGGTTCTATAGAAACAAGTTTCGGCGATCCTATAAAGCTAGACTCATACTCTACAAAATATTCTTCGTTCACTTTAATTAATTTCGTAATAACCCTCGGGACATTAATAGTTGTTTTCACATTGAGCTGATCCTCTATTACCATAAGGTCATTGCTAATCTCTATTACTTTTACGACTGCTACTGTCTTTTCCTTAAAATAAATACTCCATGTTAGTAAAAGCACCACCATTACAAGAAACAATGTACCAAAAAAAACAATAAGTTTTCTCTTTTTCAATTACAAGCCCCCTTCATTTTCCAATTGTTGACAATTTTTTGTGATATGGTTACAATTCCAATATACCATATATTAGGAGATTTTCAAAATGATTCCTTTTCTAAAGAAAAAACTTATAGCTTCTCTAGTTGCAACTGTTACACTGACTAGCTTGATCCCATTTACTGTAGGTGCGGCCAGCAAAGACTTTAAAGAGATTGAAGAAGAGGTTAGTTTTGACATGGTTAAGGTCGGCGATCTCGATGTAACAGTTTATGAAGACGGGAGGGTTAAAGGTCTTGGAAAATCAAAATCCCAAAAGATTTCAAAAAACGAACAAAAAAAATACTTAAGATAATGGGTTTTTCTGAAAAAGAGATTGATACTTTACCAGAGGGAATGCAAGAGGAATTGTTAGCTGAAGGTGGCGTTAAAGTGGACTCGGAAGTTGAGTATGAACCAACTATCTATACTGACCTAGATGGAGTTCAACACATCGTCACTGAAAAAAATAAAGAAAAAATTAAAAAAATTGCAAAGAAAGATTTTGAAAAACTACAAGAAATGGGATTGGTAAACGAAGATGTTGCGGGAGATGTAACGATTGCTGGAACTGATCTTGGTGATTATGAGGAAGGAGATTTTACAGGCTGGGGTTATATAGTCTATCATGGTACAAAGGATGATGAATATGAATATTCTTACTACACTAAATTTGAATGGAGTTCACGCCCTATACTATATTTTACTGATCGAGTAGCGCATGCTTGGCAATCTCATACAACTTCTATAAAAACAACCGCTGATTATGATGTGACTTATTTTAGTCGTAGCGGTAGAAAACTTGGAAGTATTGATTTTGATCCAGACATTGATCAGGATGTCTACGGTTCATATGCAGAAATTGATATTGACTATCATGAAGGAATACATGATGGCTATGTGAGAGATAGGGTACGTATACCTAAATCTCACAAAGGTGAAACAGGGACGTTTGTATCTAGATATGTACACTCAAGTGCACCTAAATATATTGATGGTTTTAGTATAGGCTATGGGCCGGCATCTATTACAATTAAAGGCGCGAACTGGGTATATCCTTGGAGAAACACTTTTAAGATAGGAAAAGACTACTAAAGCTCCATTAATCTGTAGCTTTTTAAGAGTCTACTTCTCCTTGCTGGGACAGAACAAGCGCAAGCAAGAAAAAGGAAAAACCGATAGCCCGGTACGGCCATCGGTTGCGTAAGTGTGAGCTGTGACAGCAAAAAGCTATTCCTTGGGGTGGATCATCTGCTCGGGGCGGACGATTTGCTCGAATTGCTCCGCGCTAAGCAGGCCGCTTTTGACTGCTGCCTCTTTCAGGGTGATGCCTTCCTTGTGGGCGAGCTTGGCGATGGTGGCGGCATTTTCATAGCCGATGTGCGGATTGAGCGCGGTGACGAGCATGAGCGAGTTTTTCATGTTTTGTTCGATCACCGCCAGGTTTGGCTCGATGCCTGCCGCGCTGTTGTCGGCAAACGAGTGCATCGCGTCGGCGAGCAAGCGGGCCGACTGCAGGAAGTTGTAAATGATGACCGGCTTGAACACGTTCAGCTCGAAATTGCCCTGGCTGGCGGCGAAGCCGATCGTGGCGTCATTGCCCATCACCTGGCAGACCACCATCGTCATCGCTTCGCTTTGCGTCGGGTTCACTTTCCCCGGCATGATCGAGCTGCCCGGCTCGTTGGCGGGAATCGTGATTTCGCCGATGCCGGAGCGCGGACCGCTGGCAAGCCAGCGCACGTCGTTGGCGATTTTCATCAGATCGGCAGCCAATGCCTTGAACGCTCCGTGTACATGCACGAGCTCATCGTGGCTGGTCAGGGCGTGGAATTTGTTTTGCGCGCTGGCAAAACGCTTGTTCAGCTCGCGGCTGATCTCCTCGGCGACGAGATCGCCAAAGCGCGGGTGCGCGTTGATCCCCGTCCCGACAGCCGTGCCGCCTATCGCCAACTCGCGCAAATACTGTGCGCTCTCGCGGATCATCTGCTCGCTTTTGTCCAGCATGCGGCACCATCCGCTTATTTCCTGGCCCAGCGTCAGCGGCGTGGCGTCTTGCAAGTGGGTGCGTCCTACCTTGATGATGTGCATGAACGCATCGCTTTTTTGCCGCAGCGTCTCTTTTAGCTTCGCCACAGCGGGAAGCACTTGATCCTCCACGGCAACGAGCGCCGCCAGATGCATCGCGGTCGGGAACGTATCGTTGGAGCTTTGCGATTTGTTGACGTCGTCATTGGGGTGGATGCGAGCCTGGCTGCCCGCCTGCTCGAGAAGCTGATTGGCGCGGCGGGCGATCACTTCGTTTACGTTCATATTGGACTGCGTGCCGCTGCCGGTTTGCCACACGACCAGAGGAAAATGCGCATCCCACTTGCCGGCGATCACTTCATCAGCGGCAGTGACAATCGCTTTGGCCTTTTCTGCGTCCAGCTTCCCCAGCTTTTCGTTGGCCAGTGCCGCGCTCTTTTTTAGCACGGCAAACATGCGGATCAGCTCCAGTGGCATTTTCTCCTCGCCGATGCGGAAGTTTTGCAGGCTGCGCTGCGTCTGCGCTCCCCACATTTTATCCGCTGGCACCTGGATTTCCCCAAGGGTGTCCTTTTCCACTCTGTACTCCATCTCGACTCCAGCCTCCTTTTTCAGGTGACACGACTTGCTCGAATCGCTGTTTCCGCTACCTGCTCTCTACTTCGACGGACACGACGTGGCACACCTTTTTCAACTGCGTGTACACATCGGTGGTATACGTGTTTTCCGGCGAGGAGATCTCCATCTCCAGCCTCTGCTGCCTGTTCTCCACATCTCTGACCTTGACTCTCTTCACTTTCATCTGCAAGCGTTTGATTTGTTTAAATACTTCATCGAGGTCTGCTTGCTCCTGAACGACGATTTTGATCGCCAAGTCTCGTTCGCGTAAGGAGCTCGGACCGATCCACTTGAGAATCAGCGGGAACAGGTTGATGGCGAGAATAATCAGGATCGTCGCAGTCACTGCTTCATAATAGAAGCCAGCGCCTACGGCAATTCCCAGGCCCGATGCTGCCCAGACCATGGAAGCCGTCGTCAGGCCGGAAATAACATCATTGCTCCGGCGCAAGATGACCCCCGCGCCGAGAAAACCGACACCGCTGACGATTTGTGCAGCCAGGCGCATCGGGTCCATATTGGTTGCTCCCGGAGAGGAGAACCGATGTACCGCCTCAATCGACACGATCGTGATGAGGCAACTCGCTACAGAAATGACCATGCTCGTCTTTACGCCCAGAGGCTTGTGCTTCAACTGTCTGTCGACACCGATGAGCAGTCCCAAAAACATGGCGATCCCCAGTCTGATGAGAAAATCATATGACATATGTCTCCTCCTCCCTTCTTGCTTTGCTTCATGTCAGGATATCTTCCATTTTTTCATTAAAATACAGTATATACCTTGCTTCGGCCAAATAGGATCACAATTTTTCTGTCCTCGCTATATTGTCAGCTTTGCCCCGACGCTTCATGCAAAAAACGGAAAACCCTCTATCACAAGGGTTTTCCGCCAGGTATGAGGCACCGTCACGATGCTTCCCTGATTTTTCGCCTTTGCAGAGCCAATAGCCGTCCGTACAAAAAGACAGCCCCAGCCGCCAATCCCGAAATCAGCCCAATCCAGTAGCCGAATGCGGCAAGCGACGTGTACTGGGCCAGCAGGTAGCCGAGCGGCAAGCCAATCGCCCAGTAAGAGACGAGCGCGACGATGAACGTAACCGTCACGTCCTTGTACCCGCGCAAAATGCCCTGGATAGGAGCGGCGATCGCATCCGAGATCAAAAACAGGATCGAGTACAGCAAAAACTCCTGGGCCAGTTGCAGCACGTCCGGGTCTTTGGTATAGAAGCCTGCCACCTGCTCGGTAAACAGGTACAGTCCGATCCCGCAGAGCAAAGCCATGCCAATGGCAACTCCAATCCCCAGGTAGCTGTACTGCCGGGCATCCCGGTACCGCTGTGCCCCGACCTCGAAGCCAACGAGAATCGTCATCGCCATCGAGACGCTCAGCGGGATCATGTAGATAAAGGAAGCGAAGTTCATCGCGGCCTGGTGGGCAGCAATCGTGATCGTGCTGTACTCGCTCATCAGCAAGGTAACAGCGGCAAAAATGCTGACCTCAAAAAAGATGGCAAAGCCGATCGGAATACCGAGCCGCAGCAGCTCCTTCCACGCACGCAGAGAGATGCGATACAGCTTCTGAAAGATGCCGTAGTCAGCAAACGGCTGGAAGCGAACGACGACGACCAGGCTGATGATCAACAAAATCCAGTAGGTGATCGCAGAAGCGACGCCAGCTCCCACCCCGCCCAGGCGCGGGAAGCCGAAGTTGCCGAAGATCAGGCAGTAGTTCAGGAAAATATTGATCGGCAGCGAGAGCAGGGTAATGATCATCGTCACTCTCGTCTCGCCGAGCGCATCCATAAAATTGCGGATGACCGTATACAGAAACAACGGGATGATCCCCGCCGCAATCGCATGCAGGAAGCCTCGGGCAATGTCGCGCACTTCCGTCTCCAGCTTCATCGTGTCCAGTATCGGGTCGAGCGCAAACGAGCCAATCAGAATCAGCGCAGCGCCAATCGCCACAGAGAGATACAGCGCCTGCAAAATCGTCTGGGGAACCTTTTCCCTCTGCATGGCTCCTACCATCTGTGCCACCATCGGCATGACTGCCATGAGAATTCCCGTCAGTCCTGACTGGATCGGCGCCCAGATGCTTCCCCCGATCGCCACCCCCGCCAAATCTGTCGGGCTCGCCTGTCCGGACATGATCGTATCAAAAAAGGTCATGGAGAACAGGGCCATTTGGGTAATAAAAATCGGCAGCAACACAACAGCGAATTGACGCCATTTCTCCCGAAGCGAATAGGTTTCTATCATTTTCTTCTACACCCTTACACAATTTGTCAATCTACACATAGAGTCATAGTACCTGATTCCACGGGGAAAGTACATCAGAAAAAGAAAGCGGCGCGACGTCCACCTGACACGGACATGCGAAAAACCGTCCGGACCAACCCCGACGGTTTTTTCGTCATCGATTTCGGCTATTCCTTTTTTACATCAGCAAGAGCGGAACCACTTTTCCGGCGTTGACATCGATCGGCCCCAGATCGGTAATTTTCAATGCCGGGCTGACCGGCAAGGAATGGGTGCTGATCGACATGATCGGATTGTAGTGGCGATAGCCCAGCTCCTCCATCGCCCGGCGAAGCTGCTCGACTTCCTTCGCCGTCTTTTCCAGCGGCTCTTCGGTCAGAATACCGCCTACCGGCAAATGCAGGCGCGCGATCACCTCGCCGTCCAGGACGACGCAAAATCCGCCCTGCATCTCGATGACGGCGTTGGCTGCGACCGTCATGTCATGCGGATTGTGCCCGACCACGAGCAGGTTGTGGTTGTCGTGCGAGTAGGTCGTCGCGATCGCCCCGCGCTTGATCGTATCGCCGCTGATCAGCCCGTAGCCGCGGTTGCCGTTTTTGCCGTACCGCTCAAACACAGCGATCAACCCGTACGGACTCTCCTCCCAGCAGAGCTGTCCGTCACGGACTTCCACGATACCGCGATGGTCCTCGGTAAAGGTCGAACCGTCCTGCACCAGCATGACACGGCAGGGATAGCGGTTGTCCGGTGCATCCATCTGCACGAGGAAGTCCTTTTCCGAAAGCGGCGACAATTGCACGCTGCGGTAAAAATGTTCGGGGAACTGCGATGGCGTCACGACCTGGCGATACTCCCGCTGTGCGTCGTACGCCAATTTTCCGTTTTTGTACACCTGATCGATCGTCAGCTCACGCAGGTCCGATACGAGCAGAAAGTCCGCCAGCTTGCCCGGTGCAATCGCGCCGCGGTCGTGCATCTTCATCCGGCGCGCCGGAGTAAAGGTGCTGGCGTAGATCGCACGCTCAGGCGTCATGCCCATCTGCATCGCCTTTTTGACGATGTAATTCAGATGCCCGCGCTTGTACAGGGAATCGGTCATCACATCGTCGGTGACAAAACAGAAGTGTTCGGAAACCTCGTGATTGATCAAATACTCCATCACTTCATCTGTCATCGATTTTTCCTGCACCTCGATGAACATCCCGGCAGCGATCCTCGCTTCCATCCCCTCCACCGTCTGATGCGTATGGTCGGAGTCTACCCCGGCAAAAATGACGCGGTGCAAATCAAGGTCAAGCAGCTTCGGGCAATGTCCCTCGATGACCAGATCGGGATGGTTGCGGCGCAGGTAGTCGAGAATCTGGTTGGTCTTGCAGTCGGGGTCGGTGATCACGTCCACGTAGTTCATAATTTCCCCCATGCAGACCAGCTCTTCGGTCTGCAGCAGCTCCTCGATGTCGGCCAGCTCGACTGATCCGCCCGTCGTCTCCATGGACGTCGCCGGAACGGA
The DNA here is from genome assembly GCF_044627595.2 of Brevibacillus sp. TJ4. NCBI lineage: Bacteria > Bacillati > Bacillota > Bacilli > Caryophanales > Paenibacillaceae > Brevibacillus > Brevibacillus sp. TJ4. The sequence continues at coordinate 158,995 of NZ_CP185865.1, read as the reverse complement.
GCTGGGGATCGCGTACTTCATGTCGACGACGCAATCGCGACTGGCGCGAATCATTTCCTTGATCCCCTCGATTCCGAAGACGTTGGCCATTTCGTGCGGTTCCGGGACAATCGTCGTCACGCCGTTTTTGATCAGCGCGTAGGAAAACGTCTCCGGCGTCACCATGGAGCTTTCGATGTGCAAGTGAATATCGATCAGGCCGGGGAGCATGTATCGCCCGCGCCCGTCCACGATCTCGCCCGCTTCAAATGTCTCTGTCCCGCGCTTGCCTATATAGAAAAACCTTCCGTCTTGTACAGCCACGTTTCCCGCGATAAAGGTTTTGAAGTAACTGTTGTAAACCAGGACGTCTTGTATCAGCACATCAACTTTCACGAAAAGCCCTCCCTCTTGTTAATCCACCAGCACCAATTTGTCTTTGGGGAAGTGCAGGTACACGTTTTCGCCGTTTTTATAAGGGGCTTCCATCTCCTGGTTTACCGTAAAATCACCCAGTTCCGTCTGTACGACGTACTGATAGCTTCTGCCCAAAAACGTGCTCACCTTGACGCGACCGGGGAGTTGATTGCCATCCGGTGTCGCTGTCTGGGTGACGATCAGATCATCCGGGCGCAGGGCGCATGTATTGCCGGATGCCTGCAGCGTTCCCGGATTTTTGCTGGCGACAAACCAGTGGTCGCCGACGCGCAGCGCGATTTCGGAGTCGCGTTCAGTCCGCTCGGCAAAGTTGATAAAGTTGGAAAAACCGATAAAGCGGGCGATGAACTCGGTCTTGGGGTATTTGAAAATCGTCGCCGGATCATCCAACTGCTCGATCACGCCCTTGTTCATAATCGCCACCTGATCCGAGATGGAGAAGCACTCCTCCTGGTCATGGGAGACATAGACGGTCGTAATCCCCAGCTCCTGCTGGATGCGGCGGATTTCCACGCGCATGTTCACGCGCAGGTTGGCGTCCAGATTGCTCAGCGGTTCGTCAAACAAGAGCAGGTCCGGCTTGATCACCAGCGCTCTGGCAATCGCCACCCGCTGCCGCTGCCCGCCGGACAATTCCTTCGGGTAGCGCTTTTCAAAGCCGCCCAGGCTGACGACTTCGAGAATCTCGGAGACGCGCTTTTTGACCTCTGCCTCGTTTACTTTGCGAAGGCGCAGTCCGAACGCGACATTGTCAAAGACGGACAAGTGCGGAAACAGCGCGTAGCTTTGAAAGACAAACCCGAAGTTGCGCTTGTTTACGGGGACACGGGTGTAATCCTTCCCGTCAAACAGGAACTTGCCATGCTTCGCCTCGAGAAATCCGGCAATCAAACGAAGCGTCGTCGTCTTGCCGCAGCCGCTCGGGCCCAGCAGGGAGACAAGCTGTCCTTGTTCGATGTTCAGGTCGAAGTCTTGCAAAATGTACTGATTGTCATAGGCAACCGATACGTTTTCCAGCGTAAGCAATGCCATGTTTTTGCCTCCGTTATCGTTTTGTAAAGTAGGAAAGTCCCATCAGACGCTCGATGACAAACATGAAGAGAGCGGTAATGATCATCAGCAGCACGGAAAGTGCGGCAATCGTCGGATCAAAGTTGTTTTCCACATAGGTCAGCATCTGGATCGGCAGCGTGCTCACCCCAGGTCCTGTCATAAACACAGAGATGTCGACATTGTTGAACGATTCCAGAAAGGCGATCAGAATCGCCGCGATAATACCGGAGCGGATATTGGGCAGAACCACCTTGAAAAACGTGGCGATCCGTCCCGCCCCCAGGCTGAGCGCCGCTTCTTCAATCGCGAAGTCGAAGTTGGACAGGCTCGATGCCACTACCCGAATAATGAAGGGAAGCATGATCACGGTATGTCCGATCAAGAGCCCCGCGTAAATCGGCAGATTGTATACGATAATCACGTATTTGAGCATGGCAAAGCCCATGACGATGCCGGGAATCAGAACAGGCGAGATAAAAATCGCGTTGAGCGCAGCCTTGCCCTTGAATTGAAAGCGGCTTAGCGCATATGCGGCAGGGACGCCGATCAGCAGCGCCAGCAAATTGCCCGCCAGCGATACGAACATCGATGTCCAGAACGTCGTCATAAACATCTTCACTTTAAAAATGTTCTCGTACCATCGCCAGGAGAAGCCTTCCGGCGGAAACTTCAGGACGACCCCGGGTTCAAACGATGTAAAGGAAATGATAACGAGCGGCCCCAGCAAAAACAGGAACACCAGAAGTGTAAACAGGGCCAACCCTGGATTTTTCTCCTGCATACCCTTCTACCCCTTCGGATTTAGTTTCGTTGCAACCTTGTTCATCAAGCCAATCACCACAAACGTAATTACAATCATAATGGTCGCGATGACCGAAGCCATGTGCCAATCGTTGAGCGTGACGGCATTCTGGTAGAGGAATGTGGAGATGACTCCTTGCTTCCCGCCGAGCAGGGCAGGTGTGGTATAGGCAGTCAGGCTGCCGACGAAGACGAGGATGCTGCCGACGATCAGTCCCGGCATGCTCAGCGGCAAAATCACCTTGCGAAACGCCGTAAAGCGCGAAGCACCCAGACTCTCCGCCGCTTTCAGCAAGTCTGAATCGATATTTTCCATGACGCCCACGAGCGTAATAATAATCAGCGGCAAAAACAGATGGATCATCCCGATCATCATTGCGGTCGGGGTATACAGTATTTCCAACGGTTTTTCAATCAGTCCCAGCCATTGCAGGGAAGAATTGAGCAACCCCTTTTTTCCGAGAATAATCATCCAGCTAAATGACCGTACTACCGAGCTGGTCAAAAGCGGAAAGACTGCCAGCGCGAGCAGGATTCCCTTTTTGCGCGCACCCAGTCTGGAGATGTAATACGATACGGGAAAACCAAGCAAAATGCAGACAAAGGTGGTGACCAGGCTTACTTGCAGCGTGGTCCACAAGATTTTCAGATAGTACGTATCGGTGAGAAAAGTCAGGTATCCCTGTACGGTAAAGCCGCCTTCGTGATAGAAGGTGGAGAAAATCGTCATCGCGATGGGAATGACCAAAAACAACGTCAAAAACAAAACCCCAGGCAACAATAACAGATACAAGCCTTTTTTCTTCATGTCGTTAACTCCTGTTCCCGGTATCGTCAGCTATTCAGCACGCGGACAAACTGCTCAAAAAAGGCGGGGGCATCCACGTCCAGACATACGTGCATGTTCGGCTTTTTCCCGAGTCTGTTCTGAAAGTCGCAGATGGTCTGACCGTCACACAGCTCGCTTCTTGTCTCAATGTCGACAAACAGCTTGCGGGTGGTCACCAGTTCCGGGCTCATCGCCACTCCGACAGCCAGCGGGTCGTGCAGGGCGCAGGCGCGGACGCCATTTCGTTCAAAATACCGCTGTGTGTACTCGGATGTACTCACCCTCACATAATCGGCGAGCTCCGTATCGCCCAGCTCTGCGATGTGCGATTCGTCCAGCAAGACTTTGCGCGTCACATCGAGGCCAACCATCGTCAGTTCGGGGAAACCGGCGTGAAAGACGAGCTTGGCGGCTTCCGGATCGACGTACATGTTGTACTCGGCAGTCGGCGTCACATTGCCGTATTGCGTGACCACTCCGCCCATGAAGATGACTTCCTTGACCTGATGTACCAGCTCCGGGTACTTGCTGATAGCGAGCGCCAGATTGGTCAGCGGCCCAGTCATAATCAAGGTCACTTCACCGGGATGGCTTTTTACCTGCTCGATCATAAAATCAGGGGCAAACCCGTCCTGTGCCTGCCGGCTTGCGGAAAAATCGCGCAGGGCGCCGCCCAGGCCGTCTTCACCGTGAATCCGATGCTCAAAGTACACGTGGCGCAAAAGTGGCTGGGACGCTCCGCGAACTACCGGAATCCCCGCATCAGCCCCGATAAAGTCGAGGATTTTGCACGTGTTTTCCGTAGATTTGGCAAGAGAGACGTTGCCGTTTACGGTTGTAATGCCGAGAACATCAAACATGCCGCTTTTTACTGCCAAGATAATGCCAAGCGCGTCATCGACTCCAGTGTCCACATCAAGCACGATTTTTTTCATGCGCACTCTCCCCCTGCTCTACGGTTTGCTTGCACCTGGCGAAAAACACAAGGGTATATGCGTTTTGCCGATATACCCTTGTGCTGCCAGCGTCAGTGCCTTATTGAATGATTTCGCGGTTCCAGCGATCAATCCATGTTTTGGAGTTGTCGTTTACCATCTTCATTTCCAGCATGCGCAATTTGTTGATGGTTTCTTCGCCGTAGGTGATGCCTTGTGCTTCTTCTTCGGTCAACGTCAGCCCTTTGTGTACAGGAGAGTCCACTTTCGCTTTGGCTGCCTTTTCTTGTACTTCCTTGCTCAGCTGGTAGTTGATGAACTCTTCGGCCAGCTCTTTGTTCTTGCTGCCTTTGACGATGTTGACGGTGTTCATAACAGCGTAGCCGCCTTCTTCAGGAGAGACGAATTTCGCGTCTGGAACGGCTGCCTGAATATCTTTGAAGTACATTTCCATGATCGGTCCAACTGCGATTTCTTCCTGGGTGAACATGTTCACGTACTCGGATGTTTTGTCGTAATACTTGACCACGCCATCGTTGAGTTCCTTGATTTTGGCGAATGCCTGGTCTTCATTGAAGGTTTCATTGCCCGCTACCATGGAAGCAGCATCGAGGATCATCGGTCCAGTCGTGGAAGTGATGCTTGGCAGCGTCATTTTGCCCGCCAGTTCAGGATTCCACAGGTCGCTCCACGATTTGATCTCGGTCTCGATCAGGTTCGGGTTGTAGGCGATCCCGAATTGGCCAACCGTGTACGCCGGTCCGTATTCTTCGCCCAGTGGCGCTTTGGCGATGTCGTAGATTTCCTCCAGGTTCGGAATACGGCTGCGGTCGATTGTCTCGAACAGGCCATCCTCGATACCTTGCTGAGCGTAGTAGTCGGAGAGGTAGATCAGGTCGACGTTGCTGTTGCCTTGGCGCACTTTGTTCAGGCGCTCTGCGTTGTTCCCGATTTCCAGGACGATCTCCACGTTATGCTCTTTTTCAAAAGGAGCGTAAATTTCTTCACGGAAAAAGTCTTCCGAAAAGCCCCAGGTCGAGATGACCAGTTTGGTCGGTGCTCCCTGTGCAGCTCCTCCAGTCGCGCCCTCTTGCGGCTGTTGGCCTTGGTCGCTCGAACCGCAGCCGGCCAGCGCCAGTGAGAGTGCAGATACAGACAGCATGGTGCGTACGAAAGTTTTCATAAATGAATCTCCCCCATTTTCTAATGAATAAAAAAGAAAAAGAAAAGCACCCTTGGTTAGAAATAATGAATCCTTCTAAACAAGAACACTCTTCTTCGTAAACAAAGAGAAGTACACCCGTTTATTCAAGACTGTGGTCTTCCCTTAAGATAGATCAAAAGAGAAAATCCGCAGGCATGAATCGCTATTTACTTGTCTTCTGCGAGGATGATATTGGTGATTGCCCATTGGGTGGCGGCGTCGTAATCGCGCAGCACAGCCTCCATCGGCAAACCCATCTCTTCCTCGATTCGTTCCCGCAGCCGTTTTTTGTACAGAAGCGACATGCGGAAGTCGACCTCCAGCTTCAAGGCTGGCGCTTCCCCTTCCAGAGCAGCAGAACGCGGAGAACGACGATGCTTCGCGTAAAAGGTAATGATGTTGTTCTCGATGGTGACTCTCAGCAAAGTTGTCCCAAAACCGAACAACTCCTTGGCTATCTCGTTGTAGATATGAGACAGCGTCTTCCTGCTTTCACTTGTGTCCTGTATAGGCATAGCATCACCCGCGAGAGTAGGGTTGAAGTTTTTCACGTTCCCCATTATACAAATGTTCTACGCGTAAATCAAGAAAACATTCGTATTTTGATCAATGTTATTCTTTTCCCCTGTTCAATCGTTCGCCATTATTCGATTGTCTTCTACATGTTCCGTGAAAAAAGATTGACACCTCTCAAACTTCACTATATAATCCTACTATCCAAACGGATTGAAGACCTACTAAGGTGATAAGGATACAAATCTTTCCAAACTTTATAACCTGTCATCTCTTATAGAGAGAGGTTGAGGGACTGGCCCGATGAAACCTCGGCAACCTATCTGTTCGATATGGTGCCAAATCCAGCGGAAATTATTTTCCGGAAGATAAGAGAGGGAACGAGCCATTTTTCTGTGCTTTTTGCCTCTTCCTTCGGGAAGGGGCTTTTCTAATATCGAAAGCAAATGAAAGAGATACCAAAAAGGGGAGAAACGTACATGAAAAAGACAGGAATTTTGCTCTCGTCACTTTTGCTCGCAGCATCCTTGCTGACCGCTTGCGGCGGCAACAGCGCGGCACCGGCAGAAGGAGAGAACAACACCATTAAAGTAGGCGTGACCGCTGGACCGCACGAAGAGATTATGAACAAGGTCAAAGAAGTAGCGGCAGCAGAGGGCTTGACCGTTGACGTGGTTGTATTCAACGACTACGTGCAGCCGAACCAGGCATTGGTATCGGGCAACCTGGATGCAAACAGCTTCCAGACGATTCCGTTCCTCGAGAAATTCAACGCTGACCAAAAAGCAAACCTCGTGATCGTGGCCAATACGGTAACATTCCCGATGGGGTTGTATTCCGCCAAGTACAAAAGCCTCGACGAAATTCCAGATGGCGGCATCGCTGGCGTACAAAACGACCCGACCAACCGCGGACGCGCGCTGAAGCTGTATGAAGCGGCTGGCCTGATCAAGCTGAAAGAAGACGCAGGAGAAACCGCATCTCCGCTCGATATCGTGGAAAACCCGAAAAACCTGGAATTCAAAGAGCTGGAAGCAGCTTTCCTGGCACGCTCCCTGAGCAGCGTAGACATCGCCAGCATCAACACCAACTTCGCGATGGAAGCCGGCTACTCTCCGAAAACCGATTCGATTTTCGCCGAGACATCTGATTCGCCGTATGTGAATGTTATCGCGGCCAAAGATGAAAATAAAGATAACCCGAATCTCCAAAAATTGATTGAAGTGTATCGCTCTGAAGAAGTGAAGAAATTTATCGATGAGAATTTTGATGGAGCTGTCCTGCCGTCCTGGTAAGGCAAATACTTGAGCAAGGAGTTTTGTAAACGATGATTCAGCTTACCGATATCCGCAAGACGTTTACGGTTGGGAACAAGCAGGTAGAAGCATTGAAAGGCGTGTCGCTCAACGTAGAAAAGGGAGAAATTTTCGGTGTGATCGGATTCAGCGGAGCGGGGAAAAGTACCTTGCTCCGTACGATCAACCTGCTGGAGAAGCCGTCGAGCGGCTCTGTCGTGGTAAACGGTCAGAATATGCTGTCTCTCGATGAAAAGAATTTGCGTCAAGCGCGCAAAAAGATCGGCATCATCTTTCAGCACTTTAATTTGCTCTCCTCCTACAATGTCTTCGACAACGTAGCAGAGATTCTGCGGATGAACAAAGTGCCAAAGGACGAGATCAAGCGCAAGGTAGAAGATTTGCTCAGACTGGTTGGTCTGGAAGATAAGGCAAACTCTTATCCTTCCCAATTGTCTGGCGGACAAAAGCAGCGCGTAGGGATTGCCCGTGCTTTGGCTACCGATCCCGAGATCCTGCTGTGCGATGAGGCGACATCGGCTCTCGACCCGCAGACGACCGAATCGATCCTGGAGCTGCTGCTCGACATCAACCGCAAGTTTAACCTGACGATTGTGCTGATTACCCATGAGATGCAGGTTATCAAGAAAATCTGCGACCGTGTAGCGATTATGGAAAACGGCGAGATCATCGAACAAGGCTCCGTGCTCGATATTTTCAGCAATCCACAGCAGCAAACAACACGCAACTTCATCAAGACGATCTTTGACGATGAAGTGCCTGCCGAAATTTTGAGCAACATCAAACAAACAGGACCAGTGGCTCGCATCCTGCGCGTGGCGTTCCGCGGCGATGCGGCGCTCGATCCGGTGCTGGGCACACTGTCTGCACGCTTTCCGGTAAGCACCAATCTCTTGTACGGTTCGATCACCTCGATCAAGGGCACGGCATTGGGGATTTTGCTTTTGCACATCTCCGGTGAGGACAAAGCCGTCGAAGAGAGCATAGCGTTCTTGCGGGAATCCGTATACAAGGTAGACATCGTAGCACGAGAGGAGGCTGTCAACTAATGGACCGTTTACTGCAAATGACCCCAGTGTTTGTTCGGTCACTGGAAGAGACCGTCATCATGGTGGGCTTTTCTCTCGTTATTGCTACCTTAATCGGCATTCCGTTGGGGATTTTGCTGGTGATCACGCAAGGCAATCACCTTTTCCCCAACAAGTGGATCTTCCACACGCTAAACGTAGTGATCAACATTGTACGCTCGCTGCCCTTTATCATTCTGATGGTGGCAATTATTCCGTTTACCGAATTGATCGTGGGTACTTCGATCGGGATCAAGGGGGCAATTGTTCCTTTGATCGTCTACACCGCACCGTATATCGCGCGACTGATGGAAACAGCGCTCCTGGAGGTTGACCGGGGCGTCATTGAAGCGTATCAGGCGATGGGCGCTTCCCGCTCGCAAATTATCTTCCGCATCATGCTGCGCGAAGCAAGACCGGGGATCATCCTCTGCCTGACGATCGCGACGATCGGTCTCGTAGGTGCGACAGCGATGGCTGGTGCAGTCGGGGCCGGCGGTCTTGGTGACCTGGCGCTGCGCTACGGTTACCAGCAGTGGGATATTGAAGTCATGCTGATTACCGTCGTTATCCTGATCGTCTTGGTACAGGCTCTCCAGTCGCTGGGCAACTGGGCAGCGAAAAAGTTGAAAAAAGGCGCGTAATGCACCGGGAACCTCTACCCTTTTGGTGGAGGTTCTCGTTTCATATCCACCTATTCCATACAGAAAAGGAGCATATACGATGAAGCGAGATCCAGAAAAATGGCTGGCCGATTTGAAACGACTGACCGCAGATGAGCGCGCTACAGCCAACGAGACCATGCGGCAGCAGCACAGCCGCGACGAGTCCCATCATCAGCCCGTCTTGCCTGACGTGGTCGTTTTTCCGACCTCTGCACAGGAGGTAGCGGCCATTCTCCAATACGCCAATGAACATCGCATCCCCGTCGTTCCGTTCGGCGCAGGCTCCAGTCTGGAAGGTCACAGTATCCCGCTGGAAGGGGGCATCTCGCTCGACTTTCAGCATATGAATCACATTGTGGAGGTTCGTCCAGATGATTTTCTCGTGCGTGTCCAGCCAGGAGTGACGCGCAACCAGTTGAACCAGGCCTTGAAGCGGCACGGCCTGTTTTTCCCTGTCGACCCGGGAGCGGATGCCACGATCGGCGGGATGGCAGCGACCAACGCCAGCGGAACGACCAGCGTCCGCTACGGGATCATGCGTGACCAGGTACGCGATCTGGAAGTGGTAATGACAGACGGCAGCATCATGCGTACCGGCGGCCTGTCCGCCAAATCTTCGTCCGGTTATCACCTGACAGGGCTTTTCGTCGGCTCCGAAGGTACCTTGGGCGTGTTTACGGAAATTACGCTGCAAGTATACGGCATTCCCGAGACGATTATCGCCGGACGTGCGACGTTTCCGACCGTAGGTGCTGCTGTCGAAGGGGCTGTCTCTCTGCTCGGAGCCGGCATTGCCATCGCCCGCGTAGAGCTTGTGGACAGCGCCTCGATCAGACAGGTCAATCAGCACAGCGGCACCGATTTTCCGGAGCAGCCGACGCTGTTTCTGGAGTTTCACGGAAATGAGGCGGGGCTGCATCACGATGTTTCCTTCGCCAAAGAGCTGCTCGGCGAGTACGGAGCCGATGGCTTGCTGGTAGAGACAGACTCCAAAAAGCGGGCGCAGCTCTGGGAAGCCCGGCACAATCTGGCGTACGCCTTCAAGCATGGCTTCCCGGGAAGAGAAATGATGATTACGGATGTCTGCCTACCGCTGTCTGAACTGAGCGGGGCTGTCGAGCATGCGCGTACGGTAATCGATCGCAGCGGGCTGGTCGGCGGTGTGCTGGGCCATGTCGGGGACGGCAACTTCCACACTTCCTTGATGTACGACCGGCAAAACCCGGAAGAGGTGCGTGCCGCAGAACAAGTCAATGAAGAAATCGTCTTGTACGCCTTGGAGAGAGGGGGTACCTGCACGGGAGAGCACGGGATCGGGATCGGCAAGAAAAAGTATCTGGCCAAAGAGCATCCCGATTCGCTTCCTTTTATGCGAATGATCAAGCAGCAGTTTGATCCGAACGGTATTCTGAATCCCGGGAAGATTTTTTAATCAATGCACATCGCAGACATGGCACCAAAGCAGCCATTCCCAGTTGTTCACCAAATGTTACATTGCCATTCCTGTTCATATTCATGTACACTTATAAGTGATAACCATTCCACGTATATAGAGAGGGGCTACTTGAACCTATGAAAAAGCTGTTCATGCTACTGTTTGCCTTCGCGCTCGTACTCGCTCCAGTCGGATATGACCTTGCTGACGCGAAGAAATACAAATCAGGAACAAAGTCGTTTAACTCCAACAGTTCACCGACCAACAACTCGGGAACAACCAATACGACAAATACTCCAAATTCAAATATCAATCAGTCGGGTCCTAACTCGACTACAAACTCTCCTGCCGCTGCATCGACAACAAGACAAGCGGGTACAAGCGGCGGATTCATGGGTAGCGGCTTTATGAAAGGGCTCATGCTGGGCGGTCTGGCCGGCCTGTTGTTCGGCGGTCTCTTCGGCGACCTGGGCATGCTGGGCTCCATCCTCGGATTCATGGTCAACCTGCTGGCGATCCTGGCTGTTATCGTATTGATCCGCAAGATCTTCGTCTACTTTAAAAACCAGCGTCAAAAACGGGAACTGAACTCATGGAAACAATAACTTTTTCCGAGCAAGATGTAATCAACGCCATCTGCATCCATGTCGCTTCCAAGAAGCAGGTAAAGCCTCAGGACGTGGAAGTCGAACTGATGTATGATGACGAGTACGGTTTTTCCGCAGAAGTATATACGAATGGCCGCAAGCAGGTATTTATCGAGATCAACCTGATTGAAGCAATCCGCTACTACCTGGAGACGCAGTTGCAACGCAACCCGTACAGCGCCGGTATTGAGCTGGTGCTGGACGACGAACAGGGAATCATCGCACACGTGCGATACCAGTAGCGCAAGTACCACGATGATCGCAAGGAACAGACAAAATCCAGTCCGTTGTCACACGGATTGGATTTTTTTGTTGCAGAAAAAAAGCTGCTCCGAGAATCTGCCTGGGGCAGACTCGGAACAGCTTCCTGTACGCTCGGGCTGGTCGCTTTCAACCAGTCCTCGCTGTTTCTTACCAGTTTACGTTTTCCAATACTTCCGATGCCATGTTGCTCGTGGAAACCAATCCGCCACCGGAGAGGTACCAGTAGTTGGAATCCAGGTACACGATGTTGTCGTTTTTGTACGCTTTTGTGTTTTTCATCAGGTCGTTGTCGAGCAGTTGTTTTGCTGCAGATCCGCCATCGGCGTTGATCACGCTGCGGTCAACCACGAACAGGTAGTCAGGGTCTTTTTCCACGATGTATTCGAAGGAAATCGATTGTCCGTGAGTCGTTACTTCAATGCTCTCGTCTACTGGTTTGAAGCCAAACACGTCATGCAGGATACCAAAGCGGGAGCCGGAACCGTACGCGCTGATCTTGCCTTCGTTAGCCAGGATGATCAAAGCGGTCTTGTCTTGGGCTGCTGCTGTCTTCTCTTGCAGTTGTTTGATCGAATCGTCGATTTTCGCCAGTTCAGCTTCTACTTCCGCTTCCTTGCCGAAGACTTTGCCCAGGACGTTCATGTTTTCTTTGAACGATTCCATGTAGTTGGATGTGTCGACACCCAAAAAGATGGTCGGTGCAATTTTGTTCAGTTCTTCGTACGCTTCTTGCTGACGGCCGGAGATGAAGATCACATCCGGTTTCATCGCGTTGATGCCTTCAAAATCCGGCTCTTTCAAAGAACCGATATTTTTGTACTTGGAATCTTCAAATTTGGACAGGTACGGAGGAATATTGGCCTGCGCTACACCCGTCACTTCAATACCCAGCTTATCCAGGGAATCGAGGACACCGAAGTCAAATACGACTACCGTTTGCGGGTTTTTCTTTACAGTCGCTTCTCCGAGCTGGTGCTTGATTGTCACTTCTTCTTCAGCAGCGGTATTTGCATCCGTACCTTCTGCAGCAGGCGTTTCGCTGGCGGCTTGTGTGTTCGGGGCAGCCGTTTCCGCTGATCCGCAGGCGGCAACGAGGATCGACAGCATCGCTGCCATAAGCAGCATCATCCACTTTTTGTTCATTTCTATCACCTCTATAGAATAGTTGGTTGGTATTTAAAATTATCCATGGTGAGCCTTTGTTGTTGGCATTGCGCCATGGTAATAATTTTACGATGATTCGTTGTGTATTTAGGCGTAGTACACGCAAATCTTGTTTTCAGCGATGTCTTCGATCTGAATGTCCATGTCGTAGACTTCGTGCAAAATCTGCGAGTCGATGATCGCGTCAGTCGTGCCCTCCCGGACGACCTTGCCGCCCTTGAGCGCGACGATGTAGTCGGAGTAGACGGATGCAAAGTTGATGTCGTGAATCACGATTACAACCGTCTTGCCCATCTCGTCGACCAGCCTGCGCAGTACCTTCATAATCTGGACCGAGTGCTTCATATCCAGGTTGTTGAGCGGCTCGTCGAGGAGGATGTACTCCGTGTTCTGCGCGATGACCATGGCGATGTAGGCACGCTGCTTTTGCCCTCCGCTCAACTGGTCCAGGTACTTGTGCTGGATGTCTTCCAGCTCCATGTAGCGAATCGCTTCGTCCACATGCGCCCAGTCTTCCTTGGTGAGATTTCCCTGTGAGTACGGAAAGCGTCCAAAGCTGACCAGCTCGCGGATCGTCAAACGGACGGTGATGTGGTTCGTCTGCTTGAGGATGGAAATCTTTTTCGCCAGCTCATTGCTCTTGGATTTATCAAGCGGCTGGCCCTCGATCAAAATCTCGCCCTCGTCTTTGCTGAGCAGGCGACTGATCATGGAGAGCAGGGTACTTTTTCCCGCTCCGTTCGGGCCGATAAAAGACGTGATTTTCCCCTTGGCAATCTTGAGCGAAACATCTTCCACGACATATTTGTTGTTGTAGCGTTTGGACACATTGCGTACCTCGATCATGCCTTATTCTCCTTTAACAAGAGATAAATGAAGTAAACCCCGCCGATGAAGTTGACGATGACGCTTAACGTGGTAGAGAAGGTAAAGACTCGCTCGACGATCAGCAGACCACCTACCAGGGCGATAATGCTGATCAGACAGGAGCTGGCAATCAAATAGCTGTGCCGGTACGTATTCATAAACTGGTACGCCACGTTGGCGACGAGCAGCCCCAGGAACGTGATCGGTCCTACCAGCGCGGTAGCGATCGAAACGAGGATCGCGATCATAATCAGGAGGCGCTTCACCACGTAATCGTAATCGACCCCGAGATTCACCGCTTCATCCCTGCCCAGCGAGAGGACATCCAGGTATTTGGCGAATTTCCGGAAGTAGATGAGAATCGCGAACACCAGGACGAAGCTGATCACCAGCAAATCTGTATTGACATTGTTGAAGCTGGCAAACATGCGGTCCTGCACGATGAGAAATTCATTGGGATCGATCAGCACCTGCATGAAGGACGACAAGCTGTTGAACAAGGTACCGAAGATCAGTCCGACGAGCAGCAGGAAGTAGATGTTCCTCCCTTCTCCCCGGAACAGCAGCTTGTAGAGCAAGCCTGCAAACAGGATCATCAATCCGACAGAGATGAGAAAGTTGATATTTTTATCCATCATCGTCAGGGTAGTGGACCCCATGAAGAAGATGACGAATGTCTGGATGAACAAGTACAGCGAGTCCAGCCCAATGATGCTCGGCGTCAAAATCCGGTTGTTCGTAATCGTCTGGAAGATCATCGTCGAGAAGGCGATGATGCTGCCAGTCAGAATGACAGCAAGGATTTTTTTCAACCTTCTGGGCAGAACGTAATCCCAGTTGCCCCCTGCGTCAATCAACATGAATATGGCGATCAGCACGACCGATACGACTGCAAGAATCCCGATTTTCGCTTTCATCGTTCATATGCCCTTCTTCTCAAGAGTAAGTAGATGAATATGCCGCTGCCCACTACGCCGACCATCATGCCGATGGAGATTTCATACGGGAAGATGATGAGGCGACCGAGAATGTCGCAGCACAGTACAAATACAGCTCCCAGCAGGGCGGTATGAGACAAGCTCTTCTTCAGGTTGTCCCCCATGTACATCGTGACGATATTGGGGATGATCAGCCCGAGGAAGGGGATTGTTCCTACTGTCAAGATCACGACCGATGACACCATGGCGACGATCGCCAGACCGATGTTGACGATCTGTTTGTGATTGAGACCCAGGTTGATGGAAAACTCTTCACCCATCCCGGCAATCGTGAACTTGTTGGCATACAGATAGGCGATGATGACCAGCGGGATGCTGATGTAGAGAAGTTCATAATTGCCAGACATAATCGATGAAAAATCTCCGTGCAGCCAAGAGCCAATGTTCTGAATCAGATCGTATTTGTAGGCAAAAAACGTCGTGATTGAACCGACGATGTTGCCGAACATCAAGCCGACCAAGGGGATAAAGATCGCGTCTTTGAACTTCACCCGCTCCAGAATTTTCATAAAGATAAACGTCCCCAGCAATGCAAACACGAATGCGACAGCCAGCTTTAAGAGTGGCGGTGCATCGGTAAACACCATCATGGAAACAAGGATGCCAAACCGAACGGAGTCTTCCGTACCCGCTGTCGTCGGCGAGACGAATTTGTTGCGCGTCAACTGCATCATAATCAGACCGGCCACACTCATGCTGATCCCTGCGATGATGATGCTGACCAGTCGCGGAATCCGGCTGATCAATAAAATTTGCGTAGACTCTTCCGTCAGATTGAACAGATCGAGTGGCGATATATTTTTCACTCCGATAAAAAGTGAAACGATGGACAGCAGAATCAGCGCGATAACCAAATATCTTTTCTTCATGGTTTCTTCCTTGTTTTTCCCTTGGGATCACGGATGTTCCCGAGCATGATTTTCGTTATCAATAATACCGATATTCATTCTCATTTAGATTCATTCACAGTTCCTATAATATCATCCCTGTTTGATATGCGAAAGCCTTTTTTGTAAAGAAAATGTGCGCCAGCGGAATTCCCTCGCTGTTTTCCCCACTATTTTCCGAAACAAAACTGTCGGTTGTGCGTCCAATGTTAAGTGAGCAAAAATTGCTGAAAAAGAATCTTGTTGGAGGATTTGCAAACATGAGAATGCCGAAGTGGTTTGTCTTTATCCTGCTGGCGGCGCTCTGCCTCCCTGTCGTATCCGCACAGGCGCAGACGCAGGAGATCAGCATCTATTTGGACGGGAAGCAGATCCATAGCGATGTCTCCCCTTATATTTTGCCTCAGGTAAACATCACGATGGTCCCGCTGCGGGTCATCAGTGAGAATCTGGGCGCCGATGTGTTCTGGGATGACCGCAATCAGACGGCGACGATCATCCGGGAAGGCACCGTGATTGCCATGACCATGAACCAAACCTACGCGATCGTAAACAACAATTCGATACCGCTGGATGCTTCCGTGCAAAACAGGCAGGGAAGGACGATGGTTCCGCTGCGCTTCGTATCGGAGCAGCTCGGCCTGCAAGTCGGCTGGGATCAGGCTACCCGGACGATCACCCTGCAATCCGGAACCGCCACACCCGCACCACAGCCAGCAGCACCGACAGTGCCTGCTCCAGCCCCTGTACAGTCCGGCAGCGCGCATGACCTGCGCGGCGTGTGGATTTCTACAGTCTACAACCTGGACTGGCCATCGAGCGGTTCGTACGGAAACGTCGAGAAGCAAAAGCAGGAGTACATACAACTGCTGAACGAATTGCAGGATATGGGCATGAACGCTGTGTTCGTCCAGGTGCGTCCTGCTTCCGACGCGCTGTATCCTTCCTCGCTCGTCCCCTGGTCGAAATACCTGACGGGCACGCAAGGCAAGGACCCTGGCTACGACCCACTCGCTTTTATGATCGAGGAAACGCACAAACGGGGCATGCAGTTCCACGCCTGGTTCAACCCGTTCCGCGCGACGACGGACGCGGATACAAATTCGCTGGCAGCCAACCACGTAGCCAAGCAGCATCCCGAGTGGATGGTCAACTCCAGCAACAAGCTGTACATCAATCCTGGGATTCCGGAAGCCCGCCAGCACATTATTGCGACGATTATGGAAGTCGTGAATCGTTACGATATTGACGGCGTGCACCTGGACGATTACTTCTACCCGTCCAACGGCGTCTTCCCTGACGATACCACTTTCCAGGCATACGGCGGCAGCAACTTCGCCAACAAAGCGGAATGGCGCCGCTACAACATCAACCAGTTCGTGCAGCAGTTGGACCAGTCGATCAAAAGCGTCAAGCCCCAGGTGCAATTCGGAATCAGCCCGTTCGGCGTATGGCGCAACATCGCCAATGACCAGAGCGGCTCAGATACGAGAGCGGGCGTGACCGCCTACGACCATATGCACGCGGACGTTCGCACATGGATCAAACATGGCTGGATTGACTATGTCGCACCGCAAATTTACTGGAGCATGACTTTCTCCGCAGCGCAGTACGACAAGCTCGTAACCTGGTGGTCCAACGAAGTACGCGGCACCGATGTGACCCTGTACATCGGCCATGCTCCGTACAAGCTGGGCACCACCGAGACAGGCTGGCAAAGCGCCCAGGAGATCATCAACCAGCTGAAGTACAACACGCTCCATCCCGAAGTAAAGGGCAGCATCTTTTTCAGCGCCAAAGACTTGCGGAAAAATCCGCTGGGCTTGATTCCGGAGCTGAAACAATACTACCAAAGCCGATAATACGCGAAACAGCCCCGCGACCGGAACAAGAAGACTCGCTTTGTTCCCAACCGCGGGGCTTTGCTTATTTTTTCATGCCAAAGGACTGTTATACGGTTCGGATCACCGTTCCTGCTGGTGGTGTACCGGACACGCGCTCCCTTCCGCTCTGCCTGGACAATGCTGCGGGTACGGCTTGTCCTGATAGAAGAAGTTCGGGCTGAGAGTCCGATTGTCGTACGTGCTGTGAAAAATATGCGTCGCCGCAGGAGAAACCGGTGGGATGAGCCACGTCCAGTCACCTGTGACTTGCCTTCCCTCGCTTCTTTCCCGCTCTTCAAAACGCAGAAACTGCTGGCTTGCTGTATGGTGGTCGACGATGGATACACCGTGCTGCTTGAAGGAATGAAGCACCGCTACGTTCAGCTCGACGATTGCCCTGTCCTTCCACAGCGTCAGCTCGCGGCTCGTGTCCAGCTCCAGAGCCTGCGCCACCTGCGGCAGCAGGTTGTATCGCTCGACATCGGCAAAATTGCGTGCGCCGATCTCGGTTCCCATGTACCAGCCGTTGAACGGGGCAGCCGGGTACTCGATCCCGCCGATCTCCAGGCGCATATCGGCGACGATCGGCACGGCGTACCACTTCAAGCCGAGAGCATCAAAGGCGGCATATTCCGGGTGCGTGATCGGCACCTCCAGAACGCGATCAGCGGGTATCTCAAACAACTGTGGATGCCCCTCCCCCATCTGCAGTACAAGCGGCAGTACATCGAAGCGCGTGCCAGCCCCCTTCCAGCCGAGGCGCTCACATACCTTGGTCAATGCCAGCGAAGCCGGGTCCCCCAGCACGCCGTCCGCTGTTTCATAGCCGGCGTAGCGGATCAGTTGGTGATTCCAGATGCGCAGCGCTGGCTCCCCTTCCCGCCTGGGGGCAAAAATCGTGATCGAGGGTCTGATTTTCCCGCCGTTTGTCGCGTATTCGATATGGTGAAACAAAGCCTCCGCCGCTTCTGCCTCCGTCTGGATGCACCGGGCGTCGAAGACGGTCAGCGACTCCCAAAAAAGCCTGCCTATGCAGCGATTGCTGTTGCGCCAAGCCATTTTGGCTCCGTACTCCAATTCCTCCGGCGTATGCTCGTAAGTGCCACGGCTCGCTATGGAGCGCTCCACCTCGCGTACACGCGCAGCAATCTCTTCCGGGGATTTCCCCAGTTCCTGATAACACGTCCGGATAAAATCTCCGGCGGCCTGAGCCAGATTATGATGATCCATCGTTCATCCTCTTTTCCCGCTTTTCAGCACAATGCATAGAAATCAACCCGCTGATGTCACTACGTTGCACCCTTATTATAAATTTCTCCTGTCTACATCCCAATCTACTATCGCAATTCGTCATACTTCTGTAAGAAAACCTCTGTCACGCATGCCCTGAACACGTCCAAAAAGCAAAAGCAGCCGCTCATCGAACGACTGCTTTTCGCACTTCCGACAGTATTCACTTACTTCCACGGCACCAGCTTGCGCTCAACCCATTGCAGCACCCGGTTGAACGTCAGGCCAAGCAGCGAAAGGATCAGGACACCGACCATCAGCTTGGTCGTAATCATCAGGTTCCCGTAGTGCAGAACCATCGAGCCGATCCCTTCCTGGGCCGCGACCATCTCGGCGGAGACGAGCAGCAGAAGCGACGTCCCTGCCGCCAGCTTCAGGCCGGCGAAAATCATCGGCAACGAGGCGGGCAGAATGACCTTGCGAATGACGTTGAAATGGTTGGAACCGAACGTAACCGCTGCCTTGATCAGCATCGGATCGACGTTTTTCACGCCGGAGAAGGTATTGATGACCACCGGGAAAAAGACGCCCAGGGCAATAATCGCCACCTTTGGCATTTCTCCGATCCCCAGCCAGAGAATGATCAGTGGCAGCAAGGCGATTTTCGGAATCGGGTAAATCGAATAGACGATCGGCGTGAGGATCGCATCTGTCCAGCGGGAAAAGCCGAGCACCAGTCCGACGAGAATGCCAAGACCGGCACCGATGGCGTATCCCGCACCGATCCGGTACAAGCTGGCGAGCAAATCGCCGTACAGCTCACCGCTTACGAGCATCTCCCACCCCGCAGTCAAAATCGCGGTCGGCGCCGGCAAAAACAGCGGCGGCACGATCTGCATGCGGCACACGATTTCCCAGATGATCAGCAAGCCGGCAATGCCGAGTGCGGCTGCATACCGTGGAATTTTGGTCTCCAGAAAGGCCACGCGGTTTGTAATGACTTGTCTTTGTTCCGCCATCGCTTATCCCTCCCTCGACGCTTCCCGGGCATCGTGACGAATCAGTTGCCAGATTTCATCCACGTACTGCTCAAAACGGATGCGGTGTTCCTCTTGGTCCCGGCCTACCTTGGGCAGATCGATGTGGATGATGCTTTTGACTTGTCCAGGGTGGCGTGACAGGACGATCACCCGGTCCGCCAGATAGACCGCTTCCTGAATGTTGTGGGTCACGTACAGCGTACTCAGCCGGGTGCGCTCCCAGATCGTCAGCAGCTCTTCCTGCATGATCGTCCGCGTCTGCGCATCCAGGGCAGAAAAAGGCTCGTCCATCAGCAGCAGATCCGGTTCGATAGCCAGCGCCCGGGCGATTCCGGCACGCTGACGCATCCCCCCTGACAACTGCTTGGGCAGGGCGTTCTCAAAGCCGGAGAGTCCCACCATATCGATGTAGTGCTTGCCTTTTTCCTGCTGCTCCTGCTTGCTTGCGCCTCGCTCTTCCAGCCCGTAGATCACGTTCTCGTACACGGTGCGCCACGGAAACAGCGCGATCTCCTGAAACACAATCCCCAGATTCGGCTGCTTGCCGCCTGTCCCTTCAAAATAGACAGAGCCGTTGCTGGGCGACATCAAACCGCCGACGATATTTAACAGCGTCGACTTTCCGCATCCGCTCGGTCCGACGAGAACGACGAATTCCTGCTCCTCAATGGCAAAATTGATGTTTCGCAGGGCCGTCACTTCTCTTTTTTTCGCATCGGTAAACGTCTTGTCTACATTTTCAACGACGATCCTCATAGGCTCACTTCCCTAATGATTGCAATGCATCTTCCAACAATTGCGTATTTACGATTTCAGTCGTATCGATGACCTGGTCGATCAGCTTCTCCTTGGCATACCATTCAACCTGTGTCTTGATGTCGGATTCGAGCAGCTTGCCGTCGCGATCCATGTACGGCATGCCTTTCTTGATCATATCAGGCTCCTGGTCGGTGTACTGGGCGATGATGTTGACGACTTCCTCGTAGTTTTCGCCAGGCACCACTTCGCCGTTCTCCTTGTTCAAAACAGCGTCGTAGTAGTAACGGGACGACTTGATGTAGGCACGCAGGAAACGCTGTGCAGCATCCTTGTTCTCCGCCAGCGCCGGCGAGAAGAAAATGCCGGATGTCTGATAGTCCATCTCATCCCCGATTTGCGCGACCACTTTGCCGTAGCCTTCCTCGACAACCGTGGAAATGTTCGGCTCGTTCAACAGGACCGCGTCTACCTGCTTGCTCTTCAGCGCTTCCATCAATCCCTTGATGTTGTTGAGCGGAATCAGTTCAATATCTTGCAGGGTCAAGCCGTGATTTTCCAGCAGTCTTCCCGCCATGTAATGGTAGGTGGAACCAGTCTGCGTGATCCCGACCTTTTTGCCCTTTAAATCTTCAATGCTGTTCAGAGGTGAATCGCTAGGGAACAACAAAGCAGAAGAAGAGTATCCAGCCTGCTCCCTTCCTTTATCCGCGACGATCACCAGTTTTTGTCCGCCGGCTACCATGTTGTACAGGCTCGCCGTAATGCCCGTCGCCCCTACATCTACGCTTCCGGAAGCGGTAGCTACGGCAATCGGTTGTGCCGCATCGAACCAGGTCGCGTTTGCTTCAATGCCTTCCTCGGCGAAAAAGCCTTTCTCGATCCCGATAAACAGTGGTGCGGAACTGGTCAGCTTGAGCATGCCGATGTCGAGCGCGATCGGATCTGCTGCTGCCCCTTCCTGGCCTTGTTCGGTTTGTGGTGGGGTTGCATTTCCTCCAGACTGCCCACAGCCAGCAAGAGCCAGCGACAGCGCAAGGAACGATCCCAATGCGAGTTTCAGAGATTTTTGCAATTCACTCTACCTCCCTATTTTGTACAGCTCTCTTTTAGCATGTTTATTTATAATATCAAAAAAACAATTATATTTCGACACTAGTAAAAAAAGGGTTGTTAATAAACAATTTTTATCCCAATGAAACATTTTTTCGGTCGCTCCTACAAGCCAGGGTGTCTCCCTTGTAGCGAAGGCTACTTCGGAAGACACCCTTTCCTCTTGTACATGTCATGGAACTATGGTTGTACGGCCTTGATGCTTTCTTCGCGGATCAGCTCGAGGAGCTCCTGCTTGAGCGCCAAAAACTCTTCGCTGCTCTTGTTGTGATAGTCGCGGGGACGAGCCAGCGGCACCTTGATGTTCTTTTTCAGACGCCCCGGGCGTGCTGTCATCACGTAAATCGAATCGCCGAGGAAAATCGACTCTTCCACATCATGGGTAATAAAGAGAATCGTTTTTTTCGACTCCTCCCATACCTTCAGCAAAATTTCCTGCATGATCGACCGCGTCTGCGCGTCCAGCGCCCCGAACGGCTCGTCCATCAAAAGAATTTGCGGATCGTTGGCGAGCGCACGGGCAATCGCCACACGCTGCTTCATACCCCCGGACAATTGAATCGGGTAATGCTTGTCAAAGCCTTTCAAACCGATCAGTTCGAGGTAGTGATGGGCGATCTCATCCTGCTGCTTTTTCGGCACGCCTTTCAGATCAAGTCCAAAGGTGATGTTGTCCTTGACCGTCAGCCACGGGTAGAGCGTGTAGGACTGGAACACCATGCCCCGGTCAGGACCAGGTCCGTGAATCTCTTTTCCGTCCAGGTAGACATGTCCCGAGGACGGCTCCTCCAGCCCTGCCACTACCCGCAAAATGGTAGACTTGCCACAGCCCGAAGGCCCGAGAATGGTGACAAATTCCCCTTCCTCGACGGTAAAGGAAGTCTGATCCAGGGCGACTACTTTGCCGCTCTTGGTCGAAAATACTTTGCCTACGTTGTCGATAACCAGTTTTGGCGTCTTCGTCGTCATCTTATGATCCTTCCTTTCTCATCCAGGAGAAAGATGCGCGGTAAATGGCTTTGAACAAAATATCCGTAATCAATCCCAACAGACCGATAATCAAAATCCCGACGATAATCTTGTCCGGGTTGAGGAAGCGAGAGGCCTGCATAATCATGTATCCAAGTCCCTCCGACGCTCCGACCAGCTCGGCGACGACCAGATACGTCCAGGCCCAGCCAAAGGTGATGCGGAGCGTGTCGACAATCCCTGGCAGCGAGGCTGGCAGGATGACCCGGCGGAACAACTGAAACTTCTTGGCGCCCAGCGTGTAGGAGACCTCGATCAGCTCGTTTTGCACGTTTTTCGTGACATCCATGACCATCAGCGTAAGTTGAAAAAAGGTCCCGAAGAAGATAACGGCCATTTTTTCCCCTTCGCCCAGGCCAATCCACAAAATAAACAGCGGGATAAAGGCGGAGGCTGGCATGTAGCGGATAAAGCCGATAATCGGTTCAAACGCGCCTTCCATGATCCGCAATGTACCCATCAGCATGCCAAGCGGTACGCCAATCAGCGCTGCCAGCACAAATCCAGACAGGACGCGGGAGAAGCTTATCCCGATATCGCCGTAGATTTCACCGCTTTGAAACATGGAAATTGCTGTTGCCACAACCTTATCTGG
Organism: Brevibacillus sp. TJ4; assembly: GCF_044627595.2. Taxonomy (NCBI): domain Bacteria; kingdom Bacillati; phylum Bacillota; class Bacilli; order Caryophanales; family Paenibacillaceae; genus Brevibacillus; species Brevibacillus sp. TJ4. The sequence continues at coordinate 136,287 of NZ_CP185865.1, read as the reverse complement.
CGCTGGCAGGAACAGCTCGTTGACAAAACCCCCGTAGGTGAGAACCGACCAGACGACCAACAGCAAGAGAAACGTAGCAATCCCCGCCCCGGAATAAAGCGGTTTGGCGATCTCCTTCTTCGGGGTAAAGACATTCTTCCACATCTGTCATCCCTCATTTTTTACAAGCTTGATAGACAAAAGGAGGCCCTGGCGGGGCACTCCTTTAGAGTCCATTCACAAAGGTAGGATTCAATACATCGTCCACGTTAGGAGCACTGTCAATCAGTTTTTGTTCGACATAGAAGTCGATTGCGTTCTGTGTAGAGGCGTAAATTTGTCCTTTGCTTTCAGCCGTGCCGAACAATTCCTGGTTCTCTTCCTTGTGCAGGAACTTCAATCCGCTAACGGTGCCGGTAAACTCGGCCAGGTCGATTTTCAGGCCTTTAGCCATGATTTCGTTGGACTCGTCTTCATTTGCTTTCCAGTAGTCCATCGCCTCTGCCATCGCAGCCACAAATGCCTGGATGTCGTCTGGGCGCTGTTCGATCACGTCTTTGCGGAAGCCGACGGTATCGACGATGATTCCTGGCAGGTCCTTGGTCGTCACGAGTGTGCCACCGTTTGCCTGAGACGCTTTGGACAGCCATGGCTCCCACGTTACGGCTGCGTCTACCTGTCCTGCTACGAAAGCAGCTCCGGCATCGCCAGCGGACATTTGCACCATTTCCACATCTTTATCGGTCAGGTTCGCTTCTTTGAGCGCTGTCAGGAGCAGCAGATGGCTGGTCGAGCCTTGCTCAAATGCGACTTTCTTGCCTTTCAGATCAGCTACGCTGGCAATCTCGCTTTTTGCGATAATTCCGTCGCCGCCGTAGGAATCGTCGAGCAGCCATACGACTTGCATCGGCACACCGGACGCTGCCAGTGTCACTTGTACGTCAAGCGCTGTCGCCATCCCGTCTACCTTGCCGCCAGCCAACGCTGCCTTGCGCTCAGCCAGCCCTTCGATCGTGGAGAGTTCCACATCGATGCCGTGTTTTTCAAACAATCCCTTTTCCTTCGCCAAGAACAACGGGCCGTATCCTGTCCATGTCGGCAGTGTGACTTTGAGCGGTGCTTTGTCCGCGCCTTCACTTGGTTGTGCAGCCTGGTTGTTGCCGTCGGTGGACTCGCCACTGCCGCCGGTGTTTGCCGCGCCGCAGCCTACGAGACCGATGCTGAGCATGGCGGCCAGCAACAGTGTAGTGATCTTTTTCATCTGTATTTCCCCCCAGAATTTACTTTTCTATAATTTCTTTCATTGCTGCTACAAAGGCTTGCATTTCTTCCGGCTTGCCGATCGAGACACGCAGCGATGTGTTCATCCCGTAGCCGGCCAGATTGCGCACGATCACGCCGCGCTCAGCCAGCTGCTCGAACATCCACGTACTGTCTTTGCCCGTATCGACGCAGACGAAGTTGGTGTTGCTCGGCAGATGCTTCATGCCCAGCTCGTCAAACAACCGTGTGATCAGCTCTTTGCCCTGCTGGTTGATCGCTTGCGACTCGGTCACATGTGCAGTATCGTCGAGGCTCGCCAATGCTCCGGCCTGGGCGATGGAATTGACGTTAAACGGCGGTCGGACGTGGTTGATCGCATCGACGATCGCCGACGGCCCCATGCCGTACCCGATCCGTGCTGCTGCCAGCGAGTATATTTTGGAGAACGTCCGAATCACGAACACGTTTTTTCCCTGTCCTACCATATCCACCGAGGTCCGGTATTCCGGGTCGACCGCGTATTCATGGTACGCTTCGTCGATCACGACCAGGACATTCTCGGGAACCTTCTCCACAAAAGCGCGCAGCTCATCTGCCGGGATCGCGACGCCGGTCGGGTTGTTCGGATTGCACAAAAACACCAGCTTGGTCGCCGGGGTGATCCTCGCCAGAATCGCATCCAGATCGACTCCCAGATCATCCTTCATCGGAGCCAGCACGGGGGTCGCTCCCATCAAATGCGCCGACGCCAGGTATTGTACAAACGTGATGTGCGGCATGACTACTTCGTCCCCTGGCTCGAGGAAGGTTTGCGCCACCATGACGATCATCTCGTCCGCCCCGTTGGAGAGGATCAGATTTTCCTTTTGTACGCCTTCCTTTTCCGCGAGACGGCTGATGACAGCCTCCCCGTTGGAACTCGGGTACAGATTGAGGTCGAGTAGCGCCTTTTGCATCGCCTCTACCGCTTTCGGCGAAGGGCCGAGCGGATTTTCGTTGAAGGACAGCTTGTACACCGTATCTTTTCCGAGCGCCTGCTTCATTTCTTCCACCGGCAAATCAGCCAACTGGGCCACATACGGCATCAGCTTCGGATATACGCTGCGTACCATTTTGTCGAGTTTCATTGCTGTTTGACCTTCTTTCCGATTCGGTCTGCGCCCTGTACGGCATGAATCACCATCTCAGGCGTCACGGCAAACGGCATGTTCTCCATGTCTTCAATCTCTACCGTCACTTCGCCGAGACGTTTCCACTCGTCTTGGGACAAATCGGTAATCGCCATGTCTTCCAATGTATACGGCAGCTCGACTTGTTGATAGAATGCGATTAGCTCGCCAATCTCCTCTTCGCTTTTGCCTTCGAGGACGAGCTGGGCGAGGATGCCGAATGCGACGATCTCGCCGTGATAGGTGTCGTGCACCTCAGGGAAGATGGTCAATCCGGAGTAGATCGCATGCGCCGCTGCGGTACGGCAATCATCGCCGCCATAGCCGCTCACGCTGCCGCTGATTAGGATGATGCTGTCGATCACGTCGTTGACAGCCTGGTCGACCTTGCCCGCCTTGATCGTCGCTACCGCTTCCGGACCTTTTTCCAAAAGCAATTGGTACAGTTCATGGGCCAGCTTCACGGCGCTGCGGTTCAAAGCGGTAGGTTCGCTCTTTTTCACCGATGCCGAGGATTCGAACCATTTTGCCAGAGTGTCGCCGATCCCCGCCACGAGAAAACGGTACGGAGCGCGAACGATCACTTCTGTATCCACGAGAACGAGGCTCGGTGCCTTGGAGCGGTGGCTGATCTCGATAAATGTGCCCTCATCGTCGTACATGATGGCAATCGGGGTGGAAGGCGCACATGTCGCTGCGATTGTGGGAATCGCCAGGACTGGCAGCCCCTCCGCGAAGGCGACGGCCTTGACCGTATCAATCGCCTTGCCGCCACCGACAGCGATGATGACCTCGGGCTTTTTTTGCTGCACGATCTGGCACAGACGCTCTACCTGCGACCACGAACATTCACCGCCGTACCATTCAAAGCCTTTGTTCTCAATCTTGCTTTCGGCCAAGCTCTCCTTGATGAGAGGTTCGACAATCGACAGCGCGGTTTTTCCCCCGATAAACAGGGCAGAGCTGCCGAACTCCTTTATGTAGGAACCTGCTTGGCGAAGCAATCCGTCTTCTCGTATATACTTGGCGGGACCCGGTATCGTGTGCATGATGACGACATCTCCTGTGCATTTATTCAAACGAACGAATTTATATACAACGATTTCATATGGTAGTCTGTTCTTCGCTTTTTGTCAAACGATTCGCGTAGTTTGGGAATATTACCACAGTAATTACTATTCACTCATTTTAATTTATTGAATTCGTTTTGGAAACAGAGGAGACACAACTTTTTTATGGGAATTCTGTCTAGTTGGCGATCGAAAAAGAAACTCCCTTCTCTACCTATTATAGTAAGAAGGGAATTTTCTCCTTTTCTATTCTGTTCCTGGTTCATGCGGAAAGAGCGGCAGCTCCTGCAAGAACAGGATGTCATCACGCTCTGCCGCGCTGCCCTCCGCGAGAATCGCGGCGCGGGCGACGACATGACCGCCTGCGAGATTGACCAGTTCCTCAATCGCCTGCAACGACTTCCCGGTGCTGATGACATCGTCGATAATCGCTACGCGCTTGCCCTTGATTTCTTTGGCATCGGCACCGTCCAGGCAGAGTATCTGCTTTTTCTGGGTCGTAATCGAGACTACTTCGTTGATCAGGGGAGAATCCATGTACGGCTTGGTGCTTTTACGCGCTACGTAGTATTTTTTCATGCCCAGCAGGCGGGATATTTCAAAAATGAGCGGAATTCCTTTTGCCTCTGCGGTAATCAGCACATCCACCTCCGGCAGTTTGGCCGCCAGCAGAGGGGCCGCCGCCGTCACCAGCTCGGTATCGCCCAGAATGACAAAGCTGGCGATGCTCAAATCATCCGCGATCCGGATAATCGGCAGATGGCGCGTGACCCCTGCCACTTCCAGTGTATATGTTTTTTCCATGGGGACTCACTCCTTGCAAAATGGTTTACATCCCGAACATACCGATCAATGCACGCATCAACAACCCCGCCAGCATCCCGAAGAACGGATCGGAAATCGCGGTTACGACCATCGTCACCCCGCCTACGATGTTGGAGGAAGCCTCTTCGCCGCTCAGCGCAGCCAGCGCATTGCCCGGAGTCGTCACGATCGCGCCCAGCACAAACAGGAAGCCGGCAATCGATTGGCTCGGGATGTAGCGTCCGATCTTGGGCAGCAATCCGGCAATCAGAATCGCAGCCATGATGACCATCATCAGCACGCCGGATGCAACCGGATTGGGCGCCCCTGCGGTAGCGGAGATGATCGCCTCTACAGGCGCACCGCCAAACAGGGCAGAAACCATGTCAGCCACGCTGCTGATCACCGTCAGTGTATCCAGGTCGACATCTGTTTGGGCAATGCTCCCGGTGATTTGACCGAAAGCAATATTGGCTCCGATGTTGAGACAGACCATCGCCATAGCTCCGCGCCATATCGCAGCGGAAAAGCTCAGCTTCTGCAGCTTGAAGCGATCAGATTCCAGCGGCTTGATCGCACTGTCTTGCTTCAGCACATTGGATACGACGCTGGAGAGCAGGACCGAGATCGTGATCGTGTATACGAGATCCTTGGTCATAAAATAGGTAAGCAATCCCGTGACCATTGAGGTGAGACCGACTGGCATGTTGTCTTTCGCCATATCCCACGATACTTTTGCCAGCATGATGCCGACACCGGCCATCATTCCGTTGGTAATTACCGGACCGATAAATTCCACGATTTTTTCCAAAAACCCGAACAATCCAATGACAGCCATGATCGCCCCGCCGAGGAACACCATAGACAGCCGATCCCGCATTGTTTTGCCCATCGCGCCTGCTACGGCAATCGTCTCTGCCTGATAGGAGACGACGGCGACCGAACCTGTCATCGCATTCCCTGCCGCCCCGACCAGGAAGGCCAAAGCAGTCGGAACAGAGGCAAATCCGAGTGACAAGGCCAGCAAACCTTGCGGCAATCCGTTGAGTACCACGCTAAGTGCCGCGACAATATCCTTCCATTCCATGTTTTCTGACTCCTTTTCTGTTTGCGCCATGTAAATGTAAGTATAAATAACATTGATAAAGGTAACACAATAACCGATTGTTTTCAACAGTGAACATTGTAAATATTCGTGTTTAGAAGATTTTATGCAACGCTTTCATGTATATCGTTTGTGTTTTTGCGCATACGACGAAATAGGGCTGTCCCCTCGTCCGTAGACGCTGGGACAGCCCCGTACAATCACTTATCTGATTCCTTTTTGCGCTGTCAGGTTAATTTGCAAACATGGCGTCCAATATGTCATATTCATCGTATTTTCTTGCCTTTACTCTTTTTTTGCTATAATCGTGCTGATTGACGAATCTACGAGCAAACAAAAAAGGCGAGTGCTCATCGTTTTTGAGCATCGCCTGTCGGCTTGCGGAGGTAACCTATGATTTTGCATAAAGGGGAAACGCTTTTCCGCCAGGGTGAAACGGGACCGCTTTTTCACCTGAAAAGCGGTCTGTTGAAAATCGTCCGGGTCCATGCAGACGGGACCGTGATTTTGGTCAATATCATCGTACCAGGCGAGATTATCCCGCATCATTCGCTGATCAGCCCCAACCCGTATTACGGAACGGCGATTGCCATGGTGACCTCGGAAATCGAGATGTTATCGGCACAACAATGGTATCTGGAACTGGAGCGCGACCCGCAAAAATGCCTCTCCATCGCTTTGCTGCTGCAGGAGAGGCTGCGCATGATGCAGCAGCGCATCGATCAGTTGACGGAGGTATCTCCTCCCGAAAAACTGCGCAAGCTGCAGAGCTGGTTCAACCAGTATATCGCCCCTGCCCCATTGACCGATTTGCTGACGCAAGACGAGATTGGCCAATTCCTCGGACTGCGACGCGAGACGGTCAACAGGCTGCTGCGCGCCCAGGCCGCATCCGGGAACGGCACGTGATCTACAAGTTTGCCGCTGGACCGAAGAACTCGAAGTGCAGGTCGGCGTCCGCCACGCCCCACTCCTTTAGCATGCGGTGAATGTCCCGCATGAACGGCACCGGTCCGCAAAAATAGAAGCTCGCATCCCGGCTTTCCGCGACTTGCTTCAGCCAGGGCAGATCGATATGCCCTTCTTTGTGGAATGGCTGCTCCGCCCTGTCTCGCTCCGAAGGCTTGCTGTAGCACCAGTAGGCAGCAAGCTGCTCGTGCTTGTCGGCCAGCTTCTCGATCTCCTGTTTCAAGGCGTGCGTGTCCCCGTTTTGCGTCCCGTGGATAAAGCGTACAGGGCGACCGGGCTGTTTTTCCACGACCTCATGCAGCATACTGACCAACGGCGTCAACCCGACCCCGCCGCTGATGAACACGACCGGGCGCGTGTCTTGCATATCTACGGTAAAATCGCCGGCAGGCGCGGACAGCCACAGTACATCACCGGATTCGACCTGTTTGTGCAGGTACGCAGAAACTTTGCCATCCGGCTTGTTCCCGTCTGCGTCCTCGCGCTTTACGGAAATCCGGTAATACGGTTTGCCCGGGGCGTCAGACAAGCTGTACTGGCGGATGTGTTCGTACTCCTCTCCCGGTATCTCCATTTTCACGCTGACATACTGACCCGGCGCAAAGCCAGCGAGCGGCTTGCCGTCCTCCGGAACGAGGTAAAACGACGTAATACACTCACTCTCCCGTACTTTCCGCTCGACCCGGAAGGCGCGAAAGCCTGCCCAGCCTCCCTCCTGTTCCGCCTGCGCGTACATCTCCGCTTCCACACTGATAAAGGCGTCCGCGATCACACCATAGGCATCTGCCCAGGCTTGCACGATTTCTTCGGTAGCCGCGTCCCCCAGGACATCCTTGATCGCAGCGAGCAGCGTCTCACCGACGATCGGGTAGTGCTCCGGCTTTACACCGAGACTGCGGTGCTTGTGCCCAATCTGTTTGACGACCGGCAGGATTTCCTCCAGGCGGTCGATATGCACGGCCGCTGCGTACACCGCGTTGGCCAAAGCCGTTTGCTGTCTGCCCTGCTTCTGGTTGGCGTGGTTGAAAATATTCAGCAGCTCCGGATGCTTGGCAAACAGCATCTGGTAAAAACGGCTTGTAATCGCTGTGCCATGCTGCTCCAGTACCGGAACGGTCGACTTTATGACTTGGATGGTTTTCTCACTCAGCATGCGTCCTTCCCCCTATTGCGTTGATTCGCTTCCTGATTCCAGTATAGAAAGGAACAAACGCTGCTACTGTGATCGAGATCACATGAAAAAGGAAGGATTTGTGAACTACCGTTCCACCACTTCACGCATGCCCAAAAAGCCCTCTACTTCCTCCAGGTACGGCAGTCCTTCATTGTCGCCGTGTACCTGCACCACCATTGCGCCAATTGCATTGGCAAACTCCAGCGTTTGCCCGATCGGCCAGCCGTGGATCACGCCGTAGAGAAAACCGGCGTCGAATCCATCTCCCGCGCCTACCGTATCGACTACCTTGGCGACAGGAAAAGCCGGCTGGTGGACCCAGCGGCCGTCCATGAAGGCATACGAACCGTTTTCGCCGTCTTTGACGACTACGTGCTCAAACGCGTAGCGCTGTATCGCCTGCTCCCACACCTTCTGTTCGCCGCTCTCAAAAATCAGCTCCATTTCTTCCCGTCCCGCCAGCATGAAATCGACGTAAGGCAGGTAGGTGAGGAGCGTCGCCCGCGCCAGCTCCCTGCTCCACAGCCGCAGCCGGATATTCGGGTCGAAGGACACCTTGACACCGTGCCGCTTGGCCAGTTGCAGGGCGCGCAGGATGACGGCCCGGTTGTTCTCCTGAATCGCCGGAAACACACCGGTCACATGCAAAATACGCGCTCCGGCGATGTACGCTTCCGGCAGCAGCTCCGGCGTCAGCGTCTCTGTCGGCGATTTCTGGCGGTAGTAAAAGGTGCGCCCGTTGCCGTTTTCCCGTACCTCCTTGAAGTTGAGCGAGGTAGCGTATCCTTCCATCAGCTTTACTTCCGAAATGTCCACACCTTCTCCGCGCATCGTGTTGACGATATGGCGACCGAATTCGTCCTTGCCCAACCGGCTGATCCAGCCTGCTTTCAGCCCCAGTCGGGCACATCCGAGGATGACGTTCAGCTCGGCCCCGCCGATTTTTCGCTCGAACTGATGGACAAAACGAAGCGGCCCCTTGGACTGGGGATCGAACGTAATCATCCCGTCCCCGATCGTAATCACATCGAGCATCGATTGTTTTGCCTCCATATTCTACCTGCCCATCCATCCGCCATCCACGACCAGCACATGCCCGTTGACGTAATCCGACGCTTTGGAGGCGAGGAACAGGGCGGCTCCCACCAGATCCTCCGGCACGCCCCAGCGCCCGGCCGGAATCCGCTCGAGGATGGATTGGTTGCGTTTGGCGTCATTGCGTATCGCTTCCGTGTTGTTCGTATCGATATAGCCGGGAGCGATCGCGTTTACTTGCACGCCTTTTGCAGCCCACTCGTTGGCAAATGATTTGGTCAGTCCGGCTACTGCGTGTTTGCTCGCGGTGTATGCCGGGACGAAAATGCCGCCCTGGAAGGACAGCAGCGAAGCGATGTTGATGATCTTGCCGGACCCGCGCTCCACCATGCCCCGCCCGATCTCCTGGGAGAGGATGAAGACGGCGTTCAGGTTGACGTTGATGACTCGGGTCCACTCCGCTTCGCTGTAGTCGACGGCTGGCTCGCGGTAGACAATTCCCGCATTGTTGACGAGGATGTCGATCTGATGCTTCTCCAGAATCGGCTTGATTTTGGCGCGTATCTGATCGACCTCGCTCAAATCGATCAGCACCGTTTCATACGTGCCGCCTGCTGCTTCGATTTTTTCTTTCGTCTCGCCCAAATTGTCGCGATGTCCCAGGAGCAGGACGTGGGCACCCGCCGACGCCAGGCCGACGGCGATCGCCTGCCCGATTCCGGTACGGGCCCCTGTCACCAATGCGGTTTTTCCCTGTAGCGAAAAGTAATCGAGTATGAATTCCATGTTCCTTCCTCCCCATCCATTGTCGTACTCTTTTTGAGCTGCAAATGCACATCAAAACTGATACATCACCTTCACGGCATCCGTATGGCTCGTCAGCAGGTCAAAGCCTTGCCGGGCTTGCTCCGGGGGCAAGACGTGGGTGATGATTCTGGCGAAGTCGCGTTGATGCGCCAGCAGTTGGGCCGCGCGCTCAAAATCCGCACTGGTGTAGACGCGAACGAAGCGCATCGTCAACTCCTTGAACATGCCTTGCAGCAGGTGCACTTCTGGCGGCTTCTTGTATGCAGCGACGATGACAACCGTCCCGCGCACCTTGACGACTTCGGTCAAAAGCGGCACGACAGACGGGTGGCCGGCGCAGTCAAATACAAAGTCCGCTCCCTTGCCCCCGGTGTGCGAAAGGATGACGTCCCGTGTCTGCTCCCGGGAAGGATCAATCGTCGCAAAACCAAGCTCTTCCGCTTTTTTGATCCGGTGCTCATTCGTTTCGACGACCACGACATCGTCCGCCCCGTAGCTGCGCAGGGTGAGGGCGACACACAAACCGATCGTTCCCGCTCCGAATACGACTGCCTGATCTCCCGGCACGTATCCTCCCTGTCTCACCGCGTGAACCGCTACGGCAACAGGCTCTACCAAGGCGCCCGTGGACAGCGTCAGACCGCCTGGCAGCGGCACGATCTGATGTACGGGGGCTTTGACGTACTCCGCCATTCCCCCGTCGCAATCGATGCCTACCAGCTTTAGCGTCTCGCACACATGGCTTTGTCCAGTACGGCAAGGAAGACATGTGCCGCAGCTAAGCAGGGGATTCACGGTTACTGCCGTTCCTTCCGCCAATGTCGGGTGACCCGTGACAAGCGTGCCGGAAAACTCGTGTCCCATGACGAGCGGCGCTTGTGCCCGCGGATGGTGCCCGGAATAAATATTCAAATCCGTTCCGCAAATGCCGACGTGGGACGTCTTGATCAACGCCCAGCCTTCGCCGGCGTCGGGCCTTGCCTTTTCGTGCAGTGAAACCGTATGGGGAGCTTCGTAGACGATCGCTTTCATCTCAGGCACCTCCTTGTGCGTAATAGTTTACAACCCGAACAGTTTCGGGATGAAAAGTGAGAGCTGCGGAATATAAGTAACCAGCATTAACACGACGACGGTGACCGCAAAGAATGGCAGCAGCGGCCGGACGACCTGCTCGATCCGCATGTTGGCGACCTTCGCCCCGACGAACAGCACCGGCCCTACCGGCGGCGTTATCGTGCCGATCGACAAATTGAACACCAGCATAATCCCGAAATGTACCGGATCAATGCCGAAACTTTGCGCAATCGGCCAAAAGATCGGAGTAAAGATCAGGACAGCCGGGGTCGGGTCCATAAACGTCCCGATAATCAGCAGGATCACATTCATAATCAACAGGATGACATAGATGTTGTCCGTCAGCCCCAGCAACCCGCTGGCAATCATCGAGGGAATGTTGGTAAACGCCATCACCCACGACATAATGGAGGAGACGCCGATCAGAAACACGACGATCGCGGTCGTTTTGGCTGACTCCAAGAAAATGCGCGGCAAGTCCTTCAGCTTGATCGTCCGGTACAAGAAGGACAGCAGCAGTGCGTACACGACGGCAATCGCCGATCCTTCCGTAGCTGTAAAGACACCGCCGACAATTCCCCCGATGACGATGACGATCAGCAGCAGGCTGGGAATGGCATCGAGGAACACGCGCAACGCCTGTTGAAACGTAATCCCTCCGTCGCGTTTGTAGCCATACCGCTTGGCGAGAATGAATGCGACGATCATGCAACCGATCCCCCAGAGAATGCCCGGAATGTATCCGGCCATGAACAAGGCGGCGATCGAGGTGCCTCCGCTGGCCAGCGAGTAGACGATCAGCGTATTGCTGGGCGGGATCAGCATGCCTGTCGGCGCGGAAGCAATGTTGACCGCTGCGCTGAATTCCCGCTTGTATCCTTCCTTTTCCTGTAGCGGAGCCATCGTCCCACCGACTGCGGCAGCGGCGGCGACCGCCGAACCGCTAATCGAACCGAACAGCATGTTGGCTACCGTATTGGTCTGCGCCAACGAGCCGGGCAATCGCCCACTCAGTACTTTGGCACAGTTCACCAGCCGTATGGCGATGCCTCCGTTGTTCATAATGACGCCAGCCAGCACAAAAAAGGGAATCGCGAGCAATGCAAACGAGTTCATCCCGGTAAATATCCGCTGTGCCGACGCCAGCAGCGCATTGTCAAACGGCAGGATGGCGAACATGGCAAGTACCGACGCGACGCCTACGCCAATGCTGATCGGCGCACCGAGAATGAGCAGGAACGCCACTCCGGCAAACAATATCAAGGCAGCCTGAAATGCAACATCCATAGATGAGTTACTCCCTTCTTGCCCCTATAGCTCTACTGTGCTTTTTTTGGCGGTAACGATTTGCACCACATTGTAGATGCAATAGAAGATGATGAAGATACCGCTAGCCGGGATCGCTGCATACAGGTACCCCACGGGAATCTGCAGGGCAGCGGACAGTTGGGTCCAGGCCAGGGCGGTTGCCTTGTAGCCGCCGATGACCAGGACCAGCGCGGAAAACACAATCACTGTAATTTCAATCAGCACTTCCGCGCCCCGTCTGAGATTGCCGGGCAATCTGTCTTTGACAAACTCGATTGCCATATGCCCCTTTTCGCCAAACACGTAAGCTGCTCCGAACAGAACAAGCCACACAAAGCAGTATTTCGCCAATTCCTCAGAAATGACGCTCGGGTCGTTGAAGACAAACCGCGTCACGACTTGCCAGGTCACCAGCAGCACGAGAAAACCGAACAAGCCGATACACAAGGCGGCCAAGATTTTATCGAGTGCATGTTTGATCGCTGCCATAGGCCCACCTCGTTATTTATTGCACTGCGTCACGCACTTTTTGATACAGCGCTTTTGCGTTGTCAGACGTCAATTTTTCATCCAGCAATGGTTTTACGGCGTTCTGGAAAATGGTAATGTCAGGCTCGTTGAACTTGGCTCCAGCGGCTTCCGCAGCCTGTTTTGCCGCTTCCACGTCGGCATCCCACAGCTCCACTTCCCGGTCGATCGCCTTGGAGAACTCCTCCAGGAAGGCGGTGCGATGCTCGTCGGACATGCTGTTCAGCAGGCTGGTGTTGATAATCAGGTAATCGGGGATCATCAGATGTTTGGTGTAGGAATAGTACGGTGCGATTTCCACGTGCTTGAGATTTGCGTAGATCAGTTCGTTGTTTTCGCCGCCGTCGAGCACGCCCGACTGAATTGCGGTGTACACTTCGCCTTGGCCCATCGGGGTACCCGTACCGCCCATGTAGCTCATCATTTTGATATTGGTATCGCTTTCGATGATTCGGATTTTCAGACCGTTCAAATCTTCCGGGGTTTCAATCGGCTTCGTTTTGTTGTACACGTTGCGAACGCCGCCATGGAACGCCCCCAATACCGTCATGCCCTGTGCTTCCGTCGATTTGTACAGGTCGCTGACGATCTCCTGGTTGTTCAGGACCGACATCTGATGTTCCTTGGAATTGAATACATACGGCAGGTTGAACACGACGAAATCAGGATTGAAGTTCTCCATCAGGCTGCCCGCTACAATCGACATGGCAATTGTGCCCGACTGTACCAGCTCGATCGTTTCCCGCTGCGCTCCCAGCAGTTCATTGGGGTACATCTCGATGCTGTACGCTCCGCCAGTGCGTTCTTTCAGCTTTTCTCCGAACTCTACCATCGCCTTGAATTGCGGGTGATTTTCCGGTTGGTTGAACGCAACCTTCAGTACCTGCGTCTGCACCGAACCGGTACCTGTTTCCGTACCCGTTCCCGTCGTGCCGCCACCTCCGACGCCTGTGGAAGTCGGATTGTTGCTGGCGCATGCAGCGAGCATCGTCGCCATGGCGAAAGCGGTTACAATTGCAAAAAGTGACTTTCCTCTCTTTTTCATGTGTTGATCCCCCTCTATATTTTGTAAGAAAGCTGATTCACCGGATAATGGACCTGTTCTCCCCGCAAAAAACGCACCGCTTCCTCGGCCACTTTCCGCTTCAGCTCCAGGGCCGCCTGTTCGGAATACCAGGCCATATGCGGCGTGCATAAAAACTGGCTGTGGCGCAGCAAGGGGGAATCGCTGGGTAGCGGCTCCACCTCCGCCACATCTGCAGCCGCCCCCGCGATCCAACCCTGTTCCAGCGCCAGGTCCAGCGCTGTTTCGTTGACGATGCCGCCACGCGATACGTTGATCAGATAGGCGGTTTGTTTCATCAGCCGCAGCTCGGCTTCATCGATCAGGTTTCTCGCTGTATCCAGCGGACAATGGATGGAGACGACATCCGATGTCGCCAGCAGTTCTTCCAGCCCGACGAGTTGGATATGGGCAGGCAGAGTGCGCGATGGCTTTTCCCGATGCTTGGGATCGTAGCCGATCACCTGGCAGCCGAGCGCGTGTACTTTGTTGGCAAACGCAGTGCCGATCCGCCCCACACCGATTACTCCGACTGTTGTCTCACTGTGGCGAAAAATCGGGATGCTTTTCGTGTAATTCCACTCGCCCCGGTGGACGGCTTCGTTCATCAGCACGATTTTTCTGGTCAAAGCCAGCATCAGCGCCAGCGCGTGATCCGCCACTTCGTGAGTCCCGTAATCCGGCACATTGCAAATCTGCACGCCATGCCGGGTCGCTGCTTCCAGATCGACATTGTTGACGCCGACCCCGTAGCGTACGACGAGCTTCAAGTCGGGCAGGCTTCGCATCACCTTGTCTGTAATCGGCGCGTACTGGTTGAGAAACACCGTGGCGCCCTGCCCTTCGCTCACCACATCGTCTTCGCTCAGACATGCTTTATGTGCGAACGAAATACCGGCAGCATCGAGAATACGAGACTCGATTTCCATGCTCTCATGGTCGCAATCCGTAATGATTACCTTGTGTTCGGCCATCGGCTCACCACCTTTATCGCAAATCCTTCATCGCGACATGGTCCATGTCGTCGAAATCCTGATTCTCGCCGCACATGCCCCAGACAAAGGTGTACCTGCGCGTGCCGATGCCTGCGTGAATCGACCAGCTCGGCGACAGGACAGCCTGTTCGTTGCTGATGACAATGTGCCTCGTCTCCTCCGGCTTGCCCATCAGGTGAAAGACGCGCGTATCTTCTGCCATATCGAAGTAGAAATACACTTCCATGCGCCGCTCATGGGTATGGCACGGCATCGTATTCCAGCCGCTTCCTTCCTCCAGAACAGTCATGCCCATGCTGAGCTGACACGACTCCAGCACGTCGGGATGGATAAACTGGTAGATTGTCCGCTTGTTCATCGTCGCCGCTTCACCCAACGGACGGGCCAGCGCTTTTTCCAGGCCGACCTTTACAGTGGGATAGCTGGTATGGGCCGGGCACGAGTTGAGATAGAACTTGGCCGGATTAGCCGGGTCGAGCGAGCGAAACACGACCTCCTTTGTCCCTCTGCCGATATAGATGCCTTCTTTCGGTCCGATCTCGTAGACCTCCCCGTCGCAGGTGATGGTCCCGGCTCCGCCGATATTGATCGCCCCCAGCTCCCGTCTCTCCAGAAAATACTTCGCCGCCAACTCCTTGCCTGCGTCCAATGACAGCGCTTTCGAAACTGGCTTAGCGCCGCCGTAGATGATGCGATCAACATGGCTGTACGCAAGCTCGATCTGGTCCTCCACAAACACCTTTTCCATCAAAAATTGCTCACGCAGCTTTTCCGTCGTGTACTGCTTTACGTCGTCCGGATGATGTGCATACAAGATTTTCATGTCCAACCAACTCCTCTGTACGTCGCTATCCGCCGCCTTCAGGGCAAGCGGGGTGGCCTCACCACGCCTGCGCGACGCGGGTTCAGACAGCTCATTCAAAAGTGGGAAAGGGATACAGCAGGAAAACACTCAGTTTTGTTAAAATAAGGTATTGGTTCCACAATGTAGAACATCGTTCCATAAACATAGTAATCCATAGTCAGAATATTTTCAATACCATTTTTTGAGTTTATTTCCAGTTCATCCTGTTTCTTTCACTCGCTTCTGTTTACAAGGCTAAGTGATTCTACTATGATTAACATGAAACAGTTTTCAAAAGTGCGGCTTTTCAGTATCTTCAAAGGGATTCACGCAGGGGAAATGCTTTTTGTTTTGAGAAGGGGAACCTATGTCGAATGTACAATCGCTAGAGCGTGCTCTTACGCTTTTAAACGTCCTCTCCGACTATCCGGAGGGAATCCAGATCACCCGGCTGTCCGAACAGGTCGGCCTGTCCAAAAGCACGACACATCGTCTCTTGGCCACGCTGCTGCATATGAACTACGTGGTCAAGGATGAGCACACGGAAAAATACAGGCTCGGCTATCAGCTTGTCTATCTGGCCCGCAACATCGTCAGCTCTCTTGATGTCGTGCGGGTGGCCAAGCCATTTTTGCAAAAGCTGTCACAGGACGTCAACGAAACCGTTCACTTGTGCATCGACGACAACGGTGAAGTCATGTACATCGATAAAATCGAGAGCAACCAGACGATACGCATGTACTCGCGGATCGGCAGCCGTGCCCCGATGTACTGTACTGGCGTGGGCAAAGTCCTGCTTTCCGGCATGTCGGAGGAGCACTATCAAAGGGTCGTCTCTGCGATGAGCTTCGCGGCCCGCACAGCCAAGACGATCACCTCCAGGGAAGCTCTCGCCCAGGAAATCGCCGCTGTGAAAAAGCAGGGCTACGCGTTGGACAATATCGAAAATGAAGAGGGCATCCGCTGTATTGCCGCGCCGATATACGATTACCAGGGCAAGGTCATCGCCAGCTTCAGCATCTCCGGCCCGAGCAACCGGATCACGATGGAACGCGTCCAGGACGAGCTGATCCGCAAAATCCGGCAGACCTCTCTGGACATCTCGCAGCAATTGGGCTATCGGGAATAGACATGCCCCGACACGCGTACTCATGCACAAGGAAAAAGCCTCAGGCTCCCTGTTCGGGAATCTGAGGCTTTGCTTTTGTAGATGGTTATTCTCCCGCCGTACCGGGCGTGATATGCAATATGGCATTGGCGAAGGAGTCGACTACCCAAATCGTTCCCTGCGGATCAACCGCGACATCGACGGGCAGCGAAAGCGATGGTTTTTCACTGTCACTGCTGTCGCCTCCTGCCAATGTCGTCACCCTGCCATTGAACAGATAACGCACCGACTGATTTTGGCTGTCGGCGATAACCAGACCGCCCTCTGCGGTGAGCGCGATCCCTCTCGGAAATTGGAACTGCGCACTGGCGGCTTCTCCGTCTGTATAGCCCCCTTCCGCATACAAGCTGTCGTCTGCGGGGCCAGGCATTGCGTTGCCGGCTACCGTCGTGACGGTTCCGCTTTGCAGATCAATATAGCGGATTCGCTGGTTGCCCGTATCGCTGACATACAGATTTCCCCGCTCATCCAGCGCCAGACCGGACGGCTCGTTAAACAACGCCTCTGCCAACGCACCGTCACGGTAGTCTCCTGCCTGCTCCACATAATCGCTATGCAGCCTGGCGACACGGTCCGATACCTGGTTCAGTGTGGTGACAGTGCCATCCGGGGCGATTTTGCGAATCGCGTGGTTTAACGTATCTGCCACGTACACAGTTCCGTCCGGGGCAACCGCCACATCAGCCGGAGAGTAGAACCGGGCTTGTCCCCCTGCTCCGTCCTGATGACCGAGCACGCCGTCTCCCGCAATCGTCACCACTTCTTCTGGCGTGATCTTGCGAATGGCGTGGTTCCCCGAATCCGCGACGTAGAGAATACCCTGGGCGTCTACCGCCATTCCCTGGGGATATTGGAACAAAGACAGCTTCAACGGACCGTCGATCCAGGTGCCAGCAGGAAAGCCTTTTTCGTCGTTGCTTACAATAATCCCGGCGTACGTGTCGACGGTGTCCGATACGATGTGGCGAATCAACTGATTCCGCGTATCAGCGACGTATACCGTGCCGTTCGGCAGCAAAGCGATTCCCATCGGATAGCGAAAGGTGGCTGACAGAGCTTCGCCGTTTTCCTCGCCTGCCGCTCCGCTTCCCGCTATCTTGCCGATATGAGCCTGCTCGTACAGACTCACAGCCGTTCCTGAAGAGGGATCTGCCGCCTGGGCCATCGGACTTCCTGCCACAAGAGCTGCCAAAACAAGCGACCCACCCAGCAAAGCAAACCCTTTTTTCATCCGCATTCGCTCCCTTGTTTTCGTCGTATTAAGCGCTTGGAGGCGCGGTTTTTACCGTTTTTTGGTCAGAGGCGAGTGGCGATCCTGCTTCTACAGGCATCGCCTGTACCTGTACCTCATATTCCGTGTCAGGCTGCAAATCCGTAAATGTGTATTGCGTATCCCCACCTGGAACATTCGCTACTTCCGTTCCATTCAAGGACACTCGATACGTCCCGACGGAAGGATCGGAGTAGGACCACGATATGGAAATCGTGGTCTCCCCCACCTCTTCTACTGCCAAAGTGAGATTCACCTGTTCGGTCTTCGTCCGAAACGCAGACTCCCCTTGCGCGATGAGCTTATCGTTGCTGTCATACGCACGAACCACTACCTCGTAGGCGGTGTCCGGCACCAGGGAGGCAAGCCGATGGGTTCTTTGCCCATCCCCTGGTATCGTCGCTACTGTCTCATCATCCAGATCGATGATGTATTTCACAGCACCGGTTACCAATTCCCATTCAATCAAGGCTTGATCAGCGGCAATTTCGGCTACGCCTACATCCATGCTCTCCGGTGTCGGTGAACCCGCTGTAGCCTGTGTCAACTGACCAAGTGCGATCGGATAGTCTGCACCCACAGGCCAGGCCGATACCGCGATCACATACTGCGTATTCGGCTCCAGATCGCCGAATGTAAACTCCTTCGTCCGATCCGAGTCGACGTAGCCTACTTCCTCGCGGTTGAGCAGCAGGCGGAATTCTCCGCTGAACGAAGCATCGTACATCCACACAATCGATATGGCATTTGCCGTCACGTCGGCAATCTCGATCGGTATTTCCTCCAGCGCGTCGATGGAAAACGCTCCTTGACCGCTTGCAATGACCATCTCGTTTTCGTCGTATGCGTAAATATCGAAAGAATACTCTTCCCCTGGGGTCAGAGAATACACATAATGCCAGATCATTGGGCCATCGTCCTGAATCCAGTCACAACCCGACTGACCGTCGCCATACAGGCATACTTCATATTCGACAGCACCCGGTACTGCCTCCCAGTAGATCGAGACCGAGTTACCATCAACCATTACATCCGGGTAAAACAGGTTTGGACTTCTTACCTCAAATGTCTTTCCGCCGCTGGCCAGAATATTGCCATTCCTGTCTACGGCGTTGACGACTGCGTGATACTCGCCTGGATTGGACACTTCGCTGAATAAGGCCGACAATTCTTCTTCCGCCATTACCGTGGTGCATCTTTCCTGTCCTCCGCCAAACAAGCAGATTTCATAATAGACAGCACCGCGTACTGCACTCCATTCTACAAATACGCTGGGACCGTCAACGCTTACCTGCAGCTCCACTTTCGGGTCCGGCTGAGGTTCGGGCTGTGGCTCAGGTTCGGGGGGCGGAATGATGCCCAATAGAAACGAATTCGTCTGCGCTGCTAGATTTCCAGACTCATCAACGAACATCACGACAAATGAATTTTGCGGCATCAAAGCCGTGTCAGTTTGCAGCGTGAGTCGCAGTGACGTCGAGCCGACCTGGGAGCCATTCGCAATCGCCAATTGCTGCGAGTCGTTGTCAGAGACGATGGAAAAACGGTACGAGCGTCCATTTTCCAAAACAACCCCGGAACCGGAACCGCTGCGTATCGGACTCGTAAAAGACAGCAAGATCGTTTGGCTATCCTCCACGCTTGCACTGGCAGTCGTATACGTCCATTTTGTCGTCTCACTATCCCTCATGTTGGCAGCAACCGCATATGCTTCAATCTCTCTTCCGTCCGCAATCACAGGCGGATTTGCAGGATTGTAGCGATTGAATCGCCCTCCCTGGCTGTAGTAGACTGTCGCCGCCCCGGGAGCATTCAGATGTACCGCAGTATTCGGATTGACGAGACCTCCTGCCGGATCAGCGTTTACGACAGGCGCCTGAGCAGCATGATAGACGCCATAGGTGGAGAAATGCCCAACCCGTGCGATTGCCCTGCCATTCTGGATGACAGTGTCTTTCACATGCTCCCATTCACTGTCGCTTTTTTTGTAGAAAACGCCGACATCATCAGAGTTTCTCCCGCCTTGAAGCGGATACGACAAGGTCACCGGACTGGTCAGCTCGATGCCAGAAAAGGCAAAATCCAGTACCAACCCTGCTGGTGTCAATCCCGTGCCCGGCGAAGCCGGCTGCGTCTCGCGGACCGTTACTGTCGCCTCTGCAGGAACTGCATTTGTTCCTACATCCAGCACGAAACCGTTCGCAAACTCCATCGGGCCTTGTTTCACCTTGACCGGCTTGCCGAGAGGACGATAGATCTGCACCGTGAGCAGCACCGTTTGATCATAGCCCGCTACCCTGCCTACAGCCTGGAAACGTCCAGTCTGGCTCGTGTCGATTTGGGACGGAATCCATGATACCGGCGTCTGCCCCGTGCTGCCGTCGTTTAGCTTTGCCGGGATCAAGCGTGGCAGAGTGTAAGCAGAATCTACTTCAATGGTTACGGAAAGATCGTCTACCTCCACGACCCTTGTGCGATCCTCTTTTTCGTCTTGTCGACCACCGGAACCGCCAGAACCGGAACCGCCGGAACCAGAGCCGCCGGAACCGCCGGAAGCAGGTCCTCTGGCACCTTCAATGGAATTAGGGTCAGAACCCGTTCTCTCTAGTAACGCTTGTCTAGCCCTTTCTTGCGCTCTTTGCGCTGCCTCTCTATTTTCCTGTTCCAGCTTTTTCCGCTGTTCCTCTACCCTTTGCATAATATCGTTTCGCTGCGATTCCGCCTGGTTTCGCTGCTGCTCTCTTTTCCGCTGCACTTCCTCTTCCCGCTGCCGTCGCATTTCCTCGATCCGCCGTTGTTCGTTTAAACGCTCGTTCAGTACAGGCTCAGGCCAGTTTACAGATCGATCGAGGTCAATTAGCCCCGCCGATGGATCACTCTCTGCCCTCCTCACTATTTCTTCTACTTGCTGCGGGCTCAGTTTGCCGTCGTTCATCGCTTCCCTGAGCAGCGAAGAGAGAAACGACTCTATATTCCTCGCATATCTCTCTATATCTTCTGTTACTTCCACACCCGGCGGATTGCTCCCCGTCTCTCGATTGTTCGCGAATTCCTGCTTTAGCTTGGCGATCATGTCTTCGTTTTCCTGATCCATCGTTTCCTTGTTGCGAAGAATCGCCTCTATAGTGTCAGATGATGCATGTTTCAGGAAATCCTCCGGCAGGATCGCGGAAACAGACGACTCCGGCGGTAACTCTCCCTGCCTTCCAAAGAATGTTCCTTGCATCAAGGGCTGTACCGGGGCGATTGCACCGCCCGAAGGATGCACCTCTACTACACCAGACGCTACTACGACACCGCTTCTCCCCGTAGTGGGATCAAAGGTAAACAGGAATTGCGTCCCGCGAACACCCATAATCGCCGTCGGTGTCTCGACGTGAAATTGATCAGTCTGGTTGGTCAACGACTTTACTTTGACGTAGGCTGAGCCTGACGCTACCTGTATGCCGGTTTGCTTGCCGCCGACAGCCTCCTGCAATTGGGACAGGTAAA
The DNA here is from genome assembly GCF_044627595.2 of Brevibacillus sp. TJ4. Taxonomy (NCBI): domain Bacteria; kingdom Bacillati; phylum Bacillota; class Bacilli; order Caryophanales; family Paenibacillaceae; genus Brevibacillus; species Brevibacillus sp. TJ4. Next base: position 115,170 of record NZ_CP185865.1, on the reverse strand, counting down.
TTTCCGTATTCTCGCCCATGGTTATCTCATCCTCATGGTCGACAATCGAAAGAATCACGCTAGAGGCTGGTCCTGTACTGATCTGGTCCCCTTTGTTCAGGCTCATTCCCGCAAACGCCTTGTACGCTTTGGTTCCTCCTGCCTTCTTGACGTTGACGGTGCCAGTCACCTTCTCCACCTTCGCGACTCGTGCCGTGTCAGCGTACACAGGCGCAGCGATAGCCAGCATCAAAAAGCATGCCGCGAACAGCATGGCAATCCCGTTTACCAGCAGACGAGAGCTGGTCGTTCGTATTTCCATGTTCTACACCTCCCCATTTTCTTTCCATTCACCCGAATCTACTTCGTACAGCCGGATTGCAGCGCTTTTTCCTTTCACCATCTTGTCACCGACTTCCCGATAGGAAAACTGCTCGCGGGTCCGCAAATACGTCTCCTCCGCCACCAAAATCTGATTGGCCTGCGCAATGGACTCGATCCGCGCCGCTGTATTGACTGCGTCACCGATAGCCGTATAGTCGACCCGCAAGTAAGAGCCGATATTGCCCACGACTACTTCCCCGGTGTTGATCCCGATGCCGACGCTTACGTCTACGCCGTATTTCTGCCGAATATCCGCCTGTACGCGTTTCATCCCGGCCTGAATCTCGCACGCCGTTTTCACGGCATGGTACGCATGGTCGGGCACGTCCAGTGGAGCATTGAACAGCACCATCGCCGCATCGCCGATGAACTTGTCGATCGTTCCTTTGTTCGCCAGCACACAGTTTGTTGTCATGTCGAACATCGTGTTGAGAAAATCGACGATCTCCTCCGGCTTGAGCGTTTCGGACAAAGGCGTAAAGCCGCGAATGTCGAGAAACAGGATCGTCAGCTCCTTTTTGACCCCGCCTACAGGCACTTCTACATGATTTTTGGCGATCTGCTGCACCAGCTCGGGCGACAGGTAACGGCCAAACTGCCTGGTGATGAACTGCTTTTGTTTTGCTTCAAAATACGTCTTGCCCGCGAGATTGACGAGATAGGCCAGCCACAAGCCGACGAGCAGGTATACGACGTCCAGATAGACGGAAGTGCGCGAATACATCAGCCACTGCCCGACGAGCAGCACCGCTGTCGACGCAAAGAGGAGCAAAATGCCGGTGATTGCCCGGCTCCGCCAGGTAAACCAGATCGCGAGCGCGATGACTGCAAGCATCAGAATCAGGACAAGCATATCGCCTGCGACAATGATTTTTTCATTCTTCAGCAACTGGTCGACGATATTGGCATGGGCGTACACGAGGTACATGTTGTTGTCCACAGGTGTAGCTTTGGCATCGTCGCTTGCCGCAGCCATTCCGATGAGGACGATCCGGTCGGTGAAGGTTTCAGGCGGAACCTCACCGCTTGCGACCATGTAAAACGGAATGTTCAGGAAGTCCCGGGTCGAACTGTTGAACTTGATATGCAGTTCGGTCTGCGGGTTGTCCTGCAAAAAATGCTGCACATCGGCACCGTACATGTCAGCCACCTTGTAGCCGAGCGAAGGTATCGTGCCTTCCGGGGTATCCAGCATCAGCCAGGTGCGACGAATCGTGGCATCCTCGTCAATCACCGCATTGATATGAGCGGTATGGGCTGCTGAAGAAATCTCCGGGATCGACTTGTACAAAGCCTGCCCCTTTACCAGTTCGCCCGCTCCAACCGTTGTCGTCTTGTTGAAGAAGTTCTCCAGTTCGGCGAATGCAGGGATGATGACATTGTCGTGCTTGGCAAGCTCTTCGGCAAATGCCTGGTCGATCGACGGGTCCGCGCTTTGCGTCGTAAACATGATGTCAAAAGCGACCACTTTCGCGCTTTTGATCTGCTCCAGCAAGGGAATGTAGACGTCGCGCGACCACGGGAAAGTACCGATTACATCCAGCGACTCCTGGTCGATGTCGATCACGATAATATCTTCATGGGGAGCGTGCGACATCGTGCTCCGCTGGTTAAAGTCGTATAGCGCCCGACTCAACACCCGCAAGGAATCCGTGAAAAAAACAGCCAGAGAAAGCAGCAAAAGCGACAGGTTGGCTAGTGCGACAAATTTTCGCATCTGACGGTTCATTGCGAGATCCCCAGTGCCACAGCCAAAACAATCAAATGAAAGCTCTGGTCCACGACGATCATCAGCCATTTGTTCCGTTCATCCGTGACCCGCATCACCCGTCTGTACCAGAAGGCGACGAAACCGCGCCGATCCAGGAAGACGTGGGAAACAAAGACCAGGCCGATCGCCCACCAGGACAGTCCTGCCGGAATAAACAGATACGAGACAAGGCCGATGACCAGTGTGTACACCGTACAATGCGCCAATAAAGGGGCCCATCTCTCTGCCTTGTACTTCGCCATCCATTCCGTCTGTAGCAGGTAATCTCCAATCAAATGCGCAATCAACAGCAAGTCAAACGGGCTTATCGGGTTCATGTTTCGCGCCTCTCCCTTTTTTCTCATCTGAATATCTCTCGTACGGCGAAGTCTGGACGCCAGTAAACGGCAGTCGCGCGAACATGTCTGCCTGCAACAAAGCCTTCCTTGTGTCCACGGGTGCATGCACAGTGACGACAGGCAGTGCGTCACTTCGCATCGCCAGTTCTCGTTCGTACTGAAGCGCTTCCACTGCTAATTCATGCCCGACTCCTCAGCACGGGTAAATGTCCTGCTCTCGCTGCAAGCAGTCAGCACATTCTGGCAAGGAAAATGTGCGGGTTTACGGCGAGTGCCTCTTTTTGCATAATGAGTTCCTGGATTTGTTCGAGTGATGTGGCAGGAAAAGTGGATTGGCAAGTCTGCCAGCTACCTGAATGGCAAAACACAATACGTGCTTGCGCTGTTCGTGGGGTTCGTCATAAGGGGTTCAGACAAGCTGTCATAGTTACCAAAGCTCACGAGGCATTCATCGATGGCAGCGATATGCTCTCGGTTTTTTCGAGTGACCGATTGCTTAAAAAAAGCTCGTCATCCTTTGTATCGGCAAAAGCGGCAGCCATTTGGATAGTTTTTGCCTGCAAAATTCGGTTCGTCCAGCGGACTTGCGCAAAAAGATGGTGGTTATAAAGTCTTGGTTTTTCGACAATGCTGATACTTTTTCCTTCTTCTCTACCACGCATATTTACCCGCCTACCAAAATAAGATATGATTTTCCAAGATTCCACTATCGCTTTCGTTTTCATGGAAAACGAGAAAGAGGAAGCAGGAGACCTACTATGTATACCTATTTTTCCGTCTGCTCCACCGAATCCTACCAACAGAAATACATCGTCTTTCTTCTGGAGAACTACGAGCAACTGCGTCTGCCGTACCCGTTTTCCGTCTCGCTGAGCTTTCTGGCGAGTCCGATCTTGCTGGAGCGGGAAGCGATTCTCGCCTTAAACGAAGAGGAAGAGCCGGTGGCCGCTTTCTCCTATATTTATGGGACAGGGGAAAACAACTATCAGGACAAAGACATTGTGCAAGTGCAAATCGCTTTTATTTCCGAACCTTACCGCAATACCCGCCTGTTTTTGCGCGGTCTGCAGTTTCTCATCGAGTACATCGAGTCGCTGGATGAACCGGTGAAGGAATTCCGGTTCTGGGCTCCGGCAGACGACGACTGTCGTACGCTGTTTGGCAAAATGGCCACCCTCTCTTCCAGCGTCGATACTGTCTTCGGCAGAATCGATGAGTATCGCTCCTCCTTTGCGGCCTGGAAGGATTATGCGGCACGTTTTCGCTACGACAATGTCTAATCCCGCATAGAAGGAGGTGCTGTTTTGCTGACCGTTCTCAAGCAAATGTTCGGCTACATGCGCCCGTACAAACTGTTAGCCTGTCTGTTTTTTTTCACCTTGCTGCTGGACCTTCTGTTCGTCTCGCTCGCTCCTCTCAGTTTCCAGTTTCTGATTGACCATGCTATCGAACCAAAGGACTTCGACGCATTCTTTTTGATCATAACGGTGCTCGTCGTCTTCGGCGTCATCGGACTTGTCGCGGGAATTATCAGCGACTACGTGCTCTCCCGCCTGAATGCGCGGATTCAGACAGACTTGCAAAAAAAGCTGTTTGTCCACATGCAGCGGCTGCATATCGGTTTTTTTCAGAAAACGAATCCTTCCGATCTCGTCGCCTACTTTTCGCTCGATCTCCCGACGATCGAGCGCGCGATGACGGTCATTTTGACTACCGGCATCCAGTCTCTTGTCGTCGTGACGATTACGGCATCGGTCCTGTTCTATTTGCAATGGAGCATGGCTCTCCTGATCCTGGTGGGCGCCGCAGTCATTTTCATCGGGCCCTACCTGCTGCGCAAACGGGCACAAAACGTGGCTGCCGATTACAAAGAGAAGCTGACGGAGATGACCGGTGACGTGCTGGAGGCCGCCAAGGCGCAAAATGTGATCAAAGGCTTCCATCTTCAGCAAGCGATCATCCACAAATTCCAGGAGCGGCTGAACATTCTTTTTGTCAGCAGCTACAAGCGGAATGTGATGGGAGCCCAACTGGAGCGCATCCCGATGATCAGCCTGCTGGCCATCAACTTCACCATCATCGGCTTCGGCTCTTACCTGGCGATGCAAGGGCATATTACGCTGGGAACGCTCGTCGCTTTCTTTACGATGTACACCTCTATGGGCAATTCCGTCTTCAACCTGACGTTCGCCCTGCCCGCACTCACGGAGGCGTTGGTCAGCATGGAGAGAATCAACCGGCTCTACCGCGAACCGGAGGAGGCAGCGGGCGGCACTGATTCGGCCGGCTTGGAATCTAGGCGGCCAAACATCGCAGCGAAGCAAGTCACGTTTGGCTATCACCCGGATCGCCCGGTGCTCAGGCAGGTAAGCCTGTCCATTCCTGCCGGCTCCTCGGTTGCCTTTGTCGGCGCGAGCGGGTCCGGGAAAAGTACGATGGTGCAGCTGCTGCTCGGCCTGTACGAACCGGAGGACGGCGAAATCCGGATCAACGGCGTCCCGCTGCAAGCCGTAAACCGAAGCCTCTATCGAAAACAGATCGGCGTCGTATTTCAGCACAATTTTCTGTTTCGCGGCACGCTTCTGGACAATATCCGTGTAAGCAAGCCGGATGCTACCCTGGAGGAAGTCGTCGACGCGGCGAAACAGGCAGAAATCCACGACTTTGTCAGCAGCCTGCCGGACGGCTACCACACGCAGGTGCTGGATGAAGGGACGAATTTTTCCGGCGGTCAGCGCCAACGTATTGCCATCGCCCGGGCGATTTTGCGCGATCCTGCGATATTGCTGCTCGACGAGGCGACATCGGCTCTCGATCCGTTGGCGGAAGATGCGATTATCCGCACCTTTGCCAAGCTGTCCCGTGACCGGACGGTACTCTCCGTAACGCATCGCCTCGCCTCAATCACTGATGCAGATTGCATCTTTGTCTTCGATCAGGGGCAGGTAGTAGAGAGTGGCACGCATGCGCAATTGCTTCAAGAGGATGGGTTCTACAAAAAGCTGTGGGACAAGCAGAGCGGCTTCACGTTCAAGGAGAGCGGAAAGGAAGTGGAAATCGACCACGAGCGGCTGTCCCGACTCCCCTTTTTCCACGGTATCGAGCCTGCCGTCCTGCAAGAAATTGCCGGGCTTTTTCACACGAAGACGTGTGCGGCCGGAACGCCCGTCATCCGCGAAGGCGAGGCTGGCGATACGTTTTACGTTATCGCCCGCGGCAGGGTGGAGGTCACCAAAACGGTCCCCGACTCCGATGCCGGACATGTGCGTTTGGCGGTATTGGAGGATGGCGATCACTTCGGCGAGATCGCCCTGCTGGAGCAGATTCCGCGCACCGCTACCGTTTCCGCGATGACACCGTGCGTATTTTTGACGCTTCAGCGCGAATCGCTGGATTACATCCTGTCCAGGTACCCGGAGATCGACGCTCACGTCAGACGGACACTGCAAGCGAGAAAACAGTAAAAGGAGAGGTGCCCGTATGCTCCCCCGCTTTCGAAGCTGTACAACCGATGCGGATTTGGCGCAGTTTACACTTGCCTTTATCCGGCAGCGCTCCGACTTCAACAGCCTGTTCAGACTGGTAGACGTGCTCGCGATGATGCTGGAGACACTTCCTGACTCCCTGGTCATTCTGCTCGAGGACGAGGCAGGCCGTACGATCGGCTGGATTCACTACCAATACCTGAATGAAGAGCTTTTGCCCGATCCCCGGGGAGAGGTCGCCTTTATCAACTCCGTTATCTTAGCCGAGCCGTACCGCAGCAGCCGTACGTTTTTTCATGGATTTCGCCGGCTGGCGGCACACATTCGCGAAGAAAACAGCGCGGTAAAAGAAGTGAGGTTTTTCGCCCAGACCGAAAACGCCTACCTCAACCGCCTGTACGCCAAGTTTGCCAGCATCGTCGAACATCGGGACGGGTACCACGGCCCGGAACATGTCTACGCTACCGACTTTTCCCGATTGCTTTCCTATTTGCGCTGCTAAAACAAATTGACGGTAATTTGTGGCAAATGCTATGCTGGCTTTGCATGTATCCCAGCTGAAAGGAGGAATTCACTTGTATCCAGCAAAACCGACCTTCTCAGGTAAAGATAAAAAACCGCTGCTTAAAATCTCGAACCTGCTGAAACAAAACGAACAACTGCGCGTAACCGCTGCGAAGTAATCATTTCGTTATTTGTCATCGAGAAAAACTTCGATACGCAGCAAAAACAGGGTGTCCATCACGCAGGCAACTGCGGTGTGGGACACCCTGTCTAATTATTCGGGCACCAGGACCTGATGCGTTTTTTTCTTCCAGGCACAGCGGTAATAGACGGACTGAACGGCGAGATTGAACAAAAAGGCGATCGGATAAGCGATCCAGACTCCGTGCAGTCCAAGCGGTGTCATCTGCGAAAGAACATACGCTACCGGCACCTGCACGACCCAAATGCTGGAGATGGTAAAAATCGTCGGCCACAGGACGGTTCCCGTCGCTCGCATGGTCGCGGAAATCGTCATCGTATGTCCCATAAACACATAGCCCCAAAACGAAAGCAGTATCAAGCTGCGGGCAATCTCCAATGTCTCTCTGTGATCCACAAACATGCGCAAAATCGGGTCAGCCGATACACAGATCAACAAAATGACCGCTCCGCCAAAGAGGTAGTTTAGCGCAATCCCCGTTTTCGTAATCTGTTTGAGCGCTGCATGATTCCCCGACCCGATCGATTGGGCCACGAACACCGACACCGCAATCGAAATGCTCATCCCCGGTATCATCACGTAGCTCGCAATCTGGTTGACGACGCCGTACGCAGCCGTCGCATTCGAGCCGTACTCATTGACAAAAGTGAGCACGGCAATTTCGGACATGGAGAGCGCCACCATGCTGATACTCGTCGGAATCGCCAGGCGGACGAGATTTTTCAGTACCGCTCCCTCAAGGCGAAAATGCCTGAACACGCGCGCATCCAGCATCAATGCGTGTTTTTTCTTGTGCAGATACAGAAGCAAAAGTGCCAATGTAAACAATCCGGCACATACAGAAGCATACGCGGCCCCGTTCAGGTGCAAGGCAGGCAGCCCGAACCACCCAAAAATCAGGACGGGCAAGAGAATCAGGTTGATCGCTGTACTCACAATCAAAAAGTAGAAAGGCGTCTTCGAATCCCCTACGCCGCGCAACAAGGTGGTGTAGACGATGTACAAATACGTAATTGGCAGCGTGGCAAACAGGATGCGGGCATACACGGCGCTTGCATCCAGGATGTTTTCCGGCGTGCCCATCCAAAAGAGGATGCGCTCTGCGAATACCGTTCCCAGACAGGCGAGAACCACCGAGACGAGACTTGTAAAAGCCAGGGTGATTCCCACCACTTCCTTAACCTTCAAAAGATGACCGCCGCCGTATGCTTGCCCGATCAAAATCGAGCTGCCCGACCCGATCCCGATGGCAAACGAAACGAGAAAAAAGTACAGCGGAAAAAAGGCTGAAATGGCCGCAAGCGAGTCTACGCCCAGTGTTTGCCCCACCACGACCGCCCCGAACACTTGTCCCAGCGATTGCAGCACACTGGATAACACGACAGGCACGAGAAACAACACCATCGCACGGACGACTGACTGTTTTTCGCTACTCATGGTTGTAGCCGCGCTCTCCATACGGCTGCAAGCGCTCCAGCCACTTAGCCTCCAATTTTTCCAGTTCGCGCTTCTCGTCAAAATAAGGGTCCTTCTTCTTCTCCAGGACTTCCAGCACTTCGAACGCAAACGCATCTTTCCCATAGCGGTTCCATTCTTGCTGCAACCCCTTGTAGACGCTCATCCCGGCCTCCAGCGAAAAGCGCAAGCCGTTCAACGTCTTCAAATTTCGTGTGCTGCCCACAAAAATCTTGTTATTCTCGGTGTTTCTGATCTGATACACACCCGCTTCCACGGGGGTTTCCTTGTATAACTGTTTCAGTTCTTTTTTACGGTCCATCTGATAATCCCTGCTTTCCCACAATCTATTGTTTCAACCAGTACTGGCTGCCATCCGGCTTGCGGTCGATAAAGCCGTAATCGATCAAATACCTGCGAATCGTCACGTAGTCCTCGTACACGGCTTTCAGCACCTCGTTGATTTCCTTCTCCGTGTACACGCGGTCGCTCTCGATCCGTTTGGCGATTTCCCGCAGGACGATGAGTTTTTGTTTTTGCTTCAGCGGAAACTTGGCCAGACGTCCATCCGGCCCGTCAGGAAAATGCTTGGCGACGATCCGCTCCTGCTCGTCCTGGGTGACGTTGTACCGATCATCGACCATCGTGGCAGTCTTGTGCAACGGGACGAAGGACGGGGCATGTTTGTCTCTTTCCTTGAGCAGCTCCATCATCGTCAAAAAAAGCCGGGCCTGTCGCTCCCTTTCTTTGAGTGCAAAACGATGGTGCCTGATCGTCGAGGCGCTGCCGATGCCCAGCTCCTTCTGCACCTCTGCGTCGCTTTTGCCCTGGAAAAACAGGCGAAGCAGATTGCTCTGGTGATCGGTCAGACCTGTCAGCTTCTTGTCCAGCCCGATCAGATAGTCGAATACGGAATGATGCGCATCTGCGATGTGGATGCGCATGTACCGCTCCGCTTCGTACAAAGTCCCCGCATGCGGATAAATGACGCCCTTTTCTACCTGTTCTCCGCACAGCAGACAAACATAGGAGTCCGCTTGCTCGATATAGCCCTGCTTCAATTCCTCAATCGAGGCATTCCAAAAGAGATCAGATTGTTCCATCTGCCAACACCCACAATCATCGTTTATTAATTAACAAACTAAAACCATATTTCGTTTGTTATTTTACAAACATATTATCCGTTTGTTTGTTTATTGTCAATACGTATCCTGCGCGTTTGCATTTCCGCTCTCCCCCTCCCATCCCTTGGTTTTTACATGTCTTCTCTCTGGCAATCATGTATAATAAACGAGTACCGAAAGAAATGGAGTGATCACGATGGTCGTCGTAACGAATCGCATCCGGGTAAAAAAAGGCATGGGCCAAGCCATGGCTGGCCGTTTTACCGCTCCAGGCCCGCTCGACAGCTTCCAGGGATTTGTCAAAGTGGAGGTGCTGCTGCGGCAAAACCTGGACGATCACGATGAAGTGAATGTCAATATGTACTGGGAATCACTCGCAGATTTTACCGTTTGGCGGGAAAGCGACGCCTTTCGCGAAGCCCACAAACGTCCCGAGCCAGGTGCAGAGCCGAAAGAATCACCGATCCTGGGCAGTGAACTCGTCACTTATGACGTAGCGGCAGTGAAAGAAGCCAGGAAGTAGAACGATGCCGTCAGGTACGCATTTCGAATCAAAACGCAAAAAGACCGTTTTTTACTTCGGTCTTTTTTCTTTATATAATAGAGTCTGACTGTCTTTTTCGGCGCCCAAGAGCAAAATCGTGCCTATCCCTGTATCATTCCCGGGGATCAATTCGTACTAACATGTTGAGGATTTCCCTTGGATCGAGGTGTACTTGCTGATGGATAACTGGATCACGACATTTATGGATGAGTTTGGCTACCTGGGCATTTTTCTTTTAATCGCAATCGAAAATTTGTTCCCGCCCATTCCCTCTGAAGTAATTTTGACGTTTGGCGGGTTTATGACCACGTATACGACATTGAGCATCGTCGGTGTCATTATCGCCTCGACTCTGGGATCGCTGTTCGGAGCCGTGGCACTGTACCTGATTGGTGCATGGTTCGAAGAAAAGCGGATGGAGAAGCTGATCACCCGCTATGGCCGCATCCTGCGCCTGACCCATGAAGACATCCACAAAGCGTACGCCTGGTTTCACAAATACGGGCCATGGGCCGTGTTCGTCTGCCGCCTGGTTCCGCTGGTGAGAAGTCTGATTTCCATTCCTGCCGGCAGTGTCCGTATGAACTTTGGTACATTTCTGGTGCTTACGACACTTGGCTCCCTTCTGTGGAATACTGTTCTCGTCTACGCAGGAGCAGCGATCGGTGCCTCGTGGGAAGAAGTGCTCGACTACATGTCCATTTACTCCAGCGTCGTCTATGCCGTGATTGGCTTGCTGGCGGTCCTGAGTGTCGGACTGTTCATGCGAAAGCGGATTTGGCAGAGAAAATAAAAACTCCTCACGAATGAGGAGTTGGCAAGTCTTATGCTTTATACGGTCAGGCCGCACCGTTGCCCCAAATATTCCACAAGGTGAACAACCCGCATACGGTCAGCCAGGTTTTCGCGTTCGACACCCAGTTTCATTTGCAAAAGACAGCCAGGATTGGTAGTGATAATGGTGACAGCTTCGGTATCCTTGACATGCTTCATCTTGTGATCGAGGATTTCCATCGAAGCATCGTACTGCACCAGGTTGTAAATTCCCGCTGATCCGCAGCACATATCGGCTTCCGCCATCTCCACCAGCTCTACGTTTGGCAGGCCTTTGAGCAGTTGCACTGGCTCTGTTGTCACCTTTTGCACGTTGGTCATATGGCAAGAACGCTGATAGGTGACTCTCTCAGCCGGACCTTCTTTTCCTGTGACACCACCACAGAGCATCAGTACCTGTGAGATGTCTCTGGTTTTCTCTGTAAATGCTCTCGCCTGATCGGCCCACTGCGGTTCGTCTGCCAGCAGGTGGTCGTATTCCACCAGCATCGCACCACAACCACCCGCGTTGTTTACGATAAAATCAACCTCAATTTGGGAAAAGGCCTGAATGTTTCTTTTCGCGAGTTCTTTGCTTTGATCCAACTCTCCCGCATGTGCGTGGAGGGCGCCGCAGCAGGTTTGATTCTCGATGACGATCACTTCGCAGCCGACTTCAGCCAAAAGCTGCACAGAAAGCTGATTGATCCTTCTGAACATGGCGTCCATTACGCAGCCGACAAAAAAAGCGACGGTGTACTTTTTCTCTCCCTTGGCTGGCGTGACGCGGGGAAGACTGGAGCGCTCTCCAGGAGATACCGCTGGCGGTACGATTGCTTCAAATTCGCCCATATGGACAGGCATCTTCTTCATCAGACCGCTTTTTCTGGCCAGCTTTTGAACGCCGCTTTTTTCGTACATCCACATGGCGTTGCCGAGCAGCTTCATCGCTTTGCGACTGGGGAATACCTTTTTGAACAGGAAGCTGCGCATCGCCTTTTGCGGGATAGAATACGATTTGCGCCGGGTAATGGCAGCGCGCGCAGACTCCAAAATCGCTCCGTATTCAACACCCGTCGGACAAACCGTTTCACATGCCCGGCAGCCCAGACATAAATCCAGCGGCTCCTCCAACACGGAAAGATCCGTTATTTTGCCCTCTCCTGCCATTTTCACCAAATTAATTCGACCGCGCGGAGAATGGGTCTCCTTCCCCATCGTCATGTAGGTTGGGCAGGCGGGAAGACAGTAGCCGCATTGTACACACTTGTTTGTTTTGTCGTAATTGAGTTCGGCACGTAAAGCCTCGAGATTATTGTTCATTCGCTTAACACCAACTTTTGCCCGGGCTCAGGAAATATTTTCCCCGGATTCATAATGTTATGGGGATCCCATACTTGTTTGATCCGCTTCATCATTTCCAGACCGACCGCGCCCAGCTCCATTTCCATAAACGGTGCCTTCATCAGTCCGATACCGTGTTCGCCGGACAAGGTCCCGCCCAGCTCGACAGCGGCTTCAAAGATTTCCGCAACCGCCTTTTCCACGCGGGCCATCTCTTCGCGGTCGGATTTGTCCGCAATGATATTCGGATGCAGATTCCCGTCACCGACATGCCCGAATACAACCAGATGGATGTTGTACTTTTCTTTGATCGCCTGCAAACGGCGGCACATCTCCGGGATTTTGCTGCGCGGCACTGTCGCATCCTCTGAAATCTTCGTCGGCTTTACCCGTACAATCGCTGGTGAAACCAACTTTCTCGCCTTCCACATATCTTCCTTTTCTTTCTTTGTTTGCGGTACCCGTACTTCTCTCGCCCCGATCTCCTGACAAACTCTGGCTACCTGCTCAGCTTCGTCCCGTACAGCCACCGGGTGACCATCCAATTCAATCAAAATCAACGCTTCGGCATCCCGCGGGAGACCAGACGGCTGGTAGTTTTCCACCGCAATCATCGACGCCTGATCCATCAATTCCATCTTGGATGGGAGAATACCCGAAGTCAGAATTTGCGAGATTGCCTTGCCTGCGTCAACCAGGTCATCAAAAATCGCCATGACAGTCTCAGAAGCGGGCGGTTTCGGAATCAGACGGAGAATCGCTTTGGTGATGATCCCAAGCGTACCTTCCGAACCAACGATTAGCTTGGTCAAATCGTAGCCTGTTACGTTTTTGACCGTTCTCCCTCCTGTTTGGATGATCTCCCCCTGCGGCGTAATCACTTCCAGTCCAATCACGTAGTCTTTGGTCACGCCGTACTTCAAGCCGCGCGGCCCTCCCGAGTTCTCAGCCAGGTTTCCTCCAATCGTCGATACGTGAGAACTGCTAGGGTCCGGTGGATACATCAGTCCCTTTGCTTCCGCAGCTTTGTGGATATCGGCAGTCAATACACCCGGAGATACAATCGCCACCAGGTCTTCCTCATCGATCTGCAAAAGGTCGTTCATCACAGACAGGTCAATTACCATGCCGCCGTCGACCGGAAGCGGTCCTCCGCTCAAACTGGTTGCCTGCCCACGGGGGTATACAGGGATCTTTTCACGATTTGCCAGTTTGACCAACTCGGCCAGTTCTGCCACGTTTTTGGTCTGGATGACGACATCCGGAAGATACGTTCCGAACGACGCATCAAAAGCGTAGCTGAATCGATCGCCTTCTTCTGTCAGCACTTTTCCTGTTTTGACGATTGCCTTGATTGCGCCAATCTGTGCCTCTGTCATTGATTTCATTGTCTTTCCCCCCGCTACATGAACAAGCTCAGCTTTTTCTCGACGTTCCTAAGATGGATAGCGCACTGTATTCTCGCCAATTCCGGCTCTTCCATCTCGATCGCCAACAGGATATCATGGTGTTCTTTATAGACAGCTTTTCTCTTCTCTTTCAATCCCAGGTTAGGTTGGAGCGTAATGTGCAATGCACGCTCATACAGAGAGGACAAATTTTCCATCGCTTGAATCATGACCGGGTTTTGCGTCGCCAAAAACATGGATCGATGGAATTCCAAATCGGCTTCCAGCGTAATTTTGTTTTCATCGGCCAGCTCTTCTTCCAGCCAGCGGAGCGCTTTCCACATTCTCTCCAGATGTTCGGGGGTTCGTCGCTGGGCGGCAAGAAAAGCAGCTTCGGGCTCTAGTACCTTTCTCATCTCAAACAAATGCTTGATCAATTCTGCATCTTCATTTTCAATGTGAATATTATGCAGGATGCCACTACCGACCCTTTCCTCGACGAAGCTGCCTCCCCCTTGACGCGACGTAATGACGCCGGCTGCGCGAAGCACACTCAACGCTTCCCGTATCGGGATTCTGCTGACACCAAACTGGGCTGCCAGCTCGTTTTCTGTCGGCAATTTGGAACCAGGAGGATATTTTCCGGCTTCAATCGCCTCTAGCAATTCTCGGGATATGATTTGCGACAGTTTTGCTCTCGTCATTCTTTTTTCTCCGTTCATTGGATATTTGTAATACAAATTGTAATCCATAACGGTGAGATAGTCAATTCATTATGCGAAATACCAAGCTATTCTTCATTTTACAATCGTTAAAATTGTTCTATATTGTAATACAAATATACGCAAACCGCGGGAACTTACTGATAATTCCCTCAACAATTCCAGTAAAGAGAAAAGTCCATTATTGGATTGTGGTCCAACATGGACTTTCCCGTACGTTACCTGTTTCTGGTCGTTCGTATTCTGTCCGTCGATCAGCTCAATTGCTTGCCCAGCGTTTCCGGCAAGAAGAGCAACACGAGGATCGCTGCCAGCGCAAAGGAGATAGAGAGGAACCCGAAGGCTGCTCCCAAGCCCATGCTCGTCGCCATAAACCCTACAACTGTTGGCGCCGTAGCCGCAACGCCGCGACCAAAGTTGTAGCAAAAACCTTGCCCAGTGGCGCGAATCTCTGTCGGGAACAACTCGGCCAGTACCGCTCCGAATCCGCTAAAATACCCGGAACCAAAGAATGCGACAAACGGTCCAAGGATCAGAAGCCAGGTCGGGTCGCCACTCAGGCCGTAAAACGGTACCAGGAGGGCTGCCAACCCGAAAAAGAGGACAAATGTTTTTCTGCGTCCGATCTTGTCTGCCAAAAAGCCGAATGAAACGTATCCAAACCATGCACCTGTCTGCATGATGACAATCCACGTCGTCGATTTCAGAATGTCGAGTCCCGCACCCCCCTGCTCAACAGGCGAGCCCAGGTACGTAGGAATCCAGGTAAACAAACCCCAGTAGCCAAATTGGGCGCAAACGCTGAGTGCAGCACCGAGAATTGTCCAGCGCATAACCTTGCTGGAAAACAACTCTACCAGCTTTGGCTTGCTCTTTTCTTTTTTCACTGCATTCTCTTTCATTTTCTCCCACACTTCGGGTTCCTTCGTTCCTTTTCGAATCCAGATCGCTACCAGCGCCGGAACGATCCCGAAGAAGAACACTCCGCGCCAGCCCCACAGAGGCGAGATCACACCTGCTACAACCGCTGCCAGCGCATAGCCGATCGCCCAGGCGCTTTGCACCAGACCCATCGCTTTTCCGCGATGCTTTGCGTCCCACGTTTCCGTAATCAGAGCAGCACCGGCTACCCATTCTCCACCCATGCCAAGTCCGAGCAAGAGACGGAATACGGCTAGCTGTGTTACCGTTTCGGAAAATCCACAGAGAAAAGTAAATAATGAGTACACGAAAATACTGATCATCAATGATTTTGTCCGACCATAGCGGTCAGCCACCATTCCGAATAAAATACCCCCAACCGCAGAACTCAGCAACGTAAGCGTCGCCAGAAAACCTGCAGTGGTTTGGGTCATTTGCAAGTCGTGCATGACGTGAACGAGAATCATGGAATAGAGCATGACGTCCATCGCATCCAAAGCCCAGCCCGAACCTGCTGCAACTAATGCCTTCCATTGGTCCTTGGTGACTTCTTTATACCAAGGTAATGCTTTTTGCGTTTGCATTGCTTCCACTTCCCCTCTCTAGTTTGGCGCAAGTCCAAGCAGCTCTGCCGGATTGGAACATGCCATTTGTTTGATTTCTGCTTCTGAAATGCCATGCTCCAGAAGAATTTGAATAAACTGGCTGTACCCTTCAGTCGGAACAGGATGATTGGCTTGTCCAAAATCGGTTTGCAAAATGCATTTTCCGATCCCGATTTGACGTATTCCCTGAACGAGCTCGTCCGGCTCGATCGACTTCCACTGCGGCATGAGTGTCAGCATGGACTTCTCTACATAGGCTCCCATTTTCACCAATTCGCACTGGAGGGAGAGGTCCATTTTGTTGATTTTCAGGTCAGGATGGGCAACGAGCACTTTTTCCACCCCACGCGAGACTGCTGCTTCGACGAGGATTTTGGTTTCCAGCGGCGAGAGATGGCCCGTCGCCAATACAGCTCCGCTGCCCTTGATCAAATCGAGTATGTCATACACGACCGGAAGCAGGCTTCCATCTTCCGACAGTACAGTGATACCCTTTTGCGGCAAAAGGCGAATGGTTGACTTTTGCTCCTTATAATCGCTTTTTCCGCCGTAGTGGTCGATATGGTGCTTGGCTGAACCGGTAGGCATCCAGATCAGCTTGGCTCCTTGCTGGATGGCCATGTCGACAGCATACGGATTCAGACCGCCCACATACTCGTTTAGTACCAGGGACCCGTACACCTCGATCCCCTCCACTACCTTGCTGACCAGCTGCGCCCGCGAAACGGTCGACTCCTCGTGTGCCTTCAGCACAATCGCTCTCATTCCCGCTTCCTTTGCTTGTTGGGCCAGCTCCAGGTCATTTACGGAACGGGGAAAAATGCTTGGGCTGGAATGTACATGAATATCAATCGCACCTTGTAATAAGTTCATGTCGGCTCACCTTCTTACAGCTTTAATGTAAACTTCTCGTCCAACCAGGGAACAAAAATGTCTAAAACGCTTTCATTTACAGGCGTAATCTCGACATTTTGTCCCATTCTCGTCACTCGCAACAGACGGTCATGTCCCGGTACCACGATGTCTGCCCATTGTTTGATTTTGTCGATACTCTCCCTGCTTTTGGCGTCATCCCATGTCATTGAGACATCCCCGCTGCAAAGCTCCTGGATGTTTTTGACCGTATCGGAGACAATCGCCCATTTTTCACCCTGATACTCTGCCAGAATCGAGTACAAGCCCGGTGTGTGTCCGGGTGTGTGCAGCCAGTTCAGGCCTTCGACTGTTCCGGATTCTCCGGACAAGAGTTCTAGCCGACCGGAATCTCGCAAAGCGGGAAACATCTCAACCGGTACTGCCAAATCCTTCCTCCCGTTTTCCTCGATATGACGGACTTCCTCTTCGTGCAGATAAAAGGTAGCATTGGGGAAGAGCGGGTAGTTGACAGCGTGATCAAAGTGAAAATGACTCAACAGGACCGTACCGATCTCTTCCGGGGCCACTCCCAGTTCTCGCAATCTCGTCAGCAGGGCATAGCGCTCATTGAAACCTAACGTATCAAACAGAATCGGTTTTTCGCCCGGTTTGCGGACAAGTACGCAACTGCTCCATCCCAAAAACCCTCTGCTTGACCTCCCGGGGAATCCCGGAAACAAAAGTGTAATTTCCATTGATCATCACCATAACTTGTAATAACAACTTGTACTACAAAAAATCAACATCACCACCTAAAAGAATTTCCTCCACTCTCTGTTTGTGTTGATATAACAAGGTATTTCCTAGAATACAGCACAAATGCAACTTTGTCTATATTCAAATTATTTATTCATTTGCGTTGATTTGTATTACATTTGCATTATAATTGTATTACAAGTTTCTCCCTGATTGCGAATGAGCATACCTCTTTACTAGAAAGGTGATACCATGTACGACTATGTCATTATCGGCGGCGGTATAGTAGGACTCTCCACTGGCTATGCCCTGATGCAAAAACACCCACAGGCAAGGGTGGCAGTCCTTGAAAAAGAGAGCACGCTGGCTTTTCACCAAACCGGACATAACAGTGGCGTAATTCACTCAGGCATCTACTATAAGCCCGGTAGCTTGAAAGCCCAACTTTCCAAAGAGGGGGGCAATCTGCTGCGAGCGTTTTGCGAAAAGCACAGCATCCCCTATGAAATGTGCGGAAAAGTCATTGTCGCCACGGAACAGCAAGAGCTTCCCCTGCTGGAGAACCTCTACAAACGTGGTCTTGAACATGAACTGGACATTTCGATGATTGGCGCAGATGAGCTCAAGGAGATCGAACCGCATGCAAACGGGTTGAAAGCAATCCATGTGAAAGCGGCCGGGATCGTCAATTACAAACGGGTCGCTGAAGCGCTGGCGAAGGAAATTCAGGAGCGTGGCGGCACGATTTTGCTAAACAGCAAAGTGGAAGCGATTTCGGAAAACAGCTCCGGGGTCCGGATCGAATGCTCGGACAAGACCATCGACGCCCGTTATTTGATCAATTGTGCCGGTTTGCATTGCGATCGGATTGCCTCTCTTCAAGGCTTGCAAACCAATATGAAAATTGTGCCTTTTCGCGGAGAGTATTACGAGTTGAAGCCGGAGAAGCACCATCTTGTCAAACATTTGATCTATCCCGTGCCCAACCCGAACTTCCCTTTTCTGGGAGTCCATTTTACCCGGATGATTGACGGTCATGTACACGCTGGTCCCAATGCCGTGTTGAGCCTGAAGCGGGAAGGTTATCGCAAGACCGATTTTAATCTGAAGGATGTAACCGAGGTTATGACGTACCCGGCCTTTTGGAAGATCGCTTCGCAAAATATGAGCGAGGGCCTGAAGGAGATCATTCGTTCGTTTAGCAAAAAAGTGTTTGTGCAAAGTCTTCAACGGCTAATCCCGGAAGTGCGGGAAGAGGATCTGATCAAGTCGGAAAACGGAGTGAGAGCACAAGCATTGACCAGGGACGGGAAACTGGTCGATGATTTTCTGATCGTGACCAATGACCGCTCAACGCATATTCTCAATGCGCCGTCGCCTGCCGCAACCGCTTCCATCGCCATCGGGCAAAGTATTAGCGCGCGAATTCCCGAGCCGGATCAAATCACACATGGCTGAAAGCTAAAAACAAAAGCAGCGGCTGCATACCGAACGATTACGGCAGCAGCCGCTTTTCCATGTACGCTCGTTACTCTGCATGCTCGAACAAAGCGACACTCTCGATGGAGTTGACGAACCTCCTCAATTCCTTCGCCTGCTCTCGCGTAATCTCCCCCGATTCAAACATCTTGCGAATCTCGGATCGCTGAAAATCCATTACTTTGAGCCGCAGCTCTTCTTTTTGTTCTTCCTGCTCGGCGTGATAGCCTGCCGTCGGATGCTCCAGATGGGCAATCATCCGTCTGTATTCCAGGATGACGGCATCGACGATCCGCTTCTGGTCATGCGCTCTGCCGTACTCTTCCAGACGATGCAGGGCGGCTTGCAATGCTTGCAGCTGAATGTCCTTGCCGGCGCTTATGTTGACGTCTCTTCCTGTCTTTTCTTTGCGGAATTTCCCCATCAAACGCATCCAGCCCCTCGCCATTTTGCCGATCAGGTGGATCGCTCCCGTCTGCGCGTCTGTAGACAATGCTTCTTCGCGATAGTCCAATGCGTTTTCAAACAACACAAACAGTTCTTCGTCGATCTTTTGTTGTGCCAGCAATTCATGTATGTACTTGCGCTCTGCCTTCAGTGCCAGCAAACGGATCTCCCGTACCTTTTGCTGCTGCTCCGGCGATTCCGGTTCCGGCTGCATACGGCGGGACATGCGTTTGTACGTTCGGATCAAATCATATACGACCGCTTCCGAATACTCGCCTGTTTCTTTGCTGAGCTTCTGAATCGCCACTTGCAGGAGGCGCTGCTTTGCCGCCTGCACATCGGTCTGCCGCGGTTCTCCTTCTGTTGCTGCTTCGCCCTTGCTTACCAAGGGCAGGCATACGGTAGCGATGATAAGCGTAAACAGGATGACGCCGGCAGCCAGGAAGAGAATCAGCGAGCGTTCGGGAAACGCTTCGCCGCTTGCGACGACGAGCGGAATCGACAGTACCCCCGCCATCGTCACAGCGCCGCGAACCCCGGTCAGGCTGACGACCAGGGAATTGGCAAACGTGGGCTTTTCATCCGAGGGTGAAAAAAGATACGACCATACGAAACGAATACCCAGGATGACGATCCCGATGGCAATGACAAACCCGATAATCAGCCAGTTTTCCATGTTCGGGCTTTCCAGCGTCTCCACCATCGAAGAAGGAATGTTCAACCCGAGCAGCAGGAACACGACCCCATTTAGCACGTAGAGGACGATCGTCCACAAATTTTCGGTCAGCACCTGTTCTTCCGCGACCATCGTTTCCGTCTGCTCGCGCACCAGCGTATGGACGATTCCCCCCACGACAACGGCAATGACGCCGGAAGCGTGAAACCACTCTTCCGTAATGATGAAAATGACAAACGGCGTGATCAGCTGCAGCAGCGAGTGGAAGGTGACGTCGTTGATACCCTGTTTGCGCAGGGTAAACCGGAC
The DNA here is from genome assembly GCF_044627595.2 of Brevibacillus sp. TJ4. Taxonomy (NCBI): domain Bacteria; kingdom Bacillati; phylum Bacillota; class Bacilli; order Caryophanales; family Paenibacillaceae; genus Brevibacillus; species Brevibacillus sp. TJ4. The sequence goes on along the minus strand of NZ_CP185865.1, from coordinate 95,069 downwards.
CCAGGTGATCAATACCCCAAGCACGAGACCCAGCACTGCGCCTGCAACAAACATGTAGAAAAAGTCGGTGGTCGCTTCCCAGACCGAAAAGTACCCGGTCACGACAGCCGCAATCGCATAGTTGAACGCGACAAGTCCCGATGCGTCGTTAATCAGCGACTCTCCGCGGACGAGATGCAGCACCTTTTCCGGAATGTGAATCCGTTTGGCAATGCCGTTCACGGCTACCGGATCGGTCGGCGACAAGATCGCGGCCAGGGCAAAAGCCGCAGCCAGCGGAATCGTCGGGATCATCCAGTGGATAAAATACCCGCCGACAAGTGTTGTGACCAACACGAGCAAGACCGCATTGCCCAATATCGACGCGCGCATCCGCCACAATTCTTCCCGCGGAAAATGCCGCCCGTCGTTGTACAGCAGCGGTGCCACAAACAGCAGCAAAAACAGATGGGTTTCAATCGGGAGGGAAAGTTCGCCAAACAGAAGAGCCAGAATAATCCCGAAAGCGATTTGCGTAAGTGCTGTAGGGATAAACGGAATGTAGTGGCTAATGATATTGGAAACCAGCAGACAGATCAGCAGAATGATGACAGTGGTCAAAACTTCCAAACAAAATCTTCCCCTCTTCGCGGCATATACTCCATCCTATTATTTTCCTTGTATGGCAGGGCGATGCAATTGATTTTCTGTGCAATTTCTGCTACAGTCAAATAGTTACCTTAGCTAACTATTTTGCAACAACGAGGACGAGGAGGGGTCCGTATCCAATCCTTTCAACGCTTTTTTCACCAGCTCATCATGCTGTACCGTCCGTTTGAAAACCAGCTCAACGTATTGCTCGCCACGCATCAGATACAGCGGGCGCAATGGACGGTTTTATACTACTTGTCCAACTTCGGAAATGCGACGCTCGTGGAGCTGTCCCAGTACCAGAGCGTAGAGAAGCCGACGGTGACCAGGACCGTGAATCGCCTGGAAGAGCTCGGCATGATCGAACAAGTGCCAAGTGCGGACAGACGCGAAAAAAGAATCCAGCTTACCGAACTCGGCAGACAGGTGTACCAGGAAGTGCGCGTGACGATCGACCAGTTTGAACAAAACATTCTGCGTGGCATTTCCGAACAGGAACAGCTTGAAGCGATCCGCATCATGGGCGTGATTCGCACGAATTTACTGGAACAGGTGGATGCAAAGTGAGTCAATCACCTTCACGGCAGACATGAACACAAGCAACGAGCCGAACTTCGCGCTTCCGCCTAAGATGTATTCATACCGCTCCGGGCAACGAGGGACCTTATGAAAAAGGGTCCCTTTTTTAAGGAGAGCTTTACTCCCGTTGTTACATATCGCAGTCTGGATCGTATTGACTAGGTAAGAAACCATGCAGGTTCCATTCAGGGGGTACGGTGAGTTCTCATGTTCAAGCTCTTTTTGATTGAAGACGATACGACGCTGTTTACGGAGATAAAGGAGCGGCTGACGAAGTGGTCGTACGACGTCTATGGCGTCAGCGATTTTCGCAACGTGTTTGAAGAATTCGCGGCCGTCAAGCCCGACCTGGTCATCATCGACATCCAGCTCCCGCAGTACGACGGGTTTCACTGGTGCCGGATGATCCGCTCCCATTCCAACGTCCCGATCATTTTTCTCTCGTCGCGCGACCATCCTGCCGATATGGTGATGTCGATGCAATTTGGCGCCGACGATTTTATCCAGAAGCCATTTCATTTTGACGTCCTGATTGCCAAAATCCAGGCAATTCTCCGCCGCGCCTACGACTACAACACGGAGCAGAGCGAGCTGAAGACGTGGTGCGGCGCCACGATCGACTACGAGCGCAACACGGTGACACTGGGCGAGACGACGATTGAACTGACCAAAAACGAGAGCTTGATCTTAAAAAAGCTGATTGAGCGGAAAAACAAGATCGTCAGCCGCGAGTCGTTAATCAACAGCTTGTGGGACGACAAGCGCTTCGTCAGCGACAACACCTTGACCGTCAACATCAACCGCCTGCGCAAAAAGCTCGACGAGATCGACCTTGGACGCTACATCGAAACCAAGGTAGGGCAAGGCTACATCGCGATTGAAGGGAGCTTTCCCCCATGATCAGGACGTTTCTTAGGGAACGGCGAAGCTGGATCTTCCTCTTTGTGCTGCTCCAGTCGCTGACCCTGTTTATCGCGCTGATCGATCACGCGATTCCCTTTTCGTCGATTGCCTATATTTCCTTTTTGTCGCTGCTCGTCTTTTCGCTTTTCCTGTTTTATCGCTACCAGAAAGAAACGAGGTATTACAAAAGCCTGACAGAGTGGGAAAACAGCCTCGATCTGTCGAGTCTGGCCGCTGCCGACAGCCCGTTTGAAAAAATCATCGAAAACAGCGTCATCAGCCAAACGGAAAAGCTGAAACAGGAAGCTGCCTACCACCAGCTGATGCTCGAGCAGGAAAAAGACGAGCTGCTGTCCTGGATCCATGAGGTGAAAACGCCGCTGACCGCAATGAATTTGATGATCGACCGCCTCGACGATCCGGAGATGAAAGCCCAGTTGACCTATGAGTGGCTGCGGATTCACCTGTTGCTCGACCAGCAGCTCCACCAAAAGCGCATTCCGTTTATGGAAAACGATTTGTACATGGAGACGGTCGACATCGAACAATTGCTGTATCAAGAAATCAAAACCTTGCAGGCTTGGTGCATCCAAAAAGGAATTGGCTTCGAAGTCGCGATCGAGGCTGCACGGGTAGTCAGCGACGCCAAATGGCTGGCTTTCATCATCCGGCAACTGTTGACCAATGCCGTCAAATACAGCGACGCCTCCGAAATCGTCCTTCGCAGCTACCAGCAGGGTGAACACGTGATCCTGGAGGTGACGGACTGCGGGCGAGGCATCGATCCCAAGGATGTGCCGCGAATTTTTGAAAAAGGCTTTACCTCTACCCGCAACCATCACGACCATGCTGCGACAGGCATGGGACTGTACCTGGCGCAAAAAGTCGCCCAGGCGCTGCGGATCAAGATCGAGGTGCGCTCGACGCTCGGCGCGGGCACCACATTTACGCTGCGCTTTCCCAAGAAAAATGATTTTGTGAAACTTACAGGCATGTGACGCTTCTGTCACATGCCTTCGCCATTTGTTCGGCCAATCGCACGACCCGCGCCCTCCCCTTGTCTATAATGAAAAACAACGAGAGACGACGGAAAGGATGTGCGAAACGCATGTATGTGTTGCAAGCAGAAAAAATACGCAAAAGCTACGGCAACAAGTTCAATAAGCAAGAAGTCCTGAAGGGGCTGGACATGGCAATCGAAAAAGGAGAATTTGTCAGCATCATGGGCGCTTCCGGCTCCGGCAAAACGACGCTTCTGAATGTCCTGTCCTCGATTGACCGGGTAAGCGGGGGCACGATCAAAATTGACGGCAAGGAAATTACCGGCATGAAGGAAAAGCAGCTTGCCGAGTTTCGCAAGCGCCATTTGGGGTTTATCTTTCAGGAGTACCATCTGCTCGATACGCTGACCGTCAAGGAAAACATCCTCTTGCCTTTGTCGATTACGAATACACCCAGGAAGAAAGCCGAGGAAATGTTCCAGGCTGTCGCCACAGAGCTGGGTATTTACGACATCCGGGACAAGTACCCGAATGAGATTTCGGGCGGTCAAAAACAGCGCACTTCCGCTGCGCGTGCCTTTATCCACGAGCCGAGCATCATTTTTGCCGACGAGCCGACCGGTGCGCTCGACTCCAAATCCGCCTCCGATCTGTTGAACAAGCTCAGCCAGTTCAACGAGAAGCGACAGGCCACGATCCTCATGGTCACGCATGATCCCGCCGCCGCCAGCTACGGCAACCGGGTCGTGTTTATCAAAGACGGGCACATGTATACGCAGCTTAACCGAGGCACGGAATCGCGGCAGGCCTTTTTCGCGGACATTATGAAAACACAAGCGGTGTTAGGCGGTGTACACGATGAGCCTTAACCAGATCATCTGGCGCAACCTGAAAAAAAATCTGAAGCATTACTACTTGTACATCTTTGCACTCGTCTTTATCGTCGCACTGTACTTCGCCTTCGTCACCCTGCAGTACGATCCTTCGATGGATGAAGTGGAAGGAACGATCAAAGGAGCGGCTTCCATCAAGGCAGCTTCGGTGTTGCTGGTCGCGATCGTGACGATATTTTTGTTGTACGCCAACAGCATTTTTATCAAGCGGCGAAGCAAGGAGATCGGCCTGTTTCAATTGATCGGGCTGACCAAAACGAAGATTTTTCGCATCCTGAGCATCGAAAACTTCCTGCTGTACTTCGGCTCGCTCGCAGTCGGCATCTTTGTCGGGTTTACCCTGTCCAAGCTGTTGATCATGGTTTTGTTTGCCGTGACAGGTGTCCAGGGAATCGCCAGCCTGCACTTCTCCGGCCAGGCACTGATCCAGACGCTCGTCGTCTTTGGCGTCATCCATCTGCTGATCATGCTGACGAATTACCTGTTTATCAAAAAGCAGAGCATTTTGTCCCTGTTCCGGGTCGTGTCCTCAGCCGAGCAAAAGGTGAAAAAAATGTCGGGATGGGAAATAATGATCGGGATGCTGGGCATTGTCCTCATCCTGTCCGGCTACTACATCTCGTCCCGGTTGTTTAGCGGGGACTTTAACAGCGCGACCGCACTGTTTTTGGCCATGACCGTCATTCTCGCGTTTGTGATCATCGGGACCTACTTTTTCTACAAAGGATCGGTCAGCTTCCTGCTGAATGCGATCCGCAAGCAAAAACATGGCTATCTCAACGTATACGAGGTCCTCTCGCTTTCCTCCATCATGTTCCGGATGAAAGCGAACGCCCTGCTGCTGACGATTATTACGACCGTCTCTGCGCTGGCAATCGGACTGCTGTCGCTTAGCTATATCTCGTACTACTCGGCCGAGCAAAGCGCCAAAGACAATCTCCCTGCCAATTTCGTCCTGTCCACGCCGGAAGATGCAGAGCAGTTTGCAGCCGCACTGGCGGAAAACGGAATCGACTATACCGAAACCAGAATCGAAGTCCTTCGAGCCGAAGTCCGTGTGGAGGACATCCTGATCGACATACCGCTGGGAGATGTGATGGATTCGAGTACCATGGAGCTGCCTGTCGTAAGCGAGACAGCCGTGGCAAACCTCGACATCGCCGAGGGCGAAGCGTACTTTACCGGATACAACGACATTATGCGCAATATCATCAAGCTGAAAGGCGAGGGCCAGATCGAGCTGACTGCAGGACAGACGACGGTTCCCTTGCATTACCTGGGGATGCGCGACGACTTCATCATTTCGTACACCTTTACCAGCGGCGGATTGCCGACTGCCATCGTCGACGATTCCTTGTTCCAGCGACTGAAAAGCGGGCAAAACGATAAGACGCCGGGTGAGACATCCTTGTATATCGGGATCGACGTGGCGGACGAAGCCTTGCTGGCAAAAGCGGATACACTGTTCGCCGGGATGTTTGACGAACAATCCAGCAGCCAGTCTCGCCAGGCCATGATCAGCCACCAGAAACAGATGATGGGTCTTGTCATCTTTATCGTCGGCTTTTTGGGGCTCTCCTTCCTGGTCACATCGGGATGTATCCTCTACATCAAGCAAATGAATGAAAGCGAGGATGAAGTATTCTCCTACACCATCCTGCGCAAGCTCGGCTTCACCCAGTGGGATTTGCTCAAGGGCATCCAAGCCAAACAGCTTTTCAACTTCGGAATTCCGCTGTTGATCGGCTTGTCCCACAGCTACTTTGCCGTTCAGTCCGGGTGGTTTTTCTTCGGCACCGAGCTATGGGCGCCGATGATCATCGTCATGCTGTTCTATACCGCCTTGTACTCGATTTTCGGGGTGCTTTCGGTGCTCTACTCCAAGAAGGTCATCCGAGACGCGCTGTAACAAATGAGGGGCTGTCCAGGCCAGTCATCCGACTGCTGGACAGCCCCTGCTTTATTGCCGGGCAAGCCTGGCTCACCCAGGCGCGATGTTCTACATCGACGAGGACGCCTTCTCCTCCGCCTCTTCTTCGGCCCCGTCCCACCCTTTGCAGACATCGACCCAGTCTTTTGCAAAGGAGTAGCGCTGCAGCTCCTCAAGCGTCAGCTCGATGGCGGAGTTGACACTTCCGCAAGCGGGGAAGACAGATTCAAAGCGCTTCAGAGACACATCGAGATAGACATCCATCTCCGTTTTCAGGCCAAACGGGCATACACCGCCAATCACGTGCCCGGTATGCTCCAGCACTTCATCTGGAGACAGCATCCGCGCCTTGTAGCCAAATGTATGGCGAAACTTCTTGTTGTCGACTTTGGCGTCGCCAGCAGCCACAACCAGCATGGCGCTGTCGCCCTCCCCACGAAAGGAGAGCGTCTTGGCGATTCGCGCCGGAATCACCCCGATCGTCTCTGCCGCCTGCTCCACAGTAGCACTCAGCGTAGAGAACTCCATCACATCCTGTTCACGATTCCACTGGCGAAAATGAGCTTTTACACTTTCGATCGACATCTCGTTCATCCACCCCTGACAGATCGGTATTCTTCTGTCTCTATTGTAGCATTTCTTTCAAGATTTCCCGATTCCGCTGGGCAAAAACTTCATTGTGCGAGGACACCATCGCGCTTTTGCTCGCATCGGGCTGGATGAATTGTTTCGCTTTGTTTACGGCGTTCGCGGCATCCTGGAAGGCGCCTGCGATCAGGTGCAGCTTTCCGTCATGCATCAAAATATCGCCTGCGGCATACAGCCCCGGCACAGACGACTCGCTGTTTGCATTTCCCGCTATGTAGTAGTTATCCACCATTTCGATCGGCAGCTTGCTGTTTTCCAATAGAGACGTATCGCGCTCGTAGCCGTGGCTGATGATCACTTCATCGACAGACAGAAGCTGCACCTCGCCAGTCTGATGGTTGGTCAGCTCGACGCGTTCGATCACTTCGTGGTTGCTGCTCGCCAACAGCTTTGTGATCGAAGTGTGGAAAAAGCACTGCACGGAGCTGTTCATAATTTGGCTCGCCTGCGCTTCATGGCCTGCCAGCGCCTCTTTTCGATAGGTAAGATAGACCTGCTTGGCGATCGGCTCCAGCTCGGCAGCCCAATCCAATGCGGAGTTCCCGCCGCCCGAGATGATCACCGTCTTGTCTTTGAACGGTTTGAGAGACTTCACCGTGTAATGCAAATTGCTCACCTCAAACCGCTCGGCCCCTTCGATCTCCAGCTTTTGCGGCTTCAGGATGCCGCTTCCGATCGCGACGATCACCGTTTTCGAGTAGTGCTTCCGGCCGGATGCCGCATGCAGCACAAACAAGCCGTCTTCATCGCGCTCGATCGACTCCACTTTTTCATTGAGCACGACCTCGGGTTGAAAGGTCAGTCCCTGCTGGACGATATTCTCGATCAATTTCGCCCCCGGTACAGGCGTCAGCCCCCCGACATCCCAGATCATCTTCTCCGGGTATACGTGCACCTTGCCTCCCAGGTGCGGCTGGAACTCGATCAGCTTGGTTTTCATCTGGCGAAGCCCGCTATAAAAGGCGGAGTACAGGCCAGCCGGCCCTCCACCAATAATCGTCACATCAAAAAGATCCTGTCTCTCCACACAAAACACTCCCTATGTCCGTATACAAAGATTTCTATCGCAAAAAAAGTTGACAATTCGGCACAAGATTTCTATAGTAAAAATGATAACGAAACTGATAATCATTATCAAGACTTTTTATTATGGGGGTCAGCATTTATGGTTCGCCTCTACGCGCAAAACCTACATATTGGCTACGGTGAACGAATCATTGTGAAAGATCTCAACCTGCAGATTCCCGATAAAAAAATCACTACGATTATCGGCTCCAATGGTTGTGGAAAATCGACTCTATTAAAAGCGCTGACCCGGATCATCTCCCACCAATCCGGCGCGATCATTTTGGACGGGGAGCATATTTCCAAGGGAGACACCAAGGAATTGGCCAAAAAAATGGCGATTCTTCCGCAGACACCAGAGGGTGCGAGCGGCCTGACTGCCGGGGAGCTCGTCTCCTACGGGCGCTTCCCTTACCAAAAAGGCTTTGGCCGCCTGACCAAAAGCGATTATGAAGTGATTGACTGGGCGCTGGAAGTCACGGGCACGATGGAGTTCAAGTACCGCCCTGTAGATGCGTTATCCGGCGGACAGCGGCAGCGGGTCTGGATCGCGATGGCGCTCGCCCAGGAAACGGACATGATCTTTCTCGACGAACCGACGACATACCTCGATATGGCCCACCAGCTGGAAGTATTGGAGCTTTTGCAAAAGCTCAACACCGAACAAAACCGCACCGTCGTCATGGTGCTGCATGATCTCAACCAGGCTGCCCGATTTGCCGACTACATCATCGCCATGAAAAACGGCGAAATCGTCAAAGCCGGCGATCCCGAAGAAGTCATGCAGCCTGATGTGCTGCAAGACGTGTTTCACATTGACGCGGAGATCGGTCGCGACCCGCGTACCAACAAACCGATCTGCATCACGTACAACCTCGTAAAAGGAGAGTCACTATGAAGAACATACTCGCTTCTGCCATCCTGCTAATGGCACTCGTCGTCAGCGGTTGTGGCAGCTCGCCGTCCGCGACACCGGAAAATTCCGAACCTGCTCCGGCGGGGGGAAGCTCAGCGGAAACGATCACTTACCAGTCGGAAAACGGGCCTGTAGAGGTTCCCGCCGATCCGCAACGCGTCATCGTCCTGTCCGGCTATACTGGCAATGTCCTCTCGCTGGGCGTAAACCTGGTCGGCGTAGACGTATGGTCCAAACTGAACCCGCGTTTTGCCGAAGCGCTGAAAGACGTAGAAGAAGTATCCGATGAAAACCTGGAAAAGATCATTGAGCTGGAGCCTGATTTGATCATCGGCTACTCCAGCACCAAGAACATCGATAAACTGCGGCAAATTGCTCCGACAGTCACATTCAACTACGATACGAGCGTCGATTACCTGGCGCAGCATCTGGAAATCGGCAAGCTCCTGAACAAAGAAAAGGAAGCACAGGCGTGGATTGACGACTTCAAGCAGCGCGCGCAGCAAGCCGGCGAAGAGATCAGGGCGAAGATCGGAGAGGATGCCTCCGTATCCGTCATCGAAAGTTTTGACAAGCAGATCTACGTATTCGGCGACAGCTGGGGACGCGGGACAGAGATTCTCTATCAGGAAATGAAGCTGAAAATGCCGGAAAAAGTCAAAGAGATGGCTCTCAAAGACGGTTACTACGCCCTTTCCGTAGAGGTGTTGCCGGAATACATGGGCGATTACGTGATTTTCAGCAAAAATTCCGATGCGGACAACTCGTTCCAGGAAACCGATACGTACAAAAACATTCCTGCGGTGAAAAACAATCGCGTCTTCGAAGCAAACTCGGCGGAATTCTTCTTTAATGATCCGCTGACACTCGAGTACCAGCTGGAATTCTTTCGCGAACATTTTCTTCGATAATACCGGGGCTAGCGCCAGCCAAACAAAGGCATGAGGCGCTCGCCCTCTCTATGTGTATGAGGGCTTTCTCTCAAATTGCGATAAAACCCTGACAGGGAGAACTACGACGTGGAAGAGGGATATTCTTTGAACAAGGAAACGACGAGCGAACGGCGCACCATTCCGTTCGCCTTTACGCTGATCGCGGGAATTTTGCTCCTAATCGCAATGTTTGGCGTCGCAATGGCAAGCGGGGCAGCGGATATCTCGCTGCGCGATGTCTGGCTGGCGCTCACCTCTACGGCGACCAGCGACACGATCTCGCTGATTCGGGAAATTCGCCTGCCGCGCGAAGTTGGCGGGATTTTTGTCGGGGCAGGGCTGGCCGTCGCTGGCGCGATCATGCAGGGTATGACGAGAAATCCGCTCGCAGACCCCGGTCTGCTCGGACTGACAGCCGGTGCCAATGCCGCACTCGCTTTGACCATCGCCCTGCTTCCTTCCACCAGTTCCTTCTCCCGGATGGTGGCATGTATGATCGGAGCCGCTGTCGGCGCGCTGCTCGTGCTGGGGATCGGCAGCTTGAAAAGAGGCGGCTTTTCTCCATTCCGCATCGTCCTCGCTGGCGTGGCGGTCCATTCGTTCCTGTACGCGATCGCGGAAGGCATCGGACTGATGTTCAAAATTTCCAAGGACGTATCGATGTGGACCGCAGGCGGATTGGTCGGCACGACGTGGAGTCATCTGTACACGGTCGTCCCCTTTATCATCACGGGCATCCTGATCTCGCTGTTTCTCTCCCGACAATTGACCATTCTCAGCTTGAATGAAGAAGTCGCAGTCGGATTGGGACAAAAGACGACACAGGTCAAAGCCATTTTGTTTCTCGTCATCATTTTGCTGGTTGGCGCATCAGTCGCCCTGATCGGAAACATGGCCTTCATCGGGTTGATGATCCCGCACATCGTCCGTGCGATCGTGGGCACCGACTATCGCTTTGTGATTCCGATGTGCGCCCTGGCAGGAGCCTCCTTTATGCTCATTGCCGATACGCTCGGCCGTGTCATCAACGCGCCCTATGAAACGCCGGCTGTCGCCGTTGTCACGATTTTGGGGCTTCCTTTCTTCTTGTTCATCGTCCGCAAAGGGGGCAGGGCATTCACATGATTCATCCGGAATTGCGCAAAAAACAACGCATCCTGTTTGGACTTTTGCTCGTCCTGACCTTGTGTACGATCGTCGTCAGCATGGGGCTTGGATACTCCAGCCTTTCCTACGATCGACTGCTGCCTGTACTGTTTGGGCAGGGCACATTCAAAGAGGAATTTGTCCTGTTTTCCGTCCGTCTGCCGCGCATGATCATCACGCTTTTGGCGGGGATTGCGCTTGCTTTGTCAGGCGCCATTTTACAAGGAGTTACGCGAAATGACCTGGCCGACCCGGGTATTCTCGGGGTCAACGCGGGGGCAGGCGTAGCGATTGCCATCTTCTTTCTGTACTTCCCTCTCGATGCAGGCTCCTTTGTGTATCTGATCCCTGTGTGCGGATTCGCAGGAGCGATGCTGACGGCATTCCTGACGTACATGCTTGCCCACGAGAAGCATCACGGGCTGCAGCCCAACCGATATACGCTCGTCGGTGTCGGATTTGCGATGGCACTCTCCGGGCTGATGGTCGTCCTGATCTCCTCCGCCGAACGCGAAAAAGTGGATTTTATCGCCAAATGGCTGGCCGGGAACATCTGGGGGACGGATTGGCCGTTTATCTGGGCGCTCTTGCCCTGGCTTTTGATTCTCGTTCCTTTTTCCCTGTACAAAGCACATACGCTGAATCTGTTGGCACTGCATGAACCGGTCACGATCGGCATCGGCGTCAAGGTAGAAAAGGAACGGATCACTCTTATCGCAACCGCCGTCGCTCTGGCTGCTTCTGCCGTCTCGGTCACCGGAGGCATCGCCTTTATCGGGCTGATGGCACCACACATCGCCAAGGCACTCGTCGGGCCGCGCCATCAGTTGTTCATGCCGATTGCGATGCTGATTGGCGGATGGCTGTTGCTCACCGCGGATACGATCGGACGTCAACTGGTCGACCCGGACGGACTACCGGCAGGGATCATGGTAGCGTGGATCGGAGCTCCTTATTTCGTCTATTTGCTGCTGCGAAAATAAGCCCGCTCCCTTGCGCATCCATTGACTTGCCTGTTCTCATCCATTACGATCATGGAGAAAACAGGAGGGGAAACCATGGCCTTATTACCAGATAATGAACAGCATGCGAAACAGATCGAAGCCGGTACCACGGGGAGAAACCGGGGCCACAAGTTTGAAAAACTGTTGACTGACGATTTGAACAGCCTGGATTGGAGTCTGGTGAAGATGCCTTCCCAAAAGGCAGAGCATCTCGTCACAGGTCACCCTGCTGTCGAGCTCGTCCGCTACATCGCACAGAGAAAACAGCTCTCCGACATCAAGGCAGTACGCGCCTGGTGGGTTGGCGGTCTGGCAACCTCGGGCCAGGGAGATACATTGACCGATGAAGAGGGCAACCCGATCACAAAATGCAAGTCCGATGTCGTCATAGAAATCAGGCATGCAGGCGGGGTTTGTAAAACAGGGGTATCGGTCAAGACATGCAGCAAAAAAACGCCTACCAACGCGCAGCTCTACTTCACGACCGCATCCCGCTTTTGCCAGTTTCTGCGGGAGAACGGCATACCCGTGACGCAGGAGGCTGAGTCCGCGCTTCGCATGTTTTGCGGCGATCCAGGATACCGGCCGCTCGATAATCCGGACAGCCTGATCGGTCGAAAATCAGATCCGGAGCGGTTTTTCTGGGAGGAACTGCCGCCAGCAGGTCTTGCCGAGCTGGAGCGAATCTTTACGGAATACCAGGATGAAATCACACAGCTTTTGTTGCAAAAGGCGTATCACTCCGACCCGTACCCGCCGGAATTTGTCCTCCACCAAACGGTGAAGTACAGCGATATGAAGCAGTGTACGATTGCACTGTTTACCGTCGAGGAGCTGGTCAGACTCTCCCGCCAGTACAACGGCTTTCATAAACGACCGTACTATGTGCGCAAGGGACGATTCAAAGGAGATCCCAACGAGCACCAGGCTCCGCGCTCAGGTTTTGTCCAATTCCAGCGCGGCGGTCAAAAGCAGCATCCCACGCAACTGCAATTCAACCTGCAAGCCGGATATTTTCATAAAATATGAGCGCACAAAAAAACTGAGGGTTCGGAATTGCCCTCAGTTTTTCGTATTTTCCCGCATGCAATCTGGCTTGTCACCGGACATGTTCCGGTACGGGCGCATGCCCGGACAACAATTCATGCTTGATATGTCGCGCAATCTGCAGCGCCAGCAAAGGCGGCACGGCATTTCCGATCATCTTGCGGACTTCTCCCCACGGCCCAAAAAATTTGAACTCGTCAGGGAAAGTCTGGCATCGGGCCGCTTCCCGAATCGTGAAGGAGCGGGTATGTTCCGGATGGACGTTGCGGCATCCGGAGATCATGTTAAAATTCGTGCTGATCGTCGAACAAGGCTCGTCCCAGTAAATTCTCTTGTACGTCGTATTGTACCCGCTCGGCGGACGCAAGCCCGGGTCTTCGTTGTCGTGCGCACTTTTTCCTTCCGGCGTAGCCTTCAGCCATGTTATCACGTGATCCGGATGGGTAATCGCCCAGTGCAACGGGTCTGACGGGGACGATTCGCCGTGCTCCAATGTTTCCAGGTCTCCTACGGCATCGCGAAACGTAACGAGCCTCTTTCTCGTATAAGTAAATAGATCGGTTTGCCCCGGATCTCCGTGGGTAGTCGGCGGCAGCCCAAACTCCTTGATGCCCAGTCTGGTGTTGACTCCGAGCACAATTACCCGTTCCCGGGATTGCGGTATGCCATAATGCTGTGCGTTTAGCTCCTCGCATTTTACATCGTACCCGATCTCCTGCAATTCCTTTATAAACCGATGAATAAACAGCTTGCCGTCAGGGTCCTTCATCGAAGTCATCAGACGCACATTCTCAAAGACGAGAACATCCGGTTGCAGGATGCTGGCAATTTTCAAGTAATCTTTGAACAGGATATTTCGCTCATCTGCCGGGTTTCGTTTCCCCGCGAGGCTGAAGCCCTGGCAGGGCGGACCGCCAAACAATACATGCACATGCCCGAATCGTCGTTTCCACTCCTGGACGTCCGCTTCCTGGATCGCCGTTATATCCGTACCCAGACAGATGCTGTCGGGAAAATTGGCCTGATACACGTCTCTTGCCGCTTCATTGATTTCCACGTGGCCGAGGACGTTGAATCCTGCTGCTCGAAACCCCAAGGAAAATCCTCCGCAACCGGCAAAAAGGGCAATTGCGGTAGGAGCATCTCCTTTTTCGCCCGCTTGTTTGGCACTGGCAGCAAGCTGCGACAGCGCGGAGAGAAACTCTTCGTTTTCCGCATGGGATGGCGTAATCGTCATCGCTTTTGCCAGTTCGGCATACTCTCCGCCATCCTTGATCGTCGGTTTCGCTGTCGTTTTCCGCATGTCATGGACAAATTGCTTCTTGTTGAGGCGTATCTTGCCGGATTCTACCTGTTCCTTGATCTCATCGATCACGCGCATGAGCATAGCGAATTGTTCCGCAGAAGGCTCACTTTTGCCCAGCTCCCAGCCAGACAGTACAGCTTGTGTGATCCCGGATTCTTTCGATAACCTCGCCTGGCTCAATTTGATCTTGTTTCGCGCTTCCCGGATTCGCACTCCCAGTCGATCCATTCGAAAAACTCCTTTACCACTCCAGCTTCCTGTACTATCCTACCATACGGAAAGCGCATGCGCCTCTTGCTATGTATTTCCATTACGCTGATCCACAGCGTTACTCTGTACCGATCTCCCCTTGTGTCTCCTGGGACAATGCTTTGCCAATCGCCGTTTCTTTGAGAAGCGCCTGCTGCAGCGTACTTTCGACTACCAGCTTGCCAATGACGGACTTGTCCAAATCGAGGATCGTCTTGACCAGCTTGGCACGAATCCCGGTGACGACGACCTGGCATCCAAGCAGATTGATCCCGTCAATCATGCGGAGAACCTTCTGGAACGTCTCGGGACTTGGTATGGAAGCCGCCGACAGATCAATATATACCTTTTGAATGTTGCGCTGTTCGATCTCGTTTAGCATTCTCTCTTCAATTTTGTTCATGCGCGAATCATCCAGCGTGCCGACCAGTGGCAACACAGCGATCTGGCTGAAAATCGGGATCAACGGGACCGTCAATTCATCGATGATCGCCTGCTTGGACTTGAGCACATCGTCGCGGTATTTGGTAAATACGACATTAAACTGAATAATGAAATTATCAAGAGCATCACTGATCCGCTCAGACAGCTCAAATGTTTCTTCAGGCGTAATCCCGACGCGCAGATAGTATTCGCGAAGAAACGACCAGATCACTTTGCGCAGCGCATAAAACCATTCCATTTTGGTGATGATCGGCACATCCGATTTCGCCCAGGCGACTCCTCTCTCCTGTGCCAGCTTGATGATCTCCTGCGTCATGCCGTCATGGACCAGCGACAAGATTTGGTTGGCATGGTCGATTAAATCCTGGGTCGTCACGAATTTTAGACCGGATACAATTTCGAAGCTGTTCTGCGCCTCGATCTCCAACTGCCGGTTAAATTGCTGACGATTGACCTCGAAGAACTGGCGTACGTCCATGTTCTCCTCGATCACAAGCTCCGCTTTCATTTGCTCCTCCCAAGGCTTTTGTAATAATGGCATACGAATAATAAATTCTGTACCTTCCTGTTCTGTGCTGTTCACATCAATGCTGGCCTTGTGGTCGTCGAAAGTAGCATACACCTGCGCCAATCCCAATCCCGTTCCTGTCTCCGTCTTCGTCGAAAAAAACGGAGTACCCAACAGCGGCAGCATATCACTCGGAATCCCTTTGCCTGTATCGCGAATGTGCAAGCACACTTCATTGCCTGAACGGTAGTGTTCGACTGTAATGACGCCCTCGCCCTCAATGGCCTCGAATGCGTTTTTCAACAGGTTAAAAAAGGCGCGTTTCAACTGGTTGCGTTTGCCCGACACCTGGCAATTGACATTAAAGAAGCGTTTTTCTACTTTGACCCTGTACATTTCATTTTCAAAAAGGGACAAAATGCTGTCGAGAAGCTGGCACAAGTTCACATCGGACCATTTCTCGTCAAGTTTTTCCGGTTTTGAAACAACCAACAAATTTTGTACGGTAGAAATAGCCTGTTCCAATTCAGAATTGACGATGTCCCAATACCTGCTATCGTGCTCTTGCTGCATAAGCTGCAGAAAACCTTTTACCGCTGTCAAAGGATTGCGAATCTCATGGGCAATACCGGCAGAGATTTGTCCAATGGCAGATAGTCGTTCCAGCTCTTGCACTTTCTCTACTTGTTTTTGCTCGTCCATTCTATTCCACCTTCTCAATAATTCAGGGTTGAATCAATTAACTTACACTTAAATCAGCAGCATTTTTTTAATATAACTTCCCTCCACAGGATCATTTTCCCATTTACACACATCCATTTCAAATTCCTTTTGGGCTAAATTTCATAGAATTATCAGCGTTTTCCGAAATTCAAGCGCCCGCGAACCGTGTGAATACATACGAAAAAAGACATAGAACCTCGACAAACCCATGATGAATTGCCTAGTACGAATTTCTCGCATGAGGCATCGTTAAAGTACATCGGCGTGCTGGGGAGAATCACCCTGTTTCGTTCCCGGATTCCTCATTGCCTCAATCACAGGAGGATTCGCCTCAGCCGTCGCTGCTCACCCGCAACTACGTGAATTCCCAAAACATAACCAATCCGCCAACCTGTATCCCATGGCAGGTTGACGGATCGATCCGGCAGTACCGTTCATGTCATTGGCTTAATCCAGCTTGAGTTTGGAGAGCGCGTCCCGCAGTGCCGAGTTGATTCCTTCGTCGTTCTCCTTTTCTTGTTCCTTCAGGAAACGGGACACTTCTTTTTTCGATACGTTCCCTCTCTTTTCCTTTTCCCGGCGTTCCTGGAATACAGACAGCTTTTCCTTGTGCCCGCAGACACAGACAAAGGTTTGTCCTTCGCCCTCGCCGCGCAATTCCAGCCGTTTGTGGCATTTGGGGCATCTGGCGTTGGTCTGTTTGGAGATGCTTTTTCGGTACCCGCACTCTCTGTCCTGGCATACGTGCATTTTGCCCCGCTTGCCGTTTACCTCCAGCAGCAGCTTGCCGCACTCCGGACACTTGCTTCTGGTCAGGTTGTCGTGGCGGAATGTCTTTTCGCTGTTTTTGATTTCCCGCACGACTTCTTTGGCGTAGCTCTTGATCTCGCCGAGAAATGCCTGTTTGTTCAGGCTTCCTTTGGCAATCGCGCCGAGCTTCTGTTCCCACTGGGCGGTCAATGTCGGCGATTTCATGTCATCGGGAACCAGCTCCAGCAACTGCTTTCCTTTCGCGGTAATAAAAATATGCTTCCCCCGCTTTTCGAGCAGGAAGCTGTTGAACAGCTTTTCAATGATGTCCGCACGGGTCGCAACTGTGCCCAGCCCGCCCGTCTCGCCAATCGTTTTGATCAGCTCTTTGCTTTCGTCGGCCATGTACTTCGCCGGGTTTTCCATCGCCGTCAACAAGGTAGCTTCGGTAAACGGCTCCGGCGGTTTGGTCTCGCCCTGCGTCTGGGATACAGAGACGATCCGCAGGCGATCTCCTTTGCCGATCTTGGGCAACGACTGATCCGCTACGCCGCCTTTGCCGTCATCCTCTTCTTCGACATCGTGGTCGTACACTTCTTTCCAGCCCGATACGAGCACGATTTTCCCTCTGGCGACAAACCGCTCCGACCCGATCTTTGCCTGAATCGTCGTCTGCTCGTATTCAAAAGGCGGAAACAGTACCGCCAGAAAGCGCTTTACGACGAGGTCAAAAATCTTCCGCTCCTTGTCGCTCAAATTGCCAAGAAACACGGATTGTTCCGTCGGGATGATGGCATGGTGGTCGGACACCTTGCTGTCGTCGACAAACGATTTGTTCACACGGATCGGTGCGCGCAATACCTTGGCGGCAAACGGAGCGTACGGCTTCATCTGTACGGCCTTGACCCGGTCGGGCAGCGTTTCCACAATATCGCCGGAGAGGTAGCGAGAGTCGGTCCGCGGGTACGTCACGACCTTGTGATGCTCATAGAGCCCCTGCAGTATGGAGAGCGTCTCTTTTGCCGAATACCCGAAGATGCGGTTGGCGTCGCGCTGCAGCTCTGTCAGGTCGTACAGCTGCGGAGCGTACGTCTTTTTATGCGCCTTGGCAACCTCTGCCACTTCAGCGCTCTGTTCCTTTTTCAGTGCTGCCAGCAGTTGCTCTACTTTCTCCTTGGAAAACGATTTCACGTCCTTGGTCTGCTGATCCTGCCATTGCCACTTGATCGATCCATCGGTCACAGCGGTCAGCCCGTAATACGGCTTGGGCGTAAACCGACGAATTTCCTCCTCCCTGGTGGCGACGATTGCCAAGGTAGGCGTCTGGACGCGGCCGCAGGATAGCTGGGCGTTGAACTTGCAAGTCAAGGCCCGCGTGGCATTAATCCCGACCAGCCAATCCGCCTCGGCGCGGGCAGCCGCAGAAGCGTACAGATTTTCGTAACTCTTGCCGTCCTTCAGGTTGCGAAAGCCGTCGCGGATCGCTTTATCGGTAACAGAGGAAATCCACAGACGCTTGATCGGCTTGTTCACCTGGGCCATTTCGATGATCCAGCGGGCGACCAGTTCTCCCTCGCGTCCCGCATCCGTGGCAATGACGATTTCGCGTACGTCGTTTCGCTTCATTTGCTGTTTCACGGCATGAAACTGCCGGTTGCTTTCCTTGATCACCACCAGCTTTAGCGGCGAGGGCATGATCGGCAAGTCTTCGATTCGCCACGAGCTGTATTGCTGCCCGTAGCTTTCCGGATCTGCGAGTGTGACGAGATGCCCCAGCGCCCACGTCACGATATAGCGATCTCCTTCGAAAAACCCGTTTCCTTTTTTCTGACACTGCAACACTCGTGCGATGTCCCGGCCGACGGAAGGCTTCTCGGCCAGTACCAGTGTTTTGCTCATTTACGACATCCTTTCCACAAAGACAACTGCGCGTTCTCCTACCATTGTAACCAAAAAGGGATGGGTGGGGGTGAAAAAAACCAGTCTATCTATCCGGAACGGGAGGAGCCTGCGGCTTTTGTCTCCACTCATAGCGGGCGGTACACCGGACAATCATGGCGACGGGTATGAGGCTGAGGACCGCGAACAAGCCTGCGAACACGTTTTTGACGTACCCAAATCAACATTTGACTGCCCCATAAAAAAATCCCCAAGCAAGCCATTCGTCTGTACAGCGAGCGAATGCCTGCATTAGGGAACATGCGTAGTTCTCGATTGTCTTAGGTCTTCCACAGCTTCCATTCCTTCAGTTCCAGGCGCCGAACATTCTCTACAACATGAGGATCTTGTTGAGCCATCTCCCGGGCTTCTTCGAATGTGTCCGCGATGTAAATGACCATCCCGCCCGACCCGTCCGCAAAAGGTCCTCTGCCATAAATTTTTCCTTGTTGGTCCAGTTGATCCAGGTAGGCGATATGACGGGGCAAAACCTCCTTGTTTTTCTCCGGATCAAGCATGTGCAACAAAGCCGCATAGTACGGCATGTACACCCTCCCCTTCCTGCTTGTGCTGTCGGTATTGCCGCCTTATGACCCTGTTTTTTGGTAGGCCGCTGCATAGTACGCTTCCAGCTTGATTGCCAAACCTCCAGGGCCGAATTTTTGACGCGGGTTCCGCCCCTGTTTCGCTTCGCTTTGCACATAGTCAAGAAATGACAGGATGATCGAGCGGCGGCTCAAGATGTCCGTGATTCCCTGCTCGTAGAACCAGGCGTCGATCGTATTGTAGACCCCCCGATTTATTCCATATCGGGCTTCGCATAAGTGGATGAACGACAAGTCCGGCAAGTGCAGTTCTTCTTCCCTCCTGCTCATGTTCGTTCCCCTATCTACGCACGAATGGATAACGCCTTTTGCATGAAAACGACTTCCTTGGCCAAGGCCGATACTCTTTCCAGCACTTCCGGATCGGTCAATTGATTCTGTTTGTCAAAATGGTCATTATGGGCGTACACATAGCCCGGGGCGACAAATGCGCGGAAGTAGCCTGCTATCGGCTTAAGCTGATTCTCGATGACCAAATAATGCTGATAGGTTCCGCCCGTCGCGGCAAACCCCATCACTTTGTTGCGAAAAGCCTGGGGAGGAAC
Source organism: Brevibacillus sp. TJ4 (assembly GCF_044627595.2). NCBI lineage: Bacteria > Bacillati > Bacillota > Bacilli > Caryophanales > Paenibacillaceae > Brevibacillus > Brevibacillus sp. TJ4. The sequence continues at coordinate 75,307 of NZ_CP185865.1, read as the reverse complement.
CAAATCAAACAGGTTTTTCAGCACCCCGGTAATGGACCCTTGGAAAATCGGCGTGCCAATGACGTAGAAGTCGGCCGCAGCAACCTTGTCGATGACTGTTTTCGTGTCTCCTGTATACGTAGACGGGTCGCGCCCATCACAAAACTGAACATCGTATTCTTTCATATCCAGCAGTTCGACTTCAATTTCCGGATTGGCTTGCCTGATTTCATCCACGATTTTTTGGACGACTACACGCGTTTTCGAACCGGTGATCGTTCCGCTGATCCCTAGCAGTTTCATTCCAATCCTCTCCTTTTTCTATTCTCAGGGTAAGGCCGAGGAAGGGCTGGCTGCAGCAGCGGGCCCTTCCAGCCTCTATCTGATCACGCAGCTGATTTTCTACCTCATAATAAATGGATCGGGCATTGGATCGGCAGAGGTATTGACCCAAACGACCTTGCTCTGGGTATACTCATAAATTGCCTCATAACCGCTTTCCCTGCCGTAGCCGCTCCAGTGCGATCCGCCAATCGGCGCAATAGGCGAAATGCTTCGATAAGTGTTCACCCAGACGATCCCTGCCCGCACCGATTTGGCTACCCGATGCGCCCTTGCCAGATGATTGGTCCAAATCCCCGCTGCCAGACCGTAGTTTGTACTGTTGGCCAGCAAAATCGCTTCTTCCTCCGTTTCAAACGGAATGACTGTCAGGATCGGGCCGAATATCTCCTCCTGGGCAATGCGAATCTGCGTATCGGTGTGCTCAAAGATGGTCGGCTCAAAGTACCAGCCTTTTTGAATGGCCTCGGGTTTCTTCCCCCCGTAAACCAGCCGTGCCCCCTGTTCACGTCCGGCCTGCACATAATGCTCCATCCTTTTCACTTGTCCCGCAGTCGCCAATGGACCCACTTCGGTTTCCGCCGCCATCGGATCGCCAATTACAATTTTCGAGGCGCGATCGACCACTTTTTCCAGCACCCGGTCGTATATGTTTTTATGGAGAAACGCCCGTGATCCGGCGACACAGCTTTGTCCGGCAGCGCCGAAAATCCCCGCGATAATCCCCATTGCGGCATTATCCGCGTCGGCGTCTTCAAAAACGATATTGGGCGATTTTCCGCCCAGCTCCAATGTGACCCGGGCAAAGTTTTCCGCCGAATTGCGGATGACGTGCCGAGCCGATTCCGGACCGCCGGTAAATGCGATTCTGCGCACTAACGGATGACTGGTCAGCGCGTTTCCTACCGGATCTCCGAAACCGGTGACAACATTGACCACCCCTGGCGGAAAACCGGCCTCTTCGATCAGCGGCACCAATTCCAACAGCGATGCCGAGGTGACCTCGGAAGGTTTGATGACGATCGTATTGCCAGCTGCCAAAGCGGGGGCCAGCTTCAGCGTGGTCAGGTAGAGCGGTGAGTTCCAGGGAGTGATGGCAGCCACCACACCAATCGGTTCACGGGAAGTAAAGGCAAATAGATCCGGTTTGTCTATCGGCAGCGTCTCTCCGTGGATTTTGTCGGCCAGTCCGGCATAGTAGTAGAAAAATTCCGGCAAATACTGCAGCTGTCCGCGCATCTCCCGAATCAGCTTGCCGTTGTCCAGTGTTTCGTAAACCGCCAGTTCTTCCACGCGCGCGGCAATCAAATCGCCCAATCTCCTCAATAGTTTCCCCCGCTGTGTATAGGTCATGGACGACCATTGCGGATTTTCAAAAGCGCTTTGCGCAGCCCGGACGGCCCGGTCGACATCTTCCGCCGTCCCCTTGGCCACCAGGCACCACGGCTCTTCCGTTGCCGGGTTATGGCTTTCAAAGTATTCCCCCGTACTCGATTCGACCCATTCTCCATTGATGTACATGCGGTATGTTTTGAGCTCCGCCATCCTCAACAACCCCCTGCCTCATACTTTTCCAACGCAGAAATCAGGATTTGGTTTAACGTATCCGCAGCTTCAATCGGCAGCATGTGCCTGATTTCCGGAATGACAATCACTTCCGCCTGCCTAATCTGTTTGCCCATGAGCTGGGCCATTTCGGGCGTCGATCCCTGATCCAATGCTCCCGTAATGATCCGTGCAGGGCACGAGATGAGGGGCAGCTGGTCATATAATTCGTCGTCCGAAGTGGCAAAAACGCGATAGGCAGCCAGGTAGGCTTCCGGGTGATTGGTTTCCAGCCGCTGGCGGATACGTGCGATCACTTCCGGATGCTCGGCCATATACAAAGGGCTGAACCAGCGCTGAATTGCCGCATCAATCGTTGCACGGTGCCCATGCTGCTCCACTTCCTTCACCCGCGCAAGCACTCCCTTTCGCTGCTCTTCGCTGCGTTTGGCTACGGAGCTGACGATCGTCAAGGTAGAAACTTTTTCCGGATGCCGTACAGCAAAGCCCTGTGCCACCAAGCCTCCCATGGAAAACCCGACCACATGCGCTTTCTGCAGGTTCAGTTCGGAAAAAAGAGCTTCCAGCTGGTCGACAAACAGGCCCAGCGAGTATGGACCGGACGGGCAGGCCGATTGGCCGTGCCCGATCATGTCATAACAGATGACCCGGTATGTTTGTGACAGTGTGGCCACCTGCTGCTCCCAAATCGACCCGTCCAGGCCAACGCCATGGATCAAGATGACGGGAGCGCCTTGTCCCGATTCGGTATAGTACGTCAGGAGCTGATTTCCTACCGTTTTTTCCATGCTATTTCAAACCCATTTCCAACATATCCTGGTGGCGGTCGCCAATGCGCGGATGCGGTCTTCCTCCTGTAGCAGCCCCAATCGCCACGACGATCTCATCTGCTCGCGGAGCGTCGGGAATGTTCATTTCAAACGTGATGAAATGGGAACGCTTCGATTCGTCTGTCTTGTGAACCATCGGGATGGTAATATACGTACCCGGCCCCCCGCGCTTGTTGGTGAAGGAGAGGATGCTTGTCCCTTCTACGGCATTTCGAAACTGGTTTCCGAAGCGAAAGGTATGGATCATTGCGGATGCATGCTCCAATTCCCCGTCTACGCCCACGATCGCCGCTTTCCCGAACGCTTCTACTTCGTCGGCCGATTCGATGACTTCAAATAGCTTTTTCACCAGCAATTCTCCCAATCCCGGGCAATAGGCAACAATCTCCGGCTTCAAATCCTCCACATACCCTCTTCCATGCCAGGGATTTTTGATTACGGCTACTGTGGCAATATTTTTGATCGAAGGCTGGACTTCTTTTCCTCCCTCGAGAAACGTCTCCTCTACATGCGTATACACTTTACGAATTTCCAACATGTTCTCTTCCCTCCATCTCTGTTTTTTGCGTTTTACGCCTTGTCCTTGAATCTCGGCATGACTTCTTCCGCGAACAATTTGGTGCTTCGCATGATCTTTTCATGGGAGAGGCTGCCGTGATTGGTCCACAAAAGCAGGTGCTGTACGTTCAGCTCCTCTTTCAACTCCTGGATCTTTTCGGCCACGTAGTCCGGCGTCCCGAACAAAAGGTTACGCGAGTGCAGGAATTCATAGCTGAGTTCTGTACCTGGCTTCAGCTCCTCGCCTGGATCGAGCATGTTGCCCAGCCCGCGCCAGTGGCAAATCCAGCGATAGGTATGCAGGACGGCCTCCTCGGCATCCCTTCTGGCTTCTTCCATCGTCTCAGCCACATAGCAATCGCGGACCAGTGCCAGCCCTTCGCCCAGCTTTGCCGGAGCGCCCTTTGCTTTGGACAGCGTTTCCCGATACAGTTCGAAGCGGATTTTCAATTCTTTTACGGTCGGCATCCAGAAGATTCCGTTCACTTGATGCTCGGCTGCCCAACGGATCGAGCGCGGCGTGTCGATTACCTGCCAAAGCGGCGGATGCGGCTTCTGCAAAGGAGGCGGCATGATGGACATCTTTTTGATTTCGCCTTTTTCCATATCCATGTACTCTTCCGTTTGCGGGCTCAACGGGTGATTCCATTTCAAGCCCGGTGCGGGAAATTGGTAAAACTCTCCCTGATGGGAAAAGAAACGCTCGGACAACGCCTTTTTCAAAATCTCGTACGTCTCCTCAAACAACGCTCGGTTCTTTTCTTGATCGCGCGGATCGGCCAATTGGTTCAGATTCATCGCTTCCCGGCCGTAAAGCCCGCGTCCGATTCCTACCTCGACGCGCCCGCCGCTCAACTGATCCAGCAGGGCGATGTCCTCTGCAAGGCGGAGCGGATGCCAGAAAGTAATGATGTTCGCTGCCTGTCCGATGCGGATATTTTTCGTATGAGCGGCGATATCCGCACCCATCAAAATCGGATTGGGGACCAATTCATATCCTTCATGTCCAAAGTGATGCTCGGTGTACCAGATCGAATCAAATCCTGCCTGATCGCAATATACGGCTTGCTCCCTTGCTTCCTCGATCACCTTGGCGAAATCCTGATGTCTTCCCGGACCAGCCAGGTTGGCGAAAATTCCAAATTTCATGTCGTCTGCCCCTTTCTAATCACTTTATCGATTGAACCGCCAGTTGCTTGATTATTTGCATGTACCATGTACCATGCAAGTGTATACGTCTACTATACCTGATTGCGCTTTCATCTTTCAATCTATTTATTTGCTTAAAAATATTCAGTTAATTTTGATCCCACTTGCAGATAGGATTGGATTGCCGCCACAATCCTATCTCACGTTTCTTATCGCGGGAATCAGTACAGCTCTGCCTTCATGATTTGCATCAGCTTGGCGCCGCTTGCTTTTACGTGCTCCCGCATGATTTGTTCTGCCACGGAAGGGTTCCGGGATTGAATCGCCTCTACGATCCGCCGATGCTCGTCGACCGATTTTTCCAGGCGCTGCGGTTGGTCCAGCGTCGTGTAGACAAATTTTCGGTAGGGCAGTTGATTGATCAGCAAATTAAAGTGGTACATCAGCTTGCTGTTTCCGGACCCTCGCAGGATCGCATCATGAAAACGGTCATTTGCTTCCACATACCCATCCATGTCTCTTCTGCCGACAGCTTCTTCCATGCTTTCCATCGCCTTGACCAGCTCGGCGAGTTCGGGAATCTCCCCTCTTTCCGCCATCAAGCCGGCAGCCAGACCTTCCAGTGATTCCTTCAACTTGAACAGCTCGTAGATTTCCTTTTCCGTTGGTTTCATGACACATGTACCGACACGGGGAATAATTTCGACCAGCCCCTCTTGCTGAAGCTGTTTGAGCGCTTCGCGGACAGGTGTCCTGCTGACGCCCAGCTTCTGGGCCAGAGCGGTTTCTGAAAGTTTCTCCCCCAGCTTGAACTCACCCGTCACAATCGCCTTGCGCAGAACATTGGTTACTTGCGTATGAATACTTTCAGTTGAGACGGAAATATTCATGTGAACATCCAGCACCCCTCACTTCTTGCATTTCCTCTACCATACATCATGTACCATACCAATCATATCAAAAATTCCCTGACTTCGCTTCTACTCCCTACACTACGGCATTTTTTTCTCTTGTTTCCGCTGCCGTTGTTTTCGCCACGACAATCCCCTGCTCTTCGGCCAGCTTTTTGGCTATTCGCGGTGCGTGCCACAGTGACGGCATCAATAAAAGGGATACCGGGACAGCGGCGATGACAACAAAGGATTGAAGTGCCTCGACTCCACCTGTACCGATGTTGATGAGAATAATCGCGATCAATCCCATCAACACGCCCCAAAAGACGCGCATCAGCGTAGGGGGATCTCCTTCTCCCGTAACGCCCATGGCAAGGGTGTAAGACATGGAATCCGCTGTGGTCACGACGAAAAGGATCGTTAATATCAGGAAGACCGCAGGCATGATGCTGGACAGCGGCATTTGCTGGGCAATGGCAATGATCGCAGCAGGCAAGCCGTTCTCATTGAGCGGACCGCTGACAGACCCTGCCTGGTTCATCTCGTAATAGATTCCCGAACCGCCCAATACGGTAAACCAGAAGTTGGTCGTCAAGGAAGAAATCACAGATACAGCCAAAAACACCTCGCGTATGGTGCGTCCTTTTGAGATTCTCGCCACAAGCAGGGCCATCATCGGCCCAAATCCGATAAACCAGCCAAAGAAAAAGAGCATCCACCAGCCCAGCCAATCAGGATCCTGGCGAAACATGCTGATATTGATAAATTCACTCGTGTAGAACCCAAAGGAGGATAAAAAGGAGTCGATAATAAACTGTCCAGGTCCAAACAGCAAGATAAAGGCAGCGATAACAACAGCCAGATAGACATTTAATTTGCTAAGCCATTGGATTCCTTTATCAATTCCCGTGACGGTAGAAATGATCGAGATACTGATCAGACCGATGATCACCAAAGCCTGTGTAAGATAGTTATTGGGAATTCCAAACAATGCATTGGCCCCATAGCCCACCTGCAAGCCGAGAAAGCCAATCGGTCCAATCGTTCCCGCCGCCGCGCCAATGATGCAGAAGGAATCGGCAAAGGTACCCCATTTGCTGGTAAGAATCTTGTCCCCGAGGATCGGATAGAGCAATGTTCTCGGTTTTAGCGGCATGCCTTTATGAAAATGAGCATACATGATGACGACTGCGCTGATGGCCCCATAGACAGCCCAAGCCGTGAATCCCCAATCCATAAAAGCTTGCGCCAGGGCAGGAGCGATCGCTTCCGCGGTCCTTGGTTCGATCCCCTGGTGCATGGGAGGCACATCGAGGAAGTAATACATCGGCTCTCCTGCAGCCCAGAATACGCCGCCTGCGCCCAATCCCGAAACGACAATGATCGCCACCCATTTAAACCAGCTCATCTCGGGCTTGTCCGTATTTCCCAACGTCACCGCCCCGTATTTGGAAAACGATAATCCCAGGCCAACCACAAATGTAGCCAGCAGCAGAACCTGCCAATAGGCGCCGAAGTAGTAGATCGACAGCTCAAAACCTTTGTTTACAAAACGGGAAACAGCATCGATGTTGAATAGGGAAAAAAACAAAAACAGGAGCAAGAGTCCGCCACTGATCGTAAAGACGGGCCAATCGATCCTCCTGACTAGGGACTGCCATTTGTCTTGCATCTTGATCTCCTCCTCGCAATTGTTTTTTCACTAGCATCTGATCAGGCACATTCAGGTAAAAACCGTGCATCCACTCCTCTCCAACCGCACTATGTATGCGTTTTCATTTTGAACAGAAAAAATGTCTGACTACTCGGTGGCAGCAACGATTGTTGCGATGATTCGCGGACATTACCATGTAGCATGTACCATACAAGATTATTGAAACAAATGTACACCAATCATTTCTGTTAAGTCAATATTTTTATAATTTTATAAAAATGATAAACCCTCGCCCGCTACTCACATATTCATACTCCTTTACTATAAATTGTTCAAATAGTCCCACATTTCTTACTTATGCTATACTATTTGCAACCTATCGATTAAGGAGGGAAGACAGATGGATGAACGGGATTACATCATGCTTCACTATATCTATGAAGAGAAAAATATTACGAGAGCGGCAGAGCGTCTGTATACTTCCCAACCCTCTTTAACCTATCGCATCCAACAAATCGAAAAAAACCTCGGGATTCAGGTGCTGGTCCGCAACGGCAAATCGATCGAATTTACGCCGGAGGGGGAGTATTTGGCCTCATTCGCCCGGCAAATGCTGGCTCATATTCGCGATTTCCAGGACAACCTGGCAAACATTTCGTCCAAAGTGCAAGGAACATTGCGGATCGCTTCCACCAGCATTACCGCCCGCTACTACCTCCCAAAAGTGCTGAAGGCCTTCTCCGGCATGTATCCGAACATCAACATCCAGGTCGATACCGGCAAAAGCGGCGACGTCATTCAGGCGCTGGAAAATGAAGAGGTGCACGTCGGAATGGTTCGGGGAGAGTACGACTGGCCGGAAAAAAAGGATTTGATTTGCAGGGAGACGATCTGCCTGATCGCCAAGGAAGAGATTGATCTCGCGCAGCTTCCCCGCATGCACCGAATCTTTCATCGCAGTTCCAAGGGAACCTACAAAACGAAGCACCATGACACGATGTCGGAAAAAATCCTCACCTGGTGGAACGAGCGATTCTCTACTCCCCCGCTTTTTTCGATGCAGGTCGGCAGCTACGAAGCCTGTAAGGAAATGGTCATCAACGGCCTTGGCTACGCCATTGTCCCGCGTGACTTCATCAAGCCGGATGACGATTTGTACGTGCAAAACCTGGTGCTCAAGAGCGGTGAGGTGCTGTGTCGAAACACATGGCTCTTGTATCGGGAATCCTGCCTGGAGCTGCTCTTTGTGAAAAAGTTCGTCGACTATATTCAGTCTCTGCCTTCCCCCGTAGAGCTGAAAGCGTAACGAAAAACGCAGCCATTCAGACTGCATGCGGCATTACCTCCGACATGCGGCCTGAATGGCTTTTGTGCGCTACCTGGAAAAACGATAGCAAGTATACTCGTACTGATGAGGCGGACCTACCGCCACCCACATTCTTCCTTCACCCGGTTCGGCAATGACCGAAGCAAACGTGATGGAATCGCCAAAGTCTCCCGGCATCCGGCACAACGTATGCGGAGCTGTCTTCCGGTCACGCAAAATCTCCTGCATGACAGTGGCATTGATTTGCCCATGGCGCTGTTCCAGCAAGGTACGCATGCGCTGGAGCCTGACCTTCGAATTCTCCAGGTCCTCTCCCACCTTACGCTCTTCATCCTGCAGGTCCTCTGCGATAAAATGGTTCGAATGGGCGAGCAATCCGTTGCTCGGTTCGATCCGCCCGATTCTTTCCGGAACTGTCTCCAAATCTGCCGCGACTCCCGTCTTGTCGAGCATGATCAGATTGCGCGAAGAGGCGCGCTGCACGCTTTGGATCAGCGGAATCGCCTCTTGGACGGTGGCTTTGGTCAGCGCCAGACCGGAGAGCATGTAGCGCGGAAATGCCGTCCGCCAGCCATCGCAGACGAGAAAGTTGGCGAATACCCCCAAACCCAGGTCGTTGATCCCGATATAGGAGACCTGTCCGGCGGGCGTGACCATCAACGTAGCCGGTCTGCCGTCAGGAACAAATTCGGCCACGATGCCGACTTCTTTGTAAAAAGCCGGAAGGTCGGCGTTTTGCCCGATCAGCGGCACACCGTTATCCGTCGCATCTGCCAGTACAGCGTAGGTCGTACATTCATCGGTTGAATCGAACTCGCGGTAAATTTCTGCCCGCAACTGCAAAAAATATGCCTGCCCCAGTGAGATCCCCGCGCCTTCCGCGATGCCCTGGATTTTTTCGTCGTAAAACGGCGCGTACTGCAAGACATACGGGCGATAGTGCAGAGCTGCTTCTTCCAGCTTCGCCATGGACGGAATCTTCACGTTTTTTTCCAGCCGCTCCAACGCGTAATCGCGATGCTTGAGAATCAGTTCTTTGCATGCTTCACCGAACTGCTGTCCGATTTGCCGATCGCTTCCTGAAAAGCGGAAAAAGGGAAATTGCCTTGCACTTGTCTCTGTCATAACGTAATCCTCCGATTAGTGGTTTTTTCCGGCAAAGTGTACAGGGGGCAGATGCGTCCCTAGTTGTACAAATGGCATGCCACGTAGTGGCCGTTGATTTCCTGAAACACCGGTCTTTGCGTCCGGCAGATGTCCATGCATGCACTGCAGCGCGGGTGAAACGTGCATCCCGAAGGCGGATTCGCCGGGCTCGGCACATCTCCTTGCAGGACAATTCGCTCTCGTTTGACCAGTGGATTGGGAATCGGCACCGCAGACAACAGCGATTTCGTGTACGGGTGCAGCGGATTGTCGTACAGTTCGTCTTTGTCTGCCAGCTCGACCATTCTGCCCAGGTACATGACTCCGACGCGATCACTGATATGTTTGACGACACTCAGGTCATGGGCGATAAACAGGTAGGTCAGGCTGTACTGCTCCTGCAAGTCCTGGAGCAGGTTGATCACTTGCGACTGAATCGACACATCGAGGGCCGATACCGGCTCGTCGGCCACGATCAGCTTGGGCTGCAGCGCCAATGCCCGGGCGATACCGATACGCTGCCGTTGACCGCCGCTGAATTCATGCGCGTACCGCTTGGCGTGGTAGCTGTTCAGACCGACGACCTCCAGCAGTTCATCGACACGCTTTTCCCTTTCCTTCTTCGGCAGCAAGTTGTATATCTCCAGCGGCTCTGCGATCACCTCGCCCACTGTCAGGCGCGGGTCCAACGATGCGTACGGGTCCTGAAAGACGATCTGCAAATCCTTCCGCAGTTTCCGCAGCTCCCGTTTCGGCATGCCGACCAGGTTTTTCCCCTCGTACAGCACCTCTCCCTCCGTCGGCGGCAGCAGTTGCAAGATCGTTCTGCCGGTAGTCGATTTGCCGCAACCGCTCTCCCCGACCAGCCCGAGGGTCTCTCCCTTGTAAATGGTAAAATCGATGCCATCGACAGCCTTTACATGGTTGACGGTGCGGTTGAAGATGCCTTTTTTAATGGGAAAGTATTTTTTTAACTGCTTCACCTCAACCAATGGCTGTTTCATGTTCGGTTCCCTCCTCGATCGTTTGGTGCAGCCAGCAGCGGCTTGCATGCCCGTCTCCTACAGCCTGCAGCTTCGGCATCTGCGAGCGGCACACATCCATGGCGAATTCGCATCTTGGCGCAAACGTACAGCCCTGCCGCAAAGAACCCGGAATCGGCACGTTTCCCTGAATGGAATAGAGTCGTTTTTCCTTGCCGTCCAGACTGGGGATCGATTTCATCAACCCTTGGGTATACGGGTGCTTCGGATTCGTGAACAGCGTGACGACATCGGCTTCCTCCACGACTTTTCCGGCATACATGACGACGACGCGGTCGCACATCTCCGCCACGACTCCCAGATCGTGCGTGATCATCATAATCGCCGTACCGTGCTTGTCTTTCAGCTCTCTCATCAAATCGAGAATTTGCGCCTGAATCGTCACGTCCAACGCCGTCGTTGGCTCATCGGCGATCAACAGCTTGGGGTTGCAGGACATCGCCATGGCAATCATCACGCGCTGTCTCATTCCCCCGGAGAGCTGATGCGGGTACTCGTCCACGATTTGTTCTGCGCGCGGAATGCCGACCTGCTTCAACATCTCGATCGTTCTTTCTCTCGCCTGCTTCTTGTCGAACTGCAAATGGATGCGGATCGCTTCCTCGATCTGCTGTCCGACTGTAAAAACCGGATTGAGCGACGTCATGGGCTCCTGGAAAATCATCGCCATCTCGTTGCCGCGAATCTGGCGCATCTCCTCCTCCGACAACTGCAAAATCTCCTTGGAGTCGAACACGATCGAGCCTTCCACGATCTTGCCCGGTGTGAGCCGCATCGCAGTCAAGGAAGTCACGCTTTTCCCGCAGCCAGACTCGCCTACGACCCCTACCGTTTCCCCTTCATGGATTGTCAGATCGACCCCATCCACCGCAGGAATGACGCCTTCGTCAGTATGAAAATGCGTTTTGAGACCTTTTATTTCAAACAGCTTTTTCTTCATGTCGTTTCCTCCCATACTGCCGTTCTTGCATCTGCCTACAGCTTCATCTTCGGGTCCAGAGCATCGCGCAGTCCGTCGCCCAGCATGTTAAAGCTCAACACCATGAACATGATCGCCAGCCCCGGTATCGTGCTGACATGCGGAGACGCCCGCAAATATTCCCTGCCCGTGCTCAACATCGCTCCCCATTCCGGTGTCGGCGGCTGGGCGCCCATGCCCAGAAAGCTCAAGCCCGCAGCAGTCAGGATCGCCGTCGCGATGCGCATCGTGGACAATACGATGATCGGCGCGAGGCTGTTGGGGATGATGTGTTTGAAAATAATCCGCGTGTGGCTGGCTCCCATCGCTTCGGCAGCCTCGATGTACTCCTTGTTTTTGACCGCGATGACAGCGCTTCTGGCAATCCGCGCGAAGTTCGGAACGGCAAAAATGCCAATCGCGATCATCACATTGACCATGCCCGGCCCCAGCACGCTGACGATCGCCAGTGCCAGAAGAAAGCTCGGAAACGCCATGAAAATATCCATGATCCGCATGATCAGAGAATCGAGAAAGCCGCCAAAGTACCCGGAGATCGTACCGAGTGTCACACCGAGCACCACCGCGATGAACACGCCGACGATCCCGATCATCAGCGAGATTTGTGCGCCGTATATAATCCGCGAAAGAATATCGCGGCCAAACTCGTCCGTTCCAAACGGATGGGCAAGACTCGGTGACTCCAGCATCTGCTGCATGTTTTGTTCGTACGGGTCATATGGCGCAATCCAGGGAGCCGATAGCGCCACAAGGACAAATACAACGACCATCCACAGTCCGACCATCGCCCGTTTGTTCTTTTTAAAGCGCTTGAGCATCATGCTCCACGGTGTGCGGGAAAGATGGGCAGATGCGGAGGAATCCGTCTCTGCCTCAGGTACGGTGACTTGAACTTGACTCATCGCTAGCACCTCCTCTTAGTAGTTGCGCACTCTCGGATCGACCAATCCGTAGGCGACATCGACCACAATATTGACGACGACAAATACGGTTGCAATAAAGAGCACACATCCCTGTACAGCCGGGTAATCGCGAAACTGGATGGATTGAATCAAAAACCGTCCCAGCCCGTTCATCGAAAACACGGTCTCGGTCAGTACCGCTCCGCCCAGCAGATGCCCGAATTCCAAACCGATAATGGTGATAATCGGGATCAGAGCGTTTTTCAAGGTGTGCTTGTAAATGACGAACTTCTCTTTTACCCCTTTGGCTCTCGCTGTACGGACGAAATCCTGGTGAATGACCTCCAAGACGCTGGAACGGGTCAACCGGGCGAGAATCGCTGACGAGGACAATCCGAGGGCGAGCGCTGGCAGGACAAAGTGCTGCAAGCCCCCATTTCCCCCGGAAGGAAGCAGCGGTATATAGTAGGAAAAGAGAAGGATCAGCATCAGCCCTAACCAGAAGACAGGCATGGAAATGCCAAACAAGGCAAACATCATCGTGGCATTGTCACGCAGGCTGTTCGGCTTCGTAGCCGAGAATATCCCGGCAAACAGCCCGACGATGACGAGGATGACCACAGACATGAGAGTAAGCGTCACCGTCGTAGGAAAGCGCGTCATAATCTCCTCTGCCACTGGACGGCCGGAGCGCAGGGAGGTGCCCAGGTCGCCGGCGAGCAGGTTGGTGACGTAATCGAAGTATTGAATGTACAGCGGTTGATTGAGCCCCAATCGCTCCCTCACCAACTCCACATCCTCCATGCTGGCCTCGGGACCTGCAATCATCCGGGCAGGATCGCCGGGAACCGAATGGACGAGGACAAATACCAGGACGGACACGCCAAACAGAGTAGGTATCATTTGCAGCAAGCGTTTCACTATATAACCGAACAACCGAACCACTCCTTATGAAGATGCAATAGAAGGAGAGCAATGGAACGTCTCTCCTTCTTCCTCAACGCTCATTCAATCTCGACTACCTGCTGCCCGTGCTCTGGCTCCTCAACACATGTGTAAAGAAGTCCTTGACCACGGGAAGAACCTTGAAACCTTCGTGCGACACGCCGGGCAGCTCTTCATAGCGAACCGAAATCCCCTCTCGTTCGAAGCTGTCTCGCAAGGTTCGCAGTCTGTCCACTCTGTTGTCTCCGGTCAGCTCCAGACCGTCGATCCAAAACGGGGCTTGTTTGTCGTTGATCATCCACGTTTCCAGGTCGTCGCTGCCGATTACCATCAGTACAGGTACGCGCCGCATCTCCTCCAGCGGCAGCACCGTCCCGAACTTCTCCCCGTAATCGGATACGCCGAGGTACCACGGCTTCGTCTGGTCGAGGTCGGTAATATTGCCAGGCGCTCCGATGGAAACGCCCAGCAGCCGTTCGGGATGAAGGTAGAAAAATCGGTGTACGAACTGTCCTCCGCCGGAAAAACCGTGGAGCAAAAACCGCTCGCCCGAGATTCCGTAATGCGCCGAAACCTCATCTACCATAGCCAGCAAAACCTGGTCGTACTCCATGTCCTTGACCCTGACGAACTTGTACGAGTCGCTTTCCCAAGGCTCGGTGATACCTCCGGGGAACAACGGAGCCAAAATGATCGTGTTGGTCGCCTCCGCGAAGTCAAGAAACGCGTCCCGGTACTGCTGCGCATTTCGCATGCTCCCGTGGACGATCACAGCGAGGGCGTACTGGTCACGCTTGCTTTCGTCAAAACTTTCCGGAATATAGGCGCAAAACGAGAATCTGGGATCGTATTGGCAGACAAACTGGGTCGTTGATTTGCTTTCAAAAAATAACGCCTTTTTTCCCTTCAAACCGATTCCTCTCCTCACCACATGTTATTTCTTGACGGCATCGCGCAAGATCACATAACCGTTTGCCCAGTTGTAGACACCTTCGAGGTTTTTGCGGATACCAACTGCCTGTTTGTATTCCACCAGGAACAACCACGGAGCGTCTTCTTTGATTATTGTCATCGCTTCGTTGTATACCTTGGTGCGCTCCTCCAGATCGGAGAGGATCAGCCCTTGCTCGATCAGCCTGTCGACTTCCGGATTTGAATACTTGGAATAGTTGTTGGACCCGGTCGTCGTAAACAGCGGCCGCAGCCCCCAGTCAGCATCTCCGGTGGACGCTCCCCAGCTTCCGATCATCAGGTCGTAATTGGAATCCGGGTTGTCCATCTCCTGCTGGTACGCGCTCCACTCCCATTTTTGAAACTCGACGGTAAAGCCGACTGCCTGCAGGTTAGCCTGAATAAACTCGGCGATCTTGCTGTCCATCAAATAGCGGCCTTCCGGTGTCCACAACGTAATCTTGGTGCCCGGCTGGACGCCTGCTTCCGCAAGCAGCTGCTTTGCTTTCTCCGGATCATACGGATAGGAGCCGACTGCAGAGTACCCCTGAACCTTTTCGCCGATAGCGGCTTCTGCGACTTTCGCCTGTCCGAGCAAAATCTTGTCCACGATCGTCTCTTTATCGACCGCATAGTTGATCGCCTGGCGCACTTTTACATCCGAAAACAGCGGCTTCGACATATTCATCGCCATATACAAGTTTCTGAATTCCGGAGAAATGGCGACGGTAATCTCGTCGTTTTGTTGCAGCCGCTCGATGTCCTGGGTAGCAACAGGAGAAATGATGTCCACTTCACCGTTTTCCAGCATGATGGAGCGCGACGAATTTTCCGGAACTGGTTTGAAAGTAATCGTGTTCAGCTTCGGTTTTTCTCCCCAGTAATTTTCGTTTGGTTCGAAGACGATCGATGTGCCGGGAATCCACTCCTTCAGCTTGTAGGGACCGGTACCGGCGGGATTTTTGCCGATGTCCTGCTTCTCCTGGATCGCCTTGGGACTGATGATGCCGCCCGCGCCGTGTGCAAACGTACTGATGGCAGGACCAAACGGCTTTTTAAAGCGGAATGTGACCTGGTATTCACTGTCCGCTGAAATACTTTCGATAAATTCAGAATACAGAGAGTGGCGAGAAAGGTTATTGGATGAGTCGATCACCCGTTCAAAGTTGACTTTCACCGCTTCTGCATTAAACGGCGTACCATCCTGGAAGGTCACGCCTTCGCGCAGTGTAAACGTCATGTTCAGCCCGTCCTCTGACGTCGACCAGTCCGTCGCCAGTTCTGGCACGATGTTCATGTCCCTGTCAAACGTGACCAGCTTGTCGTACAACAGCACATTCGCCTGGTTCGATACAGCGTCGTTGGCATCATGCGGGTCTACAGTCAACGGCTCGGCGCCATAGGCGACGATGACGTCTTTGGGTGCATCAGCACCCTGCTCCGTACCACCAGGATTTGGCGTGGAAGAGTTGCCGCAGGCAGACAGAATGAGTGCGACTGCCAACAGAAGACCGATGAGTGACTTTGCTTCTTTCAATGGAATTTCCCCCTATCATTTGTCTTTTTATAGAGGCTGCATGGATGCTTGGGCAGCTTTCCATGCAGTGAACTCTTCCCGTACCTCTTTCAACACCTCAGGGTTGGCACAGATGTCATAAGCGGTCATTGCCAAGGCTTTGGCTGCCTGGTTTAAACCGACCATCCCGCCTTCGGAACATGCCGCCTCGCGAAAGGCGGGCGTATGCGGAACCGCGTCGCCAATGCGGACATAGGGATGAATCGTAGCCGTGATTTGCCCGACATTGCCAATATCCGAGGAGCCGATCCCGCCGCTTTGCGGAGGTTCCTCTACCACGAGCCCCAACTCTTGCAAATTGTGCTGGAACAATCGGGCCATCGTCTTGTTGTTGTTGCGCTCTGCATAGGTCAGCCCTTCTTCTATCTCGCACGTTGCCCCTACCCCTGCTGCTGCATGATGTACGGCCTCGACCAGTTTTGCCTTGACCGTGTTCAACTCTCTGATGTTGGCGGCGCGGACGATAAAGCTCGCTTCACAGTAGGCAGGAACGATGTTCGCCGCCTCCCCGCCCTTGGTGATGATCCCGTGCATCCTCACGTCTTGTTTGACAAACTGGCGCAGCGAGTTGATCGCCACAAAGGCATTGATCATCGCGTCCAGCGCGCTTACCCCTTGCTCGGGATTGGCTGAGGCGTGCGCCTGCTTTCCGTAAAATTTCAGCGTCAGGCCGACACAGGCCAACCCGCCGCGCAGCACCATATTTTTGGAACGCGGATGACACATCATGGCGGCGTCTACATCGTCAAACACGCCTGCCTCACACATGATGATTTTGCCGCCCCCGCCTTCTTCGGCCGGAGTACCCAGCACCAGCAGCTTGCCGGGAAAGTCCGGACACGCTTCTTTCAAAGCCAGCGCGGCTCCTACCGCCGCGGTGCCGATCAGGTTGTGACCACAGGCATGGCCCAGTTCGGGCAAGGCGTCGTACTCGCCGATCAGGGCGATCGTCGGACCGTCCTCCTTGCCGACCCATGTGGCGCGAAACGCCGTATCCAGACCGGCGATCCCGGTCTCTACGTCGAATCCCGCTTCCCTCAGCGGTGCTGTGAGCCACTGCACCGCCTTGAATTCCGCAAAACCCAGCTCCGGGTTGGCATGAATGTTGAGCGCGATTTCACGCAATTGGCTATCGCGGGCATCGACCGCTTGCCAAATCTTCTCTTTGGTTGAATCTGCTGTTTGCTGTTGCACTTCCTACTCACCTGCACTTTTGTTCATTTTTGGCTTGCGTTTGTCCGGCGCTACCGCCCTGCTGTCATCACCTCCACTGTCTGCACTCAGGCGCGTGAAGGGGAAGCTGCTTCCTTGGCTGCCTTCCACTGTTCGAACTCATCCCTCACCGCTTGCATCAGCGCGGGATTGGCGTACAGATCGTAAGCGGTCATCGCCAAAGCCTTGGCCGCCTGGTTCAATCCGACCATCCCGCCCTCGGAAGCTGCCGCTTCGCGAAATTGCGGCGTATGCGGAACAGCGTCCCCAATGCGTACGTACGGATGGATCGTTGCCGTGATTTGCCCGACATTGCCGATATCCGAGGAGCCGAGACCGCCGGATGGAGGCGGTTCCTCCACCACGAGCCCCAGTGCTTCAAGATTGTCTTTAAACAGGTTGGCCATTGCCTTGTTGTTGTTTCGTTCGGCGTAGGTGAGACCCTCCACAATCTCGCAGCTTGCGCCGACCGCCTCTGATGAATGGCGGACCGCCGCATACACCTTTTCCTTGACCGCGTATACCTCTTCTACTGTCGCGGCGCGAATGTACAGCTTTGCCTCGCAGTACGCAGGTACGATGTTCGGCGCTTCTCCGCCTTTGGTGATGATCCCGTGGATTCTCACGTCCTGTTTGACAAACTGGCGCAGCGAATTGATCGCCACAAAGGAGTTGATCATCGCGTCCAGCGCGCTTACCCCTTGCTCAGGATTGGCCGAGGCATGTGCCTGCTTTCCATGAAACCTGAACGTCACCAATACGCGTGCCAAACCGCCTCGGAGCACCATATTTTTCGAACGCGGGTGGCACATCATCGCAGCGTCGACCCCGTCAAACACACCCGCCTCACACATATAGATTTTGCCGCCTCCGCCTTCCTCCGCCGGGGTGCCAAGCACCAGCAGCTTGCCGGGAAGATCGGGGCATGCCTCCTTCAACGCCAGCGCGGCTCCTACCGCCGCGGTACCGATCAGGTTGTGGCCGCAGGCATGACCGAGTTCGGGCAAGGCGTCGTACTCGCCGATCAGGGCGATCGTCGGACCGTCTTCCTTGCCGACCCATGTAGCGCGAAACGCCGTATCCAGACCGGCGATTCCGACTTCTACGTCGAATCCCGCTTCCTTCAGTGGTGCTGTGAGCCACTGCACCGCCTTATGTTCCGTAAACCCCAGTTCCGGATTGGCGTGAATGTGCAGGGCAATTTCCCGCAATTGCGCGTCACGGACGTCTACCGCCTGCTGAATCGCCAGTTTGGTTTCTGATTGCTTTTGATTGTGCATGTGAATGTTCAATATGGACCACCTTTTGTAAAAATTTGTTTACTTGTCAACTATTTTATAAATGTTTTGACTATTGTTACTATTTGTTTGTATTTGATTAAACTCTTTTTCTGGTGATTAATCAAATACATAAATTTTTATGTGACGCAAAAAAACTTTAATGTTAGACGTAAAAAACGTGAGGCTCGACTGCAAGCTGCAAACAAAAAAACAGCCCCCGTTCGTATCTCTAGGATCCGTAATTGTGGACAAAATTGGAAACACGGCCAGCCGTTTTCTCGGCATGATACGAAAAATGCACCCCTAGAGAAGACACACCGGATTTCCCCAGGGGGTTCCAATGTCTACTTTAAGGGGTGCACTTCATACAAAATGGCGCAAATGTTGTTCCTTTCTTTAGAAGCTAAACCTTGAATTTTCCGATCAGGCTCTGCAATTCTTCTGCCATATTTGCCAGCGTCGCAGCCGACGAAGTGATCTCCTCCATCGATGCCAGCTGTTCTTCCGAAGCGGCAGCCATATTTTGCGAACTTGCAGCTGATTGCTCGGAAATAGCGGCAATGGATTCGATCATGGCTACCATATTTTGCGAGCCGGAGCTAACCTGCTGGACAATGGCAGACACTTCCTGGGACTGCGCGGAAACATCCTCAATCATTTTCGCAATGGAGCGGAAGCTATCTCCGGTTTCTTGCACCTGTTTCATTCCGAGATCCACAGCGCTTGTTCCTTCTTGTATAGCAATGACCGCATTTTGCGTATCTTGCTGAATGTCCAAAATAATGCTGCGGATTTTTTCCGTTGCCTCGCCCGACTGCGCTGCCAGTTTCCGTACTTCATCCGCGACCACGGCAAACCCTCTGCCGTGCTCTCCTGCTCTGGCCGCCTCGATCGCCGCGTTCAGGGCAAGCAGATTGGTTTGGTTGGCAATCTCCGTAATCAGGGAAACAACCTGATCGATTTCTTTCGATTTATCACCCAGCGAATGAATGACCTGCGCTGTCGCTCCGACGCGATCTTGTACGACATTCATCTGTTCCACGGTCTGGATGACGACTTCTCTTCCTTTCGCTGCTACCTGATTGGCATTGTAGGCAGCGTCGGTGACAGCCTGGATCGAATCTGCCACATGCTCCATTCCTTTGGAAATTTCGCCGACCACTTCATTCGTTTTGTTTGCTGTTTTAGCCTGGTTTTCTGCTCCCGTAGCCACTTCCTGCGAAGACAGGGCGATTTGTTCGACGGATTTGGAAGTTTCCTGGGCGCTCGCCGTCAATTCCTCGGACAAAGAAGCGACGTGTTCGGAACTGACGGACACATGGCCGATCAATTCCCGCAAATTGCCTGTCATCGTGTTGAAGTCGCGTGTCAATTGACCGATTTCATCGTTATGTTTATACGACAAGGCTTCTATCGTCAAATCGCCATTGGATACCTTCTCCACCTGTTGGGCTACGACGCCGATTGGTTTGACGATGGAATTGATAAACAGCCAAACAATAATGGCACCGACGATAATAGCCACAATAAGCGTGATGGTAAGGAAGCGAAGCACTTCGCTCGATCCTGCGTTAAACTCGCTCAGATAGGCCCCGGACCCGATAATCCAACCCCAGTTCTGGTCTAATTCTACATAGGAAATCTTTGTTTCGTCATTGCCAGTAAGAGGATTGTTCCATATGTATGAATAAAATCCGCCGCCGCTTGTTCCCAGTTCGACAATGGTTTTGCCCATCTCGATTCCGTCTGGCGTAACCACGCCATACAAATCAGTACCCTCATTTCTGGGGTTCATCACCGATACACCGTTTTTATCAACTGCGTAGAGGTAACCCGTTTGGCCAACCACTAATTCTTGATTGACGGGACGTGCGTTGTCGGCATCCTTGGGTCCGAAAATCTCCTGACGAAACCTTTCTTGCGCTTCTTCCAACGTCAGATTTCCCGCTTGTACTTGCTCGTCCAGCAGCTTGATCATGCTGATCCCCAGTTTGACGTGTGTCCTAAGCTGTTCCTGGCCTGATTCGTCCAACTGCGACTTGGCAATTTGGTAGGCTACGACTCCAATTACCAAGGAGGGAATAACCAATAACAAAAAACAGATGAGCAGAAACTTCGGGCGTAAAGAATTCATGCGCAGCAAATTCATCGTTAGCCACTCCTTTTTTTGCGTGTGTAAGTCTTTTTCGTGCCAGCTGTCCCAGACAGAAAGAATAGGGTGCAAATCCACTCCCATTTTAATACTAATGTAATACAAATCAATGTAAATGTGTCATAAAAATTAAATTTTAGGAAAATTTTCAGGGATAAAATTAAGCATTATGTAAGTCGATGATGTTTTTGGTGCTATATTTGTAATACAAATAATAATCACAACAAAAAAGGCAAACGAAAGCGTACGGCAGATGCTCCTCTTGCCCCGCTTGTCGTTCACCTTTTGTAAAAGCATGCCTCACCAGCGGCAAGCAACCGCGGCGATGAATCTCTGTCAACCGACCCTTCATCACCCGCTCCGCTCTTTGCGAGTCAGGGTCACTTATCCCAGTTTTTCTATCACGCCGCGCGCCATCCATACACCGGCCGCACCTGCCTGTGCCAGACCGCGCGTGATCCCGGCACCATCTCCGCCGCAGAACAATCCCTTGATCTCGGTCTCAAATTGCTCTGTCAGCTTCGGACGGGCGGAGTAGAACTTCGCTTCCACGCCGTAGAACAAGGTGTGCTCAGAGGCGATTCCCGGCGTCACCTTATCCAGCGCCTCGACCATTTCGATCAGGCTTTTCATCGTATTGTACGGAAGCACCAGCCCGAGGTCGCCCGGCACCGCTTCTTTCAGCGTCGGTTCGAGGAAGCCCTCTTTGATCCGGCTCTCCGTGGAGCGTCTGCCCCGCAGAATGTCGCCGTACTTCTGGACGATCACGCCGCCGTTGGACAGGTCGTTCGCCCGCTTGCAAATTTCCCGCGCGTACTCATTCGGCTTGTCGAACGGCTCGGTGAATTTGTGGGAGACCAGCAGCGCAAAGTTGGTATTGTTCGAACCGAGTGCCGGGTCCTTGTAGGAGTGGCCGTTTGCCGCCATCACCCCGCTGTGGTTTTCGACCACGACATGGCCGGACGGGTTGCTGCAAAACGTGCGGACACGAGTACCGACGGACGTGTTGAAGATAAACTTCCCTTCGTACAGATGCTCATTGATCTCCTGCATGACCACGTCTGACGTCTCTACCCGCACACCGACGTCGACCTGGTTGTTGTACATTTTCAGCTTGCGCTTTTTCAAAATATCGGTCAGCCATGCGGAGCCATCACGACCCGGCCCGATGATGACGGCATCGCTGGACAACTCCTTGCCGTTCTTCAGGACGACGCCTGTGACCCGGTGAGCGTCCCCTTCTTTTACGGTGAGGATATCCTCGACCTCTGTCTTGAACATCATTTCGATGCGCTCTTTCAAATATTCGAAGATAGATTGCAAGATTTGCAGGTTTTGCTCGGTACCGAGGTGTCGCACCTGTGCCCGCAGCAATTTCAATCCTGCTGCGTACCCGCGCTGCTCGATCTTTCGGATCGTATCTGTCGTAGGGTCGGTGATCGATTCCGTCGCACCATGCTGCAAGTTGATCTGGTCGACGTACGTAATCAGTTCCAATACTTGCGACGGGCTGAGGTAATCGGTCATCCATCCGCCGAACTCCGTCGTGATGTTGAACTTCCCGTCACTGTACGCTCCGGCACCGCCGAATCCGCTGGTGATAGAACAGGCTGGCAAGCATCCGGCGTACTCCTTCTTCCCGGCCGGTGGCGGGCAAAGCTTGATCTTTTCCTCCAGAATCGGGCACCGTCTGGAATATATATCATGTCCTTTATCGATTAACAGCACTTTGGCATGAGGAAATTTCAAGGTCAACTCATAACAGGCAAAAATCCCGGCTGGACCGGCACCTACCACAATCACATCGTACTTGCTCATTCGATCTACCTCCCATTTCTCCAATAAGAATACCTCTATCGAGGCTTCCCACAAGATGCGCAACCGCGTTTTTCCGGTAGGTTTTTCTGCTGGATCAGGACAGTAAAAAATCCTAGCGTCAAACGGGTATGCGTATACCCATTCGTAGCCAGGAATTTACGGTTCCTTGTAGAGACCCTCAAACCATATTTTGAGGTTATACGAATGATAATCGTGTATGATATGAGTTTTGTTCGCTTTTTACACTAGCATCGTAACGCATGGCTTATATTCTGTCAATAGGATATTCCCCCCTTATATTCGTCTTTTGGACAAGAATTTATGCAAAAAACCTGTCTGTGAAAGCCCCATTTTCAGCAAATCCGAATGAACCGATCGTTCGCCTTCCACATTTACGCAAAAAACAGCCAGCAGCGCAGGAGCGTGCAACACCGCTTCCGTTTGCTGCTGGCTGAATATCCTTTTTACACTTTCGCTGATACCTACATTATTTACCCGGCTTGTAGCCCATGGTGGCTTCTACTGCTTTCTTCCACCCGTTGTACAGTCCGGCGCGCTGTTCCTCGGCCATTTCAGGCGTAAACGTGCGCTCGACTACTTTGTTGGCGACAATGTCTTCCTTGCTGTTCCAGTACCCTACGGCAAGACCGGCGAGATATGCCGCACCCAGCGCGGTCGTTTCATTGACGCGCGGACGCTCGACCTCCGTTCCCAGGATGTCCGCCTGGAACTGCATCAGGAAGTTGTTGGCGACCGCTCCGCCATCAACCGCCAGCTTTTGCAGGGTAATGCCGGAATCGGCCTCCATCGCCTCGAGCACATCGCGTGTTTGATAGGCCAGCGATTCCAGAGCCGCGCGAATCAGGTGATCCTGGGTAGTCCCCCTGGTCAGCCCGAGGATCGCGCCTCTCGCTTCCATATCCCAATAGGGCGCACCAAGTCCGACAAAAGCCGGAACGAGATAGACCCCATCCGTACTGTCGACAGCCGATGCGTGTTTTTCCGAATCCGAAGCATTGGCAATCAGTTTGAGCCCGTCGCGGAGCCACTGCACCGTCGCGCCTGCGACAAAAATGCTTCCTTCCAGGGCGTACTCCACTTTTCCGTCAACGCCCCAGGCAATGGTCGTCAACAGCCCGTTTTGCGAGCTGACGGCCTTTTCCCCGGTGTTCATCAGCATGAAGCAGCCTGTTCCGTACGTATTTTTGGCTGCTCCTTCCTCGAAGCAAGCCTGCCCGAACAACGCCGCCTGCTGGTCGCCCGCAATACCGGCGATCGGGATCGCCGTCTCAAACAGTCCGCTGGTGTGTCCGTACACCTCGCTGGAGGGCCTCACTTCCGGGAGCATGCTGGCAGGCACAGTCAAAATGTCCAACAGCTCCGGGTCCCACTCCAGGGTGTGAATGTTGAACATCAGCGTCCGGGAAGCATTGGAGTAGTCGGTAACATGAACGGCTCCGTCGGTCAGCTTCCACAACAGCCACGTGTCGATCGTTCCGAACAGCAGGTGGCCGTTCTCCGCGTCTTCCCTGGCTCCCTCGACATTGTCGAGAATCCATTTTACTTTTGTCCCGGAGAAGTAGGCATCGATGAGCAAGCCGGTCTTTTCCCGAATGGTCGCCTCGTACCCTTGTTCCTTGAGCTGATTGCAAATATCCGCCGTTTGCCTGCTCTGCCAGACAATCGCATGATAAACGGGCTTGCCAGTGCGCTTATCCCATACGACCGCTGTTTCCCGCTGGTTGGTGATGCCGATGCCGACGATTTGCTCCGGCTTCACGTGATTTTCCAGCAAAACCGCCTTCAACACTTCCAACTGCGACTCCCAGATTTCTTCTGCATTATGTTCAACCCAGCCTGGTTTCGGGTAGATTTGCGTAAATTCCTTCTGCGCCACTCCGATGATCGCTCCTGAGCGGTCGAACAGGATGGCTCGCGAACTGGTCGTTCCCTGATCGAGCGACAGCATATACGTTTTCTCCATCCTTGTGATCCCTCCTTAGAATGATTATAATAGTGGGAATTGAATGTTTGCTTTTGATAGCATGGGTTGGCTTTGTCCTTACCCTGCTATTTTTCTTTGTGGGTCAACATCGTCCTTTTTGTCGCTTGCCCTGGCTATGAAGATTGCCACGAGGAGCACGACGACAAAGATGACGACTGCCGTGACCGATTGATTGACAAACGCTGCTTTATAGAAGAGGGCACCGAGAACACCGCCGAGCAGCGGGCCGACTACCGGAATCCACGCGTAGCCCCAGTTGGAGTCGCCTTTTCCGTGAATGGGCAGCAAGGCGTGCGCAATGCGCGGGCCCAGGTCACGGGCTGGATTGATCGCGTAGCCCGTGGTTCCGCCCAAGGAAAGACCGATGGCGACAATCAAGAAGCCGATGACAAACGGATTTAGCCCCTCTGAAAACGAATTCGCTCCGATAAACAAAAGGCCGAGCAGCAGGAAGAATGTACCCAAAATTTCGCTGATGAGATTGGCTGGCGTATGCTTGATCGCCGGACCGGTCGAGAATACGCCGAGCTTTGTGCCCGGGTCCTCTGTCGCCTGCCAATGCGGATAGTAAAAGAGCCAGACAAAGGTCGCGCCCAAAAAGGCTCCTGCCACCTGGGCGAGCATGTATCCCGGAACCTGTGCCCACGGAAATTCACCGATACTCGCCAACCCCAGTGTGACGGCCGGGTTGAGATGTGCCCCGCTGATCTGGCCGACAGCGTATACGCCCATCGCGACTGCCATCCCCCAGCCGAGCGTGATGACGATCCATCCGCCGTTTTGCGCATACGATTTTTTGAGGTTGACGCCTGCACACACTCCAGCACCCAAAATAATCAAAATCATCGTCCCTATCAGTTCTCCAATAAACGGTGACATCCTACCTACTCCTTTCATCTAAGAAATAAAATAATAAAAACGCTTACAAAATGTCCCACCCCCTTTCCGGAAGCAAAAGCAGCCGATACCTCCGTACGATACGAGATACTGGCTGCTGGTTTCCTGTGCCCAGCGTTCGTATCTCATTTACAATCCGTTGTCTCCGCGCAAAAACAGCTCCAGCTCGTTCAGCGCTTCTGCAGCATCCTCTCCGCTGATCCGTACGGCTACGACGTTTCCTTGTTTGATCGCGAGCGACATGAGCTGAATGATGCTTTTGGCGTCTACCTTCTTGTCTCCGAATTGCAGCTCCACTGTACTCTCAAACTGCCTCATTCGTTTCATCAATTCGCCGGCTGGCCGGGCGTGGATGCCGTCAGGACGGCCGACCTCGATCTCTTTCTCGATTACGTTCATGCTGTTGCCCCGCTTTCCGTGATGGTCAGGCAGAGGGAATCAAACAGATAAAACGACGATACGGCTCCCGGATCGGGATGGCCAATCGACCTGCTGCCGAGGAAGGACGCTCTCCCCCGCTTCGCCTCCCATTGCTTGATCTGCTCCAATTGCTCCTCACACAGCGCGCGAAAACGCTCGTACGACAAGCCACTCTCCGACTGCTGCACGAACGCGGCGAAAGGCTCCCACAAATCCAGCATGGTTTTATCTCCTGCCTGTGCCTTTCCCCGCATTTTGATACCGGCGATGGCTTCTTGCAGCGCCAAGGCGAGTTCAGGCAGACCGATCTGCTGCTTTCCTTTCAGCGCCGAGCCCATCTTCATCAGCGCCGTCCCGTACAGCGGTCCGGAGGCGCCCCCTACTTTGGAAATCAGCACGATGCCTGCCTGGTGCAGCACGGTGCCTATATCTGCATGGCTCCCGCTGGCAAGACCTGACGCTACCTCGCGAAACCCGCGCGCCATGTTAATGCCATGGTCCCCGTCTCCTACAAGCTGGTCCAGTTCGGTCAAGTAGTCTTTATTCGCCTGAATGCGTTCATTGGTCTTCATCAGCCAACCGACGATTTGCTCAACGGAAATGATCAACGGTGTCACCTCTGATACATTCATAATTTTTCCAACTGTTTGGCCTCTTGTGCGGCATTCAGCACTTCCTGCAGCGACCCGCCGCAGCCCGACAGCACCACAGCCGCATACGCCCCTTCCACCAATGGGGCATCGGCGATCACGACATTAGCCCGTCGCCCCTCGTCGAGCCACTCGATAGCCAGCTCGGCGTTGATATAGGCGCTGCCGAGATCGAACAGCACGATGACCCCTCGCTCCGAGTAGACCTGCTCAATCGCCAATTGGATTTTCGTCGCGCTCGTGCCGATCTCCCCATCATCCGTACCCCCTGCTGTCGCCACCGGAACATCGTGCGGCAGTTGCGCCAGCAGCTCGTGCAGACCAGCGACCAGACTGCTGCTGTGCGAGACCAGAACTATTCCGACTCTGCTCATCTGAACCTCTCTTTCTGCTGACCGTAGCGCTTACATTTCGCTTTATCCTTTTTTCCAGGCGATCGTATCTGCCGGGGCATCCAGCAATTCGGTCAACTGGTCATCCAGCTTCAGCAACGTAACCGAGCAGCCTGCCATTTCCAGCGAAGTCATGTACTCGCCGACATAGGTGTCATAGATCCCGATTCCTTGCTGCTGGAGAATGTCCGCCACTTTCTTGTACACGATATACAGTTCCATGACCGGGGTAGAGCCGAGACCGTTAATCATCACGGCTACTTTGTCACCTGCCTCAAGCACGAGATCGTCGAGAATTTTTCCGGTCAATGCGGCTGCCACCTCATCTGCGGTCGCGATTGCTGCGCGATGCGTGCCTGGCTCTCCGTGTATCCCCATGCCGATCTCCATCTCGTCTTCGCCCAGCGTAAAACCGGGCTTGCCCGCCGCAGGCACCGTGCACGGACTCAATGCCATGCCCATGCTGCCTACATTGTCGACTACCTTGCGGGCAACCTGCTCGACTTCGGCCAAAGAGGCTCCTCGTTCAGCCAAGGCACCCGCGATCTTGTGCACAAATACGGTTCCGGCAATCCCTCTGCGCCCTGTTGTATAAGTGCTGTTTTCCACCGCCACATCATCGTTGACCACGACTTTTGCCACGGAAATGCCTTCCGCTTCCGCCAATTCGCCAGCGATCTCGAAATTCATCAGGTCGCCGGAGTAGTTTTTGATGACCAGCAACACTCCTGCGCCGCTGTCTACCGCCTTGATCGCTGCCAGCACCTGGTCTGGCGTAGGCGAGGTGAACACTTCCCCGGCGACTGCTCCATCCAGCATGCCCGCACCGACAAACCCGGCATGGGCAGGCTCATGTCCGCTGCCCCCGCCGCTTACTACGGCAACCTTGCCCGCCACGGGCGCATCTGCCCGAACAAGCACCGTCGTGTCCGGGATATTTCGAATCTTTTGCGGATGGGCCAGCACCATTCCGTCGATCATGTCTCGAACGACCTGTTCCGGATGATTGATGAGCTTTTTCATATTTGTCCCTCCTAGCGCTTCCTTGGATTTGTTGCTTCTGTCTATGAGCAACTCTCGTGCCAATTCCTGTGAGAGCCAATTTTGCTGGATTCGCCCTGTTTGGGCGATGCCGAGTCTGCATTATGGAGGCCTTTTGCTGGGAAAATCGCTCAACGGCCTTGATCCTTTTTCCCAAGGGAGGCTTCCAGCCCGTACTTTCGCACTTTGCTCGCGACTGTCTTATGCGTCCAGCCGAGCGCTTTGGCTGCCTGATTAAAGCTCGTATAGTGCTGCATCGCGACCTCCAGAATTTCCTTTTCGTACTCTTCCATGCGGCGAATCTTGCCCTCCCGCAAATAGGGCGACTCGGCAGGGCGGCAGCTTTCCGCCTCGTGTACAGGCGTTTGGACGATGTAATCCGGCAAATCCTTGATCGTCAACGTGTCACCCTCGCACAAATTGATGGCTCGCTCCATGACGTTTTGCATCTCGCGGATGTTCCCCGGCCACTCGTAGGCCATCAGCGCTTGCATGAAACCGCTCTCATAAGCCTTGATATTTTTTCCCAGGCGCACATTGAGTTTTTCGCGGAAATGACTGGCCAGAAGGGGGATGTCTTCCTTGCGTTTGCGCAACGGCGGCAAATGGACAGGGATGACGTGCAATCGATAGTACAAATCTTCGCGGAATTCGCCTGCCTGCACCATTTTTTGCAGGTCGCGGTGCGTCGCCGCCACCAGCCGGACGTCGATCTTGATCGTTTCCTGTCCGCCTACCCGCTCAAACTCTCGCTCCTGAATCACTCGCAGCAGCTTTGCCTGCAGGTCGATGTTCAGGTCGCCGATTTCATCGAGGAAGATCGTCCCCTTGTCAGCCAGCTCGAACTTGCCGCGGCGTTCGGACACCGCGCCGGTGAACGCGCCCCGTTCGTGACCGAACAGCTCGCTCTCCACCAGATTGTGGGGGATCGCACCGCAGTTGACGCGGATAAACGGCTTGTTTTTTCGGATGCTCGATTCGTGGATGGCGCGGGCAACCAGCTCCTTTCCCGTGCCACTCTCTCCTGTGATGAGCACGGTGGAGTCTGTCTTTGCCGCCTTGTTTGCGATTGACAGGCTTTCCATCAGCGCTCCGCTGTACCCGACGATCGGGGAGAAGCCTTCGTCCAGCGGCTGGTGCTTGGATAGCTCCGTCTCCAGGTAACGGGTGTGCTCCCGCGCGATGTTCAGTTGCTCCATCAGCGCCTTCACCTCATTAAAATGATTCATCGTCAGCACGCTTCCACAGTATTCACCGTCCACGATCACCGGATGCAGCTTCACGATAAACCGGGAGTGGGGATCGAGCTCGATCGCATCGGTGACACATTTGCCCGTGCGAATTTGCTGTTTCCACCCGGCTGTCTCCATCAGCGAGGTGATGAAGTTTTTGTCGTGTTTGCGCAGCTGCTTCATAAGCTGTTCCAGTTGGGCATTGGCGTACAAAAGCCGGCCCTTCTGGTCGAAAAATCCGATCAGCTCCTCGACGGATCTAAGCACGAGATCGAGCTGCTCCTTTAGCGCCTTTACTTCCTTCAATTCCTTGCTCAGCTCGACTACGGTGGAGATGTCCTGAAAGAGCGCGACTGCGCCAATCAACTGGTTTTCATACATGATCGGGGAGCGGTTGGTGATGATGATCCGGTTGCCCAGCTTTTGCCGTTTGCCGATTTCCGCTTTGCCCGTCTTGAGGACTTGTTGGAGGCGGGAGTGGGGAATGACTGCTTCTGCAGACTGATTGAGGAGTTCGTGGTCGCTATGACCCAACAGCTTGGTGGCTTCTGCATTGACGTAGGTGATGACGTTTTCCTGGTTGACGATGACGATTCCGTAGGGAAGGCTGGAGAGCACGACATCGATCGCGGTCGAATTCTCGATCAGCAATTGGTCGGTCTGCCTCATATCAGGCGCTTCCTGGGCGTCGCTGCTCTCCATGAAGTTCCGCAGCTCATCCAGCACCTCTGGCTGAACTTCCTCCTCAAACCGGAACGTGACCTGCCCGCCCTTCTGAATCTTCAGCGAAACAAGGGAGAGGAGGCTCGTAATGGCTACCTTGCGCCCATTGTGCAGTACGTAAATGTTGCGCAGCACGTCTGTATTTTGCAAAAGGGACTGCAATTTGGCGATCAGGGCAGCGACCATCCGCAAATGAAGGCCGTTTGTTTTATTGACGGTAAGTTGGATTTCCTGCATGGTTTCCCTCATTTCAACAAGACTGTTTCCCGGACATAAAAAAACAGGAGGAACCCCCTCGTCCTTTATGCCTGACGCACACGGGGCTCTCTCCTTATTTGTATGAGGCAAACCTGCAATCTATCATCACAACTTGTTTAGAACCGACTCCTGAATATACGCTTTGATCTCCTCGCCGCTCTCCAGCGAGAGGACGTGCTGCGAGATTTGCTGCAGCGACTGGTAATCCAGCTTTTTGAGCAGATGGCGTGCGCGCAGGATGGAAGTGGCGCTCATGCTGAACTCATCGAGCCCGAATCCGAGCAATATCGGAATTGCCAGCTCCTCCCCGGCCATTTCTCCGCACATGCCGACCCATTTTCCTTCCTGGTGGGCGGCCTTGATGACCTGGTGGATCAGTCGCAAAATCGCCGGATTGTACGGATCGTACAGGTAGGAGACTTGCTCGTTCATTCTGTCCGCTGCCATCACGTACTGAATCAAGTCGTTGGTCCCGATACTGAAGAAATCGGCTTCCTTCGCCAGTTGGTCGGCGACCAGGGCGGCAGCCGGAATTTCGATCATAATCCCTACTTCCAGCTCTTCGTTGAATGCAATGTTCTGGCTGCGCAGCTCGGCCTTCACTTCGTTCAAAATCTGGTTGGCCCGGCGCAGCTCCGCCAGTGTCGCAATCATCGGGTACATGATTTTCACGTTTCCGTACGCGCTTGCCCGCAGCAAAGCGCGAAGCTGCGTCTTGAACAAATCCACGCGGTCCAGGCACAGGCGAATCGCCCGGTAGCCGAGAAACGGATTCAACTCCTTGGGCAGATCGAGGTAGGGCAGTTCTTTGTCCCCGCCAATATCGAGCGTGCGGATGACGACCGGGCGATCCTGGCCCATCGTCTCGGCTACCGCCTTGTACGCGGCGAACTGCTCTTCTTCCGAGGGAAACGAGTCTCTGCCCATGTAGAGGAACTCGGTACGAAACAGCCCGATGCCCTCCGCTCCATTCTCCAGCGCCTGAACGGCGTCTTGCGGGTTTCCGATGTTGGCGGCCAACTCCACGCGATGCCCGTCTGCCGTTACACTTTCCTCATGGACGAGGCGAGCCCAGTCCGCCTTTTGCTTCTCGTAGGCGAGGCGCTTTTCTTCATACGTCTCGACGAGAGCCTGGTCCGGGCGGATGTGGACTTCGCCTTGGAGCCCGTCGACGATGACGAGGTCGCCGGTTTGCAGGCGCTCTGTGATGTCGGACATGCCGACCACCGCCGGGATTTCCATGGTGCGCGCCATGATCGCGGAGTGGGACGTACGCCCGCCGATATTGGTGATAAATCCTTTTACCTTGTCGCGGTCAAGCTGCGCCGTATCGGATGGCGTCAGGTCGTGCACGACAAGCACCACCGGCTCGGCGAAATCGGCTTGCAGCTCATCGTGGACGCCGAGCAGCTTTTTCAGCAATCGCTGGCTGACGTCTCGCAAATCGGCCGCCCGCTCGCGCATGTACTCGTCGTCCATGCTTTCAAAGATCGCCACAAAGCTGTCCCGCACCTCTTGTACGGCAGCCTCGGCATTCACTCTTTCACTCTCGATCTTCGCCTCAATTGAACCTACAAACTCCGGGTCCTGCAAAAACAGTTGGTGCGCTTCGAATATACGCGCTTCCCCTTCTCCGATCTCGCGGCGGGTCTTTTCCTTGATCTGCTCCAGGTCATGGTCGGCCGCCTTCACACTCGCGCGAAAGCGGTCGAGCTCTGCCCCTACCTGGTCCGGATCCAGCGTATGCCGATCATAGTGAAGCGTCTCTTCTGCTTTTACTACAGCGCGGCCGATGACGATCCCGGGAGCTGCAGCAATCCCTTTTCGCAACATCACGATCACTCCTTGTCAAAGCCACACCCTCGTTCCCCGAAGGCGGCTTTCTGTCTGTTACTCGTGAACCGACTCGAGCAGCTTGCCGAGCTCCTCCATCGCTTCCTCTGCCTGTTCTCCGGAGATTTCCAGCGTAATCTGATCTCCCTTGGCCGCTCCCAGCGTCATCAAGCCCATGATGCTCTTGCCGTTGATTTTCTTGCTGCCTTTGATGACGTTCACTTCGCACGGAAAGGAGGTCGCTTTTTGTACAAACAGCGTGGCCGGACGGGCGTGGATGCCGCTCGGATTTTGAATGGTGAATGTTTTGGTCAACATGATGTCCAACTCCTTTTTATTCTGCAATGTCTTTTTTCAGTACTTTTATCATCAGGGTCGTAACAATGACGCCCGCAACAATTGAAACGAGGTACAGCGGCCAGTTGCCGACAACAGGCAGTACGAACAAACCGCCATGCGGAGCTGGCAATGTGCACCCGAACAGCATCGACAATCCGCCCGCAACGGCAGAACCGGCCGTGACGGAAGGAATGATGCGGGTAGGGTCAGCCGCCGCAAACGGGATCGCCCCTTCGGTGATGAAGGAAGCGCCCAGGACGTAAGCGGTTTTGCCCGCTTGCCGCTCTTCGGCAGTAAATTTCTTTTTGAACAGGGTAGTCGCCAAGGCAATGCCCAGCGGTGGAGTCATGCCGGCTGCCATAATGGCGGCGTGCGGGGCGTAGTTGCCCTCGGCAATCATCGCGATCCCAAACGTAAAAGCAGCCTTGTTCACAGGTCCCCCCATGTCAAAGGACATCATCGCGCCCAAAATGACACCGAGAATAATAGCATTTCCCGTACCCATGTTTTTCAGCCAGTTGCCAAGCGCCGTGTTGGCTGCCGCCACGGGATCGGAGACGATGTAGACCATGACAAAGCCGGTGATCAAAATACCCAGCAGCGGGTACAGCAGCATCGGCTTGATCCCTTCGAGCGATTGCGGCAGTCCGGCAAACAGTCTTTTCAGCCCGAGCACGATGTATCCGGCCAAAAAGCCGGCGATGATTCCTCCGAGGAAGCCAGACTCGGATACAGTCGCCAATAATCCTCCCACCATGCCGGGAGCAAAGCCGGGCCGATCGGCGATACTGGAAGCGATAAATCCTGCCAGCACCGGAATCATCAGTTGAAATGCCGTTCCTCCACCGATGTCCATCAACACTTTCGCCAGCGGATGGAAGGACGGATCGTTCGGATCAGAGGCATTGATCCCGAACAAGAAGCTGATCGCAATGATGATCCCGCCGCCTACGACAAACGGAAGCATATTGGACACGCCATTCATCAAATGGCGGTAAAAGGCCGGCTGCTTGGACTTTTTCTCATCTTTGCCGTCCTGAATCTTTTGCTGATAACTGGTCGCGCCCCCCTGATAGACGCTGCCCTGCTGATTGACTGCACGCTGCAGCAGGTCTTCGGCATTGCGGATTCCTTCGGCTACCGGCACTTCGATGAGAATTTTTCCGGCGAAACGCTCCATCTCCACCTGCTTGTCGGCAGCTACGATGACAGCAGTCGCTTCTTCAATATCCTGCGACGTCAGCCTGTTTTTCACTCCTCCGGAACCGTTCGTCTCCACCTTGAGCGAAATTCCCAACTCCGCCGCCTTTTTCTTCAGCGCATCGGCAGCCATGTAGGTGTGAGCGATGCCGGTCGGGCAAGCCGTTACCGCGACCACTTTGGCAGACCTGTGCTGCTGGTTGGCCGGCTCGTCTTCTGCAACGCTTTCATTTTCGCCCTGGAGTTCCTTTTCCTTGCGCGTAATAATCGCAAGTACCTGTTCTTTCGTCTCTGCTTTCATCAGCTCCTGGCGAAACGACTCGTCCATGAGCATCTGGGCGAGCTTTGCCAGTGTCGCCAGATGAGCCTGGTTGGCGTCTTCGGTCGCGGCGATCATAAAGAACAGATGCGCCTTTTGCTGGTCCAGAGAATCGAAATCCACGCCCTCTTTGGAAAAACCGTAGGCGATGGCAGGCGTCTTGACCGCGGCTGTCTTGGCATGCGGGATGGCAATTCCCTCGCCAATTCCCGTAGAGCCTTGAGCCTCGCGGGCGAGAATGGCCTGCTTCATGCCATCCTTGTCGTTCAGCCGACCTGCTTTGTCCAGTTGCTCGATCAGCTCATCCAGCACGGCTTCTTTGGCAGTTGCCGACAAAGAAAGGACGATCGTCTCCGGTTTCAGCAAATCAGCAATGCGAATTTCATTGTTCATGGGTAACCCCCCTTCACGAAATGGCGGTAATCGTAACGTCCTGAATAAATGCTTCTATCTTTTCATGCGTGCAAAAGCCTTCCGACAGGGCGGTCGCACTCCCGGCAGCCACGGCAAACCGAAACGCCGCTTCGGTATTCATCCCGCGTGTCAGCCCGTAGAGAAATCCAGCGACCATCGAGTCTCCCGCACCGATCGAATTGACCGGTTTGCGCTGCGGAATCGAAGCGAGATAAGCCCCTTCCCGGTTGACAAAGACCGCTCCTTGTCCAGCCATCGAGACGATGACGTTTTGTGCGCCCATTTGAAGCGCTTTTCGCCCCCATTCGATCGCTTCAGCAGGAGTGGCAATCGTCACGCCGTACAATTCGCCCAGTTCATGGTGATTCGGTTTGATCAGGAACGGCTCTTCCGACAAACCGTTTTTCAGGGCCTGTCCTTTGGCGTCGAGGAAAATGCGCACTCCCTTGCCGCGCAGCCGCTGCATGATCATCTGGTACATGTCGGCGGGCAAGCTCTTGGGGACGCTTCCGGCGAGGACGAGGTAATCGCCGCTTTGCAAACGATCAATCTGCGCAAGCAGGCGCTCAAGCGCTTCTTCGGGAATCGGGGGGGAGACCCCGCTAATATCCGTCTCGCTCTCGGCCTTGATTTTTACGTTGATCCGTGAATCGTGATCAATCTGAATAAACTGATGGGAAATGCCGGCTTGCTCGATCTGCTGCTGTATAAACGCTCCCGTAAATCCTCCGACAAACCCCAGCGCCGTGCTGTCTTCGCCGAGGGTGCGGAGAACCTTGGAGACATTGATTCCTTTTCCGCCTGCGACCTTCCACTCTTTTTTCGCCTCGTGAATCGTTCCTTGCGACAGGACAGACAGCCAGATATGGTAGTCGATCGATGGATTCAGGGTTACTGTATAAATCATGCTTTCACCACTTTGAGAGTTGTTAATCTGCTGTATACTTGTTGTTCCTCTTGGCTGATACCACTATCCGTGATGAGCGTGATTCCGTGCAGGTCGCCCACTTTGGCAAACGTGACGCGCGAAAATTTGTCTGAGTCGCACAAGACAAAGCGTTCATCCGAAAACTGCAGCGCCAACTGCTTGACGTACGCCTCATCGGGATCGGGTGTCGTCAGACCGTGGCTTTGATCGATCCCGTTCATGCCCAGAAAGCATTTGTCAAAGCGGTATTGGCTGAGCGACTTGATCGCGTCTCGCCCGACGAGCGACAATGTAGCCGCTTTCAATTCGCCTCCGAGAAGAATCGTGCGGATGTTGCGCTTGATCAGTTGGAGGGCTATATCCACCCCATTCGTCACGACCATGATGTTCTCGGGCAAGTACGGCAGCATTTGATAGGT
Source organism: Brevibacillus sp. TJ4 (assembly GCF_044627595.2). Lineage (NCBI taxonomy): Bacteria > Bacillati > Bacillota > Bacilli > Caryophanales > Paenibacillaceae > Brevibacillus > Brevibacillus sp. TJ4. The sequence goes on along the minus strand of NZ_CP185865.1, from coordinate 39,935 downwards.
CGTGGTGCCCGCATCGATGAAAATCGAGTCGCGATCGTTTACCAGGCTGGCCGCGTATTTGGCGATCGCCGTTTTTTCCCGCTCGCGTTTGACCGACTTTTCCAGAATCGTCGGCTCCTCGATTTTGCTTTGCAGCACAGATGCTCCGCCGTGGACGCGCTTGAGCAGGCGCTGTTCTTCCAATTCGCTCAAATCCCGCCGGATCGTCGACTCGGACGCTCCTGTCGCCTCGACAAGTTCATGGATGCGCACGAAATCTTTTTCTTTTACGAGCGTGATAATCAACTGATGACGTTCCGGAGTTAGCATCGTACCCTCCCTTCTGGCAGTGCCATCGGATTGACTTTGATTATACACGCAAATTCAGTCAAAAACAATCACAAATGGTCATAAACAGTCAGTGCTGCTGACGGAAAGTGTCACGCTCGCCGAACGGATCAAATTACCCGACCAGCAAAAAAACCACGACCACCATGCTCTACCCTGGTTGATCGTGGCTTCCTTTGGAAACCCGCAAGCTATTGTGTTGTACTTACGCGCTTACAGATCAAACCGCTCGGCAATCTGGTGAATCTTCACCGATGTCTCGTGGAGGCGTCTGGCCTGATCGGCGACCTGCTCGGTTGCGTTTAGCTGGACCTCGCCGGCCGCTGCCGCTTCTTTCGCGGATACAGAAAAACTTTGCGAGATGTGCATGACCTTCTCGATATTATGTTCGGCCTCATCGACATCGCGCAGCACTTCGCCCATGACTTCCGCATTGCGCGTCGTATGCGTCGCACAGAGGGCTGATTTTTCCGACAGCACATGCACGATGGTTTGCAGCTCCTGCACGAGCGCAAGCCCGCTTTGCACCTCCTGTCTCTCCTCCTGAACGACTTGTACGGTCTGATGAGACTTCTTGATAATCGCATCGGCGACGTCCATGATGTGGGAAGCGGCTTCGTCTGCCCGGTTTGCCAGCTTGCGCACCTCATCGGCGACGACGGCAAATCCCCGTCCTTCCGCACCGGCTCGCGCGGCTTCGATCGCTGCATTCAGCGCCAGCAGGTTTGTTTGCTCGGCGATTTCCCGGATGTCGCGAATCATTTGCTCAATCCCGGATGCCTGGCGTTCCAGCTCATGCATAGACGTTTCTGTCGTATGGCTCGCCTGCTCGATACGCTGCATTTGCATGTGCAAATGAGCCGTTTTTGCGATTCCCTCCTGGGCAGCCCGTTCGGCTTCCTGGGTCAGCGTACTGGTCTCTTTCAACTCGATCCCGGCTTTGCGAATCAATGCCGTAATTTTTTTTAAAACCGCCTCTGTATCTTCAACCAGGCTCGCCTGCTCTACCGCTCCGCCGTGCACCTGCTGCAGACCGGCAGATAGCTGCTCGGAAGCGCTTAAAAGCTCCTGAACCATCGCGTCCTGCTTCGTACTGATCTCTCTGGTCGCATGCGACGTCTGCCGCAGCTCCGCCAATATGCCGTGAATCCCGATAATCATTTTGTTGATTTCAAACGACATTTGCCCCCATTCATCGCGCCGTTTGGTCTGCACCCTCGCTTTCAGCTTGCCGGATGAAATAGCTTTTGTGACCCTCATCCAATCACGCCAGTTGTGGCGGAAATTGTGATGGGTCAACAGCCCGATGCAAACGGCGAGCACGAGAGCTATCGCTGCCACTGCTCCTTTTGTCCAGGGCGACTGCGCCAGCCACAGACCGACTGTTGCAAAACAAACGGGCATGACGAAGGCCGCCACCAGCCTCCAACCGTAGGACAGAGCGGGTACAATCACGCCCAGGCGCAAACTGTAAGCGCTTTCTCCTTTTACCTGGATGGGTACTGATGTGTCCAGCAAAAGCTCACCGGTGTTGCGCGGATACATTTGTGCCAACGGTTCATTGGTTCGTGCGGCGCGTAAGCCGACTTCATCGTTGAACAGCGTGCCTTCCCGCAACCGGTTGGTGTGAATGATCCCGAGACCCTCCCGCGTGACGAGCACAAAATATTCGTCTCCTTCCAGCAGGTCGTCCAGCCTTTGTCTGATTTTCGCGCTGTTGGCCTGGACCGTCCCTTCTTGCAAGAGCGTTTCGATTTCTTTTGCGGCTTGCTGCACTTTACGCAACGATCTTTGCTTCAGCGTTTGACTCGCTTTCATAGGACCCCCACCCCGTTAAGCAGAATAGTACGTACTGTTATATTTATCCAAGTACGATCAATCTCCTGTCTTCCGCTTTGCATTTGCCCACAAAAAATGCCGCGTCGGTCTAAGCGGTGCCCAAACAAACATCCGCCTAGGCGGGACGCGGGCAGCGTCTGTCCCGCATAGGCGGACTACAGGCAAACAGGGGGTCCTGAAAACTACCGATTACTTCGCAAACAGCTCTCTGGCAAGACGTTCTTTTCCTACGCGCAGTTTTTCCAGCGGCGTATTGGGCGCATACTCCAGGATCAACTGGCAATCGTTGCGAATTTCGCGCATCGCTTCGAAGATGTCCTCCCATTGAATCGTTCCTTCCCCGATCGCCAAATGCTCGTCTCCCGCCCCGCTATTGTCGTGAATATGAATCGCGTACAGACGGTCTTTGGTGTCACGAATCAGGCGGGGAATGTCCCACTGGTTCAAATGCGCGTGCCCGATGTCGATCAGGTAGCCGGCAGTCTCATCGATCGAATCGAGGAAGCGGATAAACTCGTCCTGTGTAAACAAGGAGCTTCCGTTGTACCCGACATTTTCGACGACGAGCTTCACATTCAGCGGCCGGGCGACTTCGCACAGTTGATTCACGTAGTACCTTGCGCGCTCCTGCGCCAGCTTTTTGTCAAAGACGGGCGAAAAGCAGAATCCGGGGTGGATGACGACGTGGTCGGCACCGATCATCGCCGCAAACTGGATCGCCTTTTTGTATTCGGCAAAAGATGCCTCGCGAATCGCTTTGTTCTCACTCGTCAGATTCGTGTCCCACGCCGGCGGGTGAACGGTATAGCCGATCGGCAATGCTTTCAATCGCGATGCGACCCCTTCAAACAACAGCTCCATGTCATCCCACTTGTCGCCGTCCATCAGCAATTCAACCTTCTCGGCACCGTGTGCGATCAGCTCTTCCACGTTCGTGACAATATCCTTCGTGATCAGCGGCAAATCAGAGTAGCAAATGTTCTGGTTCATGGACAATCACCCTTTCCACATGGTTTGAGGACAGCTCGCTTGGATAGCCGATACTGTCAGTCGTGTCGCGGTCAAACAGATGAATATGATCGAGGATGGGCCGGATATACACCGCCTCGCCTTCCGCCCACTGTTTATCCTCGCTGACAGCAATGATTTCGTGTCCTTGCAGGTCGATGTAGACTCCGTAACTGCTGCCCAGGTTTTCCACGTATTTGACCGTGCCTTGCAGCGCGTTCTCCTTCGGCGTGTGAAACATCTCCAGATGCTCGGGACGAATGCCGAACGCAAAGCGGCTTGCCCTGCTTTGTTCGATCTGCTTTGCCCACATGGCAGGAAGGGAAAGCGTCTGTGTTCCAATCTTCAGGGCGCCGTTTTGGTACTCGACGTCGATCACATTGGTCGGAGGCGAACCGATGAAGCGGGCGGTGAAGATGTTCGCCGGACGATGGTAGACATTCTCCGGCGTGTCGAGCATCTGCACTTTCCCTTCGTGCATCAGGGCGATCCGGTCGCCGACGGTCATCGCCTCGATCTGGTCATGGGTCACGTAGACGATTGTCTGTTTGTACAATTCATGGATTTTTACCAGTTCTTTTCGTGCCGAGACGCGAAGCTGCGCATCCAGGTTGGACAGCGGCTCATCGAGCAAAAAGTAGTCGGATTTCTTGACGACTGCCCTGGCGAGAGCCACACGTTGCCTTTGACCGCCTGACAAGTCCTTTGGCAGCCGGTCTTCGTAGCCTTTCAGCTTCAGCATCTGCAGCGCCGCATCGAGGCGGGCGTTGATTTCTTCTTTCGGAACCTTTTGCACGCGCAGGCCATACGTGATGTTGTCCACGACGTTCATATGCGGATACAGCGCGTAGTTTTGAAAGACCATCGCCACGTCCCGCTTGCCGCTGGGCACGTCATTGACGCGTTGGCCGTTCATGTACAGATCTCCCGACGTAATCTCCTCCAGCCCGGCAATCATCCGCAGCGTCGTCGATTTGCCGCAGCCGGAAGGACCCAAGAGAATCAGTCGCTCTCCGGCCTCGATGGTCAGATTCAGCCCTTTTACAACCTCTGTTTTTCCGTATGACTTCCAGACGTTTTCAAAGCGAATTTCTTTCATGGTAAACCTCCGTTACTTGATTCCTGATGAAGCGAATGTTCCGATAATGTACTTTTGAAACAGCAGATACAGGGTTAACGGAATGATCATGGTCATAACGGAGACTGCCATCGCGACAGTAAAGTTGGTTCCGCCTTCTGCACTGATATACATTTGCAAAGCCAGTGGCAGCGTGTAGTTTTCCGTCGTTTTGAGAATCAGGACAGGCCAGACGTACTCGTTCCACGAGCTGATAAAAAACCAGATCCCCGTCGAGGTCACAGCCGGTCTGACAAGCGGGAGAACAATATCCTTCATAATTCGGGCATGCCCCAGGTTATCGAGCCGCGCCACTTCGATGAGCGACACGGGAATAGTCTTCATCGATTGCCGCATCAGGAAAATCCCGATCGCATCGGCAAGCTGGGGCAAAATCACGCCCCAAATGCTGTCCGTCAGCCCGATTTTGGAAATCGCCAGGTAGTTGGGAATCATCGTGACAGTAAAGGGAATAAAGATGGTGCTGATCAAGAGAAAGTAGACGAGATTTTTCGCCCGAAACTGAAAATAGACGAAGGCGTACGCGGCGAGAAAGGAAGTCACAACCTTAAACAGAGTCACAACGGACGCGATGATAAACGTATTGGCGGCAATTTTCAAAGCGGGCAAGCTGGTGAAAAAGGTCTGATAGTTTTCCAGCGTCGGCTGGATCGGAATGATGTTGAGGACATTGTGATACGCCTCTTGCAGCGATTTGAACGACGATCCGAGCGCAAACAGGATCGGGAACAGCAGCAGGCAAACCGTGATCAGCAAAACGACATGCCAAGGTATCGTAATCGACCGGCTAATTTTCATAGTAGATACCTCTTTCAACAAACCTGAATTCGATCAGCAGCAAGATGAGGAAAATGAGCATCGTCAAAATCGACAAGGCTGCCGAATGTCCGGTCCGGTACAGCACAAACGCTTCGTGATACGCATGGTAAATGGCGTTGGAGCTGGCGTAGTTGGGCCCGCCCTGGGTGATTACCTTGATCGGTGTAAAGACGTACTGCAGACCTTGGACGATCGTGATAATAAACACGTAAATGCCGGTGGCACTGCTCATCGGCAACACGATCTGAAAAAAGATTCTCCACAACGGGATATTGTCGAGGCGAGCGGCTTCGATCAGTTCACGGGAAATGCCGCTGATCGAGGCAAACAGCACAATGAAGTTGTACCCGAATACTTTCCAGGACGTAATCAGGCTGAGTACGAAGATGACCCACCCGTCCAGCTTGCTCCAGTTCGGCATCTCAAGCCCAAGCCAGCCGAACACGATCGCGACCGGTCCGGAGATCGGGTTTAAAATCCACGTAAACAAAATCGAGCCTACCACCAGCGAAATGAACGCGGGCAAAAACAGCGCGCCTTTGTAAAAGCCGTTCCACTTTTTCAGCACGATATCGATCACGAAGGCAAACACATACGGCACCAGACAGTTGAGAATGAGCAAAATGACAATGTACAAAAAGGTATTGCCCAAAATCTTGTACGTCTTCGGATCAGACAACAAATCCATATAGTTTTTCAGTCCGACGAACTCCTTGGTCGGACTGATCATATTCCAGTCAAAAAAGCTCAGGTAAATCGTATAGAGAAACGGCCAAAACATAAAAATGGCAAAAATCACGATGGAGGGAAACAACAAACAGTATGCCTTCCAGTTCTCCCTGCTGCGCCGTCTGATCCCTGCTGTGATCACACTCATGGTTTTGATCCTCCAACCCGTAATCAGGAAGGTGACTTTGCCAAACCAAAGCCACCTTCCCCCAACACATGGATTCGTTACTTCAACAGTTCATTGATCTTGGTCTGTGTCGACGTCAATCCTTCTTCCACGGAGATGCTGCCGCCGAGAATCTGATCGCGAACATCCAGCAGGAGCTGCTCTGCCTGCAAGCCCGCATCGCCCGGGAATGATGTCCACGGAACAACGCCATCCATTTGCTCAATCGCTGCGTTCATCATTTCGTTTTGTTCCAGGAACGCCTTCAAGCCATTTTCTGCTTCCGCCACATCTTTGCGTGGAGGTACATAACCGGTTCCTTCCGTCCACTTCGCCACCGATTCGACGCTGTACAGGAATTTCATAAACTCCCACGCCGCTTTTTTCTGCTCATCGTCACGCGCCGTAATCGCCAGCATCGCGCCACCTGCCGGAAGCCGCGGAGTCTTGCCTTCCCACGCCGGAGATTTAATCGCCGCTACGTCGAATTTGGCGTTGTTTTGGATGTTGGAGCGCTGGGCAATCGTCGTATAGACCATTGCGATATTGCCGTCGATGAAGCTCTGAACGCCTTGATCCCAGGACAGATGAGCCGCTGTTTTCTCCGTCACAACCATGTCCGCATACAGTTGGTACGCTTTGATGCCTTCCGGTGAGGCGAACGTCGCTTTGCCGTCTGTGATCATGCGGGCGCCGTTGCTCTCCAGCAATGCCTGGGTAGCCCAGTTATCGGCCGGCTCCTGGATGTACAAGCCGAACTTACCGGTTTTGTCCTTGATCGCCTTGGAGAATTCCTTCACTTCTTCCCATGTTTTCGGTCCGTTTTCATCCAATCCCGCTTCGCGCAGCAAGTCCCGGTTGATATAGAGGACCGGCGAGCTCAACGAGTACGGAATCCCTACCTGCTCGCCGCTTGCATTTTGCGCCAACGCCATGACATTCGGCAAAAAGTAGTCGTTCAAAAACGTCTTGTCTTCCGGGTAGAATTGGTCGATGATTTCTTGTGGCGGTGTGTACGCAAAGTTGTTGGAGAAGTAATCCAAAAACGACCAGCCGACCTGTACGACAGCAGGCGCCTTCCCGGCAGCGGCTTCCGCCTGCAGGTTTTGCATCAGGCCTTTGTACATATCCGGATTGAATTTCGCGACAACCTGTGTCGTCTCGCTTTGTTCGTTAAAGGCTTTGACCAACTCTTCTACTGTTTTTCCGCCTTGTGTCTCGGCATTGACGTGCCAGTACTCGATCACGGTCTTTGCGCTCTGCGTGCCGCCAGCGTTGTTCGCCGCCTGGTTGCTGCCACATCCGGCCGCTACCAGCAAGGCTGTGCATACGCCAAATACTTGCAACAATTTTTTCATGTCCCCTCTTCCTCTCCTCTGTCCGTTCAAATTTGTCTTCCTCACAGTGCCTGATGATCGTGGAGCCAAGCTCATCATAGATAGAAAAAAGAGACCTCAACGAAAATGTATCCATTACATACATTTGATCGGAGGTCTCTCTGCTTGCACCGGAAATCTATTCACTTGCTAGTCTCATCATAAGCAGAAAGTATTAACACAATATTGAGTCCAGGTAAAAGATTGTTGGGATTCATGCAAATTTCACGTCGCCAGATTTTTCACATCTACCTTCCACATGTCTACATTGGAGGTCGTGACGGCGATCGCCCCGTGTTCGAGCGCTTCCTTGGCATGCGCGGGCAAACGCAGCAGTCCTCCTGTAAGCACAGGTACGGGTGACACGTCTGCCAGTCTGGCTACCAAGTCAGGGGCCCGGCACGGCATCAGCTCGATCATGTCGGCGAGGATTTGGCCTTTTCCAGCCTCCTGTTCCAAATGCGTATACACGTCGGTATCGATCAAAAAGACGCGCTGAATGACGTGCAGTCCGCTCGCTTTTGCCTTTTTGATCACGCTCGTTTTCGTAGTCACGATCGCCGCGGGCTTGATGCTCTTTTTAATAAACTCGATGCCATCGTTATCCATTTGCAATCCGCCGATTTTTTCGACATGGAGAATGACCGGCAAGCCTTGGGACTGGATGAAATCCACAAAGCGGTTGACCGTCAAAATCGTGCCTGTCATCAGCAGGACCGCACTCAGGTTGTCCTTTTGTTGAACAGCGCGCTCGATGTATTTGGGGTCTTTGATTGCAGCGACCATTTTATACGTCTCCAGCCTGTCTCTTAGCATCTTCCACTCGTCTTTTTGCTTCATGGCATGATCCCTTTCTTTGCAAAAGGTATATCCTGCTTTCAGTATAAACACAGAGAAGACGGGCTTGGTTAATACTGTGATAAGTTTTGATGAACGACAGGCGAAGACATTTGGTAAACTAAAAAGCGCAATAAAAAAAACACCCGATTATACGAGTGGACTCTCATCGCTATGGAAATGCGCTATGCCTGTGACTTCTTCTCATACTGATACAGACAATCCCTGACCAGCAATTCCGCTTCCTCAGCGGAGGATACACCAAACAAGGTGCTCAGATCGCGCGAAACAGATACGATTTTTGCTGGACTCACGCCGGCACGCAGCATGAGATGGACCACATATTCTACCGTGTCTACATACGCCATTTTGCTATCACCTATTTTCTGCATAGGCTTATTGTACGAGGAAATGTTCTATATCGGGTGTGGCAGATAGCCACAACCGCATTTGCACGTTACCCGTACCCTCCCTCTTGACTTTCGAATAGGACCTCAGAGGCACCTGGCATTGGAAAACAGCAGGAAATTCGTCATTTATACCGTGGTAATGACTTCGCCAAATATGGTGTAATCGTTCTATGGCGATTTCGTATAAAAATCGCGGTGTTGACTGTTTTTGAAAGGAATTTTGGGAAAGTATGAAAAGAGATTGGTTGATTCAACTGCGCAAATCGAAACAACTGACACAAAAAAAGGTAGCGGACCGCGCTATTATTGACAGAGCCTACTATGCCCAAATCGAAACAGGAGTGCGAAATCCGAGCTTTAGCGTTGCTATCAACATCGCCAAGGTCCTGGAATTCGATCCCGTCTTCTTTTTTCAGGATATACTCCATCACCGGATGCCTCATCCCCCGGCACAGGAAATAGCGAGGCATTTTTCCATGACCGAGAGCGGGAACATTCTGTACTTGTACCATGACCTCGATCGTTACCTGCACCATGCTGTCACGTTTCTCATCACGGGGATGGCCAAAGGCAGTCATACGGTTTTGATCGATAACCACGAAAACCTGAGCCGGCTGAAACAAAAATTGGACGCCATCATTCATGGAGAGGATCATACAATTGTCTATCTGCATAATGAAAAAACCACTCTCCAGGAGTGGGGCCGCCAGCTCGATGAACTGCGCGCCCGTCTTGATCCGGACAAGCCTCTTCGCGTATGGCTGCATGAAGAACAAGAAGACGAGCACGACCTCGTACAACACCTACAGAACACGCTGGAATTCGACCAGGCATACAGCCAGAAGATGTTCAGCGTAACCGTACTCAATGCTTCCACCGTGTCAGCAGCATTTCATATTGAGTTGATGAGAAAATACCCCTATCTGATGACCGATCTTGAAATCGTCTACTCACCGTTGTATCATTCGACTGATAACTCAATCATTTTCCCTTCACTCTCTCAGCAGGAAAAATTGTAATTGAAACTATGTTTACTTCTATTCCAGAGGAGCCTATCGATTTCTTCGAAGTGGTGATTACATGAAAAAGCTGATTCCGTTAACGGATTATTTGCATGTGCACGATACCGCACACATACTATACTTTTTTGAACATACAGACAGTTATGTAAATAACATGATGGCTTATATCAAAGCCGGGATTGAACGCGGCCATCACCTGTTTGTAATCGAAAACGATCACATCTACGCAATGGCTGAACAAAAAATCCGCACATTGTTTTCGCCAGAGCAGCAGCAGTGTATTCACTATGTTGACAGCTCCCACTTTTACCGCTGTTACGGAGATTTCCACATCGACACGATTCTCAAACACTTCGATGAACAGGTCGCCTCGGTTATGAAAGCGGACATCACGATTCGTTCGTGGGCACATGTGGAGTGGAGAAGGTTGGACGATATTGTGGAGACGCTGGAGGAATACGAAAGGCAGTCAGATTGCAAAGTACATGACATGGGCATTATGGCGGTATGTGCGTATGCCGCATCCGATATTTCCGCATCGCTGCTCACCAAGATGATGCGCAGCCACGAGTACTTGATGACCGACCACGAATTTGTCCGCTCCTCCCTGTACAGAAGAGAGTCCTAGCTGTGCGATACGGACACACAAAAAAGAACCTTCAATCCAACGCTGGATTAAAGGTTCTTTTTTACTCATTGAAGCGAAGGGCTGCATGGCACAGCTCCTGTATTTCAAAGAATCAGCGCAAAACCGGTTCTTTTTCGCTCAAGCCGAGCGTCTGCGCTGTCGACGTATGAACTTCTTCGAGCAATCTCGTGTTTTCCAGCAGCGACACGCCGTAAGACGGGATCATTTCCTTGATTTTCGGTTCCCATTTTTGCATATGTTGCGGGAAGCATTTTTGCAATACTTCAAGCATCACGTGAACCGCCGTGGAAGCACCCGGAGAAGCACCGAGCAATGCTGCGATCGAGCCATCAGAAGCACTTACGACTTCGGTACCAAATTGCAGGGTCCCTCTGCCGCCTGTCTCCGTATCCTTGATTACTTGCACACGTTGGCCCGCGACGACGATATCCCAATCCTCGCTTTTTGCGTTCGGGATAAACTCGCGCAGTTCTTCCATGCGCTTTTCGTTCGACAGCAATACTTGCTGAACCAGGTATTTGGTCAATGCCATCTCTTTTACGCCTGCCGCCAGCATCGTAAGGACGTTGTTCGGTTTCACGGAGCCGATCAGGTCGAAGTTCGAACCCGTCTTGAGGAACTTCGGCGAGAAGCCTGCAAACGGTCCAAACAGCAGCGATTTCTTGTTGTCGATATACCGCGTGTCCAGATGCGGTACAGACATCGGAGGTGCGCCGACCTTGGCCTTTCCGTACACTTTGGCGTGATGCTGCTCGATCACGTCCTGGTTTTTGCATACCATAAACAGACCGCTTACCGGGAAACCGCCGATTCGCTTGGACTCGGGAATACCGGTCTTTTGCAGCAGAGGCAGACTTCCGCCCCCACCACCGATAAAGACGAATTTTGCGGTGTGGTATTCGATGTTGCCGTTGTTGATATTGTAGACTTTGACTTTCCACAAGCCATCGCTGGTGCGTTTGATGTCCTCGACGCTATGTCTGTAGTTGACCTCGACGTTGTGGTTTTGCAGGTGTTCGAACAACATACGCGTCAATGCCCCGAAATTGACGTCCGTACCCGAGTCGATCTTCGTCGCCGCAATCGGTTCATTCGAGGTGCGGCCTTCCATAATCAGCGGAATCCATTCCTTCAGTTTGGCCGGGTCATCGGAGAATTCCATCCCGTGAAACAGGGGATTTTTTGACAGCGCTTCAAAACGCTTCCTCAAAAACGATACATTTCTCTCTCCCTGCACAAAGCTCATATGCGGGATCGGCATGATAAAGTCCTGCGGATTGCGGATCAGGTTTCTGTTGACCAAATAAGACCAAAACTGTCGGGAAATCTGGAACTGTTCGTTGATTTTGACCGCTTTGCTGATGTCGATGGACCCGTCCGGCTTCTCGGATGTATAGTTCAGCTCGCACAATGCAGCATGGCCTGTGCCCGCATTGTTCCATTCGTTAGAGCTTTCCTCTCCCGCGCTGTCCAGCTTTTCAAATACTTTTATTTCCCATTCCGGTGCTAACTCTTTCAGTAAGGATCCCAAAGTCGCGCTCATGACTCCCGCACCAATTAAAATCACGTCTGTTTTTTTCTGTATGCTGCTCATGACAACCTTCCTTATCCCCTTATATTTGCAAAAAGAGTAGGCGCTACCTGCTAAAGTGTTACCAAAGCAAGGCGCCACCTGGGAAAACACCATTTCTATCTCAATTATAACTATATCATAGTCTAGTTACATTATTTATAGATTATCATATCTATTCCAATCTGATCATTATAATCGATGGAAAGAAGGTAAAAATTTGAGAGAATCCGTCGCAGCGCCCCTGAAAAGCAAAAAAACCAAGACCTGCCGCAAATAGCCGGGCAAAGTCTTGGTCAACCGATTACTCATACCGCTTTTTCAGACGGCTTTTTCCCGTAAGAGCGAGGGATAACACCAGTCCGAAGCCGATCACAAACCAAAGCATCATGGTAGCGATGCCGACAAACATTTCTCCTGTAGCAGAATAGGTGATCGCGGACAAAAACAGCGCGCTCACGATTGATCCATATCCGAGGGCGTATAACAGGGCACGAACCTTCGCCATCGCGTAGCGTTGGGCAGTCTCTCTTGTCAGCAAGCTGTACGCCAGGAGCACGACGCCGATCGCAGTGCATATCCAGGCAATGGACAACGATCCAAGGATTTGAAATCCGGTCACAAAGTACACGATGGCAGACAGAAATCCACCAGTCAGAAGGATCAGCGCTCCGGCAATAATTCCTGCCGTGGAAAGACGATTCGCTGCCTTGGAATCGACAGACTGTCTCGCCGTGTCCTGGCCGTACACGCGCATATCCTCGACCAAACCACTCAAATCTCCCATGCTAATCACCGCCTCTTTGAATGCATCCTCTTCGGACGAACCTCTTTTCATCAAATCGGAAACGCGTTCCTTGAGATTCGCATACAGCTCCTCTTTTAGTTGGAAAAGCTGCTGCGTTTCCTTTACACCTGCAAATTGATGATCGAGGTACTCCTGAATTTTTTGATCCAGTTGCTTATTGCTCGTCAGCATCATCAATCACCCCTTCGATTAATTGATTGAGAATTTCCTTTGCCACATTCCACTCATGCTTGCTCTGCTCATAAACATCTAGGCCGGACTCCGTAATCCGGTAATATTTCCGTCTGCCGCCTTGTGTCTCATCTCCCCAATACGAGAGGATGTAGCCGTCTTTCTCTAACCGGCGAAAAGCCGTGTACAGGGTAGCCTCTTTTAGCTCATACTGATTCTCGCTTAGCGCCATAATCTTTTTGGAAATTTCGTAGCCGTAGCTATCTCCCTGGCGAAGCACGTTCAAAATAACTGTCTCCGTATGCCCGCGGATCAGGTCCGTCGATATTTTGCCACTCATATATCCTCATCTCCTCTGAAACATCATATAACATATTACTGTGTGTGTCAAAGTAATATTGCAGAAATATATCAGTCATCATTCTTTATCAGACTGGACATCGCAAAAGGCTCCGATCATTTTTTGATTGACAACCAGGAAATGGCTCTATACCATTGTCAATGATAATCATTATCAGGAAATGGGGTTGTCGATCTCCCCTGACCAAATCTATAACCACGAGAAGGATGAGTCTGCACATGAACCGAAAACAAAAACTCTCATTGCACACTGTCTGTATGTTGACTGCTATCATGGCCCTCTTGGTCGGCTGTTCGGCGGGGCAATCCCAACCCGCACAGTCTCCTGCTCCGACCGAAAGCTCGTCGGAAAGTTCAGACTCCGCCGAAGCGGCATCTGAGTATCCGATCGTAATCAAGCATGCTTTCGGCGAAACAGTAATTGAAAGCAAGCCAGAACGCGTCGTGACCATTCAGTGGGCGAACCACGATGTCGCGCTCGCTCTCGGCGTCGTCCCTGTAGGCTTCTCGGCAGCGAATTACGGCGTTCAGGACGACAGCGGCCTGTTGCCTTGGACTGCGGAAAAGCTCAAGCAGCTTGGCGTAGACAACCCCAATGTGTTCCAGGATACGGACGGGCTCGATTTTGAGGCGATTTCCGACGCAGACCCGGATGTGATTCTGGCCGCGTATTCCGGTATCACCCAGGAAGACTACGATATTTTGACCCAGATCGCCCCGGTTGTCGCCTACCAAACCAGTCCCTGGGTAGCCACCTGGCGTGAGCAAGTGATTTTCAATGCAACCGGGATGGGCATGAAAGCGGAAGGCGAACAGCTCATCAAGAATACCGAGAATCTGATCAAGGAAAAAGCAAGCCAATATCCCGAAATCCAGGGGAAGAAGGTAATCTGGGCCAACTTCTCCGCCAATGACATGTCCCGCATCCATGTCTATACACCAGCAGACCCTCGCGGCGCTTTTCTGATGGAGCTGGGAATGGAGTACCCGGACAGCGTCAAAAACGTCATTACCGACCCCACGAGCTACACCTTGAGACTCAGCGCTGAAAATGCGGACGTCCTCAACGATGCCGATATCCTCATCGGGTATGGTGACGAGAGCTTGTATGAGGCCGTGAAAGCCGATCCTCTGTATGGCAAAATTCCGGCGATTCAGAGAGGTTCGGTCGTCTTTATCGGAAACGGCACGCCGCTGGCAGCATCCGGCAACCCCAATCCACTTTCGATCGCGTACACCATCGATGAGTACCTGGAGTTAATCGGGGGAGCTGTTAAAAAGATAAATGAATAATCATTCATTTGATTCGAATATCGACCGGTTACCCTCGCATACGCCGAATCATTTTCCTGCGGTACTGGTTGTTTGTTTTGTCCTGCTCGGCCTATGTGTGGCAGCGTCGCTCGTCTTTGGCTCTCGATCGGTGCCTTTCCATGAATTGATAGACGGTCTTTTTCACCCGCAAGCTGATTCCTACGGAGCCGACGTAGTTCGCAAGAGGGTCTCCCGCACGGTGTTCAGCCTGTTTTGCGGAGCGGCGCTGGGCGTTTCCGGCGCGCTGATGCAGGCGGTTACGCGCAACCCGCTTGCAGACCCGAGCATTCTCGGGGTCAATACTGGCGCTTCCCTGTTTGTCGTGTGCGGCATCGCGTTTTTGAATATCAGCACGGCAAATCAATACATTTGGTTTGCGTTGGCCGGAGCGATGATTACCGCTGTTTTCGTATTCGGGATCGGCTCGATGGGGCGCGGCGGTGCTACGCCGCTCAAGCTCGTTCTGGCGGGAGCGGCTACAAGCGCCGCTCTCTCTTCTCTGGTCATTGCGATTATGATTCCGCGATCGTACGTCATGGATCAATTCAGATTCTGGCAGGTGGGCAGCGTCGGCTCGGCCAACTGGAGCGATATTACGACGTTCGTTCCGTTTTTGGTCACCGGAATCGTGATCGGGACCCTCTCCGCCTCGGCACTCAATGCGTTGGCATTAGGAGACGAGGTTGCGACAGGACTGGGGGTTCGAACAGGCGTCCTGCGGCTGGTTGCCGCTTTTGCCGGTGTCCTCTTGTGCGGAGCGACGACGGCACTGGCAGGACCGATCGGTTTTGTCGGGCTGTTATCGACCCATCTCATCCGCCTGCTTCTCGGCTCCAACCAGCGGTATCTCATCCCGATATCGGCCCTGTCCGGAGCCATCATTTTGACAGTGTCTGATGTATGCGGCAGGCTCATCGGCAGCCCCGGGGAGCTTGAGGTTGGCGTTGTTACAGCGTTTATCGGGGCTCCGTTACTAATCATTCTAGCGATGAAAGCGAAAGTGCGGTCATTATGAAAACGAATGCAAATGCGATTGCGTTTATTATGGAGGGGCGGCGTCAACGGTTTCGCCGCTGGATACTCGTTACCGGCTCGCTTGCGGCACTCGCCTGCATGCTTTGCTGCGCCATGCTACTACTGGGGAACACCATCTATCCGGTCCAGGAGGTCATCCGCGCACTCATGGGGGAGCAGGTTAAAGGCGTGTCGTTTGCCGTAAACACCATACGCCTGCCGAGAATGTTGGCGGGCCTGTTTGCCGGATTTGCGTTTGGCATCGCGGGCAACACCTTTCAGACGATGCTGCGCAACCCGCTCGCCAACCCGAATGTGATCGGCATTACCGCCGGTTCGAGCGCGGCGGCTGTCTTTTGTATCGTCATCCTGCACACGAGCAATACAGTCGTCTCCATTGCATCCGTCATTGCAGGTCTGGCCACGGTCCTCTTCATTTATGTCTTGTCCAGGGGAAGGTCGTTTTCCATCGGGCGGTTAATCCTCGTCGGCATCGGTATTCAGGCCATGCTCAACGCCGTGATTTCCTATCTCTTGCTGGTAGGGGACCAACAGGACATTCCCGCAGCGCTCAGATGGCTGAGCGGCAGCCTCAATGGCTCGCAAATGGACGATCTCCCGTATCTTGCGATTACGGTATTGATCTTCGCCCCTGTCATACTCATGTTGGGAAAACATCTGAGCATCCTCGAACTCGGGGAACAGTCGGCCACCACTCTCGGAGTCAATGCGGATATGACGAGAATTGCGCTGATTTTCAGTTCTGTCTGCATGATTGCACTGGCTACCGCAACCACAGGTCCTATCGCCTTTGTCGCTTTCCTTTCCGGACCGATCGCGAAAAGGCTGGTCGGAGTAGGGTTTTCAAACGCGCTTCCGGCGGGACTGGTAGGTGTCAATCTGGTTTTGGCAGCCGATCTCATCGGGCAATTTGCCTTTGAGGTCAGATACCCTGTGGGCATCATCACGGGAATTCTCGGAGCGCCCTATCTGATCTACCTGCTGATCCGAATGAATCGAAAGGGAAGTTTATGATGAAACCAACACATATGTTTCAAGCGGAACAAATCTACGCCGGCTACGATCAAAAAACAGTGGTGCAAGGAGTAAGCCTTTCGATCCCGAGCAATCAAATCAGCGTGATTATCGGGGCAAACGCCTGTGGGAAGTCTACGCTCCTGAAAACACTGGCAAGACTGATCAAGCCGACAGCCGGAACCATCACCCTCGACGGGAAGCCCCTTGGCAAAATTCCGCCCAAGCAACTGGCCCGCGTTCTGGGTCTGCTGCCGCAGTCACCGATTGTTCCAGAGGGAATCTCTGTCGCGGATTTGGTCGGACGAGGCAGGTTTCCGCACCAGTCGATGTTTCGCGGATGGACAAAAAAGGATTATGAGGCCGTGGCCGAAGCTATGGAAATTATGAATATTACAGAGCTTGCCAACCGGAATATCGACGAACTTTCCGGCGGCCAGCGACAGCGCGTCTGGATCGCTATGGCCCTGGCGCAGCAGACTGACATTTTATTTCTCGACGAACCGACCACCTTTTTGGATATTACCTACCAGGTGGAAATTCTCGACCTGCTCACCGACCTGAACCGCAAGCGCGGAACGACGATCGTCATGGTCCTGCATGACATTAACCTGTCCGCGCGTTATGCCGACTATATGTTTGCGCTGCGCAACGGACAGCTCGTAGCAGAGGGCGAGCCATCGAAAGTGATTACGAGCGGATTGATCAAAGACGTGTTCGGGCTTGATTGCACGGTGATCAAAGACCCTGTGTCGGGCTCTCCGTTTGTGGTGCCGATCGGACGGTATCACGTGGAACATGAACGTACTTCCTGAAAAACGCTGGCTGTCGTCAAACCTTTACGGAAAACAAAAAATCCCGAACGATTTTGCGTAAGCATCGTTCGGGATTTGCGTTTAGTCGTTTGAAGTTGCCGTCCCCAATGTCCGTCCACAAAAAACGAGCTGGTCGCCCGGCGCGCATGAGTATACGTGATCGTAGCCCCGTGCGGTCAGTTTCGCTTTCAGCCGGTCTGTCTTGGCCTTGGGCGCATGCACGAGCAAGCTAAACTTCGGCTTCAATCCATCCAGCATCCGTGCGACATCCGGAAGGCCCTGGTGGACCTTGTACCTGTAGTGCAGCACGCGAGGGACCGATTGCTCTGCGGCAAGCAGGCGGGCCGCAAGAGTGCCGGGATAGACATGTCCCGTCATAATCAGCGCGTTGTTCGGACTGGTCGCAAATGCTTCCACCAGCTTCGCCGACGCTTTCGATTGGAGCATCGGATCGGACGTTACGAAGATCGCTTTTTTCAATGACGTGCTTTTGTGCAGCAACTGCTCCCGGGTCAATACCTGTACACGACTGCTCCACCGCTGCTTGTACAGGTGCAGTTCCTCCGTTTTGAACCATTGCTCTTCCTCAAGCATCGCCTGGAAGCTCACCTCAAGTCCCGTATCGCACACAATCTCTGTACCGGGCAACGCCTCAGCCAACACATCGATGATTTCATGCCCTCTGCCGTAGATCGGCACAGGCAGCCAGACATGCCCGCCCCGCTCCAGCACCTGCTTGCACGCGGAAACCAGGTCATCCACCAACTGCTCCTGCGTAGCCTCATCATCTGCATAGGCTGCATCAAGTATGCCTACTTGCAGGTCGCGCACATATCGCAGATCGGGCAGATTGGCCGCAAGCAGCCTGGAGTCCTGGCAGTAGTCGCCCGAGTAAAACAGCGTCTGTCCATCTACGCAAAGCAGCAGCCAGATCGAGCCAGCCAAATGTCCGCTCGGTCCCCAGCACGCTTGCATGCCGGGTTCGACGGTAAACCATTGCCCGGGCGGTGCCATGTCTTCTACAAACCGGTAGCGCACCTGCTCCATGTGTTCTGATGTATAGGGCAGCTCATCCCCCGCGTCCTGCACGTACTGCTGCCATTTGGCGTAGTAGTTGGCAAGCTGACGAACCGTTGAACGCGTGGTCCACACTACCCCTGTATACCCATGACGGTACAACAGCGGGATCGCCATGGAATGATCTTCATGCGCATGGGACAGAAAAACGGTGGTCAACATGCGCACTTTGTCCGCATCCAGCTTCGGATACGTCTCTTCTTTCTTCTGTCCCTTTTTTACACCACAATCCAGCAGCACAGATCGCTGACCAAACTGGACGTGGTAGCACGAGCGGCCATGCTCACCAGCACCGCCCCACACTTCCACTTGAAACATCACATCACGTCCTGTCAGCGCCTCGCACGTTCATCACAGTCAGCACAACCGTCGTTACTCCCACGGAAATGACGGCCATTGCCATCCCAAGCGAAACCTCTCCTTGCTCAAACTGGGAGTAAATGTACGTTGCCGAAACCTTCATCGAAGGCGGCAAAATGAACAAGGATGCGACAAGTTCACGAATCGAGATCGTAAAGGTCATCATCCAGCCTGCCAGCATACCGGGCACGAGCAACGGCAGCACGACTCTGCGAAATGTATACCAAGGAGTGCCGCCAAACAGGCGTCCCGCATGGCTTAACGAGGCGTCAATTTGTTGAAAGCCGGATTTTACGTATTGCACCGTATACGGCAAGAAAAGCACTACGTAGGTCAGGACAACCATCCCGTACGTATTGTAGAGCGGAATCGGCATCCACGGTGCGTTCCAGAGCAGGATCAGCCCGACGACCGTGACAATGCCAGGTACTGTGTTGGGCAACAGGCTGAATACGTCGGTTACCCACTCGGACAGTTTGTTTGCATGCTTGATCTGCATCGCCAAAAACGTCCCGATGACGACCGAGATCGAGGCGGTAATCAAAGCCAGACCCAGACTGTTTACCAGCGCTTGCATCCCGGGTGAGCCCCACGTCAGCAAGGCGGCATAATGGTCAAGCGTGAAATTCCCCCAGCGCAAGCCATCTCCACGCAGCTTTTGCAGCGAAGCGACGACAATCGAGAAATACGGAATACCGATAGATGTACCCAATAAAAACATAACATAGCCCCAGGCGGCGATTCGGCGCCAGCCTGTCAGCGGTATCAGCGCAAGTTTCGCTCCTTTGCCGCCCAAAGTCTGATAATCAAAACGGCGCGAGACGAGGTTTTGCATATACCAGAACGTCAGACATGTCGCCAGCAAGACGGAAGCGAGCGCAGTCGCCTTGCTAAAATCGATTGGCCAACTGGAGGTAAAGCGGTGAATCTCGCTCGTCAGCACGTGGTACCCGATCTTGCGGCCAAACGTCGCGGGCGTTCCGAACTCCGCAATCGTTTTGACGAACACGAGCAAAGCACCCATCGCATAGCTGCCAAGCAGCAGCGGAACGATGATTCTGCGGAAACGGTACACAAACCCGCCTCCGTACACAGCCCCGGCTTCTTCATAGCTGGCTCCGATCCGGCGCCAGGCGTTGCGCAAAATCAGGTACAAAAACGGGAACAGATGCAGGCTCATAATCGTGACCATGCCAAACAGAGAGAAGAAATAAGGTGTCAGCTTCTCGACGGATGGCACCATCTGCTCCAAAAAACCGCGGCGCTGCATAAACAGCATCCAGCCCATCGAACCGATGTAGGGCGGCGTCATAAACGGAATGATCAATACGACGTCCAGCCATTTATGCTTGGACAAGCTCGTCTTGGCGGTCAAGAACGCCATCGGCAGCGCCAAAAGCGACGATCCCAACACAACCCAAAAGCCGAGAATGATCGAGTTTGTCAGCACTGTATTCAATTCCGCGTCCCAGATGACCTGGAACGGAGCCAGCAGATCCAACTGGTCGTTTGGCGTGATGCTCCTCAGCAAAATGAAGACAAGGGGCGTGACGACAAGCAAGGTCATCAGCACAAGTGCCAGTACCACGCCCCAAGACAGCTTTCCTTTTGTAACAGGCTTCATCATAACTCCACGGGTTATTTAAAAATTTTCAAAAACTCGGTTGTAATGTCCGGGCCATTTTCCGTCATCCATACCCAGTCGTACTTCAGCTCTTTGATGTCGCTGACTTGTGTGCGGCTTTCATGTGCAGGAATATCGGAACGGCCTGGCAACAGGTAGCTGTCCGCGACGATTTTTTGTGCCTCGTCGGAAAGCAGGTAGTCGATGAACAACTGGGCGTTTTCCAGGTTTTTCGCATCTTTCATAATCATCGCCGGACGCGGGTTTGTAACGGTACCGCTCGACGGGTACGTAATGCCGACATGCTCGCCTTTTGCAATCGCTTCATAGGCCATGTAATCCACACCCGCCAACACGACGCTCTTCGCACCGGTGATGACCGGGTCCAGTGCCTCCTTGTTGGCACCTGCCATTGCCACATCGTTTGCCTTCAGCGCCTTGAACAGATCCCAGCCATTTTCGCCCTGGTCATCCAGGTATCCGGAGATGAAATCCAGTGCCGAACCGGACAGCGACGGGTCCGGAATGTTGACCATGCCCTTCCATTCCGGTTTGGTCAGATCGGACCAGTCTCCAGGCGGATTGCTGACCAGATCCGTATTGTACGTGATGCCAAGAGCAGAAGCGCTGTAACCAAACAAGTGCTTATCCTGATCGATCCACGTATCGTACAGCTTGTCTGCATGTTGCGCACCCTCGTAGCTTTGCGTCAGTCCTTGTTCTTTCAGGGCAAGACCAGACGGCCAGGACGCCACGATCACGACATCCGCAACCGGATTGCTTTTTTCTGCTTCCAGACGGGAGAGAATTTTTCCGGTTGTTCCATCGAATTGCTCTACCTTGATGCCTGTTTTTGCTTCAAAGCCTTCCTTGATCTTGGTAGCCATTTTCTCGGGACCAGCCGCATAGACGGTCAATGTATTCGACTTTGGTTTCGCGGGTTCCGTACTAGGCGATGGAGCAGCCGAATTTGCCGGTTGCGCAGCGTTTTGCGTGTTGCCAGTGCTTGCTGCGTTGTTGCTGCCGCAAGCTGCTACTGCGAACGCCATTCCGACTGTCATTGTCACCAGTGCCGCTTTCTTTGCAAAACCAACCATCGTTAATGCTTTCATATGTTTACTCCTCCTTTTATGGACGTACAGAATGAATGTCATCTGGCGAAGCGTATACCGCCACATGATCGCCTGCCTGGAAACGTCGATCATGGTACGCCAGCCATATCGTTTCGTCATCGAGCCTGAGCGTAATTTCGTAGCGGTCGCCCATGTAGCTCACCCGCTCTACGACAGCGGGCCAGGTCATGTCGCCAGTCTGCTCTTTCCAGCGAAGTTTCTCGGGTCGAATCATCAGCTCGTCCGGCTTGAGCCAGTTGGACTTCCCGACGAACTTCGCCACGAACGGCTCTGTCGGTCGATTGTAGATCGTCTCCGGCGGCCCCTGCTGCAAGACTTTGCCGCCTTGCATGACCAGGATGCGATCGGACATCGACATGGCTTCCAACTGATCGTGGGTTACGTAGATCGCCGTCAATCCGCGCGACTGCACAAGCTGCAACAGCTCTGCGCGCATTTCTTCCCGCAGCAGGGCATCGAGTGCGCTCAGCGGTTCGTCGAACAAGATCAGCTTCGGCTCCACCGCAATCGCTCTGGCAAACGCGACGCGCTGTTGCTGGCCGCCGGAAAGCTGGTTGGGGTAACGCTGCTCCAGGCCATGGAGGCGCACTGCCTCGATCGCATCCATCACCCGCTCCCTCATCCCGTTGGTTTGCTTCGTCGCCTTTAAGCCAAAGGCGACATTTTCGTACACCGTCAGATGCGGCCACAGTGCGAAGTCCTGGAAGACCATCCCGAGCATTCGTTTGTGGACCGGCTTGAACACCCCTTTCTCAGCGGAAAACACGCATTCCTCATCGAGCCAAATTTCGCCGCTATCTGGCGTCTCCAAGCCGGCAATCATCCGCAGGAGCGTGGTCTTGCCGCAGCCGGACGGACCGAGCAATGTCGTAAATTCTCCGGATCGAATATGCAGATCAAGTGGCTGTAGCGCTTGCGTTGCTCCAAATGACTTGGTTACCTGCTTTACAATGAGATCCATGATCGCTTCCTTCCTGTTTTTCGAACTACGATCAGTGTACGGGAGAAGTTTTTTACGATTGTTAACCTTTCGTCTGGACTCTGTTAAATTTTCTATTACTATCTATTTGTTCTTATAGATTTTTTCTATAATCGGGGATGGATGAGCCGGTGAGGAACGAAAAGGCGTTTACGGAGGAGAGAGCAGATGAATATAACGAAGCTGGAAATTGTCATGCTTTTGGCCAAGCACAAGAAAGTATCGTCTGTTGCGGAAGTAATGGGGATCAAACAACCTACGGTGACGTTTCACATGAAAAGTCTTGAGGAACATTACGGGGTACGCTTGTTTGAGCAGCGTGGCGGCGTGATTATCCTGACGGAAGCGGGCCAGGCACTTTTGCATTACGCCTCGAAAATTACGGCTTTGTCGCAAGAGACCGAGCGCGTCTTGTTGGAGTACTGCGAGGTGGAGCGAGGAACGATTTCCATCGGCGCGAGCTATGTACCCGGAACCTATATGCTGCCTCGGGTAATCAGCCAGTTCAATCTGGAGTACCCGGGCGTGGCGGTCAAGCTGATGATCAAGCCCGCTCCTGTAATTCGGCAATTGCTGCTGGAGCATCAGCTTGATCTCGGCTTTATCTCCTCCCAGCCGTTTGATGAACCCAAACTCCACATCCGCAAAATGTGTGAAGATGAGCTGGTCGTCGTCTACTCGGCGAACCATCGCTTCGCCTCCATGAGCCGCATCGAAGCCTTTGACATTGCCCAGGAGCCTTTCATTTTCCACGGCACGAAATCCACCACCAGCGACATGACCGTACAGTGGGCTGCCGCGCACAACATGGAGCTGAACTACTGCATGGAGCTGGATTCGCTGGAGTCGATCAAGCGGGCGCTGATGATCGGAAACGGCATCTCCTTCATGTCCAGACAAGCGGTGACGGAAGAAA
The DNA here is from genome assembly GCF_044627595.2 of Brevibacillus sp. TJ4. NCBI lineage: Bacteria > Bacillati > Bacillota > Bacilli > Caryophanales > Paenibacillaceae > Brevibacillus > Brevibacillus sp. TJ4. The sequence goes on along the minus strand of NZ_CP185865.1, from coordinate 16,439 downwards.
TGAACAATGGGATACTCGCCTGTGCCCCGCTCCCGCCTCCGGAACAGGAGCGCTATATGTATGCCTGCTATCACCGGGAACGGTGGCTGTCCAAGGGGCTTCAGGAGTTTTTGCGGATGGCGGAGGAAATGTGATACGCGATCGGATGCGTAATCTACGAGCGTTCCGGCAATCCCTCAGCCCGCCGCTTTTGCATGATGTACTTCCTATTCGGGATTCTCTGTATTCCGACGAATCGAACGGATCGTTCCCAGCCAGGCGAACTTCGGTGGTTATTGAGTAGTCGCGCAGAAATTGGGTTATATTGTAAACGCAGGCGTGAATCGATAGACAGGCAGGTGTGGTGGGCATGGTGGACATACTCAAAGATGCGCTGATGGTGGCGGGAAGAATCGTGACCATCTTCCCCCTCATGCTGGTAATCGGACTGTTCATGGGCAGGCGGTCGATCGGCGAACTTCCCGTGTTCGACTTTCTCATCATTATCGCCCTGGGTGCCGTCGTCGGCGCCGATATCGCCGATCCAAACATCGAGCATATCCATACGGCTGTGGCGATCGTGCTCATCGGCCTGTTGCAGCGCGGGGTTTCCGTATTGACGATCAAATACCGGAAATTCGGTCAGCTCATTACCTTTGAACCAACGGTCGTCGTGTATAAAGGCAGTCTGCTGGTGAACAATCTCAAGAAACTGCGATACTCCGTCGACAACATTTCCCAGATGCTGCGCGAAAAGGATATTTTCCATATCAGCGACGTCGAATTCGCCATTCTCGAAGCCAACGGCAAACTGACCGTCTATAAAAAAGGAGCGAAAGCGGTACCGACTCGCGAGGATTTGGGACTTGTCCAGCAGCACAGCGATCTGTCCTATCCGTTGATTGTAGAAGGGACCGTTTACAAAAAAACACTGGCTTACATCAAAAAAGATGAAATATGGCTGGAGTCGCAGCTTCAAGCGAAAGGGCTTCAGCAAGAAGACATCTTTTACGCGACTGTGGATGACAATGGCGAGATTTACGTTTCCGAGCAAACGACCGGAAATCCTCCGCCGATCCGGCATTAGCATCGCCACACAGCATCTGATAGCAACCAATCCATAATAAAGCCGTCCTCGACAAGAGAGGACGACTTCGTTCAAACACAACCCGAGGCAGAGTGTTGCAAACTGCGCTTTAAAAAAATCTCTTTTTGAACTGGGCGAAGTTATTTTCCGCAGAGCGGACGTCGCTCGGTGTCTTGGAGATGGGATGCGGATAACGATCGTCACCCTTGATTTTGATCTTGTAATGCTTCCCTTCCTCACTCAGTTCGAAGCCGAGCTTGACGAGTTCCCGCTTTCCTTGGCTGGACAGGCCACCCGACTCTGTCAGCACGTTTTTCATCTGGCTCAAAAACGCTTCCTTGTTCGTGGTTCTCTCATTGGCATCGAGAATGGATTCCAGCATATTTCGAATGCGTATGGAACAGCTTCCGCTTCGGAGTTTCTCCTCAATGATTTCAAGGATCAGCTCCGCCTGCTCGTTGGCGAAAAGCTCTGCTTCTGCACCTTTGAAGATCAACGGCTTCTGCTCGTCCAAATCGCTCGAAAACAACATCTGCTGCCGTTCCCGCAAATAATAGTTTTCAGCCTCAAGACTTCTGACCTGTTCCTGCAGTGCCTGGTTTTCCTGCATTGCGTATTCGATCAATTCCGTGTTTTCGGCTTCGCCTTCGCGATACTGGTCGATCGCCCGTTGATATTTCAGGTGTTGAACATAAGACCAGCGGCATTCGTCAGGCGTTTTCCGAGTATTTAAAATCGTTTTGACGTAGTTTTGGATTTTTACGCTGATCGTTTCATCGGTGTCTTGCAAGGCAAACCTTTTGAACTTGTGGTTTTGCCAATAGATGCCGATCGAACCGTTGTACGCATTTTTCCCGTCCGTCAGCTCCCGCAGCATCGGAGAAACCTTCGTATCCAACTCGAAATACACATGCGCCAATCCCGCCAGTTTCTGAGCCAGCCTCCTGGGATCCGTCAGGTATGTACCCCCAAAAAACGGTTTGCTTACATAAATAACCGGCATGAAATTCCGCTTCTCGCAGTTGATCAGCGCGGCAAGCTCTGCGGCGTTTTCTTCCGTTACCTCTTTTGGCTCCGCATCGATGCGAATGCCGTCGTCAAACATCGGGCCTGTTTCCCGAATGAGCAGATTGACGATGTACGGGGTCAACGGGATCTGCGAATACGTCGAAATATTGAAATGCGAGCGCGACGAAACAATGGCTACCTTGAAATCATCTGCTGTTTTCAGTCCGACGACATCTGTGCGCCACTCTCCGTCATCGTCTTTTCGGATATGGCGCACGCCGCAGTATACGCCCTCACTTCTCGTCACATGGACGAATTCCATAACTTCCTGGTCGCTCTCATACTTCAACCCGTTCTGAATAGGCTGATCATCGAATGCCAACGTAGTATGCGGACTGCGTTGCTGCCATATCCGGCAAATATTCAGAAAGTGCTCAACCGAGGTGTCCTGTGGAAGTGGAAGTACCGTATTGAATCCAATCATGTTGTCTCCTCCCTACTTCCTCCACTATAACACGCCCTATTTCGTAAATGGAGCCACTTGCTGTTCATCTCTGCATTATTTTTTTCACTATTTGATTATTGTGCGGATAGACACAAGCAAGGGCATCCCATCCCGGAATGCCCCTATGCCACCGCACACAGCCGATTTGCAGTTACAGACAGTCACTTCCTTCCATTCACTACCCGCCAATTGCCGTTCACAGTCGCTTCAATATGTACTCGCTTCTGGATGTAGTCGGCCAGCAACTCTACCATGTCCGTATTGATGTCCTTTACGACCTGTTTTCCCTGGAACATCGTATAGTTTCCTCCGCCACCCGCACGGTAGTTATTCATCACCACGTCAAACATGTCATCCTCAACCAGAGGCTGCCCCTGCCGCTCCAGCTTTACTACCCGATGTCCGATCGGCTGCGAGATGTCCAACACGTATTCGATCCCTTCCCACATGTCGTAGTTGTAATGCTGCGGCTTTGGCGAAAGGTATGCCTCGCTCACCACAATCTCGCCCTGTTCATCACGCTCAAAGTATTCGGCAGACTTCTCCAGTGCGTCGCGTATATCCCGGCCCGAGATGCGGATGACCTTTAGCGTATTGGGATACACGTAATTGGACACGATGTCACGCATCGTAATCTGCCTGCCAAAGCCGGGTGCTGCATTGTCGAACAGAGCAGTATTGGAGATGTGTGCCCCGGATTCGTCCATTTGCACGCGATTGATAAACTCGATCAGCGGATGCTCACGGAGCCGGACGTCCGCATGCGAGGAAATCAGCATGTCTCCCTCCACGAAGCCGATCGGCTGGTCGAGCCACGCTTGTGTCAGCTCCTCCACATCGCGGACGATCCGCACTATCTCTTCATCTGCCTTGTAGTCAGCCGCAGCAATCAACTCCGCTTGACTATTCGCTACCGTCCAGCCATTCGCGCCACTTTCGAGCTGCAGCGTGACTTTGCCCAAGAATCTTCCTTCATTTGCAGGCTGAACCACGCAGACGCCGTTTACGTTACTGGCGATGGCACGATGCTGATGACCGGTCAGCAGCACGTCGATTCCGTCCACTTGTTCGCAGAGCAGATACCCGACGTTCTCGCCAGTCAACGGCTCCGTCGGCACTCCCGTCTCCAGATCGCGTTCAAAACCGCCGTGGTAGGAAACGACGACAACATCGACACGTTCTTCGTCCTTCATCATGCGAACCCATTTTTGCGCCGCCTCCACCGGATCGTCAAAGCGGATTCCCGCGATATGCGCTGGCTGCTCCCAATTGGGGATGTAGGCTGTCGTAAGCCCAAGCACTCCGATTCGGACTCCATTTTCCAGCTCCCGGACGATATACGGTTTTCCGAACATGGGCTGTCCGGTAGAAGCATCCACCGTGTTTGCCGACAACCAGGGAAAACGGGATTCTTTCATGGCGCTTCGCAAATACGGAAGACCGTAGTTGAATTCGTGGTTACCGAGAACGGCTGCATCGTAACGAAGCTCATTCAAGCAGGCGATAACCGGATTGGCCGGCTCGTGATTCACCTTGGCATGGTAATACGTCAGAGGGGTACCTTGCAAACAATCGCCGTTATCGATCAACACAATATGGGAATGAATGTTGCGCATCTTTCTTACGATACTTGCAATACGGGCGAGTCCGTGTTCGACTTCGTCCCGGGTTGAGTAGCTGCGGGGCAGTAAAAATCCGTGAAGGTCGCTCGTTTCCAGGAGAACCACTTCACACTGTTTGGTTGGCATCCGATCGCACCCTTTCATCGTGGAGTACAAATGATTGAGTATTCTATCACACAAAATGCAAATATTTACAATCGCGAGCAATCATTTACATACGTTTTACATTTATTGACGAGAAATTAAACATGTCTTGTGTACGATGGGGTTATTGAAAGAGAAAAAGTATTTCATTAAAGATGACGGAGGTTTTCTTGTGAAGAAAAAGTTTATGCCGCTTTTGGCAGCGGTGCTTTCCATCGGATTGGCCACAGGTTGTGGCACAAACAATGCTGGCACGGGTACGACCCAACCCCCGGCGCAGACAGGTACGCCCACAGAAACGACTACGACAGATTCGAACAAACAAATTGACGTTTTGAAAGTCAGCTTCGTCCCTTCCAAAGACCCTGACCAAATCATTACGACCACGGAACCTCTGAAGGAATTGCTGAAGAACCAACTGGCCAAGCAAGGCTATACGGTAGGCAGCGTCACGATTGACGTCGGTACGACGTACGAAGCAGTCGGCGAAGCGCTCAGCGCAGGCACGACTGACGTCGGTCTGATCCCGGGCGGTACGTATGTACTGTACGACGACGGCGCGGAAGTCATCCTGACCTCGACTCGAAAAGCGCTGTCCAACGATTCGGATAACCCGAAAGATTGGAATGACAACAAGCCGACCACCGGATTGGACAACGAGCAAGCGAGCTACTACCGCTCATTGTTCATCGCTGGTCCTTCACAAAAAGGCCAGGAGCTGGCTGCAAAAGTAAACAACGGCGAAGCACTGACATGGGAAGATCTGAACAGCGCCAGATGGGCTGTGATGTCTACTTCCTCCTCCGCCGGCTATATTTACCCTACGCTCTGGCTGCGGGAAAACTACGGCAAAGGCTTGACTGACCTCGCGCAAGTCACGCAATCGGATTCCTACGGCAGTTCGTTTGCACGCCTTGCCGCAGAACAAGTCGACGTCCTCGTCGCTTTTGCGGACGCACGACGCGATAACGAAGAGAAATGGATGAGTGAATTCGGCGGTAAAGCCTCGATCTGGGAGCAAACGAACGTAATTGGCGTCACCCAGCCCATCTACAACGATACGGTCAGCGTAAGCAAAAACTCGCCGGTCATGTCGGATGACCTGAAGAAAGCTCTCCAGGAAGCATTCATCGCGATCGCAGAAACCGACGAAGGCAAGGAAGTAATCGCGATCTACTCCCACGAAGGATACAAGGTCGCCCAGCCAGCCGATTACGACGGCGAGCGCCAAGCGCAGGAATTGATCCGCAGCATGAAATAAATACAGTGAAATAGTGCTTGCATGAAATGAAAGCGGAGTGAGAACATCATGGATTTCATGGTGTTCTCTTTTTACTACTCCCCAAATACGACCAAAGGATGAATACCCCCATGATCCAGTTTATCAATGTGGTGAAAAAGTACCCGAATGGCACCACTGCCCTGAACAACATCAACTTGCGTATCGAGCGAGGCGAATTCGTCGCCGTGATCGGGCTATCGGGAGCTGGCAAATCGACGCTGATTCGATGCATCAACCGCATGCACGACATTTCGGGTGGAAAAATCATCGTGGATCGAGTGGATGTGTCCAAACTCAAGGGGCAGCATATTCGCAAATTCCGCCGCAAAATCGGGATGATTTTCCAATCATTCAATTTGGTTACCCGCACGACGGTCATCAATAATGTGCTGGTCTCCTTCGTTCCCGACCTTCCGATGTGGCGAAAGATAATCGGCATCTTTACAAAAGAGCAAAAAATCAAGGCACTCGAGGCGCTGGACAAAGTAGGCATCCTGGACAAAGCGTTCGTTCGTGTCGACCAGTTGTCTGGCGGTCAACAGCAGCGCGTCGCGTTGGCGCGCACACTCGCGCAAAATCCGGACATCATCCTGGCCGACGAGCCGATCGCCTCTCTGGACCCTGTCACCGCGCGGATTGTCATGGACGATTTCAAGAAAATTAACAAGGAGATGAACATCTCCGTCATTATGAATATTCACCACGTCGAGATCGCCCTGGAATATGCGGACCGCATCATCGGCATCCGCAAAGGCGAGGTCGTATTCGACGGCGAGACCTCCAAGGTGACGCAAGAAATTTTGCAAGACATTTACGGCGGGAAATGGGACGTGGAAAAAGAAGCAATCGAGGAGCAGGCCGCCTATGTATGACAAGCTGTTCCCTCCGAAAAAAATTGCGCTTGCCAATGGGAAGATTGTTTTTCAAAAGCGCTCGCGCGTGCCGCTCATCGTTCTTCTCCTGGTGGTCTGCACAGTCGTTTCCGCACGATTTACGGGATTCAACTTTTCGCTTCTCGTTGCCAGAATCCATGAGTTTTTTACGATTATTCGCGCGATGATTCCACCGGATTGGGCGAGTATGCCTGAGATATGGCCGCCATTGCTTGATACGATCAAGATGTCGCTGCTCGGCTCGCTGCTCGGTTCGCTGCTTGCGCTGCCAGTCGCGGTAGCAGCATCCTCCAATATTTTGCAAGCAAAGCTGCTGGTGGTCGTCAGCAAAACGGTGCTTAGTCTGCTTCGCACATTGCCGACGCTCGTCACCGCGTTAATCGCGACGTTTGTCTTCGGACTCGGACCGATGGCAGGGACGGTGGCGATCATGCTGTTTACGATCTCCTATGTAGGCAAGCTGCTGTATGAGCAGATCGAAAATGTGGATATGGGTGCCTTTGAGGCGATGGAATCGCTCGGCATGACGAGAATTCAAGCATTTCGCTTTGCAATCATTCCGCAGGTGCTGCCGGGGTACATCTCCACGTCCCTTTATTGTTTTGAAGGAAATGTCCGGTATGCAGCCATTCTCGGATACGTCGGGGCAGGAGGCATCGGCCTGCTCATCAATGAAGGACTCGGCTGGCGCGATTACTCGGCTGTCGGCATGATCATTATCGTGCTCATCCTGGCTGTCTACTTGATCGAGAGGGTCAGCGAACATTTCCGCAAAAAGCTCATCTAAGGGAGACGTTGCGCTTATGAATCACTTGGAAAAACAACTTATGGCGGCACCGCGAAGACAGCTTTACTTCACAACCATCGCAGTGATTGTCAGTGTCTTGTTCCTGTGGTCGTTGACGGCGGTCAATCTCAACAATATCAACGAGAGCGGGCTGGCGATTGCGAAAAACATTCTGTATGGGCTTACCCATCCGGATACGGAGCTGCTGTTCAGCGTATCGAAGCAAAGCGTCCTGTATTTATTGGTTGAGACGTTGGCGATCGCGTTTTTGGGGACGCTGGTCGGGGCCGTCCTGGCCGTGCCGCTCGCTTTTCTGGCAGCATCGAACATCGTATCCAAGCCCGTATCATGGCTGACGCGGCTGCTCCTCATCATCATCCGCACCATTCCCGCGCTTGTATATGGCTTGATGTTTATCCGGGTAACCGGTCCAGGGGCGTTCGCAGGTGTGCTGACAGTCGGATTGACCTCAATCGGAATGCTCGCCAAGCTCTACGTGGACGCCATCGAGGAACTCGACAAGGGCGTGCTGGAGTCGATGACGTCGATCGGTTGCAGCACCTTCGAGAAAATCCGATTCGGGATCGTGCCGCAGCTCATCTCCATGTTTTTATCCGTCATTATTTATCGCTTTGACATGAACATGCGCGAGGCTTCGATTCTGGGGCTGGTCGGCGCCGGCGGCATCGGTGCCCCTCTCATCTTCGCCATGCGAAGCTACAAATGGGATCAGGTAGGATCGATCCTGATCGGGCTGGTCGTGCTCATTCTCATCATTGAATTTTTCTCCAACAAGCTGCGTGCAAAGCTGGTCAGAGAGTAGCACCCAGGCACGGAACGGTACTGCCAATCTACGGTGAACGAAAAAAGGAGCCGCCGCGGCAAGCTCCTTTTGCAGATCAATTATTGCACAGAGTGCTGGTTCAGCGCTCGTTTCAAACGGTCCAGCTGTGTCAGATGATGACGGTAATGCATTTCGACTAGCAAGAACCACTCCTCCGCGCACAGTCCTCCGAAACTTGGATGATTGACTGTACAATGCTTTGACGCTTGGCCGAGTACAGGTTCAATTTCTTTCATTCTTTGCATCACCGCACGCAAGCCATCGATTAGCTGCTCTTTGCTTTCCGGTTGTTCCGGCGTATAGTGGGGGGAAGGCGGAACTTGAATTCGAATGGGCGGAAAACTCCCTTGGGAAAATACAGCCGAACCCATCTCCGTTTTTTCCTCCCTGCGTCCTGGGCCATCCTGGGGCGGCATCAGAAGTTGATCAATATTGCGAATCTGCATAAAGAGCGCCGAGTTTATGAGATGTTGAAACATCTGGCCAATGGACCAATCCTGATCGTTTGGTTTCTGCTGCAACTGCTCCAGGCTGAATTGATCCAGTTCACGAAGATAATAGCCTGCCGTTTCCTCAAATCGTTGCAATGCCTCTTTGGTTGTACCCATCGTTTATCAGCTCCATCTGTATCTTTTCCCCAAGTATACGAAAACGCTACTGACACCGTTATGTCAGTAGCGTTTTAACATTTTTTCCAACTCCATTTTGACCCGATGCCGGAAGGATTCCGGTTCCAGCACGACTGCTCCCCCGCCCAATCCGAGCACCCAATGGAGCAATTCTTCAGGCTGGCGAACGCGGAAGGTCACATGCAACCCATCCGCATGCTCCTCCATCGTTTCGGTATAGAAGTTGCTGGACTCTTTTACCTTATCGGCAATATCAGACTGAACCAGGACCTTTACACGTACGTTACGATCATCCGGGGGCTGATACTCATCTAAAAGGAATGTTTTTGGCTTCTCAAATCGGTCTTCCAGATCGATTAGCTCCATCATCCGGGACAAGCGGAAATGACGGATGCTTTGGCGCAGTTCGCACCATCCGATGAGTACCCATGCACCTTGAACGATCACCAGTCCATAAGGTGCGACTGTACGGATGCTTTGACGGTTCCCATTCGTTTCGGCGATACTTTTGGAATAACGGAATCGTATTTTTCTCTCTTCCAGTATCGCTCGTCGAATCACCTCTACGTACGCCCTTTCTTGTATTCGCGCTGCATCTTTGGCGGATGCAATGAAACGAAAGCTTTTGCGAATACGGGATGCCTCGCTGCGAACGGTTTCCGGCAGGATAGCTTCAATCTTCCCTCTTGAGGTCCGAGATTTGCCGCCATAACGGGTATCGAACCATTGCTCGACAAACTCGGTCCCGATGAGCAAGGTCACCGCTTCTTCCACGGTGAAACTGACTGGCGGCAGGAAATACCCCTCCATCAAGGAATATCCCTGCCCTGGCGCGCCGATTATGGATACGCCGGCTTCGCTCAAAGCCTGTATATCCCTGTAAATGGTTCGTACGCTTGTTTCAAAAGTAGCTGCCAAATCCTCTGCCCGAACCACTTTATACCGCTGCAATTCGAGAACGATGGCAAGCAAGCGATCCGTTTTGTTCATGTGCCTAGCCCCCCTTCTCGGACAGATTGCAACTGCCAAAGGAACGATCTAGTCCTTTTCGTCCGCTGTTGAAACGGATGAAGGTACCCCCATCTTCTTGTAAGCCTCTCCCCAATCCCTCATCGCCGTAATTATCGGGATTAATGTTCGCCCAAATTCCGTCAGTGAATACTCCACTTTGGGCGGAACCTGCTTGTAAACCTCACGATGGACGATGCCATCCTCCTCCAACTCTCTAAGCTGCAATGTAAGCATTCGCTGGGTAATCGAAGGACATATTCTGCGAAACTCGTTAAAACGCTTCGGGCCATCCATTATATGATAGAGCAGCACACCTTTCCATTTTCCACCGATGACATCCAGTGTGAATTCCACTGGACAGCCTTCGTCATTCGGACAAAAGCCGTACCCGCTTTTTCGGTCCCGCATGTACATTCAGCTCCTTCCTCCGATTCAGGTAATACTACTATACTACTTCACAGCTCTGTCATGGCAAAAAGGAGACCCTTCTTCAAGAGAATGTCTCCTTGCAAAATCCAATTTGTTTTTGACCAGATGCAACGGCCTGTTACACACTTTTTAAAACCCTTCTACGACCACTTTTCCGACGGTCCGGCCAGTTTCTAGCAGGGCGTGCGCCTTGCGCACGTTTCCAGCATTGATTGGCGACAGCACTACATTCGTTGTAGTCCGAATCTTCCCTTCATCAACGAGGCGCGATACTTCATTCAACAGCTTATGCTGCTCGATCATATCCGGGGTTTGGAACATGGAGCGAGTAAACATCAGCTCCCATACGAATGTAACACTTTTGTCCTTCAGCAGTGTCAGGTTCAGCAGTGTTTAGGACAGACTTGACCTCCTCCAGAGACAAGCCCATTTCCTTGAGCGATACAATCTGCTGCAAGCGCGACAGGTCGGATTCATCGTACAGCCTGTGACCGGACTGCGTGTGTCCGGATGACGTGAACAAGCCGATTTGATCGTAAAAATCGCAAGGTTCGCATGGTGAGTCCTGTTACCTTGGTTCGGTTTTGACGATGCACGATTGTTCTTCCACGGCTCGTACGTCAAGACTATTGCGCTCCATTATGCGCATGGTATGATTAAAACGATCCACAATTGGGATTCGTTGCCAATGCAGGCCATTATATGGATCGGCGATATTCAAAAGGGAGAGGCGCATAAAATCGTGAATAAAACGATGAGATGTAAGCTCTGCGGTAATTGCCCGGTGCAGTTGCATAAACTGGTAACCGGCTTCACCGGGCCAAAGTAGCGGGGTTATCAGGCAACTGCACCGCTCGAATTTTGCAAAGTTCCAAAATCGAGAGGGGCAAGCGGAGGAGGCGAAAAGCTTCCTGGGCTGGGATTTCTCCTATCTCGCCGGGCGAATGGAGGAACAGGAGCTTCCGTGGGATTATAAGGCAAGCGTAAAGTCCCGAATGGGCGGCGACTCGGTCATGCTGGATATGGGCACGGGAGGCGGCGAGTTTCTGCTGTCTCTTTCGCCGCCCCCGGGCAAGACATACGCGACGGAAAGCTACCCGCCCAACTACGAACTGTGTCGGGCGAAACTGCCCGCTTACGGCATCGAAGTCAAATTGGTAAAGGACGATGAAGCATTGCCGTTTGAAGACGGCTGTTTCGATCTGGTAATCAACCGGCACGAATCATTTTCCGCCCGCGAGGTATGCCGCATCCTCAAGCCGGGTGGCGTATTCGTCACCCAGCAGGTCGGCGGAATGAACAATCGGGAGCTGTCGCGGTTTTTGCTGGGCGAGGGAGCGATGACGACTCCGGCGGATATCAATTTGGCGCAAGCTACAGGCGAGCTGGAAGCGGCAGGGTTTGAGGTGCTGGAGCGGCAGGAATGCTTTCCGGAGCTGCATTTTACAGATGTCGGTGCGCTCGTCTATTTCGCCAAAATTATCGAATGGGAATTCGCCGGTTTTTCCGTGGACCGCTGCTTTGAACGGCTGCTTGATCTGCACCAAACCGCAGCGCGGGACGGATACATCGCGAGCCGTGAGCATCGTTTTTTTATTTTAGCGCGCAAACCGTTTATGTGATAAACGAAACCGCCGCTTTACAAGGGGAGGAAGCATTTTGCCTTATTTTACGATTTTTGCATCCCGAAACGATATTCGCGATATCGGTGGGCTGATTCACGAGGTTTTTGGGGACGGCTTTACAGTAAGCGGCGGAGGTCCAAACGAAACAGAGTTCTCGGCTCAACCGAAAGGCTGGTTTAAAACCAACACAATCACGATTCGTGTGGCCTCCGAGGATACCAATCCGGATTATTTCGATAACAACATTCCGGGAATGATGGGATTTTACGACAGCATACCGTTTGAAGACGAGGATTTGAAACGCCGCGTGCTGCTCCAAATATCCGTGATCAATACGATGCTGGCGATCGAAACCGAAAAAGAGTACGGCCAAGAGTATCTGGAACATTTCGTGAAGTTGACCGGAAAGGTGGACGGCATCGGTTTTATGCCCAACGGCACGCTGCTGGACCGGGACGGACGGGTGATCGTGTATCCAAACGGCAGCTCCGATGCCGCGGATTTCAGTCCGCGAGCCTGCACGCGAAAGATCCGGGGCGAAGACTGCTCAACTCCAGAAGGGGCGGAAAGAAAACAAAAAAATCTGGCTTACTTGAGTGAAAAGCAAATCCCGTATTTGGAGCACTTGCCCGAACTTCCTCCGCTAAGCGAACTGAAGGTCAGGTCCCGGGAGGAGATCGCACGCCGGGCGGTCGCCCTGCTGATCGTGATCCAATACGCGTGCGACGTCGCCCAGGAGGAGGATTTGGCGGAGTCAAAAGCTTTTGTGACCGGGCTGCTGGATAAATTCGGAGTGGCCGATGCATTGACCGACGATGAGCGGGATTTGTTGGAGCAAGCGAAACCCACCCGTCAGGCAGCCATCAATCTGACCTGGCAGTACGAGGCCTATTGGGCGCTCCTTTGGGCACTTGGGACGGTGGATTCGCTCGATTTTCCGGATCATACATGCTACTGCGGTTTCGCCATTCAGGCAGTTTCCAGCTGCGACAGCTTCGGCGAGTTTTTGGAGCGGACGTCGCTGCGCCGACCGGAAGACATTTTGGACGAAGCCGACAAAATCTACCGCCTGCACTGGGCTTGCGTCAACGACCGGATTCAAGGCAGGGAGCCTGCAGGCGGTCTGATCGAAAGCGTCGTGATGGAGCGCCGCCGAGGCCTGTTCTGGATGATCGGCCACCGTGACGAGGCGTGGGACGACATTAGCATGGATACTTGATGCTGTTGAATGTATGGTAGATGGCAGCGTTCCAAAAAGTACAGGCTATGTGATGAAAAGATACTTAACTTAGTTGGATTTGCTTGACCTGCCCTTGAGGCAGGTCTTTGTTCATAACGGACCATATGAAAAACGGCGCTGCACGTTGCCGATACTGCACCTTTTTCGGCTCAAACTAGAAATCGGCTGGGGTTGCTAAGAAGACCACACGTCGCCAATACCGAGTCTGGGGCTGCTAGCAGTAATGTTGGGTGCTCAGCGAAGACGCTTATACGCGAAAATCTCCTCGACAGCACGATGATATCCACCTGCCTCCCTGAACGATTCGCCAACCTCCTGACATGCCCTGCGCATGGAAGCGTCATGCAGCACATAATCTGCTGCTTCTCTGAGTTTTTCGGCGGTCAAGCCTTCCCGATTGAGCTGGACGCCTGCCCCGATCTCAGCTACACGTCTCGCCACAATCGGTTGGTCGGAGCCCAGGGGAAGTACGATCAACGGCACGCCATAGTATAGACCTTCGCTGGCGCTGTTCATGCCTCCATGCGTGATAAACAAATTGGCGCGTTGCAGCACCTCAAGCTGCGGCACGTAGGGACGAACGATGACATTCGCGGGAATGTCGCCCAGCTCCGCGATCTGCGTTTGTTCCCCGATCGACAGAATCACCGTATACGTCGTGTCGGCGAACGCGGCAATACAGAGCTTGTAAAAGTCCGCCGCCTGGTTGAACACCGTGCCGAGCGAGATGTAAATCAGTTGGTCGGTGTCCACATTGGAAAAATCAAATGCTTCGTGCGAGCGTGGCGCGATAGACGGCCCGACAAACTTGTACGTATCGTCGAAGCTGTCTGCGTCCGGTTGGAAATGTCTCGACGTGTAGACGATGCTCAATGGAGCGGGATTGCAAAATACGTCGTAGGCAGAGCCTGCCTGCACTTGATAGGTCGCTTGTACGTGATCGACTATCTGTTGGAACTCCTCGCGTGCGCGCGCATCCTCGTCTGCACTCACACCGCGCGAGAGGGACTCGCGCATACTGGCAAAGATGCCTGGGTGCATGGCAAAGCTGGTCCACGAGTTGATCGCCGGCAGGTCGAGCATCTGTGCCAGCAAACGCCCGCAGCCAAACATCGCGTCATGTACCATGTAGTCAAAGCGCTCTCCCTTCGTTTGCTCGAGGACGCTGGGTATGACGATGTCGGCAGTTCGCAGCAGTCCCCCGGCGCGCCCCCAAAAACTGCGCCCCCCGGCAAGGAACGCCTCCACGAATTTGTTGACATCAAACGTGATCACCTCGGCACCCGTCGACTCCACCCGCTCGCGGTACTGATCCGCCGCAAAATAAACCACCTCTTCGCCACGACGGACCAGTTCTTGCACCACACCGAGAGTGGGATTGAGATGTCCTTCGGAGCCGGCGTTGACAAACAAAACTCTGGCCATGTTTTCACCTCCTATCGGTTTGTCAATTTGTTGTTATTATGTACGGCAAAACCGCTCCCGTCAAAGTGAGATTGGATAAGAGGTTAGGCTCTCCCGGCAATTTCCGGGCAACAAACCAGGGCTGACTCCCGACATTCTTTTGGAATCCGGATGTTTTTTCGTCCGTTTCTGGTACTATGTATCCAAGGATAACCAATTTCTCTGCTGCAATTCTATCCATCCTGGAGGTAATCATGGTATATACGGCTTTGCTTCGTGGAATCAATGTCGGCGGAAACAACAAAGTGGATATGAAACTGCTTAAAACATCTTTCGAGCAAGTCGGTATGGAAAACGTCGTCACGTATATCAACTCGGGCAATATCGTTTTTACAACTGCCAACCACTCCAAACATGAAATCGCGCCTATTCTCGAGCAAGCGATTCTCGATACGTTCGGATTGCAAATCAAGGTGCTGATACGCAGTCTGGAAGACATGAAAAACGTCATGTCCGCACTGCCCGAATCATGGAAAAACGACGGCGACATGAAAAGTGTCAAACCTTTTGGTTCCATTACTTGAATAGATTTACCATACGGCAAAAGTAAATACGGTACATACGTATAAATCGAGTTTTCTTCCAGTAGAAATATTGCATTCTGTAAAGTCCGTTCTTTCAAGTGATGTGCTAAAAACCAATGCTGGCATAAGTTATCCAAAGCACTTGTCTTGCCCGCAAGGACTAAAGGGACAAGTCCATTTTGATCACCTACTTCCGGAAATAGGCTTTTCATAAAAAATTCTCCTGCCGAAAAATGTTTCGGACGATGGAAGGGATTTTCTGTTTGAATCAAACTGGTAATTCTCCCCGCCCTGAAACTGCGGATTTCATTCCTTAGATGACAGTATGCAATGACATACCAGTTATGATTCCAATAAATGATGCCATAGGGATCAATCATTCTACGCTTGAGTTGCGCTTCATGGCCTGTATGGTAATCGATTTCCACAGAAACTTCGTTTACTATACTTTGCTCCAATTCCTTCAAGATTGGCTCCACAGGTGATTTTCCAATTGGGTTTAGCACTTCGAGCCCTTCTACATGTTGCTTAATCATTCTGTCCTGCTCTTGATTTGAATACATTTTCAGTTTTGACGTTGCACTGTCTAGTGCCTTCCCCCCAAAATACCCTGCTCCTTTTGCAAACAAGGCAGCATGAAGTAATGCTGTTTTCTCATCAACCTCAAAAAGAAGGGGAGTTTCAATAAAATGATTCACCAGAGTATATCCCCCGTTATGACCTGTTTCAGATATAATCGGTACACCACTGGCCGAAAGTGCATCAATATAACGGTAAACAGTCCGAATATTGATTTCTAACTTTTCAGATATTTGTTTTGCGGTAATTTTTCTGCCGGATTTCAACATCCATAGAATCGCCATCATATTATCAATTTTAGACATTAATACTTACCTCATTATTCTGTTTTATACGAACGTGTTTAATAACAATAAACTCATTTTGCTTTACACTTTTCGCATTAATTCGTCTTTATACTAATATACATCAGGTTAGTTAGTAATAGTCTCTCCTTTTGTGTTCGCATGACGAATTCCTTTGATCGCACATATTGATTTATGGAATCGCATGGCTAACGAGCCTATTATGCCCCCCTCCATGTAAAGCCTTTGATGTAACTCTTACATGCCCGATTCTCATTCAAACGAAATGAAACAGCCAGTCACCGATATATTCTCGGCAACTGGCTGCTTCAATAGATAAGTGTTCTGGTTCCTGACCTGCGTACGTAAGTCAGTCCAGTCTTTTTGATCAGGAACAAGGTTCCTTTTACTTTTTGGTTGCTGCTTCAATGTGAATGTCAACCAAAATGTTGACCACAGTGCTCATCAAAAAATTGACCACCATGGCAAAAATCAATCCACCC